>NZ_AJKI01000036.1 GCF_000259075.1 Marinilabilia salmonicolor JCM 21150
TGATGAATGCCTTAAATATCAAGGAGTTTAATGATTGTATAAATATTTTGTCATGTACTTAGATCTAATGGATATAAAAAATAAGGAATTTGATGAAGTCAAAATTGCTCCTGAAATCCTGGATGAAATTGATGAATTTGAAATCAGAGATATAAAAAAAGACAATGATGATTTGTTTTGGATTGCTACAGAGGGGCATGGTTTGGGATCTTTTTATTTCAGAAATTCTAAACCAGAAGAAATAAAATGGTTTGATAAAAAGTCAGCTAATTTGGTTTCCGATTATGTCAGGAAAATTTGGATTGACAACCAAAGCTTATGGTTAGCTACTTTGGATGGAGTATCCATTTTAGAAAAAAATACGTGGAAAGTGAACAATGTCACCTATTCACCCGATTTTGAAGAAGGCATTTCATATACCTCTATTCATGATGTAATAAAAGATCAATCGGGCGGGGTTTGGCTGGCAACTTATACCGGAGGGATCAATTACTACCATCCACAGATAAATTTATTCAATCATTATAAGAAAGTCCTGGGGAGTGAAAATACAATTAATAGCAATGTGGTTCATGGTTTTTGGGAGAATAACAAAGGCGAATTATTTATTATCACTGGTGAAGGCGGACTGAATAAATTAAACAGAAATACAGGACAGATAAAGCATTATACGTCCAATTTGTCTGGTGGGATTTCCAATAATAACATTAAGTGCATGACGCCGGATGGGAATGGAAATCTATGGATAGGGACTTATAATGGCCTTAACTTCTTTGATGTTGAGAAGGAAGAATTTGTAAAGTATTATCATGATCCGTTGGATGAAAACTCCCTGAATCACAATCAGATTCACGATGTTTATGTGGATTCTGATGGATTGGTCTGGCTGGGATTAAATGGTGGTATTTTTCAGGTTTATGACCCCGTTGAGGATGAATTTCATGATTTTCCCGAAGTTGGAAATATTGTAAACGTTGTGTTCGAGGACAGTCATCATCATATATGGACTGCAGGAAATTTTGGATTAAATTGTATTGATAAAAATACCAGATTTTTACAGGATCTTTCGCAATTGACTGAAGGAATCGAGGAAGATCTCAACTATGTAACCTGTATCTTTGAAGATTCTGAAGGATACATGTGGTTCTGTACGAGTAGTTCCGGCATCTTTGTTTATAAGAACGGGGAAAGATATAACTTTAATAAGTTTAATGGCTTAAATGATAATACGGTAAATGCATTGGTGGAGGATGATTCAGGAAATTACTGGATATCTACCAATAAAGGAATTTCAAAATTGATTGTTTCAGGTTTATCTGATGGGAAACCCGATATTTACTCGGTTGATTTTTCTGTTGTAAATGGGTTGCAAGGACTACAATTTGAGCCGGGAAGTGTGTATAAGGGCAAGGACGGGATGATTTATTTTGGAGGTGTTAATGGATATAATACTTTTTATCCCGATCAAGTCTCCGGCTATTTAGCTTTTCCGCCAGTGGTATTATCTGAACTTCAGATTAATTTTCAAAAAATAACTATGGAGTCACCGGGCTCAAAGATAAGTTCACCACTAAACAATCTTGAAGAATTGGTTCTTAAGTACAATGAGCGAAACCTTCAATTAAGTTTTTCCGGGGTTGATTATGTGAATCCAAAGGCTATACATTACCGTTATTTGTTGACAGACCTTGATAATGATTGGATTAATATTGGAACACAGCGAACGATTAACTTTACTTATCTGCCGGCAGGTGAGCACGAATTAAGAATACAGGCAACTACCAATAAACTTGAATGGGGCCATGCATTTAGATCTATTAATATTAAAGTTCTTCCCCCCTGGTGGCAAACCTGGTGGTCCTATTTATTGTACATGGCTGTTTTTCTGGTTTTGCTGTATTTCTTTCAAAGATGGACTCTTTTAAAAAACAAACTCCGTCTCGAGCAGTTTAAGCGTGAAAAAGAAGTGGAATTGCATGAATCTAAACTGAAGTTTTTTACGGATGTTTCTCATGAGTTACGCACCCCGTTAACATTAATTCTTGCCCCTCTGGAGCAGATAATGGACCATGGTTCACTCAATGAGCAGTTAAAGCGCCAACTTCTTTACATTAAGCGAAGCGGGATTCGAATGATGCACTTAATTGATCAGGTGCTTAACCTTAGAAAGCTTGAAACGGGTAATGAAAAACTGAAAGCTGCCAAAGGTAATATTGTTATTTTCCTAAATGAAATTAGTTTTGCTTTCTCTGAAATGGCTTTAGCGCGGGGTGTTAATTTTGAATTTCAAACCGATATAGAAGAAAAATTTATCTGGTATGACCGTGAAAAGCTTGAAATTATTATATATAATCTGCTTTCTAATGCTTTTAAGAATACTCCGGAAGGAGGAACTATCCGGTTAACGCTGAATATAAAAAAGACTAACGATCTTCCGGAGAGCATTAAACTCTCTTGTAAAACCAATGAATGCATAGATATTGGTATTGTAGATACAGGAAGAGGTATTCCTCAGGAGAAGCTTAAAACTATTTTTGAACGTTTTTACAGCGAAAAGAATATTGAAACGGGTAACATTAATGGAATCGGAATTGGACTGGAATTGTCCAAAAGAATGGTAGATCTTCATAAAGGTAAAATATGGGTAGAGAGTAGATGTAAATCTTCCCAAAGCGAGGGGTTTACCAAATTTTCAGTTCTTTTGAGTACCGATGATTCGTTACTGACTGATGATGAGAAAATTGATCGTCATATAGACTCTGATGATATAAGTCTTTATCCGAATAGATTGCAAATAAGTGAGATATCTTCACTGGAAGATTCAGAACAAATCGATAATGACTCATCCGGCGAATATTCTAAAGAGGTTCCAACGATGCTGGTTGTTGAAGATAATGGGGAGGTGCGCAGGTTTGTGAAAGAATTGTTTGCAGAAAAATACTATGTAGAAGAAGCAGAAAATGGCGTTGAAGGACTCAAAAAGTCCATTGAAGTTGTGCCGGATATTATTATTAGTGACATTATGATGCCGGAAATGAATGGAATCGAGTTTTGCAAAAGATTAAAAACTGATGTCCGTATCAGCCACATCCCGGTAATTTTACTTACTGCCCGGAGCACGCTGAATTTTAAACTGGAAGGTCTGGAAACCGGGGCTGATGATTATGTCACCAAGCCCTTTAGTGCGCAATATCTGATTTTGAAAGTAAAGAATCTTTTGAAACAAAGAGAACTGATTCGCTCTCATTTTCAGCTTAAATCACTTTTGGAACCTGAAAATGTCAAAGTGACTTCTGTAGATGAAAAATTATTAAAAAAAGCAGTTGATTACGTCGTTGAGAATATTCAAGATCCAAAACTAAGTGTTGAGCGTCTGAGTGCTGAACTGGGTCTGAGCCGGATGCATTTTTATCGGAAAATTAAAGCACTTACCAGTCTGTCAGGAGCGGAATTTATACGGAATATCCGGTTGAAACGCGCAGCATCCTTGCTGGAAAATAATGATTTAAGTGTTAAGGAAGTGCAAAATATGGTTGGATTTGAAAGCGCGGATTATTTTCGTAAATGTTTCAAACAACAATTTGAATATACTCCTTCTGATTATCAAAAGGATAAAAGAAGTTCTGAATCATAAATAGGTAACACTGCGTTATTTTTCTTTTTATCAGGTATTTTGTTATAGTTTCTATTTGTCCCTTTTCGGCTTGTCTAAGAAATGGTGACTGAAATTTTATGTTGTTTTTTATCCTGAAGGGAGAATTCGTTTGTTGCGAATAAGCCTGTTTCGATACCAAATGAAATAACTAAGCCTGTTTTTTTTACTGCCTGGATTTAAGAATTTTATGTGTATTGCCAGTGTGTAGTTTTGAATATCCAATCATACACGTTTTTTTCCATCTCTCCTTTAAGTTGATGTCATAGTTTTTCCATTGATTTGATCCTGTTTTTAATTCGTTGAGAAGTATCTCTTTTAATGTCTTTGTTTTTATTTCTGTTGTCCTTTTTGTTTGGGATGGTTAAAATATTTTGATAATTGTGTTCTTTAGTGGCAATATTTCTAACCATTTCACTGTTTTCAAAGTCTTCTGTTTTTTGTGTGTAAATCCCAGTCAGTTAACTTGTTGGTTGTCGTGTGTTACAAATGAAATGGACATTTGTTACATGGTTTCTGAATCATGTGACATGAGTGTTGGTTTCTTGTTACAAAAAACTGATGCCACCCATCTGGTTTCTGAATAAGTTTGTTTCCAGATGTTAAAAAAATCTTTTGAAAAGCAAAAGTGAAATCCCAATTCACTGAAAATTTCAAGAAATTAAAATGGCATCTATTTATTGTTAACCAAAATAAAAAACAGAATTCTTATGAAGATCAAACGTTTTTTGAAAAAAACAATCTTGATGTTGTTCCTATCTGTATGGGGAATAACATTGATGGCTCAGGAAAGAGCCATTCAAGGAAAAGTGACAGATGACAGTGGAATGCCGTTACCTGGTGTTACTATTGTGGTAGAAGGTACCACCAACGGTACCGTGACAGATGTTGATGGTAATTATTCAATTAATTTGCCAGAAAATGAGGAAGTTCTTGTGTTTTCATTTATTGGAATGGAGACCGAGGAAGTGAATGTTGCCGGGGAACGCATTGTGGATGTTACCATGAAATCTTCTACCATTGATATGGATGAAGTGATCGTGGTTGGCTACGGAGTTCAAAAGAAAAGTGACGTTATTAGTTCTGTAGTTTCTGTAAAACCTGAATCAGTTACTAAAGTACCTTCAACTGACATTGGTGAAATGTTAAAAGGAAAAGCTGCTGGTGTTTTTGTAACTCTTGGAGATGCCGGGCCCGGAAGTTCTTCGAATATCCTAATCCGGGGAAAGAATTCTATCAACGGGGGTAACGACCCGATTGTGATAGCTGACGGAGTGCCAATTGGTGGGATTAATGATGTTAATCCAAATGATATAGCATCCATCGAAATTTTGAAAGATGCTGCAGCACAGGCTATTTATGGTGCAAGGGCGTCTAATGGTGTTATCCTGCTAACTACGAAAAGAGCAAAAGCCGGTCAGGCTTCTGTAAATTATTCCGGCTATTACGGAATGCAAACGGTAGAAAGAAATTTTGATGTGTATTCCGGTGAGGAATTTGCCCAGTTAAGAAGAGAAGCTTTTCGCGCTGATAATGGGTATTATCTGCCTGATGAAGATATTTTTACTGCAACTGAGTTAGAGGTGTTGGAAAGTGGTGAATTTGTCGATTGGGAAGAGGAAGTACTGCGGGTGGCCCCGATTCAAAATCACAATTTTAGCGTAGCAACTGGTACAGAAGAAACAAAAGTATATAGTAGTATTAACTACATGAATCAGGAAGGAGTGGTTCCTGGTACTGATTACCAAAAGGCTACTATCCGATTTAACTTCGACCAGAAGGTTACTGACTGGTTAAGTTTTGGAGCCAACACTTCCTGGCAAATTTCTGAAAATAATGATCCCGGTACAGGTGGTACGCTTGAACGTACTATCACAACCTCTCCACTGGGAAAGATTTACAATGAAGATGGAAGCTATAAGTTGAATCCTACTGATGTTCAGGAAAGTTTCAATCCTCTTTTGGATATTGAAACAACTTCTAATCTAAAGCAGGACAGAAATGACATTATGAACATCTTTATTGATGTTAAGCCATTTGATAATTTTAATTATCGTTTAAATGCCAGTCGCAGATCGTGGAATCGCAAAACTGAAAGTTATTCTACTGCGGAGTCACTAAGTGGTGTCCGTGGAGGTGAAATGGGACTGGGAAGTATATATTATCAGGATAATGTAGAGTGGCAGTTTGAAAATATTGTCACATACGACCTCGAGAGTGGGCTACATAAGCTTGGTTTAACAGGTGTTCAAAGTATAACACAATCGAAATACACTGATTTTCGAAACGATGCAGATAAGTTGCCAAATGATTTGTTGGGAATCTATGGTCTGGAGTCGGCTGAGATTAATACACCTAATATCGGTGCAAACGAACGAGGTTTGGTTTCTTTTGTAGCAAGGGCTCAGTACACTTTCAACGATAAATATTATCTGAATCTATCGGCTCGCGCTGATGCATCAACCGTTTTTGGTGAAAACAATAAATGGGGCTACTTTCCTGCTGCCGCAATAGGCTGGAATGTTTATCGGGAAGAATTTATAGAGAACATTGACGCTATCAGCAACTTAAAACTTCGTGCAAGTTATGGTAGTGTGGGTAACGAAGCAATCGATCCGTATCGAAGTCAAAGTACGGCCAATCAAAACGACTATATGTTTGGTGGTGTAAAGAGATCCGGGTATGTTCCTGGAAGCAATTTGCCAAACCCGGATTTAAGATGGGAAACCTCTACAACTTTGAACCTTGCTGTTGATTTCGGATTGTGGAGAAATCGTTTATCAGGTACCCTTGAATTCTATAATACAAGAACCAAAGATCTTTTGGTTACTCAATCCTTGAATGCCGGACTTGGCTACACTAGTATGCTGACCAATTTGGGTGAGATAGAAAACCAGGGGATTGAACTTTCAATGAATGGTGTGATTGTTGATAAAAGAGATCTCTCTATTAATGCAGGATTTTCGTTCTCCGCCAACAAGAATAAAATTATTCACCTATACGGAACTGATGAGGATGGTGATGGAGTGGAAGACGATGATGTCGGTAATAATTGGTTTATTGGTGAGCCGATTGATGTGTATTACCAATGGAAGCCAATTGGTATCTGGCAGGAGGGTGAAGATATTGTTAATTCACACCAGCCCGATATGGAGCCAGGAGACATTAAGCTTTTAGACAAAAACGAAGATGGTGTTCTTAATGCTGATGATCGGGTTCTTACACATTCCGATCCAGAATGGTATGGCTCGTTTAACTTTGATGTTAAATTTAAAAATTTAGATTTTTCAGCAGATGTAATGACGGTTCAGGGACGTGTACGTTGGAATAATTACAATTATGACTACAATCAAGGTGGTTCTCTGAGAGGAATTTACAATGGCATTAAACAAGATTACTGGTTACCCGAAAATCCAACCGGAAACTGGCCACGTCCTCAGGAATCTAATGACAGATCAAATATTTGGACTTTGGCTTTAGAAGATGCTTCGTATGTGAGATTGCAGAATGTGACAATTGGTTACACGCTTCCAAAAACAGTTTTGGAAAGTATTAGACTCAGCAATGTTCGCTTTTATTGTACCGGCCACAATCTGTTAACTTTTACCGACTATAAATCATATAGTCCTGAGAAAAACCCTGCTGACTATCCCGAAGCAGTTTCCGTTGTTGGCGGTGTACAGATAACCTTCTAATAATAACCATCAAACAATTTTGATATGTTTAAAATGAATAAATTAAAATATCTCATGGTAATAGTTGTTTCGCTATTACTAATTAATACTTCCTGTGAAGATTTTCTTGAGGAAGAGCCAATTGATTCGATCTCGGTTGATTATATCTATTCAACTCCTGAAGGTTTAGAGGTAGGGGTGAATGCTCTGTATAATCTGATGCGCACACATAATGTTCCGCCTCAATATTCCAACGACCTCCAGGCCAATGCTTTTTTTATGGCAGGTACTGATTTGGGGTTGGTACGTACCTGGTTCAGACCATACCAGATTTCAACAATGACTCCATCTTCTTTTAATGGTCAAAAATGGACAAATTCGTATCAAATAATTGATCGTTGCAATGCCATCATTATAAATGCTCAAAAGGTGGAAATGGATGCAGAGAAACGGAATCAGATCCTTGCAGAGGCCAAAGTAATTCGTGGCGAGTTATACCTTGACTTGATTCGTATGTATCAGCACATCTTGTTGGATACTACCGCGACTACTCCGGAGAACTATACGGATTCCGTGACTTACGAACCTGCTAATACGGCTGATGTATGGAAATTAATTAATTCCGATCTGGATTTTGCTGTTGACCACCTTGACTGGGCCGTTGAGGATGGAAGATATGGACAGGGAGTGGCCCGGCACATACGTGGTAAGGCAGCAATGTGGCAAGAAGACTGGACTGAAGCAGCTGCGCAATTTGACGCAATTGTCGAGGATGGAACTTATCACTTGCTGGGTTCTCCTTCTGAGGTTTTTGTTGGTGAACGTAATCATGCTGAGTCTTTATTTACTTATCAGTTTGATGAAACACTTGGGGGTAGTAGTAATTTGGCAGGTGGAGATTATCATCTTTTGCCAAGTTTCTTTACCAGTCGTTATTATGAGCTGAGTTCAGGTGAAATTATTAATGATCCTGAATATGGTGGACAATCTCTCGGGTGGGCTTTCCCTAACAGTTATCTTCAGTCTCTGTATGATAGAGAGAGTGACAAAAGATATACCAGTTATTATATGCCTGAAGTACTGTATGTGAACAATCCTGATAACGAAAATTACGGTGAGCCCCTTCCGGAGTCTTCCTACGATGACAATTTCAGACGTTATCATTTTAGTTTGAAAAAGTTTTTCGATGCGGATAAAGATCCCTATACCAACAGTAGCTGGGTGAATGTTTTGTACTACCGTTTTGCTGAAACTCTTTTGTTAGGTGCTGAAGCACATTGGAGAGCAGATAATGAGAATCCTGCAAATGCAAAAGCATTGGAGTACATCAATATGATTCGAACGAGAGCGGGATTGGATGAATTTACTTCCTTCGATGTGGATACTTATCTTGAAGAATCAGCCAGGGAACTGGCTTTCGAGAAAAATCGCTGGTTTTTGTTAAAGCGCATGGGACTGTTGGTTGAAAGACAAAGTATGTATTATCAGTATGGTTCAACTTCTACAAACGTTGTAAATGAACCTATGCAGCCATACATGGTGAATTTACCGGTGCCTCAAAGTCAGATCGATTTGATGGGGAATCCTGATATGCAGGCTGACGGATATTAATTTTAAACTGTTCATGCTGGTGTTCTTTTCATTTGCGAAGAACACCGGCACTTGAACGGGCCATTTCAGGATTTGTATTTTTTAAAACCGAATTAATCAGGTTAAAATACAGGTCATTAAATTAAAGTCTAAAAACAAAAAATAAAATGAAGCATATAATTAATCATACAAAAAAAATCACTGCCTTTGTTTTTGGGGCAATGATTTTCTTGTCAGGTTGCTCTGAGTCTGAACTTGATAAAGACTGGGACGTTAAACTTTTTGAGCCGGGGACAATTGATGCAACTGCATCTTCCACCTCTATATCTTATGGTGAATCGATCACTTTTACTGACATGTCAACTAAAGTTTACGATCGTTCATGGACATTTGAGACCGGAGATCCGGCAACATCTACCGATTCAGTGGTGTCGGTTACCTTCCCTATAGGAGGAAGTCATAAAGCCATCTTAAGTGTTACTCATATTGATAATACCATCCAAACAAAGGAATTTACTATCGAAGTAGAAGGACCTGCAATTTCTCAGTGGCCTTTTGGGGATGAGCCCATTGCAATTCCCGGAGTTATTGAGGCTGAAGATTATGATAATGGAGGAGAAGGATTTGCCTATCATGATACAGAAGCTGAAAACCAGGCAGGCGGAGACTATCGTCCGGATGACGGCATCGACATTGAAGTGGGTGATACCAGAACAAACATTGGTTACTCCAACGAAGGCGAGTGGATAGAGTACACTGTGAATGTTGCGAATGCAGGAGTTTATGATTTCGACTTTACAGTGGCTTCAGGAAGTAGTGATGGCGGAAGTTCGCTGAAAATTCAGCTGGTAGGTGAAGATGATACAATCACAGATCTTGGTGAGACTGGTGATTTTGAAAACACAGGTGGCTGGGGTGAATATACCAGTTTGGTTGTTGAAGGTATAGAACTTGAGTCTGGCGAACAAGTCCTTCGTTTGTACTACACCGGTGGTGGAGTCAACCTGGACAAAGTAGAAGTGACAGCACAGTCAATTATTGAGAAGTACGGAATTTATACCGAAGGGTCAACCATTGGGTCTGTAGGGCCTGTAGTTCCTGAATTAAATAATGGCTTTACATATGAGTTTACTGATGATGCAGCTGAAGGATCTGAAGCCGTTGCATTTATCTTCGATGGTGTTGATACCTGGGGTGTAATGGCAGCAATGCGTCAGTCAGACGATGACGGTGCAACTTTCAACAATGTGGATATTTCTGCATATGCTGATGGATTCTATAACATTAGTTTGAAAACCACTTGCACCAAGGCGATGAATTTACGTCTTCAGGGTGGAGGTGTCAATGGTTATGTGACTTTGGACGATGCCGTAAAAAAATATGGATTTGAAAGAGATGGTAATTGGCACTCTCTAAAAATACCTGTTTCCGATTTTGCTGACGGGGGAGAAACTCCTGACTTAGCAGATATCTCACATTTACTTGTTTTGAGAAGTAATGCCGGAGATGTTTTAGCTGGTGATGACTGGGATTGGTATGTAGATGACATTTATCTGACCATGGAATAACAAGATGGCGGTTTGCTGAATGGCAGATCGTGGAATCAGGAATGAGTAATAACCTGGTTTAATAATCAGGTTATTACTTCTTTTCTTAAAAAATTAGTTATGAAGTATATTGTAAATCTTGTTGTTTTACTCTTTGTCCTTTTTCAGACCAGTGGGTGTGGTGTTTCATCTGAAAGCAAAACTACGCAAAAAACCTGTTCAGAGTTTACGATTCAACGAGGAGTTAATCTGAGTCACTGGCTTTCTCAAACAGACCGGAAAGGCGATGAGAGGGCCTCTTTTATGAATGAGGAAGATTTTAAGAAAATAGCCGGCTTTGGTTATGATCATGTCCGCTTACCTATGGATGAAGTGCATTTGTGGGATGAAGAGGGTGTTAAAGATACCGCTGCCTTTGAATTAGTGCATAATGCCATTAAATGGAGTAAAGAAAACGGATTGAGAATTATTGCAGATCTTCATGTGGTACGTTCCCATTACTTCAATGCTGATGTAAGACCCTTGTGGAATGATCCTGAAGCTCAGGATGATTTTGTTGATATGTGGATGCAAATATCCAACGAGTTAAGTGATTACCCCAATGATTTACTTGCTTACGAATTGCTGAATGAGGCTGTGGCTGATGATTCGGAAGACTGGAACAATCTTGTAGCAAAAACAATGACAGCTCTGAGGAAAAAAGAGCCCAACAGAATGGTCGTTATTGGTTCTAACCGCTGGCAATCTGTGAATACCTTCGATGAACTCAAAATTCCGGAGAATGATTCGTGTATTATTTTGAGCTTTCATTTTTACAGCCCTCATGTTTTCACGCACTACCAGGCTCCCTGGAGTTCAAAGGTAGGATTTTATGACGGACCGGTTCACTATCCCGGGCATCCGATTCATGAAGAGGATCTTGCCGGTTATGACTCTTCACAGATTAAGAGTCTTACTGCCGATGATGCCTTTTACAACCGGGAATATTTAGAAGAGCGTATTCAGGAGCCCATCGAATTTGCAAAGAAACGAGGACTTCAACTTTATTGCGGTGAATTTGGATGCTATCCCACAACTCCTCTGGAAGACAGGGTTCAGTGGTATTCAGATGTGACTGCCGTTTTTGAAAAAAATGACATAGCCTGGGCCAATTGGGATTACAAAGGAGGATTTGGTGTTGTTGATGGAGAGACGGGTGAACCCCGCATAAAAATACTAAATGCCTTAACAGGGTATAAAGAGAAAGATAATTAGGTTCATGTACCGCAGATTTTAACATGATTTGATGATTTTGAGGCAGGATATTCCTGCTTCAAAATCTATCATAAACAGGAATGCTGAGTGGGGAATGGTTTTTTTAGTCTAACTCAATCGAAATTATAATATTATGAAACGAACATGAACTTTTTTAATCAAAAGTTCGCCAAAGGCAATGATTAAAAGAAGTTCATGTGAGAGCGGAGCGGTTCCATACGTTCTCAAATTTAGAATTAAGCTATGGAAATAATTATAAATTTTAAACGTATGAAATTTATCCATTTTTTTTGGATTTTTGGTCTGTGTGCTTTTAGCGCGAATGCGCAGCAAATAAGTCCCAATCTGGTAGGAACCAATGCCTGGTATACCGACCCGAGTGAGGAGGTATGGAATCTTACTGCGGAGTCCGGTGTACAATCGATCCGGATAGGAGGCCATTCTTTCGATGATAATGTACCTTCCAAGGCTGACCTTTTAAGTTGGGTGAAAAAGATTCAGGCTATGGGGGCTGAACCTATTCTACAGGTTTCGCAGTATGAATCTCCTGAACAAGCTGCAGAGCTGGTACGGTTTTTTAATATTGAAAGCAGTGACGAAATTGCCCCGATAAAATATTGGAACATAGGAAATGAGCCCTGGTTGCAAAATGGCAAACCAGAACTGTCAACTGTTGGCGGTATGGTTGAAACCTATTTTAAGCCCCGGGCAGAAGCCATGAAAGAGGTGGATCCTTCCATTAAAATATATGGACCCGATTTGTGCTATTATATAGAGGAAGCTGTCAATGACCTTTTTGGCGGAGATAACGATATAGCAGGGAAAATTCCCGGTAAAGATTATTATTACTGCGATGGGATATCATGGCATCGTTATCCGCAGGATGATAATATCAACCTGGCTTATGAAGGAATTGAAGACTTCAAGGATGCTATCATAAAGACTAAACAAAAAGTTGATCAAATAAATGCCGACTACAATCGTACCGGTGATGATGCCTTGCAATGGGGAATTGGAGAATATAATGCCAAAGGCGGTTCGGTCGTTCATTCCTGGGAAAACGGCCAGATGTTTGGCGGAGTTCTTGGCCTGTGCATGAAGTATGAAGCTAATTATGCTACCAGTTGGAGTATGTTTGAGAATGGCGGAAATTGGCAGGGGACAGATTTTAGCTTTATTGATGGAGAGAATATGACTCCGAGAGCATCCTACAGACACATGGAGTTTGTTGCTAAATATTTTAAAGGACAATATGTTGATGGTCTGTCATCCAGTAATGATTTTGTGGTGTATGGTGCTCAAAACGAAGAGCAAACTGCCGTAATGGTCATGCATCGGGCAGAGGGTGAAGCAAAAGAGTATTCTCTTCATTTGAATAATACCACCTCGACTGGTGGAGCTTATGAATTAAATGTGGATGCAGGACTAACTGACAGCTATTCAGATATCATTGCTCCCCGGGCTACCCAGGTAATGATTTTCAGAGGCGATTCAATTATCAAAATAAATTATACAAGTGATGATTTTGATAGGGAATTGGCTCCTGTTTATTCTTCATTTAAAGTAGCTTCAGAAGTGCCTGCGAGCCCTGCTAACTTAGAATCCAATCCTGTCTCTTTTAATTCAATTGAATTAAACTGGATCGACCAATCGGAATATGAACAGGGTTTTTTGCTTGAAAGAGAAGGGATCAATGGATTTGAACTGCTAACTGTGTTGCCCCCTAATTCTACCTCCTATTCTGATATAGAGCTGGAATCTGAAACTTCTTATAGCTATAGGATCAGAGCATATAATTCATTGGGGAAATCTGAATACACCGCGGTTACGTCTTCGATGACTCCTGAACCGCCGGCTTCTGTGGCATACAATGGCCCTCATGCTATTCCCGGAACCATTCAGGCTGAAGATTTTAATGATAATGAAGCAGGTGTCGGATATCAGGACGAAGATAATGAGTTAAATAAAGGAGAAGAATACCGTGAAACAGGTGTTGATGTTCAATCCCGTTCTCAGGGTGGTTTTAATGTTGGGTATATAAATGAAGGTGAATGGTTGAAATATTTGATTGCGGATGTTACACCTGATACTTATGATGTCTCATTTAGTATAGCCAGTGACAACACTACTGCTGAAAAACGAATTGATTTGTCATTGGGAGGCAATATTGTGGGCAGTGTAGAACCTTACTCTACGGGGGACTGGCAGGAATGGGAAACCATTACGCTTGAAAATGTTGAAATTGCAAGTGCGGAACCCATAGAAATGCGTCTGGACTTTTATGGGGGAAGTTTTAATCTTGACTGGATTTCATTTGTCAAGACCGGGGATACTTCAAGCCATGATATGCTTTTTGATCGTATGGTTAATGCTGTTTACAATCGTCGTACCCGGTCTATTCTAATAGAGGCCAATCAGGATTTGGGTAAATCTGTGATTAGTGTAATAAACATGAACGGGCAGCCTATTTATAAATCAAAATATTCAGGAAGGGAACAAAAGGAAATAAGCACCTCCGATTGGGCGTGTGGTATTTATCTTGTCTCTGTTGCCAGTCAAACCGGGCAGTTGACCCGGAAATTCCAAATCACTCATTAAGGATTAGTGAGAAACCGGGAAAGGAAAGAAAAATTTAAGAAATACACAATGAAGATGAAGAAATCAGATATTGTCAGCGTCAAGTTTAAATTTGAATCATTTTTATTGCCTTCTATAATGGTGCTTCTTTCTGTGTGCTCCTGGGGATGCACTCCCGAAATGGTTGAAACCGAAGATGCTCTTGAGCAAAGATTGGATACTATTCTGGGATCTATGAGTATGCAGGAAAAAATTGAACAGCTATATTACAAAACTGATGGCAATGAGCGTCTCGGAATCCCCCAGTTTACTGGTAGCGATGGTCCACATGGAATTGGAAACGGGGCCAAAGGATTTTCTTCTTTCCCGGTCACTATAGGTATGGCAGCCACCTGGGATCCGGCATTAATTACACGAGTAGGGCGGGCTATTGCCCTGGAGCAGGCTGCCCGTGGTCGTGATCGCATTGCCGGTCCTACTCTTGATTTACTGATAGATCCACGTATAGGTCGTGCGCCTGAAACCATTGGGGAAGATCCTTTTTTAGGAGGCAGGATCTCAGAGGCCTTTGTGAAGGGACAAAACACGACTTCTGTTTTTGGAACCATCAAACACTACAACCTAAATACTTACGAAACCAATCGCAGAACCAATAATTACCTTAGTGATCAACGAAGCCTGGTGGAATTTTGGGGGTATCATTGGAAAAGAACCATTCAAGCCGGAGGTGCATTATCTGTGATGTGTGCCTACAACTGGGTGAATGGTGATAAATGCGCCGAAAATAAATTTTTGATTAAGGACGTGCTCCGTGATCACTGGGGCTTTGATTATTATACTATGTGCGACTGGGGTGGATTTAGTGATACTCAGAAAGCACTGAATGCTGAACTTGATTTTTGTGAAGGCAACGATCTGTATATTAAAGAGCTTCCAGAAGGGGTTGAGAGCGGCCGGTTTGACAGCAGCTTGGTTAATCGTGCTAGCCGAAATGTCTTGCGAACTAAAGTTGTCTCGGGCATGATTGATGGAAAGCCGATCACGCCTAAGCGTGTTATTGATAGCGAGGAACATCGTGAGTTGGTTTATGAGAGTGGGTTAAAAAGTCTGGTTCTTCTTAAAAATGAAGAGAACATTTTACCATTCAACAAAAATGAGCTTAAATCAGTAGCCGTGATCGGACCCAATGCAGGAGTACTACCCCTTGACGGACATAGTAGTTCCAATGTTTTACCTTCCTACCGTATTCCTGTGGAAAAGGCATTGAAAGATATGCTTGGTGATGAGCGCATCAACTACAGTAAAGGATGTAATATCAATAGTCGGGATGAAAATAAATTTGATGAAGCCATTGAAGCAGCAAAAATCTCTGAATATGTGGTGTTTGTTGCCGGACTTGATAGTACTCTCGAGGGCGAAGGTTATTTTCTGAATAAGGAGGCCGACGAAAAAGGGGGAGGAGCCATTACACGCCCCGACAGGGCCAATGGGACTGTAGTATTACCCGATGCTCAAATTGACTTGATTAAAGAACTCGCAAAGGTTAACCCTAATATCATTTTGGTGGTGATTTCAGGAGGCCCTTGTAGTGTTACCCCTGTCATTAATGATATTAAAGGATTGGTTTATGCATTTTATCCTGGTCAGGAGGCTGGAAGAGCCATCGTCGATGTATTGATGGGGAACTATAATCCATCCGGAAAATTACCTGCCTCCATTCCTAAAGACGATAGTCAGATAATTCCAATAAGTACGGATTTCCGCAATATGGTTTACAAAGGAGTAGGCTATCGATGGTTCGATTCCCAAAATATTGAGCCAGAATTCGCATTTGGTGCCGGCTTGAGTTATACCTCTTTTGAGTACAGCAATATCAGTCTTAATAATGCAGATGCCAATGTTGGAGATTTAGTAGAAGTAACATTTGATTTGAAAAATACCGGGGAAATTCCCGGCGAGGAAGTTGCTCAACTTTATCTTTCAACTGGTGAAATATCGCCAAATATCCCAATGCCTGAAAAACAATTGCGGAATTTTAAAAAGATACAATTGAGCCCTGGTGAAACCAAATCTGTAACTTTTACGCTTACTCCGGAAGATTTTTATGTTTACAATCAGGAATCAGGTGCTTACCAGGTGCCTTCAGGGGTGTTTTTTGTCGAGGTTGGTGGCGCTTCGGATTACTTGCCTTTAAAAAGTGAGTTCTTTTTAAAGGCAGCTAATGATCAGCCTGATCTTACCGTGAGTAACATTCGTACCATGCCAGCTTACCCCAAAGAAGGGGATGAAGTGGTATTTATGGCATCTCTGATCAATAATGGCACCGGTGCTACTAAAAATGGCGAGGGACATCTTATCCGGTTTTATGTAGATGACAAAGAAGTGGCTCGTTATTATTCAAAATCCATTTCAATTCCTGTGGGAGGGATGAAACAGGCTTGTGCCCAGGGAGTGCAAGGAATAAACTGGAAGGCAGTTAATGGAGATTCTAACATAACAGCACGTGTTGAGCTGGTTAATGTCGATGAGTTAAATATTAGTAATAATTCTTGTCAGGGATTATTAAAGGTCCCGGATGGAAGGGTTATTCCTTCTGAAATCGCTGAATTAATAAAATAATTACCAATGAAACGAGCATGGAGCTTTGATTTTTCAAATCAGCCACAAAAGGGCATGTATAAAAGAATCGCGAGTTCCATCAGACCAATGACTTAGATTAATTTTATACTGATGAAATATTTTAGGTTTACAGAGATATATAAGTTTTTAACTTCCGGATTGGGGGTTTTTATTTTATTATTTGTTAACCTGGATTTTGTTCAGGCAAGGAATTTGGATGGCTCCATTGCGCAGGCTCTTCAAAATGACCGGGGGCTGAATGTGTACTGGGATTGTTCTTTTTGTGACATTGATTATATAAAAAGGGAAATAAATTATGTCAATTATGTTCGCGATCGAAAAGATGCCGATGTGCATGTGATGGTAACCCTTGAGGGTGCAGCTAACCGTGGTGACCGGTATTCCGTTTTTTTGTTTGGCCAAAAGAGGTACCAAATTTTGCAGGATACTTTGAGATTTAATGTTAGCGCGGATGCGAGTGAAGATATGAAGCGTGAAAAAATCCTTCATGCATTGAGGAGTGGTTTAACTCCATATCTAAATAAAACCTCTCTTTGGGAAAGTCAAACCATCAAATTCGTAAGTCCTGCAACTCCAACACTGCCTGAAAAAGATAACTGGAATAACTGGATTTTTAAAATTTCCGCAGATGGAGATTTTGACCTCGAGGAATCAAAAGAGAAATATGAATTTGGAGGCGAGATTGAGGCGAATAAAGTTACGGAAAAGATAAAACTTGAACTGGATCTTGAGGCTGATTATGAAAGGGAAGTTTTCGATATTAACTCCGAGACTGTTGTCAGTATTCATAAGACCTATGATTTTGATGGTTTATGGGTGAGCAGTCTTTCGCAACACTGGTCTGTTGGAGGTTTTGCCGGTTTTCGGTCATCGAAATATGATAATCTGGATCAGTCTTACCGTTTGTCACCTGCTATTGAATTTAGCGTTTTTCCTTACAAGGAGGCTTCAACAAGTCAGCTGACAGTTTTATACAAGCCCGAATATGTGTATAATGAATATCAGGATTCAACAATTTTTGGAAAAACGGAAGAAAACCTTGCTCGTCAAAGCCTGGCGTTGGATTATGAAGTAAGAAGAAAATGGGGCACTGTGGATTTAAGTATGGATTTGCTCCATTATTTCCATGATTTTTCGAAAAACCGTATGAGTTTCAGGTCTTCAATAAATGTAAATATTATCAAAGGGTTGAGTGTCTATTTCAATGCCGGGGCTTCCTTTATTCATGACCAGTTAGCTCTGCGAAAAGGAGATGCAACAACGGAAGAGGTGCTGACACAACAAAAGGAATTGGCGACAAATTTTGAGTATTATTCAAATATTGGCATCAGCTACACCTTTGGGTCTATGTTTAATAATATTGTTAATCCAAGATTTTAACGATCAGGTTTTGGATAATAGTTTTTCCGGCAGGAAGAATGGATTAATCGGAATTTCTTTAGCCTGGTTTATTTATAAGGTCGTTGAACATTGTAATAGATAATTTATGAATAATCCAGGTTAGATAAAAAAAGAAATGTAATAATATAGAAATGTGCTGATTAATAATGAGAAGGTAGATTTTAAAAAAAGATTGTAAAACCGTTTTTGAAAAATAGAAGAACATGAAGAAATCAAAATTACTTATTCAATTAATGCTGTTTTTTATGGTTTCCAATATGGTGGCACAAACACCCCAGATAACCAATGTGGAAAACAGACAGACAATGACGCTTAATGGTGTTTGGAAATACCTGGTAGATCCTTACGAACTTGGATATTATGACTACCGCAGAACGGTGCGTGATTTGCAGGAAAATCCCAGTAAATCGGAATCATTTTTCCTTGGTTATCAGCAGCAGGATCCTTCGGAAAGAGTGGAATATGATTTTACCAAAGCCGATAATATTCTTGTTCCCGGTGACTGGAATTCTCAAAAAGAAAAGCTCTTCTATTATGAGGGGACCGTCTGGTATTACAAAGCTTTTAAATACCAGCCAAAGGATGAGGCCAGCCGTCAGTTTGTACACTTTGGAGCTGTTAATTACGAAGCGGATGTTTACCTGAACGGACAAAAGCTTGGCAAGCATATCGGCGGTTTTACACCTTTTAATTATGAAATTACTGATAAGCTTAAAGAAGGTGAGAATTTTCTGATTGTTAAAGCTGATAATAGTCGCGGACTGGAAAAGGTCCCAACTGTAAATACCGATTGGTGGAATTATGGTGGAATAACACGTGACGTTAAAATAGTTGAGGTGCCAGAGACCTTTATACAGGATTATTACATTCAGCTTGCAGAGGGAGATGATGATGTAATCGAAGTTTCTGTCACATTAAACGGATCTGATAAAGCCGGTCGGGAGGTAATTCTGGATATTCCGGAAGCCGGAATAAAAAGTACACTTACAACCAATGAAGGAGGAGTGGCTACAGGTACCGTAAAAGCTAAGAAATTGACTCTTTGGTCGCCTCAAAATCCACATTTGTATGATGTAAATCTGATGTTTGACGACAACTTGGTTTCTGAAAGAATAGGTTTCCGTACGCTTTTGGTGCAGGGTTCCGATATATTATTAAACGATGAGTCTGTATTTCTCCGGGGTATTAGTATTCATGAAGAAAATGGTATGCGCGGTGGTCGTGCCTACTCCGAGGAGGATGCACGGATGCTGCTTGGCTGGGCCAAGGAGCTGGGATGCAATTTTGTGCGTCTGGCGCATTATCCTCATAATGAAAATATGACCCGGGTAGCCGATGAAATGGGTATTATGGTTTGGTCTGAAGTACCTGTTTACTGGACCATTCAATGGCAAAATGAAGCAACTTATGAAAATGCTGAAAACCAGCTGACTTCTATGATTACCCGCGATAAAAACCGTGCTTCCGTGGTTGTTTGGTCTGTCGCCAACGAAACACCTGTTTCTGCTCCGCGGACAGAGTTTTTGAAAAGCCTGATAGAAAAAGCCAATCAGATGGATCCCGTTCGTCTTGTGAGTGCGGCTCTGGAGCGCCATACCAAAGAAGGAACTGAAAATACTCAGGTTGTGGAAGATCCGCTACAGAAATATGTGGATATTATTGCCTTCAATGAATACATAGGATGGTATGATGGTAGAAATGACAAGCTTAAAACTGCGGAGTTTGATATCCAGTTCAATAAACCCGTAATTATTTCTGAATTCGGTGCCGGTGCACTTCAAGGCCTGCATGGAGAAAAAGAAGCTCTTTGGACTGAGGAGTATCAGGAAGAGCTCTATAGAGAAACTGTAAAAATGCTTGAAAAAATTCCTCAACTCAGGGGTATGACTCCCTGGATTTTGGCTGATTTCCGGTCACCCCGCCGTGTTTTGCCTGATATTCAGGATGGATGGAACCGTAAAGGATTGATTTCTGAAACCGGGAACAAAAAGAAAGCTTTCTATATCCTTCAGGAGTATTACCGAATGAAAAAAGAGCAGTTCTGAAAAAGTCTGCCTAAATATTAACTGGAGCTGCTCTCAGAATAATTGTTATTGTGATGGCAGCTCCGGAAAAATAATGAATATGAGAAAGTTATTGTTTTTTTTGATTGGGATTGTGCTTTTAGGAACGGCTGCATGCAGTGAGTCAAAGGAAACCAATCAAATAGAGGATAGAGTAGAAAGTTTATTGTCCCGAATGACATTGGAAGAAAAGATCGGGCAAATGAACCAGCTCAACGGTCGAAATCCGGATGAGAAATTAATGAGCCGGATTAGGAATGGTGAAGTAGGGTCCCTCCTGAATATTGAGCAACCGGAGTTGATCAACGAAATTCAAAGAATTGCCCTGGAGGAGAGTCGTTTGGGTATTCCTTTGCTGATAGCCAGAGACGTAATTCATGGGTACAAGACCATTTTTCCGATTCCCCTGGGCCAGGCTGCATCTTTTAATCCTTCAATTGTGGGGACGGGAGCACGAGTGGCTGCAAGGGAAGCCACTCAGGATGGAATTCGATGGACATTTGCGCCAATGATGGATATTTCGCGCGATCCAAGATGGGGGCGAATTGCTGAAAGTTTCGGCGAAGATACTTATCTTACCACAAAGCTCTCTTCTGCCATGATTCGTGGCTTTCAGGGAAATGATCTGAAGAATCCTTCATCAATGGCTGCCTGTGCAAAACACTTTATCGGGTATGGGGCAGTAGAAGGAGGCAAAGATTATAACTCGACGTATATTCCTCCCCGGCAACTTAGGAATGTTTATCTCCCACCCTTTAAAGCTGCGGTTGAGGAGGGAGTAGCAACCATTATGACTTCTTTTAACTCCAATGATGGAATTCCGCCTTCAGGAGATCCCTGGTTGTTGACCGGTATACTTCGCGATGAATGGAAGTTTGATGGTGTCGTGGTCTCTGATTGGGCATCTGTTAAAGAAATGATTGCCCATGGTTTTGCTGAAAATGGAAAAGAGGCCGCTTTAAAAGCTGTAAATGCAGGTCTTGATATGGAAATGGTTTCCGAGTGCTATTTTACAAACATTAAGGACCTTATTAATGAGGGGAAAGTCAGTGAAAAAACCATTGATGATGCTGTTCGCAATATTTTGCGTCTAAAGCTAAGGCTGGGACTTTTTGATAATCCATATATATCTGAGGAAGACCCAAGAGTTGCTTACTCTAAGGAACACCTTGATGCGGCCAAAATGGCTGCCGAAGAATCAATGGTTTTATTGAAGAATGAGGATCAGACCCTGCCGATTTCGTCTGTTGTTAAAACTATATGTGTGGTGGGACCGCTTGCTGATGCTCCGCACGACCAAATGGGGACCTGGGTGTTTGACGGAGAAAAGGAAAAAACCATCACTCCGCTAAAAGCTCTTCGCCAGTTATATGGCGACAAAGTGAATATCATTTATGAGCCCACACTAAAATACAGTCGTGACAAGGATCGGTCAAAATTTTCTAAAACATTAGCCGCTGCACGCAAATCCGATGTTGTTATTGCTTTTGTGGGTGAGGAATCCATCCTTTCGGGAGAGGCCCATTCTTTAGCTGATTTAAATTTGAGAGGTGCTCAATTGGAGTTAATTTCTGCGTTAAGTGAGGCAGGCACTCCGCTGGTGACTGTGGTGATGGCAGGACGGCCGTTAACCATTGGTACTGAAGTGGAGTTGTCCAAATCAGTAATCTATGCCTGGCACCCTGGTACTATGGGAGGCCCTGCTATTGCGGATATTTTATTTGGAAAAACAGTTCCCTCTGGTAAATTACCGGTAACATTTCCAAAGATGGTAGGGCAGATTCCTGTTTTTTACAATCACAACTCGACCGGGCGACCTGCACGAGGTACCGAAGTTTTGATTGATGACATTCCGCTGGAAGCCCGTCAGTCTTCTTTAGGTAATACTTCTTATTATCTGGATGCCGGTTTTGATCCGTTATTTCACTTCGGTTACGGTTTGTCCTATACCAGTTTTGAGTATAGCGATTTGAACCTTTCGAATTCCAGCTTTCATCCTTCCGATACACTGAGGGTTTCAGTTCAGTTGTCCAATACAGGAGATTTCCAGGGAACTGAAATTGTTCAGTTATACACTGCTGATAAGTCAGCTTCTGTAGTCAGGCCTGTTAAGGAGCTAAAGGGCTTTCAAAGAGTATTGGTTCAGCCCGGAGAGACTAAAGATGTTGTTTTTCATCTGCCCATGTCGGAGTTGTCCTTTTGGAATGATGGAGATGTGGTTGAAGCGGGGGAATTTTCCATAATGGTAGGAGGAAATAGTCAGGAAGGACTTTTCAGTGATTTTTCAATTATAAATTAACTTAAATTTCCTTGCAATGAAACGAACATGAACTTTTTTAATCAAAAGTTCGCCACAGGCAATGATTAATCCTGATAGCCATCGGGGTATGTAAGAGCGGAGCGGTTCCATACGTTCTCAAATTTAGAATTAAACGATGGGCCTGATTATGAATTTTAAACGTATGAAACGAGCATGGCAAAAGATGCCACAAAAGACAATGTATAAATCTCTTACATGCGAGTTCCATCAGACCAATAACTTAGATAAATTTTATACTGATGAAAAACAGATTTACAATTCTTTCGATGGTTCTGGTCCGGATTTTTACTGCATCAGGCCAGTTGATTGATACGATTAAAGATGAGTATATGAGTGCAGGCCGCCATAGGATTTCTTTTAACGTTAATTCATCTGGTTTCTTTATTATGAAATTGACTTTGGGAAATTCAGAAGTCAGGTTTTTAAAACTGATTGTTCAGTAGATAATAAAAAAGGGTGTCTGGGAACCCGGTGCTTTTGGCCAGACTTAATCCTGATGTGAAAACCTAAAAATTTAATTAATGAAAAAAACAGCAAGTTCCCTACTACTAATGACTGTTATCATCCTGAGTATGATTTCATGCGATAATTCCTCAAAAAAAGAAAAGGTTTCCTTTCAAAAGGTAGAGGCCCGGCAGAACGCAACAGATCCAAACTGGAAAACTTATACTGCCAGAACTATTGACGGCTTGCCGGCATTTGATTATTCTAAAGATCCGGAAACAAGTGTATATGGGGGGTGGAAGACTTTTCAATTGGCCGGAACCGGTTTTTACAGGGTTGAAAAAAGAAATAACCGCTGGTGGATTATCGATCCCGAAGGTTATCCGTTTATTCATAAAGGGGTGGCTGTTTTCAGACCGGGAAGATCTGATAACCAAAAGTCGGCTTTGAAACAAAAATATGGATCCAATGATAATTGGGCTGTTCAGGAGAGTCAGATGCTTAAAGAATACGGATTCAATGGTGCCGGAGCCTGGTCGGCGGTGGATCTTTTACGCCAAAATGATGTGGATCTTGCTTACACCGTTATTGTTAACCCAATGGGCAGCTATAAGAGAGAACACATCAAGAAATTTGGAGGAGAATACGAAATGGCCGGATGGCAGGGATACCGGTATGATCTGGCAATGGTTTTTGACCCAGAGTTTGATGTCCATGTGGAGGAAGAAATTTCTAAAATTGCCAGGTACGCCAATGACAAGAATCTATTAGGTTATTATACCGATAATGAACTACCATGGAAAAATGATGCACTTGATCGCCACCTTAAATACCTGGGAAAGGATGAGGCTGGATATATTGCTGCAAAGAAATGGCTGGATGAGCGAAAAGGGAAAAATGCTTCACTGAATGATATTACAGAGCAAGACAGGTTGGCATTTACCGGTTTCTATTTTGAAACTTATATGAAAAAGGTAGCTGCTGCTATTCGAAAATACGACCCAAATCATCTTTATCTGGGATGTCGGTTTAACCAGGAATCAGAGGAATTAAGTAATCCTGAAATATTTAAAATTGCCGGTCAGTATATGGATATTATATCCATTAATCATTACAGAAAATGGGAGCCTGTTCAGGAGATTATGCAAAATTGGACAAATTGGTCTGGCAAATCTTTCATCATAACAGAGTGGTACACCAAAGGTGAGGATTCAGGACTGCCGAATAATACAGGAGCAGGGTGGAATGTTCGTACACAGAATGACCGGGGACTTTTCTATCAGAATTTTATCATTGAATTACTCAAAAGCAAAGCTTGCGTAGGATGGCATTGGTTTACCTATCAGGATAATGATCCGGAAGATTTAACTACAGATCCTTCAAACCGTGATTCTAACAAAGGGATTGTAAACAGTGCTTTCGAACCTTATGAGCCTTTGGTAAAAAACATGAAGCTGTTGAATGATCATGTTTATGAACTAATTCAATATCTGGATAAATAAGCGTTTTGTAGGAATTGTTAGCTTTTTGATGCAGTGATTATGTTAGTTAATTCAGACTTTTAGTGGCTTTAAAAATAATTGATTTAGTAGGTGGTTGTTTTGTTGTTATATAAAAAATAGAAAACATGAAATTTTTTAATATTAGTGTACTGATTCTGGTTTTCACCATTAGTTTATCTTGCCAAAAGAACGAAAATATTGGAGAGACCGAAGGATTTATCCATGCGAAAGGCAATCGGATTGCCGATGGTTCAGGTTCTGAAATTCTGTTAAAGGGAGTTGGCCTTGGGGGATGGATGATACAGGAAGGTTATATGTTGGGAACTCACGGTCCTCAGCATGAAATTCGCGAATTTTTAACTTCTTTGGCCGGAGAACAGGCAACCGAAGATTTTTATGAAGACTGGTTGACTTATTTTGTTAATGAGGCCGATATAAAACAGATTGCCGACTGGGGGTATAACTCCATTCGTTTGCCCATGCATTACAATCTCTATTTTGATGAAGGCGGACAGTGGCTTCCCGATAGTAAAGGACTGGAACTGACGGATAAGTTGTTGGAATGGTGCGAAAAAGAAGAGCTTTATTTGATCCTTGATTTACATGCAGCGCCTGGAGGTCAGGGTAATAACCGTGATATCAGTGACCGCAGAGAGGGAGAGTCTTTATGGACGAGCGATAAGGCATGGGATATGACGATAAAAATGTGGTACGAACTTGCTAAAAAGTACAAAGATGAAAAATGGATAGGTGGCTACGATCTGTTGAATGAACCCAATTATGATTTTGATAATACCGGAGATCCCAAAGGATGTAGTTGTACTGAAAATAAACCTCTGCTGGATCTGTTTGAAACACTTATAGATACCGTAAGGGCTGTGGACAAAAACCACTTACTGGTGGTAGAAGGCAATTGCTATGGTGGCAACTATAAAGGACTGGAAACTCTGGCTAATTATGATCCTCAAAACAACCTGGCTTTTAGTTTTCACTTTTATTGGGGTTCAAATACACCGGCCTCTATTCAGAGTATGTTAGATATTCGTGATAGATACAATGTGCCCCTTTGGCGTGGAGAAATTGGAGAAAATTCTAATTCCTGGTTTACCAATATGGCTGAACTCATGAATCAATTTCAGATAGGGTGGGCCAACTGGCCCTGGAAAAAAATCAATAATCTTGACGGACCGGTAATTATTGATCCAATACCCGGATGGGACAAGCTAATGGCGTATAAATCTGACTCATCAAACCCTAAACCTTCTCAGACTGAAGCTCAGGAAACGCTCAGCCAATTAATTGAAAATATTAAACTCGAAAATTGCCGTCTGATGCACGATGTAGCTTATGCATATCTGAATGCAGCTGATGGTGAAGGAACCAGAGCTTACTCAAGTCATAAAATTCCCGGAACCATCTTTATGACCGATTATGATCTTGGAAAAATTAGTGAAGCCTGGTATGATACCGATTATCAAAATACATCAGGCAAATCGTCCAATACTGCCTGGAACAAAGGGATGCATTACAGAAATGACGGAGTTGATATATGGTCCACATCTGATGCACAAAGCAATGGTTATTATGTTGGTAAGATTGAAAAAGATGAATGGTTGCAATTTTCCATGGAGGAAGTCAGGAGCGGAACTTACTCGGTTATCATAAGGGCAAAATCGCCAAACAGTGACAATGGCACCATAATGCTATCCATTGATGGACAACCTCTTTTTATTGAGGCGGTGAGTATTCCAAAATCTAATGACTGGCAGGATTTGAAAGTTGAAAATATAAATATTGCCAATGGGCAAACCCTGCGTGTTGGCTTTCCGGATGGAGGGTTTGACTTAAGCAGTATTCGCTTTGTTGTGGAGTAAACAGAAGTTAAATTTTGATTTGGTGGATTAACCGACGTGAAATCATAAAACCGGAAAAAATGAAAATTAGTAAAAGAATTATAGTTTCCCTGTTTGTTTTAGGTTGTTTAAACACGGGACTTACCGCTCAGCAAATCAGTCCATATCTGTTTGGTCAGAACTTATGGTTGACCGAAGGATCGGAAGGCAGGCCCGGGTATATTGATCAGATATGGCCAACGGTGGAGCAAAGTGGAGTGGAGATTATTCGTATTGGAGGTGCGGGTTACGATCGTAATATGCCACCTCTTGATACACTCATTCACTGGGTGAAATCGATAAAAGCCATTGGTGCTGAACCTTTATTGCAGGTATCTAAATTTCAGTCCGCACAACAGGCTGCCGATTTGGTGAAGTATTTTAACCAATCAAAGGATCTGTATATTAAGTTTTGGTCTATCGGAAATGAGCCATATCATATGGACAAATTCTCCGTTGACTCTATCTCTGATTACATCAAAACGCATGCAACAGCCATGAAAGCTGTTGACGACAAGATCAAGATTTTTGTTCCGGATCTGGCAGCATATTACAACAATGTTTATGAGGCTCTGCTTAAAGATGATGAACTTAGCGTTGCCGGGCGTGATGAAAACGGGAACTGGTACATTGATGGGATCAACTTTCATAATTATCCCAATGCCAAAGACTACAACCGCTCCGATGTCATCTTTTTCTCTGTTTCAAAAATGCGTGGCATGGTGATGGATCTCAAGAAGGACATTGCCTATGCTAATGAAAAATATGCCCGTAATGGTGAAGATGCTTTGTCATGGTCTATTACAGAGTTTAATATTACTTACGACAACCCGGATGATTTAAGTCCCGGTGGAATTGCGGTTCCATCATTTATTAACGGACAATTTTGGGTAGATATTTTTTGCATGGCTATGGAGTATGAAGCTTTTACAGTTACACCATGGTGTATTCAGGAAAGTGACAGACCCCGGACTTATTTCGGATATGTGGGAGGGCCGCCGGAATTTATTCCTCATTCCACCTATTACCACATGCAAATGCTGGCAGAGAATATGAATGGGGAGTATATTAAAATGAAAACTTCCAGTCCGTTTTTTAAGGCTTTTGGCAGTGTGGATAAAGGAGTAACTACTATTGTGCTTATGAATCAACATGAAGAACAGTTTGTAGAGACAGATTTGAATAAAATTAATACTAAGGCAGAAAATAGTACCATTGCCATTTCATCGTCACGCGATATACAGGCCAATTTCAAAGTAAGGATTGCTCCAAATTCAACGACTTTATTACAGTTTGATGCACAAGGGCGGAAGATAAAGGAATTGCTTTACACGCAGAAGATGGCCATCCAAAATGAGCCGCCTCAAATAATTAAATAGTCTTTGCAAGAAAACCCCAACTACTTCGTTATTCTTGTTTTTGAATCAGTTATTTACGAAAAGTAAACTCCTTGGATTCAAAAACTTCGAAAGCCTCGTATTTGGCACTTTCTTACTAAAGACTGAAAAAACTTTAGTTTTCTTGCTGGCACTAAATAGTGCCTGTCCATAAACTAAGCGTTTTTTACGTGTTTGAGCTAGAAAGTTCAAATTCAAGGCGTGTGAAAAATCTAAACCGCAGAATACTAATGTATTTGAGGATTTAGATTTTGAGCAACAACGCAGAAGTTGGACTTTATAGACAAACACTAAATAGAAATAGAATCAATATTAAAAATAGCATAGTTAAACACAAAGGGAAAACGTAATGAGAAAATTATTTTATTCGATAGTGGTAATATTTATTACGCTGATATTTTGGAGCTTTAATGATCCAGGAGAGAAATTTGAGCGCATAAGAGTTTCATTAAACAACAATGGATGGAAGTTTAAAAAAGCAGATGTAAAGAATGCATATAAACCGAATTTCAAGGATGATGATTGGTTGGATGTATCAATTCCTCATGATTTTAACGGTGGGAGCGATGGTGTTCATAACGATGTTTTTAAAGGCCGTTTTGATTTTGAACTTGACCCGGATCACCGGAATATGTATAAAGGGCCGGCTTTTTACAGGACTCAATTTGAGGTAGGTGAGAAGTTTAAAGATAAACGTGTATTTGTTGAATTTGAAGCCGTTTCTCTGGAAGCAACCGTTTGGGTTAATGGGAAAGAGGTGGGCAACCATAAAGGCGGATATACTGCTTTTACGCTGGATGTGACAGATTATGTGAAATTTGGCAAAAGCAACAGCTTGGTTGTGAAAGCAGATAATTCCAATAATCCGGCCATTGCTCCCTGGATGGCCAACGAAAAAAATGCCTTTCCTTTCAGTTTTGATTATGCGGTTTATGGAGGAATATACCGGGATGTTTGGTTAACCATTACTGATGAGGTGAAGATTGAAAATGTGTTTAATACACCTCTTTGCGGAGGTCAGGCTGCTGCAGTGTTAAATATTGAAACACGTTTGAGGAATTACTCAGAGGATGATAAAACGGTGATTCTGACTTCTGTTGTTTCTGACCCCACAGGCAAAGAGGTAACTACTTTGAGGCGAAAGAAAACCCTGACAGCTGGCGAACAGGCAAGCATCAGGCAAACTGAAACTTCTGTGGGAGACCTGTATTTCTGGAGCCCTGAATCACCCGATATTTATAAGGTGAAGTCTACTTTAAGTCTGGATGGTAAAGAGATCGATCAGTTTGAAAGTGTTTTTGGTTTCAGATATTATTCACTGGCCAATAATCACCCCTTTCTTCTGAATGATAAACAAACATTAATTCGTGGGGTCAATCGTCATCAGGATATGGAAGGGCTTGGTTATGCTTTACCTAATGAACAGCATGTAAAAGATGTGCAGATCCTGAAAGATGCCGGTTTTAACTTTATTCGTCATGCTCATTATCCCTCTGATCAGGAGTTTGCAAAGGCAGCAATGGAAAAAGGCATGATGCTTTGGCTTGAAATACCTCTGACCGGTAGTACTTCCGAAGACCCCGCTTTTCTCGAAAATTGCAAAAGTCAATTGAAAGAAATGATTGAGCAGTATTACAATAATCCTGCAGTTATACTGTGGGGTATAGGCAATGAATCTGATCGATCGGGTGGTGGAGAGGCTGTTTCAAACCATGTATTTGGTGAGTTGGTCGAATATGCACATGAGCTGGATCCTAACCGCACCGTGACGGGATGTAACTATAAATATGAGTCGAACCAGAACCTGGTTGATATCTATTCCCCTCAGCATTGGGGTGGTTGGTACAGTCGTACCGCAACCAGCTATAAGCCTCATGAGATTATTGGTGAATATGGTTCAGACATTGATATGAATATTCGTACCAACGAGGTGTTTGATGCTGATAAAAATTACAGTGCATCTGGTAAGCCGGATTTCTGGTCCCAGGAGTATGGTGCTTTTCTCCATGAATACAAAGTTTCAATTGGAGAAGCATATCGCGATAGTTTTCCCGGACATTTTATGTGGGTGGGATTTGATTTTGCCTCTCCTCGCCTTGACAGAGCTTCCAATCCGGTTCCTTTTATGAATCAGAAAGGGCTGCTGTTACATGATCATAAGACCAAAAAGGATGTTTATTTCATGTATCAGAGTATGTATCGGGATGCTGATGATTATCCCATGTTGTACATTGTTCCAAGCACATGGACGGCCAACAAAGAACATGCTAAAGATGCCCGGATTTGGGCCTATAGTAATTGTGATTCGGTGGCTTTGTATAATGGTGATAAATCCATGCCGTTAGGGGTGAAATTGAAAGATGCTGGTCCACGTGGCGATACACGTTTTGAGTGGGATGGTATTGAGATTAAGGGCGATAAAATAATTGCAGAGGGATGGTTGAACAACCAGGTCGTAGCCCGCGATACGGTGTTTGTAAGGTGAATTTTTAATAATTGAATGATAGAGATTAAAAACAATTGAGATGAAAAATTACAGAGGATTAAAAGCTTTGTTGAAAATAACGATGTTACTTGGAGTTATCTCCATGTTAAATATCGGGTGTTCAAAAGATGAGAACAATTCAGATAAAGTACCGGATGGTGAAGAACCAACTACCGGAGAGGTACTCACGGCTAAAGAAGTAGTGAAAAACATGGGAGCCGGATTTAATATTGGTAATACTTTTGATAATGGTATTCAATCAACAAATCCAGCTGAATTAAAACCATTAATAGATTTGTACCATGATGCCGGAATGAATCATGTGCGCATACCGGTGACCTGGATGGAACGTTTCAGCTCCAATTTGGCTGATGCGGATGGGAACGTCAATACCAGCCATTCTCGATTATTGGAATTGAAGGAATTGGTGGATTATGCTATTGGTCTTAATATGTATGTAGTAATCAATACTCATCATGAGCATTGGTTAAAAGACAATTATGATGGGTCTGATGCTATGGACGCTATCTTTACAAACTTGTGGACTGATATTGCTAATTTCTTTAAAGATTATGATCATCATTTGATCTTTGAGGTGCTGAACGAACCTGAAGGTGAATTAGGCGAATGGAATGGTGACGATGAAGGCTTCCCGGCACCTACAAACTCTACGGCTTTGTCTTATGTTCGAAAAGTAAACGAGGTAGGTTACAATGCTATCAGAAATGCCGGTGGCAATAATGAAACCAGAACCATTATGGTTTCAACCAATGCACAAGGAAATTCATCGATGATAGATGAGGTATATCCTTCGAAATCTTATTTACCCGGAGACGGAAATGACAAATACCTGGCTATTCAGGTACATAGTTATGATCCATGGTCCTTTTGCGGGCAAACTGGCAGTAATTCAGCATATCCGGGGAATGCATCTGTTCGGGCAGCCATTCTTAATGTGTCCGATCATGCTGCCACTTTAAATGTTCCTGTCAATTATGGTGAGTTTGGCGTTGGAAGGGAGTCCAATCAATCCGAACGTAATACAAATATTGTCAGAGGCTATTATGCAACTTTTGCTCAGACTACTTTAAGTGAAGATATGTCCTACAGTGTATGGGACGACAGAGGCTGGTTCGGACTTGTAACGGGAAGCAGTTCTAATGGATATTCTTTCCTTTACAATATTGTGCCTACCATGCTTGAATAACCGACACACAACAGGCCTATAAGAAGGTCAATAATAAACCTAACCTGCTTTATTCATGAATTGTTGTAATGAGATGTTCAAATATCAAGAAATACAATCAACCGCAAACAAAATGGGTGCAGGAAATAATAAATTATTTTCAAATCCTTTTTGTTGAGGACGATTGTATTTAGCAGATAGTTGAGCATCGGAATAAATAATTTGTGAATAATGCAGGTTAAATGCCAACCACAGGTCCTTCGATTGTATATTGAAACCTGTGGTTTTTTTATATTACATTCTAGAACTAAAAAAAAATGAAGAATGGCTTAAGACTCAATTGCCCAAGCCTGATGGTCATACCTATTACTTTTTTGTTTTTTTTCTGGATGTTTTAGTAAGTCAGCAAATTAAGAGGATGTTGAAATTAATACAAAGCAGTTGTCGGAAGTCATAAGCTACCCCATCGTTGGCACCAACCAATCCGTGTTTTTTTTAGTAATACCGGTATTATTTCTGCTCCATCGAAGGAGATGATTTTTACGGGAAGGATGCTAATTATCCAGGATTAATCGAGGCCGTTTGGAGAAGGTCTGGGGAAATGAATGGTGTATTGATGGATGTGCATGGGGCGGGTTGCCAACGGAGTGATCCAAAAACCGGAGATAAAAATGCTTTTCCGAAATATTTAGGGCCCCAGGGCGATGTTTGATATGTGTATAATTTTGTGAGATGTGTAAGAATAGTGAATAAATGACCTTTTAATCTTAAGTGATTGATAGATAGGTTGGCATTGTGTTGATTTCCATTTTTTAATAACCAAGGGCTGCCCCGCATTGGAGCAGTCCTTGCCTTTTGCTAAAAAATTTCATTTATTATTAATCCACAAACAGCCTTTTGGCATGTCGCTCATAAAGATTCTCAAAAACACACTGGCCTACAATATCGGCATGTTTCTTTAGCAGCATATTGTATTGGTCTATTCTCTCTGCGGCCAGTTTGTAGCCCACATGCACCAGCTGACGAAGATTGGAATTGTATTGGAGATGTTCAGGGATATGTCTCAGTGCATTGGCAAACTCTTCACCTGTCCAGCCTTGCACTTCCATTGCAGAAGGAAGTTTGTTTTCGTCAATATCGATGACATCAGCATATGGGGCGCAAAGTTTTTTCACATCGGTTAATGCCCTGGAATACAGGTTTTTTACAAACACCAACGCTTCCCCTCCGGCCAGCGCCAGTCCGATGACTTCTTCCAGCCAGGTAGTTCCGGCTGTTTTCAGGTGAAAACCCTTGTTGTGTTTTTTGGATAATTCTTTGATGATGGGATAGATGGAAAATTTGTCGGAACCCGAATGAATACTGAGTTTTAACTCTTCCGGAAGGCCGAACTGCAGAATGGCAAAGTCAATGACCATCAGGTTGGCTTCATACTCGGTGTTAAAGGCATTGAGGTCACCGACATAATCTACTCCTTTATTAAAGCGTCCGGTAAATTTGGGAGCTATGGTTTGTGCCGGTACATTGTAATGAGCCAGCATCGCCAGAATAAAAAACAGCTCCACCGGAGTCTGTGGATTGGGAACTTCATCCATAGAGACTTCCGTTATGAAGTTGCCTTTGCCTTTTTCTGCTTCAATTCTTTTATAGGTTTCTCCTGCCATTTGAGTGGCATACAGATATTGATCAGCGATGTCGCGTAACATCTCTTCTGTAATATTGAAGGCAGTTTTCAATCCGGGGACTTCAAGGTTGCCGATGAATTGTCTCATTTCCCCCATGAAATCCTCTTCTTCTTTAGCCTCACTTTTTTCCCCGATATAGGAAGCCACATCGATGGTAAAAAAGTTAGAGGTTCTCAGGAAACGATCCACTGTATCAAGGTTTACATGGTCAGCATCTATAAACCATTGTTTGCTGTATCCGGCTTCTTTGATGCTTTCTTCGGCAGCCCTTAATGTGTCTGCCGGCTCACTGCCAATAGTGGTATGTTCCCGGTTTGATTTATTCCATACCGGGGTGATTTCAACTCCGTTTTTCTGTGCTTCAATTATGGTTTTTAACTGCCATGCGGCCTGATGGGCAAAACGATCGCCCATGCCAAATGAATACCTGGATAGTTTCTTCATGACTTAGATTTTTTGTTTATTTTATTGGTTTATCTTTCCTCTCAAGTGGGTGTGCTTTAATGCTTTTTGACTTTGAGTTATTTCATCCGTATAAAATTTGTTTATTAAGGTCGGATGGAACTCCCATGCAAAAATTTATACATGTTTTCTTGTGACAATCGTTGCCATGCTCGTTTCATTCCTCAACCTTAAAGAACTTCTGCTTTTCTAACTTCTAACTAATAGTAAGTACCTCGGTATTGATAATTTCAACCGGCTGAAACTCATGTTTCATTGTGATGGTATGCGTGGTCATATATTCAAAAAGGCGTTTCACTGCTTTTTCCGATTGCTCCATAGGTTTTTGTCCGATGAGGAAGTCAATAATGCCTCTTTTCAAGTAATCGGCATTCTTTCGCGTCATTTCATAGCCAACCAATATGGCGTTGATCCGTTTTTTTTCCAGATATCGGGCAACAACATGCGTTTTAGCGCTGGAAACGAGAAAAGCTCCGATATTAGGATTGTTTTGAAGTATATGGTCCATTTTTTCTTCAACTGTTTCCTGGTCGGTGGTAGGGATTTCCACGGTTATTTTCATCCCGTTGTTCTTCCCGGCATCCAGGAAATAGCTCAAAAATCCCTGATTCCTTCGGTTCAGGTGCTGTGTATTTTCCAGATCTTTGGCAAGATTCACAATTAGGATGTCTTTTTCGGGAGCCAACCCAAAATCGATAAGACTGGCAGCAACTCTGCCACCCTGAAAGGCATCTTCACCAATAAAAGCAGTGCAGTTGGTATTGTCAATGAAGGTGTCTATAAAAATGTAAGGAATACTCTTTTTATCCAGATCATCGCAAAATCTGATAGCTTCCTTTTTCAGAATTGGAGCCATTATTACTCCATCAGGGAGATTACTTAGAATTTCGTTGGTTTTTTCAATAAAATCAGTCTCATTGTGCAATTCAAAAAGCCGGTAATCAATTTCTAATGAAAAGGGATGAAGATCATGAACTGCTTTTTCAATGCCCTTGGGATGTGCAAGCCAATAAACATTGTCATCGCCACCTTTGGGTATCAGGACAGAAAATTTATAGGTCTTTTTAGTCGTGAGTGCCTGGGCTACAATGTTGGGCTGGTAATTCATTTCTTTGGCAATGGTCAAAACCTTTTCCTTTGTCTTTTTTGCAACCTCACCTCGATTGTGCAATACCCTGTCAACGGTACCTATGGAAACATTTGCTTTTTCGGCGATATCTTTGATTCTGACTGGTCTCATTAATCTGTTTTATAGGTTCTTTAGCCTGGTTTATTGATCAGTTTTCGTTATGAGATGTTCAAATGTCAATAAATGCAGGCAACCACAAAGAAAATTGATGAAGGGAATAATCAACTATTTTTAAGTCAATTTTTTTGAAGACGCCTGTATTTAGCCGGTAGTTGAACATCGCAATAGATAACTTATGAAACGAAGTTCGACAAAGTCAATAATTCAGGTTAGAGGGTGAAAAGGATAAGGCTGTCCAGAATGTTATAAATTTCGAGTCTTTTGTCACCTTGAACAAAATGAAGAATCACCTCATCAGTAATCTTCAAAATTTCAAAATGTGAATTTAACCACTATCGTAACTTTTTGGACAGCCTCATTTATTGTAATTTAATATCCGAATAAATCTGGTACCCAAAGGGAAATTTCCGGAATAAATGTTACCAGCAACAGCACTACAAACATGGCAATGTAGAACGGTATCAAGGGTTTTACAAGATCCTGTATTTTCAATTTGGCTACGCTACAACCAATAAATAATACCGCTCCTACCGGAGGAGTAACGAGTCCCACATTCAGGTTCAGGATCATGATGATACCGAAATGAATTGGATCGAGCCCCAGCTGGGTGGTCACAATGGGCAGGAATATGGGCGTAAAGATCAGCACGGCTGGTGTCATATCCATGAATATTCCCACAGCCAGCAACGCCAGATTAATGATCAAAAGAATTACAAACGGATCTGATGAAAGGGAGAGCAAAGCATTACTCACCGTTGCCGGAATGTTTTCGAACGACATCACCCATGAAAGACCTATGGATGCAGCAATCAGCAACAATACCATGCCGGCCGTCCTTACTGTGTTGATAATAATTACCGGGAGGTGTTTTACGGTGATTTCTTTATAGATGAGTGCGAGCACTAGACTGTAAACTACTGCAATGGCGGCGGCTTCGGTGGCCGTGAATATACCGGCAATGATTCCCCCGATAACAACTACGAGCATCATCAGACTGGGGATTGCGTCCAGAAACTTTTTCACTCCTTCTGTGAATGGGATTTTGTCTCCGACCGGATATTTTTTCCGGTAGGCGTATACTGACCCCACCAGCATGATGGCCAGACCTGTTAAAATACCGGGTACATATCCGGCAAGAAATAAGGCGGCAATTGAGGTTCCTCCACTAGCCAGGGCATATACAATGAGGATATTACTGGGAGGTATGGACAGTCCGGTGGTGGCTGATGTTACGTTGATGGCCGCAGAAAAACTTTTGTCGTACCCTTCTTCTTTCATGCGTGGTCCCATGATGGTTCCAATGGCTGAAGCAGACGCTGCAGCAGATCCTGAAATGGCACCAAATAGCATATTGGCAGTAACGTTTACCAGTGCAAGACCACCCGGAAGGCGCCCGACAAGCACTTTGGCAAATTCGATGAGTCGCATAGCGATGCCCCCCGAATTCATCAGCTGACCGGCCAGTATGAAGAACGGTATGGCTAACAGGGAAAAACTTTCAAGCCCGGTTGCCATCCTTTGGGCCATGGTGGAAAAAGCGGGTAACACATCGAAACTAACCAGCATGGTAGCCATGGCTGACAGCCCGATGCTATAGGCAATAGGAGTACCTATTACCAGAAAGAATACAAATGAGGAGATCAGGACAATAATGCCCAACATATCTAGTTCCATGATAATTCTGTTTTACTTTTTATTTGCATTAATCAGATTAATGATGTCATCGATGCTGTAATAGATCATCAACAGCCCGCTTATTGGGACAATAGAGTAAACATATCCCAGCGGAACCTGTAGTGCTGAGGATACCTGTCCCATCTGGAAACGGGTGTAAACCAGCCAGGCTCCACCTACTACCATAATAGTGAGACTGAATATGATAATCAGAAAGTTGATGAAGACCAACAATCTGTTTTTGTTTTGAGGCTGTAGTTTGTCCGGGAGGATATCTATGGCCAGGTGTTCATTTTTCCCTTTTACGTAAGCTGCGCCGGCCATTCCTACCCAAATCAGCAGAAAAACTGCCAGTTCGTCGGTAAAAGAGCTGGGGTTGGACAAAAGATAGCGGCTGGCAACCTGCCAGACCACATCAAGCACCAATGTACTTGTCAAAATGACAAGAAAGACCTCCAGTATTTTATCAATTTTTGCTCTCAGATGCATGTCAATATTGATTTTTAGTTTTTAGTTTCTTCTTCATTTACCGGCTCAACGGAACTGCTGTCCATCGCTGCTTCCGTATTGGTCTCTGCCGCCTTAATTCGCTCGATGAGCGCACTTAATTCTTCATTGTCTTCGTAAAGATCATATACGCTCTGAACTGCATCTCTGAAAGGCTGTTTATCCGGGATGATGATTTCCACGCCTTCTTTTTCAAGTGACTCGAGTGCTTCTTTTTCCGATTTCATCCACTCTTTTCTTTGCACTGTTACCGACTCTCTGACAGCCTGCATGAGCCATTCTTTTTCCTGGTCATCCAGTTTCTTAAGTGCATGAGTACTCATAAGAAGGACATCCGGGATTCGTGTATGCTCGTTAAGTGTGTAGTAATTGCAGACTTCGTAATGGTGAGACAGGTAAAAGCTGGGGGGATTGTTTTCGGCACCATCAACCACTTTTCCCTGCAGGGCAGTGTACAATTCACCCCACGAAATAGGCGTAGGGGATCCTCCCATGGCGCGGATCATGGCAAATGAAGTAATACTGGGCATTACCCTCATTTTAAGTCCTGAAAGATCTTCTGGTTTGCGGATGGGACGTGAAGAATAGAAACTTCGGGCTCCTGCATCGTAAAAACAGAGTCCCTGAAGCCAGTATTTTTCCCCTTTGGACAGAATTTCCTTTCCCAGCGGTCCATCCATAACCGAAAAAGCATGTTGCTGATCGGCAAAGATGTAAGGAAGTCCGAACACTTTGTATTCTTCCACAAAGCCTTCCAGGGCAGCAGCAGAGACTTTTGTCAGATCCAGGCTTCCCAGTTGAAGTAACTCCAGACTTTCGCGTTCTGAGCCCAGTACACCACTGGGGTAAATGTCAATCTTCAGCTTGCCGTCTGACAGTTCTTCCACTCTTTTGGCCATATATTCCATGGCGATGTGCACCGAGTGTTTGGTGTCGAGAGAGTGTCCCAGTTTCAGTACTCTTACATCTGATTTTAAGCCACATCCACCGGCAAAAAACAGTACCATAAGTAAAGAAACAATGATTTGTTTGTTCATCATCAGAATAATGTCTTTGTCCTGATATCCACGAAAAGCCAATGCTTGTCAGGATGTCAAGGAAACAGGTTGTTGAATTTAATGGAGTTGAGGCCCATCTGCCTCCGTTGAGGCAGACGGGCCCGGTGTTTACACATTGTATGTGGAGGAGGCAGTGGTACCACCGCGACCGGTCCAGTTGGTGTGGAAAAATTCACCTCTTGGCTTGTCAATTCTTTCGTAGGTGTGTGCCCCAAAATAATCTCTTTGAGCCTGCAGCAGGTTGGCCGGAAGTCGGTCGTTGCGATAACCGTCATAGTAATTCAGAGCAGTGGCAAAAGCAGGAGTGGGGATTCCGTTTTCTATGGCTTTCGAAACTACCCGACGCCAGCCTGCCTGGGCTTTATCCACCACTTCTTTGAAGAAGGGGGCCAGCAACAGGTTTGTGAGATTTGAATCAGCATCGTAGGCTTCTTTGATTTTGTTCAGAAATACTGAACGAATAATACATCCGCCTCGCCACATTAAAGCAATACCTCCGTAATTGAGGTTCCAGCCATGTTCTTCTGCTGCAGCACCCATCAATGCGTAGCCCTGAGCGTAAGAAATGATTTTCGAAGCATAAACGGCATCATGCAAATCCTTCAGAAATGCTTTTTTGTCTCCCTGAAATTCAGGTTTTGGTCCAGTGAGGATTTTTGAAGCTTGTACACGTTCTTCTTTGATAGCGGAAAGACATCTGGAAAATACGGCCTCCCCAATGAGTGTAAGCGGAATGCCAAGATCCAGCGCCGAAATACCGGTCCATTTCCCGGTTCCTTTCTGCCCTGCAGTGTCAAGGATTTTTTCCACCAGGGGCTCGCCATCTTCATCTTTGTAGGCCAGAATGTCACGGGTGATTTCGATAAGGTAGGAGTCCAGTGGACCTTCGTTCCACTCCCTGAAAACTTCATGCATCTCGTCGGCTGACATACCCAGCAGCTCTTTCATGATGTGGTAGGCCTCGTTGATGATTTGCATATCGCCATATTCGATGCCGTTGTGCACCATTTTTACAAAATGTCCGGCCCCTTTTTCGCCAACCCAGTCGCAGCATGGCGTGCCGTCTTCAACTTTGGCGGCAATAGACTGAAAAATGGGTTTAACAGCTTCCCAGGCTTTGGGAGAACCTCCCGGCATGATGGAAGGCCCCAGCAGCGCACCTTCTTCACCACCCGAAACTCCGGTGCCAATATAAAGCAGACCTTTGCTTTCAACATATTCTGTTCTTCTGGTGGTGTCGGGGAAGTGGGTGTTTCCCCCGTCAATCAAAATATCGCCAGGCTCCAGGAGAGGAATGAGGCTGTCAATCAGTTTGTCCACCGCAGGTCCTGCTTTGACCATCATCATTACCTTGCGGGGACGTTCCAGTGACTTGACAAGCTCTTCAAGAGTATGTGTACCTTTGATGTTTTTGCCTTTGGCTCGTCCTTCCACGAAATTGTCCACTTTTTCAGTAGTCCGGTTATATACCGACACCTGAAAACCTTTACTTTCCATATTGAGAACCAGGTTTTCGCCCATTACGGCCAACCCAATCAATGCTATGTCTGATAATTCTTTCATGATATTATGTCTTTTAATGTTCTTGTATTTGTGGATGCTTTTTGCTTCATGCACCGCTCTTGGAAGTCCCCCTTGGGGGGATTTAGGGGGCTTTTAATCTGTAAACCTGTCTTTATGGGCCCACAGACCAACTGCCGGATTGGATATGTAAAAAATTTCCTCCCCGTCAGGCATGATGTTTCTGCCGTCTTTCAGCTTCTCCGGGTTATACTTTTGAGTCATTTCTTTCAAATCGGCATATTTGAAATTGACTGATTCAATTTCTTCTTTGGACAGATGCCCCGGACAATAGGTGATGGAAAAACGATCTTCTGAGCTGCCGTGGATCAGGTGTGCTGCAGCACCAAGATTGTCTCTCAGGTCCTGATTTTTCTCTGTAGCTTTGAGGGTGGCAGGGGTACCAAAATAACCATATTTTCTGATTAGTTGATCTATGGTTTTGTCTTCACCGAATTCTTTGAGACCCGGAGCCAGTACAATGAGCTCTCCGCCATCGGCAAGTGCCATACGTGTGCGGTAGATGCTTTTATTGCCCAGCCAGGTACTTTTAAACTCTGATGGATCAAGATAAACCACCACTTTTTTCAATGGCTCATCTACTATTTCAAAATTGACCTTGATGGATAAATCAGCAGCCAACTCGAATACTTCCTCATCGTCGCCAATAAAAATGCCTTTGGGAACAAGATTTCCTTCATTGTCGCGACCGATGACAGTTTGTACGTAAATGACAGGCAGATGAGATGCAAAGTGTTCTGAGGCATAGTTCAGTACCCGTCTTACAGGGTTGTTGGCACGGCCCATGATTCTTTCCATGCCGTAAGCTGCACCGATAAAATGGCTTTTGTTGATGCCTTCGGATCCGCCTGTTCCCACAAAAATATTTTTGTTGTAATTGGCCATACCAATAACTTCATGAGGGACGACCTGACCGATGGAAAGAATGAGGTCGTGTTCGCCTTCGTTTAACAGTTTGTTTACCTGAGCCGGCCAGTCATAGTCAATTCTTCCGTCGGTGATTTCCGAGATGTAACTTCCGGGAACTACGCCCAGAGTTACAATGTCATTGCGCCAGTCGTGTATTCTGAACAGTTCTTTGGGAACCCCCGGAAACATGTGATCGATCTGCTCATCTGTCATAGGACTGTGCGTCCCTAGGGCAGGCAGAATATCTGTCAACTTTTCTTTATAAAAATCATACGCATAAGTCGTAAGTTCACCGGCCTTGGAGTGGTATCTCGTGTAGTCAGGGGGGACAACCAATACTTTTTTCTTTGAGCCCAGTTTTTTCAATGCAGAAAAAAGTGCCTTTTCCAGGTCTTTTGGACTCAATGCTTCAGTTTCTGATCCTTGTTGATAAAATACCATAATCTTCTTTTTTAAGGGGGGATAAATTTCTGTTTATCCATTTTTTCAGAGCGGAGAATCCTTAGTCAGGTTTTGAATAAGGTGATTTCCAATTTAATCCATTCAAATGGATTATTTTTCCTAAGCGAATCTTCTCAAACCGGAGCAAAAATGAAATTGCTCCGGCTTTTTACATACATCAAATAATCATGAATTATCTTTTTACTCTGGCATTTCCACTCCAGAGGCTCCATACCATTTCTTCGTCTGCCGGTTGAGCATAGTCTGTCAGAAATGTGGTGGCCAAAGCTCCCGTAGCCCATCCGAATTGTATCCATTTTTCAGGAGCCCACTCCTTCAGAATTCCATAAAGTAATCCACCAACAAAACCATCGCCTCCGCCAATGCGATCAAGTACGCGAATGGGACGAGGCTCAATAACTTGCCAGTTATCGCCTTGAAGCATGATGGCTCCCCACAAGTGTTCATTTGCACTTACAACTTCGCGCAGGGTGTTTGCAAATACGGATGCATTTGGGAAGGCTTCTTTTACCCGCATAATCATCTCTTTGAAACTGTCAATTTTTTCACCAATGGCTTTTCCGCCTGCTTCGGGGCCTTTGATTCCCAGGCAAAGCTGAAAGTCCTCTTCGTTTCCAATTAAAACATCGGATACTGATGCTATTTCAGTAAAGATGTCCCGAAGCTCTTGTTCCCGTCCTTCCCAGAAAGTGGCACGATAATTCAGGTCGAAAGAAATCAGTGTGCCATGTTTTTTGGCCGAACGTGCTACTTCAAGGCAAAAGTTACTGGTATCGGGAGATAGGGCAGCGATTAATCCTGAAAGATGGACAATTTGAACACCTTCCTCGCCAAAAATTCTTTCCAGATCAAAATCTTTGGCGTTCAGGGTGCGGCCCACCTCTCCTGCACGGTCGTTTTGAACCCGTGGTCCGCGACCACCGTAACCGCTGTCGGCAATATTAAACTGATGGCGATACCCCCAGGGGTCTCCCTGCTCAACTTCGGAACCTTCATAATCCATGTGGCGGTTACGCAGGTTACTTTTGATGAATTTCGCAACAGGACTTCCTTTTACAAAAGTTGTGAGTACTTTAACGGGTAAGCCCAGGTATGATGATATACTGGCAACATTCGTTTCGGCACTGGTGGCCTGCATTTTGAATGTATCGCTGCTGTGAACGGGTTGACCGTTTTCGGGTGTAATGCGTACCCCCATGCTGGTGGGGACCAGCATGGAGTATTTACAGGATTTTTTGAGTTGTAGATTCATTTTATTCTTGATTTTACAGCGTTAGAATGCTTTACTTGAGTGTTCATTATAGATTACTCCGCTTTTGCGGATGCCCATTTCCAGCCCTCTGAGTTCAGCCATCCCTCTGAGTAATCCTATGGCTGAATATCCTGGATTGGTTTTTTTCCCTAAGTCGTCAAGGATGGTATGACCATGATCCGCACGCATCGGAATAATCTCATCACGACGGTTTTGCGCATGTCTTTTTTTCTGTTCTTTTATGACATTGACCATTACATTATACATGTCTACATTTCCTCTCAGATGGCTGGCTTCATGAAAACTATTGTTGCTGTCGCGTTGAGTACTTCTAAGGTGAAGAAAGTTGATTCTCGATCCCAGTCTTTGCACAATACCGGGGAGATCATTGTCGGGGCGTACTCCAAGAGAACCTGTACAAATACACAATCCGTTGTTAATGGAATCTGTTATATTTGTGATAAACTGCAGGTCAGATTCGGTGCTAACCACTCTTGGAAGGCCAAAGAGTGAAATCGGTGGATCATCGGGGTGAATCGCCAGGCGGACGCCGGACTCCATGGCAACGGGGATGATTTGTTCCAGGAAGTATTTTAGATTTTGGCGGTATTTTTCGGAATTAATGTCTTTGTATTCGCTTAATTTATTTCTGAAGCTTTCGATGTCATAACCTTCCTGACCTCCCGGCAAACCTGCAATGATGTTCTTCTGAAGAATGTATTTTTGTTCCTCACTCATTGAGCTAAAACTGCTTTTAGCTTTTTTTATGATTTCTTCTGAGTAGTCATTCTCTGCCTGGTCGCGTTTTAATATGAACATATCGAAAGCGGCAAAGTCAATATAGTTAAAAGCCAGAGCCAGGGCACCATCATCCAATTGCATTTCAAGATTGGTGCGTGTCCAGTCTACCACGGGCATCCAGTTGTAAGTTAGCACCGGAATGCCGGCTTTTCCAACATTACGGATACTTTCCTTGTACTTCTTAATCCATTCATCACGATTGGGTTTCCCCTGTTTTATGTCCTCATGAACCGGAATGCTTTCAATAACTGACCATGTCAACCCTCTTGGTTGAGCCGGACTAACACTGTCATCCCATTCTATGGTTCTTTTTCGTTCTTCTATGGTTTCCAATGTCCATACTTCCCCTATGGGTATTTCGTGTAACGCTGTTACAATTCCTGTAGCTCCTGCCTGCCTTATGTCTTTTAATGATACCGGATCATTTGGTCCATACCATCTCCATGTTTGTTCCATTTATTGTCGTAATTAAGTTGTTATTTGACTTGATTAAACCCCGCTGTAAGCACTGAACCCTCCATCAACGGGGATGACAATTCCGGTGATAAACTCTGACCAGTCGGATAACAGGAAAGTAAGTGCTCCTGTAAGTTCCTCAGGGCTTCCATAACGTTCCATGGGAGTTCCGTTCATGATCTTTTGTCCCCTGGGAGTGGATGCTCCTGTTTTCTCATCCACCAGCAGAAAGCGATTCTGATTGGTCAGCAAAAAGCCTGGTGCAATGGCGTTGACTCGAACTCCGGTTTTTGCAAAATGTACTGCCAACCATTGAGTAAAGTTGTTAATGGCTGCTTTGGATGCCGAATAAGCCGGAATTCTCGTCAGTGGACGATAAGAATTCATGGAGGAAATATTGACAATTCCGCCTTTCCCGCTTTTTACCATATCAGTGGCAAATACCATAGTGGGGAGTAATGTTCCCTGGAAATTGAGTGCAAAAGTTTTATCAAAACCCTCCTGTTTAAGGCCGAAAAAAGTGTCCTCCAGGTTATCGAGGTCTGATTCTTCAATTTTTTCCACCTTGGAGGTTGCGGTGGCAGCATTTCCTCCGGCACCATTAATCAGGAAGTCTATATCTCCCAGTTTTTCATTGATCTCTTTTTTTGCAGCTTCCAGCATACTTTTATTTAGTACGTCGGCAGTGAAACCGATACTTTCTGTGCCGTAAGCTTGCCTTATTTCCGCGGCTACTTTATCAGCTGTTTCTTTGTCGCGATCCAGAATGGCTGTTTTAACCCCCTTTATGGCCAGAGCTTTGGCCATGACTGAGCAAATGACGCCACCACCACCGGTGACAACAGCTACTTTTCCTTCAATATTGAGTTCTTTGATTGGTGCGTCCATAATTAAGCAGTTTTTATTTCTTTAATGGTATTGATTAGTTCAGTGACTCTGGCAGTCAATGCTGTAAAATCTCCTTTTTCAATGGTTCCTTTTGGGAATAGTTTAGATCCCATTCCAACACAGGTAACACCTGCATCAAACCATTTCTGAAGATTGTCTTTTGACGTATCCACTCCTCCTGTGGGCATAATGTTTGTCCAGGGACAGGGGCCTTTTACGCCTTTTACGAAGGAAGGGCCGCCAACTTCTGAGGCAGGGAATATTTTCACCAGTTCTGCCCCCAGCTCTTCTGCTTTACCGATTTCTGAAACAGATCCGCAACCCGGTGCCCACATTACCTTACGACGGTTGCACACGCGCGCCATGTTCTCATTTAAAAGAGGAGAGACGATGAAGTTCGCTCCGGCCTGGATGTATATGGCTGCGGTGCCTTCTTCCACGACTGAGCCGGCACCCAGAATCATGCCGGGCAGCTCTTTGAGTGCATATTTGTTCAATTCACTAAAGATTTCATGGGCGAAATCGCCTCTATTGACCCACTCAAATGTTCTGATGCCTCCATCGTAACAGGCTTTCAGTACATTTTTTGCAACTTCAATATCTGCATGATAAAACACAGGAACCACACCGGTTTCCTGCATCTTCTGGAATACTTCTATCCTTGTATATTTTGCCATTTTCGGTGATTGTAATTATTGAAAAATATTGTTACGTTCTTATTTTCAGAAATATACTGTTCAGTTGTTCGTTCCTGAGGTGAATTTGTGGTAAATGCATAGAAACTTCAGAATATTAATTATCTATCCTCCAGCTTCTATCTTCTAACCTCTACCTTCCAGCTTCTAACTTCTAACCTCCAACTTTCAGTCTCTATCTCGAAACCCGGCCGGAAGCATCTCCGCCCATTAGTTTTTCTACTTCCTCAACGGTTACCTGATTAAAATCTCCGGGAATGGTGTGTTTCAGGCAGGATGCAGCTGTCCCGAATTGCAAAGCCCTTTCATCATTGTCGTAGGTCAGTAATCCGTATATTAATCCTCCCATGAAAGAGTCACCACCACCCACACGATCCACGATGTGCGTTATTTGGTAAGTGGGGGCAGTGTAGAGGTTTTTACCATCGTAAAGAACTCCGGACCAGCTGTTGTGATTGGCGCTGATGGATCCTCGCAATGTGGTAATAACTTTCTTAACCCGCGGGTATTGTTTCATGATTTGCTGTGAAACACTGCGGTAGGCTTCGGCTTCCACATGTCCTCCGGTTACATCTACTCCTTCAGGCTTGATGCCCAGCACCATCTCGGCATCTTCTTCATTGCCAAGTACCACATCACATCCTGCTACCAGTCCGGGCATCACATCTCCGGCTTTCTTCCCGTATTTCCACAGGTTTTTGCGATAGTTCAGATCGCACGATACCGTGACGCCTTTTGCGTTGGCCGCTTTAATGGCTTCTAGACATACGTCAGCAGCTTCCTGCGAAACGGCAGGCGTGATTCCTGTCCAGTGAAACCAGTCAGCTCCGTCGAAAATTTCATCCCAGTTGAAGGATCCCGGTTGAACTGACGAAAAGGAGGAATGTGCTCTGTCATAAACTACCTTGCTTGCACGTGCAACAGCCCCTGTTTCCAGGAAGTAGATTCCGAGACGCTCACCGCCATATTGAATGTGACCGGTATCTACACCATATTTGTCAAGATCCATTCGGCAGGCACGGCCTATGTCATTGTTGGGCAGACGGGTGATAAACCTGGAGTCCAGACCATAGTTGGCCAGTGAAACAGCTACGTTGGCTTCTCCTCCTCCATAATTCACATCGAATGATGTGGCTTGTGTAAATCTTTGGTAGCCCGGAGTGGAAAGCCTGAGCATTATTTCTCCGAAAGTGACAACTTTTTTACTCATTGTTCTGGTATTTTGTGTTTAGTAGATTGATTATTAAAACCCGAAGTACTCTTTTGCATTTTTATAAGAGATTCCTTCCACAAGGTTTTTGAGAATTTCCTTGTCGTTGGGGATTACTCCTTTGTCCACCTCTTTTCCGATGTGGTTACAGGCAATTCTTCTGAAGTACTCATGACGTGGGAAGGAGAGGAAGCTTCTGGAATCAGTGACCATGCCTACAAATCGGGACAGTAAGCCAAGGACAGATAAATCATTGAGATGCTTCTCCATGCCTACCTTTTGATCCAGGAACCACCATGCTGCTCCATATTGCATTTTCCCCGGAACTGATCCGTCCTGGAAATTACCAATCATGGTTACAAAGGTTTCGTTGTCGGCAGGATTTAAGTTGTAAAGAATGGTTTTGGTGAGTTGATTATTGGTGTCCAGGCTGTCAAGAAATCTTGATAATTTGAAGCTGTCCTGTGGTTGTCCAATGGAGTCAAATCCGGTATCAGGGCCTAATTTTTTGAATAATCGGGTGTTGTTGTTTCGCATGGCGCCTAGGTGAAATTGTTGTACCCATCCACGCTTATGGTTCAGTTTACAGAGTTCCTGCATCAGGGCGAATCGGTAACCTTCAGTTTCAGTTTCTGTTAGTTTTTTACCAACTCTCAGCTTTTTAAATGCTTTCTCCGGATCGATGCCGGCATCATCTGTCCAATACATGCGATCCAGTCCGTGATCGGAAGCACGACATCCCATTTTATCGAAATAAGCATGACGTTCATCCAGCACTGAGAGAAGATCCGCATAGCTGTTGATGCTTTTGCCTGCCGCTTTTTCTAATTTCTGAATGTAACTGTTGAAAACCGTCGGGTCATCTGTCTTGATTAAGTTGTCAGGGCGCCATGTTGGACGAACCTTTACATGAAAGTCTTTTAAACTGGCATGATGTTTCAGGCTGTCAGCAGGATCATCGGTGGTCCCTATTACTTCCACGTTCATTTTATTAAGAATACTCTTTATGGAGAAATCCTTGTGACGAAGCATCTCTGAAGCATCATGATAAATGGTGTCTGCAGTTTTGGGATTCAATAAATCAAAAATATTGAAGTATCGTGCCAATTCCAGATGCGTCCAATGATATAAGGGGTTTCCAACTGTGTGGGGAACTGTTTCTGCCCATTTAATGAATTTTTGGTAGAAATCGGGAGACCCGGTGCAGAATTCTTCATCAACACCATTGGTGCGCATGGCCCTCCATTTATAATGGTCGCCTTCCAACCAAACCTGCCCCAGATTGTCGAAATTATGATCCTCGGCAATGAGTTGGGGAGAGAGGTGACAGTGAAAGTCGATGATGGGTTGATTCTCCGCAAACTCATGGTAGATTTCACGCGCTGTTTCTCCTTCGAGGAGAAAATCAGGATGAATGAAGTTTTTCATGTCTGTATGATATTTTAGAATGAAATTTTATTTGTCGTTAACGAACACGAAGATATGACATTCTTTTCCTACGGTCAAGTATTTTTAATAATTTTTCATCTATATTGGTGGGAAGGTTTATTCATAAACAGGGTGTTTTTCATCTCAATACATATTTAATGGATTGCTAGTGAGGTTGTTGGCATTTGTTGTATTGGTTTGTTTTGGTTTAATGTTTTTGTGTGTTTTGATTAAAAGAATTTTTGAATTCATTTCCCCTTATTTTGTGGGTGGATATAAAATTCCATCAAAATATTTGTGTTTTTTGTGCAAACGTTTGTATTTTTGTAGTGAAAACTTGAAATGAATGGTCAAAAAGAGAGTAACCATAACAGACATCGCCCTTGAAATGGGCATTACTCCATCCACTGTGTCGCGTGCTTTAGCTGGAAATCAGCGGGTGAGGGTTGATACGCGTGAACGGGTATTAAACGTGGCTGCAAAGATGGGATACCAGCCTAATGTGCTGGCGTCTTCTCTGAGAAGCGGGCGAAGCGATACCATAGGGATGGTGGTACCTCGTATTAACCGTCATTTTTTTAGTCATGTCATTAGTGGTGTGGAAGCCGTTCTTAATCCCGCCGGTTACAATCTGCTTATTAGTCAAACACACGAAAGGCAGGAGCATGAAATCAAAGCCTTCTCTACATTGTTGCGCAACCGGGTTGCCGGCATAATTGTTTCTCATTCTGTGGAGACGCAAACTTTCGAGCACTTTCGTCAGATAATTGATGAAGAGATTTCACTGGTGCAATTTGACCGGGTTACGGAGCAGGTTCCGGGACCACGGATTGTGAATGATAATTTTCTCGGGGCCTTGCGAAGTACGCAGCATCTTATAAAAAACGGATGCCGCAGAATTGCTCATTTTGCCGGAGCTTTGCATGTTAATGTTTACGAGCAACGGCTGGATGGTTATCGTTATGCATTGGAGCAGGCCGGGATTGACGTTGATCCAGCGCTTATTGTGGAGAATTGTATTGTACAGGAAGCCGGTATGGAGGCTGTGGAAAATGTAATTGTTCCACAGCAGGTAGATGGAATATTCGCTGCAAGTGATTTGTCTGCTTTGGGGGCCATCCGCACACTTAAAGAGTTGAATATTGCCATTCCTGAAAAGGTGAAGATTTCAGGTTTTGCCAACGAGCCATTTGCCGAAATGATTGACCCCACACTAACCAGTGTTGAACAGAATGCTTTTGAAATGGGAAATCAGGCAGCCAGGTCAATGATTGAGAGTCTTGGTAAAGAAGATCCGGTAAGCGAGGAGATTCATATTCCGGTTCGATTGATTCAACGAAGATCATCTGTTTTGAATAATAGTATTTAACAACTAAAAAGATAAAGTTATGAATTACGATTTTAGGTATGCAGCACATCCTGCTGATTTTAAAAATTATGACACAAAGCGTATCCGTGAAGATTTTCTGATGGAAAATGTGATGGTCGAAGGAGAAATCAATGTGGTTTATACTCTCTACGATCGTTTGATTGTTGGTGGAGCAGTTCCCACTGACAAACCTTTGAAACTTGAGCCATTTGAAGAATTGAAGGCCGACTATTTTCTCGAACGTAGAGAATTAGGAATCATCAATATTGGGGGAGACGCAAAAGTAACTGCTGATGGAACTACTTATGAGTTGAGTTATAAAGAAGGACTCTATCTGGGAAGTGGAAACAAGGAGGTGACTTTCGAGTCTGTTGATCCTAAGAAACCTGCTCATCTTTACCTCAACAGTGCAACCGCTCACACCAGGCACCCCAATAATAAGGTCACTCTTGATATGGCAGTGGTTGCTGAATTGGGTTCCAAAGAGTCTTCCAATGAGCGCCGGATAAATAAGTTGATCGTGAGTGATGTCATTCCCACCTGTCAGGTGCAGATGGGAATTACCGAATTGAAAATAGGAAGTACCTGGAACACAATGCCTCCTCACGTGCACAACAGGCGGATGGAAGCATATCTCTATTTCGAACTTCCAGAAAATGAGGCGATTTGTCATTTCATGGGACAACCTGATGAAACCCGCCACATCTGGATGAAAAATGAACAGGTAGCGATTTCTCCTTCGTGGAGTATTCACAGTGCATCCGGAACCTCCAATTATTCCTTTATCTGGGGAATGGCCGGTGAAAATAAGGACTATAGTGATATGAATCATCTGACTCAGCAGGAGTTGAGATAAGGTGCTTTGGAGAAATTCAATGGAGAATTGGTGTTGCTTGTAAAGGAAGTGTTTTAACCTTTCTTGCAACATCAGTTTTTACCTTTCAGCGAACTTAAATTTTTTGACAACTTAAAACGAATGGATATGATTAATGAATTGTTTGATTTGAATGGGAGAGTGGCTCTTGTAACCGGTGGAACTCATGGAATTGGGATGGCTATTGGTAAAACGCTTGGGAAAGCCGGGGCAAAAATTGCTGTTAATGATTTGTCGGGAGATAAACTCGAGAGCTGTATAGCTGAGTATGCCAAAGAAGGGATTGACGTATTTACCCTCACTTTCGATGTAACCAACGAAGAGGATGTTGACAAAGGAATCACTAAAATAGAGCAGGAACTTGGACCTATTGATATTCTGGTGAACAACGCCGGAATTATCAAACGGATTCCTATTTTGGAGATGGATGTCAAAGATTACAAACAAGTTATTGATGTGGATTTGGTAGCTCCTTTGATTGTTGCTAAGCGGGTTGCTCCCGGAATGATTGAACGACGGAACGGAAAAATTATTAATATGTGCTCGATGATGAGTGTTTATGGTCGCAATTCTGTTTCAGCGTATGCTTCGGCAAAAGGGGGGCTTAAGTTGCTTACCGCCAACATGACCTGTGAGTGGGCAAAGTATAATATTCAGATAAACGGAATCGGACCTGGTTATATTGCTACTGCCCAAACAGCTCCTATCCGTGAAGGAAATCATCCTTTCAACGATCTGGTTATGACCCGTACGCCTGCCGGACGATGGGGAGAGCCTGAAGATGTAGGGAATGCTGCCTTGTTCCTGGCAAGTAAAGCGAGTGACTTTGTAAATGGTCATGTACTTTATGTGGATGGCGGAATTCTGGCCAATTTTGGCTATGTGAAAGGCGAAAATGATGTCTAACCCTTTAAAATCTTTTGCTATGAAAACCAAATCACAATTGCTTCTTGTGCTGCCAGTTCTCATTCTATTTGGGTGCCAGTCACCTCAAAAGGGGTATGTAGTGAACTCGGATGTGACCATTAGTGACCAGGCGGTTGTTCTTACATACAATGAGGTGAATGAATATTTGGCCGAAGAGATTGGTTCGAAAAAAATCGTGGTCTTAGATGCCGGGGGTAATTTTCTTCCTTCTCAATGCGATGACCTGGATAAGGATGGCCAGTGGGACGAACTGGCTTTTTTGATTGATCTGGAAGCCGGAGTCCCGCAAACTGTCTATTTTAATGCAGTTTCAGCTGATAAAATCCCGGATTTTCCCAAACGTACCAATATCCGTTTTGGATACAAAGAGGTTCCTTATGCCGAAGTAACAAATGAGGAACGGTTGAAAACGACAGATAGTCCTTCCATTTCGGCGATCTTCCAGATGGAAGGTCCTGCATGGGAAAATGATCTTGTGGGTTTTAGAAATTACTATGATGCCCGGAACGGAATCGATATTTTTGGAAAAGCGACTACTGATATGGCCCTTGATTCGGCCGGTATTCGTGGTCAAAACTATCATGAGTTGGACGACTGGGGTATGGATATACTCAAGGTAGGGAACTCTCTTGGGGCCGGTGCAATAGGCCTTCGTGTGGATGATGAGGTTTACCGTGTGGGGTCTTCAGACCGGGGAACTTATGAGTTCATCACCGAGGGTCCTGTGCGTGCTATGCTGAAGCTGAATTATTTTGGTGTCCCAGTCGCCGGACGGACCTATGATATCGAGCATCAGATTTCAATTTACGCAGACGATCATTTTTATCGAAGTGAGGTGACAGTGGATGGCCTTCATGGAGATGAACAATTGGTTACCGGCATTGTGAATATGCATCAGAAAGAGTCTTTTACGTTGCAGGAAAGTGGAATTCAAATCATTGGATCTCATGGAGCTCAGGCTTACCTGGGAGAAAATCTGGGGATGGCGCTTTTGGTTCCCGAAGATGAATTGATTCAATCCTGGAAAGCACCTGAGGAGGGGGATGGTATTGTGGAGACCCACATGGTGTCTCTCCGTTTTGATAACCACGGCACCGCGGAATATTATTTCTTTAGTGGCTGGGAATATCAGGATGAAGGTTTTAAAACCAAAGAATATTTTCAGCAGCATGTTGTTGCTGCAGCTAACAAACTGGCCAATCGTTAAGACTGCCTGACAGTGTGCGCCACTGTGCGATTCAGGTTTTTTAATCGTTTTGAAACAAAAATTGATACTATATTTTCAAAGAATTAAGAAGTTTGTTTATATTGCACCTGTTTTTATATAGGTTTTATTAGTTGTGTGTGAAAGGAGTGGGGCTGTCTTTATGGCGGTTTCACTCTTTTTTTATGTAATGGTAATCAGTTTTTTTGTATGTTCAGGAAAACCCTACCTTGTTGGTTTATGATTTAGACAAAAGTGAAATAAAAAAAGAGACGCTTTCATGAAAAACGTCTCTTCTTTTTATTTTGTCTATCAGATCATCATCGAAAAGATAATGTCTGTTTTTGGATTTTGATTTAAGGATTCAGATTACCGTTTTTTATTAGTGTTATTTTTGCCCTCCATGACTTCAATCAATTCAATGTCAAAAATCAATGCTTCATTGGCTTTGATAATGTCCCCTCTTTCACTGTTACCGTAGGCGAGATTTGCCGGGACAAACAGCTGCCATTTTCCACCTTCTTTCATCATGGGAAGTGCTTCCTGCCATCCTTTAATTACCTGATTTACTCCAAAGGCCGCTGTGTCTCCTTTTTCAATGGTGCTGTCAAACACAGTTCCGTCAATCAGGGTCCCATGATAAAGACATCTGACACGGTCATTGATGGAGGGACTTTTTCCGTCACCTTCTTTAATGATTTTGTACTGAAGTCCGCTTTCCAATACAATTACATCCTCCTTTTTTGCATTCTCTTCCAGAAAGGCTTCTCCTTTTTCCAGGTTCTTTTGTCCTTCAATCTGCTTAAGACTGTCGTTTTTCTCTTTAACCTGTTGGAAAATTTTGCGGATATAAATGTCGGCTGTTATTTCGGTAAAGTAAGATTTATCGTAGGCTATTTCATTGAAAAAACCTTTTTTGAACATATCAATATCAATGGTGTCGAACTGACCTTTTCTGAAGTTAAGGTAGCTTTCCACGAGCTCGGAGTTTTTGAATGCCAGAGCTACTTTCTTGTAATCAATAGTGTCAAAAGGGCTTTGTTCAAATCTTTTTTTCCATTCTGCAGCTTCATAAAAACCCAAAGCATAGCTGAGGCTGTCTAGTTGTGTTTCCATGTTTGCTTTTCCGGTATTGGGCACCTTGTTGCAGGCGGTAAGTAGAAGAATTGCGGCAATGAAGCCTGGGATCAGTTGGTTTCCTTTCATAACTTAAGAATTTGTTTTTATGGTTAAATTTTTAAATGTCTTTACCTGCATTATTGATCTTCCTTCCCGGGGGGGGCATCATGAAATGCTTCCGGAAGAAAAAACAAAAGCAAACACCCACAAATCCGGTCGGGCAGATTTTTTTTTTT
>NZ_AJKI01000037.1 GCF_000259075.1 Marinilabilia salmonicolor JCM 21150
TTGGTAGTCCCGCGCAGATTTGAACTGCGGACCCCTACATTATCAGTGTAGTGCTCTAACCAACTGAGCTACGGGACTGTTATATCCTCCGCAGCTGTAACGCTGGAGGGTGGTTGATTCCCCCTTTTGTCTGGTTTCTCTGCCCTAACCGATTGTCAGTATTAACAGGTTTTATCTTTTCATCAGTATAAGCGATACATGTATCGTCTCTGCTGTCAGAACTTTTAACCTGTCTTTCTTTTAAGGGAACTAATATAAAAATTAATGCAAAACCATAAGATAAAAGCTTTTCCGGTCTCCTTCACTCCTTTGGAAGTCAAAGTCGTTTTGTCTGGTGTTG
>NZ_AJKI01000038.1 GCF_000259075.1 Marinilabilia salmonicolor JCM 21150
TTTGCGCATATCTACCGGTGCAGGATAAAGAAAGTACTTTAGCTTACTATGTAAATGAAACATCGGCCTCAATCAAATAGGTGAACAATCGCTTTTAGTAACTCCATATCGATGTTATCCCTTAACACCATCTTTGTGCCGTTAGGAAAGACAAACTCAACGGGAGCATTATTACCTGGGGCGTGAGAACTTTTAATGGGTGATTGAATTGTCCGTCTCTCAGTAGATTGTTGGTTAGAATCAAACACTAAGGGGACAAAACTCGAAGGCTGATGTTGCGATGTCTCTTCTAATTTGTTTCTCCAGTAGTAAA
>NZ_AJKI01000039.1 GCF_000259075.1 Marinilabilia salmonicolor JCM 21150
ACAGGCTTAACTTCTCTGTTCGGAATGGGAAGAGGTGGAACCCTGTTGCTAAAACCACCTTAATAGGAGCCTCCCCTAACCCCTCCCAAGGAGGGGGATTTGAAGGCAATATCGTTAACATATTGGAAAAGATTCAAAAAGCGAAAGAGGTAATTATCAATTATCAGTTACCAATTATCAATGATGATTGGTAATTGTTTATTGTTCACTGCTCATTGCTTTAGTAATGCTTCAATGTGGAGATTTAACTCCCCAACTTAAAAG
>NZ_AJKI01000040.1 GCF_000259075.1 Marinilabilia salmonicolor JCM 21150
GTATTTGAGGATTTAGATTTTGAGCAACAACGCAGAAGTTGGACTTTATAGACAAACACTAAATTATTTGTACTCATGAGAAGAGTGTTTTTGGTTCTGGTATTAACGCTTTTTGTTTTGCCGGATGTGGTTTCCCAGGATTTTAAAATTGAATTAAAAGGATATGTGGGAGTGAATGCTTCTGTAAACAGCCGTGTGAGTGCAGAGGCCCGAAACCGTCACATTTACCTCTATCCTTTGCCTGAATCGTTGAATGAGACCGGAGAGGATGAAAATGATAAGTCGCAGTTCGATCTGGATGCCGCTTACAGTCGTTTTGGGCTTCATATTGCCGGTCCCGGATTTAAAGGGTTCAAAACTTCTGCCATGGTGGAGGGCGATTTCCTGGGGAAAGGTAACGGAGATAACAATTTCAGGCTGAGACACGCTTATGTGACCTTTGCAAAAGAGAAGTGGTCGCTGACGGCCGGTCAGACATGGCATCCGCTGTTTTTGCCCGAAAATTGTCCCGGAACGGTCAATGTCAATGCGGGAACACCCTTTCATCCGTTAATCAGAAATCCTCAGATAAGAATTTCCCGGCAACTCTCCTCAAAAACACAGTTGCTTTTCTATTTAGTGGAGCAGAATAATTTCCGAAACAGCGGTTTTGAGGAGTCCGGAACCGAGCATGCTTTGATGCCGGAACTGGATCTTCAGTTGAAATGGAAGGGACAGGGTGTCTGGACTGCTTTTACAGCCGGTTACAAAACGCTGGCTGTTCCCGGTGATTTTACCAATGGTGCCGATGTGGAAAAAGTTTCCGGATTTCATTTTAACGGCTCGTTCAGATATGAATTCCCCTCGGTCACTTTCCGGATGGAAGGAATTTATGGCAGTAACCTGTCCGATTTGGTAATGTTGGGTGGTACCGGCAAATCGGTAAGCGACAATGATTTCGTGGCACTTCATACGGCCTCTGTGTGGACTGATATTCACGGGAACAATACAGAAGGTTTTCAGCCGGGTGTTTTTGCCGGATACACTGCAAATATGGGAGCCCCGGAGGAGGTGACCGTGATTCCAGAGCTGTCAAGAAGTGAGGGACAGGTGGCTTCTGTTTTTGGCGTGTCACCCCGGGTGAAATACATCATGGGAAGTGCCTGGGTGGGACTTGAATATTTGCTTACAGCAGCCCGGTGGGGAAACAATTATGACAGTAATGGTGTTCCTGTCAATACCGAAGAATATATTAATCATCGGATGTTGTTATCTTTACGGTATAATTTTTAAGGATATGAAGACAAAGTTGGGAATTGTTGCTGTTTTGTTTGTAGTAATGGGTTTTGGTATGGTTCATGGCGGTTCTCAGACGATGGAGCGCATCGCCATTGGACTGATGGGAATCGGAATTGCCTATTTGCTTTACCTGCTGTTGTCTCAAGGAAAGAAAGAAGAACAAAAGAATGACTGATGCTCTTTTAGCTGCATTCTACACTTAACTTGACACTAGTAGTGCGATCAAAAAACACTATTTCATATTCCCTTTCTGCATCGTTAAAATTTTTCACCGTAGCTATGGCTATGTCTCAAGATTTTGCCTTGCAGAAAGGGAAAAATGAAAGCAAAATATTTGAAACACTATTTTACGAACGCACTACTAGAGCCTGTTCATTAACTAAGCGTTTTTCACGTGTTTGAGTTATAAATTTCAAATTTAAGGCGGTTGAAAAATCTAAGCCGCAGTCCCGAAGTAGCTTTTGTAAGGTTTTTTGAACAAAAAACCAACAAAAAGCACAATCGGGATGAGGATTTAGATTTTGAGCAACAACGCAGCAATTGGACTTCATAGACAAACACTAATTATTAATCAGATCCGCGACAAATATGTTCAGTAAAGAAGAAGCCAAAGAGTTGCGTCTTGAATTTTGGCAAAAACTTTCCAATCGCACCAGAAGATTACCCGGACAAAAAGGGCGAAAGCGTTTGTGGATAGGTGACAATACCGGTATTAAAGGGTTGGATTTGCGTTTTGATGTGGGGCGCGAAAAAATAATCGTGGCCCTGGAAATCAATAAAAAGAAAGAGGAAGACCGGCTGGCGCTCTATGAAAAGCTGGAGGCAGCCAAAGGTTTGTTTGAGCGGGAGTTTGAGGGCCCCCTGAACTGGGATTTTGCCTATACCAAAGACAATGGTCGGGATGTATGCAGGGTTTATGTGGAGCAGCCCGGCGATATGTATGTCAGGGAAACCTGGCCGGAGATTTTCACATTTATGATCGACCGGATGATCCGTTTGGAGAAAGCTTTTCTGGAGGTAAAGGATTATCTTAAGTATATGTAAAATAACTCTTTATGTACCTGCAATGTCCACTGTGTAATAATTCTAATGAAACGAGCATGGCAACGATTGTTTCAAAAGAGAATGGAAATAATCAACCATGCGAGTTCCATCAGACCAATAGCTTAGACAAATTATTTACTGATGAAGTAAGGTCTGTGAAAGGGCCCCTGAACAGGCACTATTTTCAATGTCCGGAGTGTGATCTTATTTTTGTTTCTTCTGATGATATGCTGACTATTGAGAAGGAGCGCGACAGATACCGGACGCACGAAAATGACATCAGTGATCCCGGATATGTAAAATTTCTTCATCAGGCCATTGATCCGGCTTTGGGTTATCTGGACAGCGGAATGAAAGGGCTTGATTTTGGCAGTGGCCCGGGGCCTGCATTGTCATTATTGCTGGAAAGGCAGGGTTTGCATTGTCAGGATTATGATCCGGTATTTGGGCCCCGGCTTCCTGAGGGTACTTTCGACTTTATTTTCTCCACCGAAGCTTTTGAACATTTCCATCATCCTGTGAAAGAGCTGGAACTCATCAACGACCGGTTGAAGCCGGGTGGGTTTCTAATTATTATGACCATGTGGCACTCAGGAACGGAAAAATTTCTCAATTGGTTTTATGCCCGCGACGACACGCATGTGTTGTTTTTTTCTTTCCGGACATTCAAATATATTGCCCACAGATGGAATTTTGAAATAGTTTGGAATGATGGCAAAAGAGTGGTGATTTTCAAAAAAAAATCCTCTGATCATTAATTTATTTTTTGATGAATGGTGACCGAAGCTGATAAATCATTATTTTTGAATTGTTAGTGAGAAATCCATATTTGAGTGGCACATTACTAAAATCAGACATTTGAAAGAAGGCGTTGTCATAAAATCGACTGGTAGCTGGTACAATGTAAAAACCGATGATGAAGTTCCTGTGTCTTGTAAGATCAAGGGTAAATTTCGTTTGGATGAACTGAAGAGCACCAATCCTGTGGCTGTGGGTGACAGGGTGATGTACAGTGTTGATGAAGCTACCGGAACCGGCGTTATCGAGAAAATAGGTGATCGTCGCAATTTTATTGTCCGTCGTGCCTCCAATTTGTCACGGCAAACACAGATACTGGCTGCCAATATTGATCAGGCCATCATTGTGGCTACCATCAATTATCCGGTTACCACCCCCGTTTTTATCGACCGTCTGCTGGCCACAACAGAGGCTTACGACATTCCCGCAACCGTCATCTTCAATAAAGTGGACCGATACGACCATTTCCACAAGGATCAACTGGCTGATTATAAGGAAATTTACGAGAAAATAGGTTATAAAGTCCTCACCACCTCTGCCAAGCACGATGAAGATCTGGAGTGTGTGAAAGACTTACTTAAAGGGAAAGTATCCCTGCTCGCGGGTCATTCCGGGGTGGGGAAAAGCACTCTGGTGAACCGGGTGGAGCCGGCACTTAATCTTAAGACCGGCCGTATTTCCGACCGTCACCACACCGGTCGGCACACCACTACTTTTGCCGAAATGCACCCCCTCTCCTTCGGGGGATACATCATTGACACTCCCGGTATCCGGGGCTTTGGACTCTTTAATATTGAAAAAGAAGAGCTGGCCCATTATTTCAGAGAGATTTTTAAAGTGGCGTCCGGTTGCCGTTATTACAATTGTACCCACTTGCACGAGCCCGGGTGTGCTGTAAAAGAAGCTGTCGAAAACGGAGAAATTGCCGGTTCGCGATACAACAGCTACGTAAGCATCTATCTAAACCGGGATGAGAAGTACCGGTGAAGGGCGTTTGAGTTGAGCGGTTTGGGTGATGTGTTTTAAATTTTCGCCGATAGTTGAGTACTGGAATAGATTTATAATGTTGTTTCGATTTTAAAAGGCCAAAGGTCTTTCAGCAATAGCCTGGGGCGCTGCCCCAGGCTATTGCTATCAGGCTTTCAGCCTGTTTACATCTCACCTGTCTTATGCATAAGGTAGGTTAGGTTTGTTTCAGAAATATCTTGTTTCTGTTCCCCGATGGATGAATTTTGAAAAGAAGATGATGGACCGGATTATGAGTAGTGATTAATTGGGTTGAGGGGAGAATCCCTGGTTGGAAGTAAAACAATTCATAAATGGAGATTTACAGTCGGAAAAGATGGTGGAAGTTTCTTTTGATGACAGGAGCCCTGATCATTGGAGGGGCTTCGTTGTTTTATACCAGCAAACTTACATCGGAGCTCCGGAGGGAGGAGACACGGAAAATGGAGTTGTGGGCGAAAGCCAACAGGCAGTTTGCCCGTCCCGATCTTGATGAGCAGTCGCTGGAGCTCGTGTTTGAAATTATTCAGAATAACACCACGGTGCCTCTGGTCATAGCCGATAATAAGGATACCATCTATTTTCACAGGAATATTGATTTGCCACAGAAGAACCAGTCTGCTTTTCTTCAGCAGGAACTCCGGCAGATGAAGCAGGGAAGAGAGCCTATTGTGATTGATCTGGGGAATGGGCAGAAACAATATCTTTATTATGCGGATTCCATTATTCTGCGAAAGCTCCGGTGGTTTCCGGTGGTTCAACTCTTTGTGGTAATTGTTTTTGTCTTGCTGGCATACTGGGCATTCAGCGCTGCCCGGCGATGGGAGCAGGATCAGGTGTGGGTAGGCATGGCCAAGGAAACAGCTCATCAGTTAGGAACGCCAACCTCCTCCCTGCTGGGCTGGCTCGAATTGCTGGAGATGAAAAAGGTGGATCCTTCGCTGGTTGGGGAGATGCGGCATGATATTCAACGACTGCAAACCATCACCGCACGTTTTTCGAAAATAGGATCGCGTCCCGAATTAAAAAACGTGGATGTTACAGACATGCTTCATGAGGTGATTGGTTACCTGGAACATCGCATCTCTTCAGGTGTGGAAATCCGGGTAGAGCCTCCTGAGAATATGGATGCTCCTGAGATTCGGGTGAATCGGCCACTTTTTGAGTGGGTGGTGGAGAATATCAGTAAAAACGCAGCCGATGCCATGGAAGGGAAAGGTACACTCACCTTTGCGTGGGGGGGCTTCAAAAATCAAACATTTATTGACATTTCAGATACCGGAAAGGGGATTGCCCGGAAGAATCAGAAAACCATTTTTAAGCCCGGCTATACCACCAAAAAGCGCGGGTGGGGACTCGGATTGACTTTGGTTCGACGTATTGTGGAGGATTATCACAACGGACGTATCTTTGTGAAGGAGTCATCGCCCGGAAAAGGAACAACTTTCCGGATCTTAATTGGATAGGGGGCTTTAAAGGAATGAGGTTTGAGGCGTACGTAGAGACGCACAGTCGTGCGTCTTTACACTATTTGAGAGTTTCGGGTTTAGTTGTTCCGTTGATAAGTGATTTTTGCTGATGTTTTCAGTCTGGTCTATTCATAAGTTTTCGTCATGAGATGTTTAAATGCCAATAAATACGGGCAACCGCAAAGAAAATTGATGAAGGGAATAATAATTTATTTTCAAGTCAATTTTATTGAGGACGCCTTTATTTAGCCGGTAATTGAACATTGTAATAGATAATTTATGAATAGTTCAGATTAGATCAAAATAACTTTTTCTGAAATTATTTTTCCCACACAATGAATATTTTATACCTTTGCGAAGTTTTTACGTATGGCAGCAGAGAAGAAATTGAAAGAGTATGGCATTGCCTTTAAGGGACTTAAGGATGGAGAACACGTCTTTGAGTACCGGTTAAAGGACGCCTTTTTTGAGCTGTTTGAGCAGCCGCAGGTAGAGACAGGTGACCTTTTGGCCACCGTTACGCTCTTGAAAAGCAGCCGTATGCTGGAATTTCGGTTCAGCATTGAGGGTGAAGTTGGCACGGTATGCGATCGGTGTTTGTCGGATGTAAATGTTCCCATCGATTATGAAGGAACACTTTATGTCAATTTTGGAGACGAATATGCCGAACCTACCGAGGAGATTGTGATTATTCCACATGAGGAACACACATTCAACATTGCCAGCTATCTCTACGAATTTATCGTGGTTAGTGTGCCAATCAGGCATATTCATCCCGACAATGAAGACGGTACACCGGGATGTGATCCCGAGATGCTGGAGCGACTGGAAGAATATATGGTGCACGACGATATTTCTGTTTCCGAAGAAGAGGATACGGATGATGATGAACCTGTAGATCCCCGATGGGATGAGTTAAAGAAATTAATAAATAAAAACAACAAGTAAAAAGAGGTTATAAGATGGCACATCCAAAACGAAAAACATCGAAGACGAGAAGAGACAAGAGAAGAACTCACTACAAAGCCAGCATGCCTGCTTTGGGAGTTTGCTCTAACTGTGGCGCTACCATCAAAATGCATACTGTATGTGATGAGTGTGGCCATTACAGAGGAAAACTGGCTGTAGAGAAAGAAGTTACCGCTTAAGTCTCAGTTGATTGAGATGTTCGGGTGTAATAAACGAATCATCGGCCTGCAACTTGTCTCTTTTTTGTGGGACAGTGTGGAAAATGCTATGATTTCTTGGTTGGCACCGACATCCGGTCAGATACTGTTTTTGCAGATTACAAAATCTTAATGATTGAAATATGCCCCTAAGTGATTCATTTAGGGGCAGTTTTGTTTGCAGATAATTGGTTGGTTCCAATCTCTGCCATTATCAGGCCCAAGCCATGGCCCGCCACATTCCGTGACGCACCGGGATACTTACGGCCCTCAAAAATTCTGTTTGCTACAATGGAAAAATTGAATGCAGTTATTACCGCTGTCGGAGGATATGTCCCCGACTATGTTCTTACCAATGAGGAATTAAGTAAAATGGTGGAAACCTCCGATGAGTGGATTACCACCCGCGTGGGGATTAAAGAACGCCGGATATTAAAAGGAGAGGGTAAAGGGACCTCCGACATGGCCATGATGGCTGTAAATCAGGTACTGGAAAAATCAGGCACTTCTCCGGATGAGGTGGACATGCTGATTTGTGCCACCGTTACTCCTGATCATATATTTCCCGCAACCGCCAATATTGTTTCGGACAAATGCGACATTCGCAATGCACATAGTTTTGACATCAATGCCGGTTGCTCCGGTTTCTTATACGCCCTGGATACCGCAGCCAAATTTGTACAGACCGGAAACAAGAAAAAGGTAATTGTGGTGGGTGCCGACAAGATGTCGTCTATCACCGATTATACTGATCGTACTACCTGTGTGCTTTTTGGTGACGGGGCTGGTGCTGTACTGCTTGAACCCACCACCGAGGAAGTGGGAATGCTCGACAGTAAGTTGCAGAGCGACGGGTTTGGTCGTGTCTATCTGCATCAGAAAGCCGGTGGATCCGTAAAACCGCCATCGCACGAAACCATCGACAACCGGGAACACTTCATCTTTCAGGACGGACCACATGTATTTAAACATGCGGTGTCTAAAATGGCCGATGTGGCTGTGGAGGTCATGGAACGTAACAATATTACTTCCGAGACCCTGAACTGGTTGGTGCCTCATCAGGCCAATATGCGTATCATAGAGGGTACTGCCAAGCGTATGGGCATCGAAAAAGAACAGGTGATGATCAATATTCATCGATATGGAAACACCACTGCCGGCACTTTGCCGATCTGCCTTTGGGAATGGGAAGATCAGCTGAAAAAAGGGGATAATATTATTCTGGCGGCCTTTGGTGCAGGATTTACCTGGGGTGCTCTTTATCTGAAATGGGGTTACAACAGCGACAAAAAATAATTTCTACGAAAAAAACCGGATAAATTAATGCCCGGCACCGATTGAAGATTCAATTGGTGTCGGGTTTTTTGTAGAATCTTTTACAACAATCCGCCGTCTCATAGGTTACCCTTAAGAACAGAAAATGATCGTTTATGCAATTTCATGTTAAGATTAATGAGGTAAAAAACACCGACCAACTGGAAGATGCCTGGTCGCTGGCCGATTACAAAGAACTCATGACCCGCTTTGAGGTTCCGGATGCCGAAACGGTCCCGGATGGCGAAGTCAAAGATTTTCTTTTTATGGCCATTAATGAGTTTGAGCCCCGGGAAGCTGCCGCTATTGTGCTTGATTACAAGCTGTCGGCTCAACTGTCGGAGGGGCAGATTGATAATATTTCACTGGAAATGCTCAGTGAAAAGCTGGCTGAAAAATATACGGAGATTGATCTTCACAAACCTTTGTTTGAAGTCAATCAACTGCTTTACAAAGCCTATAACGGAAAGTTCCCACATATTCAAATCAATGTGATTGATCTGGAACTAAGCACCAATGAAGAAGGTGTTGAAATGAATAAAGAGGTGATTTTAAAGGCTTTTAGTCAGGGGTTGTCGGACAATAACCTGCTTCATCGCCTGTTTGGAGATCAACTGGAAGGAAAGGTTCCTTTTCCAGAGGCAGAAGGAATCATTTGGGAACTAAAGGAGAAAGGAAATGACCAATACCAGGTGATTACGTCAGAAAAATGGCTGGCCAAAGATGAATTTGTCAGGACCGAATTTGATGCAGTGGTAACACTCTATGATGAGAATGCGGCAGAGGCTTAATGACTTGTTTAAGCGCATGGGGTTTGGAGCCTGGAGCCTTGCGAGGGATGAGAGATGAGATTTGAATGTCTGCTTTACGCTGAGGCTGGATTCTAAGATGGACCAGCCCCGGCGGGGCGACAGTTTGGTAGCAATGGGTATGCAATGAATGGTAAAAGCCCCGGCAGGGGTGACACCTTGATTAAAATCTATAATATTTCTCCTGCAATAATCTCTGCCATTGCAGCCAGCCCCGTGGCATCCGGATGTATGCTGTCGAAAAACATTTCGCCTTTGTCCAGCATGGGGGTGTATAGATCAAGGACAGAGAGGTTGTTGCGTTGAGCAATTTTTTTCACTATTGGGATGACTCCATTGACCACCGTAGAATCGTTGATGCCCCATTTTGTTTTGAAAACCGGTACGGGGAGACATACATAGATTTCCGGATTAGATGGGATGGTCTTAAAATTATCAATCATTGCCTGATAGCTGCTTTCATAGCTGTGTTCATCCCAGTTGACAGGCTTGGTATCGTTGGTTCCGAGCTTTAGGATAATTACATCAGGCTCATATGCAAAAACATTGGAGAACTCCTTGGCTGTATGATAGGGGAAATTGCCGTCATAGCGCATCGTGGTGGAGGTGCGACCAAGATTCATCACAGAATATTGATTGCCCAGAAGGCTATCCAGAATAACGGGATAGGCCAATTTACTCTGGGGCGAAATCATGAACCCTTCAGTTATGCTGTCGCCTACGCAGGCAACCTTTATTTTTTCCTGTATGCAGGAGGAAAGGGCAGTAATAAGCAGTACGGAAAATAAAATCTTTTTCATTTATGTGACTTTTAACAAAGACGCATTAATTCTTTAGCAATTTCTCTTTTCTTTTTCTGGTAAGGTATTTGCGCACAGGTGTTTCAATAAATTGCATGACCAGCCACGCAAAAAAGATCATGAGCGCCGTTCCTATTACGATGATCCACGTAAGTTGCTCTTCCGTAGGATTCCGAGTGGTAAAATAGTGACCAAACATCCAAATGGCTGCATAATGAGTCATGTATAACGGATAGGATATTTTGCCCAGAAAGATGCTTGTTTCTTTTAGAACTCCGGAAAGTGCAGAACCTGCTCCAAGAGCAACGATAAAAGGGAAGTAAAGAAGAACTATAAGGGATTCGGTAATCCAGTTTTGAGAGTGCCATGGCATGAAAAAGGCGGCGGACAGCATTAGCGCCAATGGGACAAATCCCAGTTTGTTTTTGATAATCCATCCGGAACGAAAGATGAGTAGTCCTGCCAGAAATGAATAGGACATTCTTACCCCGCCGTGCAAAAAGGTGTTGCCATCCCAGCCTCCCAGAAGGTTGCCTGCACTGTAGCTTACCCATACCAGAGCTATGGCTGCCGGAATAAGCAAGACCCACAGAGTTTTGCGCGAAAGTCGGATCAAAACAAATGCATAAAGTATATTGGCGATGTATTCCCAGAAGAGTGACCACGAGGGAGCATTCAGCCCAAAAAGATTAAAGCCTCTCTCTTCCATTACGGGGAGTGGAATCATCAACATGGAGGCAAGGAAAATCAGAGCCATTGCCGCCAATGAATAGCCTTCTGCATGGCTGGCAAAGGGGTCAGCCAGAAATGCAATCAAGCCAAGAATGGAACCGATAATTACCAATGGATGTAATCTTATCAGGCGGGAGATAAAGAAATCTTTACGCCTCATTTTGGGCAACCGATTGTCGTATGCATAGGCAATTACAAAACCTGAAAGGCATAGGAAAAAATCTACCGCAAGAAATCCATGTCCGATAAAGTTTTGACTGATGTCGGGCTTTTCCCATTCCATAAAATGAAAAATTACCACCGCAATGGCAGCAATTCCTCTTAATCCGTCCAGGAGATGAAAATGTTTTTTGCTTTTTAATATTACAGCTTCCGGAGTGTGACTCATTATTCTTTTGTTTAACAGGTTAAATATATTTCAGCATATAAGTGAATTAATATCCAATTTTTGGGGTAGAAGGTTTCTCAGAATGGGACTGCCATTGCTTTCACAAAATGTCAAATTCTTCGGTGTCTGGTGTTATATGGTTCGGGGTGTTCTTCGATGTCACAAAACATTGCTGTGCTTAAAGAAACAGGTGTTACACAGGAAGGAGTTTTGTAAGAATGGAATAATCACTTTTTACGCTGAAGTTGCAAACATAATCACTTTTTACAAACAGGTAACGGAAGGCTGTGTAGATTGTATGAAGCAGCTTAAAAACCCAAAGGTTCCATAATGACATCCAACTCCGATGCATGTTTCCCTTTGCTGAAATTTACGGCTTTGGCAGCCGGCATCCCTAAAATCAGCACCTGATACAGGGCCAGCCTTATTGTTCGTTTTTTTAATATAGCGGCTTTTTCATTTTCTCCTGCAATGAGTTCGGCGTAGATCACCGAAAACCATTGCTCTACTATCTTTTGGTCGCCGTGAAGATAAGACCCCGTAATTGAGTCAATCAGACTCAATACACTTGTGCTGATGTTGTAGGAGGTACGTTCGTAAATCTCTACAAAATCATTGTATAGTTTTTGAGGTGCGTAGGTTTTTGAGATTTTATAGAGGTCTGTCAGGTATTCTTCGTCACGGAGTACCTTTCGGGTACCATCTGCCTCTACAATCCATACATTTCGGTTGTCAAAAGCTCCCTGATCATAAACGACTTTTCTGTTATTCTTTAGATTTTTTACCAGTTTGTTCATAATTGCTGCTTAGCATTGTATTCAAGAGTGATATTTGTGGATGTTTTCGCAGTTCCTGAAGGTTGGATGATTGGGGAGCCTGTTCGGTACATTCAACAGATCAAATGTAGTGTAAATTTTTGAAAGAGGGATTTGAACATGTGGTGATCAGAAGGGAAATTGCCTTATGTGCATACCTCCCCATCGGTTACTGTCATCGGAGGTCAGCCTGCCGGTGCTTTCTGTCCCTAAACGGATATTTTTGTTATTTTTATGCTAACAAAAGCCTATTGCTTCATGGAACTGAATCTTCTGAATCCCCGATAATCATTAAACCGCGCATTTCGAAAAGTAAAACCTGAACGCCGGCAAATTGAGCAGTTCAAACATAACTTGCTGCAATTGCTCGACAGCTGCAACGATATTGAGTCAGAAGAGCACCACAAAAATCTGGTCATTGCCTTTCTTAAAAAGACCTATTATGATCCCGACCATTTTGTGAATACCAAAGGGCGCACAGACCTGGTAATCCATAACGGCGATAAAGGGACTTCTTCGGTTGGGGTTATTGTGGAGACCAAGAAACCCGGCAATCGACACGAAATGATTCGTGAAGGAAAGGTTAATGTTAAGGCATTTCAGGAACTGCCTCTCTCCTCCCCTGCGGTGTGGTGTTGTGATTGCGAGGGTTTATCCCGCAGCAATCTCAGTAAGCAAGAGGTTCCGTTATTAAATGGTTTGCTCCCAAACAATCCCATCAGTAGAGCGGTGTCCGCATCAACTTCCGGTTATTGAATGAAATTTGCGATATTTGTTACCAGTCATATCTTCATTCAAAAAATACAAACAACCGAACTATGAACAAATTTTCAACGATTTTTCTTGTTTCTCTGGTGCTTGGTGCGATGGGCTGCCACGCGCAAACCGACCAAAAAGAAGGTCCCTGGAATAATCACAAAGCAGCAGTGGTGCTTACCTACGATGATGCCCTGAATGTGCATCTCGACAATGTGGTGCCTGCTCTTGATGCTGCCGGCATGAAAGGAACGTTTTATGTTCCCGGAAATGCATTGCCGCTGGTGGAGCGCATGGACGAATGGCGGACAATAGCCCAAAACGGACATGAGTTGGGCAACCACACCTTGTTTCATCCATGCGATGGCAGTTTGCCCGGCCGTGACTGGATTCAACCTGATCAGGATCTCTCTAAGTATTCGTTTTCCCGGATGACCGAAGAGATACGGGTGGGCAATGCCTTCCTAAAAGCCATTGACGGGAAAGATCAGCGTACATTTGCTTATACCTGTGGTGACAAAATTGTCCAGGATTCTTCTTTCGTGAAGGCCATTTCCGGCTGGTTTACGGCAGCGCGGGATGTCGTTTTTCGTATTGAGCATCAGGGCGAGCTTAACCCGATGGAAGTGGGTTCTTTTGTCGCTATGAATCAGACCGGGGACGAGCTGATTGCTCAGGTTGAGAGGGTGCGTAAGGAAGGTGGTTTGCTGGTCTTTCTTTTTCACGGTGTTGGTGGTGAACACAATATGAATGTTTCCAGGGAAGCTCACAATCAGTTGGTGGAATACCTTCAGACTCATGAGGATGAGATATGGGTCGCTCCTTTGGTGGAGGTGGCACAGTTTTTTTAGGAAGAAAAGGAAAACCCAATTGATTGAAGACCTCAATCCCGATAACAAAGGTTGTTCTATGATTTAGCAGTTTGCCCCGGAGCAAGCCCAATTTGAGCTGTATTGTTTAAGGTATACCCCGAAGCAAACTCAGCAACAGTTACATTTGCGGGTTTATTCTCCTATTTAGTGTCCGTCTATAAACTAAGCAAAATTTGTTTCTTGTCATGTGTTTGTCAAGAAAGTGCCAGTTACAAGGCTTGCGAAGCCCGAAAATACGAAGTTTACTTGAGTAAATGAGGAATTTTCGGGCAAGCGTAACGCAGTAAATGGTACTTTATGGACAAACACTTTTTACTTTTCTTAACAATCAGAGCTTTATGGTTTTCTCTTCCCGGTAATAAAGAGCTGTTTATCCTGTATTTTGGGGTGTTCGTCAAAATTTAGAATTGCTTTATCCTGAATTACAATCTTTTACACTTTTGCATCGTAACAAGAGATAGAATATGCAGAGGGGAAAGAAGATGAACATGAGTTACTTACATACCGGTTTTCAGAAGGCAGTAGTTTTTATCCTGTTGTTTTTTATCGTAATTCCAGCAGACGCAGGGAGGAACGATTTGCATATGCGTACGTTTAAAAAAGCATTTGCAGCTGCCGGAGATAAGAATTATGAAGAGGCCATTGCTTTGTATTCAGAAATTCTGGAGCAAAATCCGTATCATGTGGATGCCCTGACTCAGTTGGGAATATGCTATGTGCATACCAACCAGGAGCTTGATTCGGCTCTGACACTCTTTCATAAAGCGATGAGTATCATTCCTGCTACTGACAGATTTTCTCCTTTTGGAGTGGATTTGCAGCAAACCATTGCACGTACTTATCATCTGAATCAGCAACCCCGGGAGGCTTTGTCGGTGTTCAAAAGTCTTTGTGATTCAGTGGACGATGAGCAGTTGAAAAATGAGTTTGCACGGGAGATGAAGCAAATCCGGAATTCAGCAATTTTGTTGAAAAACCCCGTTCCTCTTCAAATTACCAATCTGGGTAATTTGTTTAATTCTGAATTTGACGATCACAGCCCTTTGGTTTCCTTTACAGGGGATCGCATATTTTTCACTTCCCGTCGCCCCTCCGGCCATGGTCCGGAACTGCCTGACGGACAATATCCGGAGAAAGTCTTTTTTGCCGAGAGAACTCAAAAAGGATGGAGTAAACCCCGCGTGCTGGGTGAATTCTTTTCACGTTCCGAGCACAAATCCATATTGTCGTTGTCGCCTGATGGCAATCGCCTTTTTCTTTTTAAAAACGACAGGGAAGGTAAAAGCATATATGTAAGTCAATATCTGAACGGAGAATGGCAGGAACCTGAAAAAATGCCGCACCCCATAAATTCGCAGTGGGATGAGACGCATGCTGCGTTGTCTCCCGATCAGAGTACGCTCTATTTTACCAGCAACCGGCCTGGAGGATTCGGTGGACTTGATGTTTATATGAGTCGGCTCGATGCTTATGGACAGTGGGGAGAGCCTGTCAATATGGGACCGGTGATTAATTCGGAACTGGATGAAGAAACACCTATGTTACATCCCGACGGACAAACGCTTTATTTTGCTTCTGAGGGGCATACGTCAATGGGGCGGTTTGATGTTTTTTACAGTCAGATGCAGGACGATGAAACCTGGACACAGCCTGTGAATATGGGACATCCCATTAATACTCCCGATGATGACTTTTTCTTTGTTCCCACACTCGATAAAAGTCGGGCTTATTATGCATCTTACCGGTTTTCCGAAAATGTGGGTCGTTCGGATATCTATAAAGTAGAGTTTGACTCTCTGTACAACGGATCTCTCGCAGTGATTGAGGGAACCATACAAAATTCGAAAAATCTTCCCGTGGAACAGATCAGACTTCTTGTTTCGAGAGATTCGGACAACAGGCAGGTGGGCGATTACCGTCCCAACCCGGCTACCGGTCGTTACCTTTTATTTCTGGAGTCGGGAGAGAATTATACCATTAAAGAGGTGACTCCCGAATCGGAAGAACAACCTTTGAATATTCATGTATCAGAACAATTATCGTACAACAAAACGGAGCAGATAGTGATGTTACAGGATCCACGTATGGCAGCTCCTCTAAAACCGGGGTTGATGCCGACACCAACGGATTACCGGCAGTTGGCTGAAATACCCCGCAACTCCGGGAGACTTCAGGCTCAGGCGGAGGACACCACTTTTACCATTCAGGTGCTGGCACTCAGGCATTACTCCGAAGTTGGCTTCTGGTTCTTCCGGGGGCTGGATATTGAATCTGTAAATGCACTGGAAGGAAGAGACGGCTACCTGAGATATGTAACGGGGCGTTTCCGCAACCGGGAGGAAGCAGAAAAACACCGAAACCGTATTCAACAGAATGGGCGTTTTAGTGATGCCTGGATTCGGCCATGGGAACCACTGGAAGAACTATCTGAGCCGGAGAATTCTAATAAAATTTCTGCTTTGCAAACCAATGTTCAATAATGGAGAAACTGAGTTTGAATTTGTGATAGCGTTCTTCGATGAGTCTGTTGTCTGCAGTCCCTTTTATCGAGTATTGGTACGATAAATGGAGCCTGTTTCCCCGATCGCTTACCGGAACAGAAAATCCTGCACTAAATCCTCTTTCATCAATGCGCGTCCCATTGATGCTGATAAGTCCGTCGGTATAAAAAGCTCCTGCCTGCCAATTCATCTGATTAATGCGTTTGTGTTTGTTTTTAGGATTAGCCCAGGATACTCCAGCACCAAAGGTTTGTGAATCATGGAAAGCACCGTTCAGCGTGCTGCTTTGGTTCAACAGAGACCATTCTGCCAATGAGTAATCAGCTGCTATTTGCCATCCGGAGTTCCATTGGGCTGCCAACCCGATGTTGTAGATGTTGGGTAGCCACACATCATCAGCCGACTGGTCTTCATCGTAATAGGTGGTGCTTTCATCCTGTTCGATGGTTTGGTTGAATGTTGCATAAATATTGGTCTCTGGTTGCCAGGTGGCACCGGCATGCAGACTTCCGTTTTTGAGCCGTGTCTTGTATTGCAAACCATATTTCAGATAAAGGTTGTTGAAATACCATTTTCTGGTGTTGCTGATGGTCATTCCACTTAGTGAGGAATAATCTGCTGTCTCCATAATGTCGGTGGAGCCCCAGAGGAAAGAAAAGTCTATACCAGCCGACAGTTTTTCCCATAGCTTAACTCCATTGGACATGGTTATCCGCGAAAGGCCTCCACCTCCTTCATAAACAATGGGGTATTCGGATGTTGACCCCAGTATGTCACTTTGGGCGTTAATCTCGTAACCCACACTTGAGAAGGGGTATAAACCCACCGACATTCCCCACCAGGGAGTGATCCGGAAGCCCATAGAAAGAATATCAAAATTGGAATCAAAATTGGTTTGTTCCTTTCCCGACATTAAAAATTTGTTGGAAGTTCCCTGTGCCTGGAAATTGAAATAAAAGGACAGGGAATCAAGATTGCTGAGTGATGCAGGATTCAACGTATTTAGAAACTGTTCGGAGGGTAAAGCCACCCCGCTGTTCCCCATGCCGCTGTTATGGGCATGTGCTGCTGTTTCCAGGACCCCAAACCCAAAAACAGAATAAGGGGATGAGGTATTGTTTTGGGCATTTATTTGACCAATGCAGTTGATGGCAAAAAGGGCAATTAAGAAAAATTTCAGTCTATTCTTTGTCATAATTGTAGTAAAAAACATTTAATCTGGTTTCTGCCGAAGGGTCGGTATATCCTTTAAACTCCACTCTGTCCACGCTACTTTGAAGGTCTTCTTCCGGAAGTGCCAGTACAATGCCGGTGCCTTCGGTGGTGACTTCTTCGTTGATGAGTGCATTCAGAAAATAAGTGATGTCGAAAGTGTAGGTATAGGATTCTTCGTAAAGAGAGGTTGTTTTACTGAGAGTACCGGTTACCGAATAATCACTGCTGTTCACTATGTAGGAGGAGAGCTGATTGATTTTGTCAGCCTCCAGCAAGTACAAAGTCGTTGGTGGTGTCTGGGTTGGGTGATTTACCGTATTGACACCTACCTGCAAAGTGGCTTTTACAATCTGCCCTTGCTGTTGCAGTGCTTTCATGGATGAGAGTCCGGGAAGGTCTATTCGGGTAAAGAAACCTGTACCTCCCTGTAAAATGGCTGATTGATTCAGTTGAGATTCGGTGGCTTTTTGTTTGTAGGAGGTCAATGATTGCAATGCTTCTTCATTGGTGATGCTTACAATATTGTTGAATTGAAGATAGGTTTCTGTTAGCGGGAAATCATGGCTGAGTTCTGTCTTCTCCAGATCAACTTTATGGGTATACAATCGAAGGTTGATACTTCCTTCGTTTGCCTCATAACCCAGGATGGCTTCCGAAAAGGTTGAATCGGGAACCAGTGCAAGACCATGGAGGACCTCTTCAAAGTCTAAAGCTGTGAGTGTTGTATTGCTTTGCAGCGTATCCAGCAGCATCTGACCAAATGAATCGTCTATCCTGATAAGTAACTCCTTTTCTTCTGTGGTGTTGGGTTCAGGATAATAAGTTACCTGCCCGACAGGCCCTTTTGCATAGGTGAAAAAATTATCAGCACAAAGCGTCCCTGCATCGTTGGCAGTAATTTCTTCCTGCAGGAGATGCACACTAAGACCAAAGATTCGGGCAGTATCACCCAGGTAATATCCGGAATGTTGTAAAACCAGGCAGAGCGAATCGAACTTCTCATTTTTGCTGATGTTATCGGAAGTTCGTTCGATGTTGAAATAACCGGTTGACTTTGTTTCGTTTGTCTCGCTATAGCCGCATAGGGCAATTCCTGTTCCGGATGTTTCCACGCTGTCCATGCGGAAGGTGGAAAGGTTCAGGGAAAAAGTATCTGTAATCGCTGTATAGGTCTCGGTATCTACAAAATCATCTCCAATGGAGAAGTTCCCCTCTGAGCAGGAAGCTAAGAGGGAGATTCCGGTATACAAAAGAATCTGAAGAAGAAGTAATGTGGTTTTCTTATTCATAGGTAGTTATTTTTCCTGACCGCGAATGTAGGACAGGGGCAGCTCTGCAGTCTCATTTTTTCAACAAGAAGGTACAAACAGCCTGCAAGCAAAGGATTATTTTCAATGAATGTATTGGGCATTCCGGTAATAGATAAAACCTGGCTGTTGAAAGAGTCTGCTCTCCTGTTGGTTGAAAAATGATGGTAGAGAGTGAGTTTATTTGTCTTTTTGTGGTCAGTCCGATCCGTTGACATTCGTTATCAACGAGAAGCGTGAGAAGAAAAAAGTTAGGAATATTAAATGGTAATATCTTATGCAATTATCTAAAATGTTATGGTGGATTTTATTATCCACAATTTTGCTGTTTGCAGCATGCGATGATGACGACGATGAAGAACTTTTAGGCAACTGGGTTGAAATGGGAGCCTTCGAAGGTATTCCCCGTACCGATGCCGTGGTTTTTGTAATTGGCGACTATGCTTATCTTGGTACCGGCTACAATGGTGAGGAAGATGAGCGCCTGAGAGATTTTTGGCGTTATGATGCAGCCAGTGATAGTTGGCAAGAGGTGGCCTCTCTTCCTTCCGAAGCTCCTGCCCGAAATGGTGCCGTAGCTTTTTCTGCCAACGGGAAAGGCTATGTGGGGACCGGTTATGATGGCGACAACAAGTTGAAAGATTTTTGGGAATTTGATCCTGCACAAGGCGATAACGGCCAATGGACGCAAATTGCCGATTTTCCAGGAACAGCCCGTTATTCATCCATTGGGTTTGGTATCAACAACCAGGGATATGTGGGTACCGGCTATGATGGAAACCGTCTCAAGGATTTTTATCGGTATGATGCTTTGAGTGGTGACTGGACGCAGATTACCAGCATTGGGGGCTCCAAACGCAGAGATGCAGCCGTCTTTGTGTTGGAAGGTAAGGCTTATGTGTTTACAGGGGTTGACAACAGTACCTATGTTACAGATGCCTGGATGTATGATCCGGAAAGCGACAGCTGGACAGAAAAGCGAGAGATTACGAGTAACACAAATGATGATGAATCGTATGATGATGATTACAGTCTGGTCGGGAGCAACATTGTAACTTTTACAATGGATGGATGTGGTTACCTCACAACCGGAGGAGCCGGATATGCAGGCAATTCTACCTGGGAGTACAATCCGATTACTGATTTCTGGGAGGAAAAGACTAATTTTGAGGGATCTTCCAGGAGTGATGCCTTGGGTTTCACCATCAATGATATCCCTTATGTGGCAACCGGTAACAGTTCGGCCTATTATTTCGATGATGTGTGGACTTTCCGCCCGGATGAGGAACAAAATGACAATGACTAAATGGTATAATTCAAAGCATTATATTTATATTGACAGCAGTGTTAGAGAAGCGCTCTTAAAAAAAAGTGCAGACAGTCATGGTTAGGAAGATGTTTAGGTTTATTTACAGAGAATACAATCAGCTTGGCTGGTGGCATGTCTTTTTATGGATTGGCTTTTCCACGGCTTTTCTGTACGGGCCTGTTGTTTTCTTTGACAATCAGACGGCATTTCTTTTTTTTATACGCACTCTGGGCATTAATGCCCTGATTTTTTATCTGAACGTTCTTATACTGCTTCCATTTCTGTTGGGCCGCAACAGAATAATAACCTACATTCTTTCTGTTATAGTTTTGTTAGGTCTTGTTTCTTTTTCTTTAGAATTCACTGACCCTGTAACCCCTGAAAAATGGGAACAGCTCAGGCAAAACATGGAGCCGGAACGGGGTGATTCAATATTGATCGATGGTGAGAGGATTCAGAGAGAAAGCACGAATGTTCGGACAGGACTTCCTTTGCGACCAAAGCGAAGAGAGCAGGAATTGATACCGCGAAGGTTGTTGTTTCATTTGTTTCCTTCTTTTGGAATTTTATTTATAAGTACTTTGTTTTGGGTGGTACTGGAATCCAAAAGGAAAGAGAAGGCACAACTGTCGCTTACCAATCAGAATCTGGAAACAGAGATGAAGTTTCTCAAATCCCAGATGAATCCTCATTTCTTGTTTAATGCTTTGAATAATATTTATGCACTGTCTCAGCAGGGGCATACAAAAACATCGCAATTGATATTGAAACTATCCTCGATGCTTCGGTTTATTGTTTATGAAACCGATGGCCGAAAGATTCCCATTGGACAGGAGGTTGATTATATCAATGACTTTATTGAATTTCAAAAGATAAAACTTGATTTTGATCCCAATCTTGAGGTGACTCTTACCGATGTTGATTATCAGACACGCATTGAACCGATGTTGATTTTTCCTTTTGTGGAAAATGCGTTTAAACATGGGAATATCGACGATCACCGCTATGGATGGGTTAAAATGAAGTTGAAAGCCTCCGGGGGGTTGATATTTTTTCAGATATCCAACAGTAAACCCTTGCAACCGGTCTCAAAGGATCGCTTACGGGGCATCGGTATTGAGAATGTCAGAAAACGACTCTCGGTTCTCTACGATAACCGATATCAGTTGGATATTTCTGAAACAAAAGATGTTTTTGAAGTGAAACTCTTTATCGACACCTTATGACTATTAACTGTGTAATAATAGATGATGAATTTCCGGCCAGGACTCTTTTAAAGGGATATATTGCAAGAATTCCTAATATGGAACTGATTGGAAGCTATAAATCACCTTTAGAGGCAGTGCCCCTTTTACAGGCCGGAGAAGCAGATCTGGTTTTTCTGGATATTCAGATGCCAGAGATGTCGGGGATGGAATTTCTTAAGGCTTTTCAGTTAAAAAATACAATGGTTGTTATCACCTCTGCTTATTCTCAGTATGCACTTGAAGGCTATCAACTGGATGTTATTGATTATTTGTTGAAACCTTTTGATTTCGAGCGTTTTGTTCAAACCATTCAAAAAGCAGGCAATCGCCTTTTTAAGGAAGCTGTTACCGGCAAGAGTAAATTTCCAGATTCTTCTCACCAATCTTTTCTGGTGATAAAGGCGGATCATAAAACTTACAGAGTCAGGTTAGAGGATATCCTTTTTATTGAGAGTCTTCGTGAGTATGTCGCTTTTCACTGTGTCAACCAAAAGCTGGTTTCTCTTGATTCATTGAAAAACCTCACTGAGAACCTTCCGTCCGATCGTTTTATGCGCGTTCATAAATCTTTTATTGTTAATCGTGATCAGGTGAAGGCCCTTTATGGCAATCAACTTCAGCTTCACATCTCCGAAAAAGTAGTGCCCATCGGTCAATCTTACCGGGAAGAGGTAAAAAAGCGCCTGTTTGGCCTTTAAAATTCCTGGATTAGTCAACGCTTTGGGGGCGAAAGTCAAGGTGGGCGGATAAACTTACTCGAACAAATATGAGGCACACAACTCTCCCGTATTAGAGGTCCTGCGTCTATGCTTTTATAGGGAATAATGAGTTGATGCAAGGCGATTATACTCAAAAAATCGTTGATTATAGAGGAAAAATGCCTGTTGGATGAAAAAAATTTCACTGCGTTTATGGCCACTTTATCTTTGAGCAATATTGATACATTAAACTGGGTATTTAGTATTGACTGGGTGTTTAACAGTACTTTGAATCACCTTTGGTACTGAGTCATTGGATCCCAATTATAAACTGCTGAATGGTTCGATAGGTAAAAAAATATTTATGAATCGATCGGGTGAAATTAAGTTTGGTGTGTATGATGTGCTCAATGAGAAACAACGTCACTCCTGGAGTCTGACAGAAACAAATGAAGAACAAAGTCGCTCACTGGTGATAGAGCGCTACGCCATGCTGTCTTTTACCTGGAGCTTTAGAGATTTTATCGGCGGAGCAATGCAGGATGCTTCGCGGAAGCGTGAAAACAAAATGTATCCTGGAAGACCATTTTAATTTTTAAACTTAAAAACTGTTACTATGAAAAAGTTGATGTTGGTTGTTTTGACCATGACCATTTGTTTGACAGGATTTGCTCAACAGGGTCGGGGACAGAGGTCTTTACCTGAAGAGAATGATCAGAGGCTGGAAAAATTGAAAGAAAAGCTGAATCTGACGGAAGAGCAATCGGTGAAGATTCAATCATTTTTGGAGCAGCGCAGTGAGGCACTGAAGGATTTAAAGGAGAAGGAGACTGCAAGAGAGGAAAAAATGAAGAAATTGCAGGAAATAAAAGAGACTTATGAGAAGAAAATCAAGGCTGAGCTTACCGAAGAACAAGCATTAAAATATGATGAAATGCTTAAAGAGGCTCGTCAGAAGCCAACGCGACATCACCGCCAAAAATGAGGGTGAATAATCCGAAAATCACACTTAAAAGAACGGAGAATTTAGCACTCTAAAATTCATGTTTGTTTCATCTGGAATTAGTTCGCCATTCCCTTTCACAGGCTTACCTGTGAATTCTTCAATCTTTTGGCATCCGGGGGTTTTAATAATCCCCAAAGCCGGTAATGAGCAATAAAAAAAGCCCGGAAGAAAATTCTCCCGGGCTTTTGATTATTCACAACAAATTGAAGATTACTTCTTTTCCTTGTCACATTCTGCCTTCTCGGCTTTCTTGTCACATTCTGCTTTTTCTTTCTTACAACATTCTTTCTTTTGCTCACACTCTTTCTTTTCGGGTTCCTGAATCATTGCTTCAGACATAACAGGGGCAGAAAGTGCCAGTGTGAATACAAATAGAAATGATAATGCTAATTTACGTTTCATAGCGCTATTGTTTATTAGGTTAAAAATTCATTTTGATTTTATACAAGTTTAGATTGAATCTTAATAAAGATGGGTTAATGTAATGTTATTTCACGTTAACAAGATGTTAATGGTTTTCGGCCTGGATAAAAAATACAGAGCAGTGTCTTTAGCCGGGTATATTTATGAAATGTTCAGTTGCCAGTAAATATTGACACCCGCAAAGAAAATTGATGAAGGAAATAGTAAGCTATTTGCAAATTATTTTTATTGAGGATGCCTGTTTTTAGCAGGTAATTGAACATTGCAATAGGTAATTTATGAATAATTCAGGTTAGAGTTTATGGCTTAAAAATGGTGGGAGATGAGATCAATTAATTGTTTTTCGATGCTGTTGGTCGTTTTTTTCGTGATAGTTAGAAAACCTTATTTGTAATTAATGTATAATCAGCGGTTTAGCTCACGATTGGAGGCTCTTGTTAATAAAACGGCCCCAAAATTGTAACAATTAGGGAAACAAATCCATAAAAAGGCTTGTAAGTGGCTGCTTTATGGCCCAAAACCGTAATTGTTATGAAACGTTTTATATTTATATCTGTGCTGATGTGGCTGACTTTGAATGGGGTAAATGCCACGAACGATAGCGCATCGGCAGATGGAACTGATAATTCAGGTCAGCCTTCCGTTTATCAGGGGGGAGAAGAGTTGATGTATTCTTTGAAATACGGATTTATTAAAGGAGGGGAAGCCAATCTTACGGTAAAAGACACTGTGCTGAAAGGTGAGCGTGTGCATCATGTGATTGCAAGCGGGAAAACTGTTGGCCTGGCGGATGCCATTTATAAGGTGCGCGACCGTTATGAGAGTTTTATCCATCCGCAGACGGATCTACCGGTTAAATCTGTTCGCAGTATTCGTGAAGGAAGCTATCGGTATTACAATGAGGTGGAATATGAGCATTATCATGTCGATTCAGCGTTGGTGCTGAGTCAGAAGTCCGGGAAACACTGGGTGCCCGAAAATATCCAGGACATCTTATCGGCATTTTATTTTGCCCGAAAGCACAAATTTAATGATAATCTGCGCAAAGGTGAGATGATTGAAATAATGACCTGGTTTTCGGATGAGCTGTTTCCTTTGCGAATTCGTTATCAGGGCATCGAAACCATCGAAACCCCTTTGGGCAAACTGGAGTGTTACAAATTTGTACCTGTTACGGAGGTGGGACGTGCCTTTAAAAATGAAGATGATATGCAGGTCTGGATATCCCGGGATAAAAACCGGGTGCCGGTGCGCATCAGGTTTGAACTCCGCGTGGGTGCTTTTACCTGTAATCTTGAGCAATTCAGGGGGTTGCAAAATCCTTTTTCCAGTTTTCATCTTGATTGAAGGGTTCAGAGTTTGGAGTTCAGAGTTGACCCCGAACTCAGAACTCAGAACCCCGAACTCAGCCCCCCCCGAACACATAAACTCTAAAATATTGTGTCGTTTCAATTGATTTACACTATTTTTGCAGCGCAAAAAAATACACACCACATTTAAGAACAGATAAAATGGCAACAACCGCAGATTTTAGAAACGGAATGTGCATAGAATTCAACGGACAGTTGTTTTTCATTATTCAGTTTCAGCACGTGAAGCCCGGAAAAGGGCCCGCCTTTGTGCGTACAAAGCTTAAAAATGTATCCACCGGAAAGGTGATTGACAATACTTTTTCATCGGGGGTTAAAGTGACCGAAGCCCGGGTGGAAAGACGTCCTCACCAGTTCCTTTACAAGGACGATTTGGGATATCACTTCATGAACAGTGAAACTTTTGAGCAAATTAATCTTGCTGAAGATTTGGTGGACAGTTCCCATTTGCTGAAAGAGGGTTTGGAGGTTGAAATTGTTTACCATGCGGATACTGAAACGCCTCTGATGATGAACCTTCCACAGTTTATCAATTATGAGGTTACCTATACAGAACCCGGTGTACGTGGAGATACTTCTTCCACCAATTCACTGAAGCCTGCCACTGTGGATACGGGAGCCACCATTATGGTGCCGCTGTTTGTAAATACAGGTGACAATATTAAGGTAGATACCCGCGATCAGTCCTACGTGGAACGGGTTAAAGAATAACACTTTACTGAAAATACATGAACCCGTCAGATTTCTTTTATGAAAAAGAGATCTGACGGGTTCTTTTTTTTGCGAGTGAGGGTAGGTGAGATCCTGCGAACAAATGTTCGCATATAAAAATTTTATTTTGTACATTTAGGCTTGTTGTTATATATATTTATTCATGATTACGCAGGTAAAAAAGAAAAGACTTCGCCTTTATAAAGACAGGCTCAACATATTACTCGACATTGCCCAGACTATCAATCAGGATCATACGGTTGAGGATTTGCTGGGCGAGTTCGAGATATTGTTGCGTGAGGAGTTGGAGGTAGGGAAGATTCTGGTGTTTACCAATTCTGATGGTGAGTGGAAAAACCTGCTGATCTCCGGAGTTTCTGCCGCTGAAGTAGAAAAGATTGATGTGGAACATGATCTTCTTCAGTTTAAGTCCATAGAAAACATCACGCTGGCCCCCCCTGAACCTTTGCAGGGTTTTGATGCTGTTATTCCGCTTTTTCACCGATACAGGGCCATTGGTTATGTGCTTATTGGTGATGTGGAAGAGGAACATCAGGGCATCAGTCCCACCATTAAGCATCTGAAACTGATTCAGATTATCTCCAATCTGATCATCGTTTTTATTGAGAACAAACGGATGCAGGAGACCATCCTGGAACAGGAAGCTTTGAAAAAAGAGATGGAGGTGGCATCCCGTATCCAGACGCAATTAATTCCGGGGGAAGATGAGTTGCCCAAACACCGGAAATTGTCGCTTCACTCTTTTTATCATCCGCATTGGGGAGTAGGGGGTGATTATTACGACATTATTCCGCTTTCAAAATCATCTGTCGGGTTTTGTGTGGCCGATGTTTCAGGAAAAGGGATTGCTGCAGCTTTGCTGATGTCCAACTTTCAGGCTGTTATACGGACCCTTTTTACTTCCGGAATTAATCTGAAGAAGCTTGTGCATCAGCTGAATGTCAGAGTGAATAACAGCGCCAATAATGAGAAATTTATCACCATGTTTATCGGGAAATATAACCTTCGTAGCAGGCGCCTCACTTATGTAAATGCAGGTCATTTGCCGCCTTTGCTTTTCGATTCCCGGAAATCTCATCTTTCGTCTCTTGACAAAGGATGTATCGGGCTGGGAATGCTGGATGTAAATCCCTCAGTGGAACTGGGAAAGGTAATCATCCCTAAAAATGCAAAGATGATGGCGTTTACGGATGGTTTGATTGAATTGGAGAGGGACAATGAAGTTCATTCGGGCTTAACCAAAATTGAAAAGATAATCAGCAATGGTCACGATATGGAGACCAATATGGAGGAGGCAAAAGCGCTGGTTAGCAGATACATTGAGTCGGGTGCCGTTTTTGATGACATTTCACTCATAGGGATGGAGTTTAAGTAGTGTTTGTCTATAAAGTCCAACTTCTGCGTTGTTGCTCAAAATCTAAATCCTCAAATGCATTAGTATTCTGCGGTTTAGATTTTTTACACGCCTTGAATTTGAACTTTTTATCTCAAACACGTGAAAAACGCTTAGTTTATAGACAGACTCTAAGTAGTGCCCGTATATAAAGTCGGGAAAAATGGTAATTGGAGCTGTGTCGGTTCAGAAAGTTCTGTTTTCTACATCTCAACCTCAAGGTAATATTCTTAGAAAAAGACAAATTTCCTTTGGCCAAAGTTGGAAAGCATTATAGAACTACGGTATTAATTTTACTCTTCCTGGCTAACTTTTAGCCACATATCACGGATTTCGGAACAATAGGTTTTTACTATCTGTAAATTTGATTCCCCCACACTTTCCTGCAATTTCTTTTTGTTCTGGCCCAATTCCTTATTGAGAATCCGAATGTTGATGCGTTTTTGATCGTCAGAGATGTATGGATTTTCGGTGAGATGCTCTTCATTGGACATGAGAATTTGTTGGCGCTGAGTAATCAGTGAGTCATAATGAAGGCAAAACCATGTCTTGCAGAAAGTCTTGAGTGCTTCCAGACGTAAAGCATCGTAGCCGTAATCTTTCAGCAGAACTTCGCCTCTTGCATCCAGCGATGCATTGCGCGGCCAGATGTAATAAGCCTCGTTGACGGTTACATCTGCTTCCCTCAACTGTGGTATCATGCGTGGAAGAGTGCGCAGGAAATGGGTGATGTCGGCATCGTTTAATTCCTTTATCTGACCCGAAGAAGGTTGATTGGAGATTATCCAAAACAATGCGAAAAAGAAAAACGTTATTTTACTTAACATGGTCCTGAACAGTTTGGGCGTTACCCGTTATTCAGAACCAAGTTAGTAAAATATTGTTTGATTATTTCATCTCTGAAGCTTTATTTGTCAGATCGTTAATGTCTTCAATTTTGAAGTCGCCGTAAAAAGAGAAGACAATCAGCGTTTCATCCTCTTTGCTGAGCAGATGACATTCCTTTACTTTGCGCCCGTTTCTGATGACAAAGATGCGACCGTCATTGTCGTGATCTTCGTCTTCAATTTCGGAAAAGGGATGCTTTTCAAAAGTGCGCACTACGTCGCGACTGATTTTATCATCCGGTCCTTTACAAATCATCATTTTTACTTTTCTCAATTCACCGCTGACTTCCCGGTTTTCATCCTCATCTACAAAAATATTGGCCAACTCTATGGCATTTTGGGAAAAGGAGAGGATGGTAATGCCCTCAGCACCGTCGAGTTGAGCATATAGCTTGTCTGACGGACTGTTTTGACCTGCCAGGGTCATCCCGGAGACCAAAACTATCAAAATGGTAAACAGTGTTTTTGCTTTCATGAGTTTTATTTTTTATTTACCCTGGTTTATTGACTTCTTCGAACTTCGTAATAGATAATTTATGAATAATCCAGTCCTCCAAAAAGCGGGGCTTTTCCTATTAGGGAAATGCATAATTCCACTTTGACAAGATTTAGGCTGTGTTTTTTTAAGGCCGAAGGTCTTTAAGCAATAGCCTGGGGCAACGTCCCAGGAAAATTGTAATACCTCTCCCCCCACGGTTTATTGGGCGCGTCGCGACAAATAAACCGTGGGGCTGGGTGGAAAACTGCAACCCCATGGCGTTGTCCTGGGCTATTGCTTTCAGGTTTTCAGCCTGTTTCCGTACTGCTTGCTATATTGTTTTGTGTATAAGGCAGGTTAAAAACTTTTCTCTTCATTGGACACATTCACGATGTATTTCAGGTCATCTGCCACTTTCAGTTCTTTACCTTCAGGGAGATTTATATCCACAATTACTTTTTGATTTCGGATGAGGGCTGGTTTTTGGATGCTAAAGTAGCGGTCCAGCATCAATACAGAGTCATCCTGAAGGTAAAAAAACTCAATTGCGGATGCGTTTTCCAGGGCTGTTTCACCGGTCTTTCCCCGTGCTTGTTTTCGAATGCTTATTTCAAAAGCATCTGCATTTTTTGTTACATTAATATCGGGGGTTCCGATGAGGTTGAGCTGGTTGTCAACCTTGCGAACCGACAGCCCTTTGTGGCTGAACAGGAAATCTCCTTTGCCCAGGGGCAGGGATGACTTGTTTGCATCAATGTATATGGTGTCGGAAGGATATAGGTCAAGGAGAGTCGTTTCCTCAAGGCTCTCGCGGTTGGAAAACTCCGAAGCAACATTGAGTGCTGTGTAAACAACCAGACCAATGCCTGCCAGCCAGAGAATCAGTGCTGTTACAAGGAATGCAGGACCTCCTTTTTTAAATTGGAAAATCAGGTACATACCCAGGTAGAACAACACCAGCAGTGGTATTCCGGCAGTTAATGCCAACCCCAGAAATGCAGTGAATCGCTGATCCGGCATCAGAAACAGAGCGTCTAGCTGTCCAATCCAGATTTCATCTCCCGGGAAAAGACCAAACAATACATCGGTCATGGTGAAGGTGATGATGAGGCCGGTAAGGGAAACAAAGGAAGCCAGAATCAGGAAAATGCCAAAAACAACCGCAATTGCCCGGAGAACGCCGTTGCCGGAACTGGTTGTCACAGGTCGGTTTGTTTGTCGTCTGCGCCATGATTCGCTACTGCGGTTTCCGCCTGTCATCATGATCCGTTGTTGTACGGTAACTGCCTTTGGTATGGCAATCCACAATACCAGGTAGGCCAGAAACGATGTTCCGTACAATATGGTTGCCAGAACAAAAAGTAAGCGGAAGAGAATGGGATCAAGACCAAAATAATTACCCAGTCCACTGCAAACGCCCCCCAATACCCGGTTGTCTGGATCCCGGAAGAGTTGTTTTTTATAAGGTGGCTCAAAAGTAGTGCGTTCCTGAGTGGTTTCTTCCGGATCGTCAGGAGTTTCATAATCTCCGGGATCCCCCAGCGTCTTAATTATCTCTTCCACATCATTTATCGTGATGGCAGAAGAGGCATCTGAATGAACGCCACGAAAAAGTTCTGCGATGCGAAGATTGATGTCTTCAAGTGTCTCCTGCGCCTCTTCGTGATTGCCAAGTTTGGCCTCAACGGCTTGCAGATAGGCATCCAGTCTTTCGTACGCATCTTCATCTATGCTGAATGCATGACCTGCCAGGTTGATATGTACGGTTTTCTTCATAATTCGTCTTGTTTAATATTTTCTTATAATCCGAGATTCGGAGTTGGGATAATTAGGGATTATACAAATAGGAAATCAGGAGTTACCCAAACTCAAAACTCAAAACTCTTCAGCTATAAAAAGCTGTGCATCACGTGCGGCCAAACCACAAATCCCAATACCCGGAAGAGAATCGCTGCTGCAATGATTACGCCAATAAGGATTAAAAAACCTTTCATAGCAGAGCGAAATGCCAGTCCCAGAATCAGTAAAATCAGAATAAGAGGAAAGATTCCCGGAAAGCCCAGCCCGGCCAAAGGCATGTTCATGTGAAGTGCGGGCCCGAACCCCATGTGAAAAGGGATACTGATGAGGTTGGAAAGTAGAATGACACCCACAATTACGGCCGCGATGATGAATACGTTGCGATCGCGTTTCTGAAACCGACTCAGGTAATCTTCTCCTTTTTTGAATGCTGATGATTTCTGAAATCTTTCTTTTACATCATTGTATTCATTTTTGATGTTTTTTTCAATGTTGGAGATGGTTACATCATCTCCCCTCATTTCCAGTCGTTGGGAGGAGGTCAGGGCAGGGGGGATGGCAATCCATAAAATAATGTACACCGGCAGTGCGGTACCAAAACTCAGAAAAGCCAGCAGGGCAAACAGGACTCTTACTACCACTCTGTCGATGTTGAAATAGGCGGCAATTCCGGAACAAACCCCGCCAAAGACTTTATCTTCCATGTCCCTGTACAATCGCCGGCGACGCGGGCCTTTGGCTGTCGTTGTATAATCTGTCGAAGAACCGGTTTCTTTTTCAGTATTGCCATCCTCGGTAAACTCTTCCGGTTCGCCCATTGTCGCAATAATTTCACTGACAATCTCCAGGGTAATCACCCCTGTGGATGGATTGATTTTTTCTTCCAGAAGTTCCCGGATGCGCCCCTCTATGTCGCTGAGAATTTCACGACCTTCCTCCTTGTCTTCCGACCAGTGCTCCAGTCTTTTCAGGTATTGTTCCAGTCGTGCGTAGGCGTCTTCGTCGATGTAAAAGGAGCGACCTGCTATATTGATGGTCATTACTTTCTTCATGATTGCGGATTTTTGGAGTGGATAAACTGAACAGAATCTACCAATTCGTGCCATGATTTGTCAAGTTCCTGCAGGAATTCCCTGCCACGATCGGTTAGTTCGTAATACTTCCGGGGAGGACCCTGAGTGGATTCTTCCCACCTGTAGGAGAGTAACCCTGCATTTTTCAGTCGCGTGAGCAACGGATAAAGGGTTCCCTCAACTACAATGATACGCGCCTCTTTCATATCATGGATGATGTCAGACGCATAGGCATCGCCCCGCGAAAGGACGGAAAGAATGCAATATTCCAGCACTCCCTTCCGCATCTGGGCTTTAGCATTTTCTATTTTCATACTCTTTGGTTTTAAAACGGTAAGCCAATCATGAAAGCTGATGTAGCCTTCATGTTTGATTTATCGGTGCCCGAATCGGGTTCGGAACATGGTTCAACATCCTGCCTGAAGAGCTCTTCATTTTGTGTGGCAATGCTTTCACACGGGAAAAGGTCGCAATGCTGCTTTCCCGAAAGCGATACAAAGAGAATGAGGCCGATGAAAACAATCGGTGCTATTTCTCTTTTATGCCTGATTCTTAAGGTCTTCATTTCCTTTTCTGTTTAACCAAAACATTGAAAGTAATTTCAGGGTACTATCCATTACCCTGAATAGTGTAATGCAAATATATGAATAAAATTTAGTACCATGCAATACAAAGTACCATGTTTTTTTTATTTTTCTGCTGTTTTTTTTGTTGTGTTGACTGAGTCTCATGTTTTTAAAACGTGTGGGGGTGCGTTGCGGCTGCTGTGCGAATGGGTGCGTTGTTTTTTTTCAAAAAAAATTTACTTTCTCTCGTTAAGCATATTTAACACGATTAAAACCATGTAACAGCGTTGATTGTTATTAATAAACAGTACTTTTGCACGCTCTTTTAAGAAAAAATTATGCAGTCAATCAGAAATGTTGCGATCATTGCCCACGTTGACCATGGCAAAACCACGCTGGTGGATGAAATGCTGAAGGCCGGAAAGCTTTTCAGCGAGCATCAGCGTCCCGGTGAACTTATCATGGACAGCAATGATCTTGAAAAAGAACGAGGCATTACCATCCTTTCCAAAAATGCCTCAATGGTTTGGAACGATCACAAAATTAATATTATAGATACTCCTGGTCACTCCGATTTCGGAGGAGAGGTGGAGCGCGTGCTCAATATGGCTGACGGAGTTTTGTTGTTGGTGGATGCCTTTGAGGGGCCTATGCCGCAGACTCGTTTTGTGTTGCAGAAAGCGCTCGCATTGGGACTGAAGCCTATTGTGGTTATAAACAAAGTGGACAAACCCAACTGCCGGCCCGAAGAGGTTCAGGAGATGGTCTTTGATCTGATGTTCAGCCTTAATGCTACCGAGGATCAATTGGATTTTCCTACAGTTTATGGCTCTGCGCGTGACGGGTGGATGTCCACTGACTGGAAACAACAGACTGGAGATATTTCGGCCGTGATGGATGCCATTATAGAATACATCCCGGTTCCGGAAGAGCGTAAGGGAACGCCGCAAATGCTCATCACATCTCTGGAATACTCACCTTATGTTGGCCGGATTGCCATTGGTCGAATGCACCGCGGAACATTGAAAACCGGTCAGGAAGTGGCTGTGGTCAGCCGCGAAGGTAAAGTGAGTAAAACCCGGATCAAGGAACTGAATATTTTTGACGGACTCGGGCGTGCAAAGACTGATGTTTTACCCAACGGAGAACTGGGTGCTATCATCGGACTTGAACAATTTGATATCGGAGACAGCATCTGTGACCCGGAGAATCCGGAACCCCTGGATCCCATCGCTATTGATGAGCCCACCATGAGTATGTTGTTTACCATTAACAATTCTCCATTTTTCGGGAAAGACGGTAAATATGTGACCTCCCGCCACATCAAGGATCGTTTGGATAAAGAGTTGGAGCGAAACCTTGCACTTCGCGTAGAGGAGACCAACTCAGCCGATGCATGGAATGTTTACGGACGTGGAGTGTTGCATTTGTCGGTGTTGATAGAAACCATGCGACGCGAAGGATATGAGTTACAGGTGGGTCAGCCTCGTGTAATAATCAAGGAAGTTGGCGGAGAGAAGCATGAACCGGTTGAAGAGCTCACCATTGATCTGCCGGATGAGTATAGTGGACGTGCCATTGAAATGGTCACCCAGCGTAAAGGTGAGTTGCTGTCAATGGAGCGCAAAGGAGAACGTGTGGTGCTGGAATTTAATATCCCGTCGCGCGGAATTATAGGATTGCGCAACAATATGTTGACAGCCACAGCAGGAGAAGCCATTATGGCCCATCGCTTTGTGGAATTTCAGGCTTGGAAAGGCGAAATAACCAAGCGTCAGAACGGATCTTTGATTGCCATGGAGTCTGGTAAAGCCATCGCTTATGCACTGGATAAGTTACAGGACAGGGGTAAGTTTTTTGTTCATCCGATGGAGGAGGTTTACCTGGGACAGGTAATTGGAGAAAACAGTCGCGATGGAGACATGACGGTGAATGTTACCAAAGAGAAAAAACTGACCAATATGCGGACTTCAGGCTCAGACGAGAAAGCCAGGCTGGTTCCCCCGATTATTTTCAGTCTTGAAGAGGCTCTTGAATATATTCAGGGAGATGAGTATGTGGAAGTCACCCCCAAAAGTATTCGCCTTAGGAAAATCCTGCTTCAGGAACATGAGCGGAAGAGACTGGCCAAGAATAGTTAGTGTTTGTCTATAAAGTCCAACTTCCGCGTTGTTGCTCAAAATCTAAATCCTCAAATACATTAGTATTCTGCGGTTTAGATTTTTCACACGCCTTGAATTTGAACTTTCTAGTTCAAACACTTGAAAAACGCTTAGTTTATGGACGGGCACTAGTTAGCAACCTTATCAACAATATAGAACAAAACCCACTTGCGATAACAGCAGGTGGGTTTTTTGTTTTTAATCTGCTTAATTGACTTGGTCGTCTCTATATTGGTCGCAACGCGACCAATATAGAGACGGGGGGGCCAACACTAAGCCCAGGACGTTGCCCTGGGCTATTGCTTTCAGGCTTTCAGCCTGTTTACACCAAATCTGTTTTATGTATAAGGAAGGTTAAAACTAAAAATCAGTTAGTTTGTTCATTTATTAATAAACCATCTTAAAACTATAGCAATGAAAGCAAATGTTGGAAACATTGACCGACTGATTAGAATTGTACTTGCAGCTATTCTTGCAGGGCTTTACCTGGCAGAGGTGGTTTCCGGTATCCTGGGAACCGTATTTTTAATTGTTGCGATTGTATTATTAGTTACTTCCTTGTTCCGGTTCTGCGGGGCATACGCCTTGTTCGGCGTGAACACCTGCAAAAACAAACCTGAAAAGTAAAAATCAGGTTTTTTTAGTCAGGTAAGGAGGTGCTGTGCCTCTTCCACAGAGTGTACCGGCAACTGACAGGCTCCCTGAGCGCAAACGTAGATAGTGATTTCTTCATCTGATTTGCGGTTTTTTGTAATGTTCAATTCTCCCGGGCTTTCCGGCTTTAAAGGTGCCCAGATGACGTTTGGACGGTATTGTTTTTGCAATCTCTGTAGTGCCTGCACGGTTTTGGAACCAGCTACCACCACTTCAAAAGAGGGTTTGTGAATCATCAGCATCAGACTGCCCCAATGCGCAAAACCCCATGGATAATTTTTGAATTGCAGCAGCATCTGATTCAACATTTTCTCAGCGGTTTCGCGATAATGCTGATCGCCGGTCAATGCCGCCAGTTTGAAAAGAGCATGCCCCATCATGGAGTTTGCTGATGGGATTACATTGTCCTGCGTATCAAAATGGTTGGCCGGTAATTCAGTCTGGTTTTTTTCCATATAATGAAATTGTCCTGTTGCTTTATCATAAAAGGCTTTTTCTGCATAATCAGCCAACCTGGACGATTGCTCAATCCATTTTTCATCACCGGTTATTTCATACAGCCCGATAAAAGCGGAGATTACCGATGCATAATCTTCCATAAATCCGGTAACAGATGCCCGACCGTCTTTCCAGGTACGGAAGAGGCTGCCGTCTTTTGAAATCAGAGAGTGACAGATAAATTCACCGTTTTTGAGCGCCAGTTTCCGAAAATGACTGTCACTGACCGCCTTGTGTGCTTCTACAAGGCCTTTGGTCATCAGGGCATTCCAAGAGGTGATGGTCTTATCGTCAAGCCCCGGTCGTATCCGTTTTTTCCGGCGATTGACCAGGTCTTTTTTCCAAACAGATACTCTCTTTTCCACCTCTTCCAGAGTCATCTTATGCTTATGAGCAAATTCTTCATCAGATCCGGTTCGCAGCAGAATGTAATTTCCGTTTTCCCAATGACCGTTTTCATTTACGTTGAAATAATCAGCAAAGAGGGGGAAATCTCTCCCAAAGATGTTTAAGAGCTCTTCCTCTGTCCAAACATAATATTTTCCCTCTTCGCCTTCACTGTCTGCGTCCAGGGCAGAAAAGAACGCTCCTGATGGGTGCATTAGTTTATTTTCCACAAAAGCGATGGTTTCTTTTACCACATCCCGGTATTCTTTTATTCCAGAATGGGCATAGGCGTGACTGTAAAGCTCGATGAGTTGGGCATTGTCATAAAGCATCTTTTCAAAGTGGGGAACTTTCCAGAACTCATCTACCGAGTACCGTGCAAAACCTCCGCCGGCCTGGTCATAAATACCTCCCCGGGCCATTTGCTGAAGTGTTGTGTTGAGGAAATCGGAAAACATCTTTTGTGGATGGTGGAAATGAAGATGAAGCAAAAACTCCAGGTTCACCGGCATGGGGAATTTGGGTTTCCCCAGTGATCCTCCAAGTTGCAAATCCCATTGTGCCGACCAACGCTCCAATGCTTCATTGATGACTTCCGACAGGTCGGGAACCTCAGACTGCTCCGATGAGATCATGGATGTCTGTTGGATCCCCGTGGTTAGCTGGTGTGCATGGTGCGTCAGTTTTTCACGGTCGGAGTGAAATAATTTATTGATCTTGATTAAAATTTCTTTCCACTGATCTTTGGGGAAATAGGTGCCCCCCCAAAAGGGTTGTCCATCTGGCAGCGTAACCACATTAAGCGGCCAGCCCCCCTGGGCTCCCATTAACTGAACGGCCGTAATGAAAAAGTTATCAACATCAGGCCGTTCCTCCCGATCCACCTTGATGCAGATGAAATGTTCGTTCATAAGACGGGCCGTTTCTTCGTCCTCGAAACATTCATGCGCCATGACATGGCACCAGTGGCATGCCGAATATCCAATGCTTACCAGCATGAGTTTATCTTGTGCTCTTGCTTTGTCCAAGGTCTCCTCGTTCCACGGGTGCCAGTCCACCGGATTGTGCGCATGTTGCAGCAAATAAGGGGATGTGGAGTGGATGAGGTGGTTGGTGTCTTGATTTGTAGTCATAAACAGTTGTTTATAATGTGTTGATACAGAAAACAGAATGGTGCTATTGTTTGTTTTGTAAATTATGTGATTAATTAATCGAAAGGCTATAGTTCATCCAGTACAATGTCATTTGGAGGGCAACGCCCGAAGCAATCTCTAATTGCAAAAACGTTATTTTAAATTATAGCCAATCGAAATGAAACGAGCTCCGAATATTCGGGACGAATTTCTTCCGACCCTGATAAACAAATTTTATACTGATAAAATGGCAACTTTATTGAATCTATCCCGTATCTTGAAAAGATTTGTTGTGTTTTTTTTACAGAACGGATTTTTTTTTAACAAAAATGGGTGGAGTTTTGCATTTTTGTTTTAGAGGGTATTTGCATTAAACCCGTTGTCTCCGCGGGTTGAAGAAAATGAGAAGACTTATGCTTAGGAGTTTATTTTTGATACTTCTATCTTTCTGTCTGTTTCAGTCCGGGGCTCAAAGTCCCAATCTGAAATTCAAACATATTACCTCCAAAGACGGGCTGGTGCAAAATAATGTTCTAAGTATTCTGCAAGATTCCAGGGGGTTCATGTGGTTTGGAACCCGTGATGGGCTGAATCGCTTTGATGGCTATAATTTCAGGTTGTTTCAGAATGATCCCAAAGACACTCTGTCAATAAGTAATAATTTTGTGCGTAGTCTTTGCGAAGACCGGGAGGGATACATCTGGGTAGGAACATCAGGAGGAGGGTTGGAACGGCTTGATGTGGAGAAAGAGGAATTCACAAGCTTCAACTACATCAAGGATAGTGAAACCCGGCTTCCCGATTTAGTGGTTAATTCAATCGTTGAAGACCAGCAAGGGAACTTATGGATTGGCACCGGTGGAGGACTGGCCAGATTGAATAAGTCCAGAACCCGCTTTACGATTTTTAAACATGACCCGAAGGATGATCAAAGCATTAAAAATGACAATGTAAGGGCTTTGATGGCCGATAGTGATGGTAACATCTGGGTGGGGTTTTGGCCGGTAAGAGGCGTTAATAAATACGATCAGAGGACTGGTATTCTTAAATCGTATGATCGTGATTCCCTGACCAGAGCATCAGGGGTGTCTGATTTTGTCCGGGCCTTTTATGAAAGTGAGGATGGTTACATCTATATAGGCACAGATGGCGGAGGCATGAGTCGTTATGATCCGGAAAACGAAAGGTTTGTAAATTTCAAATACTCCCCGGACAATCCTCAATCCATCAGCCACAACGTGGTATCTGCTATCTCGGAAGATGATCGGGGGAATATTTGGATCGGTACTGAGAATGGAGGTTTGTGTTTGTTTGATCCGACAGAAAAAACCTTTGTAAGATACTATCAGGATGATATAGATACAGAGGGCATTAACAATAATTCCATCTACTCCCTTTACAAAGATTCTGAAGGAAATATTTGGGCAGGAACTTATACCGGGGGTGTGAATGTGTTTTTTGAAAGTTACAATACTTTTGAACATTACAGGAAAAAAAGGAATGAAAGCAGCCTGAGTCACAATAACGTTTTGAGTTTTGAAGAAGACCATCTGGGCAACATCTGGGTGGGAACCGATGGAGGTGGGCTCAATCTGTTTGATCCCGTTAATAAGACGTTTAAGTGGTTTCGGCAGGATAAAAAGGATTCCGAATCCATTAGTTCTGACTTTGTGGTGAGTCTGCTACAGGATTCCCGGCTTAACCTGTGGGCCGGAACATGGAGAGGCGGACTGAATTTATATAATCCCCGTAATCAGTCATTCAGCAGGTTCTCAAACACCGTTGATTCCATGATGAATTCTGACCGGATATGGGTCACCTATGAAGACCATCTGGGAAAATTCTGGATTGGGACTTTTTATGATGGTCTGTATCAATACGATTTTGAATCCGGGGAGCTCTTGCATTTTGTTATGGAAGACTCACTATCCATCAGTCAACAAGATATCACGGTCATTATTGAAGATAAATATAACCGGCTTTGGGTGGGGACCGATCAAGCGGGCTTAAATCTGTACAATAGAGAAAATCAGACCTTTTATCAGTTTACAAAGGATGCAGAAAAGGATTGTGGGTTAAGTGACAATAATATTTTTTGTGCCTTCAAAGATTATAAAGGGGACCTCTGGTTTGGCACCAATAAAGGACTGCATTTTTTAGATGCAGACAAGCTTACATTTAAAAAAATCCGGGCATTTGATGGATTCGGCAACGATATGATTCTTGGGATACAGGAAGATAATGCCCATAATCTTTGGATCAGTAGCAACAAAGGCATTGCCAGATTTAATCCACAAACCGGAACCTCCAGGTTTTTTACCAAAGCACACGGGCTTCAGGATGTGGAATTTAAAAGAGGCGCCTCTTTTAAAGACAGCCAAGGTTTTTTGTATTTTGGGGGTATCAACGGATTTAACCGGTTTCATCCAGACAGTATTCGTTTCAATCATGCTGAAACGCCCGTAAAAATAGTCGATTTACGAGTCAACAGCCATTCTGTTAAAATTGGTGCGGGCGATTCGTTGTTGAGCAAATCCATCACCGCCCTGGAAGAAATTCAAATTCCCATAAAATATAATGTTTTTTCCCTGCATTACGCTGCCTTAAGTTACAATTTTTCTGCTGAAACGGAATATGCTTATCTGCTCGAAAATTTCGATACGGAATGGCATTATGTGGGCAAAAGCAGGAATGCTACCTACACGAACCTTTATCCCGGAGAATACATTTTTAAAGTGAAGTGTTTGATTGACGGAAAATGGGAAGCAGAACAAACGCTCTTAAATATTGTAATACCGCCACCATTTTGGCAACAATTATGGTTTGTAATTTTGATGGGGATAGTGGTGATTATTGCATTCGTCGGGTTCTTTTACTGGCGGGTACAAAAAATTCACCGTAAAAATCAGAAACTTTCTGCATTAATAGAGGAGCGTACTTCTCAGATTGCAAAGAAAAATGCCATTCTGAAAGATCAAAAGCTAAAGCTTTCACGTGTCAATAAAGAGTTGAAACAACGACAGCGGCAAATTACCTTGCAGACCAGGCAGTTGATGGAACACCGTTCCAAGCTGGAACAGACCAATGCCACTAAGGATAAGTTCTTCTCCATCATTGGCCATGATCTTAGAAATCCTTTCCATACTATTTTGGGTTTTTCCGAGTTGTTGCTGGTGAATTTAAAGGAGTATCGTGAAGAGGAACTTGAGCGGTACATCAGGCATATTCATCAGACGGCTGAGCAGACCTATAATTTATTTGAGGATTTGTTGTTATGGGCTAATGCACAATCAGAACATTTAACCGCTGATTTTCAGAACCTGGATCTTTATACTGTTTGTGCTGAAGTTGTTCAGTTAATGCAAAATCAGGGTCGAAGGAAAGGGGTGGAAGTTTCTCTTTCAGAACAGAAGCAAATTACTGTGAGAGCCGATTTCTTTATGCTTAAGACGATAATTAGAAATCTTCTTTCCAATGCAATAAAGTTTACCGGCAAAGGAGGCCAGGTAAGAGTGATGGCCGAAAAAAGGGAGGACAAAGCAATTATTACCGTATCTGATAGTGGCGTAGGGATTGAAAAAGAGGGGCCGCAGAAACTTTGGGAGGCTCTTGGGAATTCATCCCGCAATGGAACGGATGAAGAGAAAGGAAGCGGGCTAGGGTTGTTGTTATGTAAAGAATTTGTGGAAGAACAGGGAGGAGATATTTGGGTGGAAAGTGAACCTGGCAAAGGGAGTGATTTTATTTTCTCTTTGCCCTTGGGCAGCTGATTTGTTTTGACACTTCAAGAATTCTATATATCTTCATGTTTCTTTCAAATTTCAATACTTCAGATTATGGCAAGTGACATAGAAATAGCACGTAACGCAGGCATCAAACCCATTGCAGAGATTGCGGAAAAACTGAAAATCCCCTTTGATAAACTTGAATTATACGGGAGGTACAAGGCCAAACTCCCACTGGATCTTATTGCTTCCGGGAAAAGGGAAAACAGTAAACTTGTTTTGGTTTCGGCCATATCTCCTACCCCGGCCGGGGAGGGGAAAACAACCATTTCCATAGGATTGAGTGAGGGGCTTAACCGCATCGGTAAACAAACTACCGTTGTGCTCCGCGAACCCAGTTTGGGCCCTGTCTTTGGCATTAAAGGCGGAGCCACAGGCGGAGGTTATTCCCAGGTAATTCCCATGGAGGACATCAACCTGCATTTCACCGGAGACTTTGCAGCTATAGAAAAAGCCAATAACTTGTTGGCCGCCCTGATCGATAACAATATCCAAAACAATGGTCGCTCCCTGAATATCGATCCCCGCACCGTTCACTGGAAACGTGTGATGGATATGAATGACCGCTCTCTGAGGAATATAATAGTGGGGCTGGGTGGTACCACCTCAGGTATTCCACGTGAAACCGGGTTTAACATCACCGCAGCTTCCGAAATTATGGCCATTCTTTGTTTGGCTGAGGATTTTCACGACCTGAAGGAGCGAATCGGAAACATTTTTGTTGGATATACTTTTGATAAAAAACCTGTTTTTGCGCGTGATCTGAATGCGCAGGGGGCTATGGCTGCCCTGTTGAAGGAGGCCATTAAGCCCAACCTGGTTCAGACATTGGAAGGTAATCCGGCTATTATTCATGGCGGCCCCTTTGCCAATATAGCCCAGGGAACAAACTCGGTGCTGGCGACCAAAATGGGACTATCTCTTTCCGACTATGTGGTTACCGAAGCCGGATTTGGCTTTGATCTTGGAGCAGAGAAGTTTTTGGACATCAAATGTGTGTCTGCCGGCTTGAAGCCCCAGGCTGCCGTGTTGGTGGCCACCGTCAGAGCCCTGAAATATCATGGAGAAGTTCCTGTGGCTGATCTGAACAGTCCCAATGTGGATGCTGTGAAACAAGGATTGGAAAATTTGGAGAAGCATGTGGAAAATATGCGGAAATTCAATGTATGTCCGGTGGTGGCCATCAATCGTTTTGTATCGGATACCGATGAGGAAATTGCTGTGGTGAAAGAGAAATGTAAGGAGCTGGGCGTAAAAGTGGCTGTAGCCGATGTGTGGGCCAAAGGAGGAGAAGGTGCGGAGGAGTTGGCGCATCTGGTGGCAGAGGCGGCCGAGAGTTGCACTTCCGAAATGACTCCCCTGTATGATTGGAACTGGTCCGTAGAGAAGAAGATAGAAACCATTGCCAAAGAGATTTACGGAGCCAAAGCTATTGATTATACGGCTCAGGCAAAAAAAGACCTGAAGGTGGTTGAAGAACTGGGGCTGGGTAACAAGGCTGTCTGCATTGCCAAGACCCAAAAGTCGCTCTCCGATAATCCCAAACTGCTCGGAAGACCCGAAAATTTTGTGGTTACCGTGCGTGAAATTGAGATTGCCGCAGGGGCAGGATTTATTGTTCCCATTACCGGTAATATTATGCGTATGCCGGGATTGCCGGGGACTCCTGCTGCCGAGAATATTGACATTGATGATGATGGCGTAATCTCAGGACTTTTTTAGGAAAGACTGATTGGATTGGGCAGAGAGGCTGGTGCATGGAGGAAAGTGCAGGGAATGCAGATGGCATGAGGGGATGTGATAGCTGTTAGCTGTTAGCTCTTGGTTCTTAGTTGTTAGGGCAAAACCATTGTTCCCAGACTGTCGCCCCCGCGGGGCTGGCTCTATCTCTTGTTATGCTCAATTCTTGCCTTAATTAATGCTATGGTTAATGCATACCGCATGCGGTAAAGCGAATAGGTTGCTCCCGACACTGCATCAATATGCATCATGTCTTGTTTTTCCAATAGTTGTTTTTCCATAATAGGATAGGCGATAGCCGGCGTGGTACCGGCAGGTTCCATCTCGTGGCAATAGGCAGCATCTTCCTGTTTGCCTTTCCCTGTTGGCTTGGTTTCATTGTAGTCCACGCCGACTATTTTTTCATCTTTTACCGTGATGGTGATCACGTGTTGGTAGTCAAAGGCATCTGCCGGAGAGGCGGCACTGTAAGTGCCATCAGGAACTCCTTTGGCAGAGGCGGGGAGCTGGTATGCATCAATGATCTGTTGAAATGTGCTGTCCACATTGTCGATGGGCGATGTTTCGATGATAAAGTGGAGACTCATCAATGAAGACTTGAAATATTTGTCTTCGGGGTGGAATTTTTTAATGATATCCAAATCATCCTGACGAGGTGTCTGACAAGATGCTATTATCAGGGTGGAGATAGCAAGGGTTAGTATTTTGATGGAGTTTGTGGCTGATGGGTTCATTAGTAATGAAGCTTTTTGTCAATATCACTATACAATCAAGACAACGGAATTTGAAGATACCCTTATCCGAGGCTTTATTTTTTTGTTCAACCCAATAATGCCTTTAGAATTAGATTTTGTGCCTATGAGAAATGCACCGTAAGAGGTTTTAGACATTTTTAAAAGCCTTTAGTGGTCTCTTTGCAAATCATTTGTTCGGTAATTGGTAACTTTGCCGGATTATGAAAAGCAAAACAAGACATTTTCAGTTTCCTTTTTTTTATGGCTATGTGCTGATGGTGATTGGTACCATTGGTATATGGGCCAGCGTCCCCGGTCAGACCATCGGGGTATCCACTTTTACCGATCCGGTGAAGGATGCGCTTGGGTTGACGCGTGATCAGTTCAGCGCAGCCTACATGGTAGGTACATTCCTGAGTTCACTGATGCTGGGGTGGGCAGGCCGCTGGTTCGATCGCCGCGGAGCAAGAGTGGTAGCTGTCTCTGCAGCCGGATTGTTAGGTGTTACGCTTTTACTGAGTTCAGTTTCCAATGAGTTGAGTAAAGGCTTGATGACCATTACCGGCTTTCACCATTGGAGTATGCCATTTTCCATTATGATTGTCTTGTTTTTCATGCTGCGATTTAGCGGACAGGGAGTCCTTACCATGGCCTCACGCAATATGATCATGAAGTGGTTTGATCGTTACCGCGGACGGGTCAATGCCTTTGTAAGCATCAGTATTTCTCTGGGGTTCTCCAGTTCTCCACTGGTTTTTGATGCCCTGATAAAAGAGTGGGACTGGAGCGGTGCCTGGCGGATTTTGGCCATCAGTGTGCTGGTGATTGGTGTTTTGATGTGGATCTTTTACCGTGATAATCCCGAAGAAATGGGGCTGGTTCCCGACGGCAAGTCCGGAAGCCGTAAAACCAAAGACAAACCGCTTCCGAAGCTGAAGCAATTTCTGCCCAAAGAAGCCTTTGCCACCAGGGCTTTTTGGATGTATGCCCTGATGATGTCGTTCAATTCCTTTTTTATTACAGGATTGTCCTTTCATATGGTGGACCTATTTACTTCTGCCGGTCTTGACAGGGAAGAGGCAGTGGCTGTCTTCTTACCAATATCCATTATTAATGTGGGGATCTCTTTTTTCTTTAATTTCCTGAGTGATATGATGCCATTGAAGAAGTTGCTCTTTATTATGTTAGGCGGAGCTTCCGTTTGGGTTATTGGCCTTATTGGATTGTCCGGTGGTTGGGGACTTTGGCTAATCATCGTGGGTGCCGGAGTCAGTGGAGGGTTGTTTGCCGTACTCAATTCGGTTTCCTGGCCTAAGTTGTTCGGACGCAAGCATCTGGGAGCCATATCCGGACGAGCTATGTCCATGCTTGTTTTTGCCAGTGCCTTGGCACCTTTTTTCTTCAGTTTGTCTAAAACTTATCTGAAGAGTTACACTTCTATGGGTTGGTTGGGACTGGCTTTTGTGATCTTTATGTTTATTGGTTCGCTGAAAGCCGATGACCCGCAACCAAAGGTTGTTGAATAGTTTTGCGAATTAATCGGTCCTCCTGAAAGCCAGGCATTTTTCTTTTAGGGAAATACATAGGGGCTATAGTTTAAAGTAACGTTTTTGCAATTAGAGATTGCTTCGGGCAAGGCCCTCTTCCATATCCTGTTTTATGCATAAAGCAGGTTAATTGACCTCCAGTGATTTCTTATCCAATGTTTATGCACTTAACAAAAATGGTTTGTTTTTTGTTAGGAGTGTAATCGCACTTAATAATCAAACTATGCAAAATATATTTATTTCTCTCTTTTTCTTAATTGGATTGTTCGGAACAGCTCAAACGCCAGACTATTCTGATGTGGAATTTGATCAAAAGGAAATGCTGCAACTCGTTAACGAGGCTCGCATGACCAAACGACGTTGCGGAGGGAAAAAGCATGATGCAGTAGCGCCTCTTCAGTGGAGTGAGAAACTTGCAAAGGCTGCTCAAAAACATGCTGATGACATGGCCGATAACGACTTTTTTGATCATACCGGATCCGATGAGTCAACAGTTGTTGTGCGGGTGGAGCGTGAGAGATATGTCTGGAGAGCAGTTGGAGAAAATGTGGCCATGGGGCCGCGATCAGTTGCCCAGGCAGTGGAAGGCTGGCTCGATAGCCCCGGGCATTGCAGCAATATTATGAATGGTGATTTCACTCAGATGGGGGCAGCCCTTTCGCACAGCGGGCAGTATTGGGTTCAGGTATTTGCAGCACCGAGGGGGGAATAGAGTTATTGCGAGTAATATCGCCGTACGGCGGTGAAAGAGAGGTAGTTTACATTCCTTATGGGAGAGTCATTGCGCCTCCTCTCAATTCGCGACGAAAACCGTTAAACCAATCTTCCTTTTTAACAAAGTGTCACCCCTGCCGGGGCTTTATCCAGTTATAATACTCATTGCTACCATACTGCCGCCCCGCCGGGGCTGATCCATTATAGCTTGAAATATAGCATCCGAAATGACTGATTGTATTCCCTGCCCTTTGCCTGTTTCCTCTCATAATCGCTCAATAACCTCAAGTGTAATCAGCCCCCAAACTACATAACGCAAAGCCTTTCCCACAAACATGCCAATGGCTGAAACCCAAAAATTGCTTTTGAGAAGACCCAGAATGACAGCAATGATGTCGCCCACACCGGGAAGCCAGCAAAAGAGGCTGATCCACCACTCTTTCCCTGCCACTTTTCTGTGCCATGTTTCCAGTTTGTCCCGGGGGATGCGCAGATATTTTTCAATCCATTCAAATTTTCCTATCCATCCTATCCAGAAAGAAGTCAGCCCGCCCAGCCAGTTGCCCAGCGTGGCGGTAGCCAGACTCAACACCGGATCTCCCCCCGCAGCCAACAGGCCGCTAAGGACAAATTCGGAGCTGAAAGGAAGAATGGTTGCTGCTAAAAAGCTGGCCAGAAAAAGGCCCAGATATCCGAGGTCGATCCACATGGGTCAAAGATAGTAAGTTTGCATTCTTGCTGCAATTTTACACTTCTGCCTTCTATCTGATTAACTTCTGCCTGAAAATAATGAATCCCCATTTGTTGGTATTTTTAAACCAAGACGGGGTGATGTTGGTTTTCTTTAGTTGTTTGTTTCTATTTTTGATGTCATGAAGAAGATTTGTTATCATATTCCCGGAATGGATTGTCCCTCCGAAGAACGGATTATCCGAATGAAGCTGGATGGTGTAGAGGGGCTGGAAGCTTTGGATTTTGACCTGGAAGGCCGTAAACTGGATGTCTTTCATTCAGGAGAGGTAGAAGAGATTACCCCGCTGATTGAATCCCTCAACATGGGAGGATCTGTAAGTCTGGTTTCAGAAGTGGATGAGTTGCCTGATGAGGCGGTTGATCATTCTCGAGAGCGCAAAATGCTTTGGGCGGTATTGATCATCAATGCGGTCTTTTTTGTGGGAGAGATGATTGCAGGATGGCTTTCAGGTTCTATGGGACTGGTAGCCGATTCGCTGGATATGTTGGCCGATGCCCTGGTGTACGGACTCAGTCTTTGGGCGGTAGGTGCTTTGGTGGTTCGTAAAAAAAGGGTGGCCGCGGTCAGTGGTTATTTGCAGTTGGCACTTGCAGCCATGGGACTGATGGAGGTTATCAGAAGGGTTACCGGAGCAGAGATTTTTCCCGACTTCAGGACGATGATTGTGGTTTCAGTTCTGGCATTGGCGGCCAATTCGCTTAGTCTGTATTTGCTGCAAAAATCCAAAAGCAAAGGGCAGCACGTCAAAGCAAGTATGATCTGTACCTCCAATGATGTTATTATTAATGCAGGTATTATTGTTTCAGCAGGGCTGGTTTACTGGACAGGCTCGGCCATTCCTGACCTGGTAACTGGAACCGTTGTTTTCGGTCTTGTTGTTTGGGGCGCCATACGTATTATTAAATTATCCAGATAAAAATAAAATACTTTGTTGAAATGTCACATACTCATCATCATGTTACCAGTGGACGAGCTTTTGCAATAGGAATCACACTGAATATCGTGTTTGTAGGCGTTGAAGTTTTTTACGGCCTTGTGGCTAACTCTTCGGCGCTTCTTGCCGATGCGGGGCATAATGCCAGTGATGTATTAGGGCTTTTCTTTGCCTGGGGAGCATTTCGTCTGGCCAACAGGAAACCTAAGGGGAAATATACCTACGGCTTACAACGCAGTACCATTCTGTCATCAATACTCAATGCGGTACTGCTTTTTATAGCTGTTTTTTTTATCGCAAAAGATGCCATTGTAAAACTGGATGATCCACAACCGGTGGGAGGAACCAGCGTGATGATTGTGGCAGGTATCGGGGTCGTGATTAATACCATAACGGCTTTACTTTTTGTGAAAGGTCAGAAGCACGATCTGAATATCAAAGGAGCATTTCTGCACATGGCTGCCGATGCTGCTGTATCAGTGGGCGTTGTTGTTGCCGGGTTGCTCATCAATACAACAGGCTATCAGTGGATCGATCCGGTGGTGAGCTTCGTGATTATAGCGGTGGTACTTTACGGTACCTGGGGACTCTTTGTGGATTCCGTAAATCTCGCATTGGATGCCGTGCCCAAAAATATCAATATAGCCGAAGTGAGGAATGCCCTTAACAATTGTCCCGGAGTGCAAGACGCGCACGACCTGCATGTGTGGGCCCTTAGCACCAATCAAACGGCTATTTCGGTGCATTTGGTGGTCCCCGCAGGGGGGAGTGATGATTTCCTGGCCAAAGTTCAGCAAATGCTCGATGACCAGTTCAATATTTCGCATGCGACCATTCAGGTGGAAACAAATGTGGATAACGGAATTGAGTGCAATCATGCGTGATTTGTGTATGGCAGACGTTTGAAAGGCAGATGGCAGAAGAGGCGCCTCAAAATTAGTGTCTTTGAAAAAGTGAGTAGCTTGGTAGCAATGGCTATTCACAACATATTGAGAGTTTCTTGAGTATTAATTAACCACGATTCAAAAACTTTTTCGGGGAATCACAGTAAAAAGAGAAATATTCCTTTTTATTTTGGAGAAAAATTATTGCCCGGAGATGATTAAACAGCCGATACGACCATTTATTTTATTCTTCCTTTTTCTTTTTGTCCCTGTTTTTTCAGGAGCTCAGATTAATAATGAATCCCGGTACTATTACCCGGAGTTTGAGGAGGAGCGAACGCATCAGCTGTTGCTGCATCTGGCCAACATCAACTTTGTAAAGAACAACGAGTACAAAAACAAGTTTGCCTGGGGACATACACTTATTGGTTATGGTATTCAGCCAACTTTAATGTATTATGCCGGGGAACACCTGAGGTTGAGGGCTGGGGTATTTTTGCAGCAGTACAGTGGTCTCAATTATTACAGTGAAGTTCGTCCGGTCTTGTCTGCTCACCTTAGAGTCAGCCCTTCGTTCGATCTTATTATGGGGTCGCTGAAAGGACATATTCATCATGATGTTATAGAACCGCTTTTTGATACTGAACGGCAATACAAACGTCCGGTGGAGAACGGCATTCAGTTCCTAATTGACCGCCCATGGCTCGATATGGATGTGTGGGTTGACTGGGAGCAGTTTGTACAGGTGGGAGATGATTTTCCGGAGTGGTTTACGGCCGGCGTGAGTGCCACTCTTCAGCCAACCGATACTACCGGACGTTTGTGGCAACTGAATATTCCGTTGAACATGATGGCAGTGCATCGGGGAGGAGAAGTAAGCAATTATCCCGAACGGGTACAGACATCTATGAATCTTGCAGCCGGCGTCCTGCTGAACAGAAAATTGGAGGGGACTTTGAAAAATGCCGGTATCTTCGCGTATGCAATGAACTACGGTAACCTGAATGATGCCGGACAATTGGGTGTCAACAGCGGATATGCATGGTATGGGGGAATTACTGCCAATACCCGGCGAACAAATCTGATGGTTGGCTATTTTTACGGGCACGACTTTGTTGCCCTGCGAGGAGGGGGGATGTTTCAGTCAGTGTCCCCTATTCGCAACAATGTTTATATTCCCACGCGACAGTTGGTAACCATGAAAATTGGTTACAATCGTGTTTTCCTGAAGAAAATAAAGTTCTCTTTCCTTTTTGAGGGCTATTACGATATTCCCGATGCCCGTTTTGATTTTGCGCCCGGCATTCAATTGGTGTTTTCACCAAGTTTCTTTTTGACGGAGGCTGAGTTCTTTTAGCTGGCATTACTGCATGTTAACGATGCCGTAAGCACTCCCGGTATCAATACCGATATGGAAGATCAGGGCGCTTACAATCCCAACAATGCAGCATCGTGGAACTAACGATACGATGCCATGGGACGCATCATCAGCAACAGGCGCGACGGCATAGACCGCATAGAGTACAACGCCTGCAACAAGTGTCTTGTCATGTATAAAATGCGGTATAAGTTGAAAATGAAAACTAAGTAAGTCTCCACTTGAAAAGGTAAATGATCAACATCTTACTGGTCAAAAGCATGTTTTATGTTTGAAGGAGTTTTGCTGGGCAAACGGCGCGGTGGTCCGTCCGCTTTCCGGGCCGGCGGATGGCGGGAAGCCCAAATGGGCGACTTTCACAGCCTTGTGTTATGGCCGGAAATTTTGGTTTTCGCGCGGGGATAGGGTTAAGCGGACTAGACCTTTTTGGTTCCGTTTTTGGGGCAATGCAAAAAAGAACAAATGAACAAACTCATCACCATACCGCCGACAACAACACCATCCCCCCTCCCGTCCGGTCAATCACGAACTCCTTCGGCGTCACTTGGAATTCCTTTACCTGAGGGGGGAACTGTGAGAATGATTGTGTCGTTTTTACCACCTTCCTTTAAACCGCCAGTGCTTTCCGGCCCAGTGTTTTCCGGCATAGTCGATGCCAATCCTGGGTGAAGTGATGATTTTCGGTTCTTTCTGGTTAATTGAGTTGCTTTCGACCCAAAGCTTTTCTGAGTAGATTAAATCTTCTCCGTAGAAGGATTTGTCAAGGTTGAGAGCGCGTCCGATGCGTCCCGGTCCTTCGACATCTTTGGTTCCTCTGATTAAAACCGCCTGAGGGTGACCTTCAGTGCCGGTGGTGAAATTGAGCAGCCAGTACATTCCGTAGATGAGGTAAACATATACCAAACCTCCCTTGTGATACATCACCTCCGTGCGCGGGGTACGTCCTTTGCTGGCGTGGCATCCCAGATCTTCTTCGCCCCGGTATGCTTCCACTTCTTTGATGGTGAGCCTGAGTTCGTGGCCATCATCAAATCGTCGCACCAGAATTTTTCCCAATAGTTCGGGTGCTACTTCCAGTACATCGCGGGAGAAGAAATTGCGGGGTAATCTCATATATTAGAGTTTGTCTAAGAAGTTAAGCAAAATTTGTTCTTAGTTATATGACTGGTCAGAAAGTGTCAATTGCAAGGCTTGTGACCGCGTGCCGCCTAAAGCTTTAGCGCCGTGCCGTCGGCAAGCCTTTGGCGACCGATGGGTGGCGCAAGCCGCCAAAAACTGAGTCCCGAAGTAGCTTTTGTAAGGTTTTTTGAACAAAAAACCAACAAAAAGCACAATTGGGATGAGTATTTTGGCGGCAAGCGTAACGCAGCAAGTCGTGCTTTATGGACAGACTAATTAGCCTTCATAAACTAAGTGTTTTTCACGTGTTTGATATAGAAAGTTCAAATTCAAGGGGTGCGAAAAATCTAAACCGCAGAATACTAATGTATTTGAGGATTTAGATTTTGAGCAACAACGCAGAAGTTGGACTTTATAGGCAAACACTAATTAGTATTCTTGTTTGTCGTCGATTTTTGCCCAATGCTCAAAGGCATGTTTAATGTTTTCCGTCACAATCTGTTGCGTTGGGATGGAACGTTGATCAATGGGTTTCTCCAGTTCGTGGTAGATAAATTCATCATCGAATCCAATAGAAGCTGCATCCTTTCTGGTATTGCCAAAGAAGAGTTGGTCTAGTCGTGCCCAGTAAATGGCACCTAAACACATTGGGCAGGGCTCGCAACTGGCATAAATGGAGCAGCCACTCAGGTCGTGTGTGCTCAGTTTTTTTGTGGCTTTACGAATGGCTTCTATTTCTGCATGAGCTGTGGGATCGTGCTTGTCGGTTACTCGGTTGCATCCGGTGGCTATCACTTCGCCGTCTTTCACAATGACAGCAGAGAAGGGGCCTCCGCCTTTCAGGACGTTCTCCCTGGCCAGGTCGGCAGCCATTTTCATATATTCTTTATGTGCGTTCATGCTTTTTGTTTTATACTTACAAAGATGCAGAAATCTTGTGGTTTGAGGAAATTGAGGTGAGTTCAGAGTTTTGTGTTTCGTGTTTTGAGTTTTTGTTGAGGCGTCCTGACATTGGTTGACTTTCCGTTTCATAAAGCTTTGTTTTGCTGGGTTTTGCTTCAAATGTCTTTTAGGACAAGTCACTTCCGGCTATTTGTCTGTGAGCTGAGAGTCAATAGGGAAGAGCCTTTTGTTCCCTGCTTCCAGCCCTTTGCTCCATGCCCTAAGCTCGCTTCAAATTTTCTCCCTAAAAGATTGGTGATTAATAAAATTAGCCGTACTTTTGCGGCCGATTATTATCCGTGCTAAACGACACAAGTGATTGTATTGCAGATGATTTGTTGCTGTTGCTGTTTGCCCGACGTCAATGGCAGCAAGAGATACAGCTATGTGTTGTGTGAATTTATTTTTTAATGTAGGTCTAATTTTCAAAAGAGGAAGACTGTGGATACTTTAAGTTACAAAACAAAATCGGCCTCACAAGCTACCATTAACAAAGAGTGGGTTGTAGTAGATGCCACCGATATGGTGCTGGGTCGTTTGGGTACCCGCGTAGCGAAATTGCTTCGTGGAAAATACAAGCCCAATTATACGCCTCACCTGGATTGTGGCGATAATGTCATTATTATCAATGCCGACAAGGTGAAGCTTACCGGAAAAAAATGGACCGATCGTGTGTTCTTTTCACACAGTGGTTATCCCGGTGGTCAGCGCGAAACAACTCCTGCCGAGATGTTTGCCAAAGACCCCACCAAGCTGGTTCAGCATACCATCAAAGGGATGTTGCCAAAGAATAAGCTGGGAAACAAGCTGTTCAAAAACCTTTTCGTATATGTAGGTAGCGAGCACAAACATGAGGCCCAGAAACCAAAGGTAATTGATATTAATACCATTAAATAAGCAGTATGGAAGTGATTAATGCAATTGGACGAAGGAAAGAGGCCATTGCCCGTATCTATGTAAGTGAGGGAAAAGGTCAGATTACCGTCAACAAAAGAGACTTGGCTCAGTATTTCCCCACCCCCACACTTCAGTATATCGTTAAGCAACCATTGAATACCATCAATGTTGCCGGTGAATACGATATCAAAGTGACGCTCACAGGTGGTGGTATCAAAGGACAAGCTGAAGCTACCCGCCTGGCTATTGCCAGAGCACTCGTAAAAATCAACGAAGAAAACAAACCTGCTTTGCGTGCAGAAGGTTTTCTTACCCGCGACTCCCGTGTTGTGGAACGTAAGAAGCCCGGTCAGCCAAAAGCAAGGAAACAATTCCAGTTTAGCAAGCGTTAATAATCGTCTGGTACGTTTAGTATCTAAACTGTTAAGATTCCGCGTAAAGGACTACTTGATGGTTGCTTTAAACAGAATGTAAACGAAAAAAACAAAGAAAATGCCCAGAACTAATTTTGATCAATTATTAGAGGCCGGAGTACATTTCGGTCACCTCAAAAGAAAGTGGAACCCCGCTATGGCTCCTTATGTATTCATGGAGCGTAACGGAATCCACATTATAGACCTGCACAAAACAGCTGCTAAAATTGAAGAAGCTGCTGATGCTTTAAAACAAATCGCCAAGTCGGGCCGCAAAATTCTTTTCGTTGCTACCAAAAAGCAGGCAAAAGATATTATTGCTGATAAAGTTGGCGCAATCAATATGCCTTATGTTACCGAGCGTTGGTCGGGTGGTATGCTTACCAACTTCCCAACTGTGCGTAAGGCCGTTAAAAAAATGGGTTCTATCGATAAACTGATGGGCGACGATGCCTGGAACCGTCTCTCCAAGCGTGAGAAGTTGCAGATTACCCGTCAGCGTGCCAAACTGGAAAAAACTTTGGGTTCTATCAAAGATTTGAATCGTCTTCCTGCTGCTATGTTCGTGGTAGATGTGATGAAAGAACACATCGCCGTGAGAGAGGCCCAAAAGTTGAATATCCCTGTTTTTGGTATGGTTGATACCAACTCAGATCCCAATAAAGTGGACTTTGTAATTCCTGCCAACGATGATGCTTCCAATTCTATCGAGCTGATCCTGGACATTATGACTCAGGCCATCAAAGAAGGTTTGGCTGAGCGCAAGGCTGAGAAAGATAAAGAGCCTCAGGGTGACAAAAAAGGTGGTAACAAAGGTGAAGGTCGCAAAACACGTGCCCGCAAAGAGGACACTGCTGACAAACAACCGGTTGCCTCTTCCTCTGACGAAGCGAAAACTTCTGACGAAGAAACCAAAAAAGAAGAGTAGTATTGTTTGAGGGGTTCGTTTTTTAGCGAACCCACTCTTATTAATAACCTTTAAACTATATATCATGGCTATTACTGCTGCTGATGTAAGCAAACTCAGACAAATGACCGGCGCCGGTATGATGGACTGCAAAAAAGCCCTTCAGGAAGCCGACGGCGATTTCGATAAAGCTGTTGAAGGAATTCGTAAAAAAGGCATGGCTGTTGCCAATAAGCGTGCCGACCGTGAGGCTACTGAAGGTGTAGTGCTTTCAAAAGTTACCGATGATGCCAAAAAAGGTGCTTTGGTTGTTTTGAATTGCGAAACCGACTTTGTGGCTAAAAACGAAAGCTTCGTAGCTCTTGCTCAGTCTATTCTTGATCTCGGACTTAGTCAGGGAGCCAAAACGCTTGCTGAACTGAACGAGCTGGAATTGGATGGAGTTGCTGTTAAAGATGTGATTACCGAGCAAATCGGTGTGATTGGGGAGAAACTGGAATTGGCTGCGTTCAACGTGGTTGATGCTGAAAAAGTGGTTGCCTATATTCACCCCGGAAATAAACTTGCTACTCTCGTTGGTTTTAATAAAGCTGATGTGGAAGAGCAAATGGGTAGGGATGTGGCTATGCAGGTTGCTGCTATGGCTCCCGTTGCTGTGGATAAAGATTCTGTTCCACAGGATGTAATCGAGAAAGAACTGGAGATTGGTAAAGAAATGGCCCGCAACGAAGGAAAACCCGAAGCTATGCTCGACAAAATTGCTCAGGGACGTTTGGGGAAATTCTTCAAAGAAAGCACTCTGTTGCAGCAGGCTTTTGTGAAAGACAACAAGATGTCTATTGAGCAATACCTGAAAGGTGCTGACAAAGAGTTGACTGTTACCGCTTTTGAGCGTTACTCTTTGAGCAACTAATTCATTGCTGATAATTTTTCGCAATATATTGGAAGCCCGGTCATTTAATTGATCGGGCTTTTTTTAGTTTTAGATGTTTTATGCTTCAACCTTTTGTGGTGGTGATTTTTTTATGCGGTCATTGCGAGGGCTGTGCCCGAAGCAATCTCAATTTTCTATAAATCCTTGTCATTTGGATTTATGCCTTCTCTCTATTTTTTCTTCTTACGGAAGCCCGTTTTTATCTTTTTCTCTCTGACTATGGCAGCATTCATATCAAAGGTTGATAGGAATTTGGGCTCACTTTTTCCTGGCCAACCTTCTTCCCCAAAGACTATTGGCCAAAAAATGAAAACCCCTGAATTTATTTGTATTTTTGTGTCCGGAAAACAAACAAACCATTATGCAATACAAACGAATTCTTCTAAAACTTTCCGGGGAGTCGCTCATGGGCGAACAGGGACATGGCATTGACTCCGGAAGATTGAATGACTATGCCGAACAGATAAGTGAACTGGTTAAAGCCGGTGTTCAGGTGGCCGTTGTCATAGGTGGCGGCAATATTTTTCGAGGGCTCAGTGGTGCAGCTCAGGGGTTTGACAGGTACAAAGGGGATCAGATGGGGATGCTGGCAACCGTAATCAATAGTCTGGCACTTGCTTCGGCCCTTGACGCGATGGGAACACGAACCCGTGTGATGACTTCCATCAGGATGGAGCCTGTAGGGGAGTTGTATGCCCAGCCCAAAGCACTGGATGCTTTGAACAATGGAGAGGTGGTTATTATTTCAGGAGGTACGGGCAATCCCTATTTTACTACTGATACGGCCTCTGCGTTGCGCGGAATTGAAGTGAAGGCCGATGTGATGCTGAAAGGCACCCGGGTGGATGGGGTTTACACTGCTGATCCGGAGAAAGATCCTTCCGCCACGCGTTTTGATACCATTTCGTTTGATGAGGTTTACAATCGTGGCCTGAAAGTGATGGATCTGACCGCTACTACTATGTGTAAAGAGAATTCGTTGCCCGTAATGGTGTTTAATATGGATGTGAAAGGCAACCTGATGAAGGTGATGAAAGGGGAGAAAATAGGCACTCTGGTGAAGTAAAAGCTTAGGCCCTCTGACGTTTTAAAATGGTCAGAGCTTCTTCGCGAACATCCAGAGGCAACTTAATCCCCCTGGCCATCATACTCCGAAGCCAGGTATTTACTTCATGTGAATGCATGGTCAGCAGTACTTCACGAAACTGTGCTGCTTCATCGGGGGTGTATTGATCGGGAGCTTTACCTTTATACTGGTCAAGCTCTTCATCATTGAAATAGATGATTTCGCCATGCGTATGCGCAATGAGAGATTCTTTGTCGCATACCTCATGGGCCCCGCAACAATCAGCCGGTGGAGTCTCTTTAGATTCCTCCTTTGTATAAGTTAGTTTGTTGACAACCAGGGCTACAATGAGCGCAGCGGTAATGCTTAATATTAAAATCCACATGGTGCAAAAATAATAAATAGAGCGGTCAATCTGAGCATTTTAATCTTTTTTAGTACGTTCTCTCTATCGTAGGTGTTTTTTCAGTAGATTATGTCTACTTTGTTAGATTATTAATTTTGCAGGCTGAAAAGCTGAATGCGATAGCCTGGGGCAACGCCCCGGAAAAGTTTTTTCAATAGCCAATAAAGAGAAGAGGGAGAGAAATATACATACCAGAGGCAACGCCATGGACTATTACTATCTGTGAAGGTAGCTTTTGAATATCAATATCAATTGAAAATAAAAAATATTAGCAGAATATGGGGAAAAAAAGGGAGATGAATGATGAAGAGTTGCACTTTCTTGGCATTAAGGCGGTGTATAAAGATTTAGTGGACAAAGGGTATGAGGTATTGAATGTACGAAAGGAGAAAGATGTTGACCCTCAGATTCTGGCCCGGAATGAGGGACAAATGCTTTTTATAGTTGTTCGAACTGCTCGTTTTCCAGACATGGGTATTTTAAAACCCCGCACTGCCGCTCGTGTTATGATGCATGCTAATAAACATAAAGCCATTTGTTATTTTGCCAGTGTGGGTATTGCCAATGCAGACGGAGAAACTGATGAGGAGATGGGGAAACCTGAAGTGGATGGGGAGTATTTCATCAACTACAAAGGGTTGCAGTCTTTTCCACAGTAAATAAAAGGGGGGTGACTCTACTTTTTTACTCTGTGTTGCGGGATGCCGCGATCAACCCGCGCTTATGACTTGTTTTGGGTTAATCTCCAGGTATCGCGCTGTTTATATGATCCGGGGCATTATACAAAAATGAGGATTCAAAGAATGGGCTCAACGAAGAAGTTGGCAAAATCGGCCTTTTCGGTGTGGGCTCAAAAACTTAAACCATCAGTTTTCATGAGACAATTCGATTTTCAATTATTTTGGCGAAAATACGGGAAATTCATTCTGGGGGGATTGTTTTTTTTATTCCTGATTAATTATTGTAACCAACAGCCCCGAAATCAGAAGTCTGTTGATAATGAGCAGGAAGAACGCGTGAAATCCCAACCGGTGCAGGAGGATGAAATTACTACTCTGAAAACCTATGAGGAACTTGTGACAAAGAGGCAGTTGCAGGAAAATGAAGGGCCCGGAAGTTTTCTGACGATGTTTTTGTTGTTGACTTTTGCCTTTGGCCTGGTTTGGTTGCTTCAGCAAAAAAAAGTGCAGCAGTCTGTTCGGAAGTGGCTGCCCCAAAGAGTGTTGTTTCAGGTAAGAAAAGGACGTGATTCGGTTACAGGGCGTCGTATCTTAAAAATTGTAATTGTCAATAAAACAGATGAAGGGCTTACTTTTCTTCCACCGAACCTGGTCTTCAGAAATTGGGGAAAAGTGAGAATATTCAGGCTTAAGGGCAGTAATCAGGAGGATATGTTTCCTTTAACACTGACGCCTGGGACAAGTCATCGGCTGGTATTGGATCTGGAACAGTTCTATGAAAAGCTACCCGATCTTAAAAACAGTAACAGAGTAGGTGCTTCCGTGGAGACGACGGATGATAAAAAATACAGTGCATATGCATTGCCTTCATGGCTGTCATGGTTGGAAGGGTAGCAGCTTGAGGTTCACCGGGGCATGAACCCGGAGGCTTTAAAATTGTATTAAATCAATTCAGTGACCATTAAAACAGACCGATATGCTAAGAAAATTCTGGGAAAAATACAGCAGGAAAAAACGTTGGTGGACCATTGCACTTGATTTTATCTTTGCGGGACTTCTGATTGCCATGTTGTTTCCGGCAACAAGGAAACCGTTGTCTGCATTTCTTATCAGGCAGACTTTATTCTCTCCGTCCGAACAGGAGCATGTTGTTTATCTGTCTGACAAAGACTGGTCAATGCAGTTGGCATCAGAGGGGGAGGAAGGTGTTATGAGTCTTGCCCAATTTCAGGGAAAGCCTGTCTTTTTGAACTTCTGGGCTACGTGGTGTCCTCCCTGTATTGCTGAAATGCCATCGATTCAGGAGTTGTATGATGAGTATAGGAATGAAGTGGCTTTCGTGTTGGTGAGCAATGAGTCGGTTGACGTGATAAAAAGTTACTTTGAAAAGCATGGTTATTCTTTTCCAATATATATACTTCGCAGCGGGGTTCCTGCGGTTTTTGAAACTTCAACCATTCCGTCCACCTATCTTATTGGGTCCAATGGCCGGTTGCTGATTAGCAAAACAGGTGCTGCAAAATGGAACTCTTCAAAAATGAAATCATTGCTGGATGATCTTATAAATTAAAAAAAGCGGTTTTCACCGCTTTTTTTAATTTAATTATTTTAGAATCTGTATCGTATCGAAAGTGCCAGTCCGAATCCAAACGGATCGTCGGGCGGATTTACAAACGACAGTTCAGGTCGGGTGTCAATGGCAACTTGTAGCGGTACTTCCGAGAAATTGTATTCAATACCAGCGTTTAATGCAGCTGCCAGAAAAACACCGCTGTCATCAAGATCATCATGTGCCCAGCTTCCCAGCGATGGCCCAACGCCCAGATACCAGTAAAACCCACTTTCGATGGGCATTACCCATTGGTATAGTCCGGTTAATTTCCAATAACTGAAATCGCCTCTGCCTCCAAAGCCGAGGTCCAGTTCTGCGCGGTTGCTGTCGAACGGAGTCTGAAATGTGATTTCTGTGTCGTAACCTACTCCGCCTCCGAATCTCAGACCGATGGCATTATCGCCTCTCTGAGCCATTGAAATGGCAGGAATTGCCATGAAAAGTACTAAAAGTATTAACCCTGTTTTCTTCATCTCTTCGTTGTTTTTACTATTTGACTACAAATTTACGTAAAGTTTGTTTTGTCTGCTTGTTCATTTAACAAAAGATGTACCAAATGGTTTGGTTTTCTGGTTTTGGTCGGTGCAGTTACTAACGATTTTATGTTTTTGTTATTGTATTGCGTTGGTATTCAGTGTTCAGTTTAAGTAATTTTTTTAATTGTTTTTGGTTTTTTTCAAACCCTGGCATCCCAATTGCATAGAATGAGTTGTTTGTTTTCGGGATTGTTTGATTATGAGGGATTTTAGTGACGATATTTTATTTCAGACTTTGCCAACCGGCTTGGTTTGTTTTGATAAGAAGGGTGCAGTTAAGTGTGCCAATCCGGCCGCTCTTGAAATACTTGGAATGAGTCTGGATGATTTGATGTCAGGAGAGAATGACATTTTCTTTTGGCGTTTGCTTAACGAAAATGGCGAAGATATCCCCATTGATCAGCAACCATCCCGAATTGCCCTGAAGACAGGACTTCCCGTAAACGATAAAATAGCAGGTTTTTATCATCCGGTTAAAAATGCCTACTGTTGGCTAAATGTCAATGCCATACCTGTTTTTGAGAAGGGCGAAGAAACTCCTTCCGGGGTTTATCTTAACCTTGCAGACGTTACCTCTGAAGTTAGTGCCCGCAATAAGCTCAAGCAGGCACAGTTCGATTATAAGATGCTTGTTGATAATATGCACTCGGGTGTTGCTATTATTCAGGATGGGCTGCTGAAGTTCTTAAACAATACCTTCATTGCCTATACTAATAAAGAACTTGATGAGTTGGTAGGTACTCCGTTTATTAATCTTATTGTTCCTGAAGAGCGGGAAAGGATCAGTGAGTATTATGTAAGAAGACTTGCGGGGCTTGAAGTTCCAGAGTCTTATAGAACCAAAATCCTTGATGGAAATGGTGCCCGGCTCTGGGTCGATTTTAAAGTTAAGAAACTGGACTACCGGGGAAAACCTACATTGCTGGTCTTGATTAATGATGTGGATACAGAGGTTCGTGCCGAGGAGGAGTTGAAGTTTAGTGAGTTGAGATTCAGACGTTTGTTTGAAGAAGCACCTGTCGGTATTTCACTGGTGACAGCGACCGGGGAATTGCTGGAGGTGAATCAGAAACTTGCAGAGATTACCGGATATACCCGGAAAGAGTTGCTGCAGATGACTTTTGCTGATTTTACCCATCCGGAAGATCTGGATAAGGATTTATCGCTTTTTAAAGAGCTTAAAGCCGGAAAGCGCGACAGTTATGAAATGGTGAAGAGGTACATTCGTAAAGATGGTGGCGTTGTATGGGGTGAGTTAAAAGTCAGGTCCTTTATTGATGGTTTTGAAAAACTTCAGATTATCGGAATGTTTGAGGACAGAACTAGTGAAATGAATGCCCGTAAAGAGCTGGAAATTGCCCGGGACATGGCCAACGAAAGCAGTCGTTTGAAATCGGCATTTCTGGCATCTGTAAGCCATGAGCTAAGAACTCCTCTTAATGCTGTATTGGGATTTAGTGATATTATTCAGAGTACTGCGGAACAGGAGAGTAACCGGGAATATGCCGGTTTTATTTATGAAGCGGGATTTAAGGTGATAACCATCATTGATGATATTCTGGAACTGGCTATGTCTGAACATGGAAAAATCAGATTACGTCCCGCGACATTCCGGTTGGGAGATCTTTTTGATGAATTCAGTAAGCAGCTTCAGGAAATTGTCTATAAATACGGGAAGGACGAAGTGGTGGATTCGCTTAATGAAATAGAACCGGCATTGAGGGATGTTGAAATTGTGACCGATAAGAGTAAAGTGTATCAGGTGATAGTAAATCTTGTGAAAAATGCCGTGAAATTTATCGACAAAGGGTTTGTGAAACTGGGGTGTTTCAAATGCGGTACGGACCGAATTGCCTTTTCTGTTCAGGATACCGGAATCGGAATTCCGGATGATCAGAAAGAGGTGATTTTTGATTTCTTTCGTCAGGCAGACGGGCAGGATCATGCCAAATATGGGGGTATTGGTATCGGACTCGCCATCTCACAGCGGGTAGCAAATGCCATGGGCGGAAAAATCAGTGTTGATTCAGTTGTCGGAAAGGGGACGACTTTTGTTTTTGAGATACCGGTGGATTTGGAAGAGAATTATTGAGACTCAAAAAATGCATAAAAAAAGCTGTAAATCATTCGATTTACAGCTTTTTGTTGTCCCGCCAGGATTCGAACAAATTCTTTATGTGTGCTGTAGATCAGCCTTTTGACTTGATGTGTTTTTGGCTGTTCACCATTTTGTTCTCATTCGTTTTGATGATGTTTGAGCGTTTATGACTTTTTGAGTCATACACAAAGTTAGGGAATTAATAAATAAAAGACAATTATTATTGTGTTGATTTTGTGTGTTTTGTGGTGTTTTGAGAGGTGTTGTTTTTTGCTGTAGTGAGACAAATGGAAAGAAAAGAGAATAGTATTTATGAAAAAGGGGAGTGATGTGAAGATTGTGTCACTTTTGAGCTTTTGGGAATAAGGTGATTTGAATAAAATGAGGGCTTTTATTTAGGATTGTGGTGGTTGGTTGGCGTCAAAGGTGAGATTGCTGACTAAATGGGACAAGTGATGTTAAAACCGATTAAATTTAATGGGGTTAATCGTAGATGTATTCTTTTACTTCTTCTGGTGCAAAGCCGGCGAAGTCGGCGAATTCTTTGATGGTTATGAATTGATGAGGTTCTTTCCCCAGGCGTTTGCGGATATTGTCCAGAATGCGGTAACCAGTCTTTTCGCTTTTACCGGTGATGCGCTGGATGTCCTTGGCGTAAATGCAAATTCGTTTGGTCTTCATTTTCTTTAGGGTTACTTATTTAACAATAAGTGAGGTTTTAATACTTTATCTATACTTGAGATATACAGAATCTATACTGATGCGGTATTGTCTCTTTGTAAATATGTACCGCTAAAAATAATAAAAAAAGAGACATTGCAGGACAGTTTTCTCATTGAAAGTCAGGTTTCCCGTGGTGATTTGAAAAAATAGTTTTTAGGTGATAGGTTTGATTCATTAACGAGGGTGTATGGGTTAACCATCTCCCTGAAAATTTAAAATGTTATGGCAAGACAAGAAAGTTTCTTGAAGTTGAAAGGAAGAGTAGGAGACCTTACTTTCTACAAAAGTGGCGGGAAATACTTGGCCCGTACCAAAGGGGGAATTGATGGTGATCGTATTAAAAATGATCCCAGGTTTGCACGTACCCGGGAAAACGGACAGGAGTTTTTGAGAGCCGTAAAGGCCGGGAAATTGCTGCGAGATGCTTTTCGCGAACAACTGACCCTTACTTCTGACCGGGGGATGAGTGGACGCTTGTCATCTGCATTCTCTAAGATTGTGAAGAGTGATGAGGTTTCGGCTCGAGGAGAGCGGAATGTGATGGCTGGAGATGTGGCATTGTTGACGGGTTTTGAATTCAATGCCAACAGTAACCTGAAGAATATCTTTACTGAAGGTTATGGAGCCAGTTTGGCAGAAGGTGTTGCAGAGGTGCTTATTGACGCCTTCAATCCGTCCAGCATCCGGAAACCAGAAGGTGCCACTCATGGGCAATTTGTGATTGTAGCCGGTTTCTTTGACTTTAACGGATTGGAATCTGCGGCTGCTACCGTTGAAGGAGAGCCATTTTCACTGGATGAGTCGGAGCATTTGGAAGAAACTCTGACCGTGGGGAGTGTTGAACCGATTGAAGGAGGTATTGGAGTTGTGATGCTCGGCCTCCTGTTTTGGCAGGAAGTGAACGGTGAGTTGTATAAGCTCAACAATGGGTCGACCAATGCTCTGCGCGTAATTGCCGTTGAATAATGATGAGCCCGGGAAACATAGAACGTGGACGGCAGGCAGGGTTTGTTGGAGGAACACTGACGGGGATCTTTACAAATATCTCCCTGGCTGATGTGATGGGAACGATAGTACTTTCTGCCATAGGTGCTGCGGTTAGTTTCCTGGTCTCTTTGTTGCTTAAGCGATTGTTAAACGGGCGCAAGCGAAAGTAGCCTCATCATGAGGAAAGAAAACAGCCACCAACGGGTGGGTTGTTTGATGTTTGAGATGAAAAGCTCTTCGGGAAACCGGAGAGCTTTTTTTTCAGTTAATGAGTTGATGAACTAATGAGCTGGTGAGTAAGGGTGGAAGAGGTTTGATTCTTCCTGTTTGAGGGAAGCGCCGAAGTAGAAGCTGAAGACCTGAGTGATAATGGCGCTTAGAACACCCAGGATATAGATGATAATGTCTTTGCCTTTTTGAGGGAGAGAATCGGGATAAAAGAGAATGACAAAGAATAGCGCAAAAGAGAGTACGGTGGTAATGATGGCCAGGTAGGCAGAGATGTTTTTGTTTAGCAGTGTCGCTGAGGGGCTTGTCTGCACTTTTGCTGCCCGGTTCCGTGCAGAATCTTTATCTTTTAAAATGTTACTTTCCTGTTTAATTTTCAGGCTTTGCATTTCGTGCTGATGTTGCCATTCGGCTTTTTTGAGTTCCAGTTCCAGCTGAAGCTTTTCTGATTTTGTTGTGGTAAGGTTGTCGATGACATTGCCAATGGAAGAGACGATGGTCTCTCCGGTTCCTTTGTTGAAAAGATTGGATATGAAGCTCATGATTTTATTTTTAGATGTCACCAATAGCACGGCGGATCCAGCCAAAAAAGAATTTACGGTTGGCCGGGCGGATTTTAACCAGGTGAACGTACCGGGCAATTTTGGCGATGGTAAATGATGCCAGGAAGAGTTCCGGATTGAATCTATTGACGGCATTAAGGGTAATAGGGCCGATAATTCCGTCAGGAGTAACCTCGAGAACTCTTTGTGCCATGGAAATGCCGGTTTTGACACCTGAATTAACGCAGAAGTCAAAGATGGATTCGGCGACTAACTGGTTTTGGATGAGGTCGCCTTTTATTTTATCCCAAAATTTATTTTTAAAGAATTGTCTGACCTCATCAGCGAGATGAACATCAGAATCAAGAGGATCTGGGAACCCGGGCGATTGTTTATACTTGTCGATGGTTCTCCAGCCGGTCCAGTCGGGGTGGATATTTCGGGCAATACCTTTGTAGGTTTCACCACCCAGGTCATCCGGTTCATTTACGTATCCACCTTCGTGAATGAGGGTTTTGTTGAAAGCATCTTCAAAAATTGCCATAATTTGAGGTTTTATCGATTAGAGGCAATTTATCAAGGAGGGTCTCTGTTTGCAAGGGAGTTGGGGGAATGTGAGAGAATTGGGAGAGATTGGGCGATTTGGAAATCGCCCGTCCTGAAATGTTTTAGGGAGAAAACCAGGGAGAAAAATAATTTAGCGGAGGGGTGCATTCCCTCCACCGTGCCAGGGCCGTTTCTGACAGGAAGCGGTTTTTTTTATTGGGGTTGTTTTAAAGCGCTGTATGTCAATGTATTTATTTGTTATGGAAGTCACTAATAGTGATGTTTTGAATTAAAGGTCGGGAATCTCCGATTGAATTCTTCCTGCTGACATTAAAAGGACAAAAGAAAAAGAAAAAAGAAAGCTGTGGATTTGGGTGGTATGGGAGTCTGTCAAGGTTTTTGCAAAAACAAAAGTACTGAAGAAGTATTAAGTATTTGCCTTTTGCAAAACCCGAAGGGCTTGACCTTGACAGGCAGTGGCGGGCGGGCAGTGGGGTACCGCCCTAACTTTGCGAGTCTTTTTGTTTTTTGAGAGTGTTTTTGGCTTTTATCTCGCAACCTGACATTATTTGCTATTCATAATTTTGATTAGATGGCAAAGAAATAGGTGTCTTTGTTTTTCCAAAGCTTTTGAGGTAAGAGAACCTGCAATGTTGTATAATTTATTGGAGATAAACGAATGTACCTTCCCGGGGACGATAATGATGTGGGAAAGGTGTATCCGGATAAATGAAATGCGTAGGGAGCAAAGGCAGTTGTGCGAACAAATAAAAGTTTGTTAATGGGGTAATGATATACTCTGATGAGGTTGGGGATTGAGTACTACTGCAGCGGGATGCCGGGGCTTTTGGACCGGGATGCATGGCCAGGGTGCATGAAGCCGAAGAGAAACGAAGGTGGAATGCAAACTGTCCAGGGAGCACGGGGCAAGTGCCACCGGCATAAGGGGTGCTTGAAGGGAATTCACCTTTTCCACACCGCTTTTGGGGTGGCGGGGAAATGTGGATTAACGAGCCGGGATTTTACGAATAATAAACAAACCCACTACGTATGTGGATGTTCCTTCCGGGGTTTATAATGACGCGGCAAAAAGGGGGTGGATTATAAAAAGGAATCCGGGAAGGGAAAAGCAGCTGTGCGGACTATTGCATCACCATGTACCAAATGTAAAACTATTATGAATGTTATTGGGGATTGTAGCACTGCTGTCGGGGGTGCCCAGGGCTATTGGTACGGGATACATGGCCGGGTAGCATGGAACTGGAACGAAGCGAAAGTGGAATGCAAACCGGGCATGGAGCACGGGCCAAATGCCCCGGGCACAAGGAGATGTTGAAAGCCTGGTAACCCCCTATTTGCTGCACCGCTAAAGGGTGGCGGGGAAAAGGGGCCTTCAGGCCGGCTCCCTTTTTTGCTCAAATGCGGGAAGGAATGGGGCTATAAAATATAATGGGCTTATAGGACAGCAGGACTAGTTGATGAGGTTTGAATTGGTGAACTGGTGAGTTGATGAGTAAGGGGGGTGTGTTAGTGATAGAGAACCGGGGGGCTGAAAGATGGAGGTTAGCTTTAGTGAAAATGTACGATTGGGAAATCGTACGTCCCGGGGTGAGAGAACTGTGGGGCTGTTCCTATAAGAACGCGTTATGTTTTTATAGCTTGGGGTGGTTGCTGGGGACTCATTTTTGAAGAAGGGTTGGGTGGCTCTTTGACAGCCTGGGGAGTTTTGTGTTTTGGATTTTGAAGGTTTGGGTTAGGGGTTGAGCTGTATGGGTAAAAGGATGTCTGTTAAAAGGGAGTTTGGGGTTAAGAGCATTTGGAGGATTGGAATTGGCCAGAATTGAAAGTTAATAAGGCTTGCAATGTGCCAATGCGGGAAGGTTCAAAAATGTGGCACTCCGAAACCACTGCGGGTGGATGCGGGGAAGGGGCAAAAAGACCGGGCGAGCCCCGAAGTGGCGGGGGTAAATGAAAAGTAAAGATTCAGGCTTGAAAGGTTGTTTAAGGCTCAAAGTGAAATTTGGGCGGATCGGAATCCGCCCGTCCTGAGGGGTGGGGATTTTTGCCCCCTGGAGGAAAATGGAGCAAAAAAGGGAGCCGGCCTGAAGGCTGCGTGAGGGATTGCAGCGGAAACCCCGGAGGCCCCGGTCAATCGAAAATCTTGTTTGCGTGCGATAAGGAAATCGCACGTCCTGGAATTTCGGGGCCGAGGAGTTGGAGCGTAAAGCCCGACCCGAAGGGGCACGCCCAAGAAAAAAGAGAGAGTTATGCACTACTAATATTTAAGGCTAATTGTTTCTTTTTAGAAAATAGAGACTGTTCAAAAAAGTGTTTAAGATAAAGAAACATAATTATTTCAAAAACGAGGACGAGCATCTATTTCCAGTAAGGCATCCCGGGTTTTAAGTGCATCGAATTTGAGAAGAACTTCAAAAAGATCCAGACCCTTGTGTTGAAAACCGGGGCCCATATTATGGAGGGTTAACGCTATGGTAACCAGGTCGGGAGCATCGGCTGCTGCTGATGTTGTGAAGTCTCCTAACCTTTTGCCTTCCTTGTTGATTATCTGGCTTGAAAGTTGAAATACTTTATCGGGGAACACCTTGATGATTTTAAGTAAAGAATGAGGGACAGAACTGCATTCTTCAGTTCTGGTTAGAGTTTTATTGTCAATAAAAGCATTTAAGACTGCTTCGTATTCAGGTCCAGCATTAATCTGCTGATGGGGAAATAAAATGCGAATGAGAATTTCATCCGTTTCAATCTTCTGCAGACTAAGCATTTCATTTATGTATGGAAGGCATTTGGAGCGAAATTTGGGAAATTCCCACAATTCGGAGAAAGACCAGGCCAGACCTTTTTGCTGTAGGGAATTTTCTGATTGTACTATTTTATGGTACTCTGTTAAACTCCAGTCGGATTCATTGTCGATTAGTAAACGAAAACCAATTAACTCGCCGAAAAGTTGATTGCTTTGAGGTGTTGCATATTCCTTGATTTTATACATCCACCTATTGTGCATTACCTGAGGCATATGATGAACGGCTTGCGCCAATGTAATTCCGAAGTCACCATCTTCCATAATGCCCGGATATTTATTGCACATTTTCAAAAGGAATTCATTAAGGTTCTCAATATTGCAATGGCCAAGAGTTGGACGAACCAGCAGCTGTAACACGAAGGTCCAATATTCTATGTCATGATTATCTTCGATGTGGTGAGAAAGGAGGTTAAGCCATTTTTTGCAATCTGGATTCTTCCTTAAAAGAAGTCCATTACGCAAGGTCTTAAGAAAGAAATAATCTTTGTTAGGAATGGGGCGACTTTGCTCTGGATTCCAAAGAAGGCTACTTTGATGATTACGGTGATTACAAGAGGGGGACACGATAATCGGCTTGTTGTCAGATTGAGACAGCCAAGTTTCTAGGCGAGAGCACCATTCATCAGATAGTCCTTCGTCTTCCTTAATGCGACAATCTAACGCCCTGGCACAACTTTGGAAAAAATCTGGTGCTTTAATTTCTTTAGCGGTAAAAAAGAGGATGAGATCCTGAATCTGGATAAGATTTATTTTGTCTGCCGGGAGAGCTTCCAGGACCTGGGATATGGTTTTTGTATTATCAGGGGAGAGCTGTTTAATTACTTCAATAACTTTATCAGGTTCAATTTTAGAATATTCAGCAAGCGTTCTGGATAAACTATCCAGTTTTATAACCTCCCAGGAATCCGATTGGTCAATGGAAACAATCAGTCTTACAATATTATTAATTTCAGTTTTTTTAATCTTATCTAAAGGCAAAGGGTTTTCCGGAGCCATATTTACACTATGACTGTCAGTGCTGAAGTTTGCTTTTTCTATTTTGCCAAATTTACGTTCCTCTTCCCTGAGTTTTTTTTTCGATGAAACGGAAAGAAGTTTTAGAGGAAGTGAAGAAATTAATCGTTGTCTATGATGACGATTATATTCGGAAAACCGTTTTTTATCTTTCGGATTTGGTATAGAAGTAGTGTCGTAATAACAGAGTGACCAGATTTTCTGCTCTAAAGAAGATCTTTGTTGTGGATCCAAGCAAGGAAAAAGGGTTGAGATGAGATTAGTTGAATCTTTGAAAGGGACAACGTTTTGGCTGTTACCGACAAAAAACCTACGATCATCTTCCATAAGGTAATTCAATACTGTGGAAGAATGATGCGGGCATAATTCATTTAAAGCTATTGTAAGCAAACGATGTTGAGGGATGAAAGAAGATTTTTTGGCTTTATTCAGAAAGGACAAGAAATCATCCTGGTATTGCTTTGCAAAAAGCTTTATTCCTGTTTCCATGGAGCTGACCAAATAATTACGCATATGTCCGGAATCACCGTTTAGATAGAACCAAGTACCTGATACATTTCTGTATTCAAATCTACTTTCAGAATATTGGACTTTTAGATGATACGACAGCTTGTTTAGCAGAGGCCAGAAAGCACTCACGAAAATTTTTGGTGTCAATTTGGCCAATATATTGAGGTGTTGCCAAGTGGTATTTACTTCCGCGAAATCTTCGAAAGGTTTTCTTCTTTTCTGTTCCAGCAACCATTCATCAATGACATTATCCTCCGGGTTTTCTATTTCTTCCGATATAGGACTCAACTCCAGGAATTCCAGTTTTTTAATGAAAAATTGTGCTGCCAAATTGACTGCTGATTCCGGATTGGTTTTAGAAATTCGCTGTGTCAGTTCCTGAGCCGGAATATTGCCTATGTTTTTGGAGGTGATTATGTATTCGGCAAGGTCTATTGCTTTTTCGTTCCAATATGTATTGTTTTGAAGGACATGAAATAAGTAATATAATTGTTCCTCGTTTTTCCAGTACTTTATTAAAAAATCCAGAACGATTTCAGGGGAGAACCTGATAGCGGAGGCAAGAATAATTGAAGCAGCTTTCTGCTGAGAAACGCTACCATTCATTAAATATGTAATATGGGTTTCCTTAAATTTGTTGAACCACCCTTTTGAACCTGCAATGCTCAAGCATATTTTGCTTGTCAGTTCCCGATCTCGAAGGAGGTCTGAGAATACGCAGAACTCATGATCTGACGGGTCAATAAAAGAACCAATGGATTCAATTAAGAGAAATAATATGTGGGTTCTTAAATGGGTTCGGTTTTCGTTCAGAAGTAAGTTCAACTGGTTGTTGTACTCCCAGGGGTCTGCTACTCTAAGATAAAGAATAGCAGTAAACAACTTTGGACGAATATTCAGGTTATTCTGATGGGTAAGAACGAATTTCACCAGAGATCCATTTTTTAATAAGGATCTTGTCCAAACAAAAGCCTGCAGGGTTTGATGAGCAAAAGAAATTTGTTTGTTGTTTTTAACCAGAAGACCTGTCTGGCAAAGGAAATCAATTTCGTTCAGATAGTCTTCGAAATTAATTGCCGGAAGTGCTAATTTAGCTTCCTCTGTCATTTCCGTAGCCAGTTTAATTAGCAATTCAGAACGGGCTTTACGCTCAGAACCACTACCCAGAGAATAGTTCCAAATTTGTTCGTAAAGGTCAATGTGGGATTTGAACTTTTGTTCCGGATAATTTTTTATGTGAGATAAGAAGAGATTTAAATTGTTGGGACGTCTAATGAAATTTTTAAAGTCATTATCAATAAAGGTGAATTTGATGTTCAGTTCATCCAGCGTTTCTTTTACAGCATCCCATGATAGTAGGAATAATTCTATTGTATCTGCCTCAATGGTATTAAACCTGCTGTCGTATTTTAGTTCGAAAGGACGTGATGAAGCAAGGATGTGAATGTTTGAAAGGTGATGTAGATTATTAATTAAATCGAGTAACACGGATAATCTGTTGGTTTTTACATCCACAAGATCACTGAGGGCATCCATTTGGTCGATGAGTAAAAAAACAGGTTCATTTCTAGCTATCTTTTTAATGCAGGATGTTATATTACCAGGTAATCTCAGAAAAGCAGATAGAGATTGTAAATCTGTTACTGAATGCGATAACTTATCGGCTTTTATTCCGAGAACAGGAATGCCCTGAGAATGGAGTTTGTTTGTCATCCTTGCCAGTAGAGCACTTTTGCCTGTACCCTGTTCCCCTAGCAAGATTGTGGTTGAGTAACTGGCTGAATGAGTTTTAGATAACCATTCATTTTCTTCTTTACGTTCCAGCCACTTTTTATTTATGGTGAGGGTTTGAGGCCATTTTGACAAAAAGGATGATTGAACTTTAAATGCTTTTTTTATTTCCTCAAGGGATGCTTGATTATTACTATTATCCTTGCCGCCATTGGCTTGATTTTGGGGGAGTTGATTGGAAATCCATTTTTTGAAATCTTGCAATTCGTTATTATTAACCAATTCAGGATAGAATTTTTTCAAAGTGTTTGGAGAACTTTCAAGCCTTTGGCAAATTTCATCCCAACTAAAAATATAGACACGGAATAGGTTTTTCTTTTTATGAATAGCATCTATTTTTCTTGCCACCGCTTGAATATTTTGATCACTTTGTGCTGTGGTTGCAAGTATAAAAATGTCGGGAAGGGGATAAAAGGATTTTACTTTTTTGATCTCTTCTTTTAGTTCTTTTTCCGTAACCTTCCCGCCGTAATTAGTGTTTTTGCCCTTACATTGAATACAGTAAAATAAGTTATTTTTTGAGTAGCCATATATATCAACACCCGACTGCTCCTGGCCTAGTCTTCCATTCATCTGGATGTTTGGGTCATCTAATATGTCCATCCAAAGGGAGTGGCAAAAACGTTCAAAATCCTGCCAGTTGGCCGGGGGTGGAATTTGTATGTTGTAGGTGTGCATTTTTAGTATTTTGTTAAAGCTACTTCCCTTCTAATCAAAAATAAGGATTGTTATTGAGAAAGTTCTGGTTTTATTGAGTTGTTATGAAGAAGTTGTATTGCCGGTACTGTTTACTGGTTGGTCATGGAGCGTGTAACTAAGTGTAAGCCAAGGGCCTTCTGCGTATCGTAAAAGTAAATAATTTTATCTAAGCGGGGGGTGTGGGCTTGGGAATTAGATTTTTCCAAGTTCTACTGGAATTTTTTAGAATTTGTATAATCAAATGGAGCTTTCCGAAAAAATCTGGTAATCGTTGGATTTTTACCAATTGTGTTGCAAAAAATTAGCCAGATCTAAATCGTAGTTTTGGTTGTACTGTGGAATTTTAGCAAACACTTTGGGGAGCCATTCACTGGGATTAGCATTACTGGCTTTGCAGCATTCTTGTAAAGAATAGATGATGGCTAGGTTCTTTGCAGCATCATGGTTGCACAAAACAAACATCCTTTTCTTCCAATAGCCAGGAGCCTGATGGCATTTCCCGTCAGGTTATTGTCTGGCAGGTTGCGTCCATCAAGATGATAGCGGGACAACCGCATGAAAAGATTGTATGATTAAGCATTTTCCTGGTTGTGTCCGGAAATGTAGGCCACGTATATTTTATTCAAAGATTTCTGAGTTTGCATTTTTATACTCCTCAAAATTTCTAAAGAACCTTGGATGAGTGTAGTTTGAATAGATGTATTTATCATTGAGATAAAAGACGAAATTTTTATAGTTCCTTTTGTCTGAATTATTTAATAATCTTTTTAGTGGTTTCTTTTCTTTCCAATGTTTAAAAAACTTTTCAATGTTTTCTGAACTGTAAATAGTATTTCTTGGTTCAATGTAAATCTTACCAAATGCAAAAGTTAAAATAGTGTCAGTCATTATCACTTTAAATTCTCTAAAGAAACCAATGATTCTTTCTATATTGTTGTTTCTGACTGTAAAGTAGGAGTCCCCTGATTTTATCGTTAGGACATTAAATATTATTTCTGCATTCCAGTTATTATATGGGTATATTAAATCATTTAAAGTCAATTTATTTGACGAGGTATCAATTGGTCTGTTATTTCCAAGAATAACGGTGTTTTTACAAAAGAAATAGGTGTGGTATAGAATTAATTCAGTTACTGCGCATTCTGCCTCCTTTTTTTCTAAGTTTATATATCTAAATCGGTAATCCTGCCATTCTCCGATTTTATTTTCTATATAGTTAATTAGTATCTTTTCGTCTTCTTTGGAAAAGGGTTTATTTCTGATATTTATGTCCTCATACATAACCAATTTTTTAAGAATTGGTAATTTTGACAATTCTGAGATAGTAAGGTAATAAGGTGTTTTGTCTATTCTTAATATTGGCATAATTGGTTGTTTTGTGTATGGCCTAACGATCCCGTAGGAGCACTGTTGCTGCGCATTTTTAGTGAGCGATGTTTTTATATTTATTTTTAAAAGAGGAATAAGGTTCCTCCATTTAAACGTGTTTTTACTTTTTATATTGATGCTTATTGGTAAGAAGCAATGTACTGCAGTTGCTAGATGGGAGAGGGTAAATTGGATGTTTAGGTGTTTTTTCAAATATATAAAATATTTGGATTTTTTTGGGTGTTTTTTAAAGGGGCGATAGGGAAATCGTCCGTCCCGGGAATTTGTACTTCCCAAATTAATAGGAGTTTAAAGGGGAAATATCCATGGTTTTTACTTCCAAAGTTTTATTTCGATTTGTGCTTCCAATGTTTTTTCTATTGTATCGGGTAATTTGTGGTAAAGATCTAGTCCGGTGACTTTTTCAATGCTGTCAACGGGGACAGCAAAATCGAATATGTCGCCTTGGTATCTTCCGTGGGGAAGCAGGAAGCCAATGGATTGTTTTTCGGTTGAGTTGTAGATTAAAATTGTTTTGAAGAAGTGGGTGGGGATTACTATCTGGTTATCGCCTATGACACTGTCTTCATTTAGGAAGACGGGGCCGCAGGTAATATAGAGGCTTCTGTTGTTTTGTGCCCAGCTACGTGTTAGTGCTTCAAGGACTTTCCAGATTCCACGATTGAAGGCTGGAAGTTGTGGGGATATATTGCTGTAATAGAAACTTTCCTGCATTGCTTGTTCATTCCATGCCATATCGGCTGCGGGGGCCAGGTGGCCGCGGTCGTAACCTGAATATTTATAGTCTTCATCGTTGGCGGTCTTTGTCAGGACCAGTGTGTCCTCAGCAAAGGTGTTTGTTCGTTCATAGTTTTGTATTAGTTCTGTGGAGTCAAGTTTGTAGGCGACCCATCTGGGTTGCTCGGTTTCTTCATTGTATGAAAGGGAATAGGCAGCGTGTTTGATGTAGGCAGAGTCGGCGGAATGCGAAGGTTCTTCCAGAAGCTCTAGTCTGGTTGAAGAGCAACCGAGTAGTATGAGGGCAAGGATTATGGTGATGAGTAGGTGGTTCTTGAGGGTGGTTTGTTGTTGAGTCATTGGTTGGTGTTTTGATGTTTGTAGATTAGGGAAGCTACTGTTTGATGAAAGGGCGATAGGGAAATCGCCTGTCCTGGGAAATCGCCCGTCCCGGGAAATCGTCCGTCCTGAAAGATAAAAATAAGGGATTTTTTTGAAGGAGATTGAGGCTAGTGATAAAAAGAGTTTTTGTGAATTAGAATTACTGGTGGAGCTGCTCCGTCTTCGCTTCCCCTGTAGGAAAAAGGGAGCCAGATTGAAGTCTGCGTGAGGGATTGCAGCGGAAACCCCGGAGGCCCTGGTCAATCGAAAATTTTGTTCGTGCGATATGGAAATCGCACGTCCTGGGGAGCTACCAATCAGATAAGGATATCCGGGGCAGAGGAGTTGGAGCGGAAAGCCTGACCGGAAGGGGCACGCCCGGGTAAAATAAGAAAATAAAAGAAGTCAATACATGAATTTTTCTGATTCAGTCTTTAGGAATTTGTCTTGTGAAATTTATAGCAGAGTAATATGGTGGAAATCAAATCTGCACAGAGAAATGGGAAGGATTTGAGATTATATACTTCAAAAATAAAATTGATAAAACTCTAAAAAATGTTAATATTGCCCTTCGGAATAGTTGAAATTATTGTTTAACCTTTTGTGGAAATAAGTACCAATTGAAGCGTATCATGGACAACCAGAAACTGTGCGAAGGCTTAAGAAATGGTGATAAAACCGTATTGGATGAGGTATATTATTTGTATCACAAGAAAATCTTTGCATTTGCATTATCGTACCTTAAGAATCAGGAGGATGCCTATGATATCGTTCAGGAGGTTTTTATTAATATTTGGAATCACAGAGGAGATTTAAAAAGTGATGCCCGCATAGAACCTCTTATATTCACCGCTACGAAAAATGCGGTAATTTCTTTGTTTCGTAAGAAATCTACTGAAAAGAAATATCTTGAATATTTAGGAAATGCTACCACTTCAAATAATCTTGGTGCAGAGGAGCTAAGTGATTTTGGATTTCTGGAGGAGGAATATCATTCTTTGATTGATCAGTTGCCCGAGAAGCGTAGAAAAGTATTTATGCTTAGTCGTCAAAAAGGTTTGACTAATAAAGAGATTGCCAAACAGCTGGGGGTTTCAGAAAAAACGGTTGAAAATCAATTAACGAAAGCTCTTGCTTTTTTAAGAGAAAAATTTGGATCTGGAGGTTTTTTAGGTCTTTTATTTTTCCATTTGTTTATTTCCTAATTCTTAGCCCCTTGTTTTCGGGACTTAAGAAGATTTTTGTCAGAAGAGTTCAAAGGAAGGATATTTATCCCGGATTATTGACTTTGTCGAACCTCGTTTCATAAGTTATTTATTACAAAGTCCAACTACCAGCTAAATTCAGATGTCCTCAATAAATACTGACTTGAAATTAGTTGGCTATTTTATTCATATAAATACTACTTAGTGTTTGTCCATAAAGTCCCGTTTACTGCGTTACGCCATTAGCGGAAATTGCTCATTTACTCAAGTAAACTCCGCATTTCCGCTAATGGCAAGCCCCCGAAGAAAAATCTGGGCAGGCTTTGTAAACGGAACCTTCTGAACAGACACATGCCTTTTTGCAAACTCTCCCGACTTTATAGACCGGCACTACTTAATTTATTGGCTGAGTGAAACTCACCCAGTACATAGGGGATTCGTTTACTTCTTCAATTTGCTCTGCAATTACCGAACCTGGATTATTCATAAATTATCTATTGCGATGTTCAACTACCTTCTAAATTCTGGCGTCCTCGATAAAATTGATTTGAAAATAGTTCACTATTTCCTTTATAAATTTTATCTGTGGTTGCCTGAATTTATTGGTATTTGAATATCTCATAACGAAAACTCATGAATAAACCAGGCTAAATTTATTTGTATTTAAACCTCTCATAATGAAAGCTCATGAATTAACCAGCTTATAATTTTTTAGCACATTATTTTAAAGTTGCTCTTATATGGCTAAATTTCTTTTTTATAGGATGGTTTTTCCGATTTAATAGTTAGCGATATTTATTTGATGTTAACGAACGCCGGCAGTATCACCGGAATATCCAGCATGTTGTTCGGTCAAATGATTAAGACCTGCATTTTGTGAAGAAAACCCAAAAAAATAGTACCCGTTCTGCGTTCAAAATCAGAGGTGTGTAAAAAAGTGTCAAAAATAATTTAATTGTGGATAGGGGGAGACGGTCTTTAAAACGTAGTATTTAATAGAAAGCAATAAAATGAAAGATATTTTAAGAGAATATATTAAGGGTGAATGTACTTCTACTGAATTTAAACAGGCGGTAAAGGTGCTTGTTGGCTTTTCCAAACAGGGAGAATTAAATGACTTTATGCACAGGCATTGGAAAGGACTAAAGGCTGACATACATGTTGGAGAGCAAGAAAGATTTTCTAATGTTCTGGATAGAATTCATCACCGTATAAATATGGAAGAATTCAGGCCTAACTTGAGAAGGCGTTTATACGTTGGTTTTGCAAAGGTTGCTGCAATTTTGATTGTGCCATTATTGGTTGTTTCGGGACTTTACTTGTCACAGCAAGTGAGTGATGAAACAGTTGCTATGACGCGAATGTCCACGCCTGCCGGGCTTCAAAGTGTAGTGGAATTACCCGATGGCTCAAAAGTATGGCTCAATTCGGAGAGTGAGATTTATTTTCCCTCTACTTTTAAAGGTCAAAAGGAAAGGAAAATAGAGCTTATTGGGGAGGGATATTTCGAAGTAGAGTCTGATAAAAAGAGGCCGTTTATTGTTTCTGCCGGAAATGAAATGAATGTTAGGGTAACCGGAACCTCATTTAATCTTTCCGCTTATGGTAATGAGCCGGATATTTCAGTTGCACTGGTTGAAGGTGGAGTTACGATTGAAAGAGATAATAATGATTTTCTATCCAGAATTGAACCTGGAGATGTTGCTAATTTTGATAAAAGCACTCAAAAATTAAGTGTTGTTCGAGGGAAGGATATGGAGCCTCATTTGGCCTGGAAGGAAGGCCGTTTTGTGTTTGTAAATGAATCGTTCGAATTTGTTCTGCGGACAATGGAGCGGAAGTACAATGTGAAGTACAAAATTGTTGATCCATGTTTATTGGAGTATCGAATTACAGCAACCTTTGTGGATGAAACTCTGGATGAATTTTTAAGAATAATTACGATCTCATCTCCAATTGAATATGAAATTAAACGTCATCAGAACGTGGAAGGAGAAAAGAACGTTTTTGACAAGAGAGAAGTCATTCTAACAAGACGGTGACTTTAAAATAAAAACAGGAAAGTGTTGCAGCACTTTCCTGTCAATTAAATACCTGTTTGCAGACAGGTAAATGTTTAATGCTTAAACTTTTCAAATTTATGGAAAAATTTTGTCAATGGCGAAGAAACTTTGCAGAGTTTCTACCGCGAAAATTAATGTTGGCTATGAGGCTATCTTTAGGTTTATTCTTGTTAGTCAGTTTTCAGACAATTGCTTCGGTTACCTATTCACAAGATACAAAGGTAACCGTGAAGATGGAACGGGCACATGTAAAAGAGGTGCTTAAGGAAATTGAACATTCTTCCGAATTCTATTTTGTTTACAATAATGAATTGATAGATGTGGAAAGAATGGTCAATGTTGAGGCCAAAAATAAGAAGATTAAGGATGTACTTGATGCTTTGTTTGGTAATGAAGGGGTAGGTTACACGGTAATGGGGCGTCAAATTGTTCTTTCGCCCTCGGAAATGATGGCAGAAAATGTCAGTCAACCACAAGAAAGAGCAGTGAGAGGAACTGTTACAGATCAGAATGGTGAGCCCATACCCGGGGTTACAGTAACAGTAAAGGGAACCACTCATGGCACAATAACAGATATTGATGGTAATTTCTCATTGAAAGTTAATCCAGAGTCAGAAGTGTTAATTTTTTCATTTGTAGGAATGAAAAGCCAAGAAATTGAAATTGGAAACAACGTGAGATTTGATGTTGTGATGCAGGAGGATGTCATGGGTCTGGATGAAGTCGTTGTTGTGGGTTATGGAATCAAGAAGAAAGAAAGTTTAACTGGAGCTATTGCTAATATCCAATCTGATGAAATAGAAACCAGTACTCATTCAAGCTTAGCTCAGAATCTCCAGGGGAAAGTTGCAGGTGTACAGATTCGACAAAATACAGGAGGTCCAGGGGATTTTAATTCGATGATTAACATACGAGGGTTTGGGACCCCATTATTTGTTATAGATGGTATTGTTCGTGATGGGGCAGAAGAATTTCAAAAGCTGAATTCATCTGATATAGAGAGTATCTCAGTTCTGAAAGATGCATCAGCAGCCATTTATGGAATGAATGCAGCTAATGGTGTGATAATTGTCACCACCAAAAAGGGTGAAGAAGGGGCTCCTGAATTCAATTATAAAGGGGTATATGGTTTACAAACTCCAACTGATGTGCCCCAGATGACGAATTCTGCTCAGTGGATGGAAATGAGAAATGATGCTGACATCAATGCGGGCGGTGATCCATATATTTCAAAAGAAGAGCTTGAAAAATATCAGCAGGGTTTACCGGGATATGGTACAATCAACTGGTATGATGAGACGATGAAAGATTATTCCACCCAGCAACAACATAATTTGTCCGCCAGGGGAGGGAATGAAACGATGTCTTATTTTACAAGTTTTGGTTATCAAGAGGAAAATGGATTGCTGAAGAGTGATGACCTCAATTATGAGAAATACACCTTAAGGTCTAATTTGAGCATTAAGCTAACCGAGGATCTAGATGCGGATATTAATCTGTATGGGCGATTGGATAAAAGAATGACACCGGGTGATAGTTTTTTTAATATTTTCAAGGGAACTCGCATCGGACTTCCGACAGATAGACCATATGCCAATGGAAATTCTGAATATTATGGGTTGGTCGGTCCAAGTAACTTAAACCCTTTAGCGCTATCAGATAGCAAGAAGACTGGTTATTATGAAAGCAAAAATAAGTTCTTCCAGTCCTCTTTTACTCTTAATTATGATTTTCCCTACATTGAAGGATTGTCCTTTAAAGGGATTTTCTCTTACGACAGCAACAGTTTTTTGGGTAAAGATCTTGTGAAGAGTTATAAGCTTTATAGTTACGATGAGGAAAGCGATAGCTACAACGCAACAAACATGAGGGAACCGTCGATTATTGCCAATACCAATAACGACGATAACCGGATTACCATGCAGGGGCATTTACTCTATAATACTACGATTAATGATAATCACAATTTGGATTTAGTTCTGGTTTATGAGCAAAAAGAAGCTTGGGGCCGAGATTCGTACCTTAGACGGGAGTATGATTTTTACACAACCGATCAAGTGGATTTTGCCAGTCAGAATAATCAAAGAACAGGTGGGATTGAATATGAAGAGGCTAATATGTCTTATTTAGGCCGATTTAATTATGATTACAAGGGGAAATATCTCATTGAATTTGCGGCAAGGTATGATGGCTCTTATCGCTATCATCCAGATGAAAGATGGGGCTTTTTCCCTGTAGTCTCTGGTGGGTGGAGAATTTCTGAAGAAAATTTCATTCAAGAAAATTTGCCATTTATATCGAATCTTAAAATCAGGGGGTCTTATGGAGATGTAGGAGAAGATGCTGGAAACCCTTTCCAATATGTACCAGGTTATTCAACATCAGGAGGCGGAGGATATGAATTCATTAATGGAGAATACTTAAATGGAGCCGCTTCACCTTCCATTGTAAATAGAAATCTTACATGGTTTGTTTCGACAATTAAAAATATAGGCGTGGATATTGGACTGTGGAAAGGGTTATTAAATGTTGAATTTGATGTTTATCAAAGAGATCGTGAAGGTTTACTGGCTTACAGGAATATTTCTGTTCCAAACACTTTTGGTGGATCATTGCCCCAGGAAAATTTAAACAGTGACCGCGTGAAAGGGATTGAGTTTTCTGTAGCCCACAATAACCAGATTGGAGATTTTAATTATTCCATAGGCGGTAATTTTAACTTTGCCAGGACCAAAAATGTTTATGTAGAAAGAGGCCCCTTTACCAGTAGTTGGGATAAGTGGCGCAATGGTTCTGCCAACCGTTGGAATGATGTGCTGTGGGGCTACAAAGTGGATGGTCAGTTTCAAAACTTTGTAGATATTGCCCACTCCCCAATTCAGAATGGAAATATAGGCAATACCAAGGAATTACCTGGTGATTTTAAATATGAAGATGTTAATGGTGATGGGGTCATTAATGGAAATGACATGCAGCCCATGTTCTGGGGCGGACAACCTAAACTTCATTACGGAATTAATTTGAGTGCAGATTGGAAGGGTTTTGACTTTTATGCACTATTCCAAGGATCAGGGAAATATACCGTAAGATTCCAAGAGGTTTATGCAGAAGTTATGGCTTTTAAAGGAAATACACCTGAATATTTTTATGATAGATGGCACTTAAAAGATCCATATGATCCAGACAGTGAGTGGATCCCAGGAGAATGGCCAGCAACTCGATTTAAGTCTGATGTTGGATCCATGTATAAAGAAAGTTCCATATGGAGACGAGATGCCTCTTATTTAAGATTAAAGAGTTTAGAACTAGGGTACACTTTCGATAATGCCTTTCTCAAAGAAATCGGAATTGAAAATTTAAGAGTCTATAGTAATGGGCATAACCTTCTAACATTTGCGGATTCTTTTATCAAACCATTTGATCCGGAAAAGATTGAGGGTGCCTACAATGCAGGTTTGACATATCCACTTACAAAGAGTTTCAATTTCGGGATTAATGTAATTTTTTAAAATAATTAATTATGACTCGCATATTCAACATATTATTTATATTAACCTTCATCTTTCTTACCGGATGTGATGATGATTTTCTTGATAGATCTCCAATGGATAAAATTGATGGAGAAGCGATGTTCTCTGATCCTGAAGGAGTAAAAGTTTACATGGCCAATCTGTATTATCAGTTGCCGATTGAAGATTTTACCTATTTCCGGGATGGATTTAATTTTAATCCAAGTGATCCTAATAATGGAGGTTACCTAGCAGCCATGACAACTGATGAGGCTGTTCATAGTGGGTGGTCTGATATGGTTAGAGATTGGGATTTTACCTGGTGGGAACCGGCTTTTGAATTGATAAGAGATATAAACATTTTGGGGGAGGAGATCCCGAAATTAGAGATATCAGATTTAGAAAAAGAAAAATTAAGGGGTGAGGTAGCTTTTTTGCGTGCATTTGCCTATTATGGACTGGCTAAAAGGTATGGGGGGGTTCCCATTATTGCTGAATTACAGGTGTATGATGGGAATTTAGAAGCTTTGAAAGTACCTCGTAGTACTGAAAAGGAAACTTGGGATTTCGTGCTAAATCAATGTGATATCGCCAGTGAAATGTTGCCATCTTCATGGGCCGAAGGTCAGCGTCGTGGCACAAAATGGGCTGCATTGGCTTTGAAATCCAGAGCTGCACTCCATGCTGCTTCTGTGGCAAAATATTGGAATGACGCACCACTGTCAGGTGAAGCCGTCAACCAAGGGCTTGTGGGAATGGATGCGAGTGAAGCAGACAGGTATTATGAAGAATGCATTGAAGCTTCTGCCGAATTAATAAACAATGGTGGCTTTGGACTTTATGGACCAAATCCTTCAACTCCGGAAGAAGCAGCAGCCAATTACCAGGAAATATTCGTAAACCCCAATAGTGTCCCGGAGGAGGCAATCTTTATTAAAGGTTTTGCCATCCCGGGAACCAATACCGGGCACAATTATGACATCTGGTATGTGCCGAATCAATTGGCAAATGGTTGGCCACATCCGGGAAGAATGAATCCTACGCTCGAGTTGGTGGATAGCTATGAAAGTTATTCTCAACCAGGACAAAGTTTCCCCATTGTGACAACTCAGGATGGAAGCATTAATGATTATAGTGGATTTGATCCGGGGAAGGACTATTTGAGGTTTGATGATCCTTCTGAAATTTTTAAAGGAAAAGATGCCAGGTTGTGGGCTACTGCTGTTTTACCGGGTACGTCATTTAAAGGAACCGAGATCATCATTCAGGCAGGATTAGTGAAGCCGAATGGAGAAGCGATTATTGAAACCAAGGACTCATACTCTCATAACGGAGTGACTTATCACACTTTTGGAGCACCTGACTGGCCTCAATATTCAGGTTTCGATACTTATGGGGAAAATATGACGAGAACCGGATTTTCTTTTAAGAAGTTTTTGAATTCGGATGAACCGGTTGTTCCATCCTGGAATCAGTCAACCACAGATTGGATTGAATTCAGATATCCAGAAATACTTCTAAATTATGCTGAGGCAGTTCTCGAGAGCAATTATTCTCAGGATAATGCAATGTCTAAGGCTGAGAGTTATCTTAATTCAATCAGAAAACGGGCTGGCCATACTACCGATATTTCGTTAACACTCGAAAATGTACTAAGAGAGCGCAAGGTTGAATTAGCCTTTGAAAACAAAAGATATTGGGATTTGGTGCGTAGGAGAGAGTATCATAAGATATTCGATAATTCAACGAAACACGCGTTACTACCGTTACTGGACTTAAGGGTTGATCCGCCGCAATATATTTTCGTGAGAAAAGAAGTTTCGAGGCATCCAAACAGAACATTTCTTCCTAAGAGATATTATAAACCCATCCCGGGTATTGGGACTAATGAATTGGTTCAGAATCCACAGTTTTAATCATTCTAATAAAGATTGTTATGAAGACTATAATAAAAATTTTTATACCCATTTTAATGTTTCTAGTTTATTCTTGCGAATTGGATAATTATGACGGGCCGGATGCTGTTATTCATGGTGCCATTATTGATGCCGATACAGATGAACTGATAGAGCAGGATGTCATAAATGGAACGGAAATAGAATACTTGGAGCATGGGTATGAGACACCTGCAACTCAATATATGGTGATAAAGAACGATGGTACTTACAGAAATAATCTGATGTTTTCCGGAACTTATACCATTCAGCCTGTTCGTGGCAATTTTGTGCCGATAGATCCTATAGAAGTGGAAGTTAGTGGTGTGACGGAACTTGATTTTGAAGTTCAACCATATATCAGGTTAAAGGATGTTGTCATTGAAAAGGAAGGTAGTTCAATTGTGGCTAGTTTTCGTTTAGAACAAACGGTGTCCAATAATGTAGCCAAAATTGGTTTGTTTGGACATCCGGAAGCGCATGTCGGAGCATCGGTTAGAACTATGAATGTTGAGCGTTCTATCAATGGTGTAGTTGATCCTGAAACCGAATTTACCCTGGAGTGGTCTATTCCTGATAATCCTTCTGCGGATAAAATGTTTTTCAGAGTGGGAGCACTTATTGATGCCCCCGAAGCAAAATACAACTATGCGCCTGCGAGGAAACTCGCCTTGTAAATTAATCTGAATACAGGAACCTCTTATGGGGGTTCCTGTTTCTAAAACATTTGTAATAATGAGTTTTCCCAGATATTTCTTTAGTATACAGTTGATTATTGCCTTTATCTTGTTTTCCGGATGCAATTCATCAGAAGATAACAATAAGAATGAAAATAGGGAGTCAGGTACATCTTCGGGATCAAATAATTACGTATATCCATCCTATGAAGGCTTGGTAATGGCCGGTTATCAGGGGTGGTTCGCCGCAGAAGGCGATGCATCTGAACGAGGATGGTACCATTATCAAAAACAGGGACAATTTCAACCGGGCCAAAGTACGATCGATTTTTGGCCTGATGTGTCAGATTATCCCAAGACTTATAAAACATCCTTTCGGTTTTCTGATGGCACCCCGGCTTCGGTGTTTAGTTCATATGATGAAAAAGCGGTGGATCTCCATTTTAAGTGGATGAAGGATTATGGAATAGATGGTGTTTTTTTGCAGCGGTTTGTAACTGAAATTAAAAGTGAAAAAGGAAAGCGCCACTTTAACAAAGTGCTTTCCAGTGCGCTGAGGTCAGCTCGTAAATATGGGAGGGCAGTGTCTGTGATGTATGATTTAAGTGGATGCACATTTGAGGATATGGACGTGTTGGTCAGGGACTGGAAAGAACTTCAGGATCAATACGCTCTTTTTGACACCAATGAGAATCCGACTTATCTGAGACACAATGGAAAACCCTTGCTTGCTATTTGGGGTGCTGGCTTTAATGATGGGAGACAGTATGGTCTGGATGATGTAAATGATTTGATTGAGGAACTGAAAAAGCTTGAACACCAAAATTCTTTCATGCTGGGAATACCTTATTTCTGGCGAACATTGGGGAATGACACAGAGAATAACCCATTGCTTCATTCCATCATAAAAAAATGTGACATCATTTTGCCCTGGGCTGTTGGACGCTATGATGAATCCAGCTATAACCAGGTTGCAGGCGAAACTCTTAGCAGGGATTTGGCTTGGTGTAAACGAAATGGCGTGGATTATGTGCCCCTTGTTTTTCCTGGTTTTAGCTGGGGAAACTTACAGGATGATCCCGATACATATGAATTAATTCCCCGTAATAAAGGCGATTTCTTCTGGAAACAAATTGCCGGGGCAAAAAATGCTGGAGCAGAATCATTGTATGTAGCTATGTTCGATGAGGTTGATGAAGGAACCGCCATTTTTAAATGTCTAAGGGATGATGAATTGCCTTTAAATGGCGAAGGGAAATTTGTAGGAATTGATCCGGGATTGGAGAGTGATTATTATCTGTGGTTAACGGGTGAAGCAGCAAAATGGATGAAAACAGATGACAATTTATATACCAGCAAGCCTAGACGATAATCTTTAAAGCTTGTATGAATATAGGGAAACAGATGCCATTCCTTTTACACATAACTAGATTTCTTTTGAAGAAAAAATTGATGGCTATTTAATTCCTGTTTCCTAAATAAACCAAGCTTTGCTTGCCTGGTCGAGGTGAGTTTTCAACAACATTGAGGATTTGCATGATAAACTTGACAAGGGGCAATATTAACCCCTGATCAGGGGTGCTGTATTCATAGCCAAAATTGTCCAAAATATTTTTATCCTTTTTTTAATATGTGAAATTCAGAAAACCTTAAGAAGGACTTCTGATACTTCAAAATAAGTTCTTGAACTGTTTTTAATGTTGTCTTTTTCACTAATAGAACTCATTTGAAATAATTGTTGGGTAGTTAAGGAGTCTTATTTTAATTGTTTAATAAATAACATTTTAATGATAGGCATATGCTTTATAGTCGTAAAATACTTCTAATCATTTTGATATTGATCCCCTCTTTGGTGAGGTGCGATAATGATGTTTCAATTCAAAATGAAGGCCAAGGTCCAAAAATCAGCATTGAAAGTTTCTATCCTGACTCAGGTGTAGTTGGAACCATGGTGACAATAATGGGTGATAATTTCCAAAACCAAAGGGATATTTCCAAGATTGTTTTGGATGAAAACGAGTTTGCCCCATATAAAGTGTCGGAACAAGAAATAAGTTTTATTATTCCCGAAACAATTGCAGAAGGAACGTATGAGATCAAATTGAAGGGAGAGAACACTGATTTTAAAATAGAAGAGAGGTTTAAAGTTTTTTCTGATGTTCGGAATGTTGTTAATGAAGATGTCCTGAGTTACAATTATGTTTTAGGAACACAGTCTTTTGATCCAAAATATAGTTTTACACAGCAAGACGGTTTGATTGAAACGGCAAATGCGATCCTGGACATGGGAAGCAACATATTAAAAATAAGCCTAAATGCCCAAAAGTACGGATTGGATTTTAATGGTGATGCTACTTCCCTTATACAGGAGCATCCTTCTTTTAAGAGGGTTCTCGATATGCCATTCTCGTATTACTTTTTCTGGGTGGGAACACATAGTAAATGGAGAGATGGATATACAGAGCAGGAACGAAAAACAGATTCAACTTTAATTAGCGATTTGACCATTTACCTACGAGAAGAATTTAATCAATCTGGAAAGCAATTTTATTTGGGGCATTGGGAAGGCGATTGGTATTTACTGCCGGGGTACGATGTGGATCATAAACCGACTGATACCAGTATACAAGGGATGATCCAATACTACAATGCACGTCAGAATGCTTTAGAAGAAGCCATGAGAATAACGTCTAATAGTGATGTGAAGGTGTATCAATATGCAGAAGTAAACCGGGTAGTGGATGCCATGGAGGGAAAAAAGCGATTGACCAATTACGTTCTGCCCTACAGTAATGTGGATTTTGTTTCTTATTCGGCCTATGATGGTCAAATGAAAAGCAGAGAACAATTTCATGCTATCCTTGACTTCATTGAGGCCCATTTGCCGGAAAAAGAAGGAATTGAAGGAAAAAGGGTTTTTGTTGGGGAATATGCACGTCCGGCAAAATTGTTGTCCTTTTCAAAATTTGAACATGAGTTAGAGAACAGGGATATTATGCTGAAAGCAATTACCTGGGGTGCTCCTTTTATTTTGTATTGGGAAATGTATAACAATGAGGTTGATAACAATGAACATACAGGCTTTTGGCTGGTTGACCACACCGGCGTTAAATGGCCCTTCTATTACACACATAACATGACACTTCTTGCAAGTCAAAGATGGGTGCAAAAGTTTAAGAATGAGTTTCAAAGACTGCCTTCCCGTACTGAGTACCTAGACTGGCTGCAAAATGCTTTGAGTCAATAATAATTGTCTTTGTTGGAATTCTACCAAATCGGATTATTCACTGGTTGACTTTTTTAATTACAAGCACCAGGCACCATAGAACAAAAAAATTAATGGGTATTAGGTGAGTAAGTCACATTTTAAATAATAGGAATGCTATGAAGTTTTCGACAATTATAATTTTAAGCTTTTTATGTTTTTTTGGGGTATTAAGGGGAAATGCCCAGGAGTTAAATTTTGGACTCCGTCAGAAGCAAGATTCGGAAACCCTTCCAAAATCAAGAACTGAAAATTTTGTGGAAGGGGTAAGACCATCTGATGAGAAAGATAATCAATTAAGTTTTCAACAAGTAGAAGAAAATAAATATTTAATTGAAAAGGGATGGAAGCTTTCCTGCAAAGAGGAAGTTCAATTCAATTCAGCTAACATCTTTAATTCTGATTATAGCACAACCGACTGGTATGATGCGACAGTTCCGGGGACGGTGTTGACAACTCTGTTAAATGAGGGGGTCTATGCAGATCCTTATTATGGATTAAATAATTTGTTGATTCCAGATTCCCTCTCAAGAATGGAGTGGGTGTACCGTTTATCTTTCAAGCTGCCAAAGGGACGCGGCCAGGGCGAAAGAGTCTGGCTGGATTTCTCTGGAATAAATTATGAAGCGGATTTTATACTTAATTCAACAAAGTTAGGCGGAATTAAAGGAGCATTTAAGCAAAAAAGATTTGATGTAACAGAGATATTACGGAATGAGACTGAAAATGTGTTGGTGGTTAACATCAAACCGCCTCGTAATCCGGGTATTCCTCATGAACAGTCTGAGTTGGCCGGAAGGGGGCCCAATGGTGGACAGCTCTGTTTGGATGGACCAACCTTTATTTCATCAGAAGGTTGGGACTGGATACCAGGAATAAGGGATCGCAATATTGGTATTTGGCAAAATGTTTATTTAGAGTTTACAGGTGATGTAACTACCCAGGATATTCAGGTGATAACAGATTTGACATTACCTGATACAACCAGAGCCGAAGTGAGTATTTATGCAACTTTGTTAAATCATAGTAATAGAGCAAAGAAAGTCAGGGTATTAGGAAAAATTGAGGAAGTAGAAGTAGAAAAAATGATCAATCTGAAGCCTTTTGAAAAAAAGAATATTTCATTATTACCTGATAGTTTTCCGGATTTAAAATTTAAAAACCCCAGGCTATGGTGGCCAAATGGTTATGGTAACCCTGAGTTATATTCTCTGAAATTACATGTTTTTGATGAGAGAAGTCTGTCAGATGTTGAAAACGTTCGTTTTGGAATTAGAGAATTTTCCTATGAGTTAGGTGTATCGGAGGGTTCAAAAATAAAACGAGTTGATTATAACCCATTATTGGCAGATGGCGAAATCTTATTTGACAATGTAAACCGTGTGAATGTGCATGAAGGGACGTCTGTTCCTACTTTAATAAACGCAAGTTCTGATGGGTTGAAAGTGTTAGAAGAGGATTCCGAAAATCCCTTTTTTACTATAAAAGTGAATGGCGTTCCCATTTTTATCAGAGGCGGAAATTGGGGAATGGATGATGGAATGAAGCGTGTTTCCCGTGAACGTTTAGAACCTTATTTTCAATTGCATGAGACAGTTGGGTTTAATATGATTCGAAATTGGACCGGTGAAAGTACTCAGAAGAGCTTTTATGAATTGGCAGATGAATATGGAATGCTTATTTGGAATGATTTCTGGTTATCTACAGAAGGATATAATTTAAATGTCAATGATTATGATCTTTTTATGGAGAATGCCACCGATGTTGTAAAAAGGTATAGAAATCATCCTTCCATTGTTGTTTGGTGTCCGAGAAATGAAGGATTTGCTCCTGAAAAGCTAGAGAAGCGAATTATAAAAATGATCTCTGAAGAAGATGAGTCTCGCCATTATATCGGTAATTCCAGAAATCTCAACTTAAAGCCCAGTGGTCCATGGGATTATGTTCCTCCTGTAAAATACTACGATGAAATTTCTGGCGGTTTTTCCACAGAGGTAGGAACGCCTTCTTTGCCTACTGCTGCTTCAATGCGAAAGTTTATTCCGGAAGCTGACCAATGGCCTATAAGTGACACCTGGCATTATCACGATTTTCACAGAGGACAGCCTGAATATGTGAAGGAAATAAGAGAACGTTTTGGCAAAAGTAGTAATCTTGATGAATTTGCACAGAAAGCGCAGTTTATAAATTATGAGAGTTACCGGGCTTTATTTGAGAGTTGGAACAGCAAAATGTGGGACAATGCAAGTGGAGTTTTACTTTGGATGAGTCACCCTGCCTGGCCTAGTATGGTATGGCAAACTTATTCATGGGATTACGAGGCTTTCGGTTCTTATTATGGTTCAAAGGCGGCTTGTGAGCCTTTTCATATTCAACGAAATGAGGATGATGGACGAATTGTCGCAATTAATTCCACACGAAGAACAATCGAAGGGGTAACTGCCCGAATGAAAATAATTGATCTGAATGGAGAGGAGATTTTCACGAAAAAGAAAAGGATTGATCTTAAAAAGAATGATAAAACCGATTGTTTCCAGTCCGAAAAACCTGACAATTTACCCGGTGTTTATCTCTTGCGATTAGAATTATTTGAGGGCGATGACCGTCTGTCTGTGAATGAATATTGGCAGAGCTCTTCAGATAAAGGACGGTTTAAGGCTTTTAATGATTTATCTGGAGCTGCATTTTCAGGGAAAATAGAATCTGTCACTGATGGTACAATTGGTTTTACCATAGAAAACATCTCTGAATCCCCTGCTTTAAATGTAAAGTTCAATCTCAGGGATAAAACTTCAAATGAAATACAATTACCAGCCATTTTCACCGAAGGCTATTTTACACTTTTCCCGGGTGAGTCAAGGTTTGTAGAACTGGAGTTGAATGATCTGAGTATAGAAGACTTAAAAATCACTGTTGAATCATACAATAACAAGACTCAAGCTTTGATTGCACTGTAAAAACAGTGACATGTTTTATTGTTAACAAAAAATATATTCTAATGAAGAAAGAAAAAAATATAATTGGGTTGATAATTTTAGTTTTTCTTTTAATGGGGAGAAGCGCTGTTTTAGCCGGAGACAAAGAACCGGTTGATTATGTGAATCCCTATATGGGCAATATTAGTCATCTTTTGGTGCCCACATACCCTACAATACATTTACCCAATAGTTTATTAAGGGTGTATCCGGAGCGAAACGATTATACCGGTGATGTATTAAACGGATTGCCCTTGATTGTAACAAGTCACAGAGGCAGTTCTGCATTTATTTTAAGTCCGTACCAGGGAGAGGAAGACAACATTAGTCCTATTGAATCGGTTAGCTATGACTTTGAAAAGCTGACCCCTTATTCTTATTCGGTTTATCTTGATGAACAGGAAACAGAGATTGACTTTGGGTTGTCCCATCAATCGGCCATCTATAATATTAAATTCCGCAAAAACGAGGATTCTTATCTGATAATAAATTCTACTGAGGGGGGATTAAAGTGGGATGGCGAATCTGTTTTAGGACATCAAATCGTGCAAAGCGAGATGGGGGGAAACCAGACCAGAATTTATCTTTTTATGGCATTAAACGAGACACCTTCTGAAGTCTTTGTATTAAAGGATGGAGAACTGGTTAAAAAGTCCGAAGCAACCGGGAGCGATGCTTGTATTGTACTTAAATTTCCTAAAGGAGTGAGTGAACTTAATACCCGGTATGGTATTTCCTTAATTGATGCCCGGCAGGCAAAACAAAATATGAAAAGAGAAGTAGAGAATGCTTCAATTGAAGAACTGCAAAAGAAAGGAAGATCAGAATGGAATGATGCTTTAGGACAGATTGATGTGAAGGGTGGAACTGACGATGATAAAACAGTTTTCTATACTTCTCTTTACAGAACCTATGAACGGCCGGTTTGTATTTCAGAAGGTGGAAGGTATTACAGTGCTTTTGATGGGAAGGTGCACAATGATAATGGTACACCTTTTTATACGGATGACTGGATATGGGATACTTACAGAGCAACCCATCCCCTGAGGGTCATGATTGAGCCTGAACTTGAGGCGGATATTATTAACTCGTTTATTCGCATGGCCGATCAAATGGATGAATTTTGGCTGCCCACTTTCCCGGAGATTACAGGTGATAGCCGTCGTATGAATTCAAACCATGGGGTGGCTACGATCATCGATGCCTATAGGAAAGGTTTGCACGGATTCAATCTGGAAGAAGCCTATAAAGCCGGAAAAAAGGCTGTTACTGAGAAGACTTTGGCGCCATGGTCGGGTGCTCCAGCTGGTGAACTGGATGCTTTTCATGACAAACATGGATATTTCCCTGCCTTAAAACGAGGGCAGGATGAATATGTTCCGGAAGTGCAGGAACATGAAAAAAGACAACCCGTTCCTGTAACACTAGGTACTGCTTATGATGAATGGTGCCTGGCTCAAATTGCCAGGGAACTTGGAATGGACGATGATTACAATTACTTTAGATCACGTGCCTACAATTACAGAAATTTATTCCATCCCGAAACCCACTTCTTTCATCCAAAAGACATTGACGGAAATTTTATTGAGCCCTTTGATTATAAACGTTCCGGAGGCCAGGGTGCTCGTGAATACTATGGAGAAAACAATGGTTGGGTTTATCGGTGGGATGTACAGCATAATATCGGTGATCTGGTCCAATTGATGGGCGGTCAGGAAGAGTTCGTTGATAATCTGGATGCCATGTTTGCTGAGCCGCTGGGAGTAGGTTTAAAATTCGAATTTTATTCACAACTGCCTGATCATACCGGAAATGTTGGCCAGTTCTCAATGGCTAATGAACCATCGTTGCATATTCCTTATCTCTACAATTATGGCGGAGCCCCGTGGAAAACACAAAAAAGAATTAGAAAACTGCTGGATCAATGGTTCCGAAATGATTTGATGGGACTTCCGGGTGATGAAGATGGTGGAGGAATGTCAGCTTTTGTTGTGTTCTCTCAACTGGGGTTTTACCCTGTTACTCCTGGCTTACCAATGTACAATATTGGAAGCCCGACCTTCCGGGAAGCAAAAGTAAAATTACCCAATGACAAAGACTTCAAAATTGTCACCGAAAATTATTCCCCTGAAAATAAGTTTATCCAATCCGCAACGCTTAACGGAGAATCGTGGGATAAGCCCTGGTTCCTCCATAAAGACATTGCAGAGGGGGGAGTACTTCGATTAACAATGGGAAAATATCCAAATAAGAAGTGGGGAACTCAAAAATCACAAGCGCCACCTTCTTTCTCTCTTGATTAAAATGAGCAATTAATGAGTATTTCTCTAATAAACATCAACTAAATCACTAAATTATGAAAACACAAAACAAATTGAAGCGATTTGTCGTCTTCTTAGCCGGAGCTCTCTTGGTTTTTGGAACCAGCTGCGAAGACGATAATAATGAGACATCAATGGCTGTCCCATCCGTGGAGACAAAGGAGATTGTTAATATTGGCAGTACGGATGCCGAAGGAGGTGGTGAAGTCTTGGAAGAAGGGAGTTCCGAGGTTCTTGAAAGAGGAATTGTCTGGAGTACGGAAGGAGAACCTACATACAACGACAACGAGGGGATGAGTTTCAATGGAGAAGGTCTTGGAGAATTTACCAGCGAACTTTCTGAATTACAATCAGGTGTTCCCTATCTTGTACGTGCTTTTGCTCACAATAGCGAAGGTGTTGGATATGGAGATGTGGTAGAATTTACTACAATCATGGAGTTCTTAACGGAATCTGTCACGGAAGTGACATCAGCTTCTGCAGTTTCTGGTGGAAATATTCCGCAAGGAATGACTGGCCCCATTAATGAACGAGGCGTTGTTTGGGATACATCGGATAATCCCACAATTGAAGAGAATATGGGGCAAACCTCTGATGGGTCAGGTCATGGTAGTTATGTGAGTCAAATTACAGGGCTGGAACCAGGCGTTGATTATTTTGTAAGAGCTTATGCCACCAATGATGAAGGAACAGAGTATGGCAATATAAAGGAATTTACAACCGAATTGTATGAGCCAATTTATGAGGGTGAGACCTTTTATATGCCTTTCAACAACAGCTTTATAGAAATGGTTAGTGGAACAGAACCAGCCGTTGTTGGATCACCGACATTCAGTGAAGAAAGTGCGAATGGAAGTCATGCTTACCAGGGAGCACCCGATTCATACTTAACTTTCTCAACCACTGATTTGCTTGCAAATGAGTTTAGTGCCGCGTTTTGGTATAAGTCTGAGGGAGAACCTGGTTGGGCAGGTATTATGACCATTGGTCCTCCTGATGAAGATCACCCGGATTATCCTGAAGTTCAAAATGACCGGACCAGTGGTTTCCGTTTCTTCAGGGAGGGTGCTCCATCTAGCTCAGTGTTCAAAATGGATATTGGATTTGGTGATTACGATGTGTTCTATGCCAATGAAACTGAGGCTCTGTTGGACCTGACCAAAGATGAATGGGTACATATTGCTTTCTCAATCTCTGAAACTGAAGTGGCTGTTTACTTTAATGGTGAGCCCGTGATCCAGGGTGAAATGGATGGAACCATTGACTGGACGAATTGCGATATTATTTCTATTGGCTCCGGTCAGCCCCGATTTACTGAATGGCAACACTATGCTGATCATAGTTTATATGATGAACTTCGACTGTTTAATGTTGCTTTGAGTCAGGCAGATGTTATGTTGTTGATGGAAGAGGGGCAGAATTAAGAGATTTGTATTATGGCCCATCCTTGTTTTGCTTATTAATAGTTGTAACAAAACGAAATCCAAAAATAAATTATGGATTGGGGATGGGTCATTTTTTATACTTAATAGTAGTGGTCTTTTCGAAACAAGGATTCCAAAATTTTCAGGATAATAGCCAGCGGAAATGATATAAGTAATTAATAGGAGTGTTAGAGTAAAAAAGAAATTATCAGGTAATAGTGTAAGTTCTAAAATTGAAATAATAGTTGTTTGTCAATTATAAAAAAGGATTATAATGAATAAAATTTTTTTAAGCTCATTAATAACGGTTGTTTCATTAATTTTCTTTGAATCTAATCTTATTGCCGGAAATTATTCAGAAGTGAAATCCAAGTATTTTGATTTCATTAAGCAAAAATCATTTGAAGTAATGAAAAATGGTTTTTCTGCAGGAGATAATTATAATGAAATATGGATAAGAGATTTTAATTCGTTTATCGAATTAGCCTATGATTGTTACGGGGAGGAACTTGTTAAGGATAATTTGAGAGTTTTCTTTTTAATGCAACAAAAAGATGGTAGCATTTTAGATGGCTTTGTGCCTAATGAAGAACGAGTTGAATCCTATGATTATATTTTTTCAGATTTGGTGCCCCAATATGCTGGTTATAAGAATACGGTGGAGACAGATCAAGAGAGCTCATTGATTCAAGCAACCTGTAAGTATGTTGATATTTCAGGAGATTATTCATTTCTGATGGAGGAAATAAATGGATTATCTGTGTTGGAACGCATTTATCAATCAGTTAAATATTTATTAAACAATCGTTTTTCAGAAGAGCATGGATTAATTTATGGAGGAACAACAGCTGATTGGGGAGATGTACAGCCCGAGCATGAATGGGGCGTGTTCTTAAATGAAGATTCGCATTTTGCAATAGATATTTATGATAATGCAATGATTCTTATCGCATTGAGCAATCTTACCAGACTTGATGAAGAGCGATCAGATTTTTATGCGCAATTACATAAAACAATAAGGGAAAACTCTCTGAAGCATTTGTGGGATGAAAAGAATAAAAAGTTTATCCCCAATTTATATTTGGAAGAATCCCCGTTTTCGAAAGAATTTTGTGAGAATAAGATATATCTACATGGAGGGACAGCAATTGCAATTGAAGCCGGATTGTTAAATAAAGATCAGGTGAGAGGTGTTATTGATCGGATGGTTGAAAATAAGAAGTCTTCAGGAGCTAATACAATTGGTTTGACATTGTATCCACCTTATCCAGCCGGTTTTTTTAAGAATCCAACCATGTCTCCATATAGTTACCAGAATGGAGGAGACTGGACGTGGTTTGGAGGGAGAATGATTCAGCAAATGATACATTATGGGTTTATAGAAGATGCACTTAATGAAGTTCAGCCAATGTTTGACAGGGTATTGCAGAATGACGGGTTTTATGAATGGTACACATTAGATAATGAACCGGAAGGATCTGGAGTTTTCAAAGCTTCAGCAGGTGTTTTATATGAAGTTATTAAGTTGTTGGAAAGAAGAGATGAACTAAAAAAAAGATGAAGCGGTGGGCAGGGGAATCAAGTATTGTTATAGGAACTCAATAATTCTATCTTTTTCAAATATTGAAGAAACAAGTTAAAAAGTATTCAACTTATGAAATCTGGATTTTTTAAGGTTTTGCCCGTTCTTTTTGGTTTTTTTATAATGGGCTTCGTCGATGTAGTGGGTATATCCACCAGCTACGTACAAAAAGATTTTAACCTCAGCGATGCGGTCGCCAACCTTTTGCCTATGATGGTATTTTTGTGGTTTGCTGTTTTTTCGGTTCCTACAGGAATGCTGATGAATAAAATAGGACGCAAAAACACAGTGTTGTTGAGTATGGTTTTTACATTAGCAGCCATGTTGGTGCCATTAGTGGCATACGATTATGTAGTGGTTCTTATCGCATTTGCATTATTGGGAATAGGAAATACAATCTTGCAGGTGTCTTTGAACCCATTGGTTTCTAATGTGGTTAGTGCAGAAAAACTAACCAGCCGCTTGACATTAGGACAATTTATTAAAGCTATCGCCTCCTTTTTGGGGCCAATTATCGCTGGTTTCGCTGCAGCAACTTTGGGTAATTGGAAAATGCTGTTTCCCATTTTTGCAGGCGTAACGTTGATTTCTTCTTTGTGGTTGTGGTTCACTCCGATTCCCCGTGATGAGCGGGTAGAGTCAACCACCTCCTTCGGAGAAGCATTCGGCCTATTGAAAGATAACGCTATATTGTTGCTATTTTTCGGGATTTTGTTTGTTGTTGGAGCTGATGTAGGTATGAATACTGCAACTCCTAAATTTTTGATGGAACGAGGAGGTCTTCCTTTGGAACAAGCAGGATTGGGTACGAGTACTTATTTTGCAGCGCGAACTATTGGTGCTTTGACTGGGGCAATATTGCTTGCCAAATTTTCACCCAAACGCTTTTTCAAAATCAGCATGTTTGTTGCGATAACTGCGATTATTGTTCTAATGCTTACCACCAGTACTGTAATAATTTTTGCAATGGTTGCTGTTATCGGTTTTGCATTGGCGAATATATTTTCAATTATTTTTTCTTTGGCCTTGCAAAAGCGCCCGGAGCGCGGCAATGAAATATCAGGTCTGATGATAATGGGTGTTGCAGGAGGTGCAGTGCTACCTCCACTGATGGGTTTGGCTTCCGATGCTGTTGGACAGGTTGGAGGTATGTTGGTTTTATTGGGGGCTATGATCTATCTTTTGTTTACCGCATTTGTAATAAAAGTTGGAAAAAGTTAAATGCAGATTGCTTGATTTGTAAGGGCTGTTATGCCTCAAAAGCTGCTAAGTTATTTTGGCAGCTTTTTTTATGGGCGATAAGGAAATCGCCCGTCCTGTATGTTAACCAAGCATTGAAACTATAATTACAAAACCCTATGTACATATACTTTAAAAAACGAGCGGAATGATATAAATTACATTAAGAAACAGGAAGTTTTAATTGCAGGTTACGTCATCGTTTTCATTTATGCACATAGAAATGTTTTATGGCCTTAGCCTGATTAATTCATAAATAATTTATTACGATGCCCAACCACCTGCGAAATATGAACGTCCTCGATAAAATTGATTTGAAAATAGTTCATTATTTCCTTCATCAATTTCATCTGTGGTTGTCCATATTTCTTGCTGTTTGACCATCTCATCACAATAATTCATGAATTAATCAGGTTAGAAACAATTTAAAAAAATGTTCGTATGGAACTTTTAAGTGTAATCTTCAAAAAAAATCATGGAAAAATTATTTTTTAGCGTATTCGTTATTACGTTACTTTTTGGCTGTAGCGAGGATGATTCCACCTCTATTGATTCCGAACTTATTGGAAAATGGAATTTTGTTTCATCGAACATTAAACAGTATGAAGACAATGAGTTAATATGGGAGGGAGATGATTCCAGTGATGGTTTAACAGAGTATTATCAATTTGATTCCGATGGATCTTTTGAGTATTATTCAAGATATGAGAGTGAAGATGAGCTTGAAACAATAATTGGGACATATAGCACCGAAGGGGATAATTTAAATTTATCTGCAGAAGACCAATCTGTGTCTTTTGATTATCAAATTAATCAAAAAGTAGAATTGGTTCTTTATAATGAATATAGTGTGGAAGGATCGGATTATGAGATGACATCAATTTTTGAAAAGGAGTAATTATCCTTTTTCAAGAAGTTATTCTAACCTAACAATATTGAGCAGGATTGCAAAGATTCCGTATTGCAGTCCTGTTTTTTATAAGGGAGCTGGTGTCCTTTTAGTTGAGGACCTTACCGGGTTTCTATGTGGGCGAATTGGAATTCGCCCGTCCTGTGATGGACTGGGTTTCGGGGTTGTATTTGTAGTGGATGATGGAACCTGTGATGATGAGGTTAACGGCTTGTTCGATGACGAGGTAGGGTACGATGAACCATTCGCGTGGCGTGTGGCGCCGGCCTTTGGTGTCGAATACGTCGAGTTCGAGGCATGAATTGCCGAAGAAGTTGTGGATGAGTTGTTCGAACTTTTGGGGATTCATGTTGAAGCATTTCCAGCCGGCAATGTATTTGACGGGAGCCATGAGGTAAGTAGGCTCTTTTTCGGCGTTTTTGATGCGTTGCTGAATGTCGGAGGTGGAGAAACCTATCTTATAAAGGTCTTTGATGCTGCTTATTTGTGGATCGGGGCTAAGGGATTGGAGGACATAGATGTATCCGGCTTCTTCGTCATTTTCAGTAATTGGGCTGAAGTCTTCGATGAAGTGTTCGTTTTCCTTTGCGGTGCTATGGGTGACAGCTTTTCCGTTGGCCAGGATTGCTTTGTAAAGGGATTGGTAGAGCATATTTGACTCGGTACCGTTTTCGAAGATGGTACGGGTTCTTCCGTCTTTTCGGATACGCGGGCCGCTTTTAAAATCCTGTTTTTCTTCTTCAAGGTCCACATCTTCGAGAAAGAGCAGGACACCGTTGTGGACGTAAAATTCACCAGGTTTCAGGAATTCCTGTTTGAAAGGGAGGAGCTTGCGAGTGCCTTTTGCCAACTCGCTTTGTACCTGTTGGAATGTGTCGCGGTATTTGTCGAAGTCTTTGCAAGGTTTTCGGCGGGCGACGAAGTCGGCTTCGGCCCGCTGGAGGTCTGTGGGTGTGTGTTTGAAATCGAAGAGACCGGTTTCGGAATCGTCAAGCAGGTTTAACTCGTCATTTTGGAATATGTCCTCGATGGACTGGATGGTCTTTTCCTTTTTTTGTTGGTATGTATTTTCTGAGTCCCCTGCAGCGTCGGGAAGGTGTAGCAGATTGTATTTGTCGAAAGGAATGAGCAATTCAATCTTTTCGGGATCTGCTTTGAGGGCTTTCAGTCGGGTATAAAGGGTGAATTCTGCAACATCTACAGAGGCCTTTGGGAGCCGGTGATTTTTTTCGAAGAAGTTGTTTATTTCTTCGAATGCGGCGACAAGTCTGTCGTCGGCCGAGCGTGCAGCTTGTTGCTTAGGGGTGACATTAAGGAGTCCGAGCGGATCGTTGTTGAAAATATCGTTAAGTACTTTATCCTTTTTATCCATTGGGCTGACGTTTTCTTTTTTCTTCTTTCAAAAAAATGAGACATTCGGCCATTCTTCGTTCGAGCGGGTCTCCGGAATTAAGGTCGGGTTGCTTGTTGTACATCTGCACGAACTGCTGAATTTTAGGCCACAGGATTTTTGCTTCTTCAAAATCCATGTTGATACGTGTTGCCTCGATGGTGTCACGGATGACGCCTAATACCTTTTTGGTGACTGATTTGGAGAGGACTTCAAAAGCTTTTTGAAATGGGTTGACGCTGTCGATGAGGTCGATGTGTATGTCATCGATGTCCACGAATTTATCGGCCATGCGAACAAAGCGTTTGTCGCCAACCTCCTTTATTTGTCCGTTCTTTATGACAGAATCGACCACCACATGTTGACGGACTTCCTCCACCTCCTTTTCATTGAGATCGGGGTATTTGACCTGGATTATTTTTGGGATTAAGACTTTGTTGATGACTTCGGGATCTACATTCCCGGGCATTGCTTTGAGCATTGTGTCGTCCTGAAGGATCTTTGCTTTGAGGTCGTTGAGGTCAGTTTCGAGAATGTCTTTGACTCGTTTTGAAGAAGGTTCTTTGAAGCCTCTGATTTTTATCTCTCCCGGCTTGGGTTTTTCGTTATTTCCTCCTGCTGTTTTGAATTTCCAGTTAGGCGCGAGCACTTGCTCCATGAGGAGAGAAGCCGTGATGGCTTTGAGCATATTGTTGACCGAGAGTTTCACCTCATCGTCGGCGGCATCGGGTTGGGCAATGAGGTTGGTGAATTGTGCATGCGATTTGTTATCGCTGTCTCGCGTTGTGCGACCAATGATTTGGATAATCTCTGTAAGAGAACCACGGTAGCCTACTGTAAGAGCGTGTTCGCACCAGGGCCAGTCGAATCCTTCCTTAGCCATACCCAGGGCAATGATGAGGTCCATGTCGTCAATGGAGTTCATGTTTCGGAGATATTCGACTATTTTATCCCGGTCACGGGGGTTGTCTTCAACGAGGTCTGCTACTTTTATGATTTTATTGTCGGCGTGGCGTTTGATCTGAATGACTCCTGTATCGGGATCCTGTCCGATGACCTCACCAATGGCATCGAGGATGAAGTCCACCTCGTTTTGTTTGTCTTTGGTAGATTCCCCACTGTTGACGTTTGGTATGTGTAGGATGGTTTTTTTGTTGGTGTCGAGGACTTCAAGAATAGCTTCGGTGTATCGACCCTGGTAAAAATGGTACCCGATACCGAGAGAATTGAGGTACTGGTATCCGTTTAGCTGGTCGTAATAGTTGTAGGTGACTTTGGTGAATTTGGCTTCATCCACAGGTAAAAGAACCGGGACACTGTCGCCACGGAAGTAGGAGCCGGTCATGGCGATGATGTGAGCTGATGATTTTGCCATGATTCCACGCATTAATTCACCAAGGCGGTTGTTGATATCGGCGGAGACATGGTGAAACTCATCAATGGCAATGAGGGCATCGTTGAAAACGTTCTCTTCGATTTCTTCGCAGGCAAACCGGAGGGTTGCATGTGTGGAAATCAGGATTTTGCTGTCATCTTTGAGGAAGTTGTGAAAAGCTTTGATTTTGCTTTTGTTGGCATCACTTCCCGGGGTGCAAAGATTGTATTTATCACCCGGGTTCCAGTCGGCGAAGAAACCATGCTGTTTGAGGTCGGTGGGTGCGAAAGATTTGCCGATGGATCGTTCGGGGACTGCCACAATGACCTTTTCGATGTTTTGGTTATGGATTTTGTCGAGTGCCAGGAACATGAGCGCGCGTGATTTTCCGGAAGCCGGAGGGGCTTTGAGGAGGAGGTATTGCGCATCGCGTGCTTCGTAGGCACGGGCCTGCATTTCGCGCATTCCGAGCTGGTTTGTTGTTTTGCTTTGTCCTGTTTGGTTGTAAGATACTTCGACGATGTTGGGCATATCTAGGAGATTGTTTTGGTTAATGGATATGGGGTTAAGACAAAGGTAGGATTTTTGGGGGGAAATGCGGGAGATGCGGGAATTAATTGCCGGGTTACAGGATGGGGCGCTCCGAGTGGAGCTGTTGTGTGGGGTGTAGTAAGGGAATTTAATTGTTGGCCCCCATTCGGGGACCCATGCCATTTGTCGGTTTCACCCCGAGTTTGCACCCGGGGTTACTCGTATTGGCCCCTTTCAGGGACCTGAGGAGTGTGTGTAGGTGGTAGTTGGGGGAGTTGCGGGAATGAATTCCCGGGTTACAAAATAGGGCGCTCCGAGTGGAGCTATTGAGTTGTGTGATTTTTGGAGGTGTGCTTAGGTGGGGGATTAGGATTTAGGGGAGGGAGAGGCGGATCGGAATCCGCCGAACCTGATTATTTTAATACTTTGTCAATTTTTGTTCTGATAGCATAGTAATTCATTTCAAAACAGACACGGCCGAGGAGAATTGCCGGGTTGATTTTGTTTTGGTTGGCTATAGTAAAAATCTTATCGTCATTGAGAGGAAGGTGGTTGCTGACAATATTGTTCCACAAATTATCGGGGATTAGTTTCTCCTGAGCAAATCCGTCCGCTTCTGTTTCATATTGGTCTTTTTTGTTTTTCCGGGTCAGATCCATAAATGTTTTTTCTTTGTTGTTTCGTAAGTGTAAAACAATGTGCGCAATTTCGTGCATAAGTGTAAAGGAGAAATTGTCTATGCGTTTGTGCCTTAAAGTGATGGCAATAGCGGGGTTTTCGTCCGACCAGAAAGAGAATCCATCTACAGGGGTTTTCTCTAATTTTTGAATAAGGACTAATTTAATACCGAACTGATTCAATATTGGTTTTATTTTATCAATAGTATTGTTGTTTTCGAAAAAAGCTTCATTTAGTCTTATGCATAGCTGGTCAATATTGTTGTGGTTGAATGTGTTGACAGCTTGTTTTTTTGCTTCATATAAAGCAAGAGAACTCCATGCAAACATATTTTTCTCATCAATCTGAAGTTTTTCCGATTTTCTGAAGAAAGCAAATTTACTTTTGGAGAAGGAAGCAACTAACTCATCAATACTGGCCACATTGTAGATTTCTTTAATAGTAAGTATGTCCTTTTCGAGGTCACCCATTAAGTAGCCCAGTTTTTTGAAATATTTTACAGGAACGTATTCTTTGATGATTTTCCAGATGTCCAGGTTTTGTATCCTTTTGATGTTCTTTTCTTTAACCCGGGCTTTGTCTATTTCGTATTGTGACTGAAATTTCATCCAGTAACCGGCCGGAATTTCAAGTGCTTTTTCGAGTAAAACAGCAATGTCGGCAGTGATCGGCCTTTTGCCTTTTATGATTTCATTTAAAAATGAGGGTTTAACATCGAGTTCGGCTGCCAAATCTTTTTGTGTGAGGTCAGGCCTTGCGTCCAGTTCATCTTTAATTAGAATTCCCGGATGGGTTGCTTCGAAAGGTACTATGGTGTTTTGAGTGGTCATAATTGAAAAGTTTACTTGTAGTGATTACTTAACTCAACGATTGAGCAAATTGTAATGGTGTCAGGAGGTTCTCCCTGTACGGAACTTTTGAATTCTATTCGGTATTGAAGATTGACACGAACAGATTCCAGGTCTTTTTTATCGCCTTTTAGCGTTTCATAATGTAAACTTTTGATTGGATATAGCTCCTCGATTCTTTCTGCAGCCCTTAACTTATCTATAGTTTGAATGTATTTTGAAATGACTGCTTTCGGGAAACGATATTTTTTGTTTTTTGCTTTACCTTCGGAATAAAGCTGTAAAAGGTATTCTTTTTCAAACTCAATTTTCATGCGCTAAGGTTTGTGATGCAAAGATAAGGATAAAAATAATAATTCACTAATTTAGTGAATTTAATTTTAATATGAGTCGTTCCAAGTGGAGCTGTTATCCGGGGTGTAGAAAGGGATTTTAATTGTTGGCCCCCATTCGGGGACTATGCCATTTGTCGATTTCACCCCGAGTTTGCACCCGGGGTTACTCGTATTGGCCCCTTTCAGGGACCAGAGGGAGTGTGTGATGTGGTAGTTGGGGGAGTTGCGGGAATGAATTCCCAGGTTACAAAATAGGTCGCTCCGAGTGGAGCTATTGAGTTGTGTGATTTTTGGAGGTGTGCTTAGGTGGGGGATTAGGATTTAGGGTTGGGAGAGGCGGACCGGAGTATGCCAGAACTGGAAATGTGCGATTGGGAAATCGCACGTCCCGGACCGGAAGGGTGCAAGTCCCGGGTAGTTAATGTACGTTGAAGTGGAGTAACTCGGTTTTTTCCAGTTCAACGCAACTGGTGGAGCAGGGGGCAAATGAAATGCCATAGCTGACCTTGATGTATTGAATCAGTTTGTCTAAATTCTTTACTGCTTTGGCGTAGTGTTTATCGTAGGTAAGGAATTCCCTGGAATCATGATTTTGGGGGTTGTCATGGACTAGATATCTGGATCTTCGAGACAAGCCCTGAAGCTTTTTGTATGCAAGATAAATATTTTCCGGAACCTTTGAAGGGGATAACTCATTGTAAGGGTTAATTGCCTGGTTCACATCAATGTGGCTGCGATAGTGTGCATTGATGGTTTTGGCGAGATGACTGTTGACCAAGTGAACCGCTACATAAAAACAAATGGTAACCTTCCAGTCCCAGAAGTCTTTTGGAGCATGGCAACTGGTTTTGTCCAAAAAAGAAAGGTTGTGTTTTGCCTGGGTTATGTGGTTGTTAAATTGAGCCATTAGTTGATTACAGGTTGGTAGTGTGGGGGAGTGTTAAAATGGTCACTATTTTCAACAACAGTAGTATTTACATGAAACCCCATCTTGTAATATTTTGCATTGACTCTGGCTTCGGCTAATAGCAGTGCATCTTCCGTTTCTTCATCATTGTCATTTATGACGGCCCAAACAAGGATTTCGGAAACAGAAAGCTTTAAGGCGAGTTTGATGGGTTTGAGAGGAGAATTCTTAATCTCACTAAGGAATTCGGTGACAAGTTCTGAAATGATCATTCTGGCGGACTGAATTCTACTTATTTTCGCTAGTTCCAGGCTATCTTCAGTCATAAGGTGGTTATAGAACCTCTGTTTTTCCTGAGAGGCAATACCTGTACTTAACTGCAAATAATCGGATTTTATGGAAGCAATTAACTCTTCAAACCATTGCTCTGTTTTGCTGTCGTTTGAATATGTAGTAGTTGTATCCATTAAGAAGTGGGTTTGTAGTGTTTTCGTGATACAAAATAAACAAAAAAAATATACAAATGGTTTAAGATGTAATTTTTTAACATGTATTGGAGGGTCAATAGTGCCATAAAAATGCTTGAGCGAAGTGGCGCAAAGGATTTTCTGTGAGAGATGTGTGTTGTGTTGCCGGTTGTAAAAAAGAGTAAATAACTGAGGGGTAGTAAGGTGTGTTAATTGTTGGCTCCCTACGGGAACCTGTGGCATATTGGATCCTATGCCCCGAGTTTGCACCCGGGGTTACTCGTATTGGCCCCTTTCAGGGACCAGAGGGAGTGTGTGATGGGGTAGTTTCGGGAGTTTCGGGAATGAATTCCCGGGTTACAGGATGGGGCGCTCCGAGTGGAGCTTTTTGTGGGGTGATTTGTTTGTGTGTGTAGGAGGGGATTGGGTCTAGGGGTGTCGTGAGTGAGGTACCTCAAGATTCGAAATATTTGCCGAGAAATGCGATTTATTTCGATTGTCAATAATGTTAGAATAAAGTAATGGTCAGAAAATCAGGCATTTTTGATTGTTTGTTTTTCAGTTTATTTTCAATTTAATTTTTTTTGGACAGATTGTATGTTCTGTTTTTCTTATCGTTATCATTTGTAAGTTGCCGTTATTGCAAAGCAAAGAAAAATGGGGTACTTGGCCTGGTTCCATGAGAGAATTGTGTGTTGAATTTTTTGCATCTGGTTAGGTGTAGTTTATCTAATGGGATTAAGTTTTATTAAAAGGCTAGATGAACTTTTGTTTGGAATGAGCCTAAAATCAGTTATTTACGTGGGGTGTTTAGCTAAAAGTTTATCTAAATAGAAAAAATTAAATATTTTTAGATGAACCTGAAACTCCTTTTGGGAAAACGGCGGATGGGAATCCGCCCAACCTTAGAGTGTGCGATAGGGAAATCGCACGTCCTGGAAATCGTCCGGCCTCAAGAATGTGCGATAGGGAAATCTCACGTCCTGGCCCGTCCCGTTTTAGGTCATTTGTTCGTAGAGTTTGAAGAGGTGTTCGAGTCGTTCTTCATCGGACTGGAAAGGGCGGGAGCGGTAGCATTGTTCGACGGCAAGGTCGTTGAGGCGGTGAGCTTCGCGTAGGCCGTCGGGCATTTTGTCGGGGTCGTAGAGTTGTGCCATGGTTTTATCTGGGTGTTTTTCGCGCTCTTCGAGGATTCGGAATACGCCCTGGGTGATTTCCTGTTTGCGACGGTCGGAGATTTGGGGGAAGGGGAAGGTGTTGTAGCATAAAAGAGAGGAGTATCTAATTCGAGTTTCCAAACTGCCACCAACGGCCCTAAGCCAATTATTATGAATTCTTGAGGACAATATACCAAAAAGTTCAATCGGGGGATTGTAAATGGCAAAAGCCAGATTATTTATTATTATTTCACCAGTTAAAAGGCCAATTGGAAGGTATTCTCTTTTTTCGGAGGAAGTTCCAGGAATTATGAGGGAAGTTCCGGATTGGTGGCGAATTTCAATGAAACGATGAGGCTTCTCTGCATATATATTATATGACTTTTTTTTGCTGTTTGCTCTTTGGTCTTTAACAAATAAAAGGCGTTTGGCAATTTGGGGAATTGTTTTAAGGGAATCCACATCAGATTCTTTGACCCATAAGCACCAACGTTCAATATCTTTAATGAACTCTTGAGAACCAACAACACGTTTAAAAAAACGATTTGTTTCAGGAAAATTATTTGTAATCTCTTGTTTTTCTTGGGGAGAAAATTGTAATCCTCCAAAGTCATTTGGCATATTACCTAATACCATTTTCGGAAAAGGTGAAATTGGTTCTTTTCTTTTTTGAACTCCAATTATTTTGGAGGTTGAAAGATAGGGATTAATGAAATCAACCTTTTTCTCATGTGAATTTTCAAAAATTATTTTTGAATTTATGCTTTTGGATGTGATTCCTATTATTACTACTGTAACACCGGCTTTGGATTTTGCACTGTTTGTCCATTTGAATGATTTATGTGCAAAAAATATTGTTTTATTTTCGTTTAAAACGAATGGCCATAATAACGCAACTTGTTCTCCTTGGGTAATAGAGTTTGTAGATACAAAAGCTAAACTCGTTTTCGGGTGTGCACCAATATATTTACTTCCAAGAATGAACCAGCAAGCAATATAGTCAAGTTTCGTTGTTGAACCTAAAATGTAATTTAAGTCTGATTTCTGGTCAGTACTTTGTTGAGAAAACCCTCTATATGGCGGATTCCCCAGTACAAAGACCTCATCCTCTTGCGATTTTGGGCATACCTCGTCCCAGTTTAGTCGTGTGGCATTTCCCTGGACAATATTTCCAGAATCTTTAAGTGGCAGTGTGGGGTTGGTTTGTCCGAATTGTTTTTTGAATTCCACGTTCATCTGGTGCTCTGTGAGCCAAAGGGCGAGCATGGCGACTTCGTGTGCGAAGTCGTCGATTTCGATGCCGTAGAACCGGTTGAGGTGTATGTTGCTGAGTTTGGTGATGTGTGATTTTTCGATTTCTTCGAGTTCGATGAAGATTTTCATTTCGAGGCGGCGCAGTTCTTTGTAGGCGATGATGAGGAAGTTTCCGGAACCGCAGGCAGGGTCAAAGATTTTGATTTTGGAGATGCGGTGGAGGAGGTGAGACAAATCGTGATTTGTCTTTGCGGGGTTGTTGTGGGCGATGGCTTTGTTGAACTCCTCGTATAGTTCGTTTAGGAAGAGGGGTTCGATGACCTTCATGATGTTTGGGACGCTGGTGTAATGCTGGCCCAGGCTACCGCGCTGGTCGGCCCCGATGACGGCCTGGAACATGGATCCGAAGATGTCGGGATTGATGTCTTTCCACTGGAGTTGTCCGCCATCGATGATGGCCTGGCGGGAGCGCCGGGTGAATTGAGGTATGGTGAAACGCTTGTTGAACAGGTTTCCGTTGACGTAGTGAAATGCGTTGAGGTATTCGGGAAGGTCGGACCGTTTCTCTTTATGGGTGTCGAGTACCAGGAAGAAGGATTCGAACCATTGTCCGAGGTCGCTGCCATCGGCATTGGTGTGTGCATCGAGGGCGTTTACGAATTGGTTTTCGCGAAATATGTTGGTGTCTTCGGCGAAGAAGCAGAAAAGTAATCTGGAAAGAAAGACATTGAGCCCGTGGATAAATTCGGGTGAATCATCGGGGTTGTCTTTTTTGATGATGTCGAAGAGGCGTGCCATTTTTTCGGCAGCTTTGACATCGGCGGGGTTATCGTTTTTGTGGGTGACCTTCTCCATTCCGGCCCAGGGGAGGAAAAAATCGAAATGAGTGGGTAACTCATTTAACGGAATGTCGAGTTTATCGTCCGTTTTTGTATCGATGGCGAGGAGTGTTTGGTAATCGGTGACGATGATAAAGCGCTGGTCGTGTTTGATCTTGCTTTTTATGTTGGTGATGATGAGGTGCAGGTCATTGTCTGCCGCTTCTTTGAAGAAGAGTTTTTTCTTCCAGGAGATTTCTCCGGGAACGGATGACAGATTTCGGTCACCTTTGCGCAGTCGTGTAATGCCGGCTTTTGGGAGTCCGTAAGCCAGTAGAAGGTCGAAGATAAAGGACTCTTTGTTGAAATTGTTGATGATGTTCTGAATGTTTTCCTGAATGCGGGCCTGATTCATTTTGAACTGTTTGTTGAGATTTGTTCAAAGATAGGAAAAAAGGGGAATTTGGGGATATTTGATCGTGCGATAGGGAAATCGCACGTCCTGGAAATCGCACTTCCCGGAAATCGCACGTCCTAAGAGAAGACACCCGGCAGATGCAAGTAAACAAATTTCGAGGGCCATGAAGATAGAATTTACTTAAACTTACCGGGTGTCTGTAGGAAGGAAAAGAAATATTGCTCTGTTTTATGAATTAGTTACCGGTTCTGCAATTTTATTTGTTCCGGGTTTGAGTAAGTGTAAAATTCTTTTGGTCACTCGTCTTATGGCAGAGAAAGAGAGGTGACTCCAGATGAGTGAAAAAGTATATTGGATAGGATCCCCTTTTGCCGCACGTGCATATTCTTCTGCCATGATGGTGAGCGGTAATGGTTTGTTGGTGAGTTTACTCAGGTTTTGTATCCCTTTGTGATGGGATATGGATTTCTTTATTTTAATGCGATTCAGATCGATGATGGAGAATTTGTATCCATTGCGAGGTGTTTCGGAGATAAGAATATTACCGGCACTGAGGTCGTTGTGCCAGATGCCTGCAGGGTGAACTTTATCGGCCATGAAACGTGCAAATTCTTTGATGACTTTATTGGTGCCTGAATCGCGTGAATTGAGCGCTTCACTAAGCGTGAAGGAGTGGTTTTGATAAAAAGAGACATAGTAACTTTGACGGAGTATTCCCCATCTGTCTTTTACTTCCACAAAGCCAAGAGGTTCCGGAGTATCGATTCCTTTGCTTAGGAGCAGGTTAGCAATTCGGAAAGAGCGAATGGCCTTGGATGGCCGAAACCAGGAGTACATCAGGCGGTTGAAAAGTGTTACCTTTTTGAAGGACTTGACACAGAGTAAAATCTCTCTGTGCTTAAATATTTTGAGTTCGTTGCGGGCCGATTTTATGGTTACTCCTTTGTGATTGAAGAAATGAGGGAGGTTTTCGAAAAAGGGGCGCAAGCTTTCAGAAACCGTTTTTATTTTTATGTTGGCCTTTCCCATTGTTGTTTTTTTTCAGTTTCAGGTAAATTTACATAAGAAAGTCGGTGCTTTCACCTGCCAGTGGGTGAAGAGGGAAAAAAGCAGGTTGAGCGGTCGAAAAGCAAGAATGAAGAGCTAACAAAAACGGCAGGGGATGGAACAAAAACCTGCTCCATATCCACTGCCGGAAACATTGCACTACAAATAATCGGTTTCTTGTTGTTAGTCCTTTACTCTATTGAGTGCCAGTGATTTCACCATCCAGGAAGGGAGAGGTTTTTGGGGGTCTCTTTTCTTCAGGTTGATGTAAAGACCCAGTTTTTCTGCGATTGGTAGTTTATGTGTTTCAACAAATTCGATAGGGGTTCCATCAGGATCAGAAATATATGAAAAGTGTCCGGCAGCGCTTCCCATGTCAAAGCTGTTGGCGCTGTTGACGGTAAAAGGAAAACCTTTAGCTTCACATTCTGCCTGTAACGCCTCCATTCCTTTGATATTGAAGCAGAGATGAATAAAGCCCAGTTCACCCCAGATGCGATTTTCGAAAATATTGCGGGGAGAGCGATCTAACGGCTGTACCAATTCAATTTGGGTAGGTCCCAGTAATTTGCTGAAGGGGCCTGTTCTGGGCTCTTTATGGCTTAGCACTACGCGTCTGTATTTTTCTTTTCCTCCGGGCAGGGGGGTGAAATCTTCAAAAGTTCCGGTACTATCAGTACCGACCTCATCATATTGAAGTATTCCTGAATATACCTCCATTGCCTTATCAATATCGGATACACCGACCACTGCTCCTGCCACCCCACCGGTGAGAGATTTTTGTTTCATGAAGCATCGGTCGTCCTCCAGCACTTCAAAGATATTATTGTAAGGGTCTTTGAGGTAGTAGTGTAACCGATTTTCCGGATTGAGAGTAGGTTCTCCCAGTATATTTACCCCCATTTCCTGGTGTTGGTCGTATGCTCTTTGAACATTACGACATTTCATTTTGGTTATAAAGATTCCCGTATCTCCAAGTTTGATATCGAAAACCGGAGGTTTAGGATCAATTTGAGTGTGTTGCCATACTTCAAAGCCACCACCACCTTCCATATTCATAGCCAGTGCTGCATAGCGTTCGCAGTCTTTCCCATTGGTGTAGTGGTGCATCAAACGGGCAGTAGCGGTGTCTTCAAAGACTTTGATGTCCATGCCAAAAGCACTCCGATACCATTTCCAGCCTTCGCGTGCATCCTTTAGGCCGACTCCTATTTGTTGTATTCCAACAATATTTTTTTTCATCAGTATATAATTTAATTATTAAGGTCTAATGGAACTCGCATGCAGGAATTAATACCTATTCTTTTGTAGCAATCGTTGCCATGCTCGTTTCATCGGTATATGATTTTTCTAAGTTACTGTTCTGATGGAAGAGGCTTTCCAAAAAGTTCATTCTTCTATGTGCCTCTCTGTGATGGGCTCAGTGGTCTCTGTGTAACTATCCGAAATACAGCGCTTGCGTCAGCAAGTGTTGTATCCTCAATCTGTAATTAATGACTAATTGGACACCCTCTTCCATATATTATTTTTTTAATTCTTTATTTTGGTAACTAATTTGTGATACAGGGCAGGGAACCACCTGTGAATGTAAACCATGAGGATTTCCTTATTTCCGATAAGGACTTCCTTGCGTTGCTTTTTTATTGCATTGACGATTTTTGCAGCACATTTTTCCGGCAACATACCTCCGGCCTGCCCATTGTCCATTTGGTTGTGAGGGGTGCCATCTGCAGTAATTGCATTGAGCGAAATATTGGTTTTAATTCGCCCCGGAGAAACAATGGTTACCTTAATGTTATCTCCTGTGAGTTCAGCCCTCAGAGATTCGAAAAAACCCTGAACTGCATGTTTCGATGCCGCATAAGCTGTGCGCAGGGGAAAGCCGAATTTTCCGGAAATACTACTGATGGCAACTATGTGTCCAGATCCCTGCCTGAGCATGTATGGTAAAACTGCTTTAGTGAGCTGTACCGTTCCAAAGAAGTTGACTTCCATTATCCGGCGGTCAATATCAACAGGCGTTTCACGGGCCAGTGAGCGTTGGCTGATTCCTGCATTGTTGATAAGAATATCTATACTACCCAGTTCGTTGGTAACTTGCTGAACAGCCAGCGGTATTTGTGCGAAATCGTAAAGGTCAAGGGGCTGAATCATGCAAAAAGAAGTATATTCCATACAGGCTTTTTGCGTTTGTTCTAACGCCTGGCTGTTTCGTGCCGATAGCACAAGCAGTGCCTCCTCTCGTGCCAGTGCAATAGCCAGAGCCTTTCCTATGCCGGAAGAGGCTCCTGTGATCCAGATTTTCTTGTTCTTTGAGGTTTTCATTTTTCTTTTTTAGGTTTAAAAGGGTTTAAAAGCTCATTTCTGCTCTTATGCGAATACCATGTTTATCGGTGAAAGCACTATGGAGATAATGATTGCCAATGAGCCTGACATATTCAACTCTCAGAAATTTAAAGATGTTGGTGAATCCCAGTCCCAGTTCGGCATACGGCACTGAATCGTCTGTTGAATAGTAGGCAGGCAAATCAAAAACGCCATTGTAATCATCAGTAAGTGTTCCGTAATGCCCTTTGAAGGATACGATTTCCCGTAATTTTAACTTTTTGACAAGTGGGACTCTGTTGAGCAGAATGCCTCCGCCATTGAAATGAAAATGGGTGTTGGTATAGAGGTTATGGGCAAAAGCGGCATGATGGAGCAGATTAAACTGGTATCTTGCAAATCCCAGAGACATGGAGCCTGCCGGCTGATCCAGCAGGTCATAAGGTGCATCACCGTAAAGCCATCCGGCATTGAGCATATATTCCATAAAAACCTGTCCCATGTTCAAGCGGCCTTTGATGGATCCGTGCAAATGGGAATACCATCCACTATCTTTCATTTTTGCTCCGGGCAACAGAGTTTGACCGATGTCCCAGCTCAGATTGATGACCGGAATGGGATCGAGATAATAGATCCGGTCGAAGTAGAATTTATCGTAATGTTGTCCGGAAACTATTCTCAGGTTCATTAGCAGCCCATAGTTTTCATAAGTTTCAAAATCAGTGAAGTCGCTAGAGAAAGTGACTTCGGGTGTATGAGAACTATGAAGGTAATAGGGCGAAAATTCCAGTTGATAATTGTCGTTGACATTGTACTCGAAACGAATATCCAGACTTTTTTCTTCTTTGAGGTAGGGATCTTTTTGGGTGGAAGTAAGAGCTGCAATAAGGTTTCCGTTTCCTTTAGGATTTGGATTGTTTTTTACGAAGCGATGGAATTTATCGTGTGAGACCAGAGAATAATCGTCTGAGTAGTTAAGCCGGAAAATAAATTTATCAGATTCCCCCGGTTGTACCGTGATATTACTTCCGTATTTCAGTTCTTTACTTTTTGTTCCCATTCCCAGAAAACCTCCGACAGAAAAGTGTTTTGATAATTGCTCGCTGGTACGAAGGGGGATGGTAAAACGATGGCCTTCAATGTCATTTGTGCTGTAAATGGTGAACATGGGTCCGATGTCAATTTTTCCGGCATTGAGGTAGCCTGTGAGTGCAAGTCCACCAACGGCATCCACTCCTTTGATTAGTTTTTGTTCTTTGAGTTTTTCCACGCGGTAATAGTCGGCCTTTCTTGTTGAACTATGCTCAAATTCAGGATTCCCATCCCAGGTATTGTTATTTAGGGACTCTGGTTCATTTGTAATGGCATATTGTGTGAGTTTATTGACAATCCAGTTGCCGGAAGAGATGTTATCGACTGTCTCAGAGCTGTAAAGTGAATCCGTTTCATTATTTAGTGTCAGTGACATATTGATGCGTACATCCTGTTCCCGGTAAAACCACTCTCCTTGTGGTGTTTTTTGAAATGAAACATTACCTCGAAACCCGTTCACAAAGTTAAGATTTGCTTCTTTGGGAATATTTACTTCCATATTTGTGAGGGCAAAACTTTTGTCCTCAATTGTGAAACTACCAGAAAATAGCTGATCCAGTCTGTTTTTCGGCGCAAAGGAAAAATGGAAATATTTAGCGTCATCTACTGTTGAGCTGTCATTGAGATAGAGGTTGTATCTTGACAGGGCATTTTCTGCCAGCGGTGAAAGAAAAGACCTGTTGAGGATATTGATGTATTCGTCATAGAAATTCAGGTTTATTACCACGTTGCGAAGAATGTAGGTTTCTATGGCCTGATTTATCCTGGGGAAAATACCGTCTTTCTTTTGATAAACGCTTTGTACGGAATCTCTGGTTATGATTGCTGCACTTTCTGCAAGATATATGGGTGTGAAGCGGATGTTTTTTTCGTCGCCACTGATTGTAAGTTCTTTAAAGTTGTTAATTAGGTCAGGAACCTTTGATGCGGTATCCACCGCAATGTACACATTGGTTGTAGAGAGTGTTTTGTAATTGTCTGTGTTTTGGATATTTTGCCTGTTGACTTCTTTGTATTTTTGAAATTGTCTGAATAGTACCACCGCCCGCTCAACTTCGGGTTTTACGGTAATTTCATCAATATACTGGATGTTTTGGCTCAGGAAAATGGTCAACTTATTCTGCGGAATTTTCCTGATTACTTTTTGCTCCGGGAAATAGCCTACCGATGAAAACAACAGGGTGTCCTGCCCGGGAGCCGGCAAAGAAAAAGTACCATCGAAATCCGCAGTTGTACCCTGGAGGGTACCTTTCACAGATATATTTGCAAAAGGTACCGGCTCCCCGGTCTCCTTGTCCAAAACAACACCAGACAGTTGCTGAGCATTCAGCAGTATGCCAACAAGCCAGAGAAGTGCAGTAATCCAACTTGTTTTATAGTTCATTTTAATCATTAAGTATTCTGCTCTTTTTTCAATAACCAGTAAAGACCTTTTACGCCTATTTTGATGTCGTCCAGCTTAAAGAGGACAAATATTTTTTCGATATAAGCAAGTGTTCCCCAGCCAATGGCCAGATAATAGAACCAGGGCCAGAAACCGAAAACAAACAGTACGAAAAAGAATATTCCCTGAAGATAACCTGCAGAAACGGCCGAATAGAGGTGAAGACCCGGAATTTTACCGAACCGTAAAAAAGAGACAATGTAACTGAGAATAAAAACTCCCAGAAACAGGAACAGTATCCAGCCGTGAGGTTCAATGACATCCCACTTGAAAATGAATAGTCCTGTCAGTGCCATAGCATAGGTGACAATATCTGCCAGGTTGTCGAGCGCTGCACCAAAGTTGGTTTGCAGTTTAAAGAAACGTGCAATGTTTCCGTCAAGAATGTCGCTTACCAGGCTAATGCAAAGCAGAACAACAAAGGTTTCTTCTTTGCCTGTAAGTGCCATGTAAAGGATTACCGGGAACACCAGCAATCTGTAAAGACTGAGCAGGTTAGGTGCGTTTAGGACTTTTTCTCCTTTGATGGTTAGTTGTTTCATTGTTTCGTTGTTTTTTCGTTTGCTACTGAATTGACCCTGTAATTTACTGAACTACTCGTTTTCAATGGGGACTTCTTTCTTTGTTGGGTTTTTCTTGAAGTTGTTTTTGATGAAATAGTTTAGCATCCGGTAAACTGTTTGTTCGTCCATGCTGTCGTCAACAGGAGTTATTACTGCATCACGTTTTGAGGTGTCAAACTGAATATCGATGTTGGTATAGTTGCCTGTAAAGGACATTCCAACTGCCATTAATCTCTCCAGAGCATTCATTTGTGAGTGTTGGAGTCCCGGATCAGGCACAATATCCATAGGCATTAGTTTTTTCAGACTATTGATGATGTAGCTGTTCTTGACCGGTTTGTTGGCCACAAAATTCATTATCTTGGGAACATTTTGGGCATTAACTGTTTGATGCAGGTAATCGACAGCCACATTGATGGGAATCAGGTTTTGTGTACCATCGGGGGAAATTTTTGCCCTCACCTTACTTTCAGGGTGCCGTTTAGCCAGCTTACAGACTCTTTTGGAAAAATCAAAAATGCCGTAATCCGTTTTTGTAATGCCTGTACGATTATCTCCTGTTACCTGAGATAAACGAATGACATGCCCGCGGAGTCCATTGTGGTCAATATTACGTTTGACTACATTTTCGGCCAGCCTTTTCGACCATTCGTAATAATTGCGAAATGCAGAAATGTCCTGATCGGGATAGAATTTTTCTTCGAATACCTCTTCTGTTTTTCCGCACGAATAGGCAGTTCCAACAAAGAAAAAGCGGGAATCAGCCGATGCAAAGGTGGAAAAAAGGTTGACAGAGTTCTCTGCCCCTCTGACATTGACAGCAAGCAATTCGTCTTTGGACTTGCGGTCGTATTTGAGACTTGCTGCAAAATGAAAATAGTCCACATCAGTGTTGAATAATTCCTGCAGACGAGTTTCAGAAAGACCAAAGTTCTCATCAAGCAGAGAATAATCCACAATCATCAGGTTGTCGAGGGAGGGGGTATTTCCGTCATTGATGACATTTAAAGCCTGAATCACCCTGTTCTCGGCTGAAGACAGGGCGTTCCCTCTTACCAAAGCCACGACCTGGAAATGATGTTTCAAGAGTTCATTTATGAAGTTGGAGGCCACATATCCATTGGCTCCGTTAACAATTATTCGCTTCATGTTGTAAGGTTATCTGTTACAAAAAAGTTATTAATACAAAAACTATTGCCAGGGGAATGGATAAGTTGTCTGAACCCCGCCAGCTAATCAATTCTCCCATTGTTCCGGCGGTTGCGACCAACAAACCGAGCCAGCAAGTCTTAAAGTCAAAAACATCGCGGTGGAGCCATAGGGCAAGCATGGCTATAATCAGACTGGTGATAAAAAAAGCTGCGGTGCCTAGCCAGGTTTTATTGAATTTGCGTTTGCCCAGTTTTATCCTTCCGTTGTATTTTTTAATGTTGATGCCGAGAATGGCCGCCATAGGGTCGCATATTGCCAGAATGAGCATGGGCAGGATGAATAGTAGTTTGTTTTCCAGCTGACATGAGATGAGGAAGGTAAGATAAATGGATAATGGTAAAAGGTAACTCCCCATGGATTTACGGCGGATGTCGTGAATGGACTTGAGTTGCCTGCTGTTTTGTGTGATGGCCAGTACCAGAAAAAAGAGAAATGCCAGAACGAGTACATACCAGTGCGATGGGAATATATAAGGAAAGGGTACGGTAGCCAGTGTGGCTGAGAAGTGCGCAAACTTCCGGGTAATCTCCCCTTTGATTTTTAGTCGTCGGTAGTTTATTTCATTAAAAGCCAGTAAAACAGCTATTCCGATTAAATAAATAAATGAAATTGCGATTATATTATCCATGTGAAATATAGTTTTTCAAATGTTTAAGATCCATGCAGAAAGGGCTACCCAGGCACCTCCTGCCAAAAGGCTGTCAAATCTGTCCAGTAATCCTCCGTGTCCGGGAATAAGATTGCTGTAGTCTTTGGCATGAAATATCCTTTTGTACCATGATGCTGCCAAATCTCCCGCAAACGCAAAAACGATGATGCCGGTGGCAATAATCAGTAATTCCGTAAGAGGGCCTGAAAAAAGTTTGTTCAGGAGGATGGCACTGAAAAGTGCCACCAGAGTTCCACCGATAAGACCTTCCCATGTTTTATGGGGACTGATTTTTGGCACTATTTTTTGCCGGCCCCAAAGTTGTCCGGTGATCTGGCTGAAACTGTCGAAAATGGAGAGAGTGAGGAAAGAGAACAGAATCAACTCTTTATTGAGCAGGCTAAAGTTAAAAAGACCGTAAGACAAGGCAGTGAAAATCAGTAACGAGATGAGAAAGATGCCTTTGTTTTTATAGCCTGCTGACTGATGAAGGGAAAAGAGTTCCATCATACCTCCGCCAATGATAACAAATGTGATGTATTTGAAAAAAAGAGGATTGATTACAATGGAGAAAAAGAGCAGGTTGATAATGATGAAATAGACCCCAAACTTGGTGTAACTTTTGCGTGCAACCTGTAGCGGTTTATGCCTGTTGATGAGATAGAATCCTATACCTCCTGCCAAAAAATAACTTAAAATGATGATGTATATCAGTTTTATCATGCGATTATCATTAAAATGCCAATGAGTACCATTACGGCGGCATAGACATACTTTATTGAACTTTCAGAATTGTCGGTTTTTATGTTGGATAAAATAACGGGCCCCAGCAATGCTCCTGGTATGGAACCTGCCGTGAGTAATGCCACCAGGGTCAGGTCTATTTGTCCCATTAAAAAATGTGCACCGGCAGCAAAAGAGGTGTTTACAACCAGCACAAAAAGGGAGGTGCCAATAACCATTTTTACCGGGAGCCTGGCCGCGAATAAACCTGCCAGAACCGGAGCCGTTCCACTGGTTCCGAACGTGCCGGTAATCATACCTGCCAGGAAACCGTAGGCTGGTTTTTTTAAATAGTTCATCGGCTTTCCCTTCTTATTTGTTTTAGCAGAAGGGCGCTGTTTTACATTCATAAACATTAAACCGCCTATGCCAACTGCGTAAATCCCAAAAATTGTTTTAAGCAATTGGGGGGCGATGTAGTTTGCGATGGCAGCACCGGCAAAAGCACCCAAAATACCGACGATGGCGAATGCTGAACCGGTTCGGATATCCAAGTTGCCTTTTCTGTAATGCATTGCAGCCCCAACAATACATATTGGTAATGTTGCCACCAGCGAGGTAATGACGGCTGTCTGAGCCGGAGCCCCAATGATCAGGGTGAGTATCGGCAGAAAGAAAAAGCCACCACCACCGCCCAGAATTGTACCAAACAGGCCAACTATTAATCCTGCAAGAGGGAGTAAATAGTAAATTGGTTCTATGGTTGAGAAGAATGTCATTTTATGGCTGCAGGTTTTTGGCCAATTCAAAATCGTAATCTCTGATTTGAGTTAGCTGACTGAGTTTTGTGATAGTTAACTCAGAGGTTTTGCCACTGGTAGGATTGTAAACGTGTACCTTGTATGGAAAATGATTTTCTGAAGTATAAAATTCGGGATGTCTGTAATCAGTGAATTCAGTATTGGAGGTGAGGTTGTCTTTGTTATCAAAAGAATTGATGCGGTACAACAGTTCAGCCTGGACATCAAGATAAATCACCAGATATTCGGCATTTCCGGGAAGCTGAAGTTTGATTTTCTGAACTTCTCTGCCATTAAAATTATCTTTTTCTTCTTCTGAGATGAGATAATCGTCAAAAGCTGTGCTGCTGAAATGGCTCATCGGAATTTCGGTGCCGGGAATTTTTAAGTTTCGATTATTGGCTCTGAACTTCCTGATTTTCTTTGTTGAAGGCAAAAATACCTCAATGATATCCTTCCGGCTTTTGTCGGTGAAGTGAGTTGTTAAAATTTGAGTTCCTTTTAAATCTTCCGGTGCTGTAATTTCTATCATTACCTTTCTGGCTTTCTCAAAGCACCCAAAAGAGACGTTTAATTTTCGTAAGATGCTGCTGCCTCCTGTATCAGTAGTCTCCAGTGTCATCTGTGCCTGCACATCCTTAAGCGCAAGTTTTTTCACTGCATTTTCGAAAGCAGTTTTAGTATGTTTTTCTGCTCCCTTTACAGGATTAATTATTCCCAACAGGCAAATTAAGAGTATGGCTTTTTGCATAGTTTGTTTATTATCAGTTAATTATTTTGGTCAGGTTCCAGGAATTTCGGTCTGGTTAAGGTGACAATAGCAGGCACAAGCAATAATGCACAAATCAGGCAGGAAAAGATTGAAATGACTACCAGAAGTCCGAAAAAACGAAGGGGCGCAAACCCCGAGAAGGCCAAAACGGCAAAACCAATGATTACTGATAATGCATTGAATATAATACCTCTTCCTGTTGTTGTTAGTGTCGTTGAAATGGCTCTCTCCATGTTGCCTTGTGATGCGTATTCAGCCTTGTATCTCCAAAGGAAGTGGATGGTGTAATCGATGCCAACGCCAATCATAACAGAGGAGAGCAGAGCGGTTACAATATCCAGTGGTATTCCGGAAAGGCCCATTAATCCAAACAGCAGTAGGGTGGAGAAAAGAAGCGGCAAGCTTCCGTGTATTCCTGCAACCATTGTTTTGAAAATGATGGACAACAGAATGATGATGATGAAAAATGCCAGTATCAGCGAGGTGACCTGTCCCCGGATGACCATGTCGGCAATTTGAATTTTGGATAATCCCGATCCGGCAATTCCTTTTAGCAGAGGATCTTTTCCGGCAATATTATATAGTTCATTCAGGAGTTTTTTCCCTGTTTCGTTACTACCGTCGGTAAGACTAACCAGTATTCTGGCATTCTCATGCTTAAGGTCTATCAGCTGTCCTATTTGATTGTCAAAACCCGCCATAGATGCAATTTCAAGATATTGGGCTGCTTCAGATCGTGTTTGAGGGAGATGGTCATATCCGGGTTCATCTGTGGAATACAACCCTTTGCTCAGCTCTCTGAAAAGGGTTACAGGAGATATGATGTTACCTGCCTGAGGCAATAGTGCTATTTGAGCTGTGTATTGATCGATGCGCCGGAGTACCTCGGGTTCGAGGATGTTGCCGGAAAAGAGTAAAGAAATATATTGAGAACCTCCCAGTTTTTTATTGGTTAGTTCTATGCTGGTGCCAACGGTTGAGTCGTCGGTAAAATATCCTTCCACATTGGTGTCCACCTTAAGGAGAAAAAGTCCCCCGATACTGATGAAAGCGATTACCAAGAAGGAGATGACGATGGTTTTTGGATGCTTATTGACACACAGGGCAAAAAAATGAAGGATTTTGCTTAAGAAACTGTTGGCGTTTCTTTCAATGATCAGTGTTTTGGGAACTTTTTTATAGAATGTGAGGAGAACCGGGATGAGATAAAGACTCAATATCAATGCAATGCCAATGCCTGCTGAAGCAAGGACTCCTAACTGAGCAGCGGGGGCCATCTGATGCGATAGAAGTCCGAGCATCCCTCCAATGGTGGTCAGACCTGTGATAGTAATGGGGCGTTTGAGTGCCTTAAATATTTTTTGTGCAATAGCGGAAGGGGGCTCCTGATTGTTTTTAAGGGATTTTTCCTGGTATAAGTTGATGAGGTGGATGCCATAATCGTTGGCAATGGCTATCAGCATGATAGGAAGAAGTATCGAAACCAGCGAGATTTCCCAGGAGAAAAGGGCCATGAGCCCAAAGGATAACACAATGGATAGAAGGACCACCAAAAAAGGTAACAAAACGCCTTTCCACTCTCTGAAAAAAAGAAAGAGCATCACGATCATCACAATCAGAGCTGCAGGGAGTAAGGTTACAAGATCTTTTTTGATGTAGGATTTAACTGAACTTCTTATGTAAGCCAGTCCCCCAACGTGGATTTCATCTTTACCGGGAGTTTCCCTGATGACCCGGTTGATTTCAGCAATGATGGTCTGATCATCGGTGTTGTCTGATTTGGTAAGAACAATGGCAGAAGTGGTGAAATCATCACTTATAAGATGCCCGGCCATCGGGTTTTCGGTAACCTTCTTTTTCAGGGAGTTTAACTCTGAAGGCATATCCGGAATGTGCGAAAGAAGTGGGTGGATTTCTGTAAAATCATCTTTTTCCCTAAATTCTATAATATCCTTCAAAGAGAAAGTGTGCTCTATTTCATTTATTGTCTTCAGCTTTTCCACCAGTAGCTTCGTTCTGGAAAAGCTTTCAGGTGTGAGAACACCTTCTTTATTGTATTGAATCAGCAGGAGTTTTTCATTGCCTCCAAAGACACTATCCAGTTTGTTCAGAAACGCCCTGTTGTTGATGTTTTGCGGGATGTAACTGTCGAATGATGAATTAATACTAAGGCGGGGTAACATCCAGATCGACAGGGCAGATAAAATGGCTATCCCTGTAATCAGAGTTGTGCGGTATGTTGAGTTTTTTAACTTCACAGTATTCCTTTGCCTGATTTAGGGTGGAAAGATTATTGCAGCGATGCAACAAATCCATAAACCGAAGCGCAAAGGTAGAGAGCTGTGAAGTTATTTATCGGTGAAATAAAATGAACCTGCAAAATGAGAAATTGAAACTTCAAATTCGCAGGTTTAGTTGAAAATATCTTATCGGTCGAGCCAATTTTTGACTGTAGAGGCCTTATCGCGGCTAACCACAATTCGTTCCGGCGTGTCTAAGCCGGGAATAAGTTTGACGATTAGTTTGCTGTTGAAGTAGTTTTCAACCCTGTCGATTGCATTGAGATTGATGATGAACTGGCGGTTCATGCGCATGAAAACATCTGGGTTCAGTTCCTCTTCGAGGTCAGAAAGGGTCCAGTCGATAATATGTTGCCGGTTTTTGAAGGTTACAGCGAGCGTTACCTTTTCTTCCACCATAAAGAAGGCAATATCTTCAACCGGAATTTGCTTATATGAGTCGGCTTTGGGCACCAGGAATCGTTTCCTAAATTTGTTTTGATGGCGGGTGACTTCCTCTGCCAGTCTGGAATAATCGATGGTTTTAGCTGCTGCGATGTGGTGACCGATGGCCATGGAAGTTTTTTCGAGTTTGGCAAAAACCCTTTTCAGGTCTTCTGTCTTGATTGGTTTCAGTAAATATGCAACACTGTTGATATCAAATGCTTCGATGGCATACTCGTTGTAGGCGGTTGTGAAAACAATGCCCTTATTGGAGGCATCAACCTGGTCGAAAATGGAAAAACAGATTCCGTCTGCCAGCTGGATATCCATGAATATGAGGGCAGGTTCCGGGTTGTTCTTTAACCATTTTACTGTGTCCTCCACGGTTCTTAATTCATCATCTATCGTGATGTCGGGACGCAGGTTTTCTATCTGTTTCCTCAGCGCCTGTGACAACAGGGGCTCGTCTTCTACAATGAGTGTTTTATAGTTCATGATAATCGCTTTTTTGGATTAATGGGATAGAGACGGTGAATGTTTGGTTGGTGTTGAGGACTTCCACGCTGCTTTTCAATCCCAGGTACTGATATCTTTTTTTGAGGTTGGACAACCCGGTATTTGTGGAATAGGTTGAGTTTCTTGGTTGATAGTTATTGGAGACGGTCAATCGGTTGTTTTTTGTGTAGATATCCAGTTTTAAGGGCCGGGTTTCGGTAGCCAGATTGTGTTTGATGGCATTTTCGACCAGGTACTGTAAACTCAAGGGTGGCAAAAGCTTATTTAGTTGTTTTTTTGGTATCTTAATGTTGTAGTTAAAGCCTTCGGCCAGTCGCTCTTTATGGAGGTTAATATATGCTGTTATAAATTCAAGTTCATCTTCCAGCGGAATAAGGCTGGTGTTTGTGTTTTTTAGTACATATCGATAAACATCCGTAAAATTTTCGGTAAATGAAAGGGCCTTGCTTGTATCATTAGGAATGATGGCCATCAGGGTACTCAGATTATTGAACAAGAAATGTGGATTTAACTGATCCTGCAAGGCAAAATAATCCAATCTGAGTTTCTCCTGTCGGAGCTTCTCATTTTCAAGAATGAAATACTTGAGAGAATTATGGTAGTTGTTGGCCACCAGTGCAGCCACATAGATTATAACAAAGAGAACCAGAATGGTGATTCCCAGGACAAAAGAATCCGGGTCTTTCAGGGTTTCATCCGGAATAAAGAACGGGCGCACCAAGTTTCCGATGATTCCTGTCACTACCAGCCAAAAGGGAGCAAACATTAGGAGAGAAGAAACCCTTTTGAAAAGGGCCTCATGCCAGGGGTATCTTTTGCCTACCAGCGCATCAAAGACAAAAATTCCTTCGCTGAGAAACACAAAGATGGACACAAAAAACAAAACAGCTTTGAATTGCAACGTTTGCAGGGATTCCTCTCTTACAAGAGTGGTTATTGTAAATATGAATAGCAGAGATGTAATTATCTCTGCTATAAATCTTTTTAAGAATCCTATTTTGCGTGGTAATTGCTCGCTTTCGGAACAATACTTGTGTAATTGTTTAAAATTCCTCATTGGTTTGCTGCGCTTGCTGACCGGCGTTGAGTTGTCCAATCGCCTTGAGCCATTTTGTTTTAAGAACCTCGTAATCGGAAAGGGCCTTTACCAGGGATGCTTCCGAACGCTGGTGGGCCACACGGGCATTCAGCAGATCGGTGATGGTATTCAATTCTGCATTGTAACTGATTTCCACTTCCGATAATGTTTCGGAAGCTTCTTCCAGCGATTTGCGGGCCAGCTGTATTCTTTCCAGCCCTTCTTCCAACTTCAGGCGGGCCTGGCTGATTTCCAGTGTTACCAGCTCCCGGGTGTTTTCAAGTTCTAATATAGCCATTTGTTCATTAATCTCCGCCTGTTGCATTTTGTGCTTTTTCTCGCGCCAGTGAAAAACCGGTACTGAAAGTTGGGCTGCTGCATTAATATTCCAGGAGCCGGGTGCGATATCGGGTGCTTCCAGATAACCATAACTCACTTGTGCCCCCAATTGCGGAAGATAGTCAGCTTTGGTTACTTTTTTCTCAAGATTCATTATTTGTGCCTGATTTTCCAGAATATTTATTTCCGGGCGACTATCTACCCCGCCAGATATTTTACTGGCATCAGGAGAAATTTTACTTTTCTGGTTTGCCCCAGGATTAGTGGTGGCTAACAACTCTTCATTAACTGGTCGCCCAATGATATGTGCCAGATTCATTTGCAAAAGCCGAATCGCATTATTGACCTCGAGAGCGGTCATTTCCGCTTCATTCTTCCGAACGGTAACTTTCAGAAGCTCACTTTTGGGAGTGATTCCCAGGTTATAAGTGGCCTGAAGCTGATCTTCAAGGGAGTCGAGTGCTTCGGTAAAACGGTTTACAACCTTCTGCTGTTTCTGCATTGCAAAGAGTTGCCAGTAAGCTTCATCCGTTTCCAGAATAATGTCTGCTTGTTGTTTTTCTCTGGCTTTTTCTGCCATTAGCACTCCTTTACTGGCCATTTTGTTGGCCAAGCGGATTTTTCCTCCTGCATAAATGGGCTGTTGAGCCGATATTTGTGCCTGATATAGTTGAAGGTTGTCTTTCTCTATGCCAAATTGTCTCAATTCCTCGAGGTCGGGAATGAAAATTGCATTGGCACTCCCATCAATGGTTGGGAGATAAGCTGTGGTTGCTTCTTTTTTTGCCGCCTCTGCTTTCTGAACCTTCAATAGTGAAGTTTGAACTTTTTTATTGTTGGAGAGCGCCTCTTCCCGGCACTCCTGCAGAGTAACAGGAGTTTGAGAGATAGCGGCTACTTGTAGCAGGGAAATCAGAGCGATATATATTGTTTTTTTCAGCATAGTTTTAATTTGAATTTTTTGGTAAATCATCGTGATGGGCAATGGCCCGGGTGTCCACCTTGTAAAAAACTGCGTACAGCACCGGCACAATAACCAGCGTTATGACGGTTCCAAAGAGCAGTCCGAACATGATTGATACAGCCATTCCCTGGAACATTTCATCGAATAAAAGAGGGAACATTCCCAGAATTGTGGTAAGGGAAGCCATCGTAACAGGGCGCACTCTCGATACGGTGGCTCCGAGGATGGCCTCCAGTTTTTCTTTACCACTATTGATGTCGATATTTATCTGGTCAAGTAGCACCACGGTGTTTTTAATCATCATTCCTATTAGTCCTAATCCTCCGATGATGGCCACAAAACCAAAATTAAGCCTGGTAATGAGAAATCCGGCAATAATACCGATAAAGGCCAGTGGTACGATAAGGAAAATAAGTGTAGGCTGCCTGAAATTGTTGAACAGGGCAATTGTGATAAGGACCATCAGCAAAAGCGCAAGCGGCAGGTTTTCCATTAATGCCTGATTGGCTGTATTGCTGTCCTTTAGCTCTCCATGCCATTCAAGCGTGTAACCTTCGGGCAGTTCCAGTGCTTCAATTTCAGGCCTGATTTTCTCCATTACCTCTGGGGTTGTCATGCCTCTCACCGGGTCGCATTGAGCTTTGACAGACCTGATTCCGTCATATCTGCTTATCAGGTAGTTTTGCCCTGTCAGACTTAATGAATCTGTAATTTGGGCCAAAGGAACGCTACTTTTTGAATAGTTGCCCCATACGGGAACCGACCCAATATTTGCAGGATTATCTGCAAGTGATGGCTCCAGTTTTAGTAATATTGGAAGCTGGGTGTCTTCTTCATAGAAAGCTCCAATTGGCATGCCTTCTGAGGCAATAGCCAGAGCTGAGGCAATAGAGTTTCTTGAAATATTCAGCGGTCTGGCTTTTTCGGGGGCATAAATAGGTGCCAGGTTTTTAACTTTGTTGCCCCAGCTATCATTTACGAAAACCGCAGTGGGTTCATTGTTCATTATTTTCTTGGCTCTTTCTGCCAAATCCCTCAGAATCTCAGAGTCGGGACCTGAAAACATAGCCTGAATCTTATAGTCCCCTCCAATAGCTGAATACTGACGGCAGCGGATGGTTGAATTTGGGAACCTTTCTGAGAATTCTGCTTCTATCCGGGGCATGATGGTCATCGTTTCCTCGAAAGTATTGGTTTCGACTATCAATTCACCATAGCCTGGATTATAGCTGTTCATGGGGCGTGCCAGGGTATAACGTACAGGTGAACTACCCAAGGCTGTGGTAACTTTTGTTACTTCTTCCCATTGAAGTAGATTTTTCTGGATATATTCCAGGTCTTTTTCTACCTGGTAAATATCGCTACCGTCGGGTAAACTGTATTCAACCATAAACTGATTAAAGTTGGATACCGGGAAAAAATCTTTGTTAATAAAGCGAAAAGCCCAAAAGGAGATGACCAGGATTAATATTGTGGCAATGGCTACCAGCGATTTGTGCCAAAGGGCAAAGCTGATGATTTTTTTGAAGTACCGGTAAAATCCACCAGAGTAAATTTCTTCTGTATCTTCTTTCTTCTTCTTTCTTTTCCCTTTTTTGTAAAACAATGAAGCCATAAAAGGGGCCTGAATCATGGCCAGCATCCAACTCATAATAAGAGAAATTGTTAAGACAAAGAAGAGCGGTTTCATAAACTCTCCTGCCGCTGTTGTATTAAATGCCATTGGCATGAATGCCAGAATGGTAATGATGGTAGCACCCAGCAGAGGAAAGGCATTTTGTTTAGCGGCCATAACAAAAGCTTTGTGGCGCTTAATTCCTTTTTGCATGTCAGCAAGTATCCCATCAACCACCACAATTGCATTATCGACCAGCATTCCCATGGCAATAATAATGGCAGCCAATGATACTTTATCGAGGGTCATATCCAGGAAATTCATTATGATAAAAGTGCTTAGAATGGTAAAAATCAGACTACTGGCAATGAGTAGCCCAGCCCGAAATCCCATTGCTATCAGTAGGACAATAATGACAATGGCCACCGATTCAATCAGATTGATAGTGAAGTCGCTTATAGAATCTTGAACTTTGGATGGTTGGTCATAAATTTTATGGACTTCAATTCCGACCGGGATTTCGGGTTTCAGCTCTGTCAAACGTGAATCTACCCGTTCTCCCAACTTTATGATGTTGTCGCCCGATTCCATGGAGATGGCGAGCCCCATTGCAGCTCTTGAGTTGAATGACAAACCGCTCTGTTTGGGTCTATAGAAGTCTTTCGAAACGGTGGCGATGTCTCCCAGCCGAAAACTTCTGCCATCACCAGTAAAAATGTTTAGATTTTCCACTTCGGAAATGGAACGCAATTTGGTGCCCACATTGATGCGCAACCTCTCTGTTCCGGATACTGCGCTTCCGGCATCTACTACTTCAGCTTCGTCGTTGAGTGTTTGAGCAATGGACATGGGGTTGATGCCCAAATTGGCAAATTTTTCTGCCGAGAAAGAGATGTTTACCACCTCGTTTTGTTCGCCGACTACTTCGATTCGTTTCACCCCTTTAACCTGCAGTAATTCTTTTCGGAGGAAGTCGGTATAATTATCCAGTTCTTTGTAAGAATACCCATCGCTGCTGACAGCCAAAAATATGCCATATACGTCGCCGAAGTCATCATTGACAATGGGAGTTCCAGCTCCGGCCGGCAACCCTGAACTGGCATCGTTCACTTTTCGTCTGAGGTGATCCCATATTTGGGGGAGTTCCTCTGTTGTAACCTTTCCTTCGAGTGTTACAGTGATTTGTGACATACCTGGAATGGAGCGTGATTCTATGTAGTCGATGTTTTCGAGTTTTTGGATTGCCTCTTCCATTAATTGGGTTACCTCCAGATCTACTTCTTCAGTAGAGGCCCCCGGGTAGGGGGTTATAACCACAGCAGCCTTTACCGGAATTTCAGGGTCTTCGAGCTTGCTGAGACTGGAGAATGAGCCAATGCCTCCAATTACCAGGATGGTTAAGAATGTGATGAGTAGTGATTTCTTTTCGAGTATTTTCTCTAACATCGGTAACTGGTTTTTATAGTGAATGATTCTTTGAAAGTGGTTTTACCTGTTGCCCTTCCATCAGGGAGTGAACTCCTGCAACAATAATCAGGTCTTTTTCCTGTATTCCATTGATGATCTGTACGTGTCCGTTTTCGATGACTTCACCTGTGTTCACCTGGCATGCGGAAACTGTATGGTTTTGTTCGTTGTAAATCCAGACATTCGCTTTTCCGTCTTTGAAAAAGAGGGCTTCAGCAGGAACGGATACAGTTGTTGAGTGCCCAGTCTCAGTATTGTGGATGAATGCTCTGGCGGTCATGCCGGGTTTAACAGTGCGGGGATCCGGATTTTGCATTCTTAATTGTACATTGAACAACCCGTCGTCTCCGGCTTTTTGGGCCACCGATTTGATGGTTGCCGGATAGCGTTGTGTTACCTGGTGGTTGAGGCTCACCATGGCCTGCTGTCCTTCATGTAACTGGTTGATGATGGATTCAGCCACAGAAAAGTTCACTTCCAGTGTATTGGTTTCAATGATTACTAAGGCGGGTTCTCCCGGGGCAACCGTTTCATGGTTGTCGATGAGCTTTTGATGAATGTAACCCGAAAAGGGGGCTTTCAGCTCCGTGTCGGTAAGGGCATTGGCCGCACTTTTCCAGTTACTTTTGGAAGCCAAAAATCCGGCTTCCAGTTTGTCCAGGGAATTCTTCGGGAATTTGCCTTGTTCATAGAGTTGTGAATATCTTTCAAATTCGCTTTTGGTCTGTTTGTATTGGGCTTCGGCAGCAAGCAGGCGGGTTTTGAAATCCCGCTTGTCCAGGACTGCCAGCACCTGACCTTTCTTTACATAGTCTCCCTCCGCGTAATAAAGGTGGTGCACTTGTCCGCCTACCCGGAAAGCCACAGATGACTGTTGATTTTCTTCAATCGTGGCATTAAATGACCTTTCATTAGTAGAGTGGGGGATATCCACTTTCTCTACTTTCACATACCGTATTTCCTTTTTTTGGTCTTCTGGTGTGTTCGAGCACCCGATACTCAGAAAGATAAGACCAACAATGGTCAGGGATAATAGTACTGTTCTCATTTTCTTTTAGATTTAGATGTTGTTCTTCATCTGTTTTTTTGCAAAAATAGAAACTGAGAAAGGGGAGAACGTTTATTTTAAGTGGAAGGGGAAAATATCCGTGTTGAAGGGGAGAAATGAAGTGTTTAATTGGAAAATTGGAAGGTTGTTGTAAGGAGGATGATGGAATGAAATTAAGGGGTGTTTGGGGTATTTTTTTGGAAGAAGTGTTAGTTCTTTGGAAAAGGGGAATAGGGGAATAGGAATTTGCCAGACCCGGGGAGGATTCTGATTATGGGATAAGGGAAATTGTGCGATTAGGAAATCGCACTTCCTGGGAAATTGCACGTCTTAAGAAAAGACACCCGGCGGGAATAAGCTAATAGTATCAAGGGCCATGAAGATAGAATTTACTATCCCTAACCGGGTGTCTGTAGGATGGAAAGAAAAATTATGCTGTGTCTTTTTTGATTATTGGCGGGGTGGGATGAGCTTGATTATTTGCCGGGGAGAGGGGTTGGTTGATTTGTGAGATGTGATGGCCGAACTATTGGATGAGCTTGCGGTATCTGCCATTACATGATTCAACCGATGTGTTTTCTTATGTTGATGCAGAAAAGTATCGTAAAATCTGCATTGCTCAAAATAGGTTAATTTGATGTTGGTAGGGGTGAAGAGGTATTTCTTAAGGGTAAAACTCCATCTGCAACTACCACCCAAAGTTCGGATTCCCTTTATTTTGTAATAGTATTCGAGCAGTTCGTCCGTATTGAACCGGTGATTAGTAATTTGGCGGAATTTAATTATTACCTCCTGTCTCTGCGATGATCCATCCGGGAAAAGGATAACATCGAGCAACATGGTTGCTTTTCTTCTCATCAATGCAGGGATTATTCTGCGAAAGAAGAAAACCACACAAGGCAACAAGAGAGCCACTAAAATAATTATTGTCAGATAGTGCATTCAGTTGATTGAATTGTTTTGAATATGTACGTCGAAGGTTTGGGAAGGTTTCAGGATTTTAAATTAGGGGTGGTCGAAAGATTTTCATTGTCAATTTCTAAATTTCTATTCTGTATCAACAAAAAAAACGACTGAGTGTTGATAACTTTCTGTTAATTAATATTTTAATGTGATTTTTTGTCATGTTCTTTGTCAGATAACAAGAAAATATGTTTACCGAACAAAAAGTTAACATTCAAAAAGTATTAGGATTGATACCTGACGATCTTTTAGCCAGGTTAGGCCAAGACACAAAAGTTGATTACTGTGCCAAGGTCTTGTATGGACAAAGGATTTTCAATTTGCTCTTGTATGGTTTATTGACAACAGATAGAACCAGCCAAAGGACACTGGAAGATCTTTTTGGCAGCCAACTGTTCAAGTCTCTTTTCAATTACGATGCGGATATGAAAGTATCACACAGCTCCATTTCAACCCGGCTTTCAACTATTGATCCAGAATTTTTTAAGTTAGCCTATGAAGCAATTTACAGTGAGTTTTCGAAGTTTTTTTCAAAAGAAGAACAATTAAAGCATCGAATTATACGTGTGGACAGCAGCATGATAGCCGAAACATGCAATAAATTGGAGGAAGGCCTTTCTCCGGGAAACAAGAAAAGGAATGGCAAGGAATCTGTGAAGCAAATCAAATTCACAGCGGCTTTTGATGGATTAACTGCTTGCGCATTCGATGTTTTCACCCAATCCAAATATACCAGTGAAGATCGAGCCATCCCCGAAGTGGTGCTCAAAAATGCAATAAAAGGAGGCTCCCAAACTGATATTTATACTTTTGACAGAGGGGTTACTGCAAGCAAAACATTTGGTTCTCTTAACCAACAGAAAATCTCTTTTGTAGGTAGATTAAAAACCAATAGAAAGTTTGAAGTTATAAACACAGATGAATTACCTGAATCTGAAAGAGATTTAGGGGGACTTACTCTTTTGAGCAGTCAAGTTGTCCATTTGTTTAATCATAATAAGGTAGATACAAAAGAGGAATACCGGTTGATAATAGCAGAGCGCAAAGAAAAGATCGATACAACACCGCCAAACAATAAAGGCAAGGTCAGGAAGAAAGAAAACACCTTCGTTTTTATTACCAATAACATGGAACTATCCCCAAAGGAAATTGCTCAGATATACAAGCAACGATGGGACATCGAAGTCTTTTTCCGTTTTATAAAACAAGAGCTTAATGCAAGCCACTTTATATCTGTTAGTAAGAATGGGATAACTGTAATGCTTTATATGACTCTTATTGCAGCCATGCTGTTACAAATCTATAAAAAGATTAATGGGCTTGGTTATAAAACAGCAAAACGAAGATTTTCGATAGAATTATGGGAAACCCTCATTTCCATCATAGTAAAAGAATGTGGTGGGAATCCGGAGCGGATGAATAAAGCTTACTTCAAGCAATTTTCAATTCCTTGATTTTGACCTTATGAAAAGTCGTCCCTAAATGCTTCTTTCGACCACCCCTAATTTTAAATCCATTGTGTCCTGACCACTACTGGCACTATAAAAAGAAAGGCCTGCCGGCATTCCGACAGACCTTTGACCTTAACCCTAACCCAATGGCAAATATAAGTCTGAAAATATGGGTGAACAAGTTTTTTATAAGAAAAATTTTTCTTATAAAACATTTTCTTTTGTGAGCTTTAGCTTTGCAAAAACATTAGACGGGTTATTGTTTTTATTTAGGAAATACTCCATTATAGGATTTGTATCGAGTTGATTAAAATCCGTTAAAGCTTTCTCCTCTGGAAGGATTATAACCGGAAAGATAATACCTGTCTTGATATCGTTAATAAAATACCGGGATTTACTATAAGATATCCGGCCATAGAATTTTATTCCCCTGGCCATTCGTTCTTTGATAGATTCGATTGTTGGATTCTCGATAAAAGTAAGGTGGCAGGCCTGATAGTCATGATCTTTGTTATCTGAGGTTCTTAAACTAAAGGTTACCACATCGTCCTTGTGGGGACAAGTCATGGGCAGCTCTTTGGTTTGCCGGGCCCACAAAATCTGTTCATTTCTGTCATATTGGAAAAAGTAAGACTTTCCGGTAAGATCTTCTTTGATAAATCCGTAATTCTTGGTTACATCAAATTGGGTTACAACGCCTCTGTGCTCTTTGTTCATATAGGTTTAACGATGGTTTGAGTGCTAAAGATGGTGATTTTTATTGACTCAGATATACCCTAAAACAAATTATCCGAAAACCAGATTTGATGTTTTTTTATTTTCTTTTGTCGGGAGTTTCGGCGGGGAATGCGATGAGATTGCACATTTCCCGTAGGCGCGAACGAACTCTTGGCCCATAGATGTCTTCAATTTCATCGGCAGAGAGGTTGGTGGTAAAATGTGTTAATCTGTGATGGCGGGTGAAGTTTTCATAACGGGAGAGAATGATTTCTGCCATTACGTTACATTCCTTTCCGTAATGGGTAAGAATCTGTTCGGTTCCGAGGTCGTCAAAGCAAAACGTTTTGATGATTTTGGATTTTACACCCGCCAGGTAGGTGATACCAGAATATCGGCGAAGGATTTCAAACCCTTCTTTTTCAAATTCAAAAGCAATGTCGCGACATGGTTTCATGAAATGGGGTGCTTGTTCTCGTGAAAAATGTCGCATTAGATTCATAAGTGAAGTCTTACCGCTGCCAACCGGTCCGGAGAGGAGAACCCCTTTTTGGAGATTTATGCCTTTGAGGTCAGCTGTGGCTTTGTCGCGAAGAAACCATGCCAATAGTTTTCCTATCACCTGGGTATCGTTAGGGTATAGGAGGAAGAAATTTCCATACGTTTCTCTTCCTTTTTGTTGGAGGTATGCGAATGCTTTTTGGTAGTAGGGGGACATGGCGTTGGAGATTTAAGGGGATTAGATCCTAAGAAGTTGGGCATGGAGCATGGAGCATAGTGCATGAAGAAAAAGTGCATAAGGCATGGGGTATAGAGCATGGATCAAGGGGCATGGTGCATGGAGAAGGGAATGTGGGGGTTTGGAGGTTAGGGGCTGAGTGTTGGAAGAGGCTTTGTTGTTCATGGTATGAGATTAGAGAGGTGTGTTGTATTTTTTGTTTTGGTTGAGTTTGTGATTTCCCGGAATTTGGTGAGGTGTCTTTTTTCTTCGTTTTTTTGTTTTTGGGGGGTTGAACTTCGGGATGTTGATGATCCAGTTACGGGCGGCGGCCTTCCAGTTGGTGATTGGGTTGAATGAATTGTTGAGCCAGTTTCGTGCTTCATAGTAATTGAAGAATTTTTCTGCTTCCATATCCGGAGCTTTTTTTTCGTTGAAATAGATTCTGACGTGTTGCAGATTGGTTGGAGCACCCAGGTTCGCTGATTTTTCATTTTCAGGGGCGTAAGCGTTGAAATTTTGAATTTGAAAATCATTTTCTGACTTTTTATATATTGGTTTATTGTTTATATGTTTATAAAAAGGGGGCATGACTTGTTCCCTAAATACACTAGTCGGGAACATGTAAATTTTACTGCCGAAAACTCTTGAAGTTGACTGTTCATATTTGAAGTATCCCCAGTCGGCCATTTCCCTGATTGTTTTTGCATAGGTCTTAGGCGATTTGATTTTGGCTTTTTGCATGATGAGATCCCTGTTTACCATAATGGGGTTTGTGAATCCTGCATGGTTCCATTCCCTGAAAAGTGCCAGGTAGATCATTACATGGTAGGGGCCGAGTCGTTTGTCGTGATCGAACACCGCGAATATTAGATTTAGGTGTTTGATGTAGTTCATTGAGTGGTTTTTGTTTGTTTTTTTGTCCCGAATGACTTTTTTACATTGATAAATAGGACTAAACTATGATGCCTTTTTACAAAAATGTGTTGTAAGATGTTCTTTTTGGCATTCCGTGTGTCGCCGTAGCTTTAGCGTTTCACCTTCGGCAAGCCTTTGGCGACCGATGGGAGGCACTGCCCCAAAAAGGAACCAAATCCCGATTATGGTTTTTGAGAGTTTTTGGCAAAAACTTTACAAAACCTATATCGGGACTAGTCCGCCATGTTGTTCTTTTTGGCATTGCCCCAAAACGGGAACCAAAAAAGTCTAGTCCGCTTTATCCTATCCCCCCGCGAAAGCCAAAATTTCCGGCCTAAGTGTCGTATCCCGCATAAAATTGTGCACCAAGTATCATTGATTTTACTTTTTTCTGCATGATAAAAAAATCACGTAGCTAAGGCTATGCTCTTTTATTGTTCTTTTTGGCATTGCTCCAAAAAGAACCAAAAAGGTCTAGTCCGTTTAAACCTATCGGCCCGCATCAGGCTTAATTTCCGGCTGGCCCGCAATCCCTGAAGCCGCCCATTAAGCCTTCTCGCCACCGCCGGCCCGGAAAACGGACGGGCCCGCGCGCCTTTTAGGTAGTAAGCCTCGTTTTGGTGTAAGGCATAAATCAAAAATTAGAAAAAAGGTTGATAGTGGATTTTGAACGAATTGGGGTTTCCTATTCTTATCGGACCATGTTTTGGTTTAGGAGGGCATCAATGTCATCTTTGTTGTAATAGATGACTCCGTTAATCCGTGTAAAAGGTAAAGTGCCGTTTACTCTAAGGTTTTGGAGGGTTCCTGATGATATGCTCAGGAGTTCTTTGACCTGGGCTGAGCGCAGCCACTTTCGGCCATCTGTGGAGTTTGTTGAAGTTTCTTCCAGGATGGCCCTGATTTCGGTGATGAGGTCTTCCTTGAAAAGACGAAGTTCCTCTGTCGTTACAATTTGAATACTCATAATTTTTCCGATGAAGTTTGAGATGCAACAAATATGAGAAACTGAGGAGAAAAAATTGGGTTGCAGTGGGTTGCGCAACCCAGGTGCAACCCTTGATGTTATGCGGGTTGGAGGATTGGAAAAAAGTGAAATTTAACATTTGGGTTGCAGATGGTATTTCAGGTGATTTTTGAAAATCACCTGAAAGTGGTCTTTAACACTTGATTTTATCGGGTTTTGGGATTAATGGAGATGGATTTGTTCTTTTATTTGTAATTGATATCGTAGAGTATTTCGTTGATTTTATCATCCCAGGTTTTGATGATAGACTTGAACTCTCTGAGTGATTTCTCATCAGGGGAGTAGAATTTGTTGCGAAGGCTGGCGGCGGATATTTTTTCTTTGTTTTTGAGTTCCAGAAGTGTTGCCAGAGAGTTTGTGAGCTCCGTTGACGTTGCATTAATTATGTGACCATGTTCATGGAGTAGCCTGCATAGGATGCCCAGATGGCTGACTTTTAGCGATGTCTGCAGTCGGGGTCTTGAGTAATATTTTTTTGGTTCTCTTAATTCCTGAGACTGATTGTTATTCGCTATCTTATCAAAATATTGAATTCTGGAATTGATTGCTTTTTGAAAAAAGCTTTTCGCAGAAGGATTCTTTTTTGAGTACATCATAAATGTAGAACGGGGCAAATCAGAAAGACAAATTTTCAGATTATGCAGAATGTCTGATTTTTCATGGAGATAGGGCTGGTTGTCTAAAAGGGTTTTAATGTAATTGGTGAGATATGCCTGGAAAGAGATTGTGTTGAGATTTCTGGATATCAAAAGACAAATGAGATCACATTCAGCATTATGAAAGTGATTGTTGATTGAAAGATATTCGTCGAGCCACTGGTGATATCGGGATAAATAAAAATATCGATAAAACCGAATGTTTTTTTGTTTTTCGAAATTGGCCCGGATTGGTTTCAGTGCGACGTTTATCAGATTATCCGGAATTCCTTTGTCTTTCAATCCGGCTTGAAGGGTTGTGTATTTGTTTTTCAGCTCTTCCCGAAGTGATTCAGCCATGTACCGAGGGGAGTTCATTTGATAGTTGAACAGGGTTTGGTAATTGAATTCGAGGAACAGGATGAATTTTTTTAGTTGATTTAAAGTATTGGCGGATGATTCCTCACTGCAGTCATTTTCATTCATGATATGTGATATGATATCAAGCAGGTATGACAAGGATTGCCTTTTCTCCTTAGTTGAAATGGATTGAGCTGCCAGTTTGAAAACAAATGTTTTGAATGAGGTAATTAATCGTTTGAATTTACGCTCATCTTTGAGGTACGGTATGGAACCGGCTTTAGATACCAGGTCCTCAAGAAAAACCAGGCTCTTTTGCATTTTAGGGTGTTTTGGGTTAAATGTTGGTTTTAATATGTTAAAAGTAGCCTGATTTTTCTATAAAACAAAACAAATGCTATTGATTTGTTTTTCTATTGGGCTGGAAGCCTGGCCTTTCCAGTTTGTTCCTGAGTGATTGCATATCGTTTGCCACTTTATTCTCTATTACTTTGGCATAAATTTGAGTGGTCTTGAGGTCTGTATGTCCCAGAATCTTGCTAACGGTTTCGATGGGTACACCATTGCTTAGGGTTACCGTCGTTGCAAAGGTGTGGCGTGCCATGTGGAAAGTAAGGTTTTGCCTGATACCTACTAAGTCGGCAATTTCTTTGAGGTAGGCGTTTCCTTTTTGATTGGAAATTCGGGGGAGTAGCCAAGACTGACCATCTAAAGGTGGATAGTCGGAATATTTATCGATGATGGTTTGTGCCCTGCTCAAAAGCGGGAGTTTGACTGAAATCCTGGTTTTGTGTCTGTGGAAGGATAGCCAGTTCTGACCGTCTATTCCCTTAATAAGATTGTCTTTGGTCAGGTTTTGTAAATCAATATAAGCTACACCGGAATAGCAACAAAAAATAAAGAGATCTGCTACTGTTTGAAGCCGGGGTGAAAGAAACGTGAAATTCTCCAGCCGGGAGAGTTGGTCATTATCCAGGAATCCTCTGTCGAATTTGTCGTATTTTAGTTTGTAGCTTTTAAAGGGGTTTGATGAAATCCATCCTACACGTTCGGCGAGATTCAACATTTTACGTATTCTTGCCTGATGCTTCATTGCTGTGTTGTTGCAGAGCTTTGTGTCCACAAGTCGTCCATCCCGCTTTCGAAGGAATAATTCGAAATCGACCAGTAAGGTGTAGTCAATGGCTTTTACTGCAATGGTGTTGCTTTTCGTTTTTTTTGATAGAAATTCTCTCCAAAGATTTTGGGTGATGAGATATAGCTGGTAGGTTTTTGGTGAGAGTTTTGTCTGACACGTAGTGTTGTGGTATTCAAATAAATCGTCTGTTGTTTTAATCTGCTGCTCATTGATTCCGAAATAGGCATTCTTGATGGTTTGTCCGTTGATAAGTTTCCCGGCCAGCAGGGCTTCTTCGTAACAGTCCATTATTCTTCTCCTGATTTTGTCGAGATGGGTATTGATTTGTGGTGCTTCTTTGGATTTGGACTTTACTTTCCCTGCTTCTTTATTCCATAATTCCGGGTCAACTGCTCGTTTGACGGAGAATTCTGTTCTTCGTCCATTTATTGAAAAGCGCGCGAAGACGGGGGCTTTGCCTTCTTTTATCCGTTGGGTGCGAATAATAAAGGATACAGTGAAGTTTTGAGCGTTTGCCATGACTGCTGTGTTTAATGTTTGACATTCTGTTCACCGTGAACAGTTAAATTTCAGCTCAAAACTCATCGGAAAATGAAATGAGAGAATAATGTAACAAACAATAAACCAGGGCTTACGGTGATTGCTAATAACAAATATACGAAAAAAATTTGTTCACCATTTTGTTCACCGTCATTGTGGTTTTTGATGGTTTTTGATGAATGGGCTAAAAACAGAAAAAGCTGTAAATCAGGGGATTTACAGCTTTTTGTTATTCGTTGAATGTGGTATTGTTGTCCCGCCAGGATTCGAACCCGGACTGGATGGACCAAAACCATCTGTGCTACCATTACACAACGGGACAATCATTGAATGCTTTTTCCTTTAAAAGCGATGCAAATATAGGATGTTTTTAATGAACCCGCAAAAAATATTTCTCAAAAAAATTAAAGATTATCCAACTTCTGTTGAGTCTTGTTTTTACGGTGCTTTTGCAATAGTTTAGCAGCCAAAAGATTATTTGTAATGCAAAAGGGGTTGAGTTATCTGAAAAAAAACTTTCCGGGATTGCTGATTCTTGGGATTTCTTTGCTGGTTTATGGCAAAACGGTGGCACCCACCGTTAGTTTTTGGGACAGCGGCGAGTTTATTGCTTCAGCTTCCATGCTTCAGGTTCCACATCCTCCCGGAGCACCGGTATATTTAATGCTGGCTCGTATGTTCACGGTTTTTGCTCCCACTACTGCCGGTGTTGCCTTGTTTGTAAATCTTTTATCTGTTGTGGCTTCTGCGTTTACGGTGCTTTTTATATTCCGGATTTTATTACTTCTGTTCAGGATGGTGCGGACTCAGGAGCGTCTGGCTCCGCGGTGGATTGAGCAGGTGGCTGCCGGGGCTGGAGCATTGCTGTTTGCATTTACAGATACATTCTGGTATTCTGCCGTTGAAGCAGAAGTGTATGCGCTGTCTCTCTTTTTTTCGGCCATAACACTGTGGAGTTTTCTGAAGTGGTATTTGAGTGGCGATGAATCCCCCCGGTGGTTCTATCTCGGAGTGTTTTTGTTGGGGCTTTCCATTGGCGTACACTTGTTGAATTTGCTGATGACTCCGGTTTTTGTTTTATTTTTTTTCTGGAAAAGATTCAGATCCGGGATTAAATCAACCTTGTTGGGGCTTTTTTGGGGTTTTGTAACTTTGGGAACTTTATTTTTTGGTTTAGTATCCTATGGACTATGGCCGGCCATGGAACTTGAGTTGTTGTTGGTCAATAACTGGGGACTATTTCAGCACTCGGGTGTTTTGGTGTGGCTTATAATTCTTGCAGGCGGAACAATATCCGGCATGATTTTTTCCTTTAGAAGATATCCCAAAGCGCATTTTGGCTTTACCATTGCAGGACTGCTTCTTATGGGATGGTTTTCTTACCTGATGGTGCCGGTCCGGGCTTCTGCTAATCCGGATATCAACATGAATGCTCCCGATAATGTGTTTGCCATGCATGACTATATTAACCGCACTCAATACGGTAGCCGGCCGTTAATGGTGGGGGCTCATGCCTGGGCACAGGTGGAAGACTGGACTACAGTCAGCGGATATGTTTTTAACCGGGAGGATTCCCGGTATGAAGCTGTACCAGTCGGCACTGTTTTTTCTTATCATCAGGATGACTATGTGTTTTTTCCCCGGATGTATAGTCGCCAAAGTCATCACAAAGAAGGTTACGAGTGGTGGTCGGGAATTGATGGGGATATGGATGCTCCAGGACTGGCCCATCAGGTTGATTTTTTTCTTAAATATCAGATGGGTCACAGTTTTTTGCGGTATGTGATGTGGAATTTTGTGGGACGGCAGAATGATGAACAGGGACATGGAGACATTGTGTCCGGAAATTGGGCTTCCGGCATTGATTTTATCGACGGACACATGCTGGGCAGCCGGGAGTATTTTCATTCCGGAGAAGCCTACAGTGCTGCAGCCAATCATTATTACGGGTTGCCACTTGTCTTTGTTTTACTGGGATTTTTTTTCCTGTTGGCAAAGGGGCCGGGACGCAAGCAGGTGCTGGTGGTGCTGGGTACTGTGTTTCTGATGACTGGGCCATTATTGGTGCTTTACCTCAATCAGCCTCCTTATGAGCCCAGGGAACGTGATTATGTATATGTGGCCTCATTCATGGCACTTGCCCTTTTTGGGGGAATCGGGTTTTACAACCTTTTACGTACAATTCTTCATTTCTCCGCTTCGGTCTTAACCACTGCGTTGTCGGGACTGTTGTTGTTTCTGGCTGGTCCGGGGCTTTTGTTTTCCGTTAATCTGAATGATCACGACAGGTCGGAAAGGTATCTTGCCCGTGATCTGGCAGCAGCACAGTTGCGAAGCTGTCCTCCGGGCAGTATATTGTTCACCTATGGCGATAATGATACTTATCCCTTGTGGTACGTTCAACAATCAGAGGATGTTCGTCCCGATGTGAGGATTGTGAATCTTGGTTTGTTGCATGCCACCTGGTATCAGCAATACCTCAGACGTGCTCAAAAAGGGAATGGGGCCCTTGAAATGACACTCCCGGAGGATTTTTATCGCAACAATGCAGTGGAGTTTTTCCCGGTTTCATCCATTTACTCTGCCCCCGGTGGGGCTGTTGAGATACTGGAAAAATTGTCAGCGTGGACAAAATCAGGAGTGGAGGAAAGCCGTAATGACCGAATACATCCCGAATGGGAAATGATGTTGTCGGATGGAGAAAAATTGGAGTTCACCCTTGAACGTTCCTATTTATCCATCGGGGATCTTACGTTGCTTGATGTGGTTGCTGGCAATGCTGCTCAGCGGCCTGTATGTTTTACGCGCAACGTGGATGTAGCATCGCTTGGAAGCTTTAAAAATCACTTGCAACCGTTTGGGTTAACACTCAGACTTGTTTCCGGCACTTTATCTGATGAAGAAGTTCCGGCTCATTTAGAGGCGCGATGGGCCCTTTTTTCTGACAGCATTTCTCTTGGAAAGAACGAAACCTGGTACGATAACACTTGTCGTCAGGCACTTTCCACTTCAGAATATCGGGATGCTGCGTTGGAACTGGCCAGGGAGTTGCTGGCTGCCGGCGACAAAGAAAGGGCCGGAGAAGTTCTTCGGAAAAGCTTGCAGGAATGGCCCTTTTCACCCATGCAGGATCAGGCAAAGATGCTTGAGATGGCACAACTGCTGCAGTTGACCGGTAAGAGGGATCAGGCTTCGGGATTGGTGAATGATTTGGTTTATGTAAATTTGTCTGATTTGTACTGTTTTTATTACTCAGGATTCGACTTGCAGTATCTGAATCAACGCTATTGCGACTTTTTTAAGGATTTACATCATCTCTCGAAACAACTAAATATGGATCAACAGGCCATAGAACTGGAAATGGAACTTCAAAGGATTTGTAGTTTTTGAACAGATTGTTTTAATTGCGTCAAAAGATTTGTTTTTACAATATTTATGAGTCGAATGTAATATTCTTCGTTACCTTTGCTTCCATAAATGTAAAGAACAAGTAGATTAATTCTTTTTTGACAATATTCGCCTTTTTCGCCCGGGTAAAACGGGTTTATTGAGGATAGCCGGGGCACTCCGACTTAACCGAAGGTGTACTTTTTATTGCATCAAAAGAGCTGATGCCGGCAAAATAATTCTGCGAATATCAATCATCCTGATTTCTTCTGCATCTCTTTTCAGTTATTTTATTGAAACATGAATGGAGCTTTGATTTTTCAAATTTATTCCAGGCTGTTCCCGTTTGTCGGAAAGGATGTGGAAGAGATAATCGGGGGCCCTGTTCAACTTTTAAAAATCAAATTTTAAACGAATGCACAATTTTAGTCCCCACACATTTCACGTGCCTGTTATGGGCATTGGATATACCATTGACAGTCCTCTTAAGCTTGCCCATTTGGGGATAACTTCCGTAGTATCCCTGGTTGATGATATGCTTATGGAGAAAATGCGGGAGTTTCACAGCAAAAGTATGAACTCTCCTTTTCAGGGGATTTCTTCAAAAGTTGCTGATTTCAGAGCCCGACGCATTACAGCTTTTTTAGACCTGATGGATGGGATGGTTAAAGAGAAGATTGCCGGAATGAAAAATTCCTTTTCCAGAAAAAGTGAAGAAGTTGACAAGTATTTCGAGATGCTTCCGGCTTCTTCAAAGGCAAGGCAGACATATTTTTATCTGAAACAAAATGCCAATTTCAATGATCTGAAAGAATGGGTTTGGGAGAATCTTCAACCTGGTGAAATCGATGTCAATATTATGACCAAACTGGATAAGCCCAATTTTGCAGGAGGAGAACAGCTGCCGGTGGAATTTAATGATGCCCATGCTGCTTTGAGAGGCTTTGCACAAAGTAATCTGTCGTCTTCGCTGGTATTATCGGCCGGAATGAATCCCCGTCTTTTTAGTTATATGGAGAAATGGGATGATTTTTATCCCGACCAGGAGGGACTGATTAAGAAAAAAGTGACCATAAAAGTAAGTGATTTTCGGTCGGCCGTGGTGCAGGGGAAAATGCTTGCCAAAAAGGGCATCTGGGTGTCAGAATTTCGCATTGAATCAGGTCTGAATTGCGGTGGCCATGCTTTTGCTTCGCAGGGAAACCTTATGGGGCCGGTGCTTGAAGAATTTAAACAAAAGAGGAATGAATTGATTAATGATCAATTTGCTACCTTTTGTGCAGGTCTGGCAGCAAAGGGGATGAGGTGCCCTGAGCAGGCGCCCGCATTGCGTTTCTCTGCACAGGGCGGTGTGGGAACTGCAGCGGAGCATCAATTTCTGCTTCAACATTATCATTTGGATTCTGTGGGGTGGGGAACTCCTTTCCTTATGGTTCCCGAGGCCGTTAGTATTGATGCCGATACGATCAATAAGCTTGGCCGGGCTAAAGAAAAGGATCTTTATCTGAGTGATATATCCCCTTTGGGTGTTCCTTTTAATAACCTGAGGGGAAATACCAAGGACCTGGAAAAAGAGAGCAATATCGAAGCCAACCGTCCGGGAAGCAACTGTACCAAACAATATTGTTCGTTGAATAGTGAATTTTCAGGGCGTCCGGTGTGTACTGCTTCTCGTCAGTATCAGCGGAAGAAAATCCTACTGGCCGAAGCAGAATTGTCATCGCAGGCAGCCATTAATCAGGAAATTAAAAAAATTACCGAAAAGTCCTGTATTTGCGTTGGGCTGGGGACTTCTGCTCTTATTGCTAACGGCATTTCCCATTTAAGTGAAGGTGCCGGAGTCTCTGTTTGTCCCGGACCTAATATGGCATATTTTGACAAAGAGGCTTCCTTAAAGGAGATGGCAGATCATATTTACGGACGGGAAAACATCATGAGCCGGTCAGATCGACCACATATCTTTTTGAAAGAGCTGGAGCTGTATGTCAATTACTTTTTTGAGAAATTGAAGCCGCAGGAAGAATCAGATGTCCGGAAAAAGGCCGCAAATGAAAAGTTTTTACAGGCCATATCAGAATCTATTGAGTATTATCGCGCTATGTACATCCGGCAAAGTGCGCAACTTGGAGTTGTGATGGCTGATGTTTTGGGACGGTTGAGATTTTTTGAAAAACAGGTAAGTGGATTCTCCGTTGCTCAAAAGTAAAGAAACGAGCATGGCAAGTGATGCCACAAAAAACAATGAATAAATTCCTTACATGCGAGTTCCATCAGACTCTAACCTGCCTTATGCATAAGAAAGGTTAGATGCAAAATGTAAGCAGGCTGAAAGCCTGAAAGCAAATAGCCCAGGGCAACGCCCTGGGTTTTGAGGTATCCCTCCACCCCCTCTCATTATTGGTCGCGACGTGACCAATAATGAGAGGGGGGAGTTATTTCAATTTCCCTGGGGAGTTGCCCCAGGCTATTGCTCAAAATCTAAATCCTCAAATACATTAGTATTCTGCGGTTTAGATTTTTCACACGCCTTGAATTTGGACTTTCTATCTCAAACACGTGAAAAACGCTTAGTTTATGGACAGGCACTAAATAAGGTTTCACTTCTCTAACGATAAAGCAGGGATTTTTCTAACTTTTATGTATTTTTGGCAAACTTCTGATTAATCAGGCAGATCCGAAAATGCTTTTGGTGAAATGGTGGTACGGAAGCCTACCATCACAAGCCGGTTGTCAGTTGTTTTTTGAAACGCCAAAAACGAAGGAAAACAAAATACAGATGAGACAATACAAAAAGTTTAATCTCGCATTGGGTTGGCTGACCTTTTTGATTTCAGCTACGGTTTATCTGCTGACCATTGAGCCGACAACCAGTTTTTGGGATTGCGGTGAATTTATTGCTGCATCCTACAAGTTATTGGTAGGTCACCCTCCGGGAGCACCGTTTTTTATGTTGTTGGGGCGTTTCTTCTCCCTTTTTGCGCCTGATGAAACATACGTTGCAGCCATGATTAACTCCATGTCAGCTCTGTCCAGTGCGATGACCATTGCTTTCCTGTTTTGGACCATTACGCATCTGGCCCGCAAGATTTTTGTGGATAATCAGGAGTCGCCTGAGGACTGGCGTTATTGGGCTGTTCTGGGAAGTGGTTTGGTAGGTGCTTTGGCTTATACCTTTACCGATACTTTCTGGTTTTCGGCTGTGGAAGGCGAAGTGTATGCCATGTCCAGTCTCTTTACTGCTGCCGTTTTTTGGGCCATCCTGAAATGGGAAAATGTGGCTCATTTGCCGCACAGCAACCGATGGCTTATCCTTATTGCGTACCTGATGGGATTGTCCATTGGAGTACACCTGTTGAACCTGCTGGCTATTCCGGCCATTGTGATGGTTTACTATTTTAAGAAATTTGAGATTACCCGGAATAATACATTGAGAGCCCTGGGGATTTCCGCAGTTTTGCTTCTTTTTATTCTTTACGGGATTATTCCGGGAGTTCCCAAAATTGCCGGTGCTTTTGAGCTGGCTTTTGTCAACGGAATGGGACTTCCGTTTAACTCAGGATTACTGGTTTACGGAATTCTTCTCATTGGCGGACTTATTTTTGGTATTTACTATTCCTACCAACATAAAAAGGTGGTTTTAAATACTGCTCTCACCGCCATTACTGTCATTATTTTTGGTTATTCCTCTTTTGCCATGATCGTTATTCGTTCTGCTGCCGAACCAACAATGGATCAGAACTCACCCAACAATGTGTTTTCGCTGATTTCATACCTGAACCGGGAGCAGTATGGTGACCGGCCGCTTTTTACGGGGGAATACTACAACTCGGAAATAGACAGACAGGCATCACAGGCAAAGGAAGGGTCTCCCGTGAGAATCAAAAAAGATGGAAAGTATGAGATTGTTCAGTACCGACCGGAGTATGTTTTTAATCCCAACACAACCACCTTCTTCCCCCGGATGTACAGTCGTCAACAGAATCATATCTCTGAGTATAAAAAGTGGGCCAACATTGAAGGACGACCGGTTACGGTAAGAGACAGCAACGGAGAACCCAAAACCATTCAGTTGCCAACTTTTGGGGAGAATCTTACGTTTTTCTTCAATTACCAGATACGCCATATGTACTGGCGCTATTTCATGTGGAATTTCTCCGGCCGTCAAAATGATATTCAGAGTCATGGCGAATTGCATCACGGAAACTGGATTTCCGGTATTCCTTTTATTGACAATACCATGCTGGGTGACCAGAGCAAACTACCCGATCATTTGAAGAACAATCCTGCGAGAAATGCCTATTATTTCCTGCCTCTTTTGTTGGGACTTATTGGATTACTTTTTCAATATGGTTCCGGCCGTCAGGGCAAGCAGGGGTTTTGGATTGTCATGCTTTTATTTTTCCTTACCGGACTGGCCATTGTGTTGTATCTGAATCAGACGCCTCTTCAGCCGCGTGAGCGGGATTATGCTTTTGCAGGATCCTTTTATGCCTTCTCCATCTGGATTGGGCTGGGTGTGCTGGCTCTGGTTGATGGACTGCGAAAGGTTTTCGGTGGTAAAAATGCTGCCCTGGTTTCCACCTTGGTTGCATTGGGACTGGTGCCTGGTATTCTTGCAGCAGAGAACTGGGACGATCATGATCGCTCACACCGGACCATTGCCCGCGATCTGGCCATTAATTATCTCAATACTATTGATGAGGACGGGATTATTTATACCAACGGGGACAATGATACCTTCCCGCTCTGGTATGTTCAGGAAGTGGAAGGTGTACGTACCGATGTGAGGGTTTGTAACCTTAGTTATCTGCAAACCGACTGGTACATCGATCAGATGAAGAGAAAAGCTTATGAATCAGATCCTCTTCCCATCTCAATGAGCCACGATCAGTATGTTACAGGCACCCGGGATATGGTTTATCTTATCAACCGAACCGAAGGGGCACCTGATTTGAATGAGGCAATGGCATTCCTGAAAAGCGATAATGAAAGAACGAAGCGTGTTCCCGGATACAGTGCGGAAATTGAATATCTTCCTTCCAATTCGTTTAGTTTGCCTGCCGATAGTCTTAAATTGTTGCAAAAGGATTTTGTCAGTGAAGAATATGCTCACCTGATTGACTCTGTAATGGAGATCAATCTTGGCAGCAGGGATTATCTCCTTAAAAACGAAATGATTGTGTTGGATATGCTGGCGACCAACGACTGGGAACGTCCGATATTCTATGCAGTGACAGTAGGAAGCGATAACTATGTGGGACTGGATAAATATTTCCAGCTCGAAGGATTCGGATACAGAATTGTTCCCATTAAAGCAAATCGTCAGCAAGGTCTTACCGGGCGTGTTGATACCGAAAAAGCTTATCACAATTTTATGGAGGTTTACAATCTGGAGAATTTTAAAGATCCGAGAGTTTATCTGGATGAAAATCATCAAAGGATGGCCATTAACATCAGAAACAATATGGGGCGTCTTGCAACGGCATTGCTGGATGAAGATAAAACAGAAAAAGCGCTGAATGTATTGGATAAGGCGATGGAGGTGCTCCCTTCCGATAAAATTCCTCACAACTACTTTTCAATTTTCCTTGCAGAAGGATATTACAAAGCGGGGGCGTTTGAAAAAGGTGATGAGATTCTGAAGGGGTTTGCAGAGGTCAATTTCCAGGAGCTTGATTATTTCCTTTCCTTGTCGCCCCGAAAGCGGAACAGAGTAATGAACGACATTCGCCGCAATATGGCGATTTATGGTGAAATTGTTCGTACTGCAGAGAGCTTTGAACGCGAAGAAATCCTGAAAGGCCTTGATCAGAAATATAATTCCAGCCTTCAGAAAATGGGATTTTTTGAGTAAAACGAATTCATGGATTGTGAAGCCGCCATTATGGTTGCGGTGGCTTTTCCCCGGTGTGTTGTGGAGGCAAAACACCGAAGAAAAACGTGTTTTCCTTACTTTTGACGACGGACCGGTGCCCGGAGTAACGCCTTGGGTTATTGAACAGTTGAATATCGCAGATGCAAAAGCTACCTTTTTTTGCATTGGTGATAATATCCGTAAATATCCCGGGGTATTTGGTAAACTTCGTCAGGAGGGTTTTGAGACAGGAACTCATGGGTATGCACATCAACCCGGTCATAAAACGGGGCGAAAAGGTTATTTTGAGGATATAGACCGGGGACTTGAATATTGTGGCAAAGTTAATTGGTTCCGGCCGCCTCACGGAATTATTTTTCCCTGGTGGGTTTCGGAAATTAGAAAAAAAAAGCTGCAAGTTGTTTTATGGGATGTTTTATCATGTGATTATGACCGGACGCTTTCCCCCGCTGAGGTAACCGACAATGTTTTGAGCAATGTGAGACCCGGTTCCGTGATTGTGTTTCACGACTCATTAAAAGCCTGGCCTAATCTGAAAATAGCATTGCCGGCTGTTCTGCAGTGGCTCAAAACCAATGGCTATACAACAGAATTATTGACTACTATAAACCAAAACAAGAGGAAATTATGAATATTTTACTTCTGGGATCGGGAGGCAGGGAACATGCCCTTGCCTGGAAAATGAGGGTAAGTCCGCTGCTGGACAATCTTTTTATCGCGCCGGGAAATGCCGGAACCGGGCTGATTGGAAAAAACCTGAATGTGGATCCCACCGATTTCAACGGGGTTAAAAATGCTGTTATCAAAAATAGTATTGACATGGTTGTGGTTGGCCCTGAAGTTCCTCTTGTCCAGGGGATTGTTGATTTTTTTCTGAACGATCCTGCCATTTCATCGGTGCCGGTCATCGGTCCTTCCCGACGAGGGGCACAACTGGAGGGAAGCAAGGAGTTTGCCAAGCAGTTTATGGTGCAGCATAAAATTCCTACTGCCCGTTATCTGGCGGTTACCTCCGATACTATTGATGAAGGTGAGCGTTTTCTAAATACCCTGAAATCACCTTATGTACTTAAAGCTGACGGATTGGCTGCAGGCAAAGGGGTTCTGATTATTGACGCTATTGATGAAGCAAAAAATGAGCTTCAGATGATGCTCAGCGGGAAGTTTGGCAAAGCCAGTGATACCGTTGTTATCGAGGAGTTTTTGTCCGGCATTGAATTGTCGGTTTTTGTAGTCACTGACGGGCATAGCTACATGCTACTGCCGGATGCAAAGGATTATAAGCGCATCGGAGAAGGAGATACCGGGCTCAACACCGGTGGTATGGGAGCCGTTTCACCTGTCCCGTTTGCCGATGATGCTTTTATGCAAAAGGTGGAGGATCGCATTATTAAACCTACTATCGAAGGGTTAAAGGAGGATGGAATTGATTACAGAGGATTTATTTTCTTCGGACTTATAAAAGTTGAAGATGATCCCTATGTGATAGAATACAATGTGCGTATGGGTGACCCGGAGACAGAGGTGGTGATGCCTCGTTTGCAATCGGATGTGGTAGAGGTTTTTAAGGCAGTTGCTGCAGGCAGGTTGAAAGATCTTACCTCTAAATTTGATCCGCGTACAGCCGTTACTGTGATGATGGTTTCCGGGGGTTATCCCGGAAAATATGAAAAAGGGAAAAACATTTTGGGCCTTGACCACGTAGAAGGCAGTATTGTTTTTCATGCAGGGACCACAAGCGGCAACGGAGTACTCACTTCGGGCGGGCGTGTGCTGGCGATTACGTCGCTTGGGAACTCTATTGATGAGGCGCTTGAGAAGTCCTATCGAAATGCTGAAAAAGTACAATTTGAGAAGAAGTATTACCGAAAGGACATCGGATTTGATTTAAAGTAGTTAAAAAATGCTCTACAGGACGTTGCACAATAATAGCTTAATGGCTTTTATTCTTGTCCCTTTTATATTACTCTTGTTTTGGGTCAGGGTTTTTCTTTTTGAGGGGGTTCAGCCAATTAGTTTCGACGGGATACATATGCCCTTGTGGGAATGGCTTGTACGTCCGGTTTTCGGTCAAAGCGTATTTTGGGCTGCCGTATTCTCCTATATACTTGCTGTATTGACGGCTTTTACGGTCAACCGAGTGGTTGGCCGTTATGGTTTGTTGAGCAAACAGTCGGTACTTCCTGCCCTGATTTTCGGGTTGTTGGTAAGTGGTTTTTTATCTGTGCAACGGTTGCATATGGTGTGGATGTTTGCCCTGTTCTTTTTACTGGGCATAGAGAGAATAATGGGAGCCCCCGCTTCTTCCCGTAAGGAGGTACGATGCTTCGATGCAGGAGTGTTGTTTGGTGTCGGAGTGCTTTTTTATGCCAAAGGCGTTTATCTATACCCGATGATTGTTGTGGCGATGGGTGTGCTGCGCGTGCTTTCGGTACGTTCGTTTATTGCCGTTGTACTTGGGCTCTTACTGCCTTTTATGTTAAGTGCCGGCTACTTTTTTGTTTTTTCCAGTGTCGAGGAGTTTGGGGTTTATTTTGTGCTGAATTTGTTCAGCAATACAGGGCAGTTCGGACACAATCTGGTGTCTCAGATCTATCTTCCTGTCGTTATTCTGGTTACTTTAATTGGATTAATTACTCTTGTCAGATATATCCCTACTCAGAAAATCATTACCCGAAAGCACTTCAGAGTGGTTGTATGGCTGATCCTGGTTTCGGCAGCTCTCTGTTTAACACCATACTTTTCGGTGGAACTCACCCCCATTGTGGCCATTGGACCTTCCATTGTACTTGCCTTCTGGCTCGATAAAATGGGGGCTAAATTCTGGCGCGAATTTCTTATTTGGTTTTTGGTGGCCGGTACAGCAGCTGTTCAGATTTTAATGTAATACTGGGTCTCTTATTTACAGGGAGTTGTTACATCCATTTTTGAATGGTATGCTGGAGATCATTCAATTTAACCGGCTTCCCGATATAATCATTCATCCCGGCTTCCAGACATGCCTCTCTGTCGCCTTTAAGAACATTGGCGGTCATTGCAATAATCGGGGTGGAAATGCCTGCCTTTCGCAATTCACGGGTGGCATCCAATCCGTTTAAAACCGGCATCTGAATATCCATCAGAATGGCATCAAAAGTTTCCTGATTCTTTATGAGTAAATCCACCGCTTCAGCCCCGTTGTTAGTTATAGTGGTAACCATTCCTATTCTGCTAAGCATTTTTTCTGTTATTTTCTGATTGATGGGGTTGTCTTCCACCAGCAGAATTTTCTTATTTTCTTTGGGTTTGGAATTGTAATTATCGGAACTTTTGTCGGTATCGATGCCGAATATCAGTTGATTGATAATGTGGAAAAGTTCTGTGTGCTTAATGGGTTTTTCCAGCACCATATCAAATCCCTGAAATGCATGTTTGTTTTGCGAGGTGAAAAGTAATGTTTTAATATTGGGGGCTGTCTCTTTTATTTTTTGAATACCTGTTTCTTCATTATTGCTGAAGATGTGGGAGTCAATAAGAATCAGGTTAAAGCTCTTATCTTCGATCAGTTTCTCAAATGCGGATTTCTCATCACTTACAGTTACAGGCGTTATTCCCCAGTTGTGAAATGCTTTTTTTAACAGCAATAAGTTGGTTTTATGATTGTCCACAATCAAGGCTTTCAATGACTTCATTCGTGGATTTTTGAAGTCATCCTGCTGGTTTTTCTTATCGGCTTTGAATGGAAGGATGAAGTGAAATACAGACCCGGGGTTTTCTGCCGACCAGGCAAAGTTGGGGTTGGGACTTTCCACCCATATCTTTCCCCCCATTAGTTCTACAAGCATTTTCGAGATGCTGGTTCCAAGCCCGGTGCCACCATATTTTCGGGTAGTTGACCCGTCAGCCTGAGTGAAAGACTCAAATATTTTTTCTCTTTTATCGGGAGGAATTCCTATTCCAGAGTCTTCAATGGCAAAATGAACATTTAGGTTTTGTCCTTCCTGCTTCTCAAGGTCCACTTTTAGCACCACTTCTCCTTCCTGAGTGAACTTCACAGCATTTCCCATCAGGTTGATGATGATTTGAATCAGCCGTCCTTCATCCCCAAGCAGGTTTGAGGGGATGGTCTCCTCCACCGAGGCAATAAGCTCCAGATTTTTATCGTGGCTTCTGAAAGCCATCTGGTCCAGAAGGTAATCAACTGTTGAGCGGATATTGAATGAGTATGATTCGATTTTCATTTTTCCGGCTTCAATTTTTGAGAAGTCCAGAATGTCATTGATAATGTTCAGCAGATTGTCGCAAGAGCGGCTGATGATGGTAATGATGTTTTGCTGTTCACGGTTTAGCCTGGTTTGTCCCAGCAGTTCTGTGGCACCGATAATTCCATTCATGGGCGTACGGATTTCATGGCTCATATTGGCCAGAAACTCCGATTTTGCTTTGTTGGCTTCTGCCTCCCGGTGTTGCATCTCTTTTTGGGCCGAGATGTCCATGAATGCTTCCAGACGTACCTGCTGATTGTTGATCTTTAGGGGGATGATATTCTTGAGTATTACTCTGGAGATGTTATTCTCCTTCACATTAAGTCTTTCCTCAAGAGTAGATATGGTAAGCCCGGATCCATCATCCTTATAACGTTCATGCTTGATGGTTTCAAAGAGTTGGTTGTATCCCTGTTGCTTCACCTCCTGAATGGCATCCTCAAGGTTCTCAAATCCCATGATGGTTGCTGCTGTGGAGTTGATTTCAACAATATTCCGGTTTTCGTCGGTAATCAGGATTCCCACAGGCAGGTTTTCGGTAATGGTTTTAAGCGTTTCAATAGATTCCCTGAGCGATTGTGTCAACAGACGTTTTTCTGTTACATCTTCTTTTATAGCGATAAAGTTGGAGATGGTATTTTCATCGTTGAGAACCGGGGTGATGTATATCTTATCCCAGGCGGTTTCCCCCTTTTCGTTGGTAGATCGGATTTCTCCATTCCAGGTGCGGCCTTCCTGAATATTCTCAAGTAGAATTTTGGCAAACTCATCGTTCTTGTCCGATTGGAGCAGGTGGAGACTGGTGCCCTCTATCTCCTTCTTGGTCAGGTTGTTTTTTTGTTCGAAGGATTTGTTGACGTATTCAATAATGCCATTGGTATTGGTGATCATGATGGAAACCGGACTTTGTTCCACAGCTTTTAATAGTTTTACATTGGTCTCCTCTGCTTTCCGCCGGTGGAGGATGACTAATCCGATTTGATTAATTATAATAAAGGTAATGCTACCCACCAGGAGGGAGAAGATTATTAAACTCAGATATTTTATTCGGGAATATCTCTCAAACACAAAGATGCTTCTTTCGTTTAATTCCGAAATGGTTTTACTGATTTGAAAGGAGATCTGATTTTCTATTTCATAGATTCGTGCAAGAATACTTTCTGCCTGTTTTTGATAAAAATTGATGGATTCCAGGTTCTCTTTGGCTATCGGGGCGTTGCCTGTCATTTGTCCCTTCAGAGAACCTGTGATTTTGGCACTTAACGATTGCAATTCGTAGAGCATGGAAGGAATGTCGCGAATTTCCGGAATTGTTCCGGTATATTCATCGGGGCGGTAGTCGATAACTTCGGCTATCCGGTCGGCATTTTCCATATTTACAGCTTTCATCACTGTAATGCTTCCACCTTTGTCAAGTTTATCCAACATTGTCAGGCTTCGGTTGATGTTCTGCCGGATTCTGTTTTGAAGGTTGTTTAGTTGTTGAGGATGTGTTACGGAAGAATATGACTTCAAGTCCAGATTGATGTTGAGCAGGTTTTCCTTCAGTAAAGCTTCTATTCGTTGTTTTTGTTCCTGGTTTCTTATTGTATTCTGATAGTGGATGGTATAGGTTTTGTCGAAATAATTACCGATAATGAGGATGGAGGCAATGGTAAAAATAAATATCCCCAGCAGAAGATATAATTTGTTGATCAGGGGCTCTTTAAAAAGTCCGCTGCTCTTTCCGAATGGAAGCCTTCTTAGAATATTCTTACTTGTTTTCAGGACCAATTTGTTGCGTTTTTTGAGGTCAGGAATTTGTTGAACTGTCTGGTATGGTTAAGGTTAATTAGTTGAAAAAGGTTTTCCGTCTATTGCAAGCAGGTGTTAACGCCCCGGACAATGCACTTTGTTGAACTTGTCGGATGTTAACAATTGATGGTTTCTTACAAAGTATGCTTCGTGCTCGTCGATAAATTAAGTTTTTGTTATGTGTCTGATTCCCAAAGTCCATTTGCAATGTTTGCGACCGCGTGCCGCCTAAAGCTTTAGCGGTGGCGCAAACCGCCAAAAGAGCAGTTTACTCTCCGATAAGGAGTATTTTGGCAGCAATGATGCGAAGCAAGTGATTCTTTAAGGGAATACACTAATTAAATGCATGCTCAAGATAGGGAATTAACATGTGAAAATAAAGATACGGACTCTAAAAATCATATTGGTTGGCGAATTCCATACTTTTCAAAAATTTTCCGAGCATTTTCCTGATTCAGGATTGAAAGAAACTGCAGTGCATTTTTTTTATGGCTTCCCGTGTTTAGCAACACTGCCACTGCAGGAAAGCTTTTGTGTGGCGACTGTATTGAGAGGGTGTCCACCTGTGTTCTGATGCTGTTTGTGAGGTAGTCCGACTCCCAGGCAATGGCCAGAGATGCATGATTGGATGCAATATTCCTTACCAGACTTCTGGAATCAACGGTCAGAAAAAGCACCGAATTCATAACCTGATCATACAACAGATGCTTTCGCAGGAGTATTCCGCTGGAAAATCCAAGTGTGCTGCTTTCAGGATTGGCTAAAATAATTCCGTTCTCGGGAGTTGTAAGAGATTCTAATGCTCCGGAAAGTTTCAGTGGGTTTTTTCTTGGTATGATGAATACCAGGGTTTGATTTCCTAAATATACTGAGTCTGAAATCATTTCCGGTGATGCTGCCAGAATTTTATTAAGCGCTTCCCGGGAGTCAGGAATGAATATGTCGGCTTCACGCCGGTAATGGATAAGATTAATGAGATTTCGGGCACAATCGTTCTGAATGCTGATGTTGAGACCTGTACTGTCTTCATATTCCTGCACAATTTCCAGAACAGGAGCCAGGATTCCGTTTTCACAATAAATAATCATGTCCGGGTCCTCTTCTTTATCGGTTTCTTTTGCTGTATTGCAGGCACCGCTAAAAAAGAAAATCAGAAAGCTGAAGAGCATTATGGGAAAATGGGTCAGCCATTTTTCCAAGGCTGAAGTTTGATGTTTGTAAAGGCGCTCTCTCGTTGATTGTTGACTGTCATACATATGATTGACATTTCAGTATTGGCCCGGAAAAATAGCGATTACAGACTGTTGTGATTCTTCATTTCGGAGAGTGTCACGATCTGCCGGGCGGTTTTTGCAAATAACTCGTAATTGGTCAAATGCAAGTTACAACCATAATGATTTTATAATCATTTGATTAATCACAAAAACCGTGTTGTTGGTCAAATGTTAATGATGTATGATAGAAACGAAAGAGAGTCCTGAATTATTATTTCACTTTCCGGCTCAGGAAGTGTCTTCTTATCCAGCGTGGCACCATAAATGTTCCAAAAATCAGGTATGGGTAATAGCTTACCATACGCCACATAAAGGCCATGGCAATTCCTGTTCCCACGGGAATAAAAGCCGCAAGAAATTCTTTGAATACATATTCGGCAAATCCGCTACCTCCCGGAGTGGGGCTGATAAGCATCATGATCCACATAACCAGTTGCTTGGCAAAAACATGGAAGTGATCCTCCCAGTTGAGCCACTTTATTCCCAGGAAGGTTATGATAAGGGTGTTCACCACCCAATAGCGGGAGGTCCAGCTGAAAAATGTTGCTGCGAATGCTTTTATCCATTTTGATAATGGCCAGCCACTGAATTCCTTGGATGTCTGAATAAGGTCGGTGCCCGATTCGTTGGCCTGTGGACGCCACTTGCGGATGATGGGCAATTTGAAAATCATCAGAAGCAGCCATTTTAATCCGCGTGGATTGATGAACAAACCGTAGCTCAGAATGAGCGTGTAGAGTAGTTTAATAGAATAACCACCCATGGCAAGCAGGAAAAAGTTGTTTTTGTACCATGGAAGGGCGGCGTCGGCAGCATCCAGAATAAAAATGTCGGAACGCCCGAGCAGTAATAATATGATTGGAAAGGTGAGAATAAAATAGAGCTCATCGAGAAAAGAGGTGACCATCACCACTGCCGTACTTCTTCCCAACCGGACTCCTTCTTTGTTTAGGAAAAATATGGCTACGCTGGTACCTCCAATGGCTGAGGGGGTAATGGCGGAGGTGAACTCCCAAAGCATAATAATGTTGAAAACCTTCTTCCACGATAATTCATTGTTGGTAAGAATCCGAATTCGCAGCATGTAGCCAAAATCTCTGACTGCCATCAGCAGAAAGGATACCAATAACCAGAAGACAGACCAGAAAGTAAACCTTACAAAGCTAAAGCTGCCTGGCTCAAATTCCCGGTAAAGCAAAAAACCGGTTACCGATAATCCTATAAGAATTGGCAGGATTATCTTACTGGGGTTAATACTTTTTATGATTTTACCTGAGTTGTCTGTCATCTGTATTTCCTGAATAATTGAGCTATCGTTGGTGTCTGTAATAGCCGGTGATTGATGCTTGTTGTTGGAGAGACAAATTTAAGGCTTACATTTAACAACCGAAAGACACGGTGTTAAACTTTCTGAAAATGATATTAATAAAAACAAAAAAACCGGACGTTCTGTCCGGTTCTTCGTATATTAGTATAACAAACGTGGAGATGAGGGGAGTCGAACCCCTGACCTCGTGACTGCCAGTCACGCGCTCTAGCCAACTGAGCTACACCCCCGGTTTTCGAATTGCAAATATAAATGAAAATCGGGAAACTGGCCAAAGGATTTTCGAAAAAAATGTGGTTTGGATTGGTTTTTGTTGCGTATTTGCTGTTAAGGTGTTGAGATTTAGCTGTAAAAGGAATTCTTTCAGAGGTTTTGTTCTTTTGAATGATTAAAAAGAACCGTTAAAATTGCTTGGGTTTGATTATAAAATCCTATTTTTAGCCTCTCAAAATGAAAGACGACTTTTGTTCGTTAGATTTTGGAACATTGAAAAGCAGTAAGAGACATTAAATTTTAGGCACCAAAATTCGATTTTTATTATGGAAGTAAAAAAGTCGCCCAAAGCAGATTTGGAAAGCAAAAAGTCAGTCTTTATGCAGATTGGACTTGTTGTGGTGCTTTCTCTGGTTTTCATCGCCTTTGAATGGACATCAACCGATGCAGGTGTCAATGAAGGGTTTAAGATTGAAGAAGAGGAAGTAGAGGAGGAGATCATTCCGATCACCACCCAGGAAGAAGTGAAACCACCGCCGCCGCCGCCACCACCGAAAGTGACAGATGTATTGAATATCGTGGAAGACGACGTGGAACTTGAGGAGGAGCTGGTTATTGAAGATACCGAGGCTACCGAGGAGATGGAAGTTGACTTTTCCGACATGGAAACTGATGAAGAAGAGGAAGAAGCTCCGGTTTTCTTTATTGTGGAAGACATGCCTGAGTTTCCCGGCGGAGATGCTGCGTTACACAAGTATCTTGCAACTTCCGTAGATTATCCTGTGATTGCTCAGGAAAACGGAATTCAGGGACGTGTGTATGTGAAGTTCGTAATTAACACCGATGGTTCTGTAACAGATGTTCAGATTGCCCGTGGTGTTGACCCGAGTCTTGACAAGGAAGCTATCCGGGTTGTTAAGAGTATGCCCAAATGGAAGCCCGGTAAGCAAAGGGGTAAATCGGTAAGAGTATCTTACACTGTACCCATCAACTTTGTGCTTCAATAATAGCATTAAAAAGTTTTAAAATATGAAAAAGCCCGGTTCTGCCGGGCTTTTTTAATTTTGTTTTTTTGCATTGCTGAAGAAGGTTTTTTCCTCTTCTTTTTGATGTAAATCAATTACTTTTGCATCTGTAAATATTGCACAATACTATGAACGATCTGATATCGACAGAAAAAGAACTTGAAAAAGTTGTTTTAGTGGCCATTCGTACTCCTGATGTATCTGACCGGGAGGTGGAGGAGTATCTTGATGAACTGGCTTTTTTGGCTGAAACGGCAGGTGCTATCCCTGTGAAACGTTTTGTGCAGTCGCTTCCCATGCCCGATAAACGGTATTTTGTGGGAAGCGGAAAGTTGGAAGAGATTGTGGAGTATGTGAAAGTACATGAAGATGTTGACTCCATTATATTTGATGATGAACTGACTCCTTCCCAGTTGAGGAACCTGGAAGGGGCTTTCAGAAGACGCATTCTTGACCGGACAAATCTGATTCTCGATATTTTTGCACGCAGGGCACGTACTGCGCATGCAAAAACACAGGTTGAGCTTGCTCAATATCAATACCTGCTGCCACGCCTTACCCGCATGTGGACACACCTGGAGAGACAACGTGGGGGTATTGGAATGCGCGGACCGGGAGAGAAAGAGATTGAAACGGACCGTCGGATTATCCGCGATAAAATCTCCAAGCTTAAAAATGACCTTCAGAAGATTGATCGTCAAATGGCCACTCAGCGCAAGAATCGTGGTAAACTTGTGCGGGTGGCTTTGGTCGGATATACCAACGTGGGTAAAAGTACACTGATGAATACGCTTGCCAAGAGTGAGGTGTTTGCCGAGAATAAACTTTTTGCGACCCTTGATACCACTGTTCGTAAGGTAGTGGTGGGCAATCTGCCGTTTCTTCTGGCAGATACCGTAGGTTTTATCCGGAAATTGCCCCACCACCTGGTAGAATCGTTCAAATCGACTCTTGATGAGGTGCGTGAGGCTGATATTTTACTGCATGTGGTGGATATTTCACATCCCGGTTTTGAGCAGCAGATTGAAGTGGTAAACAAAACACTTCACGAAATTGATGAACGGGAAAAGCCCATGGTTATGGTTTTTAATAAGGTGGATGCTTTTACCTATACGGAAAAGGAGGAGGACGATCTAACTCCGGAAACACGGGAGAATTACTCTTTGGATGATTTGAAAGAGAGTTGGATGGCCAGGGATACTAAAAGCATTTTTATTTCAGCAAAGGAAAAGACCAATTTTGAGGAGTTCAGAGAGCTGTTGTATCGTGAAGTGGTGAAAATTCATGTCACCCGGTTCCCTTTTAACGACTTTCTTTATCCGGATATCGAAGCAGAATAGATTGCTTCGCCTTGCTCGCTAAGACGATTTCCAGGATATAAAAAGTTGGAGGGGTTGATTTTCGGCATTGCCAAAAATCAACCCCTCCAACTTTTTATATCCGGTAAAGTCGCGTCGGTGCGAACTTAGTGAAGCAATCCTGATTTTTCACTAGAGTGTTCCCACCAGTTCTGCAATCACGTTGGTCATTTTGGGTTCGGCTGCTGCTGCTACTTCCTGAACTTCCTCATGGGAGATTTCCACAATTTGTCCGGGAACTCCGGAGTCGGTGATGATGCTAACTCCGAAACAGGTCATCCCGGCATGACGGGCAACAATGACCTCGGGTACGGTGGACATACCCACTGTATCGCCGCCAATTACCCTGAAAAACTTGTATTCAGCTGGTGTTTCAAAGGTAGGACCTGCCGTTCCCACGTACACCCCTGTTTTGAGCTCAATGCCATTGTTTTTTGCAATTTCCAGGGCTTTTTGGGTAAGTGCTTTGCTATATGGTTCACTCATATCCGGGAAGCGTGGTCCCAGTTCATTCTGGTTTTTTCCTATCAGCGGGTTGTCTCCAAACATATTGATGTGATCGGTTATAACCATGATGTCCCCCACTTTAAATTCAGGATTCAGGCCCCCGCTTGCATTGGATACGATGAGGTGGTCTATTCCCAGTGCTTTCATTGCACGTACAGGAAAGGTTACTTCTTTCATATCGTAACCTTCGTAGTAATGAAAACGACCCTGCATCGCTACAATCTCGGTCCCGCGAATGGAGCCAAATATGAGGCGTCCTTCATGGCCTTCAACCGTTGAGACCGGAAAGTTTGGTATGTCTCCATACGAAACGGTTTCTTTTATTTCAATTTCTTTGACCAGACCACCCAGTCCGGTTCCCAGTATGATGCCCACGCGGGCAGAGGTGCTGTGGTTTTGTTTAAGAAACGTTGCTGTTTCCTGAATTTTCTTCAACATAATTTTTTACGGTTTTTAAAAATGTGTCCTGTTCGTTAAAGAGTATTTTCAACTCAATGGGAAGATACCAAATTTTTTCGGATAGGTCAGCCGGCAGATTCTTGTGCCTGAGTCTTACTGCATCCTTTTCGGTGGTGACAACAATGGAGTCAGGGCTCATTTTTGCAAGTTTGTTGTTGATTTTTCTTAAATCGGAATCAGAAAAATCATGGTGATCCGGGAATGATATTTTCTCGAATTCTTTGGCAAAACCGGCTACTTCATTAAAGAAGGGAGCAGGATTGCCGATGCCGGTAATTGCGAGTACGGACTTTTTTCCCTGGGCCGATTCGGGAAGGGTGTCGGTATCTTTTAGGGGTTTTAGTTTATCGTAGCCTATGCTGCTAAAAAATACCAGTTGATGAGCTGTTGGCTTAAGCTTTCGTAAGATTTGGGTTTTTTCTGTTTCACTCAGGTTGCAGGGGCATTTATTAACGATAATGATGTCGGCTCTTTTCTTGCCACAAAGGGGTTCTCTGAGATTGCCTGATGGCAGACAAAAGTCTTTGTAGATGGGGCGGAAATAATCTGTTACAAGAATGGAAAGACCGGGAGATACGGCTCTGTGTTGGTAAGCATCATCGAGCAACACTACTTTGGGGGGAGGATTTAGATGAAGCAGATGGTTCATCCCCAGGATGCGTCTTTCGGCCACCATTACGGTGAGTGCGGGGAATTTTTGTTTCATCTGCATGGGCTCATCTCCAATGGTGGATGCAGTTGCGTCATCATTTGCATGGAGCGGGCCTTTGGTTTTTCTGCCATACCCGCGACTCAGCAGAGCGCAGGGGTAATCCGGAATCAGGGTTTTAATCAACAATTCGGTCAATGGTGTTTTTCCGGTTCCTCCAACGGTTAGATTGCCCACTGAGATGAGCGGAACCGGATAAGGGGTGCTCTTTTTAATTCCGCTGTTGTATAGTGCGTTGCGAATGGAGGTTGCCAGGCAATACATCAGCGAGAATGGGAAAAGCAAAATCCGGAGGGCTCGTTGCATTGATCTGTCTTTTGGATAACAAAGGGCGCATAAGGTCTTTCACTTTATGCGCCCTCTGCAATAATATAGTATTGTTAGTTAATAGAGATTTCGTATGGAATTCGTGCCTGAATGGGGTACGATTCCTTCAGATCTTCGATGGTTTGCATATACTGGAGGTATTCTGAGTTGCCAAAGAATACTGACTTCATGTGTGCTGAAGCATTGCCGGTAAGATCTTTCATCAGTTGTTCAAATGGAGGCAACACTTCCGGCAGCTCTACGATTCGGTAGTTATTAGCAACGCCGGCTTTTTCTGCTGCAATATCCACGGCAGTGTCGATTCCGCCCAATACATCCACCAGGTCGATTTCAAGGGCATTTTCACCACTCCAGACGCGTCCCTGGCCTATTTCATCAATGGCTGCTTTGGTGGTTTGTCGTCCATCTGCGCAACGTTGCAGGAAGAAGTCATAAAAATGTTCGATGTAAGCCTGCATGATCTCTTTTTCCTCAGGTCGGAAAGGGCGTGTCAGAGCTGGCATGTCTGCAAATTTATTGGTGTTGACCACGTCGGTAGAGATGCCTATTTTGTCAAGAAGCCCCTTGAAGTTGGGGATGGTTCCAAAAACGCCAATAGACCCGGTGAGCGTGTTGGGATGTGCCACGATGGTATCGGCGGCACACGCAATGTAATAACCACCGGATGCTGCAAGGTCGCTCATAGAAACAATCAAAGGTTTGGTATCAGCGGTCAGCTTCACTTCTCTCCAGATGATTTCGGACCCCATGCCGGAACCCCCGGGTGAATTGATGCGTAAAACCACGGCTTTGATTGATGAATCGCGACGGGCTTCACGAATGGTACGCGATAGATCCTCGGAGTTGATGCCATCCTGACCGGCATCGATAGCTCCTTCTGCGTAAATGATGGCCACTTTATTTTTGGCAATGCCTTTTTTACCGTCAGCCACATAAGCTTTGGCATATTGTCTTATGCCGACACTGTTGAGGTCTTTGGTGTAATCGGTTTTTGTGGAGTCCTTCAGCTCATTGAGCACCTGGTCCTTGTACTTCAGGTCGTCCAGCAGGCCTGATTTCAAAAGAAAGTCATCGGTTTGGAACATGGGCACCTGATTGGCTATCTCATTGAGCCTTCCCGGTGCAATATCCCGGACTTCTGATATTTTCTGTGTGATGTGATCCCACATGGAATTCACATAAGTTTCTGTCTGGAGTCTGGCCTCATCACTCATGTCGGTGCGTGTAAATGGCTCAATGGCCGACTTGAATTTTCCATGACGAAATACCTGAACATCAATGCCAAGTTTTTCAAGGGTATTCTTGAAGTAGGTGTGTTGTGACGAAATACCCTGGAAATTGAGCATCCCGGCAGGAGGCAGATAAATGCGGTCGGCCGCGGAAGCCAGATAATAAGATTTTTGGGAATAAACAGGCGCAAAGCTGATGATAAACTTGCCGGTTTTCTTGAAATCCAAAAGGGCATTCCGGATCTCTTCAATGGTGGCATGACCTCCCATTACCAGGCCGGACTCAAGGTAGATTCCTTTGATTCTGTTGTCGCGGCCGGCTTTTTTGATGCTCGAAAGGATTTGATTCAAACCCATTGGGGCGGCTTCTCCGGAAATTTCAGCGAAAATTTGTGCAAAAGGGTCATCGGCTGTTCGCTCTACAATTGGGCCGTCCAGTTTGAGCACAAGCAGTGAGTTGTCTTTAACGCTTACTTCCTGCGAACTTGAAGCTGCAAGAATGCCTACAAAAATAAAAAAACCGAGCGTCAGGATGGTGATGGAAACCACTGACCCTACAATGACAGCAAGGGTGTACTTAAGAAATTTCTTCATGTTCGTTTTTTTAGGGTTATTTTCCTGTTTAAGTTAACATGCTTAATTTACAAATAAATAATTATTTCTTCTATCCGTTTTATTCGTTGTTGATTGTAATTTCTTGATCGTTGAACATTGCATTGAAATAAATCACACTCCCTCTCATTTTTGGTTGCTTCGCGACCAATAATGAGAGGGGGTTGGAGGCAACTTCCAAACCCAGGGCGTTGCCCAAGGCTATTGCTTTCAGGCTTTGAGCCTGTTCACACCTTACCTGTCTTATGTGTAAAGCAGGTTAAGTTAAAAACAGGAATTGTTTAGTAAAAATAATAGCTTTAAGACTTGTCTGTTTTCTTCAAAAGTCATTCTTTTACAAATTTGCAAAAAATAATTTATTTGAAGGTGACAGACTTCAGCTTTTCACAAAACAACTGATTATTATGTCAACGGTCATTCTACTTCTCGGGGGAAATCGGGGAGAAACAGAGAAGGTGTTTCAGCAGGCTATCGGGCTTATTGAACAACAGATTGGATTGATTCAACGGATCTCCTCCATGTATAAAAGTCCGCCATGGGGCTTTGAAGATGAGCAGTGGTTTCTGAATCAGGTGATTTTTGTGGAAACGACTTTGGCAGCCGGGAGTGTGTTGGAAAAAACGCAACAGATTGAGCGTGATATGGGGCGTAAAAAAAAGACGACCACTCATTACGAAGGTCGTCTTCTGGATATTGATATCTTGTTTTATGATAATGTCATAATCTCCTCTCCGAACCTCACGATTCCTCATGAGCGTATTCATTTGCGGCGTTTTACGTTGTTACCGTTGCATGAACTAACGCCCGGTTTCATACATCCGGTAATGAATAAAAGCATTGCAGAACTGCTGAAAGAATGTCCTGATGAATCGGAAGTGAAAAAACTGTGAGAACCCGCTATAATTTGGGGCCATAAGCCAGGTCTCCCGCATCTCCCAGTCCCGGGACGATGTAGGATTTTGCATTGAGTTCATCATCCACTGTAGCCAGCCATAATGTAACGGGTTCATCTCCCAGTTTTTTCTGAATATACTCCACACCTTCCTGACTTGCCACAATACTCACCAGGTGCACATGTTTTGGGGTTCCGTTGGCTTGAATGGCTTTGTATGCCAGTTCGATGGATGACCCGGTAGCAAGCATGGGGTCGGCCATAATTACAATTTTATCGTTGAGATCGGGTGCTGAAATGTACTCGATGTGAATGTCGAATTCTCCGTCGTCAGTGTATTTTCTGAAGGCGGATACAAATCCGTTTTCTGCACGGTCGAGGTAATTGAGCAATCCGTTGTGGAGCGGTACTCCGGCCCTGAGAATGGAGGTCACCACCACTTTTTCCTGAGGCAACCACTCTTTGGCTGTTCCAAGTGGAGTAGGAATGTCAGTTTCTTTGTAGGTCAGCGTCTTGCTGATTTCCAGTGCAAATATTTCGCCGATCCGTTCAAGATTTCTGCGAAAGCGAAGGGGGTCGTGCTGAATGTTGACATCTCTTAATTCTGCGACAAAAGTGCTAAGGATACTGAAGGGTTCATTAATGAGTTTAATTTCCATTTCCCGATTTTTACATGCAAAAATAATGTTTAAGGTTCAAAAAATCATAAAAGTGCTGTGTTTTTTACTTGTAAAACATATAAGTGAGGTTTTTCAGTCTGTTCGAAAGATGTGCCCTTTTCCCTAATTTCAGAATCAGTGGCAGGTTGTTTTTCTGAAATGCCGGATAAATAAGGTGATCAGCTCCGAAGCTTTTATTGAATGAAGCAATACTCTCAATGTCGGAGCCGGCAAAATCGAGTAGCTTGTTTTGTTGTGAATATTCTTGAAGGAAATGGTTTATCAAACCAAATGTGGCGTAATTCTTCCGGCCAAAAGCATTGGTGATATGGTAGAGGATTATTCGTTTCTTGCCGAAAAGGAAAAAGCAGGCACCTGCAATTTCTCCTTTTTTCGTTGCTGTATAAAGTGCTCCCTTTTTTAGGTTGATGGCGGTTTGTACCATTTTGGAGAAATTGGCGTTGTGGCTTTCGGGAGTATAAAGTTCCGGCTTGTCTTTTGCTCTTTGTTGTTGTAATGTTTTGTAAACTGTGGGATTCGTGTTATGTTCAATGGTGAAATTTTCTTTCAGGAATCGTCTGACGTTTTTTCGATGAGTTTTGGAAAACGTTGAAAAAATAGTTTCGTAATCTGACTTCAGGGAAAGTTCATAGTTGTTTCTGAAGGATAGAAATTTTTCTGTTATGGTATTCGATGAGTCCATTCTTACATCAGGAAGAAAGCTGTAACTGATGAATCGGAAATTGCGAAAAAGAGGATGTTTAAATACCAAATGTTTGAGTGAGGATAATTGCGTCAATGAGGAGAACAAATCGAGATTGTGAATGTCATGCGGCATTTGAATTAATCTAATTCCAAACCTTGAAGATATTTTAACCGGCATCACCCCAGCATAATCGCCTATAACCAGTCCGTGCCAATCGGGTGTCAGATAATCCAGTACCCAGCTGTAGGCCACCGGGGTTTCGTTTATTGAGTTTTCGATGCATTTGTCCCAACGGTCGATGTTGATTTCTGTACGGGGTAGCAACTCAACTGAATAGTCGGCAAGAGTCTCTTGTGAGGATGATGAAGAAGCATTTGGTGCTTTGGTCATTACAAAAATCCTTTTTTATATCTGAGGCATTGATGTTGATCAAACATTATGAGAGAGGTGAGGGGAGTACAGGAAAAGGGAATCTCGAGAGTGAGGTTGCTTTCGCAATTGCTCTCAATCAGGTGGTTGATGGCCTTAAATACGCCTTTTGATTGTCGCCCTTCCTGGTTTTCAACGCAATCGAACAGAAAGAGCCTGTTGTTGGATTTAATCAGGAAGACCGCTGCAATTAATTCATTACGTGCAGAGTAGGTGGCATAAATGCCGGCGCTTTTGTAACGGATAGCATAGTTCATAATCCTTGTGAGTTGCATCTCCTCAGTGGCTCCTTTTTTCTTTTGTCTTCTTCTGAAGAACATATATTCATCACTTCTAATGGAGCGCATTACGAAAGTTCCGTCATTTTTCAACAATGTTTCTTTTGCCCCCTTGCTGTAACGTTCTTTTATTTTTTTGTAAGGTGTGATTAGGTCCAGAACCGGCACTTTTACGGTTCTTCGACGGTTGTATTTAGTGATACGGTTCAGGTGATTGAGTGTAAGGGAGATGTTGGTGTAGGGGATGCAGTGCAGGATTGCTTCAACTTTTTCGGCGGGCAGGTGATTGGAAGAAAAAACACCAAGAAAAGGGGCCATACGGGGTTGACTAACCTTTACGATGCCCATTTTGCGGATTAATGGAATCGGACATACTGTTTCGTAATCTCCTTCAATAAGCAGTTCCCATTCGTCACAGGTCTGATCTAAATACCAGGAATAGGCAAAGATATTGGCATTGAAAGATCTTTTTAATGCATTGTCATATTTAAGGCGGTTTATCTCCTGGTTGTGTAAGTGTTGAATTTTCATGAAACTGTGTATATAATGGGGTTTTTTCCAACAAATGGGCATTAGAGAATACCTTCATCTGCAAAGCTAAAATAATGGTTTTCGGCAATAATCACATGGTCTAATACATGAATGTCAAGAATTTTTCCAGCTTCGGCAAGTTTTTTGGTGATTGAGATGTCCGGTTGGCTGGGTTTGCGGTTTCCTGAAGGATGGTTGTGACATAAAATGATGGAAGAAGCGTGCTGGTAAAGTGCTTTTTCCATGATAAGACGTACATCAATAACGGTTCCGGCAATCCCTCCCTTACTAATATTGAAGCGGGTTACTACTTTATTGGCCTGATTGAGTACCAGTATCCAGAATTCTTCGTGTGGTAAATCTGCCAGTGTCGGGCTCATAAGGGTAAAGACATCTTCGCTTTTTCTGATTTGGGGTTTTTCGAGGGGGGAGGCCAGTTGGCGTCTTCGGCCCAGCTCCAGCGCTGCAACAATGGTGATGGCTTTGGCCTGACCAACTCCGTGGTAGCTTTTTTGTAAGGATTCAATGGTGCTCTTTCCCAACTCATTTAGGTTGTTTCGGGCATCTCTCAGGATTTTTCTGGAGAGTTCAACTGCCGATTCTCTGCGGCTGCCGGACCCTATTAATATGGCCAGAAGTTCAGCGTTTGAAAGAGATGCAATGCCCTTTTGGATGAGTTTTTCGCGGGGGCGATCCTCAATGGCCCAATGTCGGATGCTGGTTCTTTGATATTCTTCCATCCTTCTTTTTTTGGCACCAAGTCCCGGCACAATAGAAGTTCATGAGCAGGGGTTGGGCAGGTTAATGGATTGTTCGGGGTAAACGGTTGATGCAATATACAAAAAAAAGAAGCATAAAAAAAGGCCTTTCCAAACAGGAAAGACCTCAGCAGTCCCTAGGAGAATCGAACTCCTGTTTCCAGGATGAAAACCTGGCGTCCTAACCACTAGACGAAGGGACCATAAAAAGGCTTAATACTAAGCCAGTTTACTGATGTGATTTGCCAAACTTGATTTCAGGTTTGACGCATTATTTTTGTGAATAATGTTCTTTTTGGCAAGCTTGTCGATCATAGAAGTAACCTGAGGATACATTGATTCAGCTTCTGCCTTCTCTGTAGTGCTTCTCAGCTTCTTGATAGCATTACGGGCCGTTTTGGCGTAATACTTATTGTGAAGCTTGCGCTTCTCAATCTGACGAACTCTCTTCTTTGCTGATTGATGATTTGCCATCTCTAATCCTTGCTAATTGTTACAAATATTTTTAGCAGTCCCTAGGAGAATCGAACTCCTGTTTCCAGGATGAAAACCTGGCGTCCTAACCACTAGACGAAGGGACCATATCGGTGCGCAAATGAAATGTTCTTTTTCAAATGCGGATGCAAAGATAAATCAAATTTCACTTCTTGCAAATTTCGGGAATGAAAAAAGTAAAAAAATCGTGGTTGTTATTGCATTTTTTTTGTCGGTATATCTTAATTTATTTTGAATCAGTCTGTTTGTCGCGTTGTTGGGAATAATATTTTTCAATGAACTTGCAAATACATGATTTCCGGGAGTGTGCAATTTTCCTTTTGATATGTGTTCTATACACACCAATCTGATTTTGTGTTGTTATTGAGTTTTTTAAGTGGCTGTAAAATAATTTTTTAAAATTTGTGTGTGCGTACACACAAAATGATTAATTTTGTATCAGGAAAAAAGAATTATCCAATTAAATAAGGAGCCATTATGACAGAGTCAACATTAAGGAGTCACCTGGAAAAGGTGGCGGTTAAAGTTTTCAGCGATCGTGATGAAGGATCAGCGTTTGTGGCAAGAGAGATAGCCTCATTAATAAAGGAAAAGAATAAAATCAATAAAACAACGGTTCTCGGGCTGGCCACCGGCAGTTCGCCATTGTTACTGTATAAAGAGCTTATCCGGATTCACAGGGAGGAAGGGTTGAGTTTTAAAAATGTAATATCATTTAACCTGGATGAGTATTATCCCATGGAGCGTGAGGATGTAAACAGTTATCACCGGTTTATGCAGGAGAATTTTTTCGCTCAGGTGGACATCCTTCCTGAGAACATTCATATTCCTGATGGGACTCTGTCACGTGAACAGATAGAGGGATATTGTCGCGACTATGATAATAAAATTAAATCCCTGGGTGGACTGGATATTCAAATTTTGGGTATTGGGCGAAGCGGACATATCGGGTTTAATGAACCAGGATCGCAAGCTGGCGATGAAACACGACTGGTTCATTTGGATGAGGTAACTATAGAGGATGCAGCCAAGGATTTTGGCGGTAAAGAAAATGTACCCCGTAGTGCAATAACCATGGGGGTGAAATCTATTATGCAAGCAGAAAGAGTCTTCCTGATGGCCTGGGGTCAGGGTAAAGCGGAGGTGGTAAAATCTGCGGTTGAAGGACCCGTGACTGCTGAGCTTCCTGCTTCTTTTCTTCAAAATCATCCGGATGCTTTATTTGTTGTTGATCCTGCAGCAGGGGCTCAACTTAGCAGAATCGAGACCCCCTGGCTGACCGGAGATTGCAAGTGGACGGATACCATGCGAAAAAAAGCGCTCATCTGGCTTTCTAAGCAAACCGGGAAGCCTATTCTGAAGCTAACTGAAGCCGATTATAAAGAGTGGGGATTGAAGTCACTTCTTCAGACGGGTGAAAAGGCGTATGATTTGAATATTGAAATTCACAATTTGTTGCAGCAAACCATCACCGGATGGCCGGGAGGTAAGCCCGGAAGTGATGACAAAACACGCCCGGAGCGTTCTGAACCTTTCCCTAAAAGGGTAATTGTATTTAGCCCTCACCCCGACGATGATGTGATTTCCATGGGTGGAACTTTTATTCGTTTGGCAGAACAGGGTCACGATGTCCATGTGGCTTATCAAACATCCGGGAACATCGCGGTATTTGATGATGATGCACACAGGTACATGGATTTTCTGCGAGGCCTTTCCCGTCAGATGTCACTATGCGAGACGGATATTGAGAAGTTCTATAATGAGATTACCGGTTATCTGAAAGAAAATCCGGGGAATGGGAATAGTCATCCTTCTGTTTTGGCCATTAAAGGACAAATCAGGAAGGGAGAGGCTATTGCTGCCAGTCGTTTCAGTGGAGTAAAAGAAGAGAATATTCATTTTTTGGACCTGCCGTTTTATGAAACGGGAAGTGTGGAAAAAAGTCCTGTTTCGCAGGCCGATATCGATATTATTGTAGATTTGCTGCGAGAGGTGAAGCCTCATCAAATTTATGCTGCCGGCGATTTGCAGGATCCTCATGGAACTCATGCCGTTTGCCTGCATGCTATTTTTGATGCACTCAAAGTTGTGAAGGAGGAAGAGTGGGCCAAAGATTGCTGGGTATGGCTTTACCGTGGTGCATGGCAGGAATGGGACATCGAGGATGTTGAAATGGCTGTGCCTATCAGTCCGGATGAGCTCAAGAAAAAAAGAATGGCTATTTTTAAACACCAGTCACAAAAAGACGAGCCGGTGTTCCCGGGTACTGACTCACGTGAATTCTGGGAGCGTGCCGAAGACCGGAACAGAGAGACAGCTAAGCTGTATGACAGCCTTGGGCTTACCGAGTATGAAGCCATTGAGGCTTTCAGACGATATAAATTTTAAATCTTGAAAGAAATCTATTATGAGTAATCAAATTGCATCTGCAAAGAGAGGCAGCACACAGTTAGTTGCACTCGCCATATTAGGGATGATGTTTTTCTCCATCGGTTTTGCCCTGGGAATCAATAGTTATCTGATACCACTTCTGAAGAGTGAGTTGAGTATCAGTTCTGCAGAATCTTATCTGGTACTGGCAGCTACTTTCTCCGCATTTCTTATTTTCGGGTATCCTGCATCGTTTGTGATCGCCCGTATCGGTTACAAAAAGACCATGGCTTTGTCATTTCTTTTGTTTTCCATTGGATTTTATTTATACATCCCTTCCGGACAAATGGAGAGTTTGCCTTTATTTTTGGCAGCTTCCTTTCTCAGCGGCATGGGAAATACGTTTCTTCAGGCAACCGTGAATCCATATGTGACAATTCTTGGGCCCATTGACAGTGCTGCACAACGGATGAGTATCATGGGCATCCTGAATAAGCTGGCATGGCCGGTGGCTCCATTGTTCCTGGCATTGGTGATCGGGAAAAGTGTGGATCAGGTGACCTTCTCCGACACCACGCTTCCGTTTTATATCATCATTGGGGTTTTTCTCCTTTTGGGGCTGATTGCATTGATTTCTCCTCTTCCTGAAGTGAAAGCAGTGGGTGAAGATGAAGAAAGCGCAGACGACTGTCCTTATGCTGCAAAAAAGACTTCGGTATTTCAATTCCCTCACCTGTTGCTCGGGGTTCTGGCCCTTTTCTTCTATGTAGGTGTGGAGACTGTGGCACTGGGAACATTGGTTGATTACGCTGAGAGTCTTGGGTTGTCTAACCCTGAATGGTATGCATGGATTGCTCCGGTAGGAATGGTGGTTGGCTATATTGCGGGAATCATTTTGATTCCAAAGTATGTCAGTCAGTCCAAAGCCCTGGTGGTAAGTACCGTTACTGCTATTGCAGGTTCCCTGCTGGTCGTTTTGACCCCTATGGAAATCTCAATTTTCTTTGTGGTACTTATTGCACTGGGAGCTGCGCTGATGTGGCCCGCTATTTGGCCTTTGGCAATGACCGACCTGGGGCGTTTTACAAAAGCAGGTGGATCACTGATGGTGGTTGCTATTGTAGGTGGTGCATTAATACCAACGCTTTATGGTTTTCTGAAGGATATGTTTGGAGCACAAAATGCATATTGGCTTTGTCTTCCCTTGTTTTTGTATATCCTTTATTATGCCCTGAAAGGACATAAAATACGGAATTGAATTTTTAATTATCTGTCCTGAATCTGAGTATTGCTTCAGGGCAGATTATAGATCTACCTTTTTGAAAAAGATTGCCCGCATAAAAGATATTGCCAGACAGGCAGGCGTGTCAGCCGGAACAGTTGACCGGGTGCTACATAACAGGGGCCGGGTTTCAGAGGGTGCCAAAAAGCGCATCACAAAGGCAATGGAAGCCCTGGACTATGAGCCCAATATTATGGCCCGGGCGCTTGTGTCGTCAGGAGAATATCGTATTGCAGCAATTATCCCCAACCCCGGAAATGATGAGTATTGGAGTGCCCCATTTCAGGGTGTTGAGGAGGCTGCAGAGCAACTGCGACAGTATGGAGTCGTTGTTGATAAATTTCTGTTTAATCAGAAAGATGCGGAATCTTTTAAGAAAGAAGCTCAGAAAGTTAGTACGAGCCATTACAGCGGTATTTTGGTGGCCCCTATTTTTTACCGGGAATCACTTGCTTTCTTAAGTAAGTGGAAACAGGATGGGATTCCTTTTAATCTTTTTAATACGCACATCCCTGACTATAAGCCTGTGGCTTATGTGGGGCAGGATTCTTATCAAAGCGGATTATTGGCCGGCAGATTATTGCACTATGGCTGTAAGCAACCCGGAACCTTTATGGTTGTCCATCTGGATGAGCAGGTAACCAATTCCACACATCTGATCCGCAAAGAACAGGGATTTCTTGATTACTTTGAGGATCTTCGGTCCGTAGGATACAAAGTAATTCGCACTGAGGTGGATTTTTGGGAAGATAAACCCCGTTTTGATCAGCACTTACAAAAACTATTAGAGTCAAACCCTGATTTGAGAGGGTTTTTTGTAACCAATTCCCGTTCTTTTGTACTTGCCGATTTTCTTCAGAAGTATCAGTCCGGGCATTTCCAGCTTGTTGGTTATGACCTTCTTTTGAAAAACCGGGAACTGCTGAACAGGGGTGCTATTGATTTTCTGATAAATCAGAATCCTCATGGTCAGGGCTATTGGGGCGTAAAGCTTATGGCTGATTACCTTGTGTTTAAGAAGGAGGTGGAGCAAATAAAATATTTGCCGCTGGATGTGGTGACGAAAGAGAATATGCAGTATTATGAATAAAAGTTAGTCTCCTTTTTTCGGGGAATGAGTTTCGCTGTGAAACCAGTGATATTCTATAAAAAAAAGTGCAACGCAGGCCTCCTGCGTTGCACTTTTTTTTAAGCTAATTCAATGATCCCGAAAAAATCCGAACGGTGAAAATTGGGCTCTTCAATCTCAATGGAGTTCCAGGAAACAAAATGTGGTTCGGGAGTTTTGTCCCCACATTTGTAGAAATTTCCTTTGAGTTGCATTCCGGAAGTAAATTTCATCCCCGGGTGATTGACAAAAGTGGCCGCAGGAATAATCAGGGTTAACTGATATTCAAAACGGCCACTTTGTGGCTCTATTGCTTTGCGTTCCAGGGTGGAATGTTTCTTAACAGCATCAATGGTTCTGGGAGCCAGAAGGGTTCTTTCTTCTTTGTGGGCTCCCCATCCGATGAGTTGGGTTCCGATGCAGTTGGTTTCCAGGTTGTAATACCCCCGGTTGTCGAAGGCACAGAAGAATTCACAACAGCTGTCTTCCCACACATTTCCGTTGGTTTTGGTTTCCATGGCTCTGATGTGCTCCTCCTGCACCTTAAATTTCAGAAACAGGTTGTTCTGGTTGTATGCCATGGAGAAAGAGACCTTAGGACGGTATGGAAAGGTTTTCCAGTTGACCGTTTCAATTTTTCCCTGCATCCCTTTTTTATCAAGGATTTTGGAGACTTCCTCCGGGGATGTAAATGATGTATCTAAATATGGAATGGTGATTTTCTTCATAATGTGAGAAATATCGTACGTTTTAAGTTTATTGTTGTTCCACAATCTTTTGCATGGCATCCCAGTTTTCTTCCATGCTTTTGAGTAATTTTATCTGGGCCCTGGTTCTGATCAGGTTGTGTTTTGGACTTTCGGTTTTGTAGTAATTGTCGCCATCAATGTAATCATCGAGGAACCGCACTGCCTGTTCGTAGGTCAGCAGTTTGGCACCAAAAGCGAGCGTCTCTTTTTCGGCAGGGGTAAGAATCTCTTTGGTTTCCTGCAAAAAACCCTTGATGAATCCTTCGTAAAGGTCCATATTGATGCTTACTCTGTCAAGGTCGGGATCATCCTCTTTGCCGGTGTTGGCTCCGTTGCGGATGGCATCGCCAATGTCGTAACAGACATACCCGGGCATCACGGTGTCCAGGTCAATAACACAAAGCACTTCATCATTTTCATCGAGTAGCACATTGTTGAATTTGGTATCCTGATGTACGATTCGTTCGGGGATTTTGCCTTCTTTTCCCATCTGAACAATTTTTTTGTATTCTTCGGAGCGTTCCATCAGGAAATCAACTTCTTCTTTAACCTCTTTCAAGCGACCTACGGGGTCTTTTTCAACGCGTTCCTTGAAATTGTTGATGCGCATTTCGGTGTTGTGAAATCCCGGAATGATTGGGTAAAGAGGATCTCCGGGCAAGTCGGAAACCATTCTCTGGAACTGACCGAATGCTCGTCCTCCGGCATTAGCCTGTTTGGTGTTGGTCAGCTGGTCGTAGGAACGTGCCCCTTCAATAAAGAGAAACATCCGCCAATACTGTCCTTCAGCATCTTTGTAGAAACCTTCACCCTCGAGGGTCTCAACGGGTGTTAGTACCCGCCGGTCGATGTCGTCAATTCCCTGAGCTTCGAGTTTTTCTCTGAGGTGGTCGGTTACTCTTTTAATGTTTCGTGTGAGTTCCGGCACATTTTGAAAAATCTGGTGGTTGATGATTTGAAGCAGGTAGTTGGGATGTTCGTCTTCCTGCGTTTTTACTTTGTATGTGGTGTTGATCAGTCCGGTTCCGAAAGGCTTTATACCTTCCACGGTTCCTTTTATGGCGAACTGACTGGTTATTTGTTCTGGTGTCATAGCTTTAATTTTTTCTGTCAGTCGGGGGATTTTTCAGTGACTTTTGTTTTTGAGGAGAAACGCCCAAAACAGAAGACTGTTTTAACCAGAACTGTTTTGGGTGTTTCTGTTCCTGATTATTTTTCAGTAAAAAAATCAGCTGGAGTGAGTTTTTTGACAGATCCATCCGGGAATTGCAGTTTCAGGTTGAGATTGTATCCACCGCCACCTTCCGTAAAATATATTTTTACTTTGTAGAGGCCCTTTTTCAAGGCAGCCGGTTCAATAACAGTTTGATTGGAATGAAGCCCGTCATTATCGATGAATTCCTGTTCGTTGAGGTACATTTTGCTTCCGTCGTCAGACGAAAGATGGAAGTGATAAAGGCCCTCTTTTTCAACGGGCAGAACACCTGAGAAGGTAAACCCAAAAGAACCGCTGTTCACAACCTCCGGAATCCATTTGGATGTTACAATTCCTGTGTTTTCCGGTTGTTGCTCTTCCATTTCTTTCACAGTTCTGAAAAAACCTTCGTAATAGTTGTAAGCCAAGCCGGCTGATCCCGGGGTAATGTTCTCTACCGGGTCAGTATAGGCCACTTTGGTAACAGGAATTTCCAGAGGGGCACTGATTTCACCTGTTGACTTTTTCACGGTAACAGCTTTTAGCACTCCTGTTTCTTTAACCTTCACAGGATTGGTGTAAAGTGCTGATTCTGTCGTTGGTTCCGAGCCATCAAGTGTATAGCGAATTTCGCTGTTGCTGAGTGGTGTGCTGAGGGATATTTCAGTAGATTCCAAAAAACCGGCTTTTGCTGTGTTTGAGGATGGTTTTGGAACTTCATAAAAGTAATTCACGTCCAGGATATCCAGTCTTTTGTAATGCTTTTCCAATCGGCGCAGGAAGTCGCTGTAATCTTTCTTCTCTTTGGGTGTCCAGACAACCTCAGAAAGTGCCACTGCTCTTGGGTAAACCATATACTCAACATGCTCCGAAGTCTTTACATATTCGGTCCATAAATTGCCCTGAGCGCCTAATATGTGTTTGGCTTCTTCATCTGTGAGAGCATCAGGAACAGGGTGGTATGAATAAACTGTCTCAAGTGGCAGATAACCACCAATGCCCAATGGTTCATTTTCCGGGTCGGTCTGGTAGTAATCCAGATAAAGGTGAGAATTCGGGGTCATGATCACATCGTGTCCCATCTTTGCAGCTTCAATACCCCCTGCTTCACCTCTCCAGGACATTACAGTGGCACCGGGGGCCAGACCACCTTCCAGAATTTCATCCCATCCGATGATCTGACGTCCATGTTTGTTGAGGAACTTCTCCATTCGGGTGATGAAATAGCTTTGAAGTTCGTGTTCATTCTTCAATCCTTCCCTGCGAATGCGGGCCTGACATTTGGGACACTCTTCCCATCGGTCTTTTGGGGCTTCATCTCCTCCGATGTGGATATATTCGCTTGGAAAAATGTCCATTACTTCGAGCAATACATTTTCCAGAAATTCAAAGGTTTTTTCTTCTCCGGCACAATAGATGTCCGGGAATACTCCCCATCTTTTAATTACTTCATAAGGACCTCCGGTGCATCCCAGTTCAGGATAAGCGGCCAAAGTTGCTGTTGCATGACCGGGCATTTCGATTTCGGGAATGACTGTGATAAAACGTTCTGCTGCATACGCCACCACTTCCCTTGCTTCTTCCTGTGTGTAATAGCCGCCATAGGGTTGGTCGTCGTATTCGAACGGGGTTTCTCCTCCATGTCCGATCAGGGTACCGTCTCGTTGACTTGCGATTTCCTGAAGTTTAGGATATTTTTTGATTTCCAGCCGCCATCCCTGGTCTTCGGTGAGGTGCCAGTGAAACTTGTTCATTTTGTGCATGGCCAGCAAGTCGATGTATTTTTTGATAAAGCTCACCGGGAAGAAGTGACGCCCAACATCCAGATGTAATCCACGGTACTGAAACCGAGGCTCGTCTTTGATTTCCACAGCCGGAACACTCCATGCAATCCCGCTTTGAACGGTTGAAGATTCAACTTCGGCAGGCAAGAGCTGTCGCAACGACTGAACTCCGTAAAACAGGCCTATAGATTCAGGGGCTTCGATAATGACTTGATCATCAGAAACCGTCAGGTGATATGCGCCGGTCTCCCCTGAAATTTCCGGATTCAGTTTCAGAAATATGGTGTTCTTTGCCGCTTCTGTTGCCAACTCTGCGGTGAAAGCAAATCCGGTGGCCGGAGATAAAAGTTCAGACAAATATCCGGCAACTCCCTGAACCTCTTCATTATCAGAAGAAGTAAGGATATTGGTTTTTTCATTCAATTTGAATTTGCCGGTTCCGGCATTCATTTCCATCGGTAACGGAATGATGGAAAGGTCGTCTTTGGTGGCCTTTTGAGAGTTACACCCTGCTAGAAGAGTGATTCCCAAAACCATTGAAAGTGCTAATAGTCCTTTTTTCATTAGTTTGAAAATTTTGTGATTATCTGATATTTAATTAAAAGTCTCAGGGGTCAGGTAGTTTAAAAGTCCTGTGCCAGAATAATGGTTGTTTCCCCTTTATTGATGGTCACATTGATGGCTTGCCCGTTGTAAACCACCGGAACATCTGTATCCACCGGTCCAATAATTTCTGCTGTGGTTAGAGCGCCATCGCTCCAGGATATGTTAATGGTATATCCACCCCGTGCCTTAAGACCCTTTACAGATCCTTCCCTCCATTGAAAAGGTAACGCAGGCAGGAGTTCAATATTACCCTGATGTGATTGCAACAACATTTCTGTCAATCCAGCAGTGCCACCAAAGTTACCGTCAATCTGGAAAGGTGGATGGTTATCGAAAAGATTGGGATGGGTGGATTTTGTCAGCAAAGCCCTCATGTTTTGATACGCTTCGTTACTGTCTTTGAGGCGTGCATAGAAATTAACCATCCAGGCCCGACTCCAGCCGGTGTGCCCACCTCCGTGTTTCAGGCGTTTTTCAATTACTTTTCGGGCAGCCTCCATCAGTTCGGGTGTTTTTTGCCAGGAAAACTGACTGGAGGGATAAAGTCCATAGAGATGTGACATGTGCCGGTGTCCGGGCTCTGCTTCCTTTAGGTCTTCAGACCACTCCAGAATGCGTCCGTCCTCCCCGATTTCCGAAGGTGTAAGTTGTTTTAGCTGCCGGGTGATCTTTCGGGTGAAATGATCTTCGGCATTTAATACTTTGGCAGCTTCAATTACCGATGAAAACAGATGGTGAATGATTTGATGGTCCATGGAGGGTCCCATTACTACTGAAGCACGATTGCCCCGGGGTGTGAAAAAGGTATTTTCGGGAGACATGGAGGGGCCGGATACAAGCCGCCCGGTCTCAGGGTCTTTTACCAGGAAGTCGCTGAGGAAAAGGGCTGCTTCTTTCATCACGTCAAAGCCATAATTCCTGAGGAATGTGGTGTCGCGGGTGAACAGGAAATGTTCCCAGATATGTGTTGATGCCCAGGCAGCACCCATAGGCCACATTGCCCATTGAGGTTGTCCCTGAGCCGTGGTGAAGTGCCAGGCGTCAGTGGTGTGGTGGGCGGTGAATCCCCTGGCACCATAAAGTGTGTTGGCTGTTTTTCGGCCATTTTCCCGGAGTTGTCCGATAAAATTCAGGAAGGGTAGGTGGCATTCCGGGAGATTTGTGACCACCGCAGGCCAGTAGTTCATTTGTATGTTTATGTTGATGTGATAATCGGCATTCCAGGGAGGTGTTAAGGTGCTTTCCCACAATCCCTGAAGATTGGCGGGCAAGGAACCCGGGCGCGATGATGAAATGAGCAGGTATCGCCCGAACTGATAGTACAATGAAAACAGGGCAGGGTCTTCAGCACCTTTTCGAAGTGCTGTCAGGCGTTCATCCACGGGGAAATAGATGGCATCCGAAGTTCCCAGATCCAGCGATACCCGATTGAACAAGGATTGATAATCACTGATGTGTTCCTTTCTGAGATCGTCATAGCTCTTTTCTGCAATATCTTTCAGGTATTTTTTACATGATTGGGTTGGGTTTTCCCCCCGGTAGTCTGTTGCCGCCACCTGAATCAGCACAACTTCAGCGGCACCTGAAATCTTTATGCTTTTGTCTTTAGCTTCTAATGTTCCTCCTTTGGCCCGAATCTGAATCCTTGTTTCATAAGTAACCCCGTCTTTGTTATCCACTTTCTGATTCATGATGATGGTGTGGCCATCCACTGAAATATTTTCACCTTCACCGGGTCTGTTGAGACTTGCCGTAAAAGAAATCCGACCCGGTTTATCTGCGGACAATTTCATAAAGGTGGCATTTGCGGGGTTAGAAGAGAAGGACTCTCTGGAATAATGAACGCCATCGGAGATAAAAGAGACCGAAGCAGTTGCGTTTTCAAGATTCAGTTGACGGCGATACTGGCTAATTTGTTCAAACTTCTCGAAATCAAGATGAAGATCTCCAAGAGTTTGATAAGTGTTGGTATTGTTGGGCATTCTGTCTTCCAGCAGATGCCGGCGGACCAGTTTTTCTGCTTCTTCATATTGCTCCTCAAAGAGCAACGTTCTGATCTTGTTGATGTATTTATGTCCGTCCGGTTTGTCGGTGAATTCATCTCGTTTGGTCCAGATTGTTTCCTCATTTAGCTGTATTCTCTCCTTGTCGATGCCCCCAAAAATCATTGCCCCCATGTGCCCATTCCCAATTGGGAGGGCCTCTTCCCATTGACTGGCCGGTTGGTCGTACCACAGGGTTAGTGGAGAGGGAGGATTGTCGGCAAACAACATTGAATTTAATGCTGTGAGAAAAATAAATATGAGAAGTGATTTTTTCATAAACGGTTTTTCTGATGATGGTTTGGACAAGCGTTTTTAAGATCATTTAGAGGCTGTCCAAAAAGTATAAATCACACCAAAAGTGTCATGTTGAGCGTAGCCGAAACATCTGTCATTCAAACAAACAGATTCTTCGACAAGCTACCAATAACAGATTTTTACAACAATCGGAAAGTCAGGGTTGTAATTGTTGGCCCCCATTCGGGGACCTGATTCCAATCTTTCAGCCTTACCCCGGGTTATCGACCCGGGGTAATTAAAATTTGCCCCTTTCAGGGACGAGCCAATTCTGTCATTTTTACATTATTCCCCAAACTTTTTTTGGGTAGGCACTCAGAAAGACATTAAAATTGTACTTTTTGGATCGCCTCTTCTGTATTATTCATCAATTGGTAGTTTAAAAAACAGCGAAGGTTCATGCGCTTCCTGCATGGCAGCGCTGATTTTGCTTAACACCTCCGGATGATTGACTGCAACATTATTGGTTTCTCCCGGATCGGTATCCAGATTATAGAGTTCAATGTTGCGGTTGCCACTGGCGAGATCATAGCGGACACCTTTCCAGTTACCCATGCGAACTGCCTGGCGTCCGCCCAGCACCGGGAACTCCCAGTAAAGATATTCATGTTTGGGCTGCTCTTTTCCGGTAAATTCGGGAACCATGGAGATGCCATCGGTATTTTTTTCCGGTTGCTTTCCTGCCAGCTCACAAAATGTGGGGTACATATCCCAGAAGGCTGAAATATGATCGGATTCACGGCCCGGTTCAATCACATTTTTCCAACGAGCAATAAATGGAACGCGGATGCCTCCTTCATACAAATCTCTTTTGTAACCGCGGAAAGGGCCGTTGCTATCGAAGAAATCGGGGTCGTTACCACCTTCCACATGGGTTCCGTTGTCGGAGGTGAAAACGACGAGTGTATTTTCATCCAACCCCAGATCTTTTAATAATTGCATCAGTCTCCCGATATCGCGATCCATGTGAGTTACCATGGCGGCAAATGCTGCACGCGGATGTTGCTGTTCCCCATAATGTCCTCCCGGAAATGGTTCCGGTTCCGGATATCGGTCGATAAATGGTTTCAGGTATTCGTCAGGCAGGCGCATTTCCGCATGTGGGATGGTATAAGCCAGATAAAGAAAGAATGTACTGTCCTGTTGCGACCGGATGTAATCGAAGGCTTTTTCTGTTTGCACATCGTGGCTATAGACTTTTTCCGGATATTCAATTTTGCGATCGTTTTCCCATAAATAGTCCACAAAATAGTGATGGGCGTGTCGCTGACAGTTGTAACCAAAGAAATAGTCAAATCCCATTTTTAACGGGTCACTTACCGATCCGGGATAGCCAAGGCCCCATTTCCCAATACAGGCCGTATTGTAACCTGCATCTTTTAGTTCGTGTGCCACTGTGCGGGTATCTGCCGGCATGGGTTGCTGTCCTTCGGGTTGAATCTCCCGATTTCCACGGACCGGGGCATGACCTGTATGCAACCCTGTGAGCAGGGAGCTTCTGGAAGGGGCACAAACAGTACTTCCGCTGTAATGGCTGGTAAACCGGATGCCTTCTGCAGCCAGTTGGTCGATGTTGGGTGTTTGAAATTTTTCCTGCCCGTAACAACTAAGGTCTCCATATCCTAAATCGTCTGCCAGAATGTAGATGATATTGGGCTTTTGAGGAGTCTTTTCTTTCGGTTGCCCGCAGCTGCTCATGGCCAGCAGGGCTATTGCAGCAGGAGCATATTTGAAAATGTTATTTTGCATGAGAATCATTTTTCTTTGACTTTTTGTATAAGTTGGTCCTGATCATTTGCTTCGACCGGAATCAGCTTGAAAGAATAGGTGTATTCTTTGTCCGGAGACAACCGGTAATTATCCAGTGGCTGTGCTCCCCAGCTGTTGATACCTCCCAAACCCCGTTGTCCGTAATCGATATTCCAGCGAATCAGGTTTCTCTCTTTTACCTGTGCAATGTGTTTTTGCTCCAGGTGAACAGGGCCGTACTCGTATCCTTCTCTTGCATCAAAATCAGCGGTGAGGTAAGGCATGGCAGTCATCTCAAATCCTTCACCGGGATGCTCTGCTGAGATGGCCATGAGTCCCACTCCTTTTTTATTGGTAAGGGCGGCCCATCGGACACCGGTTTTGTTTCCGTTTTCCTGCGGACGTTCGTAAGGCACCATCTGTTCTGCCGCTGTTGAGGAGTATAGCCCGACAAAAGAAGCTGCTTTTCTGTCCACATAGTTTTCCCACGGACCGCGACCAAACCAGGTGAGTTGATCGAATTCCCGGGGCAGTGTTAAGACCATACCCACTCTCGGGATGTCATTGTTTTCCGTAGCTGAGGCTTCCAGTTTATTGAGGAGCGTTACACTGCCATTGCCATGAATGGTGTAGGTAGTATGGAAACGGGTGTTGGCATCAGGCATATTCCAGACAGCAATGATCTGATACTCTCCCTTGCTGTTTTTCACCAGTTCTATGTTTTCAAGTTGTTGATTTTGGGTGGCCTTTTTCCAGTTGATGTTATTCCGGGGCATTCCCGCACCGAAGTCATTGTCGTTGGGGGCTCTCCAGAAATCTGGCACAGGACCACCATCGTTGGTCAATAGTTCGGTTTTGTTCAAACGATAGCTCTTTATTCTTCCGGTCGCTTTTTCGATAGAAAGCGTTACTTTACCGGCTTCAAAAACAAAAAGATCATCTGTCTCCTGTTGCTTAACATCATAAGCCGATTCGGTAATCTCCGGATGATCTTCTTTCCAGGGGAGTTTAAATTGTTCCCGGGCGACTAAATGCCCTTTGGGAATAACTCCATGTTTTTCACGAGTGGTTACTTCCAATTCAAGGAAATATTCAGTGTCTGGTTTTGGAGAAATGCCTGAAATGTCGAAAGTGACGGTTTCCCCCAGATGAGGAGGTGTTTTCATTAAGGGAAGGTCAACCTTTTTCAATGTTTTTCCGTCACTTTTAATGAAAGCCCTGATTTGATATGCGCTAAGGTTGGTGAAGTCATAACGATTTTCAACCAGTATTTTGGCCGTCTTGTCATTTAGTCGCAATGATTCAAAGGTAACCCATTCGTGTGCTTTTTTTGCTTCCAAAAGACCCGGCTGGGGGGATCGGTCTGCATTCACAATTCCGTTGAGCAGGAAGTTGCCGTCACTGGGCATGTTTTCTCCAAAATCGCCTCCAAAGGCAAATATCTCATTACCCTTGTCATCGGTTGTACGTATGCCCTGATTGACCCAGTCCCAGATAAATCCACCCTGTAATTGCGGGTATTTGTTGATGATGTCCCAGTAATCCTGAAAGTTTCCCATGCTGTTTCCCATGGCATGGGCATATTCGGAGGGGATGAAGGGCCGGTCGAGCAATTTTTCGCCAAACCATTCAAAAGTGGATGGACCCGGATATTGAGGAACAATGATATCGGTATTCCAATCGAAATCGAGCGCATAACGACTTCCAACTTCGGTACGTTCATACTGCACCGGGCGTTTGCTTCGGTCCAGTTCTTTAATGGCTTTGTAACCGGCATAGAAGTTGACCCCGTTACCCCCTTCGTTGCCCATTGACCAAATAATGACTGAAGGATGGTTCTTGTCACGTTCCACCATTCGGGTCATTCGTTCTACGTGAGCCTTTTCCCACAGAGGGTCTTTCCCCAGTGATTTTTCGCCGTACCCAAGGCCATGTGATTCAATGTTTGCCTCATCGACAATGTAAAGACCATGTTCATCGCATAATTCATACCAGCGCTCCGCTTGCGGGTAGTGTGCCAGACGAACGGCATTGAAATTGTTTTGTTTCATGAGCTCAATGTCACGCATCATGGTTTCTTCGTCCATTACGTGGCCTGTTTCAGGATGATGCTCATGAAGATTGGCTCCTTTCAGGGTGACGGGCACTCCATTGACGAGCAGCTGTCCTCTGGTGATTTCCACCGATCGGAATCCGATTTTACGGATAGTGGATTCCAGAACTTCTCCATTTTCATCATAGAGTTGGATGATCAGGTTGTAAAGATTGGGGTATTCAGCACTCCAGGGCTTGACATTGGCAATGGTGGCAGCCATTTCAACAGTGACTTCACTGTTTTTTGGAAGTTCTATCGATTGCTTTTGGGCAACCACCGGGTTGTTGTTTGTCTCTGTCAGTTCCATCCCAACCGTGATGTTTTTATTGGCATAAAGGTGGTTCCTGATGTCCACAAAAAGATCAAGTTTTCCTTTTTTGTAGCTTTCGTCGAGGTTAGAAACGACCTCGAAGTCCCGGATGCGTGTTTTTGGCTGACTGTAAATTTCCACATCCCTTTCGATGCCCGAAATGCGCCAGAAATCCTGGCATTCAAGGTAGCTTGCATCGCTCCATCGATAGACCTCCAGAGCGACAGAGTTTTCTTTGCCGGTCCTGACAAATTTGGTTATATCAAATTCGGCGGGTAGTTTACTCCCCTGACTGTAACCTACTTTTTCTCCGTTTATCCAGATGTAGAAAGCAGACTTTACTGCGCCCAGTTTAATGAATATCTGGCGGCCGTTCCAGTCGTGGGGAACTTCAAAGGTGCGTCGATAGGACCCCACCGGATTGTAATCGTGTGGAATTTGCGGTGGTTTGGGGCCATCCTTCATCTCTGTAATGGAAGTTCTTGGATCGGCAAATTCATATTGGATGTTTACGTAGATGGGAATGCCGAATCCTTCCACTTCCCAGTTGCCGGGAACTTTGATATTGTCCCAGTTGCTGACGTCATAGTCTTCCTGAAAGAAATTATCGGGTTTCTCAGAGGGTGACTTGGCGAAGTTAAATTTCCATGTGCCGTTTAAAGATTTCCGGAAGATAGATGGCTCTCCGCTCAAAGCCTTTTCTGCATCAGGGAAAGAGGTGAATGTAGCCCGTGCGGGCTCCTTGTTAATTTCCGTTACCAGAGGATTTTCCCAGTCCGGGCGTTCGTTGTTCTGTCCTGTTGCAGAGACAAGGACTGCGAACAAACCGATTAATAGAAATAGTTTATGTGACATTCGGTATGTATGTTTATTAATTGATTCTTTCATTTTGTTTTGGGAGCATTTGACTCTCCTGTAAAAGCTAATCCATTCCGTTGACCCAATAAATCTCGTGAATCTGGCTTTGTGATGGTTGATTGAAAATGGTGATGTTATCAATTATCTTCTTGTTCTCTTCCGATAGTTCGGAATAAAGGACTGATGAACCATCAACAAAATGTACTGTTGAATTTGCAAAATCGCCAAGAATCATCACCGATGTTACTCGTTTGTTCTCGGGCACTGAAATATTTATGGATTCTTCCGAAACCGGCATTTTGTAATATGAGGAGACAGTTTTGTCCGTCATTGCTTCCGGGCTGTTAACTCTTGAATCCTCGGGGATATCCACTTTAAACAGATCTGTTTTGAGAGCCACAGTTTTGGCAGAAATGTTCATGTAGCGAACAAATCTTATTTTATCCTCTTCCTCCAGTCGTGCCTGCATCGTTCCCTCGTTGTTGCGGGTATCTATCTTTTTCCAGTCTGTTCCATTTTTTGATCCCTGGATTTCACCGTATTCAGAAACTTCTTTATTTCCAAGGATGGCGTGTACATAATTGGCAAAGATACCTTCAGGGAGTTCGATACCTATGAAATCGCCTGGATTAAGCTTTATGATTTCCAGTATGGGGTTGATTTTAATGTATTTCCCATCCCGGGTGAGCTGAAGATTGTTCAGCGAGTTAATGTTGGTTATTGGTTTGAAGAAAGCTTCGCTGAGTCCTTTTGCAGCCGGTTTTTCTCCGGTGATTGAAGTATGAATTTCAGAAGCACGAAGTTGAAACAGGTTTTGGACAAAGGGTGTAAGAACAGTACTACCGGTGACGCATCCCTGTGCCCATGGATCCGGTTCTCCGGCTTTTTTCTGAAGCTTACTATAGGCATCCATTTGCCTGAACTGCCCAAGCATCTTATTCAGTTCTGCAATCCGGGTTTTGGAGGATTCATTGCTCGTCCGTAGGTTGTTGAGGAGTGTCGTTCCTGCTTCTCCAAGAGATTCAAATGAGTAGATCCAGTACTTTGTTTCTTCAAAAAAGGCCGGATGAGAATTTGGGAGTTCTTTTCTGAGGGTGGCGCCTGCCTCCTTTATTTTTTGAAACTCAGCGGTTATTTGATGGTGAGATTTTTGGGGAATGACACCGTCTTTGGCGTAAGAGTGCATAAACTCCTCAATGAAAGGACGGACGTTTTCCGATTCTTCCCGTCTGTAATTATGTGTGTTGGGCCCCTGGTCGCTGTTGTGCATCGCGAAGGTTATCATGGCTTCTGATGTTTTCGGGAATAGACGTTCAATCCCTTTTTTCCATGTGACTTCTGAATTAAAACCCTTCATGTTCCATGTATAGTCTGCCACTCCAAACAGTCCTATTTTTGAGGCCTCCGGTTTATCCATGGGATTGGAGGTGAACCCTGAAAGAGATCCCTGATTTTCTTTATCCAGCCCGTAAACACGGCCCAGCAGCAAACGGGTACGTACATAATCACTTACAGGCCAGTTCCACCAAATAAAAGGTTTTCGTTGGATTCTTTCAGTTATCCAATCTACACTTTCTTTGGTGATGTCTGCACAGACCGAGTTCCCGGTCCACATAATCCGTATATTCTGATCCAGTTCGCTTCCAAGTATTTGGAGGTAATCTCCTGATGACCAGGCTCTGTTGTACTGTGTGGGACACATGATTAATGGTGTAACATCCTGTTTTTTGCTTACAAACTCCTGATTCAGGTAGTTCAGCATTTTGGCCTGCATTTTGGCATTGGTTCCTTCCCCGCTGATGTCATCGAAGAAAACCGCAAATGACCGAACACCCATATTATACATCAACTCAAATTTTTTACGGCAGGCTTCAAAGTCATCGATGGTTCCATCTTCATCATCATCGGTCCAGTGAATATCGCGACCGGGGTGCACAGCCCATACATAATTTACATGGTTTTTTTCGGCTACTTTAACCAGCTCTTCAATTTCGCGGGCTTTTTCTTCCGGATAGGGTTCTCTCCATTGGTCTGAAAAACCGTGGTATGGATCATCTTTTGGGCCATAGATGTAAGTATTTAGCTTGTGCTTTCCATAGAATTCAAGTTGGCTTAATCGATCTTTATGACTCCAGGGTTCTCCGTAAAACCCTTCAACAGAACCTCTGAACGGGACATCCGGCCAGTCAGTAATTTCAATCCCCGGGATTTGCAATGGTTGATTTCCTGCCGGAACAATTTGTTTGATTGTCTGAAGTGCATAATAAAGGCCATCATAGTCGTGACCGGACAAAACAACGCTGTCTCCGGATAATTTAAGATAATATCCTTCCGGTTTTGACGGGGCGGATTTAATTGTATAATTTTTCGACTCTTCCCAAATTCCTGCAATAATGGTAATATTCAGATTTTTGAATAATTCCTGCAATTCTTTTGTAATATCCGGGGAAATGTCACTACTCAACTTCCAGGTGGTCTTTCCTTTCTCAGGAGCAAATTGATTTCCGGTGTAGGATGTTTCCTGTGGTGTTGGGAAAACATCAGGAATGTTTTGTCCAAAAATGGAAGCAGAAAAGAAAAAACTGACAGAGAAAATCAGTAATTGTTTTATTGTAATTGGATGATGCATGTGTGCAATATTTTTTAAGTATTATTATCTTTTAATGCTGTCGAGCCGGGTTTTTAAGTTGTTGACTATATCAGGATGTGTTTCTGCTATGTTTTTGATTTCCTGAGGGTCTTCTTTCAGATGATACAGCTGGGGCTCCAAGGTAAAGCCGGTTTCTATATTCACTCCCCAGGAAACCAGTTTACTTCCGTCCTTGGGAGCGATGTATTTGTAACCTTTTGTATCCAGGATGGAAAGGACTCCCTGGATAGCCTCCTGAATCACCCATTGACGTCCGATTTTGTCTTTCCCCGTGAGGGTGTTCCATTTGTTTTGTGAATCTATGGCCTGATTTTCGTTGAAGTCAGTTTTTGTGAAATGAGCAAAGGAGGCCAGCAGATCAATCTGACTGAATAAGGCGGTGCTTGTTTGACCTGCTTTAATTTCTTTGGGCCAGGAAACTATGAAGGGAACTTTGGTTCCTGCTTCAAAAGCACTGTATTTTCCACCTCTCAGGTTGCTGAACGGGTCGTGAAGTCCCAGATTCTCAGCAGCATTGTCTTCATATCCGTCATCAAGCACAGGACCATTGTCGGAAGAGAAAATAATTAGTGTATTCTCTTCAAGTCCTTTCTCCTCAAGTAGGTTCATCAATTGGCCCACCGACCAGTCGAGCTGGGCTATTGCATCCCCTCTGGGACCCTGGTCTGTTGTTCCCTGAAATCGTTCGTTCGGAACTCTGGGAACATGGATGTCGTGTGTGGAGAAAAGGAGGAAGAAGGGTTTCTCTTTTTCCTGCTCCAGAAATTTTTTGGTCTGTTTCAGGAAAGTATCTGCAAAGTCCTCATCCCGCCAGAGGGCTGATTCCCCTCCTGACATATAGCCTATTCGGCTGATACCATTGATGATGGTGTGATTGTGACCGTGCGACCATTGGTGTGTGAGTTTTTCCGGATTTTCTGTCCCGGTTGGTCGGTCTCCCACTTTTTCGCGAAAGCTTACTTCAATCGGATCTGATGAATCAAGATTTACCACATGGTGGTTTTCCACAAAAACAGTGGGAACGCGATCGCCTGTGGCGGGAATGATAAAGGAATAATCAAATCCGATTTCAAGCGGTCCGGGACTTATTTTTCCATTCCAGTCGGGGCCGTTTTCTCCTCCCAGCCCCAGATGCCATTTGCCAATCACTCCGGTGTGGTATCCTGCCCGTTGCATTACAGCAGGTAAAGTTTCTTTGCCCGGACGGATAAGGGCGGGTGCATCCCCCGGTGCAACGCCCCGGCCCGGTTTGCGCCAGGAATATTCCCCTGTCAACAAAGAAAATCGTGACGGGGTGCAGGTGGCAGAGGTTGCATAGGCATTGGTGAATTGTATGCCACTTTGGGCCAGTACATCAATGTGCGGAGTTGGCACTTCTCCTCCATAAATGCCAATATCTCCATATCCTACATCATCGGTGTAGATAAGCAGGACATTGGGTTTCGAAATATTGCGTGAATTTTTTTCCTGAGGAGCCTGAGGGGAACAACTCATTAATATTCCGGCGGTAATGGATGATATATAGAAAGTATTTTTCATGAGATTTGAATTCACTTGATAGTTTTGTGTTTTTAGAGGTACGGTGCAATAATATCTCTCCAAATCACATAGCCTTCACCCGTCAGATGAAGACCATCATTGGTGTATTTTTTATCCATTTTGATGCCCGATTCATCCACGAAGTGTGTGAACAGATCGATATAGGTGACAACCTCTTTCTGGGCCAGCAGCTTTAGCTTTTTATTGATTTCGGGAACCATTTGATAGCGGGAAGTATGGCCTTTAAATCCGGGAAATTCATCATTCACCGGCAGTACACTTTGCAGGAATAATTGTGTGGCAGGTGATTCTCTTTTAACGGCCTCAGTAATCAATTCAATGTTGCCGACAATGGAATCAACGGACAGTCCCCGGGCCACATCGTTAATGCCGATGAGAAGAAAAATCTTTTCCGGTTGACCTTTGAGAATGGCATCCAAACGATCATAAACTCCCATGGTAATATCACCGCTGATTCCTCGGTTTTTAACATTGGGATTGTTGAAAAGCTCTGCCCATTCGCCTCCGTCGGTAATGCTGTTTCCCAGGAAAACGATGTCGTTGTAGTCCACCGGGAGTTGCTCAAAAAGAGAAGCTCTCTGGTAGTAATAGGTGGAATATTTGGCTTCCTGAGCCTTTGTGTCTAAGGCTGAAGCAATAAACAGGAATAGGAGAAGATATTTAGCGTTTTTCATAGTCAGAGGATTATTTCAATACTTGTTGTTTCTTGTTATTGCGGTTTTTTCCCATTCTCGAACTGAAAAACATTAAAGGGAGGATTGGTGCCATCAATTTTCAATACGACTACTCCGTGGGGAGGGACGTCATAAGACAGGGTTGGTTTTCTTGTCAGGGAGGATGTAGTATGTTCCCAACAGTCCCTGACGGTGTAAGCCTCACCGGGCATGATGGCCACTTTTTCCAGTTCTATAGTTATGGTTTGGGTTTGGTTGGATCTGTTGAGTAAAGCCACGGCCACCTTGCCGCTTATTGTGGATAGCAGGGGGCGGGCCCAGAGTTCCAAGTCACCATGATCCTCCAGTTTCCGTGCCTGATAGACCAGCGGATCCTGGTTGATGGAAATTAATTCTTTATTGGTCAGAATCTCCAGTGTTTCATTCGACATTTTTGCAAGGTCGTTTCCTGCAAGTAAAGGAGAATTGAGCATACACCACATGGAGAAGTGGGTTTTGTCCTCTTCATAGCTCATGCCGCGTCCCACCTGTAGCATATCCATGTCGTTGACGTGTCCGGGGCCCGAATATTTCCAGAGGTCTGCATTTTTGTCCACAATGTGCATCACAGATTCGAAAGTATTGGTGATGTCTCCGGAGATGCGCCATGAATCAGCGGTTGTTAATGCCCATTTACCCGGGAACTCCCATCGGCAAATATTGTAAACCACGTCGGGACGGATGGAGCGAATCATTTTTCCCAACAGGCTATATCGTGTTTCTTCGTCGAGGTCGAGCCATTGTCCGCCGCACCAGTCGATTTTTATAAAATCGTACCCCCATTCTTTGAGCATCAGGTTTAAGTCGGCCCATTCGTGCCCATACAACCCCATGCCTGAGCCAATGGTGTCCTGATCCCAGTAGGAGGCACAGGTATTGATGCCGGCATCAGAATAGATTCCGGCTTTTAAGCCCTTTTTATGGATGTAATCGGCCAGTGCCTTCATACCTGAAGGAAACCTTTTTTTGTGTGCCAGAAGTCTGCCATTTTCATCTCGTCCGCCAAAAAATCCATCGTCGATGTTGATGTAGGAGTAACCTGCTTCCTTCATTCCCGAGGCGACCATGGCATCAGCCTGTGATTGAATAATTTCTTCGCTGATATTTACATGGTAGTTGTTCCAGCTCGACCATCCCATGATCGGCGTACGGGGTCGTGGCGTTTCCGGAGTTTGTCCGGAAATACAAACCGAGAAAAGCAGGGTTGCCAGAAGTGATGTGATGATTCGGATCATGTTATTGTAATAATGATGATAGTGAGGGTTTCACTTCAAGTGAAGCCCTCACTACTGATTTTGCTAAAAAGTTTATTCAGTAACCACGAGCTCTCCTTCAAAAATCCTCAATGCCTTTTGGTCATCGTATTTAAGCATCAGCTCTTTGAGTTGTTTCCTGAGGGAGACAATCTCTTCCTGATATTCAGGCGAATCGATGAGATTGTTTAATTCCCGGGGATCTTTTTCCAGATCATATAGTTCCCATTGATCGATGTCGTAATAGAAATGAATCAACTTGTATCGATCGGTTCTTATGCCATAATGTCTTTTTACCATGTGCTCGTTTGGGAATTCATAGTAATGATAGTAAAGGGCATCCCGCCAGTTTTTATCAGGCTTTGAATCCATTAACGGGAGCAATGATTTTCCGTGCATATCTTCCGGGATTTCAATCCCTGCGATGTCCAGAAATGTAGGCGCATAATCAATGTTTTGAACCATCTCCGGAATTTCTCCGGCTCTTTGATATCCTTCGGGGAAGTGCATCAATAGGGGGGTGCGGAATGATTCTTCGTAGATAAACCGCTTGTCGAACCATCCGTGTTCGCCCATGTAGAATCCCTGATCAGATGTATAAACCACCAAGGTGTTGTCCAGCAAACCTTCCTTGTCGAGATAGTCCAACAATTTTCCGATATTGTTGTCCAGGGAGCGGATGGTTGCAAGGTAGTCTCTCATATACCGCTGAAACTTCCATTCATTGAGTTCCTTTCCGGAAAGATTGGCCTGCTTGAAATCTTCAATAATAGGATCGTAGTGGTCATCCCAGCTTTTTTTCTGAGCATCATTCAGACGTGCATAGGCACCATGTCTGTATGCTTCTGACAACCTTGTCTGAATGTCTCCCTCTTTGTCAGCCATTTTAAGGTCATATACCACATCCATATCGTCGGTTCGGATACTCAGGTTTTGTTCCTGTGCGGCCTTGCGACCTTCATAATCATCATAAAAAGTCTCCGGCAGGGGGAATGTGGTGTCGGCAAACTCCTTCAGATGAGCCGTGTCAGGCATCCAGACTCTGTGTGCGGCCTTATGGTGCAACAAGAGACAGAATGGCTTTTCTTTGTTTCGATTTTCAATCCATTCAATTCCGAAATCTGTTGTCAGGTCTGTTACATAACCTTCGTGCCGTTTGTTTTCACCCATTTCAATGAAATCCGGATTGTAATAGGAGCCCTGACCCGGCAGGATATTCCAGTAATCAAACCCGGTGGGGTCACTTTTCAGGTGCCATTTCCCAATGAGAGCGGTCTGGTAACCGTTTTGACGCAGGATTTTCGGAAATGTTTGCTGGCTACCGTCAAAAGCTGTAGAGTTGTCGATCTGACCATTGGCATGGCTGTGTTTCCCGGTGAGCATGACTGCCCGGCTGGGGGCACAGATGGAGTTGGCCACAAAACTGTTGGAGAAGATGACTCCGTCGTTGGCAATTCTGTCCAGATTGGGTGTGTTGATGTATCGATTGTCGTAAGCACTCAGGGTCTGATAGGAGTGGTCATCTGTCATGATGAACAGGATGTTTGGCTTTTCCGGTTGTTTCTTCTGTTGTGGCTGACATCCGCTTGCTGCAAGGGATGCCAGTGCCAGTCCTGTTGTGAATATTGATGTTCTCATTGTTGTAAGTTGTATTTTGTTATTTTACGTTTAATAGTGTCCTAAATATTTCCCAAAAGGGATTTCATCCCTTAAACCCTGACCTACTTTCTTGTCTTGATACAAGAAAGTAGGCAAAGAAAATCAAGACTGAGCCAGCTTTCGCTCTAAAAACTACGGTTCTTTTATCGTAATCGTCAAAACTCA
>NZ_AJKI01000041.1 GCF_000259075.1 Marinilabilia salmonicolor JCM 21150
TTTTTTTTTTTTTTTTAAGAGAAAAAATGAGTCGAAGGAATGTAAATGGCTTTCAAGGATTCCACGATGCTTACGTTGATGCTGGTTATGGCAAGCGGGCTTCTTTGGCAAGGAAGTCAAACTTCTCTTAAGTCAATGAGTACTGATGGTACTTTGAAATATGCTTCTTTAAGTTCCGTTGTTTTCAGTGGATGTAATTTTGCCTTTTAACAGGCTATACATATGTGTGATAACTATAAAAATAATTTTAATATTCTTAATCAGTTTTGTTTAACAGCACAATTAAAAAATTTAGTCATGAAAAAGCTGTATTTGTATTGTTGTTTTTTAATGCTCTTTTCTTTGCTTGGTGCTCAGGGGTTGGTTGCCCAGCATCATGTTTCTGGAAAAGTAGTTGACACAAAAAATGAACCGTTAATAGGTGTCAACATCGTAGAAAAAGGAACTTCGAACGGTGTAATTACTGATATTGATGGTAATTACTCGATCGAAGTGTCAGATGGAAATACCGTACTGGTGTTTTCTTTTATCGGGTTCGAGGATATGGAGGTTGTCGTAGATAACCGTACTATTGTTGATGTTGCTCTTCAGGAAACGCTTACTGAATTAGGTGAAGTTGTAGTTACAGCGTTGGGGATTAAACGTGAAAAGAAAACACTTGGTTATTCTATGCAGGAAGTAAAAACTGAAGATTTCAATGAGGTTCGTTCCGAAAATGTATCCAATATGCTTCAGGGAAAAATTGCCGGTGTTTCCATTGCACAATCTTCAAGTGGAACCGGTGGATCTACACGTGTGGATATTCGTGGATTAAATTCATTGAGTGGGAATAATCAACCTTTGTGGATAGTGGATGGCGTACCTGTAGATAATTCATATGGTGGGAGTTTTGATCAATGGGGTGGTTCGGATGTTGCTACTGCTGCATCGGAAATAAATCCAGATGATATCGAAAGTATTTCCGTTTTGAAGGGACCAAATGCTGCTGCTCTTTATGGTTCACGTGCTCAAAACGGAGCGATAGTTGTTACTACCAAGAGGGGAGAGCATAATGAATCTATTGAGGTTAATTACAATGGTAATTACACATGGACAAAAATTTTTGATGGTTATGATTTTCAGTGGGAATATGGGCAGGGTAATGCCGGGAACTTTGACATTTCTTCCACTGAGGCTTGGGGTCCAAAAATGAATGGACAGAGTATTGAAAACTGGCGTGATCATTTTTACGATCGTGAGGTTGGTTCTTACGCCATGGAGTCGCAAAAAGGGCGTGTAAAAGATTTTTTTAGAACAGGCTTGAGTGCTACTAATTCTGTTTCAGTAAAGGGAGGCGGAGAAAATATTGCAGGACGGTTTGCTTTTACAGATACACAGATTGACGGTATTACGCGTAACAATAGCATTGACAGAAAATATTTCGATTTTAGTTCCAACTTTAAATACAATCGTCTTACAGTTGATGTAAAAGGAACTTATACACACCAAGAAACCAGGAATAGGGTTGCTTTGGGGGAATATGGAATGATGCAGCAGTTTACAAAAATGCCTCCGAATATTCGTATTCAGGATCTTCAGGATAATATGACAGTTGAGGATGTTCCTATGAATTGGTCAGGACCAAGTAATGAGCATCTTAGCCCTTATAGTTTTATTACTGAGAAAAGATGTTCTGCGGACAAGAGAGACCGAATTATGGGTGTTGTAAACTCTTCTTTTGAAATTACCAACTGGCTTTCGATTGCCGGAAAAACAGGCATAGACTTTTTGCAGGATCACGGTGGGTTTTACGGGATAAAAAGTGTAAGCGGGGATAATCCTATGCGTAGTCGCTCAGAAATCCAAATAAAAGAAGTCAATTCAGATGTTATGCTAAAAATTAACAAAACATTCAATGACTTTTCGCTAAACTCCAATCTTGGGGCGGCTGTTATGAACAGAAAATATGAATCCTTAAGTGGAAGCTCCGGGACTCTTGTTATTTACGGATTTAATAAATTATCAAACGGTTCGAGTCAATCTGCTGGTGAATACTCTTCTGAAAAAGAGATACAATCTGTTTTGGGTAATCTACAATTGGGCTATAAGAATCTTCTGTTTTTGGATGTAACAGGAAGAAATGACTGGTCATCTACTCTCCCGGCCAAGCACCGTTCTTATTTTTATCCTTCATTTAATTTAAGTGGAATCGTTTCAGATATGGTTGAATTGCCTGAATCAATTGATTTCTTAAAAGTACGTGGTTCATGGGCACAAGTTGGTAATGATACTGATCCGTATAGATTATCACAGGTGTATAGCTTCGGAAAAATTAACGGAAACCTTATTTCTGCAACCCTGCCCAATACTCAACCCTTCTATGATTTGAAACCGGAAGAAACAAAATCATGGGAAACAGGATTTGACTTCAGGATGTTCAAAAATCGTTTGGGATTTGATATGACTTATTATACTTCCAATACAGTCAACCAGATATTGACATTGGATACACCTCATTCTACTGGTTATACCAGTAAATTTATCAATGCAGGTGAAATTGAAAGTAGTGGGCTTGAGGTTATGTTAAATGCAGTGCCTGTAAAAACTAAAGACTGGCAATGGGACCTTAACTTTAACTGGGGTACCAATACGACTGAATGTATTGAGTTGGATGAGGATGTAAAATCGCATACCCTTGGAGAGATGCGAATTGGGCGAGTTGTTGTTGAGGAAGGTGGAAAATTCGGCGATATTAAGAGTAAAGCATTTGAACGGGATGATGAAGGAAATATTCTTGTTAGTGATAACGGACTTCCCATTGCAACATCAGAGTATGTGAAGGTGGGGAATATGATGCCTGATTGGACAGGAGCTGTTACTTCAAGTTTAGCATACAAAGATCTTTCATTAAAAATACTTATTGATATTCGATCAGGTGGCGATATACTTTCTGTTACAGATGCGCTTGCGACGCAGGCTGGTACTTCAGAACGCACTCTCGAAGGCAGGGATGGAATGGTTGTTGACGGTGTACTTTCTTCTACTGGTGTGCGAAATACGCAAGAAGTTACCGCTGAGGAATACTGGGCATCTGTAGGAGGTCCATATGGAATTGGTGAAGCTTTTATATATGATGCCTCTTATGCAAAAGTCAGAGAAATCTCTCTGGGTTACAGAATACCTGAATCATTGTTGGAAAGAATATCTTTCCTGAAGGCGGCAAAATTCTCATTGGTAGGACGCGATCTGTTCTATTTGGTTCGACACACGCCGGGAACTAATCCTGAAGGAGCTTCCAGCCAGCAGGACTGGGCCCAGGCATTTGAACTCAACTCTTTGCCCCCATCATATAACATTGGTTTCAACATTAATTTAACATTTTAAAAAATTGAACGATGAAAAAAATTTTTAAATTTTTTCAGATATTCATTGGACTGCTTATCGTATCTGTCGGGTGTACTGACGATTTTGATGAGATGAACACAAATCCCAATGCGGCAACAGAAATTAATCCCAGTTTGCTGTTGCCAAAGATGGAACGCGAAGCCGTCAATAGTGGATATGCTAACTACCAGATGGGAGAGAACCTTCATGCAAATTTGTATGTTCAATGGATGAGTAATACAGCTTCATCTTTTTCTTCTGGGCGCTATGAGTATAATAATAGCTGGGTTACAAGCGCTTATTGGACGCCCTATTATACCTTTGTTTTAAAGAATCTGCTTGACATAAAACAAATGGCGAAAGAAACGCCAAAATATGAGCAAATGTATCATATTGCCCGTATTGTTGCTGCTATTGGGACGGCACGTACAACCGATTTGTTTGGCGATGTTCCTTATAGTGAGGCAAGCCGTGGAACAGAAAAGCCGGCCTATGATGCACAAAAAGATATTTATTACAGCATCTTTGATGAATTAAGGGGAGCCACCGAGGCACTATCTACTGGTTTCGAAACAGAACAAATGAATTATGGGGCACAGGATATTATTTATGGAGGAGATGTGAATAAATGGATTAAACTGGGGAACTCTCTTCGTCTTCGCTATGCTCTTCGCCTCTCATTTGTTGATCCTGACAAAGCAAAACAAGAAGGAGAAGCTGCTCTTAACGGGGAACTTTTTACTTCTGTAGGAGATAATGCCGGGCTGGAAACAAGCGTTGACGACAATTCCGGTATCGGTCATCCTCTTTACACCGTGTGCTACTGGAATGAATTCAGAATGAGCTCTACTTTGGAAGAAGCATATAAAGAACTTAGTACGGTTTACGATCCTCGTATGGAGTTTTATTGGGGTGTAACAGAGGATACTTGGGGTACAGAGTCTCCGGAATTTAAAGGTATTCGCAATGGATTGCCATCCAATCAATTATCTGAGACCGGAAATACCCCCGCTGAAAATTCTAATATTTGGGGGCTTCTGTGGGCACCGGAATGGAATTCGGGGCAAGGAAAACCCAGTGGGTTTAGGGCTTATCCTTTCTATACCATGCGTTTTTCAGAAGTTTGTTTCCTTAAAGCTGAAGCTGCTATCAGAGGGTGGAACAATGCAGGGAATGCACAAACCAACTATGAAGATGGAATACGCGCATCTTTTGAGGAAGCTCGACACGAAGTAGATCCAAGTCTTTATTCGACTGAAAATGATCAGACTTACATTACTACCGGTTCTGTTGCATGGGACGATGCAGCAGAGTTTGAATCAAAGCTGGAAAAAATCATCACACAGAAATGGATCTCCTTGTTGCCAAATGGGAATGAAGCCTGGGCTGAATTCAGGAGAACTGGATATCCTGAATTAATACCGATTGTTCAAAGTGAGAATTCGTCAATTAATCCAAACAACGGAGAATTCATAAAAAAACTCCGGTATGTTGATAAAGAACGCGAAGAAAATACTGAAAATGCTACATCCGGATCTCTTAATGAAGGACAAGGAGATGGTCCTGATGTTCGAGTTTGGTGGGATACAGGAAGGTACAATTAATGATTTTTAATAAATAGTGCTAGCAAGAAAACTAAGCTTTTTTTGCAGTCTTTGATAAGAAAGCGCCAAATACGAGGTTTTGGAATAACGAAGTAGTTGGTGTTTTCTTGCAAAGACTAAATAGGACATTCTCTTGTTAAGTAAAATATTGCAAGGGAGGTGCTACAGTTCGATTAGTAGTGTTTTTTTAATACAATTATTATTATGGTAGATATAGGCAGGAGGAAATTTGTAAAAACTGCAGCAGTTGCAGGTGCTGGTCTTACTATTGTTCCGGGGTCGGTTTTGGGAAGACGTTTTGGTCATGTGCCTCCTAGTGATAAATTAAACATTGCCGGAATTGGAATTGGAGGAATGGGTAGGAACAATCTACGCAACATGAGTGGAGAAAATATCGTTGCATTATGTGATGTTGACTGGAATTATGCCGGAAAAACATTCAAAGATTATCCCAAAGCCGAAAGATTTAAGGACTGGAGAAAAATGTTTGAAAAAATGGGAGATTCCATTGATGCCGTAATGGTTGCTACTCCCGATCATACTCATGCTGGGATTACAGCACATGCCATGACGCTTGGAAAACATGTTTATACTCAAAAGCCTCTAACTCACTCGGTTTATGAATCACGTCTGTTGTCCAAACTCGCTAAAAAATATGGTGTTGCTACACAGATGGGGAATCAGGGAAACTCTTATGTTGATATTCGCAGAGTATGTGAATGGATTTGGTCTGGAGCTATTGGTGAAGTTACCGAAGTTCATGCATGGACTGATCGCCCAATCTGGCCACAGGGTCTTCAACGTCCAGTTGAAAAGATGAATGTTCCGGGTACTCTTGACTGGGATTTGTTTTTAGGACCAGCGAAGTATCGTCCTTATCATTCCTCATATACTCCATGGAATTGGCGTGGTTGGTGGGATTTTGGAACAGGTGCACTTGGAGATATGGCGTGTCATGTTCTTGATCCGGTATTTTGGGCTTTGAAATTGAAGTATCCTACTAAAGTTGAGGGGTCTTCTACACTTGTTAATATTGAAAGTGCTCCACATGCCGAAATTGTAGAGTATACTTTTCCGGCTAGAGAAAGTATGCCTAATGTTAATATGCCTGAAGTGAAAGTAACGTGGTATGATGGCGGTCTGTTGCCGCGTCGTCCGATTGAACTTTTAGACGGCGAAGTGCTTGGTAAAGATAGTGGTGGAGGTTTATTGTTTGTCGGTACGAAAGGGAAAATTATGACAAGTTATTATGGAATGAATCCAACATTGTTGCCTTATTCCAAGATGGACGATTTTGAAGAGCCAAAGCCTGTGCTGCGCCGTATCCCTGGCTCAGAAAATGGGCCTTGGAGTGGTGCACATGAACGTGATTGGATTCGGGCCTGTAAAGAGCCAGCGGATAGTAGGTTGGAAACTAGTGCCAATTTTGCCTATTCCGGTCCCCTTAACGAAATGGTTGTAATGGGTGTTCTTGCAGTCAGACTTCAGGGGTTAAATCGGATTTTAGACTGGGACGGTGAAAACATGCGATTTACGAACATCTCTGATTCAGACAAACTTAAAATTGTTACCAAAGATAAATTTGAAGTAATTGACGGTGATCCTAAATTTCAAAGAGAATATGCTGAGTTTAATGCCAAAAGTATGGCAGAGGAATGGGTTAAGCATACTTATCGGAATGGTTGGTCATTGCCAAATATGCCTGTAGATTAGATAGTTTTAAGAGAGGAGTGCTGTAGCAAAACAGGTCCTCCACCTTAAAAAGGATTGTCACTCGATCACAAAAAAAATATTGTAATGATGAGAAATACATTTTATAAGATTTTCCTGATGCTTGCAGCTGTCATCTTGTCGATAAATATTTTTGCCCAAAAAGATAAGGTGGAAAAAACCGGCTTAAAACTCGGAGTCCAAAGCTACACATTCCATAAATTTACTTTTCAGGAAGCTGTTGACAAAACACGCCAGTTGGGACTGGATTACATAGAAGTCTATTACGGCCAGCCTCTTGGCGAAGGCATGAAAGGTACCATGGATTTCCGAATGGATAAGAAGACTCGTAAACAGGTACAGAAGTATGCAAAATCGAAAGGCGTAAAAATTATTGCCAGTGGTGTGATTATTTGCAAAGACAAAGGTGAATGGAAACAGCTTTTCGAATTTGCTGACGCCATGGAAATTGAAATTATTACTTGTGAGCCTGAATATGGACATTTGAAATATGTGGATAAGATGGCTAACAAATACAAAATCGATGTGGCCATTCATAACCACCCGAAACCTTCAAATTACTGGAAACCCGAATTGTTTCTCGAAGCTACGAAAGGGTTGAGCAATCGTATTGGTGTGTGTGCCGATGTTGGTCACTGGGCACGAATGGGGTTAGACCCCGTAGAGTGTTTAAAAAAGGTTGAAGGAAAAATAAAATCTCTGCATTTTAAAGATATAAAAGAAGAAACAGAAGGAGAGCGTCATGATGTTATATGGGGAACAGGGGCGCTAGATTTGAAAGGAATGCTTAACGAACTTAAAAGGCAGAAGTTTGAGGGAGTTTTTTCAATCGAGTATGAGCACAACTGGATGAAATCTGTTCCCGACATAAGAAAAAGCATCCGGTACTTTAATGAATTAAAAGAAAAAGATATTTTGAAGTAGTTACGCTACAAAAAGACAATAATGAGTGCGGGCGTGGGGATTACCTCAAAAATCAGGGCCTTGCCCCAAGCTATTGCTATCAGGCTTTCATCCTGTTTATATCTTACATGTCTTAATGTATAAGGCAGGTTAAATCTTTAGAATTAAAGTATAAGATTATTTTAGTTCGTTTCGGGTGGTAATTGATTTATTGCTGTGAAGTAAGATAGAGCAATAGATGTAGCAGGTATAAAAATAAAAATTTTCACAATTATAAATTTTGGTTCATGAATAAGTATATAATTTTATTTTTTGGGGTATTACCTTTATTGGTAAGCTGCAATCAACCACAAAATCAGCTTTCGAAGGAAGATAAAAAAGATGGCTGGCAACTTCTCTTTGACGGATCTACAACCAATGGTTGGCATAAATTTAACGGGAACGATAGTGTGCTGGGTTGGGTCGTTGAAGACCAGTGTCTTGTGGCTCTTGGGGAAGGTGGTGACATTGGCGGGGATATTGTTTCTAATCAGAAATACAAAAATTTTGAACTTAAGTGGGAGTGGAAGATTGAATCTTATGGGAACAGTGGTGTTATGTATCACGTTATTGAAAACGAAAAATTTGGCGCTCCCTACCTCACTGGTCCGGAATATCAAATGATTGATGATTTTGACTTTCCACAGGAACTGGCCGATTGGCAGATGACAGGTGCCGATTATGCCATGCACATAGCCGATCCGGACAAAAAAATTATCAAAAATGCAGGAGAATGGAATACTTCCCGTATTGTCTTTGACAACGGTCATGTAGAACACTGGCTTAATGGGGCAAAAATTGTAGAGTTTGAAGCATGGACGGATAAATGGTTTGAACTCAAAAACAGTGGAAAATGGAAAAGTGCTCCTGAATATGGCTTGGCACAAAAAGGACACATCTGTTTGCAGGATCACGGTAGCAAAACATGGTTTAAAAATATTAAAATTAAAGAACTACCCGACAAACATGAATCTTATAATCTTTTCAACGGCAAAAATCTTGATGGATGGGAAAAATATGGCAATGAAAAATGGTATGTGAAAGATGGTGTCATCATTGCAGAAAACGGTCCTGATAAGGAATATGGTTACCTGGCAACTCGTCGATATTATGATGATTTCGACCTCTCCTTGGAATTCAAACAAATAAGAGACGGCAATAGTGGATTGTTTTTCAGAAGTCTGCTGGAAGACACAAAAATATCAGGATGGCAGGTTGAAATTGCCCCTCCCGGAAATGATACCGGTGGTGTTTATGAATCGTATGGCCGCGGATGGCTCATTCAGATCCCTGAAGAAAAGGAAGAAATTCTGAATTACGGGGAATGGAATACCCTCCGGGTTAAGCTAAATGATTCAAAAATAAACACCTGGCTTAATGGAAAACAAATGATAGAGCTAGAAGATGATAAAATTGGTCAGGGAGTGGGACGAATTGCTTTGCAAATTCATTCCAACGCCGATATTAAAATAATGTTCCGGAATATTAAACTTGAGGAATTAGGGGATGATAGGAGGAATTAGGTGCTGCTTTAACTTAATGTATTAGTTCCCTATTCTTATATTGTTAGATCAGATAGAATTATTAAGAAATTATTAGTTTTTTTTGGCAAGGTTTAAAGAAATCATACTTCTATTGATTGGGGGGCCTATAATTGGACCCAACTATAAAGGTTATTCCTGTTTTTTGGGATTGCCGAGTTCCAGTCAGGAGGCCGGTTTTTGTGCTTTTTGTTTTGCAAATGCTTATATGCTTTATAGTGGCTTAAAAAAAACTTGTACTTCTTCTCTTATTGAACAGGCAATGGTGCAGAATCTTATATTTCAAGTTAAGAATTTGATCTAATCCTGGTGTTTTTGATTTATTTTTAATAGTGGGGTGTTAAATAAAAATTTTAAAAACTTGTTTTTAAGCAGGCTTTAGAGATAATAAAAGGTAATTAATGCTACAAGGGTAGCAAAAGAGAATTTGATCTTTTATTAGAAAAGAAGAAGCGGTTTAAAATTAAGGCATCAGAGAAAAAGCAGGGTGTTATTTTTCTTTATGAGTGCAGTTGTATGCCAGGGTGATAGAAAGAGACATTGGAACTTCTTTTTATTGGTAATATTCATTCTATGTGTCGTAACACAGGAGTCATTTCCTATGAGTTGACGACAATTTGTGGACCTGGTTTTAATTAATTGATGTTGGGTTGTCTTTGTCTAGTAATTTTTTCTGAGACAACAGTTTGTAATAATAACAATTTGATATGGCCAAATTAATTTCCATTTTTGTTTTTGTTCTATTATTTTTTAGTGGATGTAATAAATCACAAAATTCCACTTTAAGATCACCTAATAGAAATCTTACTGTTTCTTTTCAATTAACTAGTGGTGGAATCCCATTTTATCAAGCTTCCTTACATAATGAGCAGGTGATAGCTCCCTCTTTTTTGGGATTTGAGTTTAAGGATATGTCAGTATTTCAAAAGGATATGAAAATTATATCTGTTAAACATAGTTCGCATAATAATATATGGGAAACCCAATGGGGTGAAAAGAGAGAAGTTGTTAATCATTACAATGAGATGATTGTTTCATTGAAGGAACAAAAAGCACCTAACAGAAAATTGAAAATTTTCTTCCGGGTTTTTAACGAAGGGTTTGCTTTCAGATATGAATTCCCTGAACAAGAAAATATGTTGGGAGATGTTGTTATTTTAGATGAGATGACAGAGTTTAATTTAACTGGAGATCATACAACCTGGTGGATTCCCGGGGATTGGGAAATCTACGAGCATCATTACAATAAAACAAAAGTTTCAGAAATCGATGCTATATCAAAGCGAAACCATCCTGATCTTGGGCAAACCTATATTCCCTACAATGCAGTGAACACTCCTGTGACGATGAAAACAAACGGTGGTGTATATCTGAGTATACATGAGGCTGATTTAACTAATTATGCCGGTATGACTTTGAAGCTTAATGAAAGCAAAGATGGCTTTGTGAGCGAATTGGTTGGTTCGAAACGACTGGGATATAAAGTGAAAAGGAACATGCCCTTTGAAACACCTTGGCGTGTTGTTCAGGTTTCAGAATCTGCGGGCGGACTTATTGAAGGTTCTGATATTTATATGAATTTGAACGACTCTAACAAAATAGGAGACGTTTCATGGTTCAAGCCTACGAAATATATGGGTATCTGGTGGGAGATGCACATTGGTAAATCTACGTGGTATATGAATTCCAGGGAAAAAACCGGAAGCAATGATTCGATGGTAAAACATGGTGCAAGAACTGAAAACGTCAAACAATATATTGATTTTGCATCAGAAAATGGGATTGGTGCACTTCTTATAGAGGGATGGAACACAGGTTGGAACCACTGGTGCGGGTTTCCTGATCGAGAAGGTGTATTTGATTTTGTTACCCCTTATTCCGATTATGATTTACAGAAGTTGGTTCGCTATGGAAAGCAAAAAGATGTTGAAATTATGATGCACCATGAAACGTCTGCTGCACCAAGAACCTATGAACAACAACTCGATACCGCTTTTTCACTAATGCAGAGTCTTGATTTGCATACAGTGAAAACCGGGTACGTAGGAAACATTATTCCTGAGGGTGAATATCATCATGGACAATGGATGGTAAATCATTATCAAAAAGTAATTGAGACTGCTGCCAAATACAATGTCGCTGTGAATGCTCATGAGCCAATAAAGGCTACCGGTAAACGTAGAACATATCCAAATATTATTTCACGTGAAGGATTAAGGGGGCAGGAGTTTAATGCGTGGGCTACTGATGGAGGAAATTTGCCGTCGCATTTACCTACTGTTGCTTTTACAAGGATGTTATCAGGGCCTATAGATTTTACTCCTGGGATTTTCAATATTAAACTTAACCCTTACAAGCTCAACAATCAGGTTAATACAACTATTGCGAAACAGTTGGCATTGTATGTAGTGTTATATAGTCCAATACAAATGGCTGCAGATTTACCCGAAAATTATCAAGATCATGCTGCATTTCAGTTTATTCGTGATGTCGGAATTGATTGGGAACAAACAAAAGTTATAGATGGTGAAGTGGGTGAATATGTTGTTATTGCCCGTGAAGAGCGTGACACCGGTGATTGGTTTATAGGAGCCATTACGAACGAAAGTGCCAGGGAAATGGAACTTTCTTTCGATTTTCTTCCCGAAGGTGAAACTTTTAAGGCAACTATATACAAAGATGGGATGGGTGCCCATTGGAAAAAAAATCCAACGGATTTTGCCATTGAAGAAGCAGTGGTTGATTCAGATACTGTATTACCTATAAGACTTGCACCTGGCGGAGGTATTGCAATTAGCGTGTTTAAATATAATCATAATTAAGGAAGTTGACTGCAGTTATTATTTCATAAAACAATCTTTGATATTGTTCAGATTATTAAAAATGATTTGTGGGATGAGATAAAATCAGGTATAGATAGATACGAGGGTGAAAATTGACAGTAAAGGCTTTTTAAAGGTTTTATAAACATTGATCTTAATTTAATTATAATAAAAAATGGGAAAATATTTTATCATATTATGTATTTCGTTGTTATCCTTTGCTTGTAGTAATAATGAGAGTTGGTTGACAGATGATCTTGGCAGTCCTGTGACTGAAGAAAAAGGAGAGAAAAAATTTACCGGATTGAATCCAGAAACCGGATCGTATCCTGGGGGTAGAGGAGGAAACGATTTAATTATTTATACACCTGATTACGGTAAAAGAACAGAAACAAATGAATGGGGTGTTGAAGCCATTGTAAAAGATGGAATAATTGTAAGCATAGGTCATAATGATAGTGAAATACCCCAAAATGGATTTGTAATATCTGGTAACGGGGAATCATCAAAGTGGATTAATGATACTCTTAAAATAGGGATGAAAGTGGAACTTAAAAATGAGTTTCTTCACTATTCATATTCGGAAAATGCAGATGTCAGAAGAGCAAGAATTTTTTATAGAATGGGTTTGAAGAGAATTAAGGAAAAAAACATTGATTTTATTGGGAGTGATGATATTAAACGGGTGAACCAACAATTAGGGAAAAGTTATTCTGAACTTATAAGGAATAAGAAGAAAAATGCGCCTAAGAAAATTAGAAAGGCTGGTTCTTTATTATCAAACATAGCTGTTGATTTTTACTATAGAACTTTTAGTTATTCGGGAAAGGATGAATTTAGAGGAGTATGGATTAGAATTTCTGACAAGACTCCTGAAGGACTCAGAGCTACTGTGGAAAGCATTGCAGAGGCCGGTTTTAATGCCATCTTACCTGAGACAATATATAATGGTTATGCGATATATCCGAATCATTCTCTTCTACATCAAATGCCTCAGTTTCATGGGTGGGATCCAATGAAAATTTTGGTGGAAGAATGTGAAAAATACAATATCCAGTTAATCCCGTGGGCCGAGATGTTTTTTGTTGGTAGGGATGATTCCCCTGTCGTTAAAGAAAAATCAGATTGGCTTGCTGAATTTCGAAATGGGAAGAAACATGCTACTCTTGAACCTGCATTTTGCTATCTATGTCCCGCTCGGCCTGAAGTGCATGATTTTTTATTAGGAGTATTAAAGGACGTAGCAGGTAAGTATGAAATTGATGGAATACAATTAGATTATATAAGGTATTCTTTGAGTATACCCTGGGATAAGGGAATGTGTTATTGTGAATATTGTCAAAGTGAAGTAAAAAAGAAGTATGGATTCGATATTTTGAAAATTACGCCTGATGACGCGGAATGGTCAACATGGAATGATTATAGAGCCAATAATATTACCTCTTTCGTAACTCAGGTTAATGAACTTTTTAATTCTGAGTTCCCCGATCTTCCCATTTCTACCGATGTGTTTCCTGATAAGGAGCAAAGCAAAATTCAAAAAATGCAGGATTGGAGTAGCTGGGTACAAAAAGGGATGATTGATGAATTGTTTATAATGAACTATCACCTTGATAATAATGCAATGCGTCAGGCTACCCTGGATATGTTGGATGAGCTTCAAGGTACAAGTGTAAAACCGATTGTTGGTTTAGGACCTTTTATGGGCTATAAGCCACATGTTTTACTGGAACAGATTGAAATATCAAGAGAGGAAAAGACTGGTGGGGTATGTCTTTTTTCATGGCATTCTTTATCAGAGAAGGATATTCATGCTTTGAAGAAGGGAGCTTTTTTTAAACAATAATCGCTGAATCGGTTGTTAAATCTGATTTTTAAAGCGATTCAATGGAAATAATAAATTTTGTGAAAATGAATAAGACGTTTTTGAGGTTTCTTATTATTATCGGGGCATTGGTTTTTCCTTTTAACTTGGAAGCAAATTCGCCATATGAAGTAACATCTCCTGATGGTTCCATAAAAGTTAGTGTTAATATTGATGAAGAAATATCATGGATATTGTCGATGAATGGAGGATGTATTGCAGGACCTCAGGCAGTTGCTTTAGACCTCGGGCAAAATGGTGTTCTTGGGAAAGACCCTGTATTGAGGAAATATTTTGTTGAGTCTGAAAATGAAATTATAAAAACTAATCTTTATAGGAAGTATGAAATAATAGATAATTACAATGAACTGCACCTGGAGTTTGAGAATAATTATAAAATTATTTTTCGGGCTTACAATGAAGGTGTGGCTTATCGGTTTAAAACTTCCTTTGAAAAGGATATTGTGGTGAATACAGAAAAAGCTCAATTTATTTTCCCTGGAGCAGAAACAGTTTTCGTTCCTTATATTCACTATCCTTATGGGCGTTACCAAACCTCCTTTGAGAGTACTTATGATGTTTTAAAAATGTCAGAAATTCAACCAGACTCTTTGATTATATCTCCTTTGATGGTTAAAACTAAAAACGGACTATCGGTTGTCGTTACTGAGGCCGATCTGGAGGATTATCCAGGAATGTTTTTCAAGGTAAATGAGAAGGCAGATGGTTTTGATCCTGAATTTGCAAATTATCCTCTTGAAGAAAAACAGGGAGGACACAATAATTTGCAATCCCGTGTTACTAAAAGAGCTGATTATATAGCTGATACCGAGGGTGAACGTGTGTTTCCCTGGCGTGTTTTTGCGGTTGCTGAAAGCGATTATGAATTACTGGATAATGATTTAGTATATAAGCTTGCTGCCCCTTCACGAGTAGAGGATACTTCTTGGATTAAGCCTGGTAAGGTTGCTTGGGATTGGTGGAATGCATGGAACCTTTACGATGTTGATTTCAAGGCGGGCATCAATACAACAACCTATAAATATTATGTTGATTTTGCTGCAAGTAAAGGAGTGGAGTATGTTATATTAGATGAAGGATGGTCAGAAAGTACCAATCTACTCAAAACTATTCCAGAGATTGATCTAAAGGAGATAGTGAATTATGCAAAGGGAAAGGGCGTAGGTATTGTGCTTTGGGCTGGCTGGCTCCCGCTCAGTCGGCAGATGGACGAAGTCATGGAAAAATATGCCCGCATGGGAATTAAAGGCTATAAGATTGATTTCATGGATCGGGACGACCAAAAAATGGTTAATTTTTATTATCGGGCTGCTCGTAAGGCTGCCGAAAGTAAGCAATTTGTATTATTTCACGGTTCCTACAAGCCCACCGGATTACAGCGTACTTACCCTAACGTTCTCACATTTGAAGGGGTTTACGGGCTTGAACAGATGAAAGGGACCGATTATAAAGATATGCCACGTCATGATGTAACCCTTCCTTATATACGGATGCTGGCCGGACCGATGGATTATACACCCGGTGCAATGGATAATGCCAATTTTGTTAACTGGAGGTCTATTTATGAAGATCCAATGAGTCAGGGAACACGATGTCATCAGTTGGCTATGTACATAGTGTATGATTCTCCATTTTCTATGCTTTGCGATAATCCTTCAGACTATTTGAGAGAACCTGAAAGCATAGATTTTATTGCTTCCGTACCTACAGTGTTTGATGCTACTGTACCATTAGCTGGTGAGGCAGGCGAATATGTCGCTATTGCACGACGGAAGGAAAGCAATTGGTATGTTGGAGCCATGACTAACTGGACAGGTCGTCAAGTAATATTGGATTTCTCATTCCTAGATAAAGATAAAAAATATGAAGCTACAATTTTTGCTGATGGAATTAATGCTAACACAGCAGCGAATGATTATGTGAGAAAAGTTATGGTGTTGGACTCCGATACCCGCCTGCCTATTGATATGAAAAATGGAGGAGGTTGGGCCGCCGTAATTAAGGAGATTGAATAGAGATTCTTTTTTGTTAAGCATACGCGTTGCAGGAAATAGTTTTAATGGGACGGACGAAAATCACAGATTAGTATGTTATTTCAATATTTAATAAATTTTATTATGAACTTTTTGTTTGATATGATTCATTTAAAACAAAAAGACCAGTGGAATGTGGTGAAAAATGGGATTGACCAGGTTGTAACTGCAGAGGAACAATAATAATTATTAATGCTTACATTTTTTTGAATAATGATTGGAAGTAATACAGCCCGTTTTATTGAAATGAAAATGACTGCATTATTTGTAGTTCTTTTCATTCTGAGTTCAGGTCTTTTTGCCCAGGAACGTTACTCACGTGCCTCTCTCTGGGATGATGACATAAAGGAGTTTAAAGAAAAGATCAGAAGAATTTTCCAGAAGAAAGCAGCATTCTTTTTATCGGTAGTTCATCTTTCAGAGGATGGCGATCTTTAAAGGGTGATTTTCCTGAATATAAGGGTTTTAACAGGGCTTTTGGGGGGTCTCACATGTCCGATCTCATCTATTATTTTGAGGATATAGTTCGACCGTACAACCCATGTCAGATTGTTGTGTACGAGGGCGATAATGATATTGCTTCCGGCATGTCGCCCGAAGCTTACCTTCAGGATGTTATCACCTTTACCCGTATGGTGGAAATTTTTCTGCCAGGGACAGAACTAGCGTTTGTTTCAACAAAGCCCAGTCCTGCCAGGGAGGAATGGACTGACGAATATCAGGAAGCTAATACGCTTGTTCGTGAATTTTGTATGAGCAAACCTCATTTAAAATATATAGATGTCAGTCAGTTGATGGTTGACAAAAATCAAAATATTAAGAAAGAACTGTTTCTTGGCGATATGCTACACATGAAACCTTCCGGATATCAACTGTGGAAAGCTGTTGTCAGGCCTTATTTGAGTGAATGCGGAAGAAAATGATGGTTGAATTGTTTTTAATATAATATTTATGAAATTGAAAAATATTCAATTAGTAATAATACTAATAGCTTCGGTACTGTTTGTCAAGTGCGGCTCTTCAGATTCTACATCAGCTAATGAGAAGCCGGTTTATATGTGGTTTGATTGTGAAGCTAATTATGAGCGATTGAGTTATCCCGACTCTATTAAATATTACCTGGAAAAAGTTAAAGAAGTTGGTGTTACTGATGTTGTTGTAGATGTTAAAGCCATTATGGGTGAGACATTGTATGATAGTGAGTATGCTCCTTATATGGGGGAGTGGGAAGGCGTTGAAAGAAGCAGGGATTATGATATGTTGGGAATATTTATTGAGGAAAGTGAAAAGCTGGGCCTTGGTGTGCATGCTTCCATGAATGTTTTTGCCGGAGGACACAATTTCCACAACCGGGGAATTATTTACGAAGATCATCCGGAGTGGCAGTCGATTAACTATTGGTGCGATTCCATTGTCCCTATTTCAGAAATGAAATGGCATTACAATGGCATGTTAAATCCTGCACTTCCCGATGTTCAGAAATATCAGCTGAATATTATTGAGGAAGTAGTCAGTAAATATCCGAAACTTGACGGACTGGTCCTTGACAGAGTGAGATATGATGGTATTACCTCGGATTTCAGTCAGTTTTCGAAAAAAACTTTTGAAGAATATGCTGGTGTAGAAGTAGAAGATTTTCCAGATGACGTACTTTATTGGGTACAGGATGAGAATGGAGAATATGAGTGGAAGCGCGGAAAACACTTTAAAAAATGGATTGAATGGCGAACATCTGTGATTTACAACTTTTTTGAAGACGCGCGGGAAGTAACAAAACGAGCTAATCCGGATATTCATTTTGGAACTTATACCGGTGCGTGGTATCCGGTTTATTATGAATTGGGTGTGAACTGGGCCAGTAAAAAGTATGACCCTTCGAAAGATTACGATTGGGCAACCGAAAACTACAAGGACTACGGATATGCAGAACTGCTCGATCTTTATATGACCGGTCTGTACTTTTATGAAGTCACCATTGAAGAAGTTGAAAAACTGAACGAAGTAGCAATGGAGAAACGAGGCGAAGCTGCTATGGGAGAAGGCAAAGATTATTGGTATTCGGTTGAGGGAAGTGCTCAATTAGCCAATAAAGTTGTAAAAAATGCTGTTCCTGTAACCGGCAGCCTGTATGTTGAGCAATATGAACAAAATGAAGATCAGTTTAAAGAGGCTGTTAAGATGGCTTATTCCACAACCGACGGTCTAATGATTTTTGATATTGTGCATTTAATTAATAAAGATTGGTGGTCGGTACTGGAAGAAGCTGTCTCCGAAGCAAAAAATAAAAAAAAGACCGACTGAACTTTTGATTATAGTGAATGCAGTTGAGAGAGATTTTGTTAGTAGAAAATGACATTTTTTAAATAGGAGTTTTTAATGAACTTATCATTTATCGATATTGGAATTGTTCTGGCCTACGTTGCGCTTACATTATTCATCGGATTTTGGCTTTCGAAGCGGGCATCAAAAGACCTGCAGGCTTATTTTTTGGGAGGGAATAATATCAAATGGTATTATCTTGGTCTCTCGAATGCTTCAGGAATGTTTGACATATCGGGAACGATGTGGACGGTTACCATTGTTTTTGTCTATGGTTTAAAAAGTGCCTGGATACCCTGGTTGTGGCCTGTCTGGAATCAGATATTCGTGATGGTTTTCCTGGCCATTTGGATGCGGCGATCGAATACTATGACTGGCGCTCAGTGGATCACCTTCCGTTTTGGTGATGGCAGAGGTGGACGCCTTTCTCATATCATAGTTGTGGTGTTCGCAATTGTCAGTGTCATTGGTTTCATAGGCTATTTTGTGGAAGGCATTGGCAAATTTGCTACAACATTCTTTACCTGGGATCTTTCTACTACCATATTAGGGCTGCAATTGACCTCAGAACAGGTTTATGCCTTAATTATTATTGGCATTACAACCCTTTATACTATGAAAGGGGGCATGTACAGTGTTGTTAGTACCGAGGTGCTTCAGTTTCTCATTATGACGGTAGCCTGTATATCGATAGGTATTATTGCTTACAATAAGGTGACTCCAGAACAACTTACTGCCGTCATCCCTGAAGGATGGACGAATTTATGGCCCGATTGGAAACTGAATCTCGACTGGTCAGAAACTTTTCCCGAGTTGAATGATAAAATCGGCGGTGACGGTTATGAAATGTTCGGGTTGTTGTTGATGATGATGATTCTGAAAGGAATTTTTGCAAGTCTTGCTGGACCGGTTCCTAGTTATGATATGCAGCGAATACTAAGTACCAGAACACCCGCAGAAGCTGCAAAAATGAGCGGACTCACTTCACTGGCTTTGTTCATTCCACGTTATTTAATGATTGGTGGCTTTGCCATACTTGGGTTGGTTTATCTTAAACCAGAGCTAATGAAAATGGGAGCTGATATCGATTTTGAAATGGTGCTTCCTTTGGCTATTCGTCAATTTGTGCCTGTCGGAATCAAGGGATTATTGCTGGCTGGTTTGCTGGCTGCATTTATGGGAACTTTTTCGGCCTTCATCAATGCTGCGCCGGCTTATTTGGTGAACGATCTTTATAAGAAATATCTTAATCCGAATGCTTCGAACAAGAAACTGGTGCGTTACAGTTATATGTCCAGCCTGGTATTGGTGCTTATCGGTGTTATGTTTGGACTGTTTGCCAGAAATCTTAACAGCCTTACTCTCTGGATCACTTCTTCTTTGTATGGTGGTTATGCAGCCGCCAACGTGTTGAAATGGATTTGGTGGCGTTTCAACGGCATGGGGTATTTCTATGGAATGCTTGGCGGCCTTGTTGCTTCTATTGTTGTTCCCCCAACAGTGCGGATATTTGTTCCGGGTGCAATTGATATATATATGTATCCGATTATTCTGGCTATATCCATGGGCGCATCCATTCTGGGAACGCTTCTTACTAAATCTGAAAACATGGAAACGCTTAAGAAGTTTTACAAGCAAACCAGGCCATGGGGGTTCTGGGAACCCGTGAAGCGTGAGGTTATTAAAGATGATCCGTTATTTGTTCCGAATAAGGACTTTAAACGTGATGCTTTTAATGTTGTGGTGGGTATTACCTGGCAGATGTCAATGGTTGTATTGCCACTCTATTTCCTGTCCGGGGAATATACTTCTGCCTGGGTTTCGCTTGGGGTATTTATCGGGACTACCGTATTGTTGAAGTTTTTCTGGTATGATCATATAAAAAACATTGAATAATGAGTAAGGATATATTAAATCAACTGAAGGGTTCGAGAGGTTTTTGGGGAATGGTCATTCTTTTGACAGGTCTGTCGGTTAACTTATCAGGACAGGAGGTAAAAGTTGATACTTCTTATGCTAATAATTATTACTTGAATAAACGAGCAATGCATGAGATGGTTGAAGTAAAACCCTGGCATGTTGTTTTTCTTGGAAACAGTATAACAGAGCGTGGGTTTTGGAATGAGTGGTTTCCGTATGTTTCTGCAGTAAACAGGGGCATTGGAGGTGACAACTGTTGGGGCGTTTATGCCAGATTAGATTCGATATTACAGGAAAAACCGGCTGTCATTTTTTTGATGATCGGGATCAATGATCTTGGTCGTGGTTTGTCAGTGGGACTGATTGCCTCAAAATATGAACAGATTATTCAGAAGGTGAAACGTGACAGTCCTGGTACACGTCTGGTACTTCAGACCGTTTTGCCGATTAATGAATCGACCATTAGTTACGACTACATGAAGGACAAAACTTCTGCCATTAAGGTATTAAATGAGCATGTTCGGGGATTGGGACGCAGGTATGACCTTCAGGTCATTGATCTTTACCGTGTTTTTGCCGGTAATAGTGATCAGCTGCCGGAAAAATTTTGTGTTGACGGGCTCCATCTTAATGAGAAAGGGTATCAGATTTGGATTGAAAACTTTCAGGACAACAAGGTGCTTTGTCAATAGTGTTTAGGAAAAAAGACTTTTAACGATATAAGAGGATAAAAGAATGAGAATTAAAGGGACATTTTTGGATGAGATAAGTCATGATATTCCCCATCAAAATTGGGGTAGAAAAGAATGGGATAAAGATTTTGGTTTTATGAAAAGAGCCGGTATTGATACTGTTATTCTCATTCGCGCAGGTTACGGGAAATGGCAGACATTTTCATCTGATGTATTGATTCAGCAGGAGCATGCATATCGTCCTTCTGTGGATTTGGTTAAGATGTTTTTGGAACTTGCAGAAAAATACGGAATGGACTTTTATTTTGGTTTGTATGATTCAGGGAAATACTGGAATGAAGGTAAATTCCAAAAGGAAGTAGATCTTAATAAAGCGTTCATTGATGAGGTCTGGAAAAAGTACGGAAACATGCCGGCTTTTAAAGGATGGTACCTTTCTCAGGAAATTAGTCGTCAAACAGGTCAGATAATTGATTTGTATGCAGGCCTCGCCAGGCATTGTAAGGGTATATCTGACGGTCTGCCGGTACTGATTTCTCCATATATAGATGGTATTAAGAATGTGAGCCAATACACTACCGATACAACAAAGAGTAGTGGTATAACGCTTAAGCAGCACGAGGCCGACTGGAGTGAAATCTTTAGCGGCATTAAAGGCGCGGTGGATATTGTCGCTTTTCAGGACGGGCATGTGGATTACGATGAATTGACGGGATTCCTTCAGATTAATAAATCACTTGCCGATAAATACGGGCTTGAGTGCTGGACCAATTCTGAAACATTTGACCGCGATATGCCTATCAAATTTATGCCTATTAAGTGGGAGAAACTTCTATTAAAACTTGAAATGGCTGCCAAAGCAGGAATAAAAGATGCCATTACGTTTGAATTCTCGCATTTTATGAGTCCTCAATCGGCTTACTTGCAGGCCGGGCATTTGTATAACCGCTACATGGAGTATTTGGGAAAGAAATAATTTGTAAACAATGGATTTTCAACGACTAGCAATTCAATATAAAACCGAACTTCTCGGAAATGTTGTGCCTTTCTGGCTTAATAAATCACAGGATAAGGAATATGGAGGTTATTTTTCCTGTCTCGACAAGGCAGGAAAGGTTTTCGATACTGATAAATTTGTCTGGTTACAGGCCCGTGAAGTGTGGCTTTTTTCGATGCTATATAACCGGGTTGAGCAAAAACCTGAATGGCTAGAATGTGCCCGGCAGGGGGGGGAATTCCTTAAAAAATACGGACACGATGGCTTTGGTAACTGGTATTTTAGTCTTACCACTGATGGGAAACCGTTGATTCAGCCATATAACATCTTTTCCTATACTTTTGCTGCTATGGCTTTTGCTCAACTGGGGCTTGCCACCGGAAACGATGAATATACTTCTCTTGCACGGCAGACTTACGATCGCATTCTGGAGCGCCAGGATAATCCAAAGGGAAGATACAACAAAGCTGTTCCCGGAACCAGAAACCTGAAGAATTTTGCTTTGCCTATGATTATGTGCAATCTTAATTTGGAAATGGAACATCTGCTTGGGAAAGAGTTTGTTGAAGAGTCGGCTGTAACGCTTATAGATGAAGTGATGAACGTATTTTATCGCCCCGAGTATGGTCTTATTGTCGAGAATGTAAACCAAAACGGATCTTTTTCCGATACGTTTGACGGAAGGCTGGTCAACCCGGGTCATGCCATCGAGGCTATGTGGTTTATTATGGATTTGGCGGAGCGCCTCGACAGACGCGATGTCATTGATCAAGCACAAACCATCATCTTACAGACACTTGAGCACGGATGGGATAAGAAATTTGGCGGTATTTTCTATTTTATGGATGCAAAAAATCATCCTCCCCAACAACTGGAATGGGATATGAAGCTTTGGTGGGTGCATCTGGAAACCCTTATTGCTTTGCTTAAAGGATATCATCTTACCGGCTCGGAAGAAAATCTCCACTGGTTCGAAAAAGTGCACGACTATACATGGAAGCATTTTAAAGATACCGAATCTCCCGAATGGTTTGGTTACCTGAATCGAAGAGGCGAAGTTACGCATAGCCTTAAAGGCGGGAAATGGAAAGGCTGTTTTCATGTGCCGAGAGGTCTCTTTCAGTGCTGGCAGACTCTTGAAAAGATGACCTGGAGGCAATAAATTAAAAGATACTCTGAAATAGCTGGTTGTGGTTTGCCCTGGAACAGGGAATAAGGTTATTAGGTCAATAGGCGAGTAGAAATGTAGCCGTGGAGCGGCGATTGAATGGTAAAACCAATTAAAATTAGAATCATGAAAAATTTATTATCTGTATTGGTGGTTTTACTCATAGGAATAAATTCTTCCTCTATTTTAGGGAATAATATTATTCAGGGTAAAGTAATTTCAGAAGATGGTGATCCGATCGCAGGCGTTCAGGTGACAGATGGTTATAATTTTGTGCAAACCAAAGCGGATGGTACTTACGCTCTTGAAATTTTTCCGGAAGCTGCGTTTGTCTACATAACAACACCTCCTGGCTATGAAGCTCCCGAGAAGAAAGGGGTGGTGAAATTTTATTATCCTCTTAACGCTTCAGATCAAAATAAAAGGACTTACGATTTTGTTTTGAAGAAGATTGAAGACGACTATGAACATACATTTATAGCCCTGGCTGATGTTCAGGTTTTTCGGGACGAAGAATTCCCGATGTTGAATGAAGCGGTCAAAGATATTCAAAAGCATATTGATTCTTATTCATTGAAAGAGCCACTTCATCTGATGGATTTAGGAGACCTTGTATTCGACAGGATGGATTTTTTCCCTGAATATATAGCGTCTCTGGAAAAAACCGGGAAACCAGTGTTTAGAGTCGTTGGCAATCATGATATCAACCTGAATAACCGGTCAAATGCGGAAACGACCCGATCGTATAAAAAATATTTTGGGCCTGATTATTACGCTTTCAACAGGGGAGAAATTCATTATGTTGTTTTAAACGATGTTTTTTACCTGGGAAGAGAATATTTTTATATGGGCTATTTAACCGAACAACAATTAAGCTGGCTTGAGAAAGATCTTGAATATGTGGAACCGGGTAGTACTGTTGTTGTGGCTGTGCATATCCCCACAACCAGAAGAAACGAGAAAGAGGAAGGTTTCAGATATGACAGAATTTCTTCTTCGCTGGTCAATAATAATGCGCTTTGGAAAATACTTAGTGATTATAACGTTCATTTACTTTCAGGACATACACATACCTCTTCGCGGTTTCGTATAGCTGACAATATCGTTGAACACAATATTGCTGCTGTTAGCGGATCGTGGTGGCAGAGTGATATTTGTCCCGACGGGGCCCCATCGGGGTACATGGTTTTTCATGCTACAGGAGATAAATTAACACATTACTATAAAAGTATTGGCGCTGAACGTGATAAACAATTCAGAGTTTATTTACCGGAGGGAGAACTTTCTGAAGATGATGCTTTAGTTGTTAATGTTTGGGATTGGGATGAAGAGTGGTCAGTTATCTGGAAACAAGATGGAAAAGAGATGGGAGAAATGCAGCAGTTCTCCGGTATTGATCCTTTGATTAAGGATATTTTATCGGATAGAGATAAACTAATTCATAGTTGGACCAATCCGGTGGAGACCCATCACCTTTTTAAAGCATTTCCGGATAATGACGCAAAACATATTGAAATAATTGTTACCGATGCATTCGGTAGAAAATATAAAAAAAATATCTCGCTAGTTGAAAGTGAAAAGTAGCAATGTCAACCGGGGAGCTTAAAATAATAAGTGCCGGTCTGTCCTACCTGCCAGAAGACTGTAATAAGATTAATTCTTTAAATAAATTTGATACGGATGGTACGAACCAAATACATCATTCTTTTTAGCCTCCTTTTTTCACTTTTTCTTAGCTCATGTACAGAAGAGAATTCTTACGATGTTTTGATCATTGGTGGCGGTGCCAGTGGCAGCATGGCCGGCATTCAGTCGGCACGGATGGGTGCGGGCACCCTCATTGTTGAGGAAGGCCCCTGGTTGGGGGGCATGTTAACGTCTGCCGGAGTAAGTGCCATTGATGGTAATTACAACTTACATTCCGGGTTGTGGGAAGAGTTTAGGCAAAAACTCTACAACTATTACGGAGGGCCTGACTCTGTGAAAACTGGTTGGGTTAGTAATGTTTTGTTTGAACCTTCTGTCGGTGAAAAATTGATCAGAGAAATGACAATGAATGAACCCAACCTTGAATTGATCTTTAATACAAAACTGGACACTCTGGAAAAGGCAGATAGCGGCTGGCTTATACGACTTGAGGGGCCTGATGGAAAAATGACTATTGAAGCTTCGGTCGTTATTGATGGAACGGAACTCGGTGATGTGGCAAAAATGGCCGAAATTCCTTATGATATTGGTATGGATTCGAGTTACGACACAGGTGAGGATATTGCAGCAGAAGAAGGTAACGAAATTGTGCAGGACATGACCTATGTGACCATTCTTCAGAATTTCGGTAAAGGAATCGACAAGACCATTGAACGACCCGAAAATTATGATCCTACACCGTTTTTTTGTACGTGTAAGGGCCTTTGTGATCCAGATACGATTTCGCGAACTCTTTGGCCGTGCGATGAGATGATGGAGTACGGGAAACTGCCTAATGACAAGTACATGATAAACTGGCCCATTTACGGGAATGATTATTATCTGAACGTCATCGAAATGACTCCTGAAGAACGGGAAGAAGCTTATCAGGAGGCAAAATGGTTTACGCGTTGTTACATTTATTACCTGCAAACCGAATTGGGCTTCAAATATTTGGGAATAGCAGAGGATGAATTCCCAACTGAAGACGGGTTCCCGTTAATTCCTTACCACCGTGAGTCAAGGCGCATTAAAGGGAAAGTCAGGTTTACCGTTAATGATCTGGCACGTCCTTTCGATCAGGAGTGGCCGTTATATCGCACCGGAATTGCCGTGGGTGACTATCCAATAGATCACCATCATGCAGCATATCCCGATCAGTCAAAAGTGCCCGACTTGCATTTCTATCCGGTTCCTTCTTTTTCTCTGCCTTTGGGAACTCTAATCCCTAAATCCACTGAAGATTTTATTGTAGCAGAGAAATCGATTTCCGTCACCAATATTGTCAACGGAACAACGCGATTACAACCTGTTTGTATTCTTATAGGCCAGGCAGCCGGTACTTTGGCTGCACTTGCAGCGAAGAATGAGGTTACACCTTCTGAAGTTCCGGTTCGTGAGGTGCAAAACCACCTTCTGAAATCCGATGCATATCTGTTGCCTTATTCCGATGTTACCCCCGAAGATGCTTTCTGGGAAGACGTTCAGAAAATCGGAACGACTGGTATTATCCGGGGTGAAGGAAAAAATATAGGCTGGACCAATGTGACACTTTTTCATCCCGACTCGGTGATGACCGAAGAGGCTTTAACGATTGGAGTTAACGACTTTATCCCGGAAATGGGTTATACTCTCAAAAATGAGGCACTTTCTGTAGAAGAAGGCGTTTCAATCGCTTATGAACTGGCAGAATACTTAGGGAAAGAAACTGTCGGCAATGACCATTTGAAAACAGGACAGGATATATGGAAAGAACTGGGCTTTGGCACTTTCAACCCGGACGCTGATCTCACAAGAAGCCAGATGGCTGTTTTGCTGAGCCGTATCGCTGATCCGTTTTCGGTTGATGTAAACATCAAAGGCCGGGTTTATTAAAATGCAGTATGTCAATGTGATTTGAATTATCTTTTATATCTAAAAATCTAACGATTTATTGAAACACGCATTAAATAAATTTTTACGAATGAAGCAATTTTCAATAGCTCTTATGGTATTAACTGTACTGAGCGCCTGTCGTTCTAATAAATTAGAGGTAATCGCTCATCGCGGTGCTGCGGGAAGCGAAACAGAAAATACGATTGAGGCTGTAAAAAAGGCTGTAGAGTTAGGCCGTGACGCAATAGAAGTGGACATATGGAGAACAAAGGATGACTCGCTCATTGTTTTCCACGACCGTCATACTGCCCGCCTGAGTGAGGACTCTCTTGTTGTACCTGAATCGGAATATAAAGCTTTGAGGCAACTTACCCTAACCGGAAATACTAAAATTCCAACACTGAGGGAAGTTTTGGAAATACTTCCTTCCGATGTCAGACTTTTTATTGAAATAAAATGTTGTTGGGAAGAAGGCGATGCTGGGGATGTCTTTCCGATGCTATCAGATCTGCTGGCGGAGACGGGCACTTCAGAGCAAAGCGTGATTATTTCTTTTAATGCTGCAAAGTTAGAAGATGCGTCTAATTATTTACCGGAAGTTTCGCGTTACTGGTTAGTATGGGAGAATAAACCGGTAGAAGAACTTATAGAAACTGCTCGAAAATATGGGGCTGATGGACTTGATGTTCATTATTCTCTTTTGAGTGATGAATTAATGCACAAAGCAGGGGAAAACAATTTGGATGTATTTGTATGGACGGTCAATGATGAGAAAATGTAAGGGGGATTAAGAATGATGAAAGAAATAGGTTACAATGAAATAATGTGTAAAGTCTTGAATCGCAAAAGGTTGATAAAGTTTTAAGAACAAAACAAGCCTTTACAAACCGTGCTGATGATTGAATATACATTTAATAAGCATTGAATTTGATTTAAGCCTGTTTAAGTGAAAAGAGTAGAACTAAGATAATAGATTTAACGGGGGATACAAAAGGAAAGCTAAAAGCGCAAAGCAGTTCAATCTGTTTTGCGCTTTTTTGATGTTGGAGAATAAAAAATATCGAAAGGTTACAATTTAGGTTACAAAATAGGTTACAATTTTTTTTCTGGGGCTGATGGATTTGTTTTCTATTTTTGTATCAAAGCCACTATTCCTGATGCGCAAATCTGATAGAATCAATAAACGAAACCGACGCCTGGTTCATAAATTTTATGAGCTGTACGATGTGAAGCGCAATCGCATTGATGACGTATTAAAGGAACTTGAAGAGGAACATTTTTTCTTAGACCAAGACTATATCTACTCTTTGATATTCTACGATAAAAGCAACTACGAGTATTACAACCAGCTCCTTAGTAAATCCAAGCAACCTACATCCTGATATCATAAAGCGGCTCACCATCTGTGGTGTCTGGCCGTGTGATTGGGCCTTTACTCAAATCCACTTCATTAACTGATTGCTGGTCGTATTCAACCTGCGCACTGGCATCCTCGATAACAGAGGCAAACGAAATGCGATAAAGATTACCAGCGTCTCCGCTTTCCTCCCGGCGCATATCAACCCGTCTCATTGTATTAAAATTGTTGCCACTAAGGCCGTGGAATGCAGTGTGTAGTTTGGTAAGTATCCTGAGAAAGTTAATCGCGCTATCCTGGTTATATGATCCAACGTAGGTGTCAGAGAACGTCTCAAAGAATAGATAAAAGTCTATTTGCGTTTCGCAGTCCTGTATTAGCTGCCCTTTGTCATCACATGACATGGTGTTAAAGGATATAAAAACTGCCGGGCTTGGAAATGGCAGCTCATCCGTGAGGTATGAAACCTGCTCGTGCCATAAATCAACCCACTCAATTTCGGGAGTTTTGGTTTTAATTACCTCTGCCAATTCTTTGTATAAATCTGTCCAGGCTTCCATTTTACTTATTGTTTAAATGCTGTTTAAATACTACGTCAACTCGACCATCAAAGAATGATTCAAAATTCATCAAAAGAGTTTGGGACTCTCCCATGAATTGTCTTTTGGGAATCTTTATTTTGGTACCCACTTTCATAAGTGCCATTCGTTTACAAAATTCTGCCTTTCCTGATACTTTGCGGTTTGCTTTGGCCATTGAGACTCTGCCTGATTTTGTCTTTTTTACCTTGCCGCTAAGCTGGGTGTATTGATACCACCAGTAACGTTTCATTCTTTCTGTTACTGTGATGTAACCACCATTGTTGTGTATTTCGGCATACTCTGAGTCTGCTTCAACAACAACCCGTTCCATGGTCTCCATTTGTTTTCGGATAGACTGCATCAAAGTACCTTTTTTATATAGAGTCCTTTTACCAGCTAATGGAGACGCAGACTTTTTCCATGGCAGAAAGGAGGTGTCGGTAAACCCGCCTTTTACAAAGCTTTCTTTAAAGAACTTGACTGACTCCGATGCCGCATAACGAGAAGCATTCTTTTTGAGGTCATTGGCCATCTTTAAAAATTCAGGGACTTTATTTCTTTTTGCCATAAACAGTTGTATATTTGTTGTGCTAATGAGAGCGACTACGGTCAATCTCAACCATAAAAGGCAGGAATCCCGGTTTCTGCCTTTTTGATTTTATAATAGGCCATCCAGGAACTCTTTAAAATCTCGTTTAGCCACTTGCTTCCTGGTTATTCTGGAAACCTTTTCTCCATTGATAGCAATCACCTCGCTGATGTTGCGGTTTATTTTATCATTCAAACCACCGGTTAATCTCCTTTTTAATATTGTATCAATTGGCCCCAGGTATTGGGATACATCCAAAACAAGGTGTGATACACCCTGCTTATTGGCTGAGCTCATGGAGTTGACAACAAACTTTTCAAGGGTTACAGGCTTACCATCTTTTATTGGAGAGTAGGTTTTGAGGTCTCCTGTTTTGGACTTGTTTCCAATTCCATATTCCGGGTTTTTGTACCCCGGCTTATTGATATGGGGACGGATATAGATGTTTTTGCTAAGGTTCTCAGCCAGCTTAATGGCCGCATTTATGTTTTCGTCCATATCCCTTGTGTCTGCAAAATCGTTTACCAAAACCTTTTTATCTCCGGCATCAATAGACCTGTTGTAAGGAACAAACTCCTTTAATAACTCTGTGTTATCCCGAACACCGGAGACGGCACCCGATGGTATTGACTTGAAATAACTATGGTTATCCCTGAACAGCTTCCCACTCAAATAAGGATTATTGGCCCACTGGTCTCCAATGCCGGTTAGGTCTCTGTCCGTTGTGGGAGGTTCGTTAGTTTGTTCGAGCCAACAGCGGCAACCCGGATCATAAGGCGGAATTACCTTCCACTCATTTATTGGTTTAATCACCCCATCATTGGCCTCGTGCGAATCTCTAACATTCTCATCCTGCATGGTTCTGTTCTTTAAGTAGGGATAAATGTCGATATCGCTTAAATAGGACTCAAAGTTTTTGGCAGAGCTTGATGAGTTGGCCGCCCATTTACGTTCCACATCCAGCCATGTCTGATTGTGGAGGTTTACAGTCTTTTTTGCCTGTTCAACAAATTCATCCTTCGATAGCTTTTGTCCGGAGATATTATCCAGGCTATTCATTAGGTTGTAACTCTTAGCCCCGGAAAACTTGAAAAGGTTTTCCCTGAATTTACGGGTTAGATCACTATCATAATAGTCTTTTCCCCAGCCCGCGTTGGCATCTTTGTTCAAGGCGGCATAGTTCTTTAATACCAGATCACGATCCAGATCAATCGGTTTAGTCTCCCCATTGTATATTTGGGTGGCCATTCTTTCAGTTGCTGAATCCCATGTGGCTGCACTAAGGTTGTATTGTGCCGCGGCAAAGGGTGCGAAGCCTGATTTAAAAGATGCGTTTACGTTGTTGCTACTCTTTTTTTTTTGAGGATCCGGTTCCTGACTTGCCATAATATTTTTGACTTTCAACACCGGAAGCCCTGTTATTTTGGCGATCTCCTCAACATCAAACTCGTAGTATTGTGAAAGGTCTTTAATTGCCTCCAGAATATCTTTGAGTGATAATGACTCCGATTCGTCAAATTCAAAATACAGGTTCTCAAGCGGTGCATAAACCGAGCTCAGTTTTACCAGGCGTGGTTTGATTTGCTCATTGAAGTAAAATTTGAAAATGAGTTTGTCCACCTGGTGCCTGAATTTGAGTAAACGTTCCTGTACTTCTGCAGAGCCTACAAAGCTCTTTTCGTCTGATATGCCGGAACCACCAAGTATCCTTTTGGAAAGCTCACTGTTTGCAATATCGCTAATGAGAGACTTGAACGACTGATAAGCATCCACATTGTAATTGTTGGGCACCTCTATTTTTTCATTACCCTGCAATACTGCAAAATGATTCATCTTAAAAGCCTCCAGCATTTCAAATAACTCATCTCTTCTCCCCGGATCCATTCTTTCGGTAATGGCAAAGAGTGGCGGCACACCAAACTTTTCAATGTAACTCATCCACGAACCAAGGCCCAGCTTCTTAGCGAGAACAATCATTGCCAATTGGCTCAGCATACCAAGGCTCCAGTCACCCCCCACCTGGACATAATAATTTGAATAGAATCCTTCTTTATAGGATACCCCATTGTCATCATACTCCTCCTTAATAATAATGCCTTTCTGTGGCAGGAAGTTGGACTGAGGTATTTCGGTTACCTGTTTAAGCTCTCCCTTTTCATTCAGATCAAAAAGTTCAATGAGTTTGGTGCCTTCAAACGTATGCAGACAAATAAGCTTAACGAGCTCAATGTACCATGGCCTGTCCAGAAGCTTGTGCGCCTCTTCGTCCTCGTTTCCGTCCTTGTCAACCAACTTAAACGGGGCGCATTGAATGGGTAGAATCCTGTTGTCAATACAGCTGCCAAGGTGAAGGTCAAGCATGAGGGACTGATAAAAACGCATAAGAAGTCCTCTCCTGGGATTTTCAGGATCTGTTGCAGACATTATAGCAACTGTCCAGTCCTCGATGTCCTTTTTTTGGTAGGTTATTGCCTGGCGTTTCCAGTTCGCTTTCTTCCCATCCGACCGGTTGTGATATTCATTATACAGGTTGTTGTTTTTTATCCGGCTCAATATTACCCTTTCAGCAGCGTTGGATATACGGTCTATAAGTTTTTGCTTAGCCATTTAAGTAGTGTTTAAATGAAAAAATTATCGTTGGTGTTATTGCCATAAACAGGACTAACAGGACTACCATCATCGTTGGCGAGAAGCGGACAGTTTACAAGCTTCATGGCTCCGGACTGAATCTTTTCCAACTGCTTCAGAGCATCGCTGTATAATTGCATGTAATCTTCGGGCACCTTTCTTGCAGCATTCCGGCGCACACTTCTGTAAACCACAATAGAGGCAATGATTTGCACAAGTATCCCGTTTCGGATTGGAGTTTCGGGAGCATCCGGGAATATCCTTGTATAATCATATTTGCCCGATATATATGATACGACCAGATCTATTGCTTGATCCTCTATGTCGTTTAAGATGGTATTGTCATTCAGTGGTGCTTCCGGAGAGAGTGCCACTGTCTCGGTCATTAACCTTTCCTGTATTACAGATATCAGGTCATCTTTATTAATGTACTTCATGGCAAGTTGTATTTAGATTTCATTTTACCGGTGCGATATGATTTGCCTTTAGCCTGACCTCTCGGAGTAGAATAGAGCTCAAGTTTTGAGATAGCCTGTTGGTCTGCATCGGGTGCATCATCATGCTCGTTACTACCCTCCTCGACTGAACAAAGCTGCATAACTCCTACCTGTGTATCCGAGTGGCTTTTCAGTGCCTCGTTGTAATAGATCCTGCCGTTTTGGTAGTAAGGCTGCATGGTAATCATGCGCATAAGCTTGTTAACTTTTGGCACCTGTATTTTTACCAGGTTAAGAGTATCGTAGTATTGTTCCTCAACCTCGTTAATGGCACGTTGTACCTCACCGTTCCAGAACTGCGATTCATATTGGAAAATGACATTGGTTCCCTTGGGTAATCTTCCTTTAAACTGACACATCCATTCAACGGCCTGTTTCATTTTTGACTGCTTAACGTAGCAGTCTATCAACCAAAAATCATTTCCATGTAGTCCCCAGGCGCGGCATGCGTTATAGTCACTTTTCTCATTGTCGGTATAAGCAATATCCCAGTGAACGATAACCATTTTAAAGTCCAGGAGCGATGGAAGCTTAGCCCATTGAATTTGGTCTTCGCTAAACACACTACCTTCTATTTTTGACTCATGGAGGTACTCCGCATAAGCAGCCGGGATACCCATGTCAACTTCCTGCTGCTTGTAATACTCTGATGAGTACATAGCAGGCCACGCAGGTTGATAGGTTACTTTGTTGTAGGCTTTAATCTGACGAACAACCCATGAGGGGTGACGTTCCTGCAGTATGGTTTGGGTCATTACCCTGGCAAAACGGTTGTTGGCATAAACAACCCTCCGAATGGGCCCGGTCATTGTAGGAACTACATCCCGCTCAATAATGCCGGCTTGTTTTCTCATTCTTTTTGGACTTGCAATGGTGTCCGGTGTCTCAAGGTCATCTATACTCCAATAGGTAGGCCGTCTGTTTTTAACACGAACACCTCTAACCTTTTTCCGGATACCAAACGATTTGCCAATAAAGCGCTGGTCTATGGTGCTGAAGTTTCCGTACTCCCAGTCACCGTCTCTTTTTTGAACGCCAAAGTCATGGATTAAAAGAGGGTTTCCTTCTAATTCTGCCTGGACATCCGCGATAAGTTCCTGGGCCCGTTCGAGACTGTCGGACATTTGACAAAAGAACATATAGTCCTCTCTCATCCAAAGCCACAGTGGAATTATGACATTCGCCCAAACAGATTTTGCCGCCCCTCTGAACCACTCCAGGAATATTTTAATTAGCACATCGTCCGCTATTTCATTGGCTGCATCCTCCTGAAACTTTGCACATTCGGCAGTAGCATAATGAGGCAGATATGTCATAACCATGTAAACCACATCCTCCTTTGATCTGCGTATGCGATCTTCCTGTTCCTTTTTTGTTTCAAAAGGATTAACATCATTAGCCTTCCGTACTATCTCAAGTTTTTTGAGATATAGTTCCGCCTTTTCCTTATCTGTTTTGCGTTGTGTAGCCATTAACCTAACTCGTTTGTCTTTTTGCGAATCTGAATGGTTTGAAAGTCGATGGTTTTGCCCCAGAGGTCTTCATCATAATTGCGCAGGCTGGTAAAGATGTCGTCAAACACATCGATGTAAACACCCAATGTGATGCGGTTTTCCTTTTCCAGGTTAAGCAGCGTTTTGTTGTGCTTACTCATTTCATCGGATAAGGCCCGGGCCTCCTTTCGAAGTTTTAGCTCTTCATCCTTGTCTCCGGTTTTTTCCGCATCCCGGATCTCCATTTCAATTTTGAGCCGTTGTTCACTCATCAGGCGAAGGATCTGTTTAGTGTTGGCCGTATCTGTGGAGTGGCATTGCTGTCTGGATGTTCTTTCCTCTCTCCACTTCCCATCCTTCGACCACTTGGAAATAGTTTGTTCGGTAAGGTCAAGCATACGCGCTACCTCCTTTTGGTCAAGGCCATGCACTACAATGTACTCGTAAGCTGTATGCCTCAACTTCTCATACTCCTTGCGGGGCAGTTGTTTCTTTCGTTTGGGGGCTTTTGAGTTTGTCTTTTTAGCCATTACAAGTCTTTTATTTGCAAAGGTGACTGGATTTGTCCGGTTTGGGAAATGAGCGTTTTTTCTACTCTAATATTCTCCTGTAAAAGAGAAAAAAAATAAGTACTACCCGAGAATTTTACACCCCATTAAATACTGATTTGTAAGGCTTTGAAAAACCATGAACCTTTGTTACCTCAATGGAACGAATCCGGCCTGACGGATAACCTTAAAACAACAGGTTTATGAGCAAACCAAAGCTTCAGATTAATGTATTTGCCGAGGATACCACTGCAAGGGTGGACATCATTGGTGAAATTTCCGAATGGAATAACAACAACGCTACCGACTTCCGGGCCAAATGCCAGGAACTTAAAGACGCTGGTGCCACAAAGTGCCATGTTTATTTGATGACGGTGGGTGGTGATTGTATCCAGGCGAATGAAATAGTGAATATTCTTCATGAAGTTTTCGGAGAATACACCGGAGACGGTGGTGCTATTGTGGCCAGTGCCGGCACCTACATCGCAGCATGTGCCACTGTTTTTGAACAGGTAAGAAACGGTCAGTTTATGATCCACAAGCCTATGGGCGGAACCTTCGGCAACGAAACCGAAATTGAAAACTACCTGGCACTGGTCAAAAACATGACCTCTACCTATTATGATGCTTACGCCGCCAAACTGAAAAAGCCGGAATCAGAATTCAAAGACAAATGGAATGGCGGAGATTTCTGGATGACGGCCCAGCAAGCTGTTGAGTGGGGTTTTGTGACCAAGGTAAAAGATTCTGTAAAAATTGACACCGACACGGCGGCGGTAATTAAGGAGAGTGGCTCTCCCATTGCCATTGCTAATACCGATATTATTCACAATAACAATCTGGAAATGGATGTAAAAGCTATTGCAACAACGCTTGGGATGCCTGAAAAGTCAACCGAGCAGGAAGTTAACGCCCGTATCGCAGACAATGCGAAAAAGGCTGCAGACTATGACGCTCTCAAAGCAGAGACAGAGCGCAAGGAAAAGGAACAGCGCGAAGCCGATATCAAGGCAACCCTTGACAAGGCCGAAAAGGAAAAGCGCATTAAAGCAGATGCCAGAAGCAAGTGGCAGGCCATGTTCGATAAGGACTACGACGGCACCAAGGCCCTGCTTGATGACATTCAACCCGTTGAAAAACCACTGTCCTCAGAGATTAAGACCTCTGCCGATGGTAAAACGGCAACTTACAACGGTAAGAACTTCGAGCAATTGCAGGATGAGGATCCTGAGTTGCTGGCGCAATTAGAGGATGAGAATCCCACAGCATTCGATGCATTGTTTGCTGACTGGAAAAAACGCAACAAAATCAAATAAGGAGGATAACTGATGGCAGTATTAGTAGATGGCAACTGGCTGAATCAATATGTGGCCCCGCAGCTTTTGGCCGAGTTCAAAAATGACAAAGATGATTTCATTGGTGTGCTGAAAGGGGCCCCAAGGCAAGCGATTACCGCTGATGGTATCCGCTTTAACAAGCTCATCAACAACGTTGGTTTCATCGTTGACAATTCGGCTGAGTTTACCGCCAAGAAAATGGATGGTAAAAAGGCCTTTGTTGAGTGGGAAAAGTACGACACTGAACCTACTTCTGTAGATGATGCAGAAATCAGGTCGTTGAACTATGACAAGCGTTCTGCTGTGCGTGTGAAGCATACAGAAGCTTTCAAAAGAGGTATTCGTGACCACGTGATGTGGAAACTGGCCCCCGATGATGATACCAATGAAGACATGCCGGTAATGAGAACTACCGGGCCTGATGATGGAACCGGAAGAAAGCGGTTGACTTTTGTTGACCTGGTTAAATATCTCGAAAAGATTGAGGTTCTCAACCTGGGAAATCCTGAAGAGAACTACATGGTTCTTTGTCCGGAGCACAGAACCGACCTGATTATTGACCGTGACAGTGCCAGTTATTTCTCAAACAAGAACATCTTTTTCGATCCGAAGACCGGAGAGGTTCAGTCTGTGATGGGATTTAAGTTCTTTAGGAACAATGCGGTTCTGGCTTACGACAACTTAGGAGCCAAACTGGCAAAAGGTGCTGCTCTTACCTCTACCGATCGCCGGGCATCTTTGTTTTTCCATGCGGCCAATACAGTTTATCATCTTGACAGTGTTAAGATTCTGTACAAGCCGGAAACCACTGATACCAAATCGGCAGATCCTACCTCTGAGTTTAGAACTCAGACTTACGGGTTGGTGGATCGGATTCAGGAAATTGGAGTCGGTGCCATTGTCAGCGGCATTGTTGTGTAAGTTTCATTTACCGGCTGGTGGAACCCGGCCGATTTAATTCGTTAAACCATGAAGGTACTTAATAAACAAGAAATCAAAGCCGTGGCAGCCGATGTATTCAAGCGATACAAAAAGGCCCAAAAGGTGGCTGTTACCACCGACGGCATGGCATTTATTACCGATGAAGGTGATAACGCCGTAAAGAACCACGCTATCAAAAACCGCTATAAAAAGGAGTTGAAGATCCACTCCTTTACGCGCGATGATTTTGACAGCGCCAAATCTCCAAAGGTGGAGACTGCAGAAAACCTTATTGCTGCCATTAATGAAGCAGAAACAGCAACCACTGTTGAGCATATTCTGGCAGCCGAGGAACAGGGCAAAAAGCGCAAGTCTGTGCTTGAAGCAGCCGAAGCCCGGATTAAAGAACTTAAAACCGATTAAGCATGAGCTTTGCAGGTGCGAATATTAATAAGTTAAACGGCGGTCTGAACCGACAGGTGAGTTCTGACCGTGTGATAGCTCTTATTTGTGGCATGACTCTTCCGGGAGGCATGTCATTTAATAAGGCTTACGAACTACTGGACATTACCACGGCGGAGGATTTAGGGATTACCGAGTCCTCGGATGACACCAATGATGAGTTGGTTCATTTTCATTTGTCGGAAATGTTCAGACTCTCTCCAGGTACAACCTTCCATCTGATTCCTGTGGATGCAACTCAAACCGTTGCTGCACTGGTGGCAAGTGAGGAACTAAAAACAGCCATTCGGTCTGTTGATGGTGTCAATGTACTGGGCTTTGCCGGACTGGATACAACCGTTACCACTGCTGATGCTGATGCGCTGAGCTTCCAGAGCCTTGTTTCAGCATTTGAACAGGAACATCTTTTGATTGACGGCATTTTTGTGGAAGGCGTGGGAGACGCGTTGGGCATTGAGGTTACAGCCTACTCCGATCTGCGAGAACTGAGTGCACCAAACGTGACTTACGTGATTGCCCAGGAACCAGCGCAGGCAGCTTTGAAAGCGTCTTATGCTGTAAGGGCCGCCGTTGGAACCGCACTTGGTTCTGTGGGTGTGAGAAAGGTGCATGAGGATATTGGAAGCGTTGACATAGAGGACAAACCCCGTGATCGGCGTGGAGAGGAAAACTACTCTCTTACCGATGAGCTGCTGGGCCGATGGTTGAGTGCCGCTCTTTGTGACGGCAAAACATTCAAGAGTCTTACACCGGCTCAACAATCCAGCCTTACAGCAAAAGGCTATATGTATGTAGGCTCGTTTGCCGATTACAGCGGATTTTACTGGAACGGTTGTCCGACTGCCGTGAGCAAAGAAAGCGACTACGCCTATTTCAATCTCAACTGCATTTGGAATAAAGCTGCACGGATTATCCGGCGCACCCTCATTCCAAAGGTTCGCTCAAAAGTGCCAACCGATCCGGCTACCGGGTATATCAAAAGCACCTGGATCAGTGGTTGCGAATCTGATGTGTTGAGTGCACTCGACTCAATGCAGGCCGCCGGCAATATTGATGGAAAGGACATCTATATTAACCCGGCACAGGCACCATCGGAAGATACACCACTAAGCGTAAAAGGTCAGCTCGTTGTGGGTAAAACCGTGCATGAATTTGATGTTGACCTGGGTTTAACCGATAAACTGTAAAAGATGGCAACTGCAAGTACACTAATTAATAAGTTCGGCAAACTGGCCGGATGGAACTCAATCACCATTAACATGCTTGGGCGTGATGTGGAAGGCATCACCGAACTTGAGTATGATGATAATGTGGAGATGGAAAACGCTTACGGGGCCGGGAAATTCCCTGTTGGTTATGGTGAGGGTAATTACTCTGCCAAAGCGGCCATCACTCTTTACCTGGAAGAGGTAAATGCTATTCAGCGTTCACTCCCTCCAGGGAAAAGACTCTCCGACATTGCTCCTTTTGATATCGTTGTGGAATACGAATACAACGACATCAAGATTAAAGACCGCATTCACAATTGTAAGCTTCCCGGACGCGGCGTGGCTGTTAAGCAAAACGACAAGACCATTGCTTACAAGTTTGAGATGCTGATCAGCCATATCGGCTGGAATGTTTTGTAATCCTGTTTAAGCACCATTTAAATACTTGAAAAATGAAGAAATCAATTGGAATCTTATTGACGTGTCTGCTTGTCCTGGTAGCAGGTGTAACAGCCTCTATTTTATCAAGCGTGGACATAACTCCGGCCATTGACTACATGGCCAATAACTCCCGTGAGGTTATCTCAATGGCCGCAATTCCGGCCGGAGTTATTACCTCCAGTATTACTCCGGAGATTATCCAGGACTTAAAAGTAAAATACAAGCATGTGAAGCTTGTAACGGTGGTGGTAGAACCGGAGGAAAAGGATAAAGACGGGAAGGTTATATCCGAAGCTGAGCAATATCAATTTGTTGTAAGGCGTCCCGATCGGAGCCATATCAAGATGTTACTACCATTGGCAAAAGACAGAAAGATAGATGAGTTTGCCGATAAGGCTATAAAGAACCTTGTGGTAGGTGGAGATATCGATGCCCTGGAGGATGGCATAGTTTACATGGGCGTGGTGTCGAAGCTTGAAAAGATGATTGCGCCCGCCGCCACTTTTTTAGCGAACGCGTAAAGCAATACCAAATAGAGGATCATGATATCATCCGCCAGGGTGATGCCATGATTAGACAGACTTTTCATATAGATCCTGACAAATTGGATGAAGAAAAGTGGTGTGCGCTTTACGCTGAAACCCTCTATCTGAATAAAATTCAATTTCTAAACCTCAAAACGGCCGTTGTATCTGCGGCTGCTGCAATCTTCGGTAAGAATGGCGAACAAGACACAATGGATTCTTGAATTGGTGGACAGGTTGACCGCTCCTATGAAAGAAGTAATAGGAGCGGCCAATAAAGCCGCCGATGCCGTGGAGGATGTTGGGCAGGAAGCTGAGGAGAGCAAAAGCGCTCTTGAGGAAATGTCTGCGATTGACCTGTTCGCAGTTGCCGATAGTGTGGAAAGCCTTGCCAACCAGTTTGAGCAAATCAACGCACCTGGTGCGGCTTTCAATGCTTCACTTAAAGAGGTGGAAGCAATTACAGGAGTTACCGGAGAGGCGCTTGATGAACTGGGCTCTAAAGCAAGACAAACAGCAAAGGACTTTGGCGGAGACGCTTCGGCCATGACGGAAAGTTACAAAAGTGTACTCTCCAGACTTGGGCCTGATATTGCCAACAACCAGGAGGCGCTCGATTTGATGGGGCGTAATATTGCGACCCTGAGTAAAACCATGGGCAATGATGCCGTAGGTTCAATGGATGCATTGACAACTGCAATGCTCCAGTTTGGCGTTGATCTTTCGGATCCATTACAGGCGGCTGACCAGATGACCATTATGATGAACGTGATGGCTGCAGGTGCAAAAGAAGGTGCCGCAGAGGTAACCGATATTGGTTCGGCAATAAAACAAGCCGGTGTCCAGGCAAAAGATTCAAATGTTACTTTCGAAGAAACCAATGCGGCCCTACAGGCTTTGGCAAAGGGTGGTAAATATGGTTCGGAAGCCGGTGTGGCTCTCCGGAATGTATTAAGCAAAATGGCCGGTGAGGATGTGATACCCAAAGCCGCATCGGAAAAATTAAGAGCATTGGGAGTGGATTACAGTGTGGTTGCTGATAAGGCCATCCCTTTAACTGACAGATTAAGAGAATTAAGGAAAGCACAGAGTGATGGCACAATAATGGCCCAGATTTTTGGAACCGAGAATGCTGCAGCTGCAAGCATATTACTCAACTCTGTTGATGCGCAGGATGAATTGAGAACTGCTATTACAGGAACTAATACAGCAACCGAGCAGGCAGATGTGATAATGAGCGGGTACACCGAAACCATGAGCCGAGTGAGTGCCTGGTTTACCGATTTAAAAATAGGGCTCTTTGACATCACTTCTAACATCGCTCCTTTTGTTGATGGATTGGCCGGGGCCGTAACAGTTATGGCAAACATGGCCAATGCCAGAAAAGGGATCCTGTTGCTTTTCAATACGCTCAAGACAATGCCGGTGGTTGGGAAAATTGTAACGCTTGGCAGTTCCCTGGTGAGCGGTGCATTTGGCATAATGTCCACAGCGGCCAAAGCCTTTGGAGTGGCCATTATGAATATCCCGATACTTGGGTGGATTGCTGCAATTATTGCCGCGCTCATTGCGCTTGGGGCTTACTTCTGGAAAACATCAGCTACGTTCCGGGGTGTACTCATGGGCGTCTGGAACTTCATTAAAACAGCTTTTACCGGTTATTACGAATTCATCAAACAGGTTATGGAGGGAATATGGCACCTTATAAAAGGTGTGTTTAATCCGAAGAACTGGTTTGACAGTGATTATAGTTTTAGCGAGGGCTTTGACAAGGTGCTCAATGCTGCTAAAGACTACGGAACCAAGCTTGCTAAATCATTTGCCGAGGGTCGGGCTGAAGGGGAAGAAAGCTTTTACCAGGATAATCCGGATAAAATCCCCGAGGCACAAACTGCAGGCGGTACAAACAGCAAGGCTGAAAAGGCTGGTGCATCATCCATGGCCATTAAGAACGTCTCTCCGCAGTTGTCGCCAACCGATTTGTCACCGAAGCCAACGGGTGGTTCAACAGGAGGAAATACCACTGGTGGATCCGGGGGCAGTTCTATCAAGAATATCACCCAGCGCATTGATATGAAAAACTATTTCACCATCAGTTCCGGAGGTTCCAAATCTGAGATTGACTCGGTGGCCGAAAAGGTGGTAAAAGCATTAAACGACAGATTGCGCGACGGCATGATAGCCGTTTCATAAAACTGATGAGATGGATTTTAAGAGCCCGTTGACAAACAATATAAACCCGGCAAAGGTAGCCGCCGATTACAAGTCAGACCTAAAGAGGACTGTTCCTACAATCGACGTGGCCTACGTGGGTAAGTTATTAAGCGATGTGTTTGGTGTGGAAAGTCCCGTTTACCTGCCCACCTGGTGGCAGGGGCGGGACTACTCTCCAGCTCCTTATCCGGGACTCGAAGTTGAGGCTGATGATCCGGAGTATGATGATGCCCCGGTGCGAATGGGGAATAAAACGTTTGGGGCCTTTTGGCTCAGAGGTGGCCGGTATATGACTTATCACTATACCGGTGAGCTCAAGGAAAAGAGTTATCCTGATTTTCTGATGCCACTGGCTTCGATTGTAGATTTCACCAGACCTAAAACGGTGAACAAAACAACCACTACCGGCGGATCAGGAACGGTAAAAGAGATTTACGGTCTTGGAGACTGGAATATTACTATTAAAGGAATCATTATTCCGGACAAAGATAATGAGGGTGCCTTTAAGACTGTGGACGGACAAATGGATATGATCCAGAAGTACCACGAGATAGCAGGCAGCATTGAGGTGGACGGGCAAATATTTGCTAAAAGGAACATCTACAGGATAACCACCGAGGATTTATCCTTTAGTCCTGTCCAGGGACGGCCCAATATGATGCAATACACCATAGAGGCCACCAGTGATGAGGACTTGTTATTGACCGATATTTTGTAACTGAAATTTAATCATTTAACAATTTGACATTATGACAAAGGTTAGAGCAAAATTTGAATGCGTTAGTGTACAGGATTTTCCTGAATGCGAACAGAAAGAAGTAAACCTGATGCCAGTAATTGATGGCTCGGAGGAAAACAAGTCATTTGCCAAATTTACCCCTGCGGGTAGTTTGCAATTGACCATCAGCTATGAAACAGAGGCAAGTGGCTTCTTTGAAGAAGGTGGCCAATACTACCTGGATGTTTCAAAAGCTGAGTAGTAACCAATCAGCCTCGCCGCTATTCTTTTGACAGTTAAAGCCAATTATGAGCACTTACGCACTATATGGAGAATTGTTTTTCCCTGCCCACAACGGTAGGCAGGCATTTAAGATAAGGCGGTTTAACCAGGTTACGACAGAGAGTAGCTGGAAGTCATTGACCGATACGGCAGAAATAACCATTCCTCGCAAGGTGAAAGATTTTGACAGGATGAATGTGAGTGAATGGTTCCGGGAAGGTGACCCCATAGAAATATGGCTCGGCTATGATGGAAATCTCTCTCTGGAGTTTCAGGGATACATCAACAAAGTACCTGCAGGAATTCCACTGGTGATTAGTTGCGAGGATGAGATGTATCAGCTGAAGCGCTCGACGGTAAGTGTGAGTAAAGAGAATTGTTCCCTGAAAGAACTATTGCAGGCAGTTGCACCGGGATACGTGATTGTTTGCGATGAAAGCAAAGTAATGGGGAAAGTACGATACTCAAACATGCCGGCCAGTAAAATACTTGAGGATCTCACAAAGTCAGGCATCAATTGCTGGTTTGAAGCCAAAGAGCTGCATGCCTTTGGCGCTTCCAAAAGCGATGCGGATCCGGTGGAAATATTACTGGAGAAAACAGCTGGTGAGAGCATAAAGCAAAAGGCCATTGAAGCAACAATGGTTGTGATAAGCCTTTTGCGGAAAGTTGGGAAGAAACTCAAGGTTGAGTTTGGAGACAAGGGAGCCGGAAAAAGAATCACCAGGGAACTCAGTGGTATTACTCTCACAAAAACTGAGATGCTGAATGAAGCCAAACAAATTTACAATGAAGCCAAGCAACCGGGACTTGATGGTGACATTACGCTTTTTGGCATTCCAAGAGTTCAGCATGGTATGAGGGTAAAACTCCGGAGCGTTTTATATCCCGAAAAGGACGGGCTGTATTACATCGATTCAGTGACTAAGACATTTTCGGAGGAGGGTTACCGGCAACAATGTAAACTTGGAGACAAAGCGGTATGACATTAAAAAGTGAACTGGACGAATTTGCCGGACTGTTTAAACAGCATTTAAGAGGAGCTGTAAAAGCAACCCTCCGCTGGGTGGATGCCGAGTCTGTGGATTGGGAAAACAAAACCATGACCGCTACGGATGAGGATGATCTTCCCTACTATGATGTTTTGCTGGGTGTGGGTATGATGGCCGTTAAACCAGTGAAAGGAACAGAATGCCTGATTGCCATACTCGAGGGAAATGAAGCCACTGCCTTTTTGCTTTATGCCAATGACGCGGAGTTGATTGAATTTAATCAGGGCTTAAATGGTGGATTCGCCAATACTCCGGAGTTGAAAACGCAACTGGAGAAATTAACCGCAAGGGTTGACGGAATCATTGATGCTATTAACAACGGCGTTCCTGGCTCCTCCGATGGCGGGGCCGCTCTGCTTACAACTATTAAAACGGGATTGTCCTCTATCACAGACAAAGAGGACTTTTCGGAGATTGAGGATTCTAAAATAACGCACTGATGAAGGGAGTATTATTGGACACCACTTACGACCTGGTTGTAAGACCGAAGCTTGACAGCAAAGGTAAAATCCTGACGGGCATGGTACCGGGAAATACCACCGACCAGGAAGCGGCCATGGTTTTACAAATGAGTCAGGGTGAACTGAAAGAAGACCCTTTGATTGGTGTGGGATTGACAAAGTTTATGCGTGGTAATTATAGTGCCACGAAAGTGGAACAAAGAATCCGCTCCCATTTCACCAGGGCCGGCATTGACTACGATGAGTACAAAGAACGAATGGAAATTAACATTAAAACGGACGGATTATGAAAGTGATTATTGATAACGGACACGGGGTAGATACACACGGCAAGCGAAGTCCAAAATGGGCCGATGGCTCACAGCTGTTTGAGTGGGAGTTTAACCGTGACATTGCCAAAAGGCTTGCAAAGGCGCTAAAGTCAAAAGGAGTAGAATCCGTTTTGATTGTTCCGGAGCAAACCGATGTTGAGCTAAGTGAGCGGGTAAGGCGTGTTAATGAGATTTACCGACGTAATCCGGGCAGTTTCTTGGTTTCCATTCATGCCAATGCCGGCGGAGGAACCGGATGGGAAGTTTTTACCTCGGTAGGTGAAACCAGGAGCGATGACATTGCCGAATGCTTTGTAAAGAGTGCGGAAAAGCTATTGCCCTGGATGAATATCAGGAAAGATATGACCGACGGGGACGGTGATAAGGAGGCGCAGTTCTATGTTCTGAAGCATACGCATTGTCCTGCAGTGCTCACCGAAAACCTGTTTATGGACACCGTAGAGGACTGCAGGTTTATTATGTCTGAAAAAGGAAGGCAGGTGATTACCGACCTTCATGTTGAAGCCATACTGATGGCAATAAATAAAGGTTATGCGTGATATTCTGGCAACAATTCTTATTTCCCTGGGAACCGGTCTGGCCGGTCACTTCTCCGGGTGGTTCTTTGGTCGCAAGCGGCAATCAATAGAAAATATTGATATGGCCATTGCTACATGGCAAAAGGTGGTGGATAGTCTCGAAAACAGAGTTGACAAACTTCTTGACGAAGTGAATGAGCTTACCGAACAAAACCGATTGCTGAGGGATGAGATAGAATCATTGAAAGATGAGATCCGAATCTCTAAACGCAAGAACCGGAAAATAACAACCCTTCAAAACAAAATTGCACAGTATGAGAAGCTTCTTGATGATAATGGCATTGACTATTAGTCTGGGTGCCTGCAAAACAACCAAAACCACCCTGAAAGAAGATGCGAAGAAAGAAACCACGCTTAAGGCCGATGTGAAAACCGACCTTGAGAAAATGGACAAAGCCCAAACTTTGGAGTCTGTAACTGATAAAACAGTAAGCGCAGACAGCGTGGTAACCTCTACCGTTATTGTGAAATGGTCGGAGCCCGACACGGCGGGCCGGCAGTATCCGGTAGAATCGACCTACATCAACCAAACAGCCCTGTCGAAAAAGGACAATGATATACGGGCCGAAAAGGAGGAGGAGAAAACCTCCAGTGTGGAAAAGCGCGTTACAGACAAAACGGAAAAAGAGACCGCAACCGATAAAGAAACCCGGCTAAAGGAGAAAAAGAAACCTGCCGTTTCGGGGTGGTTGGTAAAAGGTTTGATCAGCACTTTTTTCCTGGCTCTTATCGCAGGACTATACATTTATTTTAAAAAGCCTTTTAAGGCTCTGTTTTGATGTTTGTGGTGTAGTTGGCCGCAAAAACAAACCGAAAGCAATTTAAACGGCATTTAAACGGCAAAAATGGGAAGTATAAAAGCAGTTGAAGGACAAAGTTTGTTTGATGTCGCGATTCAGAGACTCGGATCGGCTGAGGCTGCTTTTGCACTTGCTACTCTAAACGGCCTTTCCATTACCGATCAACCGGTACCCGGATACACTTTACGGCTGTCGAAAATTATCGACAACGACATTGCGGATTTCTTCAGCTTTAAAAGCTTAGTGCCAACTACGGCCGGGAGCGATCCGGTAATAAATGAACCACCGGTGATATCGGGTTCATCGTTTTTGAGAATGCCGGATCCTGACCAGGTGAAGATAGTTGAAGGCCAAAGCCTCTTTGATATCGCTATTCAGAAACTCGGATCTGCTGAGGCTGCTCTGGAGCTTGCCGTCTTAAACGGTCTTTCTCTGACCGATGAACTGACCACCGGCGAAACGTTGCAACTGCCAGGAGTAGTCAATAAGGCAGTGGCCGGCTACTTTAAAGGCAAAAACATTATCCCCGCAACCGGAGCAGCTGCAGGTGATGACGAAAGCGGTGAGCTGGTTAAAGAAGGTATTGGCTATTGGGCCATAGGCGTTGACTTTGTTGTATCGTAACAATACAAATAGTAGCAGGATGTTATCACAGATAGCTATAATGATTTTCGGAGCTTCAGCAATTTGGTTTGTAAGCAGAAAAGAGCAATGGAAAAGATGGGGGTATATACTGGGAATGCTCGGGCAGCCTTTTTGGATCTGGACTACCATTCAAAATGAACAATGGGGAATATTGATTATGACAATGGTTTATGCCTATTCATGGGCCCAGGGAATCTATTATTACTGGATTAAACGCGGGTAAGCAAATGCTTATGAGTAATGCCGAAATAATAACAGAGAGATACGAGTATTGTGGTTTCTGCACCTGCAGTAACTGCCCCTTAGCTTTTGTGTGCTATTCGGACAATGAGAACTCGTTAACCTTTTTCAAACTATCGCAAAAATGGCAAGAACAATCACAGAAATAAAAAGCGGAATGACCTCCGACTTTATGAGTAATGAAACTATTGCAGGGTATTACGGCTTTGCTGCAGGCGCTGAGTTTTCCTCAGTTTTTTCGATGGTAAGCCTGGAGAGCATCCTTTTTTACATTGTGGCCTCCGCCATTTTTGTGGTTGAGTCTCTTTTCGATTTACTCAAAAGCGACGTTGACACCTCACTTGCGCAGCGGCTTGTACACAACCGGCAATGGTATGTCAATCTTGCAAGGGCTTTTCAGTTTGGAGACGGCATCAATCCGGACACCGGAAACTACGACGAAACGGATGAAGCCAAACAAGTGGTGGACTATGCTGCAGTAGATGAAATAGCAGGACAGCTGTTTCTGAAGGTGGCTACCAGCGAGGGTGAGAATCTGGCCCCGCTTGATGCCTCGGAGCTGACCGCCTTTACCACCTACATCAATAAGGTAAAGGATGCGGGTGTGAAAATAACCGTTATCAGTGATGCCGGTGATGACTTGAGACTGTCGGTTGATATCATGTATGATCCGATGGTGCTGGATGAAAACGGACTTTTACTTGAGGGCGGTGGGGAACCCGTCAAGGATACCATCATGTCGTTCATTAAGTCCCTGCCGTTTAACGGAGAGTTTCAGGTGGTTGCACTGGTGGATGCGCTCCAGGAAACCGAAGGTGTGGTAATTCCTACGGTGTTGAGTGCCGAAAGCAAGTATGCAGCCAACGACTGGCAAAACATCGATGCAAGGGTAAAACCCAATGCCGGGTATATGGTGATTGATGAAGCAAACCTAACAATAAACTACAGGCCTTATGATGTTGATTAACTGGAAATGGTTTGTTGTAAATCTACTTCCCATTAAGTTGAGAACCGGCAGTGTTTATGGTCTCATCAGCGCAATGGGCTCTGGAGTGATTCACATTTACAACACCCTGTTGAGCTACAATAACAATGTAACCTACAAGCTGGCCCACACATCGCAGGTCTGGTCAATTGAAGATGCCCTAAACGACCGCTTCGACCCCCAACTACGCCGCATATACATACAGGATGCCGGGGGCGAAGTAGTAACACTTATCCACCGCCGCTCCGATGAGGAGCCCGTGATAATACAGCCGCGAACAGATCCGGCCCTGCTCATACATAACCGCAGTGCTTACGACGGCGGCAACTTTGATTTTATAGTGAAAACCCCTTACACCTATTCACAGGGAGACATATATGCCATGAGGGCCCTGGTTGATTATTACAAACTGGCAGGTAAACGATACGACATAAACTAACGCGCTATGAATAAAATAGTATTAGAAAACACAAGGGATGTCCCCTTGACAACCGACCTGCTTGCTTTTATGCAGGCATCTTATTCCGCACTTGAGAAACTGGCCGCAATAGGTGGAGACAACTTCATTGTGAGTGGTTGCACCGTGTCCGGTTCAACAGCTACCTCCGGCTGGATGGTACTTAAAGGCAAACTGGTTCCATTCAAGGGCGGTTCCATCCAGACCAATGTGAGAATCATAACCACAGAAAATGTTTATCCTGTCGGTGCCGGTTCTGAAACCGAAATAGTTTATACAGCTGAGTTTGGAACTTCCTCCGACACTTCCGAAAATGTGCCTTGGGCGGATATAACCAGAGGGAAGGTAAACTCAAACATAGACAGGTTGGATGCCCTTGAAAACTTGGAATGGGTGCAGTTGCCTTCAGTTTCAACTGCTGATTACACTGCTGACGCTTCTAATGCATATATTTCAAAAACGGCATCCGGAGAAATTAGGTTTAAAGGAACAATTGTTATAAATAGAGATGCTGCTGTTCCTCTGGTACAAGCTACAATCATCCCCGAGTCTTATAGACCCTCCGTAAATAAAATTGTTCCTTTGGTTCAAGGGACTGATGAGCTTGATATGGGCAATGCAGAGGCATTTATTAACCCTACGAGTGGTTCTTTAGTTGTAATGGGCGGTTCATATACAATCCACCTTGATAATATCTCATATTACTTGTAATGGCCAAACAATCAATAAACACCATAAAGAACTGGTTCCGCACCGGCAGCAAACCTACTCAGGCGCAATTCTGGGACTGGCTGGATTCATTTTTTCATAAGGATGATAATATACCCAGTGCGCAGGTGGAGGGGTTGCAAACGCTGCTGGATGCAAAGATGGATAAGAAGGATGTAGTAGCCCCCGAACAGGTTGGGGAGTACGACCCTCAAAAGAATTACATATTTGACCCCGACTTAGCCGAATATGTAAGCTTTAGCAACCCTGAAAGTGAAGACAAACAATTCCAGAAGGAAGGTTTCTACAGGCTTCTTGAGGATGCCCCTGCAGGGCAAAATCCGGAAACTCATCCCAGCCACTGGGCATACCAGGGCGGAACTATTGGGGATATTACAATTGAGGATGTGATTGGGCTGAGGGAGGAGTTGGATTGGTTGAGTGAGAATGCTGGGGGCGGATCCTCCCAGGAGCGCTTCTCCCTAATCGGCCACACCACCATCCCCACCGCCTTTGCTGAAGCCAGGCAAATAACAGCCGTACCCTCACACCTTAACCTCGACACCGTTAAGCTCGTGAAAATATCAGACAGTTCAGAAATAGCAATACTCACCGCCTCCACACTCGAAGCAATGCCCATAGACGTAGCTGCGGGAGAGTACAACTATCAGATAACTTACGAGAGCGGCAAAGAATCAGGAGTCTTACTCATAAATTACAAGTAGCATGATACAGGTAAAAGACAATATCTATTTCGACGAAACAAAACCCTACAGCGAGCAATCGCCGGAGTTCCTCGAATACGCCCAAACCGTGTTTTCTCAAATCGACTTTACAGATATGAGAGATCTTAAAAGTGATAATACATGCACCTGGACAATTGAGCAGGACGGACTGCGCTTCACAGCAAAACGGGAATTCCTTAACCCCTCTTTGTACACAGTAAAAGAGCACATTTTTAACGTTGAAATATTGTAGATATGGCAGCTGGATATGTTACTAATTACGGGAATGTAGAAAATGACGGCCTTAGCTGGGATACGCCTAAGCGGAGTATTCAGAGTGCTATTGATGCGGGGTTATCTCCTATTAGCGGTGTGGGTTTTTTTTCTGAGGCTCTATCTTCTGGCCCAGTATCGACTACGATTGACTCGGTTGGATTTTTAGTTTTTGATGGTGGCAATAATTTATCATCTTTTATTGACGGGAGTTTTCAAGGTTTCAGAGGTTTTAGTAATATTAAAATAAGAAATTATTTAAAATTGAGGCAGAGTATTGGTTTTGAAGTAAATTGGATTTGGAATAATTGCATTATCTCTAATATAGAAAACCTTTCAATTTATAGGCCGCAATATGAGCCTCGAAATAAGCTCACTAATTGTTTGTTTTTTAATAACTCAATATCACATTTTGACATACTTGAGAATTGTACGGTTTATGGTGGAGAAGTGAATTTAAGGCAATTTGGAGATTATAGATTTAAAAATTCAATCATATCGGAGTCGAATGTAATCATTAACCCGCTTTATACCGGTGATATGAAAATTGTTTATACTATCTTCCACAACTGCACATTCAAATTCACCGGAGGCGACCAAGGAGCAGATGAAACAACTTTTACAGCCCCAGCAGGAGCCGACGACACCGAAAAACTCGAAGATCTACGCGCACGGATGGCAGTAGTATATGGAGGCGTAGCAAGCCAATACCTGCAAAATTGCCGCTATCAAACTGATGGCGATTTGTTCATTGACCCTGCAAAAGAAAACTTCTACCTCGTGCCCGGATGCCAAGCTGCTCGAATGAGTTACGAAGCTGGCTATATAGGCAAATACCCGGAGGGTTCACTGGCCGATTTTGCAGGCGACTTTGTGAGCTATACCAATATCGACGCATCCGGCAATATCATCGACCAAACCGTTGATGCCACCGCCGAAACCGATATTGTTGACCTTCTTAAATTGCGTCATATCAACAGCCTCGAAGCACTTGGACAACGTGCTACCCGTAACGGTAATGCCGTAAATGTCGATGCCGATTTAGGCCCCGCCATCAATCCTGGAACCGCGCTCACTGATGGCAAAACTTACATAGTTCGCGATGAAGCCATTTCACAAACGGCATCAGGTAAAACGCGCGATGTGGGAGAAACATTTATTGCCACCACCGCCGATGGTCTCGATTTTACAAGCGCCACCGGTTACGTTCAGGAAATTTACCTCGATAAGCCACGTTCAATAGAGTTGAAGGTTTCAAAAACAGACCCAACCCTCGCAAATGCCGTGTGGCTAAAAATGGACTTGTACGCCGAGCCTCGCATTAATTACGATGTCAACGGCGTTCCCCAATACGGCAACTTAGACCCCAATTACGACGAAGCTACCAGCGAGCGCCTTTTTATCCGCTACTGGAAAGCACGAGTCACAATCCAGGCTAAAAACTTACCAGCATAATTCATGGCAGACGAAAGCACATATAAAGGACAAGTATTGAGCATCGCCCCCGAAAAGGAGCAGTTTTTCGAAAACGAAGAATCAAACCTCAAGGGGGTTGAACTTGGACTTAACGGCGATGCCGAAAACCTGTTCCCGGATGATAGCCGCATGTGCGGCATTTGTCTTGGAATGGGGGAGGTTGTGCCGTTTATTAGTCATTCGTCAAAGTTCAGTTTGTAGAAATATTTCTAAGGGGGATAAAGAGCCCCCGACTCTGTTAGTAGCTCTCTGACCTTCTACTAACAATAAAGGTGCATGCACACCACGCCGGAGGCAAATGTCTTCGGTCGGTGTGCATGCACCTTTTTTATGCAGTAAATGTCAGAGAGATTGCAAATATAAATAAAAATTATTGTTGAAATGGATAAAACATTTAAGTACAAAGAACAGCACGCCGTAGTACTCAAGTGCAGCTCAGAAAAGGAGCAAAAGGAGATTTTCGAGAAACTAAAGAAAATGGGATTTAAACACTTAAAGCTAGTATCAGTATGAGAATTGAGGTAAAACACAGCTGCAATAACTTTGACAGCTTTAGAGCCAATAAGGTTAAAAGCCTTTTTAACCCTGAGTACGGCCACACATGGGAGCATGTGGCCGATATCCCGATTGAGGAAGATTTTCAAATTGGCCTAATAGTTGGGCCGTCGGGTTCCGGGAAAACGAGTATAGGTCAAAGGTCATGGCCCAATGTGCCAATACATGACCTTTACAAAGGCTGGGATAACAACAGGCCCATTATTGACTGTATTGCTCCGGAAGGGGATTTTAAAAAGGTAACCGGTGCGCTCGCGGCGGTTGGACTTGGAGATGTGCCCGCGTGGCTAAGGCCGTTTAAGGTGCTAAGCAACGGCGAGCAATTCAGAGCCGGACTTGCCAGGCTGATTGTTGACCCTCCGGAGCGGAAGACAGGCTTGAGAGAGATAAGGAGTTTATGCCGTTTGTGGCCACTATAAAGAGAATAAAAAATTATACGGCCTATGAGTAAGTAAAAAAGCCCCCAACGCTTCATTTTGGTTATCTGCTACAACAACACAAAAAATGCGAATATCGCACACGTCGAGGGCTTAAATACCTTGTTTGTGTGATATCCGCATTCATATTGTTGTAGCAATACAAACTTAATAAAATTTGACTAAAATGAGTGAAAAATTGAACATGAAAACGCCGGTTACTTATTACGGCGGTAAACAACAGATGGCAAAACACATACTGCCTTTAATCCCTGAACACAACCTTTATTGTGAGCCGTTTTGTGGAGGTGCAGCAATATTTTTTGCCAAAGAAAAGAGTAATGTAGAGGTACTTAACGACACCAACCGGGAGTTAATCAACTTTTACCGAGTCGTTCAAAATGAGTTCCCGGCCCTTGAAAAGGAAATTCAAATAAGCCTCCACAGCCGCGACTTGCATCGTAGAGCCTATGTCATTTACAACAATCCTGACATGTTCCCTGAGTTAAAGCGCGCCTGGGCATTGTGGATGCTAAGCGCTCAAGGTTTCGCCGGAAAGCTGGACGGGACATGGGGATATGATGTAAAGAGAAATACAACCTCAAAGAAGATAGACAATAAACGCAATGACTTCTCTGTTGACCTTGCTATTAAGCTTCAAAACGTGCAGCTTGAGTGTGCCGATGCTTTGTATATTATGCATGCTCGTGACCGGGAGGATAGTTTCTTTTACGTTGACCCACCTTATTACAATAGCAATATGGGTCATTATGACGGATACTCAATTAATGATTATGAGGAGTTGTTGCAGACACTTGCTAATCTTAAAGGAAAGTTTTTGCTGTCCAGTTACCCAAGTCCAATATTAACGCAATACACCAAAAAGTATGGCTGGAAAACTAAGTCGTTTGATTCCAAAGTTAGCGTAAATGGCAAGGCTAAGCGCAAGACTAAGACTGAGGTGCTTACTATGAATTATTAAAAAAGGCTGCCCGGTTTGGGCAGCCTTTTTTATATTTAAACACCGTTTAAATTACAACTCAATAAACCTGTCAATGGTATTGCCGGCAGTGGTTTCAAAGCCTTTAAGCGGTACCGCGATGGATTGGCCCGATTGATTCTCCAGGATAAAAGAAGGAATGATTTCACCGCCATGATTTACCAAGTCGAGTTTCCTGCAGGTGAAAGTGTCGTTCCTGGTGAAAGTTTGTTTTGTTCCGGAGTTTAGTTCCAGGTAGTCTTGCTCCAGTTTTAGTTTAAACGATTTTCCTGAGTAAAGTTGCTGCTGCTTTTCAAAAAAACCATTAACCAGAAATGGCGGGTTTTCCATGTTTCGGCCGGTTAGCCTGTAGAAAATTGTCTCCGGGCCGGTTAGCTTCACCCAAATTTGTAGGCGGTCTTCATCCCTGGTGGCATCAGCGAAGGTAAAACCCTTATTCACCAGGGAGGGATCATTTATTCTTGCACCTCTGTCTTGAGAGGAATAAAGTTCATTCACCTCTACGATCCGGACGGTCTGCCCTATTAATGCGCTGATGTTTTTATCCGGAATGTTCTGTAAGCTGTCGTATTGAGCCGGGGCCTGTGCCAACAGGCTTAAAGATGCAGTAAATGCAGTTAGGAAAAGAGTAAGTTTTTTCATTTTTCTATGTGTTTGGTATATACAAAATTAAAAAGCCTGCCGGATTATCCAACAGGCTTGCTATTTATTCTTTTCATCCATGCTGTTTGGATAAGTGGTTCAGAACTCGTACCAGGCGGCCCAAACAATTAGGCCAATGAACACGGCCACAACTATTAGAACCATGCCCATTTCGATTAGTGTTTTAAAGTCCGTTCTTTTCATCTTTAGTCATTTTTCGAAGTTTACTCTCAAGCATTTTAATTACCGTAGCCCGGTTCTTGTTGTTCTTTTCATAGGCTATCTCGTTTCTTAACCTTTGTGGAGGAATCTCATTTGGGAGTTGCAGCGTGACTCGAATATCTTCTACGCTGCCTAAGTTTACAATGTGTGGTACCATATTAGTTGGCTTTTTGGCTCTGCTTCTTAAAGAAGTCGTTAACCTGGTTAAACATATCGTCGAGCGCAGTTACTCCCTGTTCCAGTTGCATGTCTGCGACATCATCGATTCCGCTGATAAAGGCGCGTTTTGTTTCCTGCTTTTGAACGGGGTGCATTTGCTCCTCTTTCAAATTCATCTTCTCTAGGTAAAGACTGTACTGGTATTCGATGTTGAATTTTGTGGTGTCCATGATTAGTGTTTTTTAATATGGTGACATACTCCGTTTTCGTCTGGCTGTTGCCATTCTCTGTTTTTATTGACTTCCAGCTTTTGAAATGCGGCAAAAATGAGTTTTTCTGCTGAAAAGCCTATATGGTAGGCCGAATCAAGCAGCAACATGAGGCAATCAGCATACTCTTCATTTGCCTCTTTTAGCAGCTTTCCGTCCGGCTTGCTGGCTTCATAGGCAGTTACCACCTCCAGGAGTTCTGTTACCTCCTCTTTAAGGTGGTGGATTATTGCCGGATTCCGCTGGGCGTTTCCAAAGGTCTTATCTGACCAGCTTGCCACCTCAAACATTAAGTTTTGAAGTGCCCGCGTTTGAGACTTTGTAAAAGGCGGTTCCACGGGGCCACTTACAACGACCCCGTTTTTTATGTAAGTTGTCTCAAACCTTTCAAAAATAGATTTTGAATTGACTTCCTCATGCGTTATGAGGTATTTTATAGCCAACTCAATCTCATTAACTTCCTTTTGAGTTCTGGCTTTGGCCTTTTCAATGATGTTTTTGTAGTGCGGCCCATCCACGTGGGTTCCGCTGATACCTTCGAGGTTTGCCTTTTTCTCCTCAAGGTGTTCTGTTAATAATACTATAGCTGTTTCCATTTGATGTGGTTTAAATGGTGTTTAAAATAACTGTCCTTGTGCCATTTGTCCGTTGAGCACCTGCATGCGGTCGGCTTTTCCATACCGGCCATGGGAATAAGCAAAGCCCTCTTTAACATCAATCAGGACATCTACTTCATGCTCCCACTTTGCGAGTGGAACTCCGGTTTGCATCACCAGGTGCCAAGAGAGTTTCCGGCGCTTGTACTTTTGCCGTAAGTCCTCAAAATCCTCATAGCTCATGGCCACGTGCTGAACGCTATCCACTATTACAAAACGGAATCCACCCCTGTGCAAAAACCTGTCGATATCCTCGATGTGCTTGGTATGTAAAAAGCGTACTTTAGGTGAGTCAACCCCGCATGAAAGAATCCTCTTTCGCAGGGTTTTACTGTTGATGCGTTCCTCAGCGGTTACATACAGAACTTTGCCCCACTGGCTACAGTGCTGGGCAAACTTCATGCAGTAAGTACTTTTCCCGCTTTTGGCCTTTCCCCTTATGAGCGTGGAAAACCTAATGTCAGGCTCTCCAAGGATAAGGTTCCACCCATCCTGAAAAGGATAGGTTTCTACATTGCGCTCCAGAACGCTTGTGGGACTATAAGTTCTCATGTGTTTGGTGTGTTTTGGTTTATATTCGAACCATTACTTTCTGATCCTCGTTGTAAGGCTCATATTCAACGGCTGTTTTTCTGATCAGCCTGCCTGATCCGTTGCATGTTTTACAGGCTTGCTTTTCGTAAAACTTGCTGTGAGTGCCTGGATCTATCAGTATCTCTCCAACGCCTTTGCAGTCCTCGCAGGCAATAACCTTTCTCAGGTATTTGTTTGTTGTTCTCATATCGCCAACCATTGTTAGTTCCTCAACATTAGTTCTCTTAATTCTTTGGCTTTCTTTCGCTCATTGTCGCGAATGGCTACCAGCTGATGAAACAGCTTTTTAAGATCCTCAACTGTGCTGAATGCATAAAGGCCTTTGCTGTTTACTATTTCACGCTGTTGCTTTTCGGGGGGCATAATCCACTGATATTGCTTTTTTGCCAGTTCCCGGTTTACATTTGACCAGTCTTTTGGCGTTGCAGTAATCCCCCTTTCGTTGAGTACCAGGAGGCATTTGTTGCGCCATTTGCGAACGAGTTGTTCGCTTTTCTCCCGGCTCTTTGCCTTTGGGAAGTGTGGATTTGATTTGCGGACTTTTTCAAGTCGTTGCCTGGCATCGTGAATAAGTATGTCCATCTGTTTTTCGGTGAGGCCTGAGGTGCTTTGCACTCCAAACCTTTCGGCCACTATCAACTTTTTGTAGCGCTCTTCGCCCAATGCGAGGAGTAGTCGATGATAGAACTGGCGTTTTTGCCTGAGTATTTGTTCTTGTTTAGTCATTTAAATAGTGTTTAAATGTGAGATCCTGCGGGCGGAATCGAACCGCCCCTGGAACCGTTGCAGGTGAGGAGGCTACTCCTCTTTAAGTATGAAGTCGTTTTTGATTCTTTGAACCAAAGTGACAACCACATCAAATTCGAGATGCTTGTTGTCGTGGGAAAGCTTTAGGTTCTCGTTTAAATATTCGGCTACATCCTCAGATACCTTCTTTTTCTGTGCCTGTTTCCCCTTGGGGACGTATAACCCATGAGCGTATTTCCTTTCAAATTTCCTTTCCGGGAACTCAGGGTCTTTTGCGTAAATAATGGCTTTTACCTGGTACATAATGCGATTTTTAAAGACGGTTAAACGATGGTTCTACTTTTCGCCATACACCCATTTTTGTGCGCTCGTAGAAATAGAAGTTGGTGGCAGTTCGTTCGGTGACGTTGCTTTCTCTGAACAGGAGCATTATTGCGCTGTATTCAGGATTATTGAAGCGTTCCTCCAGATCGTAAAGCTTGCTGATACTCTTGTAATCCAGATCACCGTATTTGTTACGTTCCAATAGCGTCATTCCAAGCTGATACATGGGGTCATCAACGCCACTTTTGCTTTTCTGGATCCATCCCTGGAGAAACTCAATGAGTCTTGCCGCAGCAACATCGGCCCGCTCATCGAACTTTTTAACCTTGTTGGCTTTTACCTCAACTTTAAAATTCTCGGTTGATATGGTATAGCTCATTTGGTTTTCGTTCCTCAGCTGGCCATATTCTTTCATCACCTGGTAAAAGGCTTCGGTTTCTTCACTAACAAAATCAAAAAGCTCCTTGGCGTAGGCTTCCACTTCGCGCGCCTTTTTTTCTATCCGGCTCACTACATCTGCCCTAATACCCTCATAGGCCTCTCGCCGTTTAAGCCTCTCAGTATTCTCCTGGCTTCTCTTTTGCTCCAGGAGTTTCTCAAGCTCCTCAGAAGAGAGCTCGTTTAAGTTTAAATTGCTTGTTGCAGCTTGTGCTAAGTCCTTTGTTTCCATGTTTAAATGGTTTTAAATTGTGAAATACATAATTGAACTGATAAAGATGATGTAGGCGGCAATCCATATAATTGTGAACAATGTGGCCTTGCGCGCCTTTTGCCTTGCCCAATACTCCTCATTGGTCAGAAGGCGTCTTTTATTTCTTTTGCTCATAAGCTAATGCTTGAATAGTCAATAGATGGGAGTTCAGCCATTCGCAGGGTGTCGATGCAGTCGCGAATACCCCGGAAGGTCTTTTTTGCAAGCCATGAGTGACTTTTAAATTCAGGCCTGCGACCAAGTACAATGTCAAGATCCTCCTCGTTGTTGATGCCATTGGCCCTGAATATTGCCTCAGCTTCCTCCGGAGTAGGTCTGCTTAGTTTTTCGGGAAGCATAAACAGGCGGTCGCGCGTCTCGCTAAACAGGTGGCTGTCCCTTATGGCCCCCTTGTTGAGGTTATTGATAAAGTAGGGTGCCCCCGCCATTACAATGCCGCAAATATCCCGGAAAGCGGTCATTATATCCTTGGTGATTGTGACATTGGGGCCTTTCATGCTGCTCACCTCGTCAATACATACAAGCATGTCCTGTTTCTTCGCAAATTCTCGCATCTCAAGAATTTGTGCGGACATGGTTCCGGGCTTATAGCAGTCCAACGCTCTCATCAGGCCGGCCACAAACTGTTTGTTGGTCTTTACCATAGAGGCATCGAAGTAAACCACTCTAAATTTTCGCTGACTTTCGATGTATTCTTTGTACTTCTCCAGGGCAAATGTTTTTCCCAGGCCACCTTCACCAACTACAGCCATTGGCTTTTTTAGAGCATAAGCCCGCTCGCAGGTTTCCCATACTTTTCGCAGGTTTTGCGTTGGAACGCCCTTGTAGCTTTCTGCCTTCTGGATGTACTTGTCGATAATCTCCCAGGTTTCCTGCCCAACCATTCCCGGTTTGTCAAAGTTGTTCCGGACGTGGCTGAATTTAGATCCGTTGGAGAACCCCAAACGCTTTACAGCAAACTCGTTTCCTGATAATCCGCTGTTTTCCTGCAGTGCAACGATGCGGTCGCGCATCTCCTTTTTTTGCTCTGTTGAGTAAACTTTCATACATTTATGGTTTAAATGATTAGAATTGTATATAAGGCGTGCCGTTGCAGCGGCGCGCTTTGTTATTTCCCTATTTGTAGTATTCTGCGCTGCCTTTCGGTCAGTCCATCGCTCATGCCATTCGATACATCCTCCAGTGCGGATTCCCTTGCATTTTCATTTGCTTTTGAGGTATCCCACCATCCAAAACCTTCAGTACCGGTTGCTTTTATTTCATCAAGCAAATCCCGCTGTTTTTCCAGTTCGCGCACGGCGTATTCGTAGCCATATTGTTCCTGTTTTTGCTTGAACTGCACCTGTTTGCCTTTTTCACCCTCTTTCATGTCTGCCACAGCGGATGCGTATCGTTCTTTTTCGTAAGCTTCAGCAACAACCTTGTCATTTTGGTAAAGCACAATCATCTCAGGTTTTTCGCTATCCATCCGCACTGTGAATTTTTCTCCCATGTGCTCATTGGCAAACATAAAATCACCTACCGTTCCATCGTTGTCGGGGACTATATAGTGTCTCTTAACCCCTTTCCGTTCAATTTCAATTCCGTTGGTTCCGTAGGTGTATAGCTCTGGCTGTTCAATAAAAAACAGGCTGATTTTGTCGAAGTAGTTGAGTTCACAGCGCTTTTCATGCTGTATAGATGTGTAGCGCTTTATCTTGCTTTCGCCTACAAAGCGGCCGTAATTGTCACGGCTTTCCCCTCTGCTGTTCCACTCCTCAACACCGTTTTTAAACTCCACCAGAACCTCATTCATTTCCGGAAGCAGCTCCGGATTCTTTCTTAGTTGAGCCAATAACTCGGGATTGGCCTTTGAATTAAGGCTGCCGCTTGTAATGTTACCACCTTTGAAATTTTCCCGTTTGCGCAGTACCCGTTGCTGAAAGTGTCCAATTATGCCCTCTACATACTTTGAGCGGCCCTTGTAAGGTTCGCACGGGAAGTGTACCCGGCTCATGTTTTTATATAGCTGCTGGATGACCCTTGCCTGATTGGCAGAGCTGTTATCGTACTGAAGTTGATAAGGCTTGTAGCTGTATTTGTGGATCGCATCTCTCAACGCGGCTTCAACAAGACCGGCCGTTTCGGCAAAGGCTACAGCGTAGCCGAGTATTGAACCGGTGTTGGCATCTGTCACGAAATAGACGTATAGGTCACTCCGGACACTTATTTTCTTTTCTTTCCTGCCAGTCTTCTTGTTATATACTTCCTCTTCTACTCTGTAATAGAGCTGCATGGTTGTACCATCCAGTGACCACAGGGCGTCCGGGAAGCTTGGTTTTTCCCTGTTGATTAAGGGTTGCAATTCATTGTCTGCTGCATGCTTGCCATGCCTGTTATAGAACCAGACTTTCTTTATTTTTGGGGTGTTTAAATACTTTTTAATTGTTGATGTGGTGAGCTGTTCTTTGCCATTTTCAATGGCCCAGTCATTGAACATCATTGCCACATCTTCCCAGGAGTATTTAACTTGATTCGATGCCAGGTCTATTAGTTTTGCGTGGGCTATCTGATCACCTTTCTCACGGTTTACATTGCCTGTGCCCGCATGCATGAGTGCTTTAATGCCACTCTTCTTGTATTGGGCTGCGTTGCGGTACAACACACGCTCACTGGTAATCATGCCTTTTTTGAACTTGATCAATGGAGCCTTTCCGGGCCCTGTTCGCTGTTCGTTTAAGCAGCGTTTAAACACCTCGTTTCTGAAAGTAGCAATACTTTCAAAACCCATCTTGCGCACCTTTTTCACATCAAACTCATTGATGATTCTAAGCCACCCGGCAGCCCTTGCCAATTGGTGGGCTTCTGTTGGTGTGTAGATTTGTGAATCAATCAACTCCCGGAGTTCATCGGGATCCGTTCTGACCATTGAGGTTACCTGGTCAGTCAGATTGTCTATTGTTGCCTGGGCCTGATCTTCATCCTTTTTTTTGAGGTAAACTTCAGGCTCCATGTCATCACAAAGAAGTTTCTTAATAAGTTCCTGGTATTTCTCTTTCAGGGAGTCATAGTGTATGTACACCCGTTTGCCTTCTTTGTGATGCTCCCAACAATACACTTCGCCACGTCGCTGGCCCGCCAGTGCTCTTTTCAAATAACCGGCTGACAAACCGCATTCCTGCAGTTCCTTTGTCGTTACGCTTAGTATGTTGTTGTGATATATTGGCATAAAACAATAAATAGAGGGTGGCGCGGGATTCGAACCCACCACGGCCGTAACCGGACACCAAAGGCCACCCGGTTACGTGCTATCTGAATAGCTCTCTCCAGTTCACCAGAAATTCTCTAAATGAGTATCCTCTGAAAAGCCAAATGAAATTGAGGATAATGGAGGCGATTGCAATTGCGAAGGATAAGACGGTAATAATCCATTCAAGAGTAGTTAGTTCTTTCATCATGGAGGTGTTTAAATAGTAGTTAAATGGTTACTTTCTTCGTGTCGAATAATTTCTTCGAGCCGTTCTTTAATGAGAAGGCCTTTACCTCTCACCGGTTTCCGTTCGCCTCGAGCAATCATTCCAACAAACTTTGCGCTGACATCGAACTCTTTAGCCACCCTTTGATAAGGCGTTTGTTCGAAATGTTTTTTCAATAACTTGTCACTTAGTTTCATTTTTCACTACATTTGTTGTACTTATTTGCTACAAATATATATAGATAATATTCGACACACAACAAAAATGTAGATATTTTTCGACATGGAGAGCGATATATCCCAAAGGATTATAAAAATCATTGAAAATGAGGGGATGAGCACAAGAGGTTTTGAAAAGAAAATCGGAACTTCTAACGGTGTTATAGCTCGCTGTATTCAGAAAAATTCCGACATATCCAGTGGTTGGCTGTCGAAAATTATCGAAGAATTTCCGAAATATTCTGCAGAATGGCTTTTAACAGGCAAAGGTGGAATGATGAAAGCGGAGGAGAGGTTGAATAAGGCCATTTTATCAAGGGAGAGAGCCTCCCAGGATAAGTCCACAGAGCCATTGTATTTGATAGAGAGTGTGAAAGAACTCGCTATTGAGAACCACGAGTTAAAGAAGGAGTTAGAGGATTTAAAGCGAGAAAAAAAGGCTAACGAACCTCCTGGCTATGATGTTGCTGCCGAACCTATCGTGAAGTCCTCTCGAAGAAAGTAGCCAAGCCCCCCAGTTTTGCCCCCTCCTTATAATATGCCCCAAAAAAGGCAATACTACCCAATATAACATGTAAACTTAGGTTATGACCACCTAAAAGTAAAATCCTTTAAATTGTTAAATTTGCACGATTCGTAGGAGCGAATTTGCACGATTTGAAAGGCCAAATACAAAAAATGCTAAAATAATCACTCAGAAGTATAAAGAAATAAAAGGAGTGACGACTGATTTTCCTGAGTTTTTTAAGAAAAAGTTCAATTAGTGATGACAAGTAAAAAGGTTCGTTTCGAAGCTTTGGATGCTCTCAGGGGGCTTGCAATTTTAATGATGGTTTTATCGGCTGCCGTTCCTTTTGACGGAGCTCTTCCTGGATGGATGTATCATGCACAATTGCCACCGCCTGATCATGTTTTCAATCCGGCTATTCCAGGAATAACTTGGGTCGATCTGGTTTTTCCTATGTTTCTTTTTTCGATGGGCACAGCCATTCCTTTTTCGTTTGGCGGACGCATCGACAGCGGAGAATCAACATTCAAAATTACCGGCCATTTGGTATGGCGGTTTTTAGGTTTGGCATTGTTTGCAGTTATATCTCAACATGCAAGACCATGGGGATTGGAGTCGTCAGCAAATATAAGATGGGTGCTGGCTCTGACAGCGATGGCTGGGATGCTTTTGGTTTTTGCCTCTCCTTCTTCAGGATGGTGGCATAAAAATAAACGATGGATGTCCGGAACCGGATGGGCATTGTTGATAATTCTGTTCGTAATATTGCACATCAATGGTATTCGTGAGTTCTCTGTTCAGTATTTTGATATTATCATAATGGTTCTGGCTAACACAGCCCTGGGTGGCGGAATTCTGTATATGGTTTATCGCAGATGGAATAATTCGTTATGGATTGCCTTTGGACTGATAACTGCTTTCTTTTTAGGGGCGCGTGATGGAGATAACTGGGTAAGTCAATTGTATGACTGGTCGCCTATGACGTGGCTTATATCATGGAACTACCTGAAATATTTGATTGTACTTATCCCGGGTATTTATACTGGCATTGTAGTGAGGGAGGCCTTAAGATCGGGGGATAGTAAATCAGAACAGAATAAAGATTTGCTGCGATCACTGTCCATTCTTATTTTATCCGGAGTTATTATTGCTGCATCGCTTACCGGTTTATATGTCCGTGAAATGGCAGTGACTTTTTTTATTGTTTTTGGGATGCTGATTTTACTTTGGTTACTAATCAGAAAATGGGAAGTGGTTTGGCGTTCGGTTTTTCTGAATGTAATGCCGTTGAGTATTGTTCTGATCCTTGCAGGTTGGCTTCTTGAACCATTGCACGGAGGAATAAAGAAAGATCCTGCCACATTAAGTTATTTGATGCTAACAGCAGGGCTTTCTATAATTAGTTTGACAGGACTTGTGGTTTTGACGGAGGTGCTGAATCTGAAAAAATATCTGTTTATCCTAACCGGTTCCGGAAAGAATGCCATGATGGCCTACGTAGCCGGGAGTAATTTGATTATGCCCGTTTTTGCATTGACCAGTCTGGATGTGTTATTTGTCAATCCCTATTATCCGGTTTTGCTGATGGTCATTAAAGCAATTCTGATTACTTTGGGCGTTGGTTTGGTGAGTGCTTTAGCAGCAAATAAGAGGCTTTTTATGAGAGTGTGAAAGTATTAATAGTTTCCCCCAAAAGCCTAACCCCTAAGATACAATGATGCAGAGCATTTATTGTGAGGTGTGATACTGTTCAATTGTCCTGCTGTATATGCAGTTGATTGTCGACCATCTATGTGGTTTTGGTGGGGTATAAAAGTTAAACAGTAATAAATTAAGCAAATGAAGTCAGGTCTTTTAATAACAGTATTTTTCTTTTTAATGTCTGTAAGTATTATTTCTCAAAATAAAGAAAACTTTTTTTCTGCCAGTCATGAGTACTTCAATTATATGGGGCGGGTGGATTTTTCAGATAAACAGATTGCCCGTTACGATTGGCCGGGCGTAACAGTTCGTTTTCAGTTTACCGGCAACGAGTTGAAGCTTCATTTTAAAGGTGGGGAGCGAAACTATTTTGATTTGTTTGTAGATGGTGAACCGTTCGAAATTTTGCATGCCAAAGAAGATACAATAGCTGTGATAAAAGGGATAATTGGTAATGGACCCCACGAGGCAAGGTTTTTTAAACGTACCGAGGGGGAGATGGGGGAGACTCATTTTTACGGGATTGAATTGTCCCATAAAGGGAGGTTGCTACCATGGGAGAAGGAGGTTGACCGCTGCATTGAGTTTGTTGGAAACTCAATTACCTGCGGATATGGTGCTGAATCAGAAAGCAGGGAGGATGATTTCGATCCGCGCACCGAGAATGTAGGTAAGTCATATGCCACAATAATTGCAGAAGCACTGAAAGCAGATTATCATGTGATTGCCCATTCAGGGCTTGGAGTGGTTCGAAACTACGGTGATTCTCAGAAAGTTTCCACCCTACTTGCCACAATGCCTCAGCGCTTTGGCCGTTCTTTGGATATGGATGATTCTATTGAATGGGACTTCTCGAACTGGCAGGCTAATGCTGTAATCATAAATCTTGGTACCAATGATTTTTCAACTGAGCCTCATCCAGATAGGGTGGTTTTTCAAAGAGCTTACGAGAAATTAATCAAACAGGTACGGTTAGCTTATGGAGCTGTCCCTGTGTTTTGCGTGGTGGGCCCCTTGACAAATGAGCCGTGTCATACCTATGTGAAGGAAGTGGTTCAAAACAATGGTTTGCTAAACGCTGATGAGAATGTCTATTTCATCGGAATTCCACCGACTTTGCTTGATGCTGATACCGATTTTGGAGCCGATGCACACCCCTCGTATAGTGGTCAGCAAAAGATGGCCGATCATATAATTCCCGTTATTTCAACTGTGATGGGATGGCAATAGGTTGTTCCTAATCTACGACATGTATTGTGTCAAAGTATAATATTCACAGGTATGGAGGATTCTAATCCGCCATTTTTGTTAATTAAATCAAATCATGTTGCTTAAAGACCATAGCTGAAGCACCAATGTAACCCGTTTCCCTTCCAAGTTGAGAAGTTTTTATGGTCAAATATCTGAGAGGAATGGTTAATGCGGTTTTATTCATTCCGGTTTTGATGGAATCGGTAAACATATAGCCGGCCTGGGCAAACTTTCCGCCTATAATGATCAGTTCAGGATTAAGGAGATTTACGATATTACCCAGTGCCATTCCCAATTTTTCACCCATTTGTTGAAGGAGGTTAATGCTTAAGCCATCTCCTTCATTGGCCGCCTCAATAATATCGTCGTAACGTATGCCTTCCAGTTCTTTGTTATTACTTGCAAGAGATATGCCGCCCCCGGATATGTCACTTTTGAAGTTTTCTTCCAGCGCATACCCGGATACCTCCATTCCCAGGCACCCTCTTTTGCCGCAAATGCATAATTTCTCCGAGTTGCTCATTTGCATGTGGCCAAACTCTCCGGCAAATCCCATGCCCCCGGTAACAATTTTTTTGTGAGCAATGATGGTCATCCCAAGACCTCGACTGACATTTAAAACCAATGCATTTTTGGCTTCTTTGGCCTGACCCAATACTTGTTCGGAAAGTCCCATGACATGGGTGTCGTTGTCAATAAAAATCTGTTTTTTGAGCCGTTTTGTCAGATATTGGGCAAGTGGTTCTTCCCGGAAATTAAAGAAATTGTATGATTCTCCTGTCAATGTGTTAACCCTGCCGGTGAGACCAATGCCAATGCCCAGAATATGTTCTTTCCCAATTTGGCATTCCTTTAATGTTTCCTGGATAAATGAAATGACGGTCTCAAGACACTCTGGTGTGTTTTCGAGTCTGAAATTTATGTCCTGTTTTTCCAGAATAACTTTTTGGTCCAGCCTGACGACTGCGATGCTTATTCTTTTAAAAAGAATCTCCACACCGATAGCATGAAATTTGTCTATGTTTAGGGTGTAAAGCGTTGGACGTCTTCCGTTTTCGGTTTCTTTTTTGCCTTCCTCCAGAACCAAGAGGTCCGTGATTAATTCATTTATTAATTTGATGGTTGTTGGGGTGCTTATTCTAACCTGTTTCTGTAATTCCGGAATGGTTAAAGGCACATTGGACTTGGACAATGCGCGAATAATTTTTCTTTTTTGTTTTGCTTGTCTGCTTTTATTGCTAACTTCCTCGGATTCAGAAAGAACGTTATTGAGCCACATGGTGGTGAATTATTATGTATTAAATCTTTGTAAAAATAAATTCCTTGATAAGGGTAAAATATACATTTTTTGTAAATGTAATAAATTATTGATGGATAATTAAAAAAAAATAAAACTAAGGGGGTGTATTTAAAATGATAATTTAATAATTGATTAATTAGACCGGATTCATTTTGGATCTATTATTTTATGAATAAACAAATTGATTGTAATGCATGTGATATGTTTAAAAAACCCTTAAATTTGAATAATGCATTTATTCAAACTATTAAATTTTAAACTTTAACTTCTATGAAAATCAAAAGCTTTCTTTTTGCATTGGCGCTGTTGAGTGTCATTTCCGGTTGTAAGGATGATGACGATGGGGATAAAATGAGTAACCTTTCACCCGAAACACACAAAGAAAACATGGAACAGAGCGGCTTGAATGTAGTCGACCAGCTTGAGAATATGAGTAACCTGGACGCTGTTACGGCGATGTTGGATTTCAATGACCTGCTTGAATCAACAGAATACACTGGTGGTGTTTCCGGCGTTATAAAACCAGTGTTGGCGTTGAGTGAAGGACAATCAGTTGCTTTTAATCTTAAAAACTCAACCATTGACGAATCCAGCCTGAGCCTGTTGTTTGAAGACGAAGCAGGTATTTATACCTATAATGCCGAATTCAACGTATGGGGCAAAACTTCCAGCGATGATGAGATAACTTATCATTTTCCCACCTTTGAGAATGAAGTTAATAATGCTACGATTTCTGTTACCAACTTTAATTTTATTACCACTGATAATGCTGATTTGGTTGAGGTTAGTGAGGAACTTCCTACTTCTTTTGATGTTGAATTGACCGTGAATGATGTTTCATTGATTACTTTTAGTTTCAATGCTGCTTACGATGCCGATGGTATTCCAACATCTGTATCTGAAAGCTGGACAGTGGAAGAGTATAACTTTACTACCTCTGTTGCACGTTCTTCTTCAACCGTGTCAGTTGATCAATCATTTACTTTCAATGGTGACAATATTTTATCGTCACATTTTTCCAGCGATGGGAGCTTTTCATATGGAAACATGAAAGAAGACGGTGAGAGCGGTGATTTGTACGGCCAGGATGTCGTTAAATCCTCCAATATATGGTTTGCCATCGACAACCTGAAGCTGGAAGGAAATGCCAACTGGAAAGGGATGATGGATGATATGACCTCAATTAAAAGTGTTGAAAATGAGCAGCAGGCTTTTGAAAAAGAAGCTGAGATTTTAAATAAGAATATGAGCCTGAAGCTGAAGTATAACGACAGCAATGAGGTGATAGCCACGGGAGAAGCTTATGTTAAGACAGAAACAGATTACTATGGTACGGAGAGCTTATCTTTGGATTTCCGGATGAAATTCTCTGATGGTTCTTATATGGATGACTCCTACTTTGGAGAGGATGATTTTATTGATCTGATTAAGAGTTTTGAGGATATGATAGAGGATGCTGAGGAGAATTACGATGTGACCATCGAATAATCAAGACGAAATTAAAATTAATGTAATACAGGAAGAGGAGACCGCAATCATGCGGTCTCCTTTCTTATATCTATTTAGTGTCTGTCCATAAAGTACCATTTGTGTCGTTATGCTTGCCGCCAAAATACTCATTTACCCAAGTAAACTCCGTTTTTGGCGGCTTCGAAAGCCCCCGAAAAAAATCGGGGCAGGCTTTGCAACTGGCACTTTCTGACCAGATACATGACTTTTTATAAATTTTCCCGACTTTATAGACGGGCACTATTTTTTTGATAAAAAACAATTTGAACCGCGATTTAAGTATATTGATTGTTTTTCTTTTGCTGTTTCTGCCTGGGTGGAATTTGGTGAAAGCTCAAAACAAATGTCTATCCGGTCGAATTCTTGACCGACAAACAGGTATTGCCGTAAGTGATGCTCATGTATGGGAAAATGTATTTTCTCGTGGGGCAGTAACCGATTCATCAGGAAATTTCAGGATTTGTTTTTCGGATGAAATAGAGCAGGCAATATTGACAGTCAGTCACGCGTCATTTAAAACTGAACGGATTATTGCAAGAGATTTTTCGGTGGAGTTCTTTGTGGTTGAACTTAATCGGAAGGATCTAATGCAATCGGAAGTTCAGGTTGTGGGGAAAAGAAATTCCGTAATAAATGAGGTACTTCCGGGGCAGAATCGTATTAGCGGGACAGATATTGCACGGATGCCCACTTTACTGGGAGAAGCTGATGTGGTGAGAACTCTCCAGCAGAATACGGGTGTTCAGTCGGTAAGTGAAGGGATCGGGGGTATTTATGTACGGGGTGGAGGGCCTGGGCAAAACGGAGTTTTTCTTGATGGGATGGAGTTGATGAATCCGGTTCATTTAATGGGGTTGTTTTCTGTTTTTAACCCAATTACGACCAGTAAAGTAGATCTTTTTAAAGGACATAATCCTGTTTTTTTGAGAGGAGGACTGTCATCTTCCATATTGGTTTCTTCTGTTGATCCATTGAGAGAAAAAAGTTTTGTGAGTGGCTCTGTGGGGAATATTGCTGCTAATCTGGCTGTGGCTCAAAGAAGTAAGGGTGGTAAGATTGGCATTACTGCAGGATTCAGAAGAAGCTATCTGGAGCTTTACAGAGGTATCGCCGGACTTGTTGTAAATGAGGAGAATAATTATTTTGAACGAAGTTTCTACCGTTTTTATGACCTGAATGGCAGAATTGCTTTCCAACCGTTCGATATGACTACCTTTTATTTAAGTTGGTACCTGGGGGAAGATGATTTTATGATGGATGATAATGACATTGGATATGATGCAGGAACTAATTATGGCAATAAGGCTTTTGCCCTGGAGTGGAGGCAACGTACTGGGGCGAATTCTGTTTTGTCAGCCAAAGCTTCCTGGTCGGAAACCTGGTCGGATTTCGATGGTGAGATATTTGACAAAGATTTGCGTTTTCAGAGCAGTTATGACAAGTATTCTGTGGGGTTGATGATGACCAGTGAGCAGTCGGCTCACATGATTCGTGCAGGAATAGATGGGGCATGGCATCAGACCATTCCTCAGGATATGGAGATGGAATTGATGAACGAAACCAGGACAGCCAACGATGAATTTAGAAGTGCTGATTTAAGCGGGTTTATTGAGGATACCTGGGATATTTCCCCGAAGCTAAGTGTTAGTGCCGGTTTTCGGGGGATATGGTACTTCAATCTCGGGCCATACCAATATGAGGGCGAAAATAATCCGGACCCGGTTTCTTCAAATGAAGTTGTGGATAGTGAGTTTTATGGAATTCCTTCACTTTCAGTGTTATTTCAGTTGCCGACAGGAGGTGAGGTGCGGGTTGCCTGGACAAGAAATGTTCAGTTGATGCACCTGGCATCACTAAGTACCATGCCTTTACCCAATGATATATGGATGATGTCATCTCCAAGCCTTGATCCTCAAACCGGTCATTTATGGTCTTTGGAATATTCAAGACTTATCAATGAATATGAGTTGGTGTCCGGGGTATTTGCCAGGCAATTGAATAATCAGTTGGTGTTTAATGTGAATACCGAAGAGGAAAAGATGAACTTTGAGGACCATTTTTTTCATGGGGAAGGCCGGTCTTATGGTATTGAGTTGTCTGCCCGTAAAAATAAAGGAAGACTTCAGGGAAGCTTGAATTATACCTTGTCCCGCTCAGAACGTTCCTTTCCGGATATCTTCTCCGGAGAATGGTTCCCTGATAAATTTGACCGGACCCACGATTTATCTTTGTCAACCTCTTTTAAGGTTAGTGATAAATTGACCTTTAATGCCGGATGGATTTACGCTACAGGAAACAATATGACCCTCCCTGAGGGCAGGATGTGGATGATGGGCTCTGTAATGAACGACTACGTCGGATACAATAATTTTCGAATGCCAGCTTATCATCGACTTGATATTTCAGCAAGTCTGAGATTGGACAGTGACTTCTTCAGTGAGTCGGTACTTGATTTTTCGATCATAAATGTTTACAATCGGGCAAATCCATATTTTGTTTATTACAAAGTATATCAAGGCGATAGTAATTATGATATTGACATCAGAGTGGCCCAGGTTTCATTATTTCCGGTGATGCCTTCGGTTAGTTGGAAGTTTAAATTTTAAGAGATGAGGTTTGCTATTTGCATTGGAATTTTGTTATTAGTCGCGGGTTGCACAAAAGAGGTGGAGTTGGAGCAACCTGCCTATAAACCTAAAATTGTGGTGGATGGATATATCGAATCAGGGAAGGCTGCAAGTGTCTCTCTAACAATGAGTTCTCCTTATCTGACCCATTATGATTCTGCATCTATTCGACATACATTTTTGAATCATGCTAAAATAACCATCTCTTCGTCTGAAGGAGATGAAGAGGTGCTGACGTTATATCGGGAGAACAGGTTCTTTCCGCCCTTTGTGTATAAAAGTGTTTCTATTCGTGGCAGGACAGGAGTGGAGTACCATTTAAAAATTGAGGTAAGCGGAGATACATTAAGTTCAGTTACTTCAATTCCTGCAGCTCCTGTGGTCAGTAATGCTTTTTTTGATGCGGTTTCTGACACAACAGGGAATCTGGTGATGGAGGTTGAGCATGGGCAGAATGAGGATATTTATTTATTTACAAGGGTGAGAAGTCGTCTTGAACAGGAATCATTTCATCCATCCTACAATCCGGTTGATGTGATGAAATCATCAGACCAGGGCTTATATAGGTTGCAGGTTATGAGAGCTTCAGAATTCGGATTGTATTCTCTGAATGCCAAAGAAAATTTTTACAATGGTTATGGCAGGTATGAATATGACCTCCGCGATACGGTGGAGGTTCTTGCAGGTGCAGTGGACTCTGTCTCCTACATGGTTTTGAGTAGTTTGTTCAAGGACCGTTACAACCAGGAAAATCCGTTTGTTTTTAACGGGAATCGCGTTGAATCCAATATTGAGGGTGGTATAGGTCGTTGGACGGGAGTTGGAATCAATAATTTGATAACCGTTATGGCCGGGGATTGACTCGTAAATACCCTCTGTGGTTACTGTGTAAATACCTTATTTTTATTTATTTTTGTGGCTCAGAAAAGAAAAGGATATTGATATGGCCAAAAAAGCCAAAGAGTCTGAAAATACATATATAAAGCGTGAGGAGGCGTTCAGGCGTAAGCACAAAGCTACCATTTTACTTAATGATAAGGAGCTTGAAGCCTTTGAGGTTTACTGCAAAAGATACAAAGTCAAAAATAAGGCCCGCTTTATCCGGGAGTCGGTAATGCGCGTCGTGATGGATCAGTTTATGGATGATTATCCCACGCTTTTCGAAAAGAAAGACCTGGATCGGCTTCGTGTTGAAGATCGTGGGAATGATTAAGCTTTTACCGCGCCATTAAATTTATAGAGCTTCTTTGAGATCTTCACTCCATATGGCAATGCGTCCATCTGTTAAATCAGGCTCATTGTCTTCATCCAGCGGTAACCCCACAAACATGTCGTTACGAAAAGCCTTCGACTCACTGAAGTCATAATCATCTCCCGGCCACTGGCCAATAAACCTCGGTTTTTTGTCTTCAAGGATTTCATAAAGCTTACCCATGCCATCACAGAAGGTGTCCGGATATGTTTGTTGATCTCCCAGACCGAAGAGAGCAAATGTCTTATTAGAAAGGTCCAGTGTCAGAAATTTTTCCACAAATGTTTCAAAGTCGTCCTGGATCTGACCTACCCCCCAGGTGGAAGTCCCCATGATAAAAAAATCGTAGCTTTTTAATTCTTCCACATTCGCGGTTTCGGCGGGAATGAGGTCTGCTTCAGGGAATACCGCATGTACTTTTTCGGCTACAAAGCGGGTGTTGCCTACTGATGATCCGTATATGATGGCTGTTTTTTGCATGATTTTGATATTTAGTACCTGTCCATAAACTAAGCGTTTCTCACGTGCTTGAAATAGAAAGTTCAAATTCAAGGCGTGTGAAAAATAAATACCACAGAATACTCATGTATTTGAGGATTTAGATTTTGAGCAACAACGCAGAAGTTGGACTTTATAGACAAACACTATTTAGTTTTGTAGATTCAAACAAAAAACCTGCCGAAAGGTTCAGGGCTTAACCCGAATCATCATAAGGCCGTCACGAATGGGCAGAATTACCTGTTCCACCCGTGCATCCTCTTTTACCATTGTGTTGAATCGCAGGATTCCTTTTGTGTAATCATCTGCCTGGTCGGCATCTTCCACAACTTTCCCATTCCACAAAATGTTATCAGCCAGAATAAAACCACCTGCATTCATCTTTTTTATGATGGCTTCATAATATTCCGGATATTCCCGCTTGTCACCATCCATAAATACAAGATCAAACTTTTCATTAATGGTTCGGACTACATGTAAGGCATCTCCAATGTGCAGGGTGATTTTGTCCTCAAGTTTCGCTTTTTGAAACCAGGGTCTGATAAATCCTTCCAGTTCGTCGTCACGTTCAATAGTGTCTATGTGTCCGTTTTGTCCAAGTCCCCGTGCCATGCAGATGGCCGAATATCCTGTAAATGTGCCTATTTCCAGAACTCTTTGGGGTTGAATCATCCGACAGAGCATGGTCAGAAGTTGTCCTTGCACCGGCCCGGAAACCATTCGGGGGCGCAGTAGCTTTAGATGAGTTTGCCGACGCAGGTTGTAGAGCAAATCATCTTCAGGCGTAGTATGGTTCTCAATGTAACTGTCCATTAGAGCATCCATGTTTCCGGTATGGTTTTTATGATTGCTCATAAATAAGGTAAGATAGTTGTTGTTCGTCAAAAATTTCGTTGGCAATCTCCAGCAAATCAATTGCTGTAAGGCTGTCAATTTTGTTATATATGTCGGCCAGAGAATCTACTTTGTTGTAAAGGAGGAAACTTTTTCCAATGTTCAGCATCAGGTTTTCCCTGTTTTCGGATGAAATGGTGATCTGCCCCTTGAGTTGTCTCCGTGCTTTGTGCAGCTGCATCTGCCCCAGTTTGTTTTTTCTTAAACGGGCCAGTTCCTTGCGGGCAATTTTAAGACTTCGGTCAATGTTCTGGCTGTCGGTGCCATAGTAAATGCTGAATACCCCGGTGCCGTAATAGGGTGAGTAGATGGACTCGATGTTATAGGCTATGCCGTTTTTTTCTCTCAGAGCCATGTTCAGACGACTGTTCATTCCGGGACCTCCCAACAGGTTGTTGAGCAATGAAAGCCCAAGTCTTTTGGGATTCTCAAGGTCATAAGCGATGTTTCCGATGCTGATATGACTCTGGAATGTGTCCAGTTCTTTTCGCAACTCAGAAGGTTGGTAATTTGGTGGAGCAGGACGTTTTTGTGTTCGCAGATTGGAGCTTTCAGCACCAAAATATTTATCTGCAGTTTTCAAAAACCTGTCGGGATCCATATCTCCAACCATGCACAAAACCATCTGGTCTGTGTGATAATTGTTGGCTATGAAATTCAGAATGTCTTCCCGCGAAAAATTCTTGATGGAGTCGGCAGTTCCCAGGATGTTGTGTCCCATCGGGCCATCGTCAAATACCAGTTCCTCAAAGTCGTCAATAATCAGTTCTGCGGGATTGTCTTTGTAGGAGTTGATCTCATCAATGATTACTTCCTTTTCCTTGTTGAGCTCTTTTTCAGGGAATACCGAGTGAAAAGTAATGTCGTGAAGAAGTTCCACCGCCCGGTCAAAATCCTGAATCAGGAAAGAAGCATAAATGGCGGTTTCTTCTTTGGATGTGTAGGCATTCAGTTCTCCTCCAACATCATCCAGCCGGCTCAGGATGTGCCAGGTTTTTCTTTTTTGCGTGCCTTTGAAAATAACATGCTCTATAAAGTGGGCCATCCCATGTTCGTTTTCATTTTCATCTCTCGAGCCCGTATTGATGATAAGTCCGCAGTGACCTACCGGAGAGGCCACTCTGTGGTGGACCAGTCGGATGCCATTGGGAAGTGTATGTGTAAATAAATCCATGTTCAATATTTGTGTGATGCATTAAGGGGATTCTTTGCAAATCATGTTGTTTTATGGGTTTTTTTTGTGCACCACAATTATTTTTTTTGCTTTTTTTTGAAAAAATTTGACCGCAAAAATAACTAAACATCAGGGAATATCATCTTAAAAATGTGAAAAGAGACAATTAATTTCAGCCATGGGGTTTTGTCAAAACAAATCTTTCAGTATATTTGCAACCGCTTTTGAGAGGGTACCATAGCTCAGTCGGTAGAGCAACGGACTGAAAATCCGTGTGTCCCTGGTTCGATTCCAGGTGGTACCACAGGTTGGTTTTGATTGGGCTGACCTTCATAGTAAAAAGGAAATATTCAATTATTGTTTGGATTGTTTCCAAAATACAAAAAGGGTTATTGATTGATTGGGTTTTTGGTTATTTTTGCACCAATTGAAAGAAGCAAAAATAACAAAGGGTACCATAGCTCAGTCGGTAGAGCAACGGACTGAAAATCCGTGTGTCCCTGGTTCGATTCCAGGTGGTACCACAAAAAAGGCCGACGATTTTTTCGCCGGCCTTTTTTGTTTAATCAAGTTTATTTTGGTTGGGTGGTTTTGCAATCAGAAGCTGGCATAAAAGGTGTCGAAGTTAATCATCCAGTCTTCAATTTTTATTGTCTCATTACCGTTGTTTGTGTCTCCTGTGAATGCCTGAACGTTGAACATCCATTCTTTAATGGCCAGGTTTTCTTCATAATCTGTAAAAAGTGACTCGTTAAACATCCACTCCTCTAAATTTACAAGCTCTTCGTTGTCGGTAAATAAAGTTTCGTCCAACATCCAGTTTTCAATGGGAATGAACGATCCTAATGTTTGGTCAAAGTCAGTCATCCATTCTTCTATTTCAATCATATCTGCATCTGCAGCAAATCCATTTATGTCAAGCATCCAATCGGCAACTTCAATGTTTTCTTCGTAGGTATTCTCTAATGAAGCAATGAACTCCTGTGATGGATTTGAAGCATTTAAGTTGATGGTCAGTGTCAAAGCAATAAGTGAAAAAATAGCTGAAGTTTTCATATCTGGTTCCTCCTGTTTATTTGTGTTTTTATTTTTTTGGTTAGTTGTTGTTGTGTAAACAAGGGATGTGCCAATAAATGTAAGTAGCTGATTGAAAAGGCATTGAAGTTGATGGTGTTGAGGGAATACTTGTTTTTCATGTTCGTTAACGTGACAAGTGGGTGTTCGTTATCGGACATGCTTTTGATTTTCGGGTCATTTTCAAATTATTTTTTTATTTTTGAGAATCTTATGAATTCTAAACCCTTGCCCGATATGAAAGTATTTTTTCTAATCCTCGGTCTTTTTTGCAGTAGTTACTGCTATTCCCAGGTTGACCACAGTCTGATTTACAATAATAACGGAGTAAAGCAGATGGATAAACAGGATTTTTCATTAGCCATTGAGTCTTTTTCAATGGCGATTGAGGAGGATTCCCTGAACAGTCTCTTTTTTCGGAATCGTGCTTATTGCTATTTTTATGATGAGCAATATCAAAAAGCAGAATCAGATTTTCTTCAATGTTTGTCGCTGGAAGGTGAAAAGCCTGAGTTTTATTATTACTTGGGGCTGATCCGGAGAAAAAAGGACGATAACCAAAAAGCCATTGAATACTACAGCAAAGCAATAGAATTGTCACCTCAAGGTCATGAGTATTATTTACACCGGGGCATTGCTTACATGAAAACGGGTGATTTTGATGCTGCCATAGGGGATTTTCATGTGGCAGTAAAACTTAATCCTCAACATGCGGGATCTTACTTTCATCGTGGGCAATCATACCATATGCTGCGAAATGACAGAGCTGCTTGTGTTGACTGGGAAGTTGCTGAAAATTTGGACCCTGAGTTGAAGGCCGCTCAATATGGAAATGTTTGTTCGCTTAAAAACACAGGTAGTTGGTTTGATGTTAAAGAACTAACGGATCTTGAATCTTTTCAGAAGCCGGTTTTTGACAATGTGAGTTTTAACGAATTTCACAAGTATATTGCGACAGAGGTTGATTTCCCGACTTCATTGCTCAGCAGAGGGAAATCTGTTTATTCATCCTATATGGTGCCTGTACTGCATGATGGCTCTTTGGGGGAAATAGAAGAACGATACTCCGGATCAGAGTTACTTGACAATGCTTTTAAAAAAACGGCCCTGAAAGGAGAAGGTAAGTGGACTGGGGGGACAGTAAACGGCATACCAGCTGATTTTAGATTTGTTGGACCGCTTGCTTTTTTTACCTCCGTTCAAAGAAATGAAGCGGGGAGGCTCAAAAAATTAGTTGATGAAGCTGTTCTTAACCGTGATGATGCATCTGCATTACAATACTGCAGCCAGATTTTGGAAATTCATCCTTTCGATATTGATATTCTCAGGATGCGTATTGCTTTGAACTCCAGATTGGGTAATACATCTCAGGTTGCTGCTGATCAGAAGTTGTTTAAGGAGTTGTCTGTAATGGAATTCCGATATCAGCCAGATAAAATAAATGAGGTAAAGCCCGAATTGCTTATCCTTCCGGAAGATTCCGTAACCGTTTTTTACAATAAAGAGTGGCACATTACTAAACGGGAGGAGGCTGTATATTTCCGGAAAGGGGTATGGAATAAAAATAAAAATTTCTTTGTTGGTTCAGTTTCAGACCATTTGATAATTGATAGCACGATGGTTTCAAATGTCGTGTATGGACCGGGACTGAAAAAGTCAGGGCCCTATGTTTCTTATTATCCTGATGGACAAAAACGAGCCGAGGGAGCATTTGTTGACAACATAATGCAAGGGAAATGGAGTTTTTATTCTGAAGACGGATCTCTCAGGTATGTCGTCAACTTTACCGGTGATTATTTTAAATTTGAGTTGTTGAATGATGAACAGGGGAATGATGTTTTGGAGGCTCAAAAACAGGCTTTTGACTTGAAGTTGAGTAAGTTTATTGCATTAAAAGGAGCTTTTGAAAATGGACAACGTGATAAAAACTGGGTTCTGGAGGCTAATGGTGATAAAATAATTCAGGAAAAGTATTCGGAAGGAGAATTTGTTCGAGGTTTTTATTTTAAAAATGGTGAACGGATTTCCCTGCCCTCAAGTGGATTGAAGTCTGTTGTCTTCACTCCGGTGAATATTGCAGTAACAGAGCGACTTATGTTTGACGATAGGAGTACATTTAAGGAATATCCCTTTGTCAATACCGAGAGGTTGAAATAAATCTAACGGTTTATTTTTCTTATCTTTGAAGAAATTCAAGAAAAATGTCAAAAGATTTTAAGGTGGAATTCTACGGGCACCGTAGGTTGGGTGGGCTCCGTAAACGTCTGTATATTGTATGCGGGGTAATGTTGATTTCAGTAGGATTGTTTGGGTTATTTAACCAGGATCCCTCTTCCGGACTTTTTTTGTTGTCGCTCGCATTGCTGGCAGGAGGTACAGGGAACCTTGTTTTTGCCTTATTTGATCGTCGTTTATTGAAAGAGCGAAATTATATAAGGGTGTCTACAGAAAGAGTGAAATACAAAAACTCACGACGAAAACCGAAAACCATTCGTTTAAAACATCTCTCCGACATAATTATCGATGGACAGAAAGCAGAGTTTGTTAAGGCTGATCAATCTGTCGGTATATACGATTTTACTGGTTTTCCTATTAGTGTGGGAAATGAAATTGTTTCCGTATTAAGGTCACTTTGCAACCATCAAACATCAGATGAAAAACTAGCGTGACCCCTGCCGGTTGGCAATTTTGCGGTTAAATCTTTTAGTTGTTTGCCTGCTTCTTAAACCGAATGCTTTGTTAGTTGTTTCTTTTCAAACCAACGAAGTTTCTAACGTTTTAAATAGTTTTATTATGGCATTTACACTGGAGATTGGAAATCATGCACCCGACTTTCGGCTTCCAGCCACTGATGGGAAGGATTATTCATTAAAAGATTTTTCTGATTCTCCCTGGCTTGTGGTCTTCTTTACCTGCAATCATTGTCCTTATGTGCTTGGTTCTGACGAAATCACCCGGGAAACTGCTGAAATGTATAAAAGTCATGGGGTGCGTTTTGTTGCCATCAACTCCAATAGTGAAAACACCTATCCTGAGGACGATTTTGACCATATGGTGACGCGTATGGAGGAAAATCGTTTCCCCTGGGTGTATCTTCGCGATGAAAGCCAGGATGTCGCCAGAGCCTACGGGGCTTTGCGCACACCTCATTTTTATGTGTTTGATAAGGAGCGAAAGCTTGTGTATACCGGGCGGGGAGTTGATTCTCCACGCGATGCACGAAGAATTACAGAAAATACACTGGATAAAGTGCTGGGTGCATTGACAACGGGACAGTCTTCGCCTTTTCAGGCCACCAACCCCATCGGATGTAACGTGAAGTGGGATGGGAAAGACGCTCATTGGATGCCGGCGGATGCCTGTGATTTGGTGTAATGAAACGAGCATGGAACTTTGATTTCTCAAACCTGCCACAAAAGAGTATGTATAAAAGAATCGCGAGTTCCACCAGTCCAATAACTTACATTTATTTTATACTGATGAAGGATGGGAGTTTTTATAGCGATATTGGTTATTCTTGCCTGGATCGGGCACTTGGCCTACAGTTTCCTGTTTGTTGAGTTAAGTGCATTCAATCCCTGGTTGTATGTGCATGTTTTGATTCAGGCGCATCTTTTTACCGGATTGTTTATTACCGGGCATGATGGGATGCATGGTTCTATCAAACCTTATGATAGCGTTACCAATAAGATGATTGGTACTTTTGCCAGTTTTTTGTATGCAGGACTTTCTTTCAGGCGTTTGAAAAAGAATCATCAGAAACATCACGATCATCCGGGAACTGCTGAAGATCCTGATTATTGTGAGAAGTCGCAGAACTTTTTTATTTGGTATTTTACTTTTATGTGGCGTTACGTGACCATCTGGCAAATTTTAATTATGGCCGTGATGTTTAATGTGCTTTTATTATGGTTTTCCGAAATCCGTCTGGTCGTCTTGTGGATTATTCCTGCGTTTATCTCAACCTTCCAAATGTTTTATTTCGGTGTGTATGCGCCACATCGGCAGCCTCATCGTGAAGAGATGATGCCTTATCGTTCCCGCACACTTCAACGCAATCATTTGCTGGCTTTTCTCTCCTGTTGGTTTTTTGGTTATCACTACGAACATCATCAATCACCTGGGACTCCCTGGTGGAGGCTTTATCAGAAAAAATCTATGCCTTAAGTTTGCTTTCAGTACCCTCTATCCTGAGTTATGGTTGATTACCAGTCAGCAGAAGGCAAATCCTTTACTAGCATGTTTTTTTCGGCACCTTTTTCAAAATCAACATTTTCGTCAGAGAAATCAGGTGCGACTATAGCCCCTGAATATCTTCCCATTAGCAAAAAAGGTTTTCCGGCTGCCCGATCTTTAAGTTCGACGTTTTCAAATGTCACTTCATAAACGTCATCTGCAATCATTGCTCTGGCCTCAGATTCAACATAAATGTCTTTCATTACCAGGTTTTTTACTCTGCCCAACCGAATTCCTTCTTTTGCATTTATGGCAGAAATGTTTTCCATATAAATGTTCTCAATCCATTTCTCGGGCAGACCGTTGAGGACAATTGCATTTGGAACTCCGTCAATTTTTACATTGCGAATCTCGATATTCCGGACCAGAGGGGATGGGCCAACTCCTGCTCCTGTGTAGGCAGTGTTGAAGTTGATGGCTTCGTATCTGATGTTTTTCATTTGAACATCGCTGATGATGATATTTTCAGTAATGTTCCCGCGACCACGAGCCGTCTTAAAGCGGATTCCCCGGTCACACTTTTCAAAAAGAGCATCATGTACGTAAATGTTACGAATTCCTCCGGATGTTTCGCTTCCAAAGACCACCCCACCGCTTCCTGTGCGTACATCATAAGCGTAGTAGTTGCGGATGACCACATTTTCAGTAGGGATGTTTATTTCCAGACCTTCTTCATTGAATCCTGATTTCAATACAATGGCATCGTCCCCGGTACTCAGATGATTGTATTCAAGGAGAGCATCACTAGAGGAATCCAGCACAATGCCATCTCCGTTGTGCGATTCTACACTGTTTATGGTGATGTCACGCACCACGATGTGGCTGGAATAGATCAGGTGTATGTTCCACATCGGGCTTTCACGCAGGGTTATGCCTTCAATGAAAATGTTTTTGGATTTCCAGAACACCACAAAACTGGGCCGCATCCCTTCTTTGCCCGCTCCTTTGCCGAAATTCTTGCGGCGTGACAGAGGAACCTTGGTTGCTGTTGCACGAGGCTGTACTGTTCCCCATTTTAGCCAGTGCTCTCCCTGTCCCTCCAGTATCCCTTTGCCGGTAATGGCCACATTCTCAATGTTTTTTGCATAAATAAGGGAGGAGTAATTATATGTTTCAACCCCCTCGTATCTATGTTTTACTACGGGCAGATAATCTTCTTTGTCTTCGCTGAAATATAGAGAAGCCCCTTCTTCGAGATGGAGGTTGATGTTGCTTTTCAGGTGAATCGGACCGGTAAGCCAATTTCCTCTGGGAATCAGTACTTTCCCGCCGCCGGCTGTTGTTGCTGCATCAATGGCACGGTGAATGGCGTCGGTGCTTTTATGGTTATTGTTGTTTTTTTGACGGGCTCCAAAATCTCTTATGTCAAATGTTTGATCGGGAAAGACCGGGCGCTCAAAAACCGGCATCTCAAAGGGAGCATCCACCGGAGCAATGTTACGGGGTGCTTCACTGAATTTATGGTTCTGCCCGCTGGTGATTCCACAGGAGATAAAAGACAACACCAGTGCGATTAAAAGTATCTTTTTGTTTTTTTGTCGGAGCATATTGTTCTTTGTGGTCATATCAATAAAGATTTCAAAATTGTGTACGTAAAATTAAAAGAAAAAAGAGATACAGGTTGTTCGAAGTAGGGGGAGGAATTATCAATGTTTTGAAATGCAGGTGGTTATTTTTGGATAATCTGCCGCTTTTTCTGCCATTTAATCAGGCTTTCTATTCCCGAAACCGACCCGCGTAATGATTATTTTTCCAGATAATCATGAACAGCCAGTCAGCAAGGCTTGTCTGTCATAGAATTTTAACATCCTTAACATCATACGCTTTTTTTTTGAGAGCAAATTAGGTACTTTTGGCCCTCATTGTAAACTCAATGGAGAGTTGTTTGTTTCTTCATTGAACAAAAGCTAATTCAATAAAATAAATATAATCATGGACAAGAAGACCATACTTATTATCCTCGATGGGTGGGGATACGGAAAAAAAGATAAATCGGATGTGATTCATACTGCCGGGGCTCCTTATTTCGAAAGCCTCGTGAAGAAATATCCCAATGCACAGCTTCAGGCTTCAGGTGAAAATGTTGGTTTGCCTGACGGACAAATGGGGAATTCAGAGGTGGGACACCTCAATATTGGTGCAGGCCGTGTGGTTTATCAGGATCTTGTTAAAATCAATCTTGCCATAAAAGACAATAGCATTGCCGAAAATCCCGAGCTGGTGAAAGCTTTTAACTATGCAAAGGAGAACAATAAACAGGTGCATTTTCTCGGGTTGGTTTCCAAAGGTGGGGTACATAGCAGCCAGGAACATCTTTACAAACTGACTGATGTGGCAAAAGATTTTGGCCTTGAAAAGGTTTTTGTTCACGCTTTTATGGATGGTCGTGATACCGACCCCAAGAGTGGAAAAGGATATATGAGCGAATTGCTCGATCATCTCAAAACATCCGCAGGTAAAGTGGCTTCTGTAATTGGTCGTTATTACGCCATGGATCGTGACAAGCGGTGGGAACGCATCAAAGATGCTTATGACCTGATGGTCAACGGAACCGGAAAAGGCACCAGTGACTTGCTTTCAGCTATTCAGGAGTCGTATGACAATGATGTTACGGATGAATTTATTAAGCCCATTGTCAATGTTGATGAAAACGGCAAGCCTGTTGGAACCATTCAGGAGGATGATGTGGTTGTATTCTTCAACTTCCGGAACGACCGTGCCCGCGAAATCACTCAGGTACTTACACAGCAGGATATGCCCGAGTATGAGATGAAAACCATTCCGCTTCACTATTGCACATTGACTCCTTATGATACTACATTTAAAGGAATGCATATCCTTTTTGATAAAGACAATGTGAAAAATACCATGGGTGAGGTGGTTGCCAAAAACGGACTGAAGCAACTGCGTATTGCAGAAACGGAGAAATATGCTCACGTAACTTTCTTCTTCTCCGGTGGTCGTGAAGAGGTGTTTGAGGGAGAAGACCGTATCCTGATTAATTCGCCTAAAGTGGCCACCTACGACCTTCAGCCCGAAATGAGCGCATACGAAGTGAAAGATGCTATTGTGGGAGAATTAAATAAAAAGAAATATGACTTTGTTTGTTTGAACTTTGCCAATGGTGACATGGTTGGGCATACCGGAGTTTATGACGCCATTGAAAAAGCAGTGAAAGCTGTTGATTCATGTCTGGAAGATGTGGTTGAAGCAGCCAAAAAGAATGGATATGAGGCCATCATTATTGCCGATCACGGAAATGCCGATAATGCGGTGAATCCTGATGGATCTCCTAACACTGCCCACTCTCTGAACCCTGTTCCTTTTATCTGGGTAACCGACCGAAAGGGGGAAGTAGAAGATGGGATCCTGGCCGATGTGGCTCCGTCATTGCTCAGCCTGATGGGGGTAGAACAGCCTGAAGATATGACCGGCCATAGTCTTATTTCGGTAGAATAATTTAGTTTGCAATTAACATTCCGGTGGCATTGATTACCGGATTTGATATTACAAGGACGGTATCCCCTGGGTGCTGTCCTTTTTTTGGGAAAATATCACAGATGTAAAAATTATTGTTGATAATCAGCAAAAGCAAAAAGTATGAGAATAGAAAACGATGTGAAGCTGGGATTTAAGGACGTTATGTTTCGTCCGAAAAGATCTACTTTATCGAGCAGAGCCCAGGTGGATGTGGAACGTACCTTTAAGTTCCTGCACACAGATATCGAATGGACCGGAGTGCCCGTGATGGCTGCCAATATGGATACCGTAGGCACTTTTGAGATGGCAAAGGTACTCGCCGGGAAAAAGATGTTTACTGCCATTCACAAGCACTACTCTACGGCGGAATGGAAACATTTTCTTGACGGAGCTCCCGATGGAATTGAAAATTTCATTGCAGTAAGTACGGGAACTGGCAGTAAGGATCTTGTCACGGTGGAGGAGATCATCAACAATCATCCACATCTGAAATTTATTTGCATTGATGTGGCCAATGGTTATTCGGAACATTTTGTTGCTTTTGTTAAGAAAGCCCGGAAAAAATTCCCGGACAAAGTGATTATGGCCGGAAATGTAGTTACCGGTGAAATGGTGGAAGAGTTATTACTGGCAGGGGCGGATATTGTAAAGGTAGGTATCGGGCCCGGGTCTGTTTGTACAACCCGTGTTAAAACAGGTGTGGGCTACCCACAGTTGTCTGCAATTATTGAGTGTGCAGATGCAGCTCATGGTATAGGTGGTCAAATTATTAGTGACGGGGGATGTTCCACTCCCGGTGATGTGTCCAAAGCATTTGGTGCAGGAGCTGACTTTGTGATGCTGGGAGGAATGCTTGCCGGCCACGACGAGAGCGGAGGCGAATTGGTCGAAAGAGATGGGAAAAAATTCCGGCAGTTTTATGGAATGAGTTCATCCACCGCAATGGAAAAGCATGCAGGCGGGGTTGCAGAATACAGGGCCAGTGAAGGAAAAACAGTGGAGGTTGATTATCGGGGGCCAGTGGAGCAAACTGTTCAGGATATCCTGGGTGGGGTGCGGAGTACCTGCACTTATGTTGGTGCTGCACGCCTGAAAGAGTTGACCAAGCGGACTACTTTTATTCGTGTAGCTGAACAGGAAAACCGCGTTTACAACGATTAATGAAAAATGCTCCGGGTGAATGGCAGAGGTGATTTTATGTCTTGATTGATTGTAATTTAGTCTGATAAAGTAGGAGGGTATTGATAAATATTTAACTTTGCAGCCTTAAAGCAATTAATGTTTAGCGTAATAGATAAATGGTTCAAATAGACGATAAAATTATTAGTCTGGACGTTTTTAAGGAGCATTTTTTGTGCGACTTACCTAAATGTCTTGGCAGTTGTTGTGTGGAAGGAGAGTCTGGTGCTCCCCTCGAAGAGGAGGAGACAAAGGTGTTGGATGAAATATATCCCAAAATCAAAACATTGCTTTCTCCTGAAGCCGTTGAAATCATTGAGAAAAACGGTACCTGGGAAACAGATTCCGACGGAGATAAGGTGACCCCCATAATCCACGGCCGGGAGTGCGTTTATACTTATTTTGACGGGGAAGGGGTATGTAAGTGTGCCATTGAAAAAGCTTATGATGAAGGAACGGTGGACTTTAAGAAACCTGTTTCCTGTCATTTATATCCCATTCGGGTGGATAAATACCCCAATTACGAAGCACTGAATTATCATGTATGGCCGGTTTGCAATCCTGCTCGTGAATTAGGAAAGCAGGTTGGCCTGCCGGTTTTTCGCTTTCTTAAAGATCCTATTATCCGAAAATACGGGAAACGGTTCTATGAAGAGATGGAAGATGTAGCTGAAGAGCTGGAAAAGATGGAGGCCGCAAAAACAGAACAGTCAGAATAGATTCGAACAGGATATATCAGAGAGGTCGTTGCAGGAGAGGAATTTTTTTCCCTCTGATGCAGTGACCTTTTTTATTGCTCTGAGATAATGAATTTTTGGGAGATGCCTGCCATATTGCTGGTCTCGAGTTTTAGGATGTAAACCCCGGTTCTGAACCCGGTCAGGTTTATCTCATGGTTCATAGATGGGGCCAGATTGTTTTTATAAAATATCAGTTTCCCGGATATCTCAAAGATCTTCATGTTCAGGTTTGTCGGGGAGTTAAAAACCAAATAATTGTTTGAAATACAGATGTTGTATAGATTATGCAGTTCTTTCAGAGAGGTGTCATCCCTGATATTGAGTTCTGCTGCAATCTGATTAACCCATAGAGCATACTGCCCGCTGCTTGGATGGAGCCCATCGCTGGCTACCAGGTTAGGTTCTGCCAGTCCCCGGCGCGAAATGGGTGTGATGTTGTGGTAAGTAACTCCGTAACGGTCTGTAATATTTTTATTGACGGCATTAAATTGATCAATCTGCCTGCTGATGGTAGCCGATCCGTTTCCAAATGGAGTGTATGCATAATCCGGTATAGAGACAACCATTACATTGGATTTATTATTACCTGCAAGTTCGATTGCTGTTTGCAAAAGCTCTTCAAATTCTGTGGAATAGGTAGAAATGCTTCCCCCCTGATATTGATTGTTCACTCCTATTAATAAAGATACAAGGTTGTAGTCTGATTGTAGATTTGCATTGACAATAGCGTTTTTCAAATTATCAGTTCTCCATCCGGTTTGGGCAATAATCCTGACTTCCTCTGTTGCAATGCCATGTGATTGCAATAAATTGGCCAATTGAACGGGCCATCTTTCACTCTCAGGAACGCTTTGGCCAATGGTGTAGGAATCTCCCAGTGCCAAAAATCTTAAAGGTTCATTTCTGTTGATCTCCTGACTGAAGGACGCCAGAGTAAACAGCAGGCCCATGATGATAAAAGTGTTTATTTTAGTATTCATGGTTTTTGATCCGGAGGTGAATAACTAATGGACTTGTACTGTCCAGATATTAAACACGCTGAAATGAACTTTTGTTTTGCGCAATGCATCTGGTGTAAAGAATCTTAATATCCCGAACTGATTTTTGGGCTGTTTTCATTTTTTCTTCGTTAATCTTTTTCGCCGTAGGTGTGGCTATGGTTGTAAAGATTGTCTTGAAAAAAGAAAAACTTCATAAAAAGTTTTAGTTCGTTCTATTAAAACTCTTTACACTATTGAATTTGAAGAAGATTGCATTCCGCTTCGTTCCTACATATCCTGAAAAGGCCTGTCATTGGTGATGTAGTAAAGCAATCTCAATTTTTGAGCTGAATTATTCAAGTTAGGTCATCTTTAAAAATTATCGGGGGAGAAAGGACATTTTATAAAAAACAGAATTAAATTTGTCTCGCTAAAATTCAGTTTAATTTTTGTTTTATAAAAAAAGATAGAATGGGACGCGCATTTGAATACCGTAAAGCCAGAAAACTTAAGAGATGGGGTAATATGGCCAAGACTTTTACTAAAATTGGCCGGGAAATAGCCATTGCAGTTAAAAGCGGAGGCCCTGATCCTGCATCCAATCCACGGCTACGTGTGCTTATTCAAAATGCGAAGGCTGCCAATATGCCCAAGGACAATGTTGAACGTGCCATAAAAAAAGCCTCCGGAAAAGATCAGGCCGATTATAAGGAGGTGGTCTATGAAGGCTATGCTCCTCATGGCATCGCAGTGCTGGTAGAGACCGCTACTGATAATCCCACACGTACAGTCGCCAATGTGCGCAGCTACTTTAACAAGGCCGGAGGCTCTCTGGGTACTTCAGGAAGCGTGGATTATATGTTTGAGCATAAGTGTAGTTTCAAAGTAAAAATGAAAGAGGAGATTGATCTGGAAGAACTGGAACTGGAGTTGATTGATTCAGGTGTTCAGGAGATTTTTGCAGAAGATGAATTTATTATGATTTATGGCGATTTTGAGGCTTTTGGACCACTTCAGAAGTGTTTGGAAGAGAACGGTTTTGATATAGAAAATGCAGAGTTCGAGCGAATTCCGCAGGAAACACGGCCATTAAGTGAAGAACAAAGTGCAGACATCGAAAAATTACTGGCCCGTTTTGAGGAAGATGATGATGTGACCAATGTTTTTCATAATATGGGATAGATTTTTCTATACAGATATGAATTAAAAAAAAAGACCGGAAGCAATTGCAACCGGTCTTTTTTTTACTTAGTCTCTGTCCATAAACTAAGCGTTTTTGACGTGTTTGAAATAGAAAGTTCAAATTCAAGGCGTGTGAAAAATCTAAACCGCAGAATACTAAAGTATTTGAGGATTTAGATTTTGAGCAACAACGCAGAAGTTGGACTTTATAGACAAGCACTATTTAGTTACCGTCGAGGTGATTTCTTTTAACCCTTCCGAGATTCCGTTAAAAATTTCTTCTGCCTTTGGAGTCACTTTCGCACCGGCCTCTTTATAATTGCTCCAGGCAACATACGTTTTCCCATCTTCCTTTTCATATACAGCCACCCTGCATGGGAGTAATGTTTGTGATTTGCGGGATTCGTCATCTTTCAGTAAGGCATAAGCAAATTCTGCATTGCAAAGAACCAGAATAGTGGAGGGCAATACATTTTTGTCTTTCTTTTTCAGGATGGCCTGCATATCGTGTTCTGCAGGAATGGCCCATCCTTTTTCTGCAGCTTTCTCTTTCAATGCATTCACCGTTTCCTGAAAGTTCATTTTGCTCTCTTTCTCAAATACTGCCTTTTGAGCCATGCTTGTGCTTATGGTTATGGCAAAAAGCAGGAGTAAAAAAAGTAGTTTTTTCATGATATCATTCTTTGGGGTTAATAATTTACATTGAAACATTTAGATGTTTCGGAATGTTCAATCCTTAAAGTGATTTGCCTTGATGGGGCTTGTTGAATTAAGCTCAAACGCTAGCCTGGTTTATTCAATAGCTTTCGTAATAGATAATTTATGAAACGAAGTTCGACGAAGTCAATAATCCAGTCTTCCAAAAAGCCAGGCTTTTTCCTTTTAAAGGAATACATAAGTTGTTGTGTTCTTTTAAGGTCGAAGGTCTTTAAGCAATAGCCTGGGGCGTCGCTCCAGGCTATTTCTATCAGGCTTTCAGCCTGTTTCCATCTTACCTGTCTTGTGTATAAGGTAGGCGAAAAATTTTGTTCTCTGTTCGTCAGTTCTGGAGAATTAAATTATATGTCAGGAAATGATAAACTTGATATCCCTCATTCCTATTTGATTGTATTTTCCTTAATTTCGATGCTGGAAAGATGTCCCGAACTATTTTTATTCTTCCGGGTTATGCTTTTTATGGATATTTGATGATAACAAACAAAATATTAATAATATGCAAGACATTAAACAATACATTGAGGATAATAAAGATCGTTTTCTGGAGGAGTTGTTTGAGCTTATCCGAATACCATCTATAAGTAGTGATTCTTCGCGAAGGGAAGATATGCGTAAAGCTTCAGATAAATGGAGGCAGATCTTGCTGGATGCCGGGGCGGACAGGGCAGAGGTGATGGAAACCAAAGGACATCCTGTTGTTTTTGGCGAAAAGATGGTGGATAAAGATGCACCCACCGTTTTAGTTTACGGACATACTGACGTGATGCCTGTTGATCCTGTTGAGCTTTGGAATACAGACCCGTTTGAGCCGGTAATTAAAGATGGAAAAATATGGGCCAGAGGTGCCGACGATGATAAGGGACAGGCTTTTATGCACGCTAAGGCTTTTGAGTATTTGGTGACAACAAACCAATTGGAGTGCAATGTGAAATTTCTGATTGAAGGTGAAGAGGAGATTGGTTCTGAGAACCTGCCGGAATTTTGCGAAAATAATAAAGATTTATTGAAAGCAGATGTGATTTTGGTTTCGGATACCTCTATGCTGGCTCCTGACACCCCTTCCATTACTACCGGACTCAGGGGGCTTGCTTATTGGCAGGTTGATGTGACCGGATCCAACAGGGATCTGCATTCGGGAATTTTTGGAGGAGCTGTTGCCAATCCAATTAATGTATTGTCCCAGATGATTGGAGGTTTGTTAGATGAAAATGGAAAAGTAACTGTTCCGGGGTTTTATGATGATGTATTAGAGGTGAGTGCGGAAGAAAGAGAACTTATGGGAAAGGCACCTTACGATGAAGAGAATTATAAAAAAGCTATTGGTGTTGATGCACTTCAGGGAGAGGGTGGTTTTACCACTCCCGAGCGAACCGGGATTCGTCCGTCTTTTGATGTGTGTGGAATCTGGGGAGGCTACACAGGAGAAGGAGCTAAGACCGTTCTGCCCTCGGAGGTTCATGCAAAAATATCATCGCGACTGGTTCCCAATCAGGATCATCATAAAATAGCTGCTCAGTTTAAAGCGTATTTTGAATCTATTGCCCCCGATTCAGTGAAAGTGGAGGTTTCTGTGTTGCATGGTGGGCAAGCGTATGTTTGTCCGATAGATATTCCGGCTTACCGCGCTGCTGAAAAGGCTTATCACGAAACCTATGGTAAAAGACCTGTTCCTGTTCGAAGTGGTGGTTCTATTCCGATTATTTCAACTTTTGAGCAAATCTTAGGAATTAAATCGGTGCTAATGGGGTTCGGATTGGAAAGTGATGCGATTCATAGTCCAAACGAAAATTACCCGTTGGGGCAATTTTTTAAGGGCATTGAGACCATTCCTTATTTTTATAAATACTTTTCTTCGGAAACGAAGTGATTTTTTGGAATATCCGCTTGCGGAGGGCATCTGTTTTTTCAGATGCCCTCTTTTTTTTGGGGTGCTCCTGATGTAAGCGACTTTACAGGGACTTGTGTTGGAAGGGATTGGTTTTCGGCTTTGCTGAAAAACCGCACCCTCCAACATAAGTAAAGCTTGTAAAACAGAGTCATTGGTAGCAAAGCGGAGCATTCTCTTTTCACAAAAAGGAGTGTTGTCTGTTTAGAATCTGGTTTTTTACAAAAAACACTTGTTCGGCATCAAAAAGAAGGGGTTTTGCCAGATAATTTGATAAAAAAACAACAATAACCCCAAAAAAATGCATGTGTAATTAAAAAATGTAATATATTTGCAGTAGTTAACTCGAAAATATTAGTTATGGCAAAATTGAGATTTATTGCATTGGAGGAGCTTCTGAACAGGGAGCCTAGAAAGAGTGAGGGTACAAAGATGCCTTCGTCTGATTATTATGGTGAGATGGTATTCGATCGTCCAAAAATGAAGAAGTACCTTTCTCCCGAAGCCTTTGTCCATGTGATGGAGGCCATTGAAAAAGGAAGCCGTATAGATCGCAAAATGGCTGATCAGATTGCTTTGGGTATGAAAGCCTGGGCGATGGAAAACGGAGCAAGCCATTATACGCACTGGTTTCATCCACTCACAGACGGAACTGCCGAAAAACATGATGCTTTTCTGACATTTGGTGAATTCGGTACCATGGTGGAAAGTTTCTCCGGCTCTTTGTTGGTACAGCAGGAGCCCGATGCATCGAGTTTCCCATCTGGAGGTATCCGCAATACTTTTGAGGCCCGTGGTTATACAGCCTGGGATGTTTCATCACCGGCTTTTATTATCGGATCAACATTGTGTATCCCTACCATTTTTGTCTCCTACACCGGTCATGCACTCGATTATAAATTCCCTTTGCTGAAAGCATTGCATGCGGTTGATAAAGCAGCAGTGGAGGTTTGTCAGTATTTCGATAAAAATGTGACTAAGGTAAATAGTAATCTTGGTTGGGAGCAGGAATACTTTCTGATTGATGAGGCACTTTATCATGCCCGTCCGGATCTAATGCTTACCGGGCGAACTTTGATGGGGCACTCTTCTGCCAAAGATCAGCAGTTGGATGACCATTATTTTGGATCCATTCCCACCAGGGTGATTGCCTTTATGGAAGATTTTGAGAAAGAAGCTTACCGGCTTGGTATTCCTGTGAAAACCCGTCATAACGAGGTGGCTCCCAATCAATTTGAAGTTGCTCCTATTTTCGAGGAAACCAACCTGGCCAACGATCACAACCAGTTGATTATGGATGTGATGAAGCGGGTGGCTCGTCAGCATAAGTTTAGAATTCTTTTTCATGAAAAGCCATTTAAGGGGGTTAACGGCTCAGGAAAACACAATAACTGGTCACTGAGTACCAATACCGGAGTTAATCTTTTGTCGCCTGGTAAAAACCCAAAAGGAAACCTTCAGTTTCTTACATTCCTGGTGAATGTTTTGAAAGCTGTTCATGACAATCAGGATATCCTGCTTGGAAGTATTATGTCAGCCAGCAATGCTCATCGTTTGGGAGCCAATGAGGCACCACCTTCAATTATTTCTATTTTTCTGGGAAGTCAGATCTCGGCCATGCTTGACGAGTTGGAAACCAGGGTTCCTGATAAGAAAATGACTCCTGATGAGAAGACAGCACTGAAGCTGGATATTGGTAAGATTCCCGAAATTCTTCTGGACAACACCGATCGTAACCGTACTTCTCCGTTTGCCTTTACCGGCAATCGTTTCGAGTTCCGGGCAGTGGGTTCTGCAGCCAATTGTGCCTCTTCTATGATTTCACTAAACACAGCTATGGCCTGTCAGTTGAAACAGTTTAAAAAAGAGGTGGATGCCCTTATCGACAAGGGAGTGAAGAAAGATGAGGCTATTTTCCAGATGATTAAGGAATATATTAAGCAGTCAAAAAATATCCGTTTCGACGGTGACGGTTATTCCCAAGACTGGGTAGAAGAAGCGGCTCGTCGCGGATTGTCAAATATTTCAAGTGTTCCGAAAGCCATCAAAACTTATTTGTCTCCAAAATCAAAGAAACTATTTGTGGAGAACGGAGTGTTTACTGATGTGGAGATTGAAGCCCGTACCGAGGTGGAGATGGAAAAGTTTACAAAAAAGATTCAGATCGAATCACGTGTGTTGGGAGATCTTGCACTGAATCATATTGTACCTACGGCCGTTCAGTACATGAATACGCTGATTGAAAATGTTCAGGGGCTGAAAGATGTGTTTGGCGAGAACTCCGATTATCAGGACCTTGCTGGTGACCGTCTGGATCTGATTAAAAAGATTTCATTCCACATTAAGAACATTAAGAACAAGACTCATGATATGGTAGAGGCACGAAAAGTTGCCAATAAGGTCGAGGATATGTCCGAAATGGCGGAGATGTATGAACAAAAAGTATTTCCATACCTGGATGACATTCGATACCATATTGACAAGCTTGAATTGACTGTTGATAATGCTATATGGCCCCTGCCAAAATACAGGGAGCTATTATTTGCCCGTTAACGAACGGGGGAGGTTTTGACTCGGGAGTGTCTGTTCTTTTTGAGCAGGCACTCTTTTGCTTTAAACAGTTATTGACTTTTTCATTCAAACTTCATAATTTGCATCCCTGTTAGCCGGAAAGGGCCCCGGCTGCAATCCTTAAATTCTAACTCAACTCTTCGTTATGTCAGAAATTTCCAATAATCCGGAGGTTTTCTCCATTTATCTTATCTTAAAGAAGGACTACAGTACCTCTACTTCTCCGTAGTTGTGGAAAATAGCATCATTGCATATTTTCTTTTTGCAAATCCTGTTGTCCGGAAAGACTATTATTTTGAAAGAAGATTGTTTTCACTTCTTTCTTGTTGATCGCAATTGGCTGTCTTGAAGTTATTTATGAGGGTTGATGGGAGTTGTTTTCGACTTTGCCGAAAATCAACCCTCACAAACACTCATGTCCTGCAAAGGGCCGTCATTGGTAAAGTGGTGAAGCAATCTCAACTTATTGACCGGCCTCAACTGTTTTGCAAACTGAAAGTTTTTACCAAAGGATATGATCCTACCTAAATTTATGTCCTGCAAAAAGAAAAGAATTGAAATTCTCCCTTGCTAATGCAATATCAATCCTTTGTTTGTTTCTTCAGATTTAACAATAACTCTAAACTCAAATTCAATGAATTCATCAGAACTTAACAACGTCCAGGTGGATGTAATCGTGGACGGTCAAAAATGTGACTACACCGAAATGAAACTTCATCAGACCATGAGCGGACATCATATTTTTACCGTTGTGGTTAATTACCGCCCCGGTAAACCTGCCGTTTGGACAGAAACCCCCGAAACAATATACGACCAGTTGGGTAAAAATATCGGAATACGGATGAAACACCGTGAAAGTGGCGAGTCCAACGATTTTCGCGGTATCATAACGGATATAGAGGTGGTGGGGCAGGACGGCGATCAGGGCGAAGTGGTATTAAAAGGCGGAAGTCCTACTCTTTTGCTCGACAGAGACCCCTCCATGGCGGTTTTTATTGACAATACACTGGCAGGAATCATTAGTGAAACCATAGATGGCTATGGCCTTAACTTTGAATTGGAGAATAAACCTAAATTCGAAACGACGATTCCTTATGTGGCACGATACCGTGAAACCGGCTTTGCTTTTCTTTCACGCCTGGCAGCCTCCTGTGGCGACTGGTTTTATTATGATGGAAAAAAATTGATTGCCGGAAATCCCAAAAAGGATGAGACCAGTCGCGTGGCCTACGATGTGGAAATAAAATCCATAAACATTAGTGCCGGAATTAACAATTTGAATACCGAGATTTATGATTACAATGCAGTAGAGAATGATTATTTCGAGGATGCACCCACCCAGCCAATCGAAGGGGTGAACAGTTATATGGAAGTGGCTAAAGGAAAGTCGAAATCAATCTACAAAACCACTTGTAAACTGCCCATGAACAGGGCCATTCTCGATGAGAAAGATATTATGCGGCAAATGAAAATGCATCACAGCCGCAGTGCTTCTAAACTTTCTGATGTTAAGGCAGAAGCCAAAACCTGCGCCATTCGTCTGGGAGAGTTGGTGTCTGTGCGACTTCCCGAATCGCATCAGAAAGATGTGGGCCCCGATCTGGGACGATACCGCATTGTTGAAGTAATGCACGAGGTGAATCGCGCAGGCATCTATTCCAATACTTTCCGCGGGGTGGCAGGAGGGACCGAAATGTTGCCCGATGATCATATTAAAACCCCCACTGCCTTTCCTGAACCGGCTACGGTTACCGACAATGCCGACCCGCTGAACATGGGGCGTGTAAAGGTGCGTTACTTCTGGCAGGACGAAGGCGAGAGTACCAACTGGATGCGCCTGCAAGGGCAAAGTGCCGGCAGCAGCGATGTGTTAAAAAAGAACCGTGGTCTGTTGTTCATTCCCGAAATAGACGACCAGGTGATGGTGGCTTTCGAACAGGGCAACCCCGACCGTCCATACGTTACGGGCAGCCTTTTTCATCGCGACAATGGCGGTGGAGCCGCTACCGATAACAACATCAAGTCCATCACCACCCGCAGCGGCCACACCATCGAGTTTGATGATACCGAAGGGGAGGAGAAAATCCACATTCGCGACAATGGCGGTTCGGTGATTACTTTCGATACGAAGGAGAAATCGCTGTTTATATCTTCAAATGAGGACTTGAATCTGAGTGCAAAAAATATAAACATAGCAGCCGAGGAGAATATTAGCATCGGAGCCAAGAAGGATATAAGTATTTCAGCAGAGGGGAATATGCAAGCCCTATCAAAAGGAGATATGGCTATCCAAAGCGATGGTGACACTTCTGTTAGCAGTCAGGGAAATCTGGAAATGGAAGCAACATCAGATGCAACCCTGAGTGGTTTAAAAGCTTTAATTAAAGGTGAGACGAATGCCGAATTGAACGCTGCCCAGATCAAGGTGGCAGGAAGTGCCATGGCTGAGTTTTCCGGAAGTATTGTTAAACTGAATTAAAAAAGGACATCATGCCAGGACCAGCAGCAACAATTGGCAGCATGCATGTCTGCCCCATGTTAAATCCCGGAGTTCCACCGCCACCGCATGTGGGTGGACCTGTCATGGGCCCGGGAGTACCAACAGTCTTAATCGGAGGAAAACCAGCCGCAGTAATGGGGGACACGTGCACATGTGCCGGCCCCCCCGACACTATTGTGCAGGGCGAATCAACCGTTTTGATCGGCGGAAAGCCTGCCGCTACCGTGGGGAGCATGACAGCCCACGGCGGCTCGGTTACGGTTGGAGATCCCACCGTTTTGATCGGTACGGGTGTAAGTGCCCCCGCGGCTATCTCACCGGTCAAAAGAATACCCTTTCCTGACATTTCACCTGTTTTAAGGGCTGCTGCAGCTGTTACAGGACGCGGATCAAGCCTTAAAGAAGCCGAAAGAAACCAAAAGAAGCTGAAGGAGCAGGCCCGGGAAATGGAGGAACAGGAAAAAGAACCACGGATTTACAATTTGAAATGGTGTTATGATGAAGCGGGAACAACCGATGCGCAGTTCAAAAGCATGCTAAAGCTTACAGCGGAGGTTTCCGGTATTGACGATGGTGAAGAACTTTCCTTCTCAGTGTTTTTTAAAGATGAAAAAGAGGATGTCTTTATCGCTGAGGTTAAAGGCAAAGTAAAGGATAGTGAAGCTTGTGCTGAGTGGGAGTTTAAGAAAGAAGACCTGCCTGAAGCGGAACAGAACGCTACCGATGTTGAAGAACTGTTTTTTGGAAACTATTATTTTACTGTGAGTTATGAGTAAAAAGCGTGCTGTTAACGATACTGAACGTCCCGAGGTTGCTCTTTGTGAAGATTGTGTATTTATTCATCCATTGAGGTATGGGTTGGTAAGAAAAACGATTTATACAGGATTTGCAAAGAAGTTTTTCCCGTTGCCGGAATCCAATAGTAAAGCCAAGGTTTTAGATGTGGAAAATGCACCCCATATTTCCGAAAAATCGACCACTCAGAGGCAATTACTAAAGGAGACTGTTAGTCAGGGAACAGCAAAGCAATCAACAACCCGCATGGTAACAAATCTGGAACTTCCCTATAGCTGCCATACTAAAAGTCCTGAACAAGAAGATGTTTGGGCTGAGGAAGTTGAAGAGCCCTTAAAGCCCGACAGGTATGGCTATGAATTTGCTGCACTCCCTTTGCGTGATGGATGGTTATATACATTCGAGAGTGAAAAGAAAGTGGTTAAAGAATATGAAATATCTTCAGCCAATGGTGTAATTCATTGCAAATTGAACAGATTTAACAAAAATGGCGAAAAAAACGTGCAATCTGCTCCTCGTTTTCAAAAATCGTTCAAAGGAATACCTGTTGCCCGCGATATGAAACAATTGCAACTTAATTTTTGCGAAACACAATGGGATGAAAACCTTTTAGAAGATATCGTAAATGGGAATAACAAGGACATTCTTAGCAACTTTCAGTCGTTTAGCGTAGAAGACTGGGTGGCTCAGGGGCAAGATCAACAAGGTGTGTTTTCACGCGATGACATTCAGCAGTATTATGTCCCCAACTACACCGATACGGTAGGCTTTGAGGATATTTACAAGGAAAGGCTTGCTGATTCGGTTGACCCTGTTAATCACCCTTTTGTTTGTGTGCACGACCGCTGGGGAGCTGCATCAGATATTTGCGAAGACATTGCCAGATTGGAAACACTGCATGAGGCAATCACCCAGTCTTCTAAGACAGGCATTGCTGTTGACGTATTACAAAAAGCGCTACTTGACGACCCCATTAAAGGCGTTGCTAATGCTAAAGAAAAATATCAGGAGAACGGAGAGGATATTTCGTTTGATGATTTTGAAAAACAATATTTACTGGCAGCCAGTACCTATAACTCAATTGAACTGGAATTGGCACGACTCAATAAACAACAAAGCGGAGCAGCAGGAGTAATTGAAGAATTGAAGAAGCAATCGGAAAAAGTTGACTGGTCAATTATTTACCGCATATTGAATATTAAGGAACGTCAAAACATGCGTGTAAATACCAACAACACGCGCACAAGTTTGATGGCTTTTATTGAATCTGATTATTACAACGACAGCTTTAAAGAAGTTCCGGATGGTTTTGCCGATAAGCTTTGCGAGAGTAAAAATATTCTTATTGCTCATGACCAGTTTCTAATACGCGAACCGGGAGCGCGTGATGTGGATATTATCAGCGACTATGAGAAGCGGCTGGATTTAAGCTCGTTTTACGAAAATAAGCTGGCCGAAGACTCTGAGTATTCCAAATTAATGACAAAAGCTGTTAATGTGGGGGAAGGGGTGCTGAATAAAGCTGATGGCGCAATTCAGGTGCTTAATATTCTTGATACATACGTTGGCTATTTTGATGGCGAAAAGCAAATTAAAATCCTTACAAAATACTTAAACAGTGTGAGTTTTCGTGAGTTGGATTTTGATGTGCAGGTGTCGAAAATTAGTGACATTCTGGAATATGCGGAAGAGATAAGTTTGGAAGAGCGGGGAAGAACCCAATTAAAAGGTAGAAACCAAATCACCCGTGCAGTTTACGACCATTTAGAGTCCGGCAGTTCCATGCCCCATATCCGTATTAGGCCAAGAGCCAATAATGCCGTAAAGGTAACTCAGAAATGGTTGAAAGGAATGAAATTGGAGGAGCTGGGTATGGGATTATCCGTCTTCAATTTAATTACCGGGTTGCGTGGTGTTCAGGACGACGACAGCCGGAGCAATATGCAGAAGGCCATATCGGTAGGTGCAGCCTCTTTTGCCGCCACACAGAGCATCATGGCATACCTTGCAGCACGCGATGCTCTTGCTAAAAAGTTAATTGGGAGGACTGTTTCAAAGACTTTGGTGAAAAAAATGGGCGTAATTGCCGACGGATTGTGCATCATTGAATCGGTTTTGAATGTCCGCCAGGCCTTTCTGGTAAGAAATAATATGCAGGCCTATGCTTACATGGGGGCTACAGCAGTATCGGTTGCAAGCCTGGTGTTTACAATAAAAGGAACCATTACGGTAAGTGCGGCTATTGGCACCGGTACAGGAGGTGTCGGTCTGGTGGTGCTAAAGGCAATCTGGCCATTGCTCATTTTGGCTGCATTAGCCATATTTTTTGTCTGGTGGGCTACTTCACTTGCATTTACACCCCTGGTTAAATTTTATGCCAATTACCTTTTTAATAAAAAAGGCATTGCTGAACTAAAACGATATGCCGAAGTAAACTTTTTAAAAAGTACGCATGGTGAAATTATGCGGCTGTTGCATACACATAAAGACATCATTATCAACAAAGAGTTTAAGCGATGGCGCAACTACAACACCTTGCTTCTCGAATTTGAAAGCCTCTATCCAATGATTGGGGTTAGGGTTGAATCTGACGATTTACGAAGAAGTTGGGAAGTCCTGAAAGTATCGGGATTTCTCTCCATGAATTCTGCTTTTAAAGAAACATGCTTTCACCGGATTAACACCATTAGTTTTGAATGTCAGCTGCTGCAAATAAGTGCACAGCAAAATGTTGAATACGGCCTGCTTTCATGCTCCGGGGAGAGAAACGGAGCTGAGAAAAAAATGGTAGAGTTTATTCATTTTGATGGTCTAGAGGTTGATAGTAGCACTTTGAAATGTAATATTGAATTCGACTTAAGATCCATAGAAGCGAGTAAATTTTACGAGCAGGGTTATTTTTATATTCGCCTGGTTTTAAATGAACAACAAAAAGTTTACTGGCCCAATGAAATGAGCGGTAATCCCCGGTATTTTTTCATTAAAACAGAACTGAAAGAGGTGATAATGACACGTGACCAAAGATCAGCAAATAATTCAAGAGAAACCCGGGATCATAACATTAATTTATGTAAAAAACTTTTAGGAAATAAGAGTTGGATTGACTATAAAACTGAAAAAACTTTGATGGATGCATACAACTTTAAAAAGTACAATGAGTCTGAGTATCCGACAAATCTTTCCCGTACAATAGTGAAACTAAATCTAAATTGAAATGAATTTTATCAGAAAAATTCTTGGCTTAGGTTCTAAGGAACCGGTAAATGTAGGACCAGGAAAAAAAAATCCCCAAATCAGAGTTATTGAAGACTTAAATCCGACATTAACAGATGAAGACATACTGCCGGTTTTAATTTCATCCAAAACGCAGGAATTTGATTTAGGTAATGAGATTACCTCTTTATTTCATGAACGAGAAGGCAATTATGCCAAAGTAGTTATGGCTCATGTTTTATTAGATAAGAATTGTATTAATAAAAATGGTGAGTCTGAATTATTGCATATTTCAACCAGAAATAAAGACAAGGTGTATTATCATATGCTACTTGAAATCGGACAACGAAACTTCGATAATTTTGAGGTGCCTTTTGAGTTTTGGAATCCTACCGATAAGAATTTAGAGTATAAAGTTCTGTCTTGTAAAATGTCGTTTTTCGCCTCGCAAAAAATTATGAGTAAAAAACACATGCTCGAAGCGCATAAACTACTAAATGCTGATGAGCTTTTGGTATCTATTCCTAGAAGAGAACTCATTTTTGTTTGTGATAAAAATGTTGGAAAAGACCACTATACCCATTTCCTAAATATGCACAGCTATTTTGTTTTACAAGAAAATGAAGAATTGGAATTTTTATGCGAGGATATTTTTGTTGTTAAGAATGGAGAAATATATGCTGTATTAGAAATTACTCAACTATCAGAAATCTTAATTAATAAAAACCGCCAATATCAGGGATAAGAAATTATACAGCTATATCGAAACATGGTTTAATAATGATAGAATATCAACCCCTGGATTCGCCAATTGAAAATGTTATAGAATACGATATTAATGGACCAGGATAGAGAGTGGGTGTTCTGTTAACGCCATAAATTAACAGGGGACGGTTTAGAAGGCCCAAATATGATTGGTGCCTGTCAATTACAATTGATAAGACCCGATAAGGCAGGATCTATCTTGTTTTTTCCTTTTGGAGCCATGGATTGTTATCAGGAATTATCCATTATCACCTGGTACATGGATAAAAATCGTCCTTTGCCTCCGCACAAAGATTTTGATCCATACCGCGAAAAGGATTTTCAGCGTCGCAAGAAGAAAAAATTCCCGAAACCGTTGTATAAAAGTCGTATTCCTACACCGGAGACCACGCCTGAACAGCAGGCCGAACGGGAGAAGTACTGGCGGGGGTGATCTTTTGGTGCCATTGGTGGTTTTGCCACCGTCGGAATATGTATTTGGGATGCCGTTGATGCTTTTAACCAGGGGGATTTTGATGCCGGTATTGCCTGGTTTGGTGCGGGGGTATCCTACGGGGTAGCAACCGTTATGACCACTTTTTGTTCCGGAATGGCGATGGCCGTTCCGGTTGGTTTATATTTTGTGGCTTTAATCATCTCATCACAATCAGTCATGAATCGAAGATCGACGAAGTCAATAAAGGAGGATTAAACTTTTCGGTTTTATATTTCAATTATTTTTTCTTATTTTGATGTAATTCTGTATAACTTTATTTACCGTGAATTATCGGGACACAGATTAAGTTGTTGACAGAGAGAAAAGTACTTTGTTAAACGAAATATATATGAGCAGAATCGAAGAATCAGAATTAATCATAAATCCGGATGGCTCCGTTTTTCATTTACATATTAAGCCTGGTGAACTGGCAAATAATATAATTCTTGTGGGAGATCCGGGACGGGTGGAAACCGTGGCTTCATTCTTTGACAAAACCGATTTCCATAGTGTTAACAGAGAGTTTGTATCGCAAACAGGGACATATAAAGGATTGCCTGTAACGGTTTTATCCACAGGGATTGGTACGGATAATATTGATATTGTACTGAATGAACTGGATGCGTTGGTGAATATTGATTTTGAAAGCCGCACTATTAAAGAAGAAAAAACTTCTCTTAATATTGTCCGCATTGGGACTTCCGGCTCTCTTCAAAAAGATTTACCGGTGGATAGTTGGTTGCTGAGTCGTAAAGCCATTGGTTTTGATGGGTTACTTAATTTTTATGACGGATGCGAAGGGATTTGCAACCTTGGTTTCGAACAAAAGCTGATGGAAGAAACCGGGTGGTCCGACAGGCTGACAAAGCCTTATGTGGTAGAGGCTTCCGAAAAGCTGTTTAACCTTTTGGACGCTCCAAACGTTTATAAAGGGGTGACTATCTCTGCTCCCGGGTTTTACGGACCTCAGGGAAGGGTTTTGAGATTGCCGTTGAAGGATGCTCAAATAAATGATAAATTGTCTGCTTTCAGGTATGAAGACGAGCGCATTACCAATTATGAGATGGAATGTTCAGCAATTTATGGTTTGTCAAAACTAATGGGGCATAATGCAGCTACTGTTTGTGCAATAATTGCCAATCGGAAAGCTGGAGCATACAGTAAAGACTATAAACCAGTTATAAAATCACTGATCCAGTATGTGCTGGACAGGTTGGCGCATTAAGGGTTTTATTTATGGAAAGAGACAGGATAAAGGCGTTAATTACTTTGCTGGATGATCCCAATCAGGAAATCTTTGATTCCGTGGAAAGTGAATTGATGAAAGCCGAGGTTGAGATTGTACCGGAGTTGGAGAAGGCATGGGAAGAACACCCAGATGGCGTATTCCAGCACCGGATTGAGAACATTATACATTCTCTTCAATTCAGAGATGTAAAAAAACGTTTTCGGGCATGGGTGGCATTCAACGGTGAAGATCTTCTTGCGGGTGCCTGGCTGGTGGCGCGTTATCAGTATCCTGAACTTAAATTTGAAGAGATTGATGAAGTCATAAGCAACCTTCGAAAGGATGTTTGGCTTGAACTGAATGAGCATCTTACTGCCCTGGAAAAAGCGCGTATTCTGAATCATATTTTATTTGATGTGCATGGTTTTTCGCGCAACAACAGTAATTTTCTTTCGCCTCAGAACTCATTTATCTGTGATGTTCTGGACACACGGAAAGGGAATCCTATCTCGTTGTCCATTATTTATTCTTCTATCGCTAACCGACTTGGACTACCGGTTTACGGAGTGAATCTGCCGAAAAATTTTATACTGGCTTATATGGATCATCCCGACTCCATGTTGAAGCAGGAATCAGATAATGAATCATCTGTCCTTTTTTACATTAATCCAATAAATAAAGGGGCAATTCTGGGACGTAAAGAGATTGAGCACTTTATTAAACAACAAAAACTCGAACCTAGAAATTCTTATTTCGAGCCATGTTCTAATCTTGACATCATCCGCCGGGTACTGAATAACCTTGTGTTGGGCTATGAGCATACAGGACAGCTGGTCAAAATTGAGGAGATAAGGGAACTGATTGCTATTATGGATGAGCATGCAAGCTGATGATGTATTGGTTTTGTCCGGTTTTCAGTAGGGGATTGCGTCGCTACCGTTTTGAGGTCAATTCTTCAACCCCTGATAGTTCCCATGGAAGTGGATAACCGTTTTTTTTCATGGTCTGTTTTAAATTTGGACGTTTAGAAATTCATGTTGAACTTATTAAAATTAAATATTGCTGATGACAAACAATGTTTTTGAAGGACTCTATCCTGAAAAGGTATGGGAATATTTTGGTGAAATTTGCCGCATTCCACGGCCATCGAAACACGAAGAGCAAATAGTTGAGTGGCTGCTTGCTTTTGCAAAAAAATACAATCTGGATGCTAAAAGGGACAAAATAGGTAATGTGTTGATTTGCAAACCATCCACACCCGGCATGGAAAAGAAAAAAGCTATTGTGCTTCAGTCGCATGTGGACATGGTGGGAGAGAAGAACAACGATAAGAAACATGACTTCTTTAAAGATCCGATTGTGCCTGTGCGTGCCGAAGATTGGATAAAGGCTGATGGAACGACTTTGGGGGCTGATGATGGTATCGGGATGGCAGCACAGCTCGCATTGTTGACAGCAAAAGATATTCCGCATCCGGCCCTTGAGTGTCTTTTTACTGTGGATGAGGAAACAGGTCTTACCGGTGCATTTAATCTTGAGGAAGGTTTTTTTGAGGGGAGGACTCTCATTAATCTGGACTCGGAAGATGAAGGCGAACTTTTTATCGGATGTGCCGGGGGGATTGATACGCTTGCCCGTTTTACCCCGGAATTTGATGACACACCGGGTGGTCACACAGCCATTGAGATTTCAGTGACTGGCTTGAAAGGAGGGCATTCGGGAGATGATATTCATAAAGGTCTCGGAAATGCAAATAAGATTCTAGTTCGTTATTTGTGGATGATGGCCCGCGATTATGATTTCAAGGTTGCCCGGATTGAGGGGGGGAACCTGAGAAATGCTATTGCTCGGGAAGCATCTGCGTTTGGAGTGGTACCCTCTAAATGTAAAGAGGAAGCCAGAGTGGTGTTGAATCTTTTTACCCATGAGGTGGAGCAGGAGCTGAGGCATACAGATCCGGGCGTAAAGTTGCGGCTGGGATCAACCGATCTTCCCGAAAAAGTTTTTTCTGCCGCCTTCCAGCAACAATTATTGAATTCTCTTTATGCCTGCCCGCATGGGGTGATGGAATGGAGTAAAGAGATTGACGGAATGGTGGAGACATCGACCAACCTTGCTTCTGTAAAAATGATTGATAACGAAATACTGGTTACCACCAGTCAGCGCAGTTCGGTGGAAAGTGCCCGTGACAATATTGCCAATATGGTAGAGAGTGTTTTTGGTCTGGCAGGGGCCCGGGTGAAACATTCCGACGGCTACCCCGGATGGGAGCCCGATATGAATTCACCTGTTTTAAAAGTGGCTGTTGATACTTATGAACAGCTTTTCGGCCAAAAACCGGAGGTGAAAGCCATACATGCCGGACTGGAATGTGGCTTGTTTCTTCAGAAGTATCCCGATACGGACATGATTTCCATCGGGCCTACAATTAAAGGAGCACATTCTCCCGACGAACGATTGCACATTGAAACGGTCCGCAAATTCTGGGATCACTTGTTGCTTATTTTAAAGTCGTAAAACTACTATCTAAGAGGCCTGAATTGTTTGAATTCAGGCTTCTTACCTTTTGTATGCATCTCCTTTATCAGTAAATCTTTGGCTGAACAGGATGCACAACCTCCGCCACATGCCCTTCCATTATCTGAAAAAATAGCTTTCCAGAATGAATAAATGGTATAGGCAAAGGCTCCACTAACTGCTAATCCTGTTAAAATTTCCTGTATCATAATAACCCTTTCTTTGTAATCTTTCTATTCAAAACTCAAAACTCAGAACTCAAAACAACTGTCCCCCCTGATAAATTATCAGTGACAAAAAATAGGCCAGTCCTGTGGTGTAAAAAATAGTGAAAAGTGCCCATTTCCAAGAACCTGCTTCTTTTTTGATGGCAGCAATTACCGCCACACAGGGGAAGTATATCAGAATAAATATCAGGAATGAAATGGCCGACAGGGTGGTAAATACCGGAGTCCCATCGGGATATTTATCGTTCTTAATTTGTTCTATCAACTGGGCGTTTCCACTTGCTTCTGCATCATCGGTTTGGTAAAGCACAGCCATGGTGCTTACCACAATTTCCTTGGCTGCCACTCCGCTAAGCAGGCTGACGCCCATCTTCCAGTCAAAACCCAGAGGTTGTATGGCCGGTTCAATGCTTTTTCCAATTTTTCCGATGTAACTGTTTTCATGGCGAACTCTTTCCTGAATGTGATTAAGTTCTGTCAGCTTTTCCTGTTTTTCTGCTTCCAGTTTTTCAGATAAATCAGCAGATGAATGTTGTTTTAGGGCAGAATATTTATGCACCAGTTCCTGCTTTTGGGTTTCAATAGCTTCTGTCTGTTCGTTCGACCGGGGATAGTATCCCAAAAACCAGATGATGATGGAGGCTACCATTATAACTCCACCCATTTTTTTTAGGTACTGGCTTCCTTTGAACCACATATGCCGGGTGGTACTCTTCAATGTTGGAAGCCGGTAAGGAGGAAGCTCCATGACGAAAGGAGTGTCTGATTTTTTAAACAAAAACCGCTTGAAAATTCTGGCTACAATAACAGCCAGTGCGATTCCTGTTCCGTATAGCAGAAACAACACAGTTCCGGGGTGTTCCGGGAAGAAAGCTCCTATTAGTAAAATATAAACTGGTAAACGTGCACTGCACGACATAAAAGGATTGATTAAAATGGTTAGTAACCTGTTGTTTCGATCCTCTATGGTGCGTGTTGCCATGATGGCCGGAACGTTACACCCGAATCCCATTATCAGGGGGATGAAGGATTTTCCATGCAATCCTATTTTATGCATTACTTTATCCATAATGAAAGCTGCCCGGGCCATATATCCGGTGTCTTCCATAAACGAGATAAAGAAAAATAATATCAGGATGTTGGGAAGAAATACAATGACTCCACCCACACCCCCGATAATACCGTCAACAACGAGGTCAGTAAATGGTCCTGGTGTCAGTACCGATGAGGCCCACTGCGAAAGCATCGCTACACCTTCTTCTATCCACCCCATCGGGTACTCTCCCAAACGGAAAGTTGTCTGAAACATCAGCCAGATAAAAAAGAAGAAAAAGGGGAATCCAAAGAGGCGATGGGTCAGCACGGAATCGATAAAATCTGTTTTACGCCTTCTTTGCTGCGGATTTTCTTTGTAGGTTTCCTTCATGGCTCCTGCAATAAAACCGTAGCGGGCATCGGTAATTACTGTTTCAGTATCTTCCTGAAAAAGGCTTTCCAGTTTCCCTGTTTGTTTTTCTGCCTCACTGATTATTGAGGAAAAACCTCCGGCAGCCACCTTGTCCTTGAAAACCCGGTCTTTTTCCAGTAGTTTTATAGCCAGAAAACGAGGGGATACATTGCTGGATATCTCGGGGTATCCTGCAGCAATCTGCTCAATGGAACCAATCGCTTTCTCTATGTTTTCCCCATAATTGATCTTTACCCTCCGTGCCTGTTCTGTTTTATCCTCATAAACTTCAACGACTGTTTTAAACAAATCGTCAACTCCGGTTCCTCTGGATCCAATTGTGGGCACAAAAGGGATACCCAACATCTTTCCCAGAAAGGGATAATCCAGTTTATCCCCTTTTTTCTGAAAATCGTCATACATGTTCAGCGCAACGACGGTGCGGACATCCATGTCGATGAGCTGGGATGTTAGATAGAGGTTACGCTCCAGATTGGATGCATCTACCACATTGATGATGATGTCGGGCAACTCCTGGCTGATGTGTTCCCGCACGAAAACTTCTTCCGGACTATAAGCCGACAGAGAATATGTTCCCGGTAAGTCTGAGACTCTTAAAGTATAGTCTTTGTAGTGAAAATTTCCGCTTTTGATGTCAATGGTAACGCCACTGTAGTTTCCCACATGTTCGTTGGCACCGCTGGCCTGGTTGAAGATTGTGGTTTTTCCGCAGTTTGGGTTTCCCACCAGGGCAACATTGATGGTTTTTCGTTTTTTGGTGGCGGTTCGCGTCAGTAAATCGTCGGTAATGGTTCCATGATAAGAGGTGGTTTCCAGCTCTTCTGCTTCTTTTCTGGATATCACTTCAATCAAAGTCGCTTCACTTCTGCGAAGCGAAACTTTGTAGCCCATGATACTGTATTCAATTGGATCTTTCAACGGGGCATTTTTGATAACCGTAACTTTTTTCCCCCGCACAAAACCCATTTCTATGATGCGCTTTCGAAAGGCTCCATGTCCCTTGACCTTTACTATTATCCCTTCCTGGCCGTTCGTTAACTCTGATAAGTTCATATATGGTAAAAACGTTCTTTTTAATTTGGTATTTGTAATTCATCAACAAGTAACATCGGTTTCGATTGTGCTTGCCACTTCCCGCATATCTTTCATCTATTTTAAAGTTTTCAAAAATAGCAAAAGGACATTTCACCGACAATCCCAACTTTTAGGGATTTTTCTAAGGATAAATGATCAAAATGGCAGCTTTCTTTTTGAATTTCTGACGCGATGGCAGAAAAGATTGAGTAAAACATTTAAGTAACCTTTTAGTTATACTTTTGGTAAGATTATTGAAGAAGTGAAGAAAAAAGGAGGATGCATGGACTTTTCAGGGACTTTTGAAGATTTTCAGAAAGTAATCAGGGAGAATGGTGGTGATATTCAGATTATGGAACGTGAGGTCGGCCTTGATACCCAGATGGCCTATATGCGCATTTCCAAGGAGGTGAAGAAGACTCTCTCACCGCTTAAGGCAATGGCGGGAAAGTATGAGTTGTGGGATGAGAATTCGTCCGCGAAAAGCAAGAGATATCGCCTGACAACCATTGCTTCTTTGGGAAGTCCGGATGCCATCAGAATACTTCAGGGTTATCAGGACGCACCCGACAGAGGCCTGGAAGACTGGACTTATCTGGCCCTTCAGGAATGCAAATTGATATTTCAGGCGTCTATGCTTGACCATCCCCCAATGTTTATTTCCACCGGATTGGGTGGCCGCGGCCAGCAACTTCGCTTTTTCGGAGCTTTTTTCTCAGAAGATGGTCAGCCTTTTGAAGATACCAGGAAAAAAGTCATTTCCGGTGAAGTCGAATATATGTTTAGTAAGTTTGGTGGAAAACTTGAGTTTTTAGCCTTTTCCGGTCAGTTTGTAACTTTTTGGGGATTGGTTCCGATTGATGTCTCGCTAAATGAAAAAGTTCAGGCGGCAATTGATGAGTCAAACCTGTTGGGGGCTGGTCTGAGAAAAGATTTTGTGTTGACCAATGTGAAAAAACTCACCTTTAATGAATTAGGAGGTATTCTGGAAAAAATAAAGAATGGAAAACTGGGAAATAGTAACGGGGAACAGCCATTTTGAAAACCTATAAAAAAAAACGAGATCTGATTTATTCGGATCTCGTTTTTTGTTCGATAAAATGACACTCTATTTACTGAGATCTTCAAAGTCAACATTGGTGTATTCAGCGGCGGAAAGAGAGTCTGCAGTCTCCTGCTCTTCTTCTTTTGGCCCCTCTTCGGTATAGACACCCTGTTCGGCCTGGATGAAATCAATCACCTCTTTCAGACCATCAGCAAATTTTGCAAAGTCTTCCTTGTAAAGGAACAATTTGTGTTTCTCGAATCGGAAACGTCCGTCATCTTCAAAACGCTTCTTGCTTTCGGTAATGGTCAGGTAGTAATCATTCTTCCGCGTAGCCTTTACATCAAAAAAATAAGTGCGTTTCCCGGCTCTTACCGCTTTTGAAAAGATGTCATCCCTGTCATTTCTCTTTTTGTCAAAGTCATCTTTTTTGTCAAATCCTTCCATCTTAAAATAAATTTTTTTGAGTAAGAAAACATTGTGTTTCTCCCGGTCAAAAATGGCAATAATTTTTTAAAATAACCAAAGATTGTTTACAAAATTATTCTAAAATTTAAACTCTTTAACTACAAGTTTGTTGTTTCCTCCTGATGTGACCCGATACCTGAGGTTTTTTATTCTGCTTTAGCAATGAATCTTTGTCATATTTAGTTGATGGTTCGAGATAATTGTAATCTTAATAAGAGGTTTTTAAAACAGCTGTGAGCGAATATTACAATGTACCCTGATTGATTTATAAATTGTCTGTTTATATACTCAACTGTCAGCCAAATACAAGCGTTCTCCACAAATTTGATTTGAAAATAGTTGGCTATTCGTAATCATGTAAAACCTCGTCATTGGCAAAAACACGAAGCAATCTCTTTTTATAATAGTAGTTTCTCCAGACAATCGTGAATATAAAAGGAGTTTTCAAACTTTTTCTTGATTGGTCCGTCTTATCTTATTTTCTTTATTTGTTGTTGGTATTTTAAGATATTTTGAGGTTTATTAAAATTTTGACAATCAGTATTTTGTGGTGATTGTGGGTGCATTTTTGCTAAATAAACTATTCCGTCCTTGTGCAAAATAAAAAAAGACCTACTTTTGTGGTTGAAAAATTATCAGAAGTAACAAAAGTTCTTTAACGAATGCTTAGTAGAAGACTGCTCCGAGTGAAAGTGATGCAAACAGTTTATGGTCATTTCAGGGGAGGTGAAAGCACCATCCAACAGACCGAAAAAGAATTGTTTCACAGTATTTCAAAATCTCATGAACTTTACCATTTACTCTTATTGTTGATTCTGGATGTTCGCGACTTTGCCGAAAAACGCATCGAAAACGGACTGAACAAGAAGAGACCTGCTTACGAAGACCTTCATCCTAATAAAAAGTTTATCAACAACCGGGTGATTCTTCAGCTGAGAGAAAATAAACAGTTGCTCAACTATATTGATGCAACAGGTCTTTCATGGAATAACAATGAGCAATACATCAAGGATGTGTTTAAAATCATTGTGGAATCCGAACAATACAAACAGTACATGGAAAGTGACTCCGATGATTATGAAACTGATCGGAAGTTCATATCCAAACTTTTCGAAAAAGTAATTGGTCAGTATCTCCCACTTTATTCTTTATTTGAAGAACAGAGTATCTTTTGGAACGACGAAGCTGAGTTTGTAGTGAGTATCGTGGTGAAGACACTCAAGGAGTTTGAAGAGGAGAAAGGCGATAATCAGCCTCTTCAACGGGAATTTAAAGACGATGAGGACAGGGCTTTTGTGAAAACACTTTTGCGGAAAGCAATTGTGAACAATGTTGATTATCAGGCCTTAATTAAAAAGTTTTCCCGTAACTGGGAGCTTGATCGGGTCGCTTATCTTGATATTGTCTTGATGCAAATAGCTATTGCAGAGGTTATGGAGTTTCCCGAAATCCCGGTTAAGGTTACACTTAACGAATATATTGAATTAGCGAAGCACTATTCCACACCTAAGAGTGGTAACTTCATTAATGGTATCCTTGATAAAATCATCACTCATCTGAGATCAGAAGAAAACCTGATTAAACTTGGAGATAATGGTAGCAAAACTGAAGAGTAAACTCTTTCTTCCAATGCTTACCTTTTTGCTGATGTTATCGGCCTGTAACGGCAGACAAAAACAAAATGATGCAGAAGGCGGTGGTGAAGCAGAAGCAGAAATATTTGGAGGTAATCCGGAGTTTGAGACATTGGAGCATAACTTCGGAGTGCTTGATTATGGCGAAGAGGTGGGGGCCAGGTTTGGGTACAAGAACACCGGTGAAGGATTATTAATGATAGAAAGAGTGGTTACCGGTTGCGGATGTACAGTGGCCGAATATTCCGAAAAACCCCTGAAATCGGGTGAAACAGGTTTTGTGGAGGTCATTTTTGACAGTCGTGGCAAAAGAGGAAGTCAGTTTCAGGAGGCTCGGGTTTTCTTTCGGGGCCATAAAACGCCCGTCCGGTTATCTATTTTTGCTGAAGTCGGTAAAAATTAATTATATTGCAAAATTATTTTTCGGAACTGTTTTTGCTGATAAGGTTTGACAGTTCAGAAATAGTATAGAACCAAAATTTATTGATATTATGATGAGTTTGTTTTTACAAGCAGCAGGAGAAGGCAGCCAGGGTGGCATGTTGATGCAACTATTGCCTTTTCTTTTAATTATTGTGGTGTTTTATTTTTTCATGATTCGCCCTCAGGTTAAAAGACAAAAAGAATTGAGAAAATATCGTGAAAGCCTCAAGAAAGGGGACAAAGTTGTAACTACCGGTGGAATTTACGGAAAAGTGACTGAAGTTAAAGAAAGTCATGTGGTAATTGAAATTGCCAACGATGTGAATATTAAAGTCGATAAAGCCGGCATTATCATGGATATGTCCGATGCTGCAAAAAAATAACAGCTGCAGGCTGATTTTTTTAAATTATTGTTTTAGCCTGCTTTATTCATGAATTATTGTAATGAGATGTTCAAATATCAAGAAATACAATCAACCGCAAATAAAATGGGTGCAGGAAATAAAAAATTATTTTCAAATCTATTTTGTTGAGGACGGTTGTATTTCGCAGATAGTTGTGCATCGGAATAAATTATTTGTGAATTAAGCAGGTTTAAGAAGGTCAATGATTATTTTTGTAAATCATTGGCCTTTTTTATTAGGGTTGATTCACAAAAACAAAACGGAGCCGGGGGATTTTTTTTTGTAGGTTGTTTTTCGTTAATTATCTCAATATCTAGTAAAGGCTTACTAATAAAAAATTATCTGTATGTCTTGGAGCGGTTTTCTTGATTATCTGCAAAATCTCAGGGGCAACCTTTGGGATTGGTTTGACAAGGTTCGTCAGGATCGAAACGTAATTGTGTTTCTTATTTTTCTTATTATTTCTACCGGATTCTGGTTCCTTAATGCGCTTCGTAAAGATTATACCGCCACATTGGTTTATCCGGTAAAGTTTGAGAATATTCCCGAGGATAAGATGCTTCCTGATGACCTGAAAAAGAAGATTTTTCTCAAAGTTCGGGCCGGTGGATTTGTGATTCTCCGGTATCAACTGAGCAATACATTTCTTCCGCTTACGTTTGATGTCTCCGAAATGAAATCGTTTTCCTCCGGTAATGAGCATGGAGTTTATACCATTACGAAAGAGGGGCATAATCGTATTGTTGGTCAACTGTCGCAAGGGATGGAGTTGATGGAGATTGAACCCGATACCTTGTTCGTTCCTCTAATGGAAAGAGGTAATGCCAAGGTTCCTGTGTTTATTGAATCACAACTCACCTTCGAAAAACAATTTCTTCAAAGCGGACCTGTGGTTTTAAATCCCGACTCGGTTGAGATTTTTGGTCCTAAAAGAATGATCGATACTTTGAAGCAGGTAACTACAAGGCCTCTGTTTTTTGAGAATCTCTCTGATACGGTTACTACCATGGTAAATATTGAACTTCCTCCTCAGATTAAATCTCCTGTGAAAAGGGTGAATGCCATGATTCCCGTGGAGCCTTTTACCGAACTTAATGTTAGTGTGCCATTACGGATAAATGGTCTTCCGGACAGTTTAAGAATAAAAACCTTCCCTTCTGAAATTCAAATCTCTTACCGTGTTGGAATCAGTAAGTATGAAAAAATTGACAGGAATATGTTTCGGGCAGTAGTGGATCTGGAAAAAGTTTTTGAAGAAGAACGTCCGGATCGTTTAAAAGTCAGAATGGAAAGAGTGCCTGATGAGGTGGAATCGTATAATTTTTCTCCCATCTTTGTAGAATATTTGTTGGAAAAAAAACGATAAGGTTTGATAAAGGTTGGTGTTACTGGTGGAATAGGCAGTGGCAAAACCACTGTATGCCGGATATTTGAGTCTTTCGGAGTGCCGGTTTATTATGCGGATGATCGTGCCAAATTACTGATTGTTGAGAATGAACAACTGCGTTCCGGTTACCAGCGATTGTTTGGAGTGGATGTTTATACCCGGAACGGCCAGTTGAACAGGGGATTGGTGGCCGAAAAAATCTTTAACGACCAGAAACTTCTCCAACAGGTTAATGATCTTGTTCATCCGGTTGTGCATCATGATTTTCAGGAATGGTGCAATAAACAGTCTGCTTCGTATGTTATTGAAGAGGCTGCCGTGTTAATTGAGAGTGGGGGGTACAGGTTTATGGATAAAGTGATTCTGGTTACTGCTCCTGAAAAAAGAAGAATTAACCGTGTGATGGAACGTGACGGTAATTCCAGAGCAAAAGTGGAAGAGCGAATTAACAACCAATGGAATGAGGAGCAGTTAAGACGCTATTGTGACTTTGAGGTGAAAGCAGACGATGTTCATCTGGTGACCCCTCAGATTTTAAATATACATAATGAATTGATTAAATAATGGGATTTTTAGGTTCTTTAATAGGTTTTGGATTAGGATGGTGGGTTTTTGGCCCCATTGGAGCTTTGATTGGAATGTTTCTGGGAGGTCAGGCCGAGGCTGCTACCTCAGAGGGGCAGCGTCCTCGTGGGATGAGTGGTGGAAGTGCCCGTGACGGATTTGTGGTTTCACTTCTTGTGCTGATGGCCGCAGTTATGAAAGCCGATGGCAAAGTGTTGCGCTCCGAACTGGATTTCGTGAAGATATATTTGCGAAACATGCTTGGTGAGGATAAAACCAAAGATGCACTCAATGTATTGCGTGATCTTATGAAGAAAGATATTCCTTTAACAGAGGTGTGTCACCAGGTTCGTGTAAATGTAGGATATGATAGTCGTGTGCAACTACTGCATCTTTTGTTTGGATTGGCAAAGGCTGACGGTCAACTCAATGCAGTTGAAGTTCAGATGATTCAAAGAATTTCCGGATTGCTTGGAGTTTCTTCCACCGATTATCAGGCTGTCCTTAATATGTTTTATGATAATGTTGAGGCAGCTTATAAAGTTCTGGAAATCTCATCTTCTGCAACAAATGAGGAGGTAAAAAAGGCTTACCGGAAAATGGCAGTTCGTTTTCATCCGGATAAGGTAAGCCATTTGGGGCCGGAGTTTCAGAAATCAGCCAATGAAAAATTTGCCAGGGTTAACGAAGCTTATAACAAAATAAAAAAGGAGAGAGGGATGAATTGATACATCCACTGCTTTGTCATATTAATGTTTGTATTATTTTTGCAGCCTTAATTTAAATCTGAAGGAACATGTTGAAAGGAATTCTTGCAATTTCAGGGAAGCCCGGGCTTTTCAAAATGATTACGAATGCTAAAAACAGCATTATTGTGGAGTCGCTTATCGACGGGAAAAGAACACCCGCATATGCATCCTCCAAAATCAGCTCACTTGAGGATATTTCTATCTTTACAATCGATGGAGACACAAAACTTGCTGATGTGTTTGTGAATGTTTTTGAGAAGAATCTGGATGTAAATCCCAAGAAAGCCTCCTCAAAGGAGCTTAAGGATGCTTTTGGGGAAGCATTACCTGATTATGATGATGAAAGAGTTTATGTTTCTGACATCAAAAAAGTGTTTGCCTGGTATAATCTGCTTAAAGAAAAAGAGGTGATTTCGGCCGATGCCATTGAAGCCTATAAGAAAGGTGAGGATGAGGAGAACACTGAAGAGAACACTGAAGAAAATAAGGATTGATAAAATTTACATTCTGATTAACTGAATGTTATCTTTTTATTTGATTTTTATTGCTCTTTTTATTTGGAAAAGCGGGAAACAATGCGTTATCTTTGCACCCGCTTTGCAAGAGAGACCAAGGGGTC
>NZ_AJKI01000042.1 GCF_000259075.1 Marinilabilia salmonicolor JCM 21150
CCCCCCCCCTCTCATTATTGGTCACGACCAATAATGAGAGGGGGCATGAGGAATACCTCAAAACCCAGGGCGTTGCCCGGGGCTATTGCCCTCAGGCTTTCAGCCTGTTTACATCTTACCTGCCTTATGTATAAGGTAGGCTAGTGTCATGTAAAGTGTAGAATCTCGGGTAAGCCGCAGCTATTTTTCACCTTGTGCAAATCAACAAAAAAGTAAGCATAGCCGCAGCTACGTGAGACTTTTTCTTGAGAAGCACAAGGTAGAAAGAGCAAGGCTTGGCCCGTCAGACGATGCTTAACTTCACACTAGCACAAATTTAAACGAAAAAAAGTGTTTAAAAGAATGACAATTATTTGTAAATTTACGTTAATGATAAAATGAACATGATTTTACCTGATTTATTCACCAATAATTCATGACTCGAATATAACAAAGTCAATAAAGCAGGTTGAAAAAAATAAAACTGAAGGGTTACAAAATCGTAATCTTCTGTTGCATTTCGCTGATGACATCATTTTTATTAGATTTGTACCATTCAAAAATATGAAAACAACTAGATATGTCCAACAAACATGAATTCGTAAACTTGTCCTATTTACAAAGTATTGCAGGGGATGATGAAGGCATAATAAATGAATTAATTACCATTTTCCTGGATCAGATTCCGGAGTTTACAGAAGGATTAGATAAAAGTTTTGAAGAAAAAGACTGGAGGAATGTAGCAGCCATAGCCCACAAAGCAAAATCATCGGTATTATCAATGGGAATGGAAGAGTTGGGCAATGTTGATTTAAAAAACCTGGAGCTAATTGCAAAAGAGATCTTTGTTCAGGAAGTTAAAAAGAAGTCTGACGCTACCGAAAAAGAAGTAAAAGAGTCTGAAAAACTGGAAAAGAATCTCAAAGGGTACGATGAAGAACGGCAAAAATGGATAAATGAAAACACCACCCCTGAAAAAGTGGCCGAACTCATTGAAAGATTCAAAATCACCATAAATAAAGCAGGAAAAGAACTTAAATCTGAAATAAAGGAATGATGGATACACTTCTCAAAGTAACCCGGGAGAACAATAAAATCACAGGAACACTTGTGGATACAGATCGGTTAAATGCGACCATCGCCACCGGGGTTAAGGAGCAACTCAATAAAAATTTTGATGATTCAGAAATTTGCTTTACCCTAAGTCTCCAAAACATTAAATTTATTGACAGCACGGGCATTGGTGTTCTCATCTCGGCTCTAAAAACTGCAAGGCAGCACAACGGCGAGTTTTACCTTACAGATGTAAATAAAGAAGTAATGGATTTGCTGGCTCTGATGAAACTCGATAAGGTGTTTGATTTCAAATAGCGGTTGCTAAAAACCATCATTCCCGGCCAATCATTTTACACAAATTCCCGGTTATAAAAAAAGTCCACCGGATCAAATCTCCGATGGACTCATAGTTTTTCATGTACCGATTAATTGGCAAAAGTCAAACCACCATCTTTAAAGTCAACGCGAATTGGCTGCTCTTTATCAACCTCATCCGCCAGTAACTTTTTAGACAAATCATTAAGTACAAACCTCTGTAGGGCCCGTTTTATGGGTCGGGCACCAAACAGTGGATCATATCCCACCCCGGCCAGATAATCAATGGCCTCCTCACTCATCTCAATAGATACATCCTGTGTCTTCAGAAGTCTGGCAATCTGTTCAAACTGAAGCTTGACTATTTCACGTATCTCCTCTTTAGACAATGGCGAGAAAGTTATGATATCGTCGATTCTGTTCAGAAACTCCGGTCGAATGGTTTGTTTCAATAGCGTCATCACTTCCTGGCGTGTTTTCTCCACAACCTCTCCCGAAAATCCGGAAGCTCCAGCATCTTCAAAATTCTTTTGAATCAGATGTGAGCCCACGTTGGAAGTCATAATAATGATGGTATTCTTAAAATCGGCATGACGGCCTTTATTGTCTGTCAATCTTCCGTCATCCAGCACTTGCAGCAGGATGTTAAACACATCCGGATGTGCTTTCTCTATTTCATCAAGTAAAACCACCGAATATGGTTTCCGCCTGACGGCTTCGGTTAACTGGCCACCTTCGTCGTACCCCACATATCCGGGGGGAGCTCCGATAAGCCTGGAAACAGAATGTCGCTCCTGATATTCAGACATATCAATACGGGTCATCAGATCCTCATCATCAAATAGAAATTCGGCAAGTGCCCGGGCCAACTCAGTCTTACCGACCCCGGTAGTCCCCAGAAAGATAAACGAACCAATAGGACGACGTACATCCTGCAGCCCGGCCCGGCTTCGTCTGACAGCATCAGCAACGGCCGCAATCGCCTCGTCCTGACCAATCACCCGCTTGTGCAATTGATCTTCGAGCTTAAGTAACTTCTGGCGCTCACTCTGAAGCATTCGGGTAACAGGAATCCCTGTCCACCTGCTCACAATCTGAGCCACATCCTCGGCATCTACCTCCTCTTTAATCATGGCATTCTGCGATTGACGCTCGGCCAACTGACGCTGCAACTTTTCAATGGTTTCATTGGCCTCCTTGATTCTTCCATAACGCAATTCAGCCACTTTTTCATAAAGACCTTCGCGCTCGGCACGATCGGCTTCAAACTTATACTGCTCTATGGCCTCCTTGTTTTTCTGAATTTGTTCAATGATGCCTTTTTCCTCTTCCCATCTGGCTCGTAAACCGTTGCGTTCTTCCTTCAGATTGGAGATCTCCTCACTCAATTCATTGACTTTCTTCGTGTCGCCTTCTCGCCTGATGGCCTCACGTTCAATTTCCAACTGCTTAATTCTTCGTTCAATTTCATCGATTTCTTCCGGAACTGAATTCATCTCAAGACGCAACTTGGAAGCAGCTTCATCAATCAGGTCAATGGCCTTATCGGGCAAAAACCGATCGGAAATATATCGTTTAGACAATTCTGCAGCAGAAATGATGGCTTCATCCTTAATTCTCACCTTATGATGAGTCTCATACCGTTCTTTCAGCCCGCGCAAAATGGATATGGCAGAAGCCAGATCCGGCTCATCCACCATCACAATCTGGAAACGACGTTCCAGCGCTTTGTCTTTCTCAAAGTATTTCTGATATTCTCCCAATGTAGTTGCGCCAATAGCTCTCAACTCACCTCTTGCCAGAGCCGGTTTCAGAATGTTTGCAGCGTCCATGGCACCTTCACTTTTTCCGGCACCCACCAGAGTATGAATTTCATCGATAAACAGCACAATTTCCCCGTCACTGCCAACCACCTCTTTGACAACAGCTTTGAGCCGCTCTTCAAATTCACCTTTATATTTGGCACCTGCAACCAAGGCCCCCATATCGAGCGAAAATATCCTTTTACTCTTCAGGTTTTCAGGCACATCTCCATTGATAATGCGATGAGCCAGACCTTCTGCAATGGCCGTTTTTCCCACACCCGGTTCCCCAATCAAAATGGGATTGTTTTTGGTTCTTCGCGATAGTATCTGAAGTATACGACGAATCTCATCATCGCGCCCAATTACGGGATCCAGCTTACCACTCCTGGCCTGCTCGTTGAGGTCAATGGCAAAGCGTCCCAGAGCATTAAAGGCATCTTCAGCCGACTGACTATCCACTTTGCTGCCTTTACGCAACTCTTCAATTGCCTGCTTCAGTCCTTTTTCAGTCACTCCGGCATCTTTCATCATTTTGGAAACCTGATCCCCGCTTTTGAGAATCCCCAGTAACAGGTGTTCAATACTGGCAAACTGGTCACCCATCTCCTTTGAAAAAGCAACCGCTTTTTGCAGACTTTCATTGGCTTCCCGACTTAAATAAGGATCGCCACCGCTCACTTTGGGGTAAGATTCTATCATCTTATCCAAAACAGGCACAAGTTGCCCAACCCCCATTTTATTAAACAGAAATCGGGTAATATTTTCTTCAACTTCAAGCACTCCCTTAAGCAGATGCCCGTTTTCTATTGCCTGATGCTGATAACCACCGGCAATTTGAAAGGCCTGTTGTATGGCCTCCTGTGCTTTTATAGTAAATTGATTCAGATTCATATCTTTTGGTTTTATTATTCAAAAACAGAATGTACTCTTAACCCTACCTCATACCTAAAACAGGTTAAGGCGTAAACAGACTGGAAGCCTGAGAGTTTAGAGTTATCCCCCACCTCCTCTCTTTATTACAATTCTCCTGGGGCGTTGTACCAGGCTATTTCTTAAAGACCTTCCGCCTTTTAAAACAAACCTTCACCTTTTCAATGCGACATTATGTTTTCCCTTAAAGGAAAAGCCCCGCTTCTAGGAGGACTGATTTATTGACTTCGTTGATCATCGATTCATAAATAAATCTTCTGCTTAAGCGCTTTCAAGCATCCTGCCACAAGCGGCAATACGTCAATTTGACGCAAAAAGCGCCTTTTGCGTGCCATTTTTTCAGCCACGGAATTTATCTCTGGTCAAAAACACAAATTGAAATGATTAAAAAATTCCTATTTTAGTAAAAGCAAAAACGAGGCTGTTTCTCAAAGCTGAGACCAATGACAACAACATTCAAACCATATATTCTTACTAAAATACAACATTTTAAACGGGATTTCAGAAATTTATTTTTCTTCGAATTTTCCCTCTTCATCCTATTGTTTTCGACCACCAACATTCATTCACAAACACCAGACACCCTCACCATCATTAGAAACGACACCACTATACAATTTGTACAGCCCAATACACGGGAAACACCGTTGCAAGGAAAAACCATTGAGGACATCCTGAAAAATTATTCGAACAGAAACATTTTCAGCCGGAAACTCCATGAATGGTTGGTAAAAAGCAGCATTGAGGAATCCGAATCGAGCAGTGGTTCTGCACAAAAAGAATTCATCGACTACAAGGGCAAAACAATTAGTCATATCGATGTCAGGCACATTCAGCCTTTTGGCGGCTCGGTGGAAGACACTGTTTCAGTTGCCGATTCCTGGATTGCACGCTTAGGCAATAAACTGAGATTCGAAACCGCATCAGGAGTTATTTTAAAAACCATTACATTCAGTGAGGGACAGAGTGTTTCAACCACCGACATCACAGATAGTGAGCGTCTGTTACGTTCTTTTTCCTTCATCAATGATGTGAGAATAATTATATGGCCACATCCCGAAAACCCAGAATCGGTAAATGTGAGTATTTATGTACAAGACAGATACCCACATGCAATTTCACTGGGACTTACAGACCAAAACCCCTCTTTTACGCTGATCAACAAAAATCTTTTCGGTCGCGGTTTTTCATTGTCCCACACCCTGGTTACCCCTACCATCGACATATCCACCTGGGGATTCCGGGAAACTTTTGGTGCCGAAAATATATTTGGAGAATACCTGGATTTTGAAATCGATTATTCCCACATCGAGAATCTGGAAATGATCAGTGGGATCCTGAAAAAAGATTTTGTTCTTCCGGAAATCAAATATGCCGGAGAAATATCCATAAACAGGTCATTCATTAGTCCTAAAATATTTGAATATCCAGCCATGGAATGGGAACCACCGTTAGACTATCTTCGCAAAAACTTTTACATAGGACGCTCTTTCCTGCTGAATAATCCGGATTCACCACTTCGATCGAACATCTATATTCTGGGGCGTCACCTGGACATAGAATTGTTTGACACTCCACCTGCCTCTCCTCTGTTTTCAGGTGGGAAATTCTATTATGGAGGGCTGGCATTTTCGCGTCGGGGTTACTACAAAAACAATCTGATATATTCGTTCGGCCGCACCGAAGATGTTCCGCACGGAATGCTTGCAGGCTTATCTTATGGTTATCATGAAGCCACAGATACCGCCAGGCATTTTCTGGCACTGCATTACAGTTCCGGTCGGGCATTGATTCCTTCCAAAGGTTACCTCTATCTAAGCGGAGATATTGGTTCTTTTTTCCAAAAAGGGAACCCCGAACAAGGGTATCTAAAACTCTCGGGCGAATACATTACCCCACTAATAAATGTTGGTCAGAGCAAAATGAGAAGCTTCCTGGAATTGCAGTATGTCACAGGCCTGCACCGAAAACAAGGCGAATATTTATCCATTGACGAAGACGTTAACGGACTGCACAGATTTGAATACAGAAACACCATAAGGGGATTGGAGAAAGCCGTATTGAAAACAGAACAAGTATTTTTTACTCCCATGGAACCCCTGGGGTTCAAGTTTGCGTTCTTTACTTTTTTCGACACAGCCTTTCTTCGGGAAAACGAAGACCATGGACTCTTCAGTCACACCCCTTATTTTAGTTTTGGCGGTGGGTTAAGAATCCGAAACGACAATCTGGTGTTCAACACTCTGCAAATAAGACTCTCGATCATGCCAAGGGTTCCGGAAGGGGAACTTCCATTCAGCTTCAGAACCAGTGGAGAATCCGTGAAAAACTTCAGGGATTTTGTTCCGGAACAACCGGGCAATCCGGTTTTCTATTAAAACGAATGAAACGAGCATGGCAAGGATTGCCTCGAAAGAGAATGTATAAAATCTTGCATGCGAGTTCCATCAGACCAATAACTTAGATGTATTTTCACACCAATGTAACCCCTGGTATTTATTTTCCGTATAAAATAACTCAACTGCACTTTCTGACAGACTAATCTGGATTATTGACTGTATCGAACTTCGTTTCATAAATTATCTGTTACAATGTTCAACTACCTGCAAAATTCGGCAGTCCTCAATGAAATTGACTTGAAAATAGTTCACTATTTCCTTCATCAATTTTCTCTGCGGTTGCCTATTTTTTTTGGTGTTTAAACATCTCATAACGAAAACTTCTGAATCGAAGATCGACGAAGTCAATAAATCATGCTAAAACTCAATTCTTAATTAACACCACAAAAAATTATTTTTGGCTAAAACCGTTATTTATCTGAATTTTTAAATAACTTTGGGTAAAGACATTTGAGGGCTATAATATTATCTAAGCTTTTATTCATGAAATCAAATAGAACAATAACATTTTTTCTGGTATTATTTTTTTCGGTATTGTTTACATCCGGAACAAATTCTCAGCCAACAGAAAAAATATACGCCGACTGTTTACTGCAGATTCAGAACGGGTTTGTTCACAACAGCCAACCCATGAAGGCACTTCTGACAGGATCAGAAGTTGCTGAATTCCGAACCACTTTATTCGAAGGGAACATATACCGGATCGCCACCTGTTCCCCGACAGATAAAAGAATATGGTTCTCGGTTTATGATACAAACAATAACATTTTGTTTTCCAGCACACATCAAAACTTCTCTTCTTCATGGGATTTTAAAATGGAAGGGAATATGGAGTGCATTATTGAAGCAGGTCTGATGCCAGGCAGCGGAGATTCAGGATTGGCTCTTGTGCTCATCGGCTTTAAGAATGCTCAATAAATCTATTCATGAGTTTATTCCGAAAAGTAAAAACTTTGCCAAATTCAAAGCGAACCGTTTTTCGCCCGGAGTTATTATCTGATAATGAGGAATCAACAAAATGACTCCTCAAAAAAAAAAGGCGTAACCGGACTTTTCGAAATCCGCTCATTCATGCATTGGAGAATATGATTAAATACCATGAGTGAAGGTATTTTAAAAGCATTGATGCAACTTTTTGCTTTAGTGGCAGCTCCGGAACAGGATGCCACTTCGGGAAGAAAAGTTGTGCAAAATTATCTCTCTTTACAACTCAATCAACAACTCATTGAGGAATACCTCCATCTTTTTGATAATCACAGAAGGACCTACCGGGAAAAAACAAAAGAAAAAACCCGGATTCCTAAACTTTATGCCGCAAGTTCAGTAAAAGTTCTTCGCATTGCCACGGCCATCAATGAAGAACTCACGCATTACCAAAAAATCATCGTAATCATTCAGTTGCTTGAATTTCTCGACTCAGGAAAGAAAGCGATGTCGGAGGTGGAATTCGAGTTTGCCGAAACGGTTGCCGAAACCTTTAATATTTACAGGGAAGAATTTCTGTCCATCCATCATTTCATTGTAAGTACCGAAAAAGAGCCCGAAGACAATCACCTGATTATCGGGGGAGAAAAAAGAAGACGGCGCGAAGAAAAATACATTTATCGGGAATTTTTAAATACTGAGATTTTTGTTCTTTATGTAAGTTCCGTATCTCTATGTCTTCTCAAAACCAGTGAAAGCACCGAACTTACCATCAACGGACAGGTGCTCCTTCCCCACCACATCCACTTTTTGAGACCGGGAGGCTCAATCCGTTACAAACATGGTACTCCGGTAACCTTCAGTGACATTGCCACCCATTTTAATTTTAAGGCCAACGAATCTCCCATTGTTTTTGACGTAAGAGACATCTCTTTCAGCTTCGACACCAAAAGAAATGCCGGTCTTCACCCTCTGAGTTTTGCAAGCCACTCAGGACAGCTTGTTGGCATTATGGGGGATTCAGGAGCAGGAAAGAGCACGCTCATCAATGTTCTTACCGGGATCTATCTTCCATCATCAGGAGAAATTCTAATGAATGGAATAGACCTTCACCTTTTCCCGGAAAAAGTAAACGGACTGATTGGTTACGTAGCACAGGACGACCTGCTAATTGAAGATTTGTCTGTATATCAGAATCTGTATTATAATGCCAGACTCTGTTTTGACCATCTTAGTGAGGAAGAGATAACAGAGAAAGTCATTCAATTGCTCAGCTCACTTGGCCTCTATGAAATCAGGAATATGAAAGTGGGCTCTCCCCTGAACAAAAAAATCAGTGGAGGGCAGAGAAAACGCCTAAATATCGCCCTTGAACTGATACGCGAACCCTCAGTTCTTTTTCTGGATGAACCAACCTCCGGCCTGTCGTCAAGAGATTCTGAAAACATCATGGATTTGCTCAAGGATCTGGCGGTTAAGGGAAAACTGATTTTTGTGGTCATTCATCAACCATCTTCCGAGATATACAAAATGTTTAACCAGCTTCTGGTGCTGGACACCGGAGGATACCTGATCTACAACGGTGATCCCGTGGGGGCCATCAACTACTTTAAATCGTGTATCAACCATGCCAATAGGGATGAAAGCGAATGCCCCGTATGTGGAAATGTAAATCCCGAACAGATTCTGAGCATTATCAACTCCAGTGTACTGGATGAATACGGAACCCCCACCCCGGCGCGAAAAACCTCACCCCTTGAATGGTTTCAGCTCTTCAAGAAACAATACCCGTCAAGCCGGGAGCGTAAAGAAAAAAGATTGCCACTGCCTGAAATAAATTTCAAAATACCCGGCCGGCTGGGACAGCTTGGCATTTTTTTCATCCGCGATTTAAAATCCAAACTGGCAAATGCTCAATACATTTTAATCAATCTGCTGGAAATGCCTGTTTTAGCATTTATTCTGGCAAGTTTGCTTTATTACTTTCAACCCGAAGCCCAACAGGAACCCGGATATCTGCTTTACAACAATCCAAACCTGGTTACCTTCCTTATCATTTCGGTAATCATCTCCATATTCGTTGGATTAACGGTCAGTGCCGAAGAAATTATAAGTGATAAAAAAATACTTAAGCGGGAAGCCTTCCTCAACCTCAGCCGTCTAAGCTACTTATTCTCAAAAGTTTTTCTACTGGCCATTTTATCGGCCATCCAAACAGCCATATTTACCTTTATCGGAAACACGATTCTGGAAATACAAAATATGTTTTGGCCATTCTGGCTTGTATTGTTTACCTCGGCCATATTTGCCAACCTATTGGGGTTAATCATATCAGACAGTCTTAAAAAGACAGTTAACATCTATATTTTGATTCCTTTCCTTATAATCCCCCAACTTATTCTGAGCGGTGTTTTTGTATCCTATGACCGCTTAAATCCGCATTTCTCGTCCGTATCCGAAATACCCTGGTACGGCGAAACAATAACCGCACGCTGGGCTTTTGAAGCAATGGCGGTTCATCAGTTTACCCATAACAATTATCAAAAGGAATTCTTTGTTTTCGATAAGCTAAAAAGTAAAGCCAATTACTATAAAGATTACTGGGTTCCGGCTTTTCGGAATGAACTGACCCGCTTAAAAAACAGTATAGAAGAGGAACAAACAAGTGACATCCGGATCTTATTGGAGAGTGAAAGTAAAAAAGCGGCAGCAGAACTGCCGGTTGAAAAAAACATTATTCCACCTGTTTTTAAGGAAGATGTCTCCATCGACAGTTTCCTGAACGAAGCAAATAAATTTACATCAGACGTTCAACGGTTTTATGTGGGGTTATACAATGAGGCAGACAAAAGACATGAAGAACAGCGGCGAAAACTGATACAACAGCATCCGAATGAAGGTAATCATTACCTGACCTCTTTAAGAAATCAGCACCACAATCAAGGACTTGAGCGATTTGTAAGAGGGACAGATGATTTCTTTTCCAAGCGGATCATCCGGCATAACAATTCATTTGTTCAAAAATTTGACGCTATTTATAAGGACCCAAATCATCCTTTCGTTAAAGCTCACTTTCTTGCCCCCTATAAAAACATCGGAAGCTATAAGATCCCTACACTTTGGATTAATCTTTTTGTGATGTGGACAATGAATTTGCTGCTTTTCATTTTTCTCTACAGCCAGTTCCTGAAAAAACTAATCTCCGGAAGTAAGAAAGCATTACCCCGGAAAAACAATAGGTAACCCCTTAAGCGGGATTACCTATATTCAGCCGGAGCATCCGGCTATATAATTTAAAAAAAGAAAAGAGTATCCGTTTTCGGATTTACTCCTCCATTTCAATCATTTTAAAGGGAAGATTAATAATGGACTGGTAATCCTCTCCTGCCTCAAACATATCTTCATCGTCCTCTTCGTAGTACCAGTTTACCTGAACTTTAAAACCCTTTTTAAACAACAATTCCAGTTTCTTAAAAATATCAAGAATACACTTTGAAGAACTGGTATTGAAGTATTCCAATTGAATATTGATAATCGTATTATCTTTGGGATCATCACCATACTCATCAATCCAATCGATCAGCGGTTTATAAAACTCTACTGAATTCTCGGGAATTGACCGGCCCTTGATCTCAACCACACCTTTCTCCCCGTCAAGCTTAACGTAGGGAGTTTTGGGTGTATCTTCACGGATAATTGTTTCCATAATGGCAATTATATCTTTATTAACTTATGTACACGTCCAAAGAAAAGAAAATATGTTCTCCGTCGTAAGGATACAAAAAATATTCCAGTTTATTACCTGTTTTTCTAACAATATCAAGCATTCCCAAGCCTCCTCCGCCTTTTTCGGAGAGAGCTTCATTGCCCAAAATATCGCGATAAAGCATTCTCACCTCTTCATCTGAGAGAGAATTAAGCTGTTCTATGCGATCTTTTATAAAATTGACTTTTGATCTCAGAATAAAATTCCCGGTGGTAACCCGGAAAAATGAACCATCATGAACAAGACACGCGATGCCAAAGTTAGGAGATCCACCTGCTGAAAGTCCAGCCGGAGGGGCATCAACATGATGATAAAGATTCTGCATACATTCTACAAAAACATTATAGACTTTTTTTCGGGTCTGCAGTCTTTCTTTCGTGAGCAAAGGGCTGTTTTCTACAGCATCAAGAGCATGGGTAATCATCTCCGGAGAAATACTTCCTGTATATTTAAAAATCACATCGCCCTGCAACTTGTGAGCGTACCATTCCTCAAGATTGAAACCCATTTTAATATCTTGCATTAGTTCTTTACAAAGATAAAAATTTATATATTTTTTTGAACTTTTAAGTTCCGAAGTTTAACGATTTCTGAACAAACTAAAACACAAATATTCTTTTTTTTGGTAAATAAAGCTCAGAATATGGCAAAAGAAAGCATTTACATGATAAATCAGATTCCATCGCCCCCCATAAAACCGGAATGACGATACTTTTCCTGAATAATTTTACTCTCGGGAGGAACTGAAGTTGTCAGCCAGACATTACCTCCAATTACAGAGTTGGCCCCTACGGTAACACGTCCAAGAATGGTCGCCTGAGCATAAATAATCACATTGTCTTCCACAATCGGGTGACGATCAATACCTTTAATTGGATTACCATCTTCATCAAGAGGAAAACTCTTTGCCCCCAGGGTCACTCCCTGATAAATTTTCACGTGGTTACCGATAATACAGGTAGCACCGATAACCACACCGGTTCCGTGATCTATAGTAAAATGGTGACCAATGCTGGCCCTGGGATGAATATCGATTCCCGTTTCGGAATGTGCCATTTCGGAAACAATTCTCGGAATCAGCGGAACTTTAAGTTGTAATAATTCATGAGCGATTCGGTAATTGGTAATGGCCCGAATGGCCGGATAACAAAAGATTACTTCTGCGCTACTTTGTGCAGCAGGGTCGCCTACATAGGCTGCTTCCACGTCAGTGGCCAGCAGATGACGGATCTGCGGCAACTTTTCAATAAACTGGAGTGTAATCTTTGCCGCCCGGTCTTTGCGGTGCAGCAAGTCTTCTCTGTTGGTATGGTGACAATCGAAACATAAACCTGCATAAATCTGCTGCCGAAGCAAATCGTAAAGTTTCTCCACATTCACCCCGATATAATAGCTGATACTGGCAGGACGAGTTGGTGAATCACCGTAATACCCCGGAAAAACTATCTCACGCAGTAGATCAACAATCTCACCCAATACTCTGGAAGAAGGCATTGGCTGATCGGGATAGTGCCGGTGACAAACCGATTGGTATGATTCCTCACGCGACAACTGTTCAATGGTTGCTTTAAGTCTTTTGGGATATTCCAGATAATTCATCAGTATATAATTTATCTAAGTTATTGGTCTGATGGAACTCGCATGAAAGGAATTTATACATTGTCTTTTGTGGCATCCCTTGCCATGCACGTTTCATTCGTTTGAAATTTTGTAATTAACTGACAAAAAACCAATTAAAAAATTTGAGAACGGATGGAACTCGCATGCAAGGATTTATACATATTCTTTTGGGGCAATCGTTGCCATGCTCGTTTCATTCGCTTAAATTTTATTTAACTGATTGGTAAGATTAAACATCCCATGATTTTGAGATTATCTCTTTATTTTTGATTTTCATAATTCAAAAATCATGAAAGCTTCATTCGTTTAAATTCTACAATAAGTTAATTATCAATTTTAGAGAACAAAAGAACACCTTCATTCTCACCTAACTTCTATTTAAAAATCTCTCAAATAACACCTTTCTGCATTAAGGAATCGGATGAACAGAAAACCCTCTTGCTGAAAGACCGTTCAAGGCACTGTTCAATCTGTGAACACCACTCCCCTCCACCAGAGAAAAAGAAATTTGGTAGTATTCCAGTTCCTTCAGATAACAGTCAAACAAATATTCCCGGCTGTCCGGATTTTCCCTGATTCCATCATCCTCCCATGGCAAATCCGGAATACACAAAAGAGCCAGGTCAGGCTTTAACTCTTTTATCGCTTTATCAATCCAGACAGGACAACAAGAAAAAACTTCCTGAAACCACACCTTTGTAATTATCAGAAAGGTATCAAAAAAAACGAATTCCTCTGCCTTTACCACTGAATCCATCTTATGATATTCAAGCACCTGGTAATGTGCAATTTTCTCAACATCTGCAAAAGAATAGGAACCTCCGGTATTTTCTACATGTTGTCTTGCATATTCTTCAACGGCATGCCCCTGAAAATGTTCAGCCAATTCTTTAGTCAAAGCTGACTTTCCTGTAGATTCGGGTCCTGTAATAACAATGGCAGTCATAGCTTTTCACTTTATTCAGTATCCGGGTTTAACTTCCTACCCTCGCCGTTGTATCTCCCGGTCACGCACCATCATCTGCTGTTTCCACTCACGATAGCCAACAACAGCAACCAGGGTATAAACAATGTACAAAACAACAGTCACGGTTAATCCCTTGTAAAGATACATCCCGGTACTTACCAGATCCACAACCACCCAAACCAACCAATGCTCTATTTTTTTACGGGCAAGCATCCAGGTTGCAACAATTCCTCCGGTGGTGGTAAATGCATCCCAATAAGGCAGATCTGAAGTGGGAATGCCCATTTGTTCAGGCAACTTTAGCAATGCAATCACAACCACACCGTATATCAAAACTCCTGTAATAAGTAATTTTAAGGCCAATGATTTATTAACCCCGGAGACAGGCATTTTGGGTTTTCCACTTTCTTTTCGCCCGGTTTTCCAGGCCAGCCATCCGTAAACACTTATCACAAGGTAGTAAACCTGAAGAGACATATCTGCATAAAGCCGCTCATCCAGGAACAACACTAAGTAGAAAAAGGAACTGACAAAACCTGTCACCCATAGCCAGATATTCTCACGTACAGAAAGATAAAGATACAACAACGCAAAGATTGTTCCCAGCAATTCAATCCAATGAGCAATCAACCAGTCAATTATCATTCTCAAGTACCTTTTTATAGGCCGCCTGATCTTCAATGACCTCCAAGACAGTATCGAAAAAAGGCAACGCCGGATTCAGTGTTTGATAATATTCACTGGTACTCCATAAATTACGTGCAATAAGCGCCTTTATCTGCAAATTAAGCCAGACCAACGAAGTGTCCAGCTGCTGTTCATCAGGTTCAATACCGGCAACCTCTGCCCTTTGAGCAAGCTGTTCAATAAATTCACCCGGAACTTTAAAATTATCTTTAAAATCTTCGAAAGAACCAAATTCATTCAACCATTCCTCCCGGTGGTCATCAAGCTTATCCATCACCAGGCGATTAACAGATCCTGATGCTACCAGATCCCGGTAATAGGGTGTGTAGTAAGCGGTGTCCATAGGTATAAAAATATCAGGCATAATGCCTCCTCCACCAAACACCATACGCTCCGATTTCAAAGTACGATAAGTCAAACTATCAGGCATATCTATGCTGTCGGAATGCATCATTTCTCCATGCTGAAACCTTTCATATATTTCGGCATGGTACTCATCCAAACCTTCATCATAGGATTTTTGAATGCTTCGCCCTGATGGCGTATAATATTTGGCAATCGTTAGCCGGATTTCGGCACCATCAGGCAACGAAAACGGACGTTGAACAAGCCCTTTACCAAAGCTTCGACGCCCCATTACCACGCCCCGATCCCAGTCCTGGACAGCACCTGCAACGATTTCGCTGGCAGAAGCAGAACCTTCATCAATGAGCACCACCAGGTTTCCTTTTTCCCAAAGTTCTCCTGAATGAGAATGATATTCCGACCGGGGAATGGCCATACCATCGGTATAAAGCAACAAACTCTCTCCGCCAATAAACTCGTCGGCAATGTCCAGAGCTGCCTTAAGATATCCACCGCCGTTGCCTCTCAAGTCCAACACCAGGTTATCAATCCCCATCTCTTTCAACTCCTTAAGCGCTTTTACAAATTCCCGGTGTGTACTCTGGGCAAAACGGGATATTTTAATGTAACCGGTTTCCCCGGACATTTTGTAAGCTGCCTCCAGACTAAAGATGGGTATTTTATCTCTTTCTATAATAAAACTCAGAACCTGACCATTCCTGAATACTTTAACCCTAACCTCAGATCCTTTGGGGCCACGAAGAAGGTCAAAAACATCACTATTGGCCAATCCAATGCCTGCTACATTTTGTCCGTCAATCTCTGTGATTCTGTCACCGGCCATAAGGCCAACTTTCTCCGAGGGACCACCGGGAATGGTTGCCACCACCGTCAGGGTATCCTTCAGAATCATAAACTCGATGCCTATGCCCTCAAAATTACCATCCAGAGGCTCATTCATGGCTTCCACTTCTTCGGCAGGAATGTACACCGAGTGTGGATCCAGCTTCTCCAGCATGGCAACAATGGCTTCTTCGGCCATTTCATGAGTATCCACACTGTCCACATAAAAAGTAGATATCAACTGCCACGAAAGCCTTAGTTTATCAAGCTCCGGATCATCCAGCTGAGCACTTACCGGAGAAAGCATCAGCAATAATGCAGCAAACAAGAAATAAAATCGCATAAAAAATATTTTTATTCCCATTCAATGGTCGCAGGTGGTTTTGAACTAATATCGTAAACCACCCTGTTTACTCCCTTGACACGGTTTATTATTTCATTGGAAATGCGCCCCAGAAATTCATAAGGCAGGTGCACCCAATCTGCAGTCATCCCATCAGTAGAAGCCACGGCCCTGAGTGCAACCACACTTTCGTAAGTTCTTTCATCGCCCATTACGCCCACCGACTGAACAGGTAATAACATAGCACCGGCCTGCCATACCTGATTGTACAAATCATGCGAACGAAGCCCTTCAATAAAAATGTAATCCACATCCTGAAGAAGAGATACCTTTTCGGGGGTAATCTCACCCAGAATACGAATGGCCAGACCCGGTCCGGGGAACGGATGACGCCCCAGAATGGTAGGCGAAATTTTCAACTCATGCCCGACTCTTCGTACCTCATCCTTAAAGAGAAGCTTAAGAGGTTCAACAACTTTCAGATTCATCTTTTCGGGCAATCCGCCCACATTATGATGAGATTTAATGGTTGCTGAGGGACCATTGACCGATACCGATTCAATCACATCAGGATAAATGGTACCCTGGGCAAGCCATTTCACCCCGGTTATTTTTTTGGCTTCTACATCAAAAACCTCAATAAATACGCGGCCAATTATTTTCCGTTTCTCTTCAGGTTCAGAAACACCATTCAATTCGCCTAAGAAAAGATCCTTTGCATCAACACCCACCACATTTAATCCCATGTGTTTGTAGGAATCAAGCACATTCTCATATTCATACTTTCGCAAGAGGCCGTTGTCAACAAAGATGCAAGTGAGGTTTTTTCCAATGGCTTTGTGCAGCAACATAGCGGCTACCGAACTGTCCACGCCCCCCGACAAACCTAAAACAACCCGGTCGTTTCCAAGTTGTTCTTTCAATGCCTCCACGGTCTCCTCCACAAAAGAAGCGGGAGTCCAGTCCTGACTGCAGCGGCATACATCAACCACAAAGTTGCTTAATATCTGAAGGCCCTGAGTTGTATGATATACTTCGGGATGAAACTGAATGCCAAAGGTTTTCTCATTTTCAACTTTATAGCCAGCGACCTCAACATCTCCGGTACTTGCCACAATCTTAAAGTTCTCAGGGAGTTTCATAATGGTATCTCCATGTGACATCCAAACCTGAGAGCCTATTTCAATTTCCCTGAACAACTCATTCTCAGAGTCAATAAATTTCAGGTTAGCACGACCATATTCCCTGGTATCGGAAGCCTCTACCAGGCCCCCGTAATTCTGTGCCATAAACTGCGCTCCGTAACATACCCCCAATAAAGGTAATTTGCCTTTGATTTTACTCAAATCAGGTACAGGAGCATTCTGCCCCCTCACACTGGAGGGACTTCCGGAAAGAATTACACCTTTTACGGCATCATCCAGCTCCGGAAAGTTGTTAAACGGATGTATTTCACAATAAACATTGAGTTCACGGACACGTCGGGCAATCAACTGCGTATATTGAGAGCCAAAGTCCAGGATAAGAATTTTTTCCTGCATGAAGATTGAGTGTTATGGGATTAAAAAATCAATGCAAATATAAGGAGAATGTCTGTATTTTCAGTTCTTTTTAAGTGCGACCTACCTGTCAGATTCCAACAAATCACATAAAAAGCCATTGCCAAAACATTCATCTACCTCTAATACCTGTTTGTCCTCCACAGCCGGTAAAAGGAAACTTAAATTTGTTAAAAATCATTTATCACAAAAAAACAACATCACTATGAAAGAAAGTTATCTGCTAAAAACCATCCTGATTGCCATTCTGACATTTGCCTCACTTCCCCCCGGAATGACACAAAGTGCACAGAATGCACGAATAAAGATCGACGTGGAACGCACCATTGGAGAGGTAAACAAAAACATTTACGGAAACTTTGTGGAGCATCTGGGGCGATGTGTATATGGAGGAATCTATGACCCCGACAGTCCCCTTGCTGATGAAAATGGTTTTCGAAAAGATGTAATGGAAGCCGCAAAAGGCCTAAACATACCGCTACTTCGCTACCCCGGAGGTAACTTTGTATCGAACTATAACTGGAAAGACGGAGTGGGTTCTGACCGTCCCAAACGGCTGGAATTGGCCTGGCAACGATTGGAAACCAATGAAGTTGGAACCAACGAATTTATGACTTACGCAAAAGAACTGGGAACAGAACCCTATTTTGCAGTAAATTTGGGGACCGGAACGATTAAAGAAGCACAACAATGGGTGGAATATACCAATGTTAAAGAAGGTCCCTACTATGCAGAACTCAGAAAGAAACACGGTTATCCGGAGCCTCACAACATTAAGTACTGGAGTCTTGGAAACGAAATGGACGGCTACTGGCAAATGGGTCATCTGAATGCCATTGATTACTCTAAAAAAGCACGTGAAGCCGGAAAACTCATGCGCCTCACCTCCCCCGACATAAAGCTTATTGCTGCCGGTTCATCCAACTATAGACCCGATGCCAATCCGGATGAATGGAACAGAACCATTCTGGAAGAATTAAAGGATTACATCGATTACATTGCATTGCATATTTATGTAGGTAACCCTGATGACAACTATTACAATTTCATGTCCACACCCCTGGTCATTGAGGAGCGTACCAAAATAGTGAAAGGGATGATCAATGAAGTAATGCAAAGAACACTGCGACGCGACCATACCGAAGATCCTATTTACATTGCCTGGGATGAATACAACGTATGGTATCGGGCCCGCTCCGGAGCCAATATGGTGGGAGACCGTGCCCTGGAAGAACATTACAACCTGGAAGATGCCCTGGTGATATCAGGGATGCTCAATGCTTTTATCAGAAATGCAGATGTTGTAAAAATGGCAAATATGGCACAGTTGGTCAATGTAATTGGCCCCATTTTTACCAGCAAAGACGATATGTTCAAGCAAACCATCTATTATCCGCTGGCTTTGTTTGCCAACAATATGTACGGAACCTCTCTTGACTTGTTTGTTGATTGTGAGACTTATGACACAGAGGAATTCCATCTTGGTTTGGGAGAAACAACTACCAAGCAAACGGATGTACCCTATCTGGATGTATCGGCTACTTATCAGGATGATGAAATAACCATTGCCGTAGTAAACCGGCACAAAGATAACGCCATCACAACCGATCTGATTGCCCAAACAGGGGAATTTGCAGGATCATTGGAGATTTATGAAGTAAACGGTCCGGATATTAAAGCAAAAAATGACTTTGGAGAAACCAATGTAGAAACCAAAAAACTGGAAAATATTAAAGCAAAAGGGAAAACCGTAACTTATGCTTTCCCGCCTCACTCAATGACACTAATCAAAGGTAAAATAAAACTTTAATTGTCACCCTCCATAATAATTAACGGGAGCCTGCTTCATTGGAGACTCCCGTTATTTTTATTCTTCAAGCCACAAAACAGGGGAATCACATGATTATGAGCCACTAAAACAAATCAGCAACCCTTTCAACGATTTATCAAATCCTGAGCCCCCTCCAATCAATTCAAATATCAAAGGTTACCCCTTCCCCTGCTATTTCAGTATCAGGAAATACCTCTCTGGCTTCGGCCAGCAAAGGAGATAAATCGCGGTATCTGGAGGAGAAATGACCAATCAGTAATTTCTTCACCCCTGCCTCAAGAGCTATTTCTGCTGCCTGTCTGGCAGTGCTGTGGAAAGTCTTTTTTGCAAGTCCTTCCTGATCCGACATAAAAGTTGCCTCATGATAAAGCATATCAACCCCTTTAACTACCTCCGCCACTGATTGAAGAGGTAGCGTATCGGTACAAAAAGCATAAGACAGCGATGGAGGCGCCGGAAATGTAAGTTTCTCATTGAGAATTTGCTCCCCGTTGTCCCTCATAAAATCCGCCCCCTGTTTTAACTTCGGCAAAACGCGTAAAGGAACATTATAAAAGTCGCACACCGGCTTATTGATCTTTCGCTCTTTTGGCTTCTCTCTAAACAGAAAACCAACTGTAGGTATCCGGTGCTCCACAGGAAAGGTAGAAACCCCCAGTACCGCATCTTCATAAATCAACTCCTTCTCCAGGGGATTGATGCGATGAAAGACAATATTGAACGGCAGTTCTTTGCTGAAATAGTCTATTACCGGACGCAGAACAGTCTCCAGATCAACTACTCCATGGATATGCAAATCTTTAGTCCTCCCCAGGAGTCCAAAAGAAGAGATCAAACCTGGCAATCCAAAAACATGATCCCCGTGAAGATGAGAAATAAACACATGGTCAATTTTCCCAAAATGCACTCTGTTCCGACGTAACTGCATCTGCGTACCTTCACCACAATCAATCAAAAAAAACCGCCCCGATGCATTAAGCACCTGGGCGGTTGGATTTCGTTCGGATGTGGGAAGTGCTGAGTTACTGCCAAGAATTGTGACAGAAATTCCCATAAACACACCTATTTTTTACCGATGGATTGTCTCATCATCTGGATACCCTCATCGATATCCGGAGCGATGTTCAGGACGGTGTCCAACTGCGACACTGCAATAAGCCGTTCCACGGCAGGTTGCAAACCACAAATCACAAACGCACCATCAGCATTTTTGCACAACCGGTTGGCGACTAATATGGAACTTAATCCTGATGAATCGCAATAATTACATTTACTTAGATCGAGAAGAATGTTTTTTTCTCCGTTCCCGGAAAGTAAAACAATTTCTGATTTAAGATTTGGTGCTACATTGGTGTCGAGTTTTTCTTTCAACACCTTTACCACCATGAAATCATCAATTTTATCAATTTTAAAGTCCATATATTATCGCCCCCTTAAAAATATGACTATTCTTCTTTTTTGTCTTTAGAACCACTCTCGTCAGCTTCCATTTGATCTTTCAAAGCAGCAAGTTCTGAGATATCCCCCAGTGTGGTTTTTTCCAGACTGTCCTTAAGTTTCTTAACTCCTTTTTTGGCAGTTTTGGCCTGAGTTTTCTTAGCAGTCTGCTCTTCAGAACGTTTTTCATCTTCAAAAACGCGTGAGTGAGACAAAATAATGCGCTTGGCACCTTTGTTAAACTCAATCACTTTGAATTGCAACTTCTCATCTGCTTTGGCCTGGCTACCATCCTCTTTCACAAGATGACGGGGAGTGGCAAAACCTTCAACACCATAAGGCAAAGCAATAACAGCACCTTTGTCAAATACGTCAACAATGGTTCCTTCATGAATTGAATCCACAGTAAAGATGGTTTCGAAGACATCCCACGGGTTCTCTTCAAGTTGCTTATGACCAAGGCTCAAACGACGGTTTTCTTTGTCGATGTCAAGTACAACCACCTCGATATCTTCACCAACAGTGGTAAATTCAGCAGGATGCTTCACTTTCTTGGTCCATGACAGGTCAGAAATATGAATCAAACCGTCAATACCCTCTTCGATTTCAACAAACACACCAAAGTTAGTAAAATTCCTGACTTTTGCTTTATGCTTGCTTTCAACCGGATACTTCTCTTCGATGTTATCCCATGGATCCGGCTTGAGCTGCTTCATACCCAGAGACATCTTACGCTCTTCACGATCCAGTGTAAGAATCTGAGCTTCCACCTCATCGCCAACTTTCAGGAAGTCCTGAGCACTGCGAAGATGCTGCGACCATGACATTTCAGAAACGTGAATAAGACCTTCAACACCTGGAGCTATTTCAACAAAAGCACCATAGTCGGCCATCACAACCACTTTTCCTTTCACTACATCGCCCACTTTAAGCTCGGTATCCAGTGAATCCCACGGATGAGCTGTAAGCTGCTTAAGACCAAGAGCAATACGTTTTTTCTCGTCATCAAAGTCGAGAATAACCACGTTCAATTTCTGGTCAAGCTGAACAATTTCTTCGGGATGCGAAACACGTCCCCAGGAAAGATCTGTGATGTGGATAAGTCCGTCAACACCACCCAGGTCGATAAATACACCATAGGAAGTAATGTTTTTGACAGTACCTTCCAGCACCTGACCTTTCTCCAGTTTGGAGATAATTTCTTTTTTCTGCTGTTCCAGCTCGGCTTCGATAAGCGCTTTGTGTGAAACAACAACGTTTTTGAATTCGGGGTTAATTTTAACCACTTTGAATTCCATGGTTTTACCCACGTACATATCGTAGTCACGGATAGGCTTCACATCGATTTGTGAACCCGGAAGGAAAGCCTCAATGCCAAATACATCAACAATCATACCTCCTTTGGTACGACATTTAATGTATCCTTTGATTACCTCATCCTTTTCGAGGGCTTCGTTCACACGATCCCAGGAACGGAGGGCACGGGCCTTTTTGTGTGAAAGCACCAGCTGACCTTTTTTGTCTTCCTGGCTTTCCACATAAACCTCTACCTGATCTCCCACCTTAAGGTCGGGATTGTAACGAAACTCGTTGCGACTAACAATACCATCAGATTTGAAACCAATGTTGATAACAACCTCGCGCTTATTCATCGCGATAACGGTTCCTTCGATCACTTCTTTTTCGGTAATGGTTGACAAAGTTTTGTCATAAAGCTTTTCCAGTTCTTCTTTTTCAGAACCTTTGGCTTCTTCAACCAAATCACCGTTTTCGTACTTGTCCCAGTCAAAGTCAGCATCTGCTGTTTCAACAGTTTCAACCTGAGGCTTCTTGTCCTCAACTTTTTCGTTTACTTCAGGAGTAGCATTGTTCTGCTCCTGTAAGTTTTCATTTTCTAATTCTGCCATTAATTAAACCTCGCAAAATCTATTAGTTAGACATTATATTGATAAAAAATCGGTGCAAAAATAGGAACTTTTCCAACAAAACAAGAACAATCCCTTAATTTTATTTGCTAACTTACTTGGAAATAGTCCACTATTCCCTGCTGCAGTTTTGTTTGAGCCTGCCTTTTTACAGGATGAAACCTCTGACAAAAATTACTCCACCAATCATTGTGAAATTTATTGGATTCCGTGCACAATGTCAAGGACAAGTCCATACGTCAAATAGTCCTGCACAATTTCGGACATTTTCGTATATTTCCTGACATTAAGTTTTACCTTTTACCCTGCAGCTATTTTATTGATGCACTTATCCCGATAAACAGGAACTGCTAATGGCAGATTTGAGGAATCAAAACTCCCCAACAGTTGAACCGTTTTAGGTTGTAAATATTTAGATTGAATTAAACGCCCGGTTCTTTTATTTATGCCGCGTTGTGGCAGTTTTGAGAAATAAGGGTTTCATACTGTTTCACCGAAATATTTTTTCTATTTTTGAAAACTGAAGCAATAATTTAAACACCAATTTATGAAAATATCTATTGTAGGAACAGGCTACGTAGGCCTGGTTACCGGAACTTGTTTTGCAGATACAGGCGTAAACGTTACCTGTGTGGATATTGATGAGAAAAAAATCAATAACCTCAAAAAAGGAGTTGTTCCAATTTATGAGCCCGGACTTGAGACTATGATAAAAAACAATGTTGAAAAAGGCAGATTGCATTTTTCAACCAGTCTGAAAGAAAGTCTGGATCAGGCAGAGGTTATCTTTATTGCTGTTGGAACACCTCCCGGTGAAGATGGAAGCGCAGATTTAAGCTATGTACTGGCTGTTGCATCAGAAATCGGCAAACATATTACGCAGAGCATGGTGGTGGTAACCAAGAGTACGGTGCCCATCGGCACTTCAGAAAAAGTCAGAGCCGCAGTAAAAGCAGAATTGGATAAACGTAATTCAGACATTCCGTTTTATGTAGCTTCCAACCCAGAGTTTTTGAAAGAAGGAAATGCCATCGACGATTTCCTGAAGCCAGACCGTATTGTGGTAGGCACTGATTCGGAAGAGGCCGAAAAAGTCATTCGCAGACTCTATAAACCGTTCCTGCTCAACAACCACCCTATTCTCTTTATGGACATCCCATCGGCAGAGCTCACCAAATATGCAGCCAACTCAATGCTGGCCACCAAAATCAGTTTCATGAACGATATCGCCAACTTGTGCGAGTTGGTAGGAGCTGATGTAAATATGGTACGCAAAGGCATTGGAAGTGACAGTCGAATCGGAAATAAATTTATTTATCCGGGTATTGGATACGGAGGCAGTTGTTTCCCCAAAGATGTAAAAGCAATTATCCGTACTGCCCATTCCTACAATTATCCGCTGCGATTAATGGAAGCCGTCGAAAACATCAACGAAGACCAAAAAAGAATCATCGCAGCCAAGGTAAAAAACTACTTCAACAACGATGTTAAAGGAAAAACCATTGCCCTGTGGGGACTGAGTTTTAAACCCAATACTGATGACATGAGGGAGGCCCCTTCCAAAGTTATTATTGAAGAATTGATTGAAGCTGGAGCCAAAATAAAAGCCTACGATCCGGTAGCCATGGATGAAGCAAAAAAAGAGGTTGGAAATTCAATTACCTACGGGCAGGATCCTTATGACGTTCTGATTGATGCTGATGCTCTTCTGCTCCTGACTGAGTGGCCCGAATTCAGGATACCTAATTATAAAGTTATGTCAAAACTGATGAATCACAAAGTTGTTTTCGACGGTCGGAATATCTATGATATGAATGAAATGAATGAAAACGGATTCGATTACTTTGGCATTGGCCGGTCTCAAAAAGAGATTAAATAGTGTTTGTCTATAAAATCCAACTTCTGCGTTGTTGCTCAAAATCTAAATCCTCATCCCGATTGTGCTTTTTGTTGGTTTTTTGTTTAAAAAACCTTACAAAAGCTACTTCGGGACTGCGGTTTAGATTTTTCACACGCCTTGAATTTGAACTTTCTATTTCAAACACGTGAAAAACGCTTGGTTTATGGACTGACTCTAACTAGAGCCTTGGTTTTCTTGCTGAAACTAAATAAAAGTTATGAAAAGAATTCTTGTCACCGGAGGTGCCGGTTTCATCGGGTCGCATTTGTGCGATAAGCTTATTGAACAGGGACATGATGTTATTTGTCTGGACAATTTTTTCACAGGTGCCAAACAAAACATTCACCACCTGATGGATAATCACTACTTTGAAATGGTGCGTCATGATGTGACGCACCCTTATTTTGTAGAGGTGGACGAAATTTACAATCTGGCTTGTCCGGCATCACCCATTCACTACCAGTACAACCCCATCAAAACCATCAAAACATCTGTGATGGGCGCCATCAATATGCTTGGGCTGGCCAAAAGAATCAGGGCAAAAGTTCTACAGGCTTCCACCAGTGAAGTTTATGGCGATCCCCTCATTCATCCCCAAACCGAAGATTATTGGGGGAATGTAAACCCCATCGGGGTTCGTTCCTGTTACGACGAAGGAAAACGATGTTCCGAAAGTCTTTTTCTCAACTACCACAGACAAAACGGAGTTGACATCAAGATTATCCGCATATTTAACACCTATGGCCCAAGAATGAACCCCAATGACGGCCGGGTAGTCTCCAATTTCATTGTACAGGCTCTTAAAGGGAAAGACATTACTATTTTCGGGGATGGCAGCCAGACCCGCAGTTTCCAGTATGTGGATGACCTCATCGAAGGCATGCAACGCATGATGGTGTCCAGAGAGGACTTCCACGGTCCTGTAAACATCGGAAATCCCAACGAGTTTTCAATGATTGAGCTGGCCAACGAAATTCTGGATCTGACAGGTTCAAAATCAAAAATTGTTCATGAGGCTTTGCCTGAAGATGACCCGACGCAGCGCAAACCGGACATCTCTCTGGCACAAAAAGAACTCAACAACTGGGAGCCAAAGGTGCAGCTTAGAGAGGGTCTTTCTAAAACCATTGAATATTTTGATGATTTACTAAGAAAACCACACCATGTCTAATTATAAAGGAATTATTCTGGCAGGAGGTTCAGGAACCAGGTTGTATCCGGCCACCCAAAGCATATCAAAACAGATCATTCCGGTTTACGACAAGCCCATGATCTATTATCCGCTGTCGGTTTTAATGCTTTCCGGCATACGGGAAATACTGGTTATTTCAACTCCTCACGATCTTCCATTGTACAAACGACTATTTGCCGATGGCAGCCAGTGGGGATTAAAAATTGAATATGCAGAACAACCTTCGCCCGACGGACTTGCCCAGGCATTTATCATAGGAGAGAATTTTATCGGAGATTCTCCCGTGAGTCTGATTCTGGGTGACAATATTTTCTACGGTTATGAATTCAGCCGGATTCTGAATGAAGTATCTCCCCGGGAAGACAATGCCTTTATTTTCGGATATTACGTCAATGACCCGGAGCGATATGGAGTGGCCGAATTTGATGATCAGGGCAAAGTTCTGAGCATTGAGGAAAAACCGGATCATCCCAAATCAAATTATGCAGTTACAGGACTCTATTTTTATCCACCTGATGTGGTTGAAAAAGCTAAAAAGTTAAAACCCAGTGCCCGGGGAGAATTGGAAATCACCGATCTGAATAAACTTTATCTTGAAGAAAACAGGCTTAAGACAAAACTTCTCGGACGCGGTATGGCATGGCTGGACACCGGAACACACGATAGCTTGCTGCAGGCTTCCAATTTTATTGCCACCATCGAAAACCGTCAGGGATTGAAAGTGGCCTGTATCGAGGAAATTGCCTACAAAAGGGAGTACATCAACCGCGAGCAATTACTAAAACTGGCTGAACCCCTGAAAAAAAATGAATACGGACAGTATCTGATTAAGATTGCCAATCAGAATCTGAGAACCATTCAAAAACAATTATAATAGCGAATATGCAGATATTGCAAACAAAAATTCCCGGCTTATTAATCATTGAACCCGACGTTTTTGAAGATCAACGGGGATATTTTTTTGAATCCTACAATCAGGAAAGATATATAGCAGCAGGATTTGACACCCGGTTTATACAGGACAACATTTCCTCTTCGGTACGCGGTGTAATCAGGGGACTCCATTATCAACTTGCGCCTTATTCACAGGCAAAACTCATCCAGGTCCTGAAAGGAACGGTGCTTGATATCGCAGTAGATTTGCGGCAGGGTTCTCCCACCTTTGGCGAACATTATTCCATAGAACTCTCTGAGAAAAACCGCCGTCAGTTTTTTGTTCCCCGCGGCTTTGCTCACGGCTTCTCTGTCTTGAGCAAGGAGGTACTATTCCATTACAAATGTGACAATTTTTACAACCGGGAAGCTGAGAGAGGAATCAACTTTAACGATGCTCAGTTAAATATAGACTGGCAGATTCCCGAACAGGAAGCCATCGTATCGGGAAAAGATCAGGCACTTCCTTCATTTAAGGAAGCTGAACGTAATTTTGTATTCAGACACTAAAGAACTTTATGAAAAAAATACTTATCATCGGACGTGAAGGTCAACTGGGAAGCACACTAACAGAGCAAGCAGAAAATATACAATGGGCTGATTTTTTCCACACCACTGTTGATACACTGGATTTAATGGATGCATCAGCCATCAGCAATTATTTTAAAGACAAGAATTTCGACTTCATCATTAATTGCGCTGCCTATACCGCAGTGGATCGTGCGGAAACAGATACTGCCCCCGCATGGCGATTAAATGCCGAAGCCGCCAATGAACTGGCAGCAGAAGCAGCACGAATGGGAGCATACTTCATACACATATCAACCGATTATGTATTTGGCGGAACCCATTTCCAGCCCCTGAAACCTGATGATTCTAAGACACCAGATTCAGTTTATGGAAAATCAAAACTTCAGGGCGAACTGGATGTGTTGCAACAACAACCTCAAAGTATTATTATCCGAACTTCATGGCTCTATTCTATCTATGGAAAAAACTTTTTAAAAACCATGCTACAGCTGGGCAGGGAACGGGATTCGCTGAATGTGGTTTTCGATCAGGTGGGCACCCCTACCCTGGCCGACGATCTGGCAAATACCATTCTCACTATCATAGAAAAGGTTGTTACAGATAAAAAAGAATTTATTCCGGGAGTTTACCATTTTTCCAATGAGGGAGTCTGCAGTTGGTACGATTTCACCAAGGCCATTTTTCATGAAACAGGCATCTCATGTAAGGTTACCCCTGTTGAATCGGACCAGTTTCCCACACCTGCTCCCAGACCATACTTCTCAGTGATGGACAAGTCTAAAATAAAACAGACTTATGATATAGAAATTACACATTGGCAGGATAGCCTGAGAAAATGCCTCAGAAAATTATAATGTAATAAGCATGAAGTTTAACTTTCTCAAACCATCCGCGAGCTGCCCCTGTTAATGGGAAAAGACCTGTATCATCAGGCTTCCCAAAAAAATATTGCACCAGAAAAAAATAAGAATAAAACTAAAAACATACTGTCATGACTAAAGAAAAAATCCCTGCACAAGTAATTGAAAAAGCAAATCAATGGCTTAACGGAAAATATGATGATGAGACAAAAGCTTCAGTACAAAAGATGATGGATGCAAACGACTCCTCAGAGTTGATTGATGCTTTCTACAAAGATCTGGAATTTGGTACCGGTGGTTTGCGGGGAGTTATGGGGGTTGGAAGTAACCGCATGAATCGCTATACTGTAGGGACTGCCACTCAGGGACTGGCCAATTATCTGAAGAAAGAGTTCAGTAATCTCCCGGAAATAAAAGTAGTCATTGGATACGATTGCAGGAACAACAGTCGCTATTTTGCTGAAACAGCTGCAAATATATTCTCGGCAAATGGAATTCGGGCATTTATTTTTGAAGATTTGAGGCCAACTCCGGAAATCTCCTATGCCATTAGAGAACTCAAGTGTCAGAGTGGCATCATTCTTACCGCTTCTCACAACCCCAAAGAGTACAACGGATATAAAGCTTACTGGGAAGATGGTGCACAGATACTGGGACCACACGACAAAAACATTATCAATGAAGTCCAAAGCATCACTGATGTGGAAGACATAAAATTTGATGGCAACGAAGAACTGATTGAAACGCTCGGGGCCGCCATGGATGAAAAATTCATTCAGGAAGTAACAGCACTTTCATTTAATCCGGATGTGGTACAAAGGCAAAAGGACATGAAGATTGTATTCAGTCCTATTCATGGAACAACAGTAAAAATGGTGCCTGCAGCCCTGGAACGGATGGGATTCAAAAACGTGATTCATGTTCCTGAACAAGACGTGGTAAGCGGCGATTTTCCCACTGTGATCTCTCCCAATCCGGAAGAACCGGCAGCCCTGGAAATGGCCATCAATAAAGCAAAAGAAACCAATGCCGACATTGTTATAGCAACCGATCCCGACGGAGACCGTCTGGGTATTGCCGTACGTAACGAGGAGAATGAGTTCGTGCTGGTCAACGGAAACCAGACTGCCATACTGCTCACCTGGTATATGCTGAACCAATGGAAAGAAAAGGGAATGCTTACAGGAAAAGAATTTACCGTTAAAACCATCGTTACCTCCGAACTAATAAAGACCATTGCCGATCAAGCAGGTGTGGAATGTTTTGACACATATACCGGCTTTAAATGGATCGCAGGGGTGATTCGCGAAAACGAGGGCATCAAAAAATACATTTGCGGAGGCGAAGAAAGCTATGGTTTTATGCCCGGTGATTATGTCAGAGATAAAGATTCCGTGGGTTCGATTGTTATGATTAGTGAGATTGCTGCATGGGCAAAAGATCAGAACAAATCGGTTTATGACTTGCTGAAAGATATTTACATCGAAAACGGATTCTCTCAGGAAAAGATGAAATACATCGTGCGTAAAGGCAAAAGCGGTGCAGAAGAGATTGAAGCTTTGATGAAAAAATTCCGAGACACCCCTCCGGCACAACTTGGCGGCTCAAAGGTAAGCCTGATGAAGGACTATCTGACCTTAAAAGCAAAAAATCTTATCTCAGGAGAAACGACCGACATTACCGATAAACCCACCACCTCAAATGTACTGCAGTTCTTTACAGAGGATGGTTCCAAAGTCTCGGTTCGTCCATCCGGAACAGAACCAAAAATAAAGTTCTATTTTGAAGTGAGAGACAATATGAAGAACCGGGAGGAGTTTAACTCTGTATCGGCCAAAGCACTGAAAAAGATAGACAGCATCATGACCGACATGGAAGTGGGCGAATAGAAGAAAAGTGAATTTTGTAAAAGGGTTTTGCTTCCTGCATAACCCTTTTTTTATATTGCCTAATCCCCAAAAAATGCATCCGGGAAATTAACCAGGTAAACCCGCTCAGTACCACGGGTTATGGCAGTATAAAGCCACCTCAGGAAATCCCTAGAGAGATACTCTTCCGTAAAATATCCGAGGTCTACAAAAACTGCTTTCCACTGGCCACCCTGAGATTTATGACAGGTCATTGCATAGGCAAATTTCACCTGTAAAGCATTGTAAAAGTCATTTTCCCGGGTGCTGTCAAAGCGTCTTTTGGAATCCGGTTCATCCTGATAATCTTCCATGATCTTATAGAAGAAAGCTTCCTGCTCATCCTGTCTAAGACCGGCACCCGGAAGCGAAACTGAGTCCATCAGAATCTTTACATCCAGTTCCACCTCTTTATAATCTACAAGCCGCAGCACCACATCAGCAAACCTGCGCCCGTAAAGCTCCTGATGGCCGGTAATTCGTGCCACCTCTGCAATATCACCATTGGCAATGAAATTAACTTTATCATCCTCTTTAACCCAATGATAATTGTTTTTCATTACCAAAAGATAATCCCCAACGGTAAGCTCCTCCTCTCTGAAAAGCATGGAGTTTCGGATACCCTGATTGTAAAGGTTGGCTCTTTTATTGGTACGACATACCACCAAAGTCTCTTCCTGACCAAAATGGCTGTAACAATAGTCGAGTTCCTCCATCAGCTCAGCACCGGTAATGCGAAAAAAATCAGGAAATTCATCAACCACAAAAGCAGGATAAGAGCCGTCCTGAACACCGCTCCCAAGCATGTCGCGTAAATGAGTCGCGTTGGTAAGAATACCGCTGTCTGCCTTTTGTCGAACCACATCAGTGAGTGTGGCATTGTAAACCATAAGGCCATAAGCTTCAATATTCCCCTTCTCCAAAGCCGGGCTAAGAGATATACCCACCGGTGGAAGCTGTGCGTCGTCTCCGATAAACAGAATGCTGCAATTGGAAGCAGAAAAAACAAACTTCAGTAAGTCATCCAGCAGACGACCGGACCCAAAAAGGCTGGCACTTCCATCATTGGCAATCATAGAAGCCTCATCCACAACGAATAAAGTATCCTTATGAAGATTTTTATTCAGATCAAAAGCGGCAAACCCGTCCCTGGATGACTGTTGCCGGTAAATTTTTTTATGGATGGTATAAGCAGGCATTCCCACACTATTGGACAAAACTTTCGCCGCGCGTCCGGTTGGAGCCAACAAAAAAGCTTTCTGTTTCAGTTCCGAAAGTACCTGTACAACCGCCTTAACCATGGTAGTCTTTCCGGTTCCGGCATATCCTTTTAAAATAAAGGCAGACCGGTCCGTTGGTGTTGCCAGAAACTCTCCGAGTACACCGGCTGCCTCCTCCTGTGACGCAGTAGGCAAAAAACCTAAACCATCAATCAGTTTTGTCTTTAAAAAATCCTGCAGCATATCCAACCAATTTGTACCTCGAAACAGCCTGATTTCATTTCCACTTCAATACCATATTTTACAAGCGCTGAAACAATAATGCACAAAGATTTGCGAATTATTTCAGATAAAGAAATGAAGGTTTGATTTTTTTTATAAATTTGTGCTTTCAAATAAAAAACAAAATCCGAAAAATAATGAAAACAGCAATCCAGATTATTCTGACAGTTGCCATTCTTGCATTGGGTTATCTGTGTGTAGAGAGCATTCAAAAGCCAGTAAGATTCAAGCAGGCACACAACGAAAGGAAAGAAAAAGTAATTGAAAGACTGGAAGGAATCCGCGAAGCTCAACGGGCCTATAAAACTCTGAACGGGAAATTTACCGGCAGCTTTGACACCCTCATTGAGTTTATCAACAATGATTCTCTTCGTCTTGTTAAAATGGAAGGACGTCTGACTGACAGCATGCTGGAAGCAGGAATGACCGAGTTAGAAGCTCTGAAAAGAGGAATCATCAAAAGGGATACTATTTTTGTTTCTGTAAAAGATTCACTTTTCAACAAAAACTTCATCCCAGACTCACTAAGGTACGTACCATTTACCAGCAAAGAAGAATTCCAAATGGAGGCCACAACAATCAATACAGCTTCCGGGGTTGAAGTTCCAATTTTTGAAGCAAAAGTACACAACAACACTTACCTCAATGGTCTTGAAGAGCAGGAAATTATTAACCTGAACGATGCAGACCTTGCGTACGAAAGATATCCGGGATTGAAAGTTGGTTCACTCACTGAGGCCAATAACAGCGCCGGTAACTGGGAATAACAAAAATTTTATTTATGATTCCTGACCTCTCTGTGGTTGACGAAACTTACGATACAACGATTACATCGTCATATTTTTTATCCATCCAGGCAAGCCTGGATGGATTTTCTTTTTGTACACTCGATCCTGTCAGGAACAAATATGTACAATTTCGGCATTTTGCATTTAAAAATCTGACACCTGAAGAACTTCCGGAAATTGCCGAACAGATCTTCAGGGACAATGAACTCTTAAACTTACCCTATAAAAAAGTTTTTGTTCTGATTCCCTCGCCGGTTTCAACACTGGTTCCATCAGGCCTTTTTCAGCCCGACGAAGCCCACAAATGGTTAAGCTTCACGCACCAGATTCCGTCAGGAAATGACATTGCCCATACCAATATGAAAATGGCAGATGCCTGCACTATTTTCACCATTCCCGAAAGGCTCAAAAGTCTCTTTAAGCGTCAATTTCCGGAACCACTGTTCTTTCATCAGTATGTCCCCATGACAGAGACAAAACTGGCCGTTAGCAGACCGGGAAACAGCAAAAGTCAGGTAATAATAAACGTTCAAAACCGCTTCTTTGACCTGGTGGTTCTGGAAAAAAATAATCTGAGGCTTTGCAACACCTTTGAGATAAACGGGGAAGATGATCTCATTTATTTTACCCTTTTTGTCTTCGAACAATTACAGATATCCCCCTCCACGGCAGAAGTACTATTTATTGGTCATCACCCTTCATCTGATGCAATTAAACAGAAGCTTGGGAAATACCTTAAACATATTAAGCAACCCGGGCTTCCATCCGGTTTTCAGTACAGTTACCTATTCAGAGATATTCCCGGCCACCAGTTTCATAACCTTTTCAGTCTTGCAGGATGCGTGTAGTTAGTGGAAAATTAAAAGGCAGACGATTCTCGCCACCAGCCTCATTCAAAGCCCGTCCAACAACAGATCAGGCAAGGGAGAGCCTGTTCAACATCCTGAACAATTTGATTTCGTTTGAGGACCAGGAAGTTTTGGATCTATTTGGTGGCACAGGAGCAATTTCATATGAGTTTGCCTCTCGTAGAGCAATTTCGGTAACCACCGTGGAAAAAAGTTTTCCCCACTTCAAATTCATAAAGACTACCTCTGAAGCATTTGGATTATCCGGAATCATCAAAATCGTAAAAGCTGATGTGTTTAAATACCTCCAAAAAGAAAACAAAGCCTACTCCCTGATTTTCGCTGATCCTCCCTTCAGCCTACCTCATTTGAAGGAATTACCATCCATTATAATCAAATCCAAAGCTCTTCAATCATCAGGCATATTCATTTTAGAACATGGTCCCGATAACAACTTCGAAGATCATCCCAATTTTTGGCAACAACGCAATTACGGGAAAGTAAACTTTTCGTTTTTTCAGCACAAATAATCGATGAAGTCGGAAATCTGCCCGAAAACTAAATCTCTGGGATTGAAATCCCAGACCAGCAATATGAACCGTGCCTATGGCACTACAAAGCCATCAAAGCTCCATCTTAGCGACTCATCTTATAATTCTACAGCTCATTCCAGCGAACAGAAAACAAAAAGGCCACAACAAAACCCCTGAACAACAAATTGAATCTCCAAGCCCAGGGATTAAATCCCCGACAACGGCATGTATCGTGCATATTGGGATTAAAACATCGTCAAAGCTCCATAGGAGCGCCCCATCTTATAATCCTGGAATTCATTCCAGGGGATAAACAAGACAAAACAAAAAGAACGACAACAAAACTTTTTAGTGGTGCGAAAAGGAACTAGACCCAGGTTTTGCATGTGGTCCGAACTCACATCTCCTGAAACAAAAAAAAGCCACTGAAATAAATCAGTGACTTTTTTTTTGCGGTCTGGACGGGACTCGAACCCGCGACCTTCGGCGTGACAGGCCGACATTCTAACCAACTGAACTACCAGACCAAAAGGGAGCTCTTTAATATTTTCTGGTGGCGGTCTGGACGGGACTCGAACCCGCGACCTTCGGCGTGACAGGCCGACATTCTAACCAACTGAACTACCAGACCAGAAAAGAGCGCTACCCTTTTGTTTTAAAGCGTTGCAAAGATAACGGTTCTTTTCATTCCTGCAATACAAAATGCAATTTTCTTGACCTTTTTTTTCATTAAAAAAAGAACCGCCAATTTAACTATTTGATAAATTGGCGGTTGATAAAATAGTAATTATTTAAAAAAATTACTCTTCATTTTCGACAAACCGGTTTGTTTTCTTCAAAAGAGCTTCCACGGTAACAATTTCAAGGTAAGTGGTACCACCACCGATACCGAAACTACCCCCCAGATAGGCAATCAAATCCTCATTGTTGATTACCTTAACCTCCTGAAGCCGGTTCAATGTTTTCTTCAAAATTTCTCCCTTTGAACTACCTGCCTCGGTTAACTCAGGAAAAACCCCGTACGACAAGGCAAGCTCACGACCTACCCTTTTATTGTAACACAAAGCAACCACAGCATTCTGTCCGCGAAAAGCCGACAGATAACGCGCAGTTTTTCCTGTAAGACTATCGGTCAGGACAGTCTTAATATCGAGTTCACGTGAAGCTTTCACTGCTGTATCGGCCAGATAAGCGGTAATATCATGCTTTACCACATCCACCGGAATATCATTTCTACTATCTTTAGCTGCTTCTACCTCACGGGCAATGCTGGCCATAGTTTTTACCGACTCCACGGGGTAAGCTCCATAAGCTGTTTCGCCGCTAAGCATAATCGCATCGGTCCGATAATAAATGGCATTGGCAACATCGGTTACTTCTGCTCTTGTGGGCCGGGGATTCTTAATCATTGAGTGCAACATCTGGGTAGCAACGATAACCGGCTTCTTTGCTTCCACACACTTACGGATAAGCTGGCGCTGAAGGCCCGGTATTTTTTCCTGCGGAATTTCAATTCCCAAATCTCCACGAGCCACCATTACACCATATACATTCTCAAGAATCTCATCAATATTTTCAACACCTTCCTGATTTTCGATCTTGGCAATAATTTTCACAGGGCTTTCGTGCTCATCCAGAATCTTCTGAATTTCGATTACATCTTCCTTATTTCTCACAAAAGAGTGAGCAATAAAATCAATTTCATTCTCGATGGCATAGCGAATAAACCCTTTATCTCGCTGTGTCAGCGAAGGCAGGTTGATTCGAACCCCCGGAACATTCACACTCTTCCTGCTCCCGAGGGTACCATCGTTCATAACCTTACACTTGAGTTCTCCATTGTCCTTCTCAATTACCTCAAGATCAATTTCGCCATCATCTATCAGGATATGACTACCCACTGAAACATCATCAGCAATATGAGGGTAAGAAACACAGATTTTTCGTTCATCTGTTTTACTATCCGGATCACCCACCAACAATAACTCAGAACCTGTCTTCAACTCAATGTCTTCATCAGAGATGGTGGTTCTCACTTCGGGCCCCTTCGTATCAACCAGGATAGCAATCTCATCGGACACCTCCCTGATATTGGTAACAATTTTGTTAATACCTTCAAAATCCAGATGGGCAGTATTCAGACGAGCCACATTCATTCCCGCTTCAAAAAGTCCCCTGACAAAATCAACCTCACATCGTTGATCGGACACCGTTGCCACAATTTTGGTGAATTTCTTCATTCCTTGTTATTTTTTCAGATAAAAAATATGATTATTCAACTCTACATTAAAGATTCAATGGCCAGCCGATACGAATCCAGTCCAAACCCCGCAATTACCCCTTTACAAACAGGGGACAAAAAACTGTGATGCCTGAACTCTTCCCGCTTAAACACATTGGATATATGCACTTCAACCACCGGAGCTGCTACAGCCGAGACTGCATCGGCAATAGCTACCGATGTATGCGTATAAGCACCAGCATTGAGGACTATCCCGTCGACACTAAAACCCGACTTATGAATTTTATTAATAATTTCACCCTCAGAATTGGATTGGAAGTAATCAATCTTAACAGAAGAAATTTTTTTTTGTAAGATAGAGAGATAGTCATCGAAAGATTGGTTCCCATAAGTATCTGGTTCCCGTACGCCCAATAAATTCAAGTTCGGGCCATTGATAATGAGGATGTTCATAAAACTAAATATTTAAACCGATGCAAAAATACGACAATGGTGCAAAATAAAAAAAGTAACCTGAAAATGCTTCCAAATATACTGTAATAGAGCCTGTTAATACACAAAAGAACAAATCATTGTTTTACCTGTTGTAACAATATATTACATTTCAGGTTTATATGGCAAATTAATAGACAAAATATTTGCATTTACATAAAATTTTTTTGCAACTTTAACCTAATATTATCATTTTGGTATTTTATATTGCTTATTAAAAACTGACCATTGTGCGTGAAGATACCAAATGATTAAAATCAGATGACACTCCATAAAAACAAATCATAGAAATGATGAAATGGGAAAATGAAATTGAAGGGTTTAAGAATTATCTGAAAATTGAAAAAGGACTATCGGACAATTCCATTCACGCCTATATAACTGACCTGTATAAGCTGGTTCAGTTTCTCAAGGAAAAACAATACGACCTGAGTCCGGAACGAATTGTACTAGATCACCTCAAACAAATGCTTGAATGGGTCAACGGAAAAGGAATCAGTCCACGAACGCAGGCACGGATTATCAGCGGCATCAAATCTTTTTATAAATACTTGTTGATCGAAGAGAAAGTTGACCGGGATCCCACTGCTTTGCTGGAAACTCCTAAGGTGGGTCGTAAACTTCCTGAAATACTATCCGTTGAGGAAATTGATACCATCATCAATGCCGTAGATACTAAAAAAGCTGAAGGACAAAGAAATAAAGCTATTTTGGAAACACTTTACAGTTGCGGACTCAGAGTTTCAGAGCTGATTGACTTAAAGATATCCAATTTGTTTTTTGAATCAGGATTTGTAAAAATCGAAGGCAAAGGAAGCAAAGAACGGTTGGTTCCCATAAGCACTAAGGCCATTAAGGAAATCAACCTCTACCTGAGTGAATATCGCCGAAACCTGAATGTTCACCCGGATCATGAAGACATTCTTTTCCTTAACCGGAGGGGGAAAAAATTGTCAAGGGTGATGATTTTTACAATTATCAAAAACATCACCAAAAAACTTGGATTTGAGAAAAACATCAGCCCTCATACCTTTAGGCATTCCTTTGCTACACACCTGATCGACGGAGGTGCAAACCTCAGGGCTGTTCAGGAAATGCTTGGACATGAATCCATTATCACCACAGAAATTTACACACACCTAGACAAGGAATACCTTAAAAATACCATCATCCAGTACCATCCAAGATCCTAATCAGAAAACCTACTGATATATATTACTATAATAAAAAAAATTAAATGCCCGGAAAAATAAGCTTTTTCCGGGCATTTTGCTCTCTGCCTGCTGACTTACCTTTATAAATTACCTTATTCATATTGATTCTCACGACACTCCCGGCATCTAATAAAACGCTCTATCATCTGTTCTACCTTAGATAAAGAAAATCTCACCACTGCATCTACATCTTGTTTTAAATATATTTAATACTTAAATACCTTTTTATGTCTTGAATTTAACAATTATTTCTCTCAAATTTGTGTCATTCTAATTCATATAAACTCTTGTTCATTTCATTTAGACATTATTTTGTCAATCACGGCAATTAAAACACTTTAAACCAACAATTTAAAACAAAACAGCCCATAAATATTAAATTCATTTAATGATTTTTTTCTTTATTAATGTATTTTTTATACTTTTGATTTGATTTGATTTAAAAAACTCATCATAAGAGTATTACAAAAAGTAAAAAAACTTTAATATGCAAAAGCCAAATTTAACAAAGTATGGAATTACGGACGTAAAAGAAATTGTCCACAATCCCTCTTACGAAATCCTTTTTAAAGATGAAACCAACCCCAACCTGGAAGGTTATGAAAAAGGTATTGTCACAGAACTGGATGCAGTTGCAGTAGATACAGGAGTATTTACAGGGCGCTCACCTAAGGACAAGTATATTGTAAAAGATCAAACCACTAAAAACACCATCTGGTGGACTTCGGAACATGCCCCCAACGACAACAAGCCTGCTTCACCAGAGGTTTGGGAAGAACTGAAAGAGATCACCATTCAACAGCTTTCAGGAAAAAAGCTTTATGTGATGGATACGTTCTGTGGGGCCAACCCCGACACCCGATTAAAAGTTCGGTTTATTATGGAAGTTGCCTGGCAGGCACATTTCGTAAAAAATATGTTCATCCGCCCCACAGAGGAGGAACTTGAAAACTATGGAGAGCCCGATTTTGTTTCATTGAATGCAGCAAAGACGGTAAATCCCAAATGGAAAGAACATGGATTAAACTCTGAAGTTTATACAGTCTTTAACCTCACCGAAAAAATGCATGTGCTTGGCGGGTCATGGTATGGCGGGGAGATGAAAAAAGGTATTTTCGCCATGATGAACTACCTGCTTCCACTGCAAGGAATTGCAGCAATGCACTGTTCTGCAAACGTTGGAAAAGAAGGGGACACGGCTATTTTCTTTGGTCTCTCCGGCACAGGAAAAACCACACTTTCCACAGATCCTAAACGAGCTCTGATCGGAGATGACGAACACGGATGGGACGACGATGGTGTTTTCAACTTTGAAGGTGGATGTTATGCAAAAACCATCAACCTTGACAAAGATGCTGAGCCTGATATTTATCAAGCAATAAAGCGCGATGCTCTTCTGGAAAATGTAGGTGTTGACGAAAATGGAAAAATTGATTTCACCGACTCCTCCAAGACAGAGAACACAAGAGTCTCCTACCCCATTTATCACATCCATAACATTGTAAAGCCCGTATCAAGAGCCGGGCACGCAAAGAAAGTCATCTTCCTCACTGCCGACGCTTTTGGGGTCATGCCTCCTGTTTCCAAACTTACCCCCGAACAAACCAAATATCATTTCCTTAGCGGATTTACTGCCAAACTCGCAGGAACAGAAAGAGGTATCACTGAACCGGTTCCCTGTTTTTCCGCTTGTTTCGGAGAAGCTTTTCTTTCACTTCATCCTACCAAGTATGCAGAAGAACTGGTAAAAAGAATGGAAGCAGCAGGTGCCACTGCCTACCTGGTAAATACCGGTTGGAACGGTACGGGAAAGCGAATTTCCATAAAAGATACCAGGGCAATTATCGACCGAATACTTGACGGCTCTATTGAACACTCTGAAACCAAAACCGTTCCCGTATTCAATCTGGAAGTACCTGTAGCTCTTGACGAGGTAAATCCCAGAATTCTGGATCCCAGAGATACTTACAGCAATGTTGAAGAATGGGAAGACAGAGCAAAAGATCTTGCTTCCAGATTCATCCAAAACTTTGTTAAATACACAGATAATGAAGAAGGAAAAGCTCTTGTTACAGCTGGCCCCCAACTAGATGAAGTAACTGTTTGAAACATAAAATGAGAATAATTTCAAGAACGGGATGCAAAAAGTGTCCCGTTTTATTTTTTCAACAAATCGCCAAGAGCCAGTCGGATATCAGGATAGCGATACTGAAACCCACTATCCGGAAGCCGGTGAGGTACCACCTTCTGCCCTTCGGTAATAACACTTGCTGCTCCCCCATAAAGTAAACGCAATGCAAATTCAGGAATAACAAAAAAAGCAGGACGATTAAGAACAGCACTAAGCGCAGCAGTAAACTCAGCATTGGATACCATTTGCGGGGCAACCATATTGAAAACGCCCCGTTGATCATCATGGTTTATGATCCATTCAACACCGGCTGTTAAATCATCAATATGAATATATGGCATTGGCTGCATTCCATCACCAATACGTCCTCCGACACCCATTTTAAAAGGAAGAGCCATTTGCTTCAGGGCTCCGCCTTCTGAAGACAAAACCATCCCCAGCCGAATAACAGCAAGTCTTATTTTTGAAGTATCCACCTGCATTGCCTCAGCTTCCCACTTCTGACATACCAACGAAAGAAAATCATCGGCATATTCGGTGGAGTACTCATCATGTACTTCAAAAGTATCATAAATACCAACCGCCGAAGCCGACACAAACACCGATGGCGATTGTGTCATTCCATTCATTGCCTCCACAAGTTTTCCGGTAGTCTCAGTACGGCTGCGGAGAATGGTTTCTTTCCATTTTTTTGTCCATCTTTTAAGAATTGGAGCTCCCGCCAGATGCACCAACACATCCACGCCAGTTAACTTATCCTGCAGATAAGATATATCCTGACGAAAGTCGGCGCGCCCTATTCCGGTAACACAATGACCTTCATTCAACAATCTTTCAGCTAAAGCCTGCCCCACCAATCCGGTAATACCGCTTATTGCTATATTCATGCCTGCATGTTTTTAGTTAAAGAAATCACTCTCTGTCCCCCATCTTCTCCCAGCCGGTTTTCAGGTGCAAATCTCTTTGCGGAAAAGGGATAACCACTTCATGTTCACGAAACTTATCGTCTATAGTAAAACGAATTTTACTTTTCAGAATCTCCACATAGAACACCTCTTCCACCCAGAAAAACAACCGAAAATCCAACGAAGAGTTACCAAAATCCCTGAAGAGGACATGTGGTTTGGGCTCATTAATCACCTCATCCTGCTCTAAAGCACTTTCAATGAGCAGCTTTTCAACCAACCTCACATCCGATCCATAAGCCACTCCCACATCCACATGAAAGCGGGTTTTTCGTTCATTGTAACTCCAATTAATCACCTTGTCGCTCACAAAGTTATGATTGGGCACTATCATAATAATGTTATCCCGCGTAAGTATTTTAGAGGTTCTAAGTCCCACATCCATTACACGACCAATCAGCTCCGATTCAATTTCTACTACATCGCCAACTTTGATGAGTCCCTCAAACAACACTACCAACCCTGAAATGTAGTCATTAAACAAGCCCTGAATACCAAACCCGAGACCTACCAGAAGCGCAGCAGAACTGGCCACCAAAACCGTTATATTTATACCTATGGAGTCGAGTGTAAAAATAATTGCCACCACCCACAAAGCATACTTCAAAAGCTGGAATACGGTCTTCGACTGACCCATATTCAATCCTTTGGAAAGTACATGACGGGTATAAATAACTTCAATAAGCCGTATTCCCAGAGAAACACCATAAAGAATAAAGAGCGTATATACCAGGATCCCCGGAGTAATTGCCACTTCATTGATGGCAAAAAGCTGGTCATTGAATAAATCAAGCAAAAAGGAGCCGGCAAGTTGCAACCACAAATGTCCCAGCAAAATGAACAGCAACAACATTGCAAATCGGCGCAATTGCTTAGCAATATTTCTGTCGAACCGCCATTTCTCAGAAGCCTTTGCAATAAATCGTTTAATAAATTTATTAAAAACCACCAATAAATAAATACCAATCACAAAGGTGAACAAGAAAAATGGCGAAACAGGAATCTCACCTGCAATGGTTACCACCGGAGTACCAAAAAACTCACCGAGATTCAATCCCAACACACTGAGTGCCCACAAAACCAAACCGGTTGTTAGCACTCCCCGAATGACCCAGGCGAGAGTAATCATAAAGATTTTTTTCATCTCGGAAGCCCCGGAACTCATTTTTTCGGGTCTCGAAAAAACCCAGATAAGCACGAGTGCAATTACCATCAAAGCAAGCTGAAGGTACTGTTTATAGTCCAGGGACAACAACCACCCTTCACTATATCCCGGCATTTCTGTGATTAAAGAGTCAATCATAAAAGCATATTAATTGGTAAGTCCTGCTTCCTCCAGTCTTTTCTCCAGTTCTTCTATAGAAATATTGTATTCCCCCCGACCATTTTGGAAAAAGCTGATGCGTCCGCGTTCTTCTGAAACCACAATGGCTACAGCATCCGTGGATTCTGTAATACCCATTCCTGCTCTGTGTCGCAATCCGAAACGTTTGGGGAGCTCCATATTCTGGGACACCGGAAGGATACACCCGGCAGCTTTAATCTTATTTCTGTTGATGATTACCGCACCATCGTGCAAGGGACTGTTTTTAAAGAAAACAGATTCAATGAGTCGCCTTGAAATTACCGCATTCAATAACTCCCCGGTATGCACAAAATCCAGAAGCTCCGAATTTTTAGTAATAACAATCAAAGCCCCTGTTTTAGTTCTTGCACAATCTTCACACGCCTGAACCACCGGCTTGATATAGATATTCATCATTCCGGCCGATTTGCTCTCAAAAAAACGATCAAAAGAGAATTTATTGTGTAAATTATATTTACTCCCCAGTAAAAGCAGAAAACGTCTTATCTCTTGTTGAAACACAACAATAATGGCTAACACACCAACATTCACAAAATTATCGAGAATAGTGGAGGACAAATCCATATTTAATGACTTGATGACAAGCCAAAAAACGATAAAAGCAAAAATTCCAATAAAAATATTCAGTGCTACCGTTCCTTTAATCAGCTTATAAAGCCGATACATCAGGTAAGCTACCAAAAAAATATCCACCAAATCGATAAACCGTATTTCCAGGAAGGTCATATTTTATTTTTTGAATTCAAAAAATGAGAAGCAACAGTTTCTATTGTACTGTTTTTGATACTAAATTAACACATTCTACGGCTTCTTTCACATCATGCACCCTTAAAATTTTAGCGCCCCCTGTCAGTGCCAGGGTATTTAATACCGTAGTACCATTCAATGCTGTTTCCGGACCACCTCCAAGAAATTTGTAAATCATTGATTTTCGGGAAACCCCAACCAATAAGGGAAGTTCAAACATCTTAAATTGTTCAATATTATGCAGCAATTCGTAGTTATGATCAATGGTCTTTCCAAACCCAAAACCGGGATCCACGATGATGTCCGAAACTCCCCGACTTCGAAGTTCATCAATTTTACGGGCCAGAAACAACAGCACATCCCCGGTTACATTCTTGTAATGAGGATTCTTTTGCATGTTTTTAGGATCCCCCTGAATATGCATCAAAACATAAGGTACATTTAGCCTGGCAATGGTATCAAACATTGAATCATCAAGCAGTCCGGCAGATATGTCGTTGATTATATCCACTCCATAGTCACCCACCGCTTTTTCTGCAATCCGTCCCCGGAAAGTATCCAGTGAAATCAACAAATCAGGCCACTGTTTCCTGATGGCTGATAAAACCGGCAATAAGCGTTGCCACTCCTCCTCTTCCGAAACATTATCGGCCCCCGGACGTGAGGAATAAGCACCCACATCAACCATTTTGCCACCTTCCTCCAGAATCTGCTCCACCCTCTGAAGGACAGCCTCTGCAGAATTCTTTCTACTTTTTTCATAAAAACTGTCAGGAGTAATATTAATAATACCCATTACAGCAGGTTGTGTTAAATCAACCAGGCGTCCGTTGCAATTGATGGTAAATTCTGAAACCAGGTATTTATTTTCAACTTCGTATTGCTTCATGTCTTTGTTTCTTATTTCAAACCACAAATTAACTTAAAAAAATGAATCGTTTCAAAAGTTGAGATAAGTAAGTCCATTATTGACATTGCACAATTTCATTCCGCGAAATTTCGCTAATGTCAGATAAAATCTCGTTTTTACCGTTAGGGTTGCTTCAGCTCCCTACAATTGAACTCCAATTTCCCGGATTTACTTAAGGAATACAAGGTAAAGAATCATTATAAAAAGATTTATGTCATCATGTTCCACAGCTTTTTTGTAATTTTACGGCTCAAAATTGAATTATGGCTCAAAACACCAATCAACAATACGAACATGTCATCAAACTATGCCGCGATCTTTTTGAGAAAAAAATGAAAGATTACGGTACTGCCTGGCGCATTTTACGCCCCAGTTCCATGACCGATCAGATTTTCATAAAAGCCCAGCGTATCAGGAGTATCGAAACCAAAGGAGTTTCCAAAATAGAAGAAGACATCAGGTCTGAATTCATCGGAATTGTCAATTATGCCACTATGGGACTTATTCAGCTTGAACTGGGTCCCTGTGATCAGCCCACCATGGATCCCGATAAAACCATCGAGTTGTACAACAAGCACATCTATACGGCAAAAAGCCTGATGAGTGACAAGAACCACGATTACGATGAAGCCTGGCGTAGCATGCGTATCAGTTCTTTTACTGACCTTATTCTCATGAAGCTTCACCGCACCAAGCAAATTGAGGATAACAAGGGGAAAACGCTGGTATCTGAAGGAATTGATGCCAATTATATGGATATGATTAATTATGCAGTCTTTGGACTCATAAAATTAGAATTTCCTGAAGAAGCTACGGAAAACTCAGAAAATCTAAAGACGCTGAACTAACTAAAATCAATTATTTAATATGTGGAAGCTGTTGCGATTTTTTAGCCGTATTTTTGTTGGTAGCACATTTGTTTTCTCCGGATTTGTCAAAGCCGTTGACCCGGTTGGAGGAGCAGTAAAATTCCATGATTATTTTCAGGCTTTCTCCCTAGACTGGCTGATCCCACTTGCCATGCCGGCCGCTATTGCATTGGCTGTATTTGAGTTTCTGATCGGTACACTCCTTATTTTCAATGTATATCCAAAACCCGCCATTCGGGTATCTTTTGGTTTCATGGCATTCTTTACCATCCTTGCATTTGTGCTGGCCTTGTTCAATCCTGTTTCTGATTGCGGATGCTTTGGTGATGCCATTATTTTAACCAACTGGCAGACATTTTGGAAAAACATTGTAATTATGCTTTTCGCAACCCTCCTTTTTATTTCGACAAAACAAATAAAATCGCCATACACACCTACAATACAGCTGATTTTCTCCATAGTTGTTTTGTTTTATATTGCGGGGATTTCCATTTACAGTCTCCGCCATCTGCCAATAATCGATTTCCGACCCTACAGTATCGGCAGCAATCTTCCGGAAGGAATGTCTTATCCTGAAGACGCCCCGCAACCTGAATACAAAACCACTTTTATCCTCGAAAAAAACGGAGAGACCACTGAGTTTACCGAAGAAAACTACCCTTACGAGGACACCGCCTGGGTCTTTGTGGACAGCCGGACCGAACTGATTAGTCAGGGATATACTCCTCCCATCCATGACTTTATATTACAGCATCCCGAAAACGGCAATATCACGGATCAGTTAATGGGAAAAAAAGGCCCCCTGTTTCTGGCCATCTCACCTGTCATTACTGAAGTTAAAGATGACCAGGCAATGTATCTGGCTCAACTAAATGAGGCTGCTCAAGGCAGGGAGGTCCCTTTTTATGTGGTAACCTCCTCAACCCTTTCCACAACAGAGGATTTTAACAGTCAACACAAAACAAACTTAGAATTCCTCCAGGGAGACGAAACCACCCTGAAAACAATCATACGCTCAAATCCCGGACTCGTACTCATTTCCAATGGAACAGTGATTGGCAAATGGCACTACAATGATTTCCCGGATGCAGAAGAAATCAGACATCCCCTGAGTGCAGCACTTAAACAACAACAGCAAAACAGGACAAGAATGATTTTACTGGGGCATGCATTTTTTATAGCCCTTTTATCGATATTTATTTTAAAATCACGTAAAACCATAAACAAGAACCAATGAGACAAAACATTGTAGCCGGAAACTGGAAAATGAACAAAAACCTTCAGGAAGGTGTAGAACTGGCAAAAGAACTTCAGAGCATTTTGAGTGCCAATAAGCCCAATTGCCGTGTGGTAATTGGAACTCCTTTTATTCACCTGACTGAAGTATGTAAAGCTGTAGATCAGGATCTGATTGGTGTTTCTGCACAAAACTGTGCCGACCAGGAATCAGGTGCTTACACCGGTGAAGTATCTGCCGAAATGGTTAAATCAACAGGAGCACGGTACGTTATCCTTGGCCACAGCGAAAGAAGAGCTTACTACGGAGAAGACAATGCCATTCTGAAAACAAAAACAGACCTGGCGCTCAAAAACGAACTTACTCCCATTTTTTGTATCGGAGAAGTATTGGAAGAGCGGGAAGCTGATAAACATTTCGATATTGTAAAATCACAAATCGAAGAAGCACTTTTCCACCTCTCAGCCGATGATTTCAAAAAAATCGTTCTGGCTTACGAACCCGTTTGGGCGATAGGAACCGGTAAAACTGCCAGTCCTGATCAGGCACAGGAAATGCATGCATTTATTCGTAAGACTCTTGCTGACAAATATGGTAAAGAGGTTGCAGATGAAATTTCAATTCTTTACGGTGGAAGCTGCAAGCCCTCCAACGCCAAAGAATTATTCGCCAATCCGGATGTGGATGGTGGCCTTATTGGTGGTGCTTCTCTCAAAGCTGAAGACTTCCAGGGCATTATTGCTGCATTTTAATGACAATTATAAGTTAAAAGACCTGCCTCTCGGAAGTGCAGGTCTTTTTTTATGATTTTACATTGTTTAATATTACAAAATCCGGATCACAAAAAATGCAGACCTTCATGAAATACAAAAAGATCATCATTAAAATCACCCCTGCTGATGAAACAGCCCGAGAAATTGTTATCGCCCAACTATCCGAAATTGGTTACGACAGTTTTATGGAAATTGAAGAAGGTCTTGAAGCCTACATTCAGGAAGATATTTTTAGCCCACTCAATGGGGAGTTATTGCCTTTTTTGAATGCGGCGGACTATAAATTTGAAATCTCTGCCGAAGATCTGGAAGAAAAGAATTGGAATGAAGAGTGGGAAAAAAACTATTTCAAGCCCATTGTGATAAGCGACCAGTGCCTTGTGCGGTCGCCGTTTCATGAGAAACCGGACATTACCCCCCGTTACGAAATTCTGATTGAACCCAAAATGGCTTTTGGCACCGGATATCATGAAACCACCAGTCTAATGATTCAATACCTTCTTGAGACAGAGTCAACAGACACCGAAGTTTTGGACATGGGCTGTGGCACAGGAATACTTGGCATTTTGGCTGCCATGCGCGGAGCAAAAAGTATTCTGGGCATTGACATTGACAAATGGGCAGTTGAGAATGCCATTGAAAACATAAATATCAACAACATCTCAAATATGCAGGTGCAAATGGCCGATGCCTCCTTTCTGGATCAAAGCCGGAAGTTTGACATCATTCTGGCCAACATCAACCGAAATATCCTTTTGGAAGATATGCCTCGCTACGACCTTACCTCAAAATCAGGGGCTCAGATTTTCATGAGTGGTTTTTACCGGGAAGACCTCCCAAAAATTGACGCTGTAGCCTCCCAACTCAACTGGCAACAAATATCAGTAAAAGAACAGAACAATTGGATGGCTGTATCGTATAGGAAAAAATAAATTCAAAGTTGAGGCTCGATGATTGCACTTTTACCCGACAATAATAACTTTCTTTCTCATTTCAACAGAAAGTTTTTTTACATTTTCATTTTTCTGATTCTTTTTTCACCCTCCTATTCTCATTCACAGTATTTCAGTGAGTCGGGAGAAGCCGGGTACCTCGAAAAAATTGAAGAAATATTCAAAATATCATCAGAGAAAAAGCGAGCCAATGATTTTCTTGATGAATTTGAAGAATTCTGGCTTTCCCCGACAACTCCCGAACAAGCGAAAACAGTAATCCTGGAAATTTCGGATTTATTGTACGACAAAAAAGCAACCGCCTTTCCCGACTATCATCTGTTTCTCTCCACCATGCAGATATTTGTGGATCAGGATCAGATAAACGACAACTTTCATATTTGGCGTGAAGCGGCCAAAACCTATCTTAACCAACCCAGATACTACACAAGACATTTTAACGATCTGCTCAATATTACCCGGGGGATTATCAACCAGCAAAGAATTTATGGAGGTCCCGGGACCGACTGGTATTCCAGAAGCTCTGCATACAGTTTTCAACTGATTAAGGATACACTCACCTTAACTCTTCCCGAAACCCGATTGGTATGCCATTCACGCACCGACAGCATTGAAATCTATAATACTTCCGGGAAACTGAATCTCCTAACAGGCATCTGGAGTGGGAGTAGCGGGCGCATTACCTGGGAACGAAGTGGTTTCGAAGCCAATAAAGTTTATTCCACCTTCGGTCACTACCAAATAGATATGAGTGATTCCGATTTTACAGTAAAGGATGCTGTTTTTTACAACAAGCACTACTTCAACGGGCCCCTCAAAGGTGATTTAGAGCATAAAGTAACCCATATCCGAAACCCCTCCTCCAGCCTTTACCCAAAATTCGAATCTTACGACCAGCTTTTTAATATTAATAACATTCATCCAAACCTCAATTACAAAGGAGGGTTTTCGCAGCACGGAGCAAAATTTCTGGGCTCAGGGACCGACCGGAATCCCGCCACCATTTCCATTATCAGGAATGACACCTTGTTTATTTCTGCCAAATCAAAAATATTTTCCCTGAGAACTGATGAAATTCTGAGCCGTGAAACAGAAGTAACCATCCACCTGGATACCGGAGAAATTCACCATCCCGGCCTGGAGTTCAAGTATATGGCTCCCGACCGGAATTTGTACCTGATCAGGAGCGGAGAAGGAATCAGCCAAAGTCCTTTTTTTGATACCTACCACAATGTCAGCATCAACTCGGAAATTATTCAATGGAATCTTGACAAAGACTTCATGGAACTAAGAATGCTCAATGGTGCCGCCCAAAATCGTTCCTTTTTTGAATCGCTCAGCTTTTATCGTGAATCTTTCTTCAATTATCTTCAGGGAATGGATGCCATTCATCCATTGTTCGGTCTTCGGAACTGCTACTACAACAACGATCAGAAACCTTTCACTGCCAGAGATTATGCCCGGTTTCTCAATCTACCTGAAAGTCAGGTTCGTCAACAGGTCCTATCCCTTTCGTTTCACGGATTCATTGATTTCAACTTCAACACCGACTCGATAAAAATAAATGAAAGGCTCACCGACTACATAAAGTTCCGACTGGGTAAAAAAGATTACGATGTAATCAGATTCAGATCTGTTACTGACGAAGGTGTTCCCAATGCTATTTTCGACCTCAAAAACTATGACCTTGCCCTTAATGGCGTTCAGAACGTTTCCATAAGCGATCACCAAAACGTCGTCTTTTTACCTGAAGATGAAAAGATTACACTAAAGCACAATCGAAATTTCAGCTTCAATGGTCAAATATTGGCCGGTATGATTGAACTTTTCGGAAACGGGTTTCTCTTCACCTACGATGATTTCAGGATTGATATGCAAAACATTGATTCCATGCGGATGAGTGTGGGTACAGACCAGCTGGATCAGTACGGACGTCCATTACTAAGAACCATCGACAATACCGTTGCCCGGCTCTCAGGATATTTGCAGATAGATACCGCCAATAACAAATCCGGTATCAATGAATATCCGCACTATCCTATTTTGGTAAGCGACAGAGATTCTTATGTCTATTATGACCGCCCCGATATCCAGAATGCGGCTTACAATACAGAAGATTTTTACTTTGAACTGGATCCGTTTGAAATAGACAGTATCAACGAATTAAATCTCAAAAACATTGTATTTGACGGAAAGCTTGTCAGCAATATATTCCCTGAGTTGGAAGACCAACTCGTGGTTCGCAGAGATTATTCTTTGGGATTTGTAAAACAATCACCTCCAGAAGGATATCCAATATACAATGGTAAAGCACAATTTACCAATGAAATAGATCTGAGTAACCGCGGACTTAAAGGAAATGGGCGCCTCGATTACCTGACAAGTTCTGCCGAATCGGAGGACTTTACTTTTCTTCCTGATGAAACCAACGGAATAGCAAGCTCATTCAACATAGAGCCAAGTACTACCGGAGTTGAATACCCTGATGTACAAGCCGAAAACGTGAAACTCATTTTTAAGCCACAGGAAGACCAGCTTTTAACAGAAAGCACCCAATCAGAATTTCATATTTTCAAAAACGAAACCTCCCTTAAGGGTGGCCTCACGCTAACCCCCTCAGGACTTCAGGCAGGAGGAACTCTACATATGCCAACTGCCAATCTGATATCCGAAGAGATGGATCTTACCCATCATGCGTTAATGGCCGACAGTGCTGATTTCAACCTGATTGGAGGAGAAGAAATGGATGGAGTCTCCTTTAAAACCAATAACCTGATAGCCCAACTTGATTTTGAAGAGCGACAAGGCCGTTTCACATCCCGTGACATGGGCAACACGGTAGAATTTACCGAAAACCGCTATCTTGCCTACATCAGTGAGTTTTCCTGGGATATGGATCAGAACGACATTTACATGGGCGCCAGCGGATCAGAAGGAAACCGTTTTGTATCCACCCACAGAAGACAGGATTCACTGGAGTTTTTGGCCCCGCTGGCTGTTTACGATATTGAATCAAAAACCATCCAGGCCAATGAGGTTACCAACATAGAAGTTGCAGATGCAGACATAATACTCAACGACGGTTTCATCAATATCAGAAAAGATGCAGAAATGGATCCCCTCGATTCCACGATGATTATATTAAGCGGGTCAGTTCACAAATTCAAAAATGCTCACGTAAAAATTGAAGGTAAATTTGCTTACAGCGGGTATGGAGAATATGAATTCCTTAATGGCAGTGAAAAACAATACACCCTGGACTTTCATAACATCGAAGTTAATGATGAACAACGAACAACAGCCCAGGGTACCATTCAGGATAACGAATTGTTCACTTTTGACGATCATTTTGCTTATAAAGGGGATATTGAACTCTCCGCAGAGGACCCATTGCTCACCTTTGATGGAGGAACTCAGATGCTGCACCCATGCTCACAAAAGGGTCCGCAGGACTACATAAGGTTCAATGCCCCCATTGATCCGGACCAGGTGAGAATTCCTGTTGGGGAGCGTACGACCAATACCGAACTGGAACGATTGAGCCATGATGTAATGCTTCAGATCGACTCAACCCATGTTTACAGTGCATTTCTTGAAAAACACCGTAGAATAAACAATGCTTCCATAGCAGGTTCAAATGGGTTTCTGAGGTATAACAAGTATAAAAACAGTTTTGAGATTGCCAGCGAAGAAAAATTTGAACATCCCGATTCTGCAGGGCACATAATTCGTTTCCATGAAGATGATTGCTCGGTGAGTGCAGAAGGAAAGCTGGACTTCAGTCTGGATCTGGAACAGGTAAAACTTTTCTCATCAGGAAAAATTGAACATTTCCGGGAGACTGACAGCATAAGCATCAATGCCTTATTCGGCACTTATTTCATGCTCGATGATGCCAGCATCAACACAATGGCCAATGCCATACGAGGATCAAAAGCACCCATTGCAAAACACAAAAAGGAAACCACAGAAAAAAGATTGAGAGAGTGGATGCATGGAGGTGATGCCAATAAACTGGCGGACCTGATTCAGCCGACTACAGACATATCAGAGGTTTTGCCCCTTGAATTGCAACATACCCTGTGCTTTACAGATATAAATTTCACATGGGATACACCGTCACGGTCGTATGTTGCCAACGGCACAGCAAGTCTTGGCTGGATAAAGAATCAGTCCATTGCCAAAGAAGTCGAAGTAAAGGCTTTAATTTCAAGAAGCAGGGGAGGCAATTCTTTCGAAATTCATATCAAAGCCGATGAGAATACCTGGTTTTTCTACAGCTACAACAACGGGAAGATGCTGATTCTCTCTTCGCTGGATGAGTTTAATAAGGCCATACAGGCCCTTGACATCGACATGAGAAAAATGAAGACCGGAATGGGACAGCCTGACTATGTATTCCAACTGGGGTCTAAGAACCGGTTAAGAAGTTTTATGAATTATTTCAATCCAACTGAACCGGAAGGTGCAGAAGAGGAAGAAGCTCCGGAACTGCAACCTTAAACATACTATTATTCAGGCATTACAGGAAGTGTAAAACAGAACTCTGAACCAACCCCGGGGGTGGATTCCAACCAAATTTCACCCCCCAAAAGTTCTACATGCCCTTTGCAAATGGCAAGGCCAAGACCCGTACCGCCAAATTGTCCTTTAACTGAACTGTCGGCCTGAACAAAACGCTCAAAGATTTTTTTCTGCATCGTTTTAGAAATCCCCATACCTGTATCCTTTACGAAAAACCGGTAAAAAGCATTTTCTTGTTCCTCAAAACCAAATTCGATATTTCCTTCATCGGTAAATTTCAATGCATTGCCCAACAAATTAATAAAAACCTGCCGTAACTTCAGCTCATCAGTCATCACAACCGCCTTCTCATCAGCAACCCCTTTGCTTACAGATAACCGGATACCTTTGTCCTTAGCTTTGGGACGAAATACAGCATAAAGTTCAGATACAACTTCTCCTATATTTACTGGAGATACAGCAACCTTATCCTGTCTTGTCTCGATGGCAGAAATGGTAAGAATATCATTAACTAATTCAAGAAGTTGCCTGCTGCTGTTTACGATTATTTCGGTAAAATCCTTTCTGTCGGCATTGGTAATATAATCCATGCCAAGCATTTCGGAAAATCCAATAACCGCATTCAATGGGGTTCGGATTTCATGAGACATATTCTGAAGAAATGCAGTTTTAAGTTTCTCACTTTCCTCAGCACGTTCAATAGCCAGGCTCAAGTCCTGATTAATACGGGTGAGCTCTTCATTCATTGTCAGATACTCTTCATTCAGTGCAGCATACTCCTCATTTTGCCTTTCCAAAAGGGTACGGCTCTCCTGAAGGGCTTTTTCAGCCAATTTGCGTTCTGTAATATCCCTGCCTACCCCAATTATCTCAACAATGGCTCCCTCCTCGTTGAGAACGGCCGTATCATGCCACGATAACCATTTCCATCCGTCACTGGTCATGGCACGTTGCTCAAGTCTTACCCTGTGTGGGGGATCTTCAAGTTTCTTCATCTGCTCCAGGGTGGTTACCTGATCTTGTGGATGTACCAAAGGCATAAATTTGGTATTCAACAATTCCTCCTCCGATTTTCCAAACATTTTACAATAAGAAGGACTAACATAGGTCAGGTATCCTTCCCAATCCACCTTAACCACCAAATCACTTTGGTTTTCCACAAGTAAGCGATATTTCTCCTCACTCTCACTCAATGCATCTTCGGCTGTCACACGATCAGTAATATCTCTGCCTACCCCTAAAACAAAAGTTACCTCATTCTGCTCATTCAACAAAAGCGTGGTGACCATTTCCATGGGTAGCGAGCCCCCAATTTTACTCTTCACATGCACCTGTGACCGGATTACCCTCATGGCCTCATCTCCCTGTGCAAACCGGGCCAGCCGTAAAGGCATCAGTTGTTTCAATTCCTCATATGATTCAGGACTCAAAACATAGTCAAAATCTTTTCCTACCACATCAAGATATTCTTTACCGGTAAGTTTTTTGACCGAGGGACTTACATAAACAAATTCATTGGTCTGAGGGTTGTAAAGCCAGATAAGATCTTCAGCATTTTCAGAGATCAAGCGATAGCGTTCCTCGCTTTTCCGAACTCTTTCTTCTGCTTTTTTTCGAAGGGTTATATCAGAAAAAATGGTGGCAAACCCGTTATCGCCCCAGGGTGCTGCCGATATTTTAAGGTATTTATTATGCTCCTGCGAAAAAGTTTCAAATATGACTGCCTGCTGGTCTCGAACCACTTCACAGTACTTGTCAAAATACGATGGAAGCCCGCCAAAAAGCCCAATTTGGTTATTCCCAACGGTCTCTTCACTGGTAATTCCGATTAAGGATTCAAAGGCTTTATTTATTTCCAAAAATTTATAGTTAACCGCATTGCCTTCTTCGTCCCGAATCATTTCACTAAAAGCAACACCTTCCAGCATATTGAAAAATAAAGAACGAAAGCGTTCTTCACTTCTCTTCAGGTCTGAAGCCTGTTTCTCAACCTGTTTCTCAAGAATGAGTCTCCGGTTACTCATAATCACGACCAAGCCGGACAAAAACAAAGAGATTATCAGTCCAAATAAAAGATTGGTCTTGTATTCCAATCTTTGATACGCATCAAAAAAACCTTGTTCGGCAGAAATGGAAATGGCAAATGTTTTCCCAAAGAAGAACTCCAGCAGATGCAATTTGAAACCACTTTTCTGATTTTCGGGTAAAGAAAAAAAGTTAAATCGATAGTCATCCGAATGATCCCGATAATCAACCAATTTCACATCCGAACGAAAAAACTTATTTTGAACAAAGTTGCCTGTTGAAAAACTCTCTTCAAGTTTTCCCAAATCAAGAGATAAAAACACAAAACCGGAGGTATTTTCTACGTTGTCTGTTGTTCGCAGAAACATATCAATCCTTTCATCTCCATTACGGAAATAACTCATTGTAGATGAAATAAAACCCGTATAGAGCGTTTCCAGCACAGATCCAAACCGTAAAATATCCTCACTTACCTGGTAATGCCCTTTATTAAACAAGGAACTATCAGAAGACAATTCATATTCGACCGAAAAACCACGTCCGGATAGCTCTTTAACCCAACCCACAGACCGGACCATCGGATACTCAAGAAGATAACTCACATAGGAACCAAATTCCTTGCCAGAAACACTGTCGCTGGAGGCAAACAACTGAGCACTTCCATGCATGGTATGCCTTATCATATCAAGAGCTCCGGAGATAGACTCTGCCTCGGAAGAAACAACTTGTGAAAACACCCCGTATTGAAACAGTTTTTCGTCATTAACCGAAGAAATTACAGAGTAACCTGTTATAACCAAACTTGCACAAAATACCCAAATCCCTTCCCAATAATGGAGCTTTTCTTTTGGAAATATTGCTTTTCGTTTATTACGAAGATAAACAAGACTGAAACCGGCAAACACAATTATCAATAAACCCAACGAAGCAGCGATTGGCAAAATTTTCACCCGATGAACCTGATATTCCCATTCCTTTCTGTCCACATCCAGCCCCAAAACCATCATCACCTCGGAGCGGTCAACAGTGAGCATGGGAGCATAACAACTAATATAATCATCCCTCTCCTTATTTTGGGATTCACTTATTAAGGAAATCTTCTCAGCAAAAACCTTTGGAAGTTCATTCGGAGGATCAAGATATTCTGAACCACTTTCGCGATACATCGCATCATCAGGCATATAGCTGCCGGGACCAAAAAAGAAATGTGAATCTTTTTGCTTTATCGTATAAATACCATCAATTCCGGAATAGTATGAATAATTCTTTAACTGTTCGGAGATTCTTTGATAATAAGGAGACTCAACATCTCCAGGAGAAAATTTTAATTTATTGATATGCTCAGCATGAAAAGATCTTACCAAGTTAAGGGTATTGTTCTGAAGGTGCTGTTCAATTATATTTTCCCTGTCATTAACAGCTTCCCGGGTAACCCAAAATCCTCCTATCACAATTATTAACGAAGCAAATATGCCACCAAATCTGGCTCCCAAATAAGGTAAATTGGCTGTACTTAACGACCAGTTTCCACCTTCTAACCTAAAGGCCTTCCTCCGATTAAAAAACAAAAAAACCAGAACCAGAAGAACTCCTCCAAAAAAGAAAAATTCCAGATATTTTAAAACAAACAACATTCAGAAAACCATTTTAGTTTTCCTAAATTATACATTTTAATTGTAATTTAATATGGTAAATATTTATTTTTATTTTATTTTACTTTACAATATCAATAATATATTCGAAACAGTATGGATAAAGACCTCACATCCAGAGATTTTACAAAAGAATTAACCTTCTCTGCCAAACGAAGCAGTGGAGCAGGAGGGCAAAATGTAAATAAAGTAAATTCGAAAGTTGAGTTACGATTTTCTGTTCAGGATTCAACCATTCTGACCAACAGGGAAAAAGAATTGCTCAGATCCCGTTTGGCAGCAAAATTAACGCATAAAGGTGAACTCATCATTGAGGCAGAAACTGAACGTTCCCAACTCAGGAATAAGGAACAAGCTGTAAAAAGATTTTACAATATGCTGGAATGGGGATTGAGGCCCGTGAAAAAAAGAGTTCCTACGAAACCTTCAAAAGCATCTAAGAAAAGACGTCTGGATGCTAAAAAGAAACATTCAGAAAAAAAAAGCCGCAGAAAAAATGATTTTTAATACTGGGAAATACCGGATGCAAACGGTTTCATTTTAATAAATCATGGTTCATATTTTAACCTGACGCAATAAATAAATTCATACAATTGAATTAAGAAGTCAAAGTTTTATGCTTGTTCCTTCTCTTTCTTTTTGAAAATACGCCTATAGCCAAAACGGCACCTACTAAAACCATAACGGCCCCAACATAAGAAAGAAGACCCACTGAAGGAACATCAAACCATCCCACATCAGCCCATAATAACACCTCCAGCAAAACAAAAGTAATAACAGGATTGGAGGTAATTATAATACTAATTTTATTAGCCTCAGTATATTTTAAAGCAAGCGATAACGCGCCATAGGCAGCGAGAGTGTTCCCTCCCATAAAAAGCAATATCCCTGCAACCCAAATTGAATTAACCGAGGCCAAAGAGGAAAAATCGGCCAAAGGAATGAACAGAAGTGCAGGAACACCATATAAAACAAGGTTTATCTGAGCAGACGGAATGGTTTTCACAAGGATTTTATTCAGAACAGCATAGCCGGTCCAGGCCCACGCTCCAAATAAAATCCATAAAACCCCTTGATTTAAAAGATCTGTATCACCCAGCATTCTCTGGAATTGCTGATAATAAAAAAAAACAAATCCAACAATAGCCAACAAAAAACCGACTGCCCTTAACCAGGATAGTTTTTCATTAAAAAATAAAAATCCAATAACAGCAAGAGTTAAAGGTCCAACCTGGATCATTACCTGAGTAACTGCAGGACCTGTAAAATGAACGCCCTGCATAAAACCAATATAGTTTACCCCAAGTAGAAAACCGGCCAGCAACAACTTAAGAGGAGGTCGCTTCAAAATTCTTAAGTAACCGGGCTTCCTTATCAAAAACCAACCCGCGAGCACACTAAAGGCCATGGTAAATCGCCACCAAACAACAGTATAGGGATCAAAAAAATTGAGAGAAATCTTTAAAACAATAGCCAGCGCGCCCCATAAAGAGGCTGTAGTTATAGCATATAACAATCCTTTTGATGAATCGGTCATGGTCAGAAATTAGAAGATTTAATAATGAGATTACTAAGATAAGGTTTTTCCGGAAAAAGGGCCTCCCACAGCCCCTCCCAGGGAGAGGGATGGGCCTCCCCTAACGAGGGTTGAGGGTTGAGGATTGAGAGTTTGCATGTGGTCCGTCCGGCTTTGCTTCTTTCAAAAAATGGTGCGAATTGGAATTCGCACCTCCTTATAACAAAAAA
>NZ_AJKI01000043.1 GCF_000259075.1 Marinilabilia salmonicolor JCM 21150
GGGTGGCAGGAGGGACCGAAATGTTGCCCGATGATCATATTAAAACCCCCACTGCCTTTCCTGAGCCGGCTACGGTTACCGACAATGCCGACCCGCTGAACATGGGGCGTGTAAAGGTTCGTTACTTCTGGCAGGAAGAAGAGGAGAGTACCAACTGGATGCGCTTGCAGGGCCAAAGTGCCGGCGGCAGCGATGTAATAAAGAAGAATCGAGGCCTGGTATTCATCCCCGAAATTGACGACCAGGTGATGGTGGCTTTTGAGCAGGGCAACCCCGACCGCCCTTACGTTACGGGAAGCCTTTTCCACCGCGACAATGCCTCCGGCGCTGCCACCGACAACAATATCAAATCCATCACCACCCGCAGCGGCCACACAATCGAGTTTGATGATACCGAAGGGGAGGAGAAAATTCATATTCGGGATAACGGCGGTTCGGTGATAACTTTCGATACTAAGGAGAAATCGTTACTTATTAATTCGGCAGAGAATGTGGATATCAGTGCCAAAAACATCAATCTTTCAGCCGAGGAGAATATCACTCTGGGGGCAAAAAAGAATTTAGAACTGGCTGCCGAGACCGATGTCAATACAGTGGCCAGGGGGAATGTGGCTCTGCAGAGTGATGGGGATACCAATGTGGCTGCTAAAGGTGCCGTAAATGTGGAAGCTAAGCAAGACGTGGCCATTAATGGTATGAATGCCGCCCTCGATGGCAAGCAGAATGTAGATGTAAAAGGTGGGATGCAAACAAATGTTTCCGGTACAATGACTGTAGTAAAAGGAGCTGCATTTCAATTTGATTTGAAGTAGAGCTATTTAGTGCCCGTCTATAAAGTCGGGAAACTATTTTAGAAATCATGTGTCTGTTAAGAATGTGCCAATTGTGAGGCTTGCGAAGCCGCCAAAAACGGAGTTTACTTTTCGTAAATGAGTATTTTGGCGGCAAGCGTAACGAAGCAAGTTGTACTTTATGGACAGACACTATTTAAGGGTATAAAATGTATAGTATTATCATAAAGAAAAAATCATGGCAGGAAAACCAATAGCAACAGTAGGCAGTATGCACGTTTGTCCGTTGTGTTCGGGTCTGGTTCCTCATGTGGGAGGCCCGGTAACAGGCCCCGGGATGCCCGGGGCCACGATTAACGGACAACCCATTGCTGTAATGGGCGATATGTGTACTTGTGCCGGGCCGCCCGACATGATCGTTCAGGGTTGCCCGGGTGCCACTATAAATGGAAAACCAATTGCAACTGTTGGGAGCATGACAGCACATGGAGGACAGATAGTCCAGGGGATTCCCGGTGCAACCATCAGTCCAAGCAAACCTACTCCGGACAAAACTATGCCTCTTAAAGAAATTCCTTTTCCAAAAATAACCATTGCCGACAGGGTTGGCGCTGCAGTAAAAGGGAAGAGAAAAGATTTGAACGAGGCGAAGAAAAATCAGGAGCAGATTAAAGAAGAAGCTGCAAGTAATGAAACGAATCAGGAGCCGGCAATCGTGAATCTTGAGTGGGGGCATGAACAAATAATTGTTCGACAATCGAAAGTCATTAAGCAAGTTACACTTATTGCAACTGTAGCTGGGATAAAAGATGGAGAGACGGCCGATTTCTATCTTAAAAGAGACGTTCTTGCAGATAATGAAGATGAATCAGAAGAGGTTACAAAACTTTCAGGAACTGTAAAAGATAGTAAAGTTGAAACTATCTGGGAGGTTGAAGATACTAACCCAGAATAATACTCAATTATGAATGAAGAAAATTTAGAAGTAGAGGAGAAACAAGCCAAACAATTTGATCAGGTAGTGGGACAATATTTTTTTGAGGTGGAAGTCGCCGGATTGAAAAGTGGGCGAAGTCCAATTCTTGAAGCTTTAAAGCCGGGTATTGATCTTCATTTTTATCGTTACGGCTTGTTTCCGGAAAGCGCAAAGAGCACCGGTAACGATCAAGCATTATTGAGTTTCAATAAAGATGGGGAAAAGGTAAAGCAACCCGAGGAATTAAAACCCGGCGGGGCCCCTTCGGTTGATGGATTTTTCTATGGAAGAACTGTTCTCAATCCGGGTTATTTGTATGTTTTTGATGCTAACAATGAAAATTTATGGTATGAATATGAAGTTGATGGATTTGGTCGATACATCCCCGTTTTATGGGCGCAAAATAAGGAAAACGGAAAATATAAGGATGTCAGGGAAGCTAATGGAAATGCTTTAGACTATATAACTTTTGAGATAGACACAGAACTTTGGGTTGCGTATTCTCCGGTTCAATGGAGTGTTGACTATTATCAAAGTATTCGTTCGGACGCAGAAAAACGTCAGAATCGGATGTTGAAAATTAAATGTACCGGCTTTAAAAAGGATGAAGCGTCTTCCAATTTTAACATCCTGCCATTTAATGAAGTTGAAACAATTTATTGGAACGAAGAGAGTCATTTTCCCCTTTGGTTTAATAAAAAGATTGATTCCTGCAGGGCAAATTTTGAAAGAGATTTGAAAAAGGAGAGTGATCCTGTCAAAGAGGACATGCATATCACTTTGTACGATTCTGTGGGGTGTGCATTGGATATTAATCAGGAGTTGGGCTTTAAAAATATTGAATTCAGAGCCTTGGTTGAAAATATAAAAACCGGTCAACCTGTTGATTACATCAAAAAAAAATTGATGAATGAGGAAATGGATATTCCTCTGGTTAGTGATGAACATTATCATCTGTTTCTTCTGGCTCTGACCTGTTATCAAATGGTATATTCCACCAGGGAAAATACTGAAAAATATGATGGAGGAAAAACCGGGATTAACTTTTTTGATACGCATTTCCCTCATCAGCTCGAAGCACAGAATCAGGCAGATGCGAAACGCCGGAAACTAAAAAGAAAAAACAGGAGTTACTCATCCGGATATGGTAATGGTTACCGTGATATGGGTAGAGCAATTCAGGAAACGCAACACAGCGATCCCAACCGAGTTGGTCAGGAAATATTTATTGGGTATGGTTTGGATCGGCAGAAAGTAGAGGGCATACTTGGCATAGAGGATCGCCAAAAGCTGAGAAGTCAGATAGAAGAATTGCGGGATAAGTTAGGGGATTTCCTTAAGTCCGCTTATTTCAAGGCAGTGCTGGATGACTATCTGCACAACACTGAAGTAGGAAAATTAGATGGAATGGCCGGTTTTTCTGTTATTTTATCTAACCTTTTTGTTGCACCGGCCGATGTGGAAAGACATTTGTTGCTGCCCCAACATCGGAAAAAAGATGATCAATGGAAGCAATGGATTTGTGCTTTAGGGGACGACAAAACAAAAAACCAGAAAGTTAAAAATACCGGGGTAAAAAGTAAATCCCCGGGATATCAAAGCAAAGATCCTCTTCATGCACTTATGTCTTCTGATATAGATTTGCAAACAAAATGGCAGGAACAACGAGGCATCGCTGTAAAGATGGCTGCCTTCATAAAGGCACAGTTGAATTTTATGTCTGAACAGGCCATTGAGCTAAAGGAATTCGATGGCAAGCCTGTTGTGAGAGCGACTGATGTTAAAGAATTTGTGGTTAAAAAGCTACAGACCAAATACAAATATAAGGGTTCGCCGATTATTCTGCTTCGGCGCAGTGAAATTTATGCTCAGCTCAATGCTTTCGGATACAATTTGGATGAAAGTTATGTGAAGATAGCTACCTACAATGGCCGAAATGACTGGTTGCGGATATATCAAAACTCCGAAAATGTTTCAGTATCTATTGAAGATGGAAAAAAGATGATTGAATTTCCGGTGGAGTATGACCGGGAGCTATCCAAAACAGAACTAAATCTAAATAAACTTAACCACAAAGCGGCTAAAATATTAAACAGTGGATCTTTTAATGGGTTTATGGCAGGCTTGCAGATGTTGAATATGTATGCCACGGTGAGTGAGTTTGAAAGTAATAGATTTTGGAAATCTTTCCTTTCTACTGGAGGCGTTGCAGCAGATCTTACGGAGGCTGTCATCAATGTTCAGAAAGCGCAAATGGCTGCTAAGGGAATGGGTGAACTATCTTTAGACGTTATTGGTAGAAGAGCTAAAGTTTTTGGCGCCATTGGTGGTTTCGCCACCGCCGGAATATGCATTTGGGATGCCGTAGATGCTTTTAACCAGGGGGATTTTGATGCCGGCGTTGCCTGGGTTGGTGCAGGGGTATCCTACGGGGTAGCTACCGTGATGACCACCTTTTGTTCCGGAATGGCGATGGCCGGTCCGGTTGGTTTAATTGCTGCCGCGGCAGGGTTCGGACTTTTTGTGTTGGCCAAAGAGCTAACAGATGATGAATTGGAAGATTATTTTAAAAATTTCCTGTTGTGCGACCGGCAGACTTTCGAAAAAGAGACAGATGAAAGTCCGGGCTATTACATTTCAAGAATACTGAGCAACCGAAGAAGATTAATGGGCAGTGACCCGGAAGACGAAGATTTGCAAATGCTTATGAATCCTTATGATGCCCTTGCCCGGTTGTATGATCTGATTGTTTGTCCGGTAATGACTTTTAAGGTTAAAAATTATGAGGCTTTAAGTAGTTATTACAATACCCCCTATGCTTCCGGATCAATAAATTCATACCTGTTTAAGAGTTTTAAAATAACGATGGAGTTTAATCGTTTTTTTAATGAATACAGCTCAATTGAGTCTCATGCGTATTTGTTTATGGATGGATTTAAAAGAGGTGAGTCTGATGAGTTAAAAGAGGGAAGGAATTATGCTATTTATGTTTATCCGGATAACAGGAAGCAGTTAATGGTAGATCTTTACATCCCTCAGGATTATCTGGGAGAATTAAAAACGCAAAGTGATCTTTTATTTGCCGTAAGAATAGATAATTCACTATCTCAGACGCCCTCCTTCCCTTATATTCTTGATGGAGAAAAACGATATCTGGGTGCTATAGCGGATCTTGGTAGTCTAATGTCTCCCACAAAATTTAAGCAGGTAGAAGAGGTACAAATAGATACACTCGATCATTTATTAAACCCTAAAACATGGTAGCCAAAAAGAAAAAACATGAGTTGTACCGAAAAATAACTCACTCCGAATATAAAGGCATAAAAAAGATTGGTGATAAGGGGCCGCAAAGTTGGTTGCCCAAAGTCATTATTGAACCAGATGAATTAGAGCATAAAAACAAAATAGATCATGAAGTAGTCAATGATGAATTTATTAAAAAATCCCCTAACGCCCACATAATGCCCCAAATAGGGGGGGGGGTAGCTTTGTTGGCGATTGTTTTATATACTTATTTTTCAATAAAAAAAGATAGTTTTGGAGAAGGTTTTGATCTTTTTCTTTATTTCTTTTCGTGGTTCATATTAATTTTATTCATTGTTTATTATTATACCATGCCCAAAAAAGAGATCATCTTTAATCGCATGGAGGGAACCATTACTTTTCCCGGATGGATGTGGAACAAGAATATTACCATGCCATTTGATAAGATCAAATTTTCTTATACAACAGGTGGTGCTAATATGATTGGTGCCTATCAATTACAATTGGTCAGACCCGATAAGGCAGGATCAATCTTTTTTTTTCCAATGGGCGCAAGGGATTGTTATCATGCATTATCTTTTATTACCTGGTACATGGATAAAAACCGTCCTTTGCCCTCGCACAAAGATTTTGACCCATACCGCGAAAAGGATTTTCAGCGTCGCAAGAAGAAAAAATTCCCAAAACCGTTGTATAAAAGTCGTATTCCTACACCGGAAGCGACCCCTGAACAGCAGGCTGAGCGGGAGAAGTACTGGCGGGGGTAGGTTTGGTGATAAGACTTTATGTAGAATCGGGCTGTAAAACGTATGCTTGTTTTTTCCCGAATAGGGTGGAAAATGATGAATGGGAGCCAGCAGGGAGTGATTTCCCCTGGGAAATTGACCGGGATGATCAACAATATCCTCTTTTGAAGATAGATATTGAACTTTCTGAAGGCATTGCGAAACGGATAAAAAGTAAAAGTCAGTTGTTATTGATAGATTGTCCTGAACTATTTTGGTCGGCAGGGAAAGTGAATTTTTGATTGTGGATTGGGATAAGTTCTAACGGGAGTTACAGCCATCCTTTGCACCTGGGAGGCCATTGAATCATTCAATTCCGGGGATGTGGATGCCGGGATGGCTTTAATGGGAGCCGGTGTGGCGTTTGGTACAGCTGCCGGTTACTCCGCATACAAATTGGCTACCGGCTCTAGTGCCGGCCCCTTAGGATGGATTGCAGCCTTAGCCGGATTTGGTTTTATGGGTCTGGCATTTTATTTAAAAGATTCCCCTGCGGAGCATTATTTTAAGAACTTCTTATTTCGAAACCGGCATGAGCTGGTTAAAGATGAGGATGAAACTCCAGTGAGCTATTCCCGGCATATTTTAAAAGAAAAGAAAATGTTGGTGAAGTCGAAGTACCACCAACTTTATATGTTGCCATCAGATGCAGCAGCTTCCCTGTTTGATTTATTTGTATGCAGACAGGTTTATTTTAAAGGAGCCCCCGACATCTCAGTGTCTCGCTCAAAACGTGGCGGAGTGTATGAAGCGAGAAATTTTAATTTGGAAATTGATCTTTTTGGACTGCTTACAACCACAGAGCAGTTTGAATATAATTTGTATTGGGATGCTGAAGGGGTTGATTCCAGAAAAGGCCGGTTTGATGAATTACCTGAAAAGGATAAAGCCAGACATCTATTATCCATTGAAGAAAAGAAATCGGGAGTTCGTTGTTTGAGAGTAGAATTTTCCATGCCCGATAAGTGGATGAATACGGCCAATGATGATTCAGAACTGTTAATGGTTTTTCGCTTAAATATTGACAAAGAGCGAAACATTCATTTTCCCTATGACCTTTCAACGCAGAAAAATCGGTTTATGGGTGCCAGAACAAAAGTAAAGTATTCAAACCCAATCGGTTTGTTTGATGGTCTGGAAGCATTGGCCATAGGCAACACCCGTAGTGCAGTAAGAATTGATGAAGAAACGGAACTCCTGTCATCCAAAAATTGGTAAATGGTTTAGTAATGAAACGAAAGAAAAAAAAGTATACAAAAGAAAGTTTGTATCGGGAAATTACCCATCATCATCGGGTAGGTACCAGCAAGAAGGGGTATTTGCCCCCATGTCGTGCAGTATTGTGAGTGCTTCGGCAGGTTTATCCAGTTTGGCCATCGCTGCCTTTTATGCCAAGGCATCCTGGGCAGGCTGGGCTGGCTTGTCTCTGGCAACCATTGCTATCGGCACAAAATTTTTATATGCTTATTTTAAAGATACCCCTTTTGAGGGCTTTGTTAAGAAGACCATGTTTTACAATTGGTTTAGGTATAAATTGAAAGATGAACTGTTTTTAAGTATTCAGGAATTGGGACAAGAGAAATATAGGCGAAAATCTCTGGAGGCCATGACCAATAAAGACGAGTTGTACATGGACGTCAGTTATCTGTTGGAAGAGTTTATTTACCTTCATAGCTTCTTGTTTAATTTTGAGCCCCAACTTTCCTTTATAAAAAAATCGGTGCCCGTATTAAACGCATATGGAAAACTTATTGATCATCGACCGGTAATAACCGAAATGATGTTGAATGTAAGCAGCGATCTCTCATTGCTGGCGGCTGATATTCAGGAAGTAGAAATTGAATCTTATTTTGTAAAAGATAATCTTGACCTTTGGTTTGGCTATCAGGAGGAGCCAACCCCGCTTTTTAAAAACAATAGCTATGAGGCGTTTTTTATTTCGAGAGATGTTGCCCATAAGTTGAGCAATCATTTAGCATTGACAAATGATGAAAGGAAATACATATCTGAACGACAAAGGTATAATGGTATTGAAGAAACAGACCTTGCGAACAGTCGATTTAAATTTAGCTATCGAAAAAAACTAGGTGAACTTACAAGTTTTGATGGGAAAAGCTTAGAATTTGTCGGTGCAGAGCCCATCGCAGCAGTACATGGTGATGATAACCATTATTTGGTACTAATGGTTAAAATGAAAACTTCGGATGGTCATTTCATACCGATGCCACACAACACCACAAAGGAAGAAAGATGGCTTTGTTATACTTATGCATCCACACTTTCCAGACGGGCAAATTCAGCTAAATTAACCTTTAAAGAGAGTGGCATTTATACAAAGAATAAATTCTGGAAGAAAACTATCTAAACTGATAATTAATGAAACTAAGTAAGTCTGCCAGAATCTCGCTGGCAATAACAACAGGAATATTAACATTGGTGGTCAATGTGGTGCTTTTTATGGGTGCTTTTTTTGTTAATGGTGCAATTGAACCATATTTAGAACGGCCTGGGTTATATGAACTAAACAAAAGGATTGAAGCAGAGGAAAATGAAGAAAAGCAGGTTAAACTTGGGTATGAATACAAATCACTTGAGAGCAGAGACTTATCTGCTTTCGAGAAAGCTTTTCTGGGTTTGCTACAAGGCTCAGCATTTATACTCGCCATCTTGGTTCTGCCGCTGGGTTTCGCTCTGGTATTTAAAATTGCACCCTCTAAGGATTTGTTTTACAAGGGCATTCATTCGCGAATATTTAAGTTGGATAAGCACCTATTAGCAGAAGCAGAGAATCCCGGAATTTATAAGTTTCACCGCGTTGATGATGAGTACTTTATTTTCAGTAAACCCAAACTTCGTAGAAAACTGATGAGTACTTTTATATTATGGATTATTATTACCACAGTGGCTTTTATTGCTCTTTACGATCCTAAAACGGTGGAGATTCTTGGTTTGCCTGTTGCAGCACTTTTAATTACACTTGCCATTTTCTTAAGAATGGTATTGCCGGCTCCCCGCCTGGTCTTTGACCGCATAAAAGGGCAGGTGAACCTTAAAGGGAATATAGTCAATCCTGGCTTCACAGTCAGTTTTGATAAAATCTCTCCATCGATGATGTATGGCGAGTTAATGGCTATTGCTCACCCTAAATTTTCATATGGGATTATTGCTTTTGGGGCTTACGACCAAAGCACATGGAGTTTTTACACCCAATACATGGATAAAAACCGGCCACTACCATTAGGCACTGCACTGGACGAATATCGCGAAAAAGACTTTGAGCGAAGAAAACGAATTGGATACAAAGCCCCCTTGTACCCCTCAGCAATGTACATCTGTGATGCAAACAGCGGATATGTTAACGGCACAGCCGATTTTAAGAAAGAGATAAAATCTTTTAAATTGAAGATTGAAGACGCACACAGCAAGGTGCTAAATTACATGGAGAAAGATGGAACCATCATCATGGATCCCTATAAATTGTGCTTTTTAGGCTTGTACCGCGATTACATGGTTTTTAAGTTTATGGATGAGCCAAATTACGATGACTTACAGGTGTTTGAGAATAAAAGTGACCTAACGGGATGTTATTTGATTCATAAAAAGACTTTGAAGATAGAAACACCCTAGGATTTTAACCCAAATGTGATTAATAAGTAAGCTTAAACTATAGAAAGCAGAATGGAACGGTAAATAGTTTAGTAATGAAACGAAAGAAAAAAAATACAAAAGAAAGTTTGTATCGGGAAATTACCCCCGTCGGAGTGGAATTGTATTCTACTCCGTTTACCTCCCTTGGATTTGTAATTAGGGGTGGTCGAAAGATTTTCATTGTCAATTTCTAAATTTCTATTTTGTATCAACAAAAAAACGACTGGGCGTTTATAACCTTCTGTTAATTAATATTTTAGTGTGATTTTTTGTCATGTTCTTTGTCAGATAATATTAATTTATGTAAAAAACTTTTAGGAAATAAGAGTTGGATTGACTATAAAACTGAAAAAACTT
>NZ_AJKI01000044.1 GCF_000259075.1 Marinilabilia salmonicolor JCM 21150
GTTTTTCAGTCATCGCCCGCCTTGCACTTGACGCTTTCTTATCAAGCACACCCAAAAACAGGAGATTTCTTGCTGATATAGAAGGGGGGCGTAGGAACAACTCCACTCCCAATGGGTGGCTCTGGGCTATTGCTCTCAGGCTTTCAGCCTTTTTTCGCCTTACCTGTTTTATAAATAAGGTAGGTTAGGGGTTGCTGAAAAATAATTAAAAGTCTAATAATAAAACGATTATAGCCAGTGATTTCATTCAAAGTGCAAGGCATTTCAAGTAAATCTTTCAAGAGGTTTGCACGAGTGATGGTTAATAGTCAAAAGTTTTACTGTTCAAAAGATTTTTTCTATGTTAAACGACTTTTTCTGATTAAAAGGCGCGGTGGCCTGTCCGTTTTCCGGACCGGCGGTTAGCGGGAAGCCAAAATGGGCGACTTTTAAGGCCTTGCGCAATGGCTGGAAATTTTGGCTTTCGCGGGCGGATAGGTTAAAACGGACTAGATTTTTTTGTTTCTTTTTGGAGCAATGCCAAAAAGAAAATCAATAAAGAAATTAAAATTGGTCTGCTGAATTTTTCAGCAACCTTTAGGTTAAACAGAAGAATCAGATTTTTTAATACAAAAGAGGCTGCCAGCATCTACGTTGTGGCAGCCTCTTTTTGCTTTTTGCAGGTACGACCTTCTGTTTGACTTATTTTGAGAAAACTTCTGAAGCAAGAGCTTTCCAGTGTTCATCAGTCATGCGGCCGGGTGTGAAGAGGCAAACTCCTGTTGCTCCGTTTTCCAGCGACACGCGGATGGCTCCTTTTAGTTGTTCCGGGGTGAGTCCATGGAGTTCCGGGTCAGATGGTTGGTTATTCTCCGGCAGTTCGGGACGAATAAACAGACCGCTGAAGAGTTCCCCCCGGCCTTTTGTGGCCGAAACACCTTCTTTGGTGACCTCACCAATCCAGTTAACACCTTCCAGGTAAAAGTCGTTGTAATTCATCGGATAAAAGGCGTCAAGGTTCCACTTGTTCCATTCCTGTCGGACTATTTTTCTTGCTACCGAATGAGGTCCGGGGAAAACTGCCGCTGAGATTTCTTTCCCTTCCTGATGGACGGCATCAGCCAGTCGGTTGACAATCTTTGTAATCAGATCGTACCGAAATTGCTTCCATTCGGGTACTGCTGATGGATCTTCCACTTTTTTGATGTCAATGCCTGTTTCAGCTTTAAACCTGCTTGTGCATGAATCGCAGTAACAATAATCAAATTGCGGGTATTCCCGATCCATTACCAGGTCATATTTGTCCCATAAACCGCGGGCAAGAATTACATCCGGGAAACGGATGTAATCGAGGTGAACCCCATCAATCTCTTCTACTTTTGCGATGCTGACATAGAGGTTTTCCAGAAATTGATAGACCTCTTCGCGCTCCGGGCATAAAAAAGTGTAGTAGGATACGTAAGCAGGGGCGGTCAAAGCGGATTCTCCCTTGCCATTAACGGCATACCAGGACGAATCCAGCTTTTCGGAATATCCCTGTACCATGGTGGGTATCCAGGCATGAAATTCCAGTCCGGCTTCTTTGGCTATTTTGCCTACCCGTTGATAAGTGGCCGGATCGTGACCTCCATTGTACATCAAAGCATCAATGCCTTTATTTTTCAGATCGGAGAAGTTTTGTGCCAGTTCCTGATCAGTGGCTTCTCCGGGGCCTCCCATCCATGCATGGACAAGGATTTTTTCTTTGGATGTATTGCAGGCTGTCGCCAGAATGATTAGGAATACAAGAAATAATTTTTGCATAGTTTTTCAGATTGTTATGGTTTAGTGAAAGAATATGGATAGGCATCTTTAGTCGTACCACGTGACTTATTGGGTGCATCAGTCATTTGGAATTCAATGAAAGCGCCTTCCATCAGATCGGAATAGCGGACATAATTCTTGTCCCATGCCTGACCGTTGATATGCATTTCATCAATGTAGCGGTTTTGGCTGCTGCTTTCCGGGGCAGACAGGATGACTTTATTGCCGTTTTCCAGGTGAACTGTCATTTTTGGGAACAGAGGAGTTCCCAGTACATATTGGTTGCTTCCGGGCGTGACAGGATAAAATCCCATGGAGCTGAAAACATACCAGGCTGATGTTTGTCCGTTGTCCTCATCGCCACAATAACCGTCCGGGTCGGGGGTATATAATCTGTCCATTACTTCGCGAAGCCAGTATTGTGCTTTCCAGGGTTGTCCGGCATAATTGTAAAGATAAATCATGTGTTGTATGGGCTGATTCCCATGTGCATACTGGCCCATATTCACAATTTGCATTTCACGGATTTCGTGGATGGGAAAGCCATAATAAGTGTCGTCAAAGTCGGGGGGCATGGCGAATACTGAGTCGAGCATGGTAATAAAGGTCTCTTCTCCCCCCATCAAATTGATGAGTCCCTGAGTGTCGTGAAAAACCGACCAGGTATAATGCCAGCTGTTGCCTTCGGTAAAGGCATCGCCCCATTTCAGCGGGTTGAAAGGTGTCTGAAAAGAGCCGTCTTCATTTTTGCCACGCATAAGGTTGGTCTCCGGATCAAACAGCTTCCGGTAATTCTGACTTCTTTTCTCAAACAATTTGATCTCCTTTTTGGGGCGGTCCAGCTCTTTTGCTAATTTCCAGATGGTCCAGTCCGCGAATGCATACTCTAAAGTGCGGGCAGCATTTTCATTGATGCCCACATCGTAAGGGACATACCCCAGTTCGTTGTAATATTCATGGCCAAGCCGCCCGGTGGCTTCAACTTCCGGATGAACATTCTTCGTGCCATGCAAAACAGCTTCATAAAGTGTTTCGATGTCATAGCCCCGGAGTCCTTTCAGGTAAGCATCTGCTACCAGCGTGGCAGAGTTGTTGCCAATCATTACGGAGCGATGCCCGGGACTGGCCCATTCAGGAAGAAAACCACTCTCTTTGTAAGTATTTACAAGTCCTGCCTGGATTTTTTCATTGAGAGAAGGATACATCAGGTTGAAGAAGGGAAATACTGCGCGGAAAGTGTCCCAGAATCCGTTATCTGTGAACATGTAGCCTGGCAAAACTTTTCCGTTGTAGGGACTGTAATGTACAATGTTTCTCTCTGAATCGAATTCATAAAACTTACGTGGAAACAACAGTGTGCGGTAAAGGGCTGAATAGAAAATCTCTGTTTCAGCCAGCGTTCCCCCTTCCGGAATCATTCGACCCAATTCGCGGTTCCAGATCTCTCTTCCTTTTGTTTTTACCGTTTCAAAATCGTCGGAGCCAATTTCTTTCAAATTGAGATTGGCCTGTTCATGGCTGATAAAAGAGGAGGCCACCCGTGCATTTACTACTTCTCCTTTATTGGTTTTAAACCTGACGGCAACACCTGAGTGTTCACTCGTAAGTTCGACTTGGTTTTCTTTTAGTTCATCCTTCTCCCATACACTGTAGGAAGAAAATGGCTTATCGAACTCCACTGCGAAATAATTCCTGAAGTTCTCCGGAACTCCTCCGCTGTTACGGGTGGAGTAACCGATAATTTTGTTTTCCTCAGGAATCACTTTCACATACGAGCCCTGGTCAAAGGCGTCTATAATTACATAGGATTGATCATTTTCCGGGAATGTAAACCGGAAGCGGGCAGCGCGTTCTGTGACCGTCAGTTCTGTGGTCACATCGTATTCCGCAAGGTAAACGCTGTAATAATGGGGATTGGCGGCCTCTGCTTTATGAGAAAACCAGCTGGCTCTTTCTTCTTCATTGATTTTTAATTCACCGGTAACCGGCATCAATGAGAAGTTTCCGTAGTCGTTCATCCATGGACTTGGTTGGTGGGTCTGTTTGAACCCTCTGATTTTGTCGGCATCGTAGGCATATTGCCATCCATCACCCATGGGAGCTGTTTGAGGAGTCCAGAAATTCATTCCCCAGGGTAAGGCAATGGCCGGATAGGTATTCCCATTGGACAAACTGAATTTGGAATCCGTTCCTATCAGCGGGTTAACATAGTCAACCGGGTCTTTTGACGTTGGGGCGGTAACCTGACATTCAGCTGGTTTGGGTCCGCTCCAGAAAAGCAAGATGGTCAGAATAAGTATCATTCCGGATTTTTTCATAGCACAAGTGATTTAATGATTATTTTTTTCTTTAAATAATTGCTGGTTTATTGAGCTGGTGGGAAGTCTGGCTTATTTGGCTTTTACAGGCCTTTTTTTTAAGGTTGAGATTTTCTATTAATGCTCAAATTTAGCAAAAGTTGTAAAAAGATCATATACTTGTGTGAAAAAATTAAATAAGTTGGAGGGTGTGTTTTTTTGAAAGTAATGGGCTTAATGTTTAGCTGTTCAGAATTAAAATTTCCCGTCATAAATGAATTATTTGGGAGATTCAAAGAAAAATCCCCCTCTTTTTTGAATAATTCTAAATAACCCCTATATTTGCAACATCAAAGTGGATGGATTTGCCTGCTTGCAACCACTATAAAACAATGCTAAAATGCGATTTTAGCTTGCCTTTTAGTTTTTCCATCCCTTCATATTTTAATTGTTGAATCGTAATTCCGGACTGTTTTGTGTTTGGAATTATTGTAATTGTAATGTTATGGGATATTTATTTACCTCGGAATCTGTGTCGGAAGGACATCCCGACAAAGTGGCCGATCAGATTTCTGATGCAGTGCTGGATGAATTGCTGCGTCAGGATTTCAATTCAAAAGTTGCCTGTGAAACTCTGGTGACTACCGGTTTGGTGGTCGTGAGTGGAGAAATCAGAACATCGGGGTATGTGCCGGTTCAAAAAGTGGCCCGCGATACCATCAAACGAATTGGTTATACCGAAGCAGATTATATGTTCGATTCGGGTTCATGTGGTGTTATTTCTGCGCTGCACGAACAGAGTGATGACATAAACCGCGGTGTGGATCGTGACGGCGAAGATAACCAGGGCGCCGGTGACCAGGGAATGATGTTTGGTTACGCCTGTAAGGATACGGAAAACTATATGCCTTTGCCGTTGTATCTGTCGCATGTGTTGTTGCAGGAGCTGGCTGATATTCGTCGGGAAGGTAAAGAAATGACCTATTTGCGTCCCGACTCTAAATCGCAGGTAACCATCGGATACAATGATGATAATACCCCTGTAAATCTGGATACCATTGTTGTTTCCACTCAGCACGATCCTTTTGATGAGGACGATGATGTGATGCAGAAGAAAATTGAAGCTGATGTAAGGAATATTCTTATTCCGAGAGTGAAAGCAAAGCTGAGAGAAGATATTCAGCAACTTTTTAAGGATTATAAACTTCATGTGAATCCGACAGGACGTTTTGTGATTGGCGGCCCCCATGGTGACACCGGATTGACCGGACGGAAGATTATTGTGGATACCTATGGTGGCAAAGGAGCTCACGGAGGTGGTGCGTTCTCCGGCAAGGATTGTTCAAAAGTTGACCGTTCTGCCGCTTATGCAACCCGTCATATAGCCAAAAATATGGTGGCAGCCGGACTGGCCGATGAGGTGCTGGTCCAGGTGGCTTATGCTATTGGGGTGGCCCAACCTGTTGGTTTGTATGTCAATACCTATGGGTCAGCAAATGTGAAGATGACGGATGGTGAGATTGCTAAAAAGATCAATGAATTATTTGACCTTCGTCCGGGTAAAATTATCAAACGTCTGGGACTTAAGAATCCGATTTTTACACCTACCGCAGCATACGGGCATATGGGACGCGATCCCTACACCGACAAAGTGACTTTTCTGGAAAATGGCCAGGAGGTAGAACGAGAAGTAGAGTTCTTTACCTGGGAGAAACTGGATTATGTAGATAAAATAAAAGAAGCCTTCGGTTTGTAAAGAAGAATCTTTTTTGAAATGCTCCATTCGTTTGTGCGGATGGGGCTTTTTTTTTGCTCATTTTTAGCCTGGTCTATTCATGAGTTTTCGTTATGAGATGTTTAAATACCAATAAATACGGGCAACCGCAAAGAAAATTGATGAAGGGAATAATAATTTATTTTCAAGTCAATTTTATTGAGGATGCCTGTATTTAGCCGGTAGTTGAACATTGTAATAGATAATTTATGAATAGTTCAGGTTAGAGGGTTTTAAATTTCTTTATCGCTCATTCCCTTCTTTTTATACTTGCTTAGGTGGTGTTTGCCAAAATGTTGTTGAAAAAGCCATTGCAGCTACGTAATTTCAACAACGAGAACGAATTTATTAAACACTTATGCTGGCATCACCATATCCTTTTTTTCAGTCTCTTTCCAGAGAGATTGGGCAGTTGCAATCCGACTATCGGAATTTTGTTCCTTTAACTCCGGGACAAATGAAAAACGTGGTAAGCGGGTTGCGTCAGGAATATGTTCCCCTTTTGACCGATGGTGCATTTGCCAATCAGCTTGCCATTGTTCGCGGGAATGGGAAGGTGGACCTGATGACGGTGGTGTTGGATCCTCATGAACGGGCACTTGCTTTTTATTCGCGGTTCTCGGTGCCGGTTCTTTCTCCTGATTACAAGACAGAACCACGGAATTTCTGGGCTTTTGTTCTCGATCTGGGAACGAAGATCAGAGCATGTGGCAAAATCCCGGTCCTTACCATAGGAGATGCCGAATGGTTGCTGGATTCAATGATTGAATTTGGCCTTGAAAGGTTGAATGAGGTTTTTGTTTTCAACCAGGACTATCTTCTTCAGCAAAAGCTGATGGATAAGTTTTGGCAGTATCAGCTGGCCGGTGAAGCAGGGGTGGACATGCCTTTAACATGGCCTGGAGATGCTGATTTCTGGAAGGAAAAAGCTTCATTGCCATTTCCCGTGCTTGTGAAAGAGCAACGTGGAAAAAGATTATTCACCGAAACCGGCAGGCAGGCAATAGAGTTATTTTCCCGGGAAGAATTGATCGCTGCAAAGAAAGAGGTGATTGGGAATGTTCCGGTGATTGTGCAACAAAAGGTGAGCGATGATGGCAGTGAAAATATGTTCAGCATCGGTGCTTTTCGGAATAGGCATACGGGACATTCTATTTTGTTTTCTTCACGCCGTATCAGAGCTACCAGAGTTTTTGGGAGTACTGCCCTGTCGGTGAGTGAGCCCTGTCCTGAAGGAGTAAGAGCGGCCAGGAAATATCTTGATTACATTGATTATCATGGCAGTTGTGAATTGGAGTTTATTTACGACAGTCGTCAGAAAAAACTTCTGTTGCTCGAACTCAATCCACGACTGTATAAAACACAATCGCTGGCGACCCATTGTGGCATCAACTTTAATCATTTTGCACTATTAACCGCTATGGGGAAGAATCTTCCTGAACAACCTCAGCAAATATATGGTCCCCGTTGGTGGCTCGCCTGGGGCGATATTGCTGATGGCATCCGTAAAATGCAAACCGGAAAGTTGAGCTTTCAGGAGTTTATAGAACCGCTCTCTTTTGATTTTGTGAACGGGATGGATGAACTGGATGATCCCCTGCCGGGATTTGTAAATATTTTTAATGGGAAATTTTAAACCTAAATAAAACGGATGAATTTTTGGGATTAGAAGTTAATGGTTAGTTTGTCAGGGGCTTTGTGTTTTTGTTCAGGTGGCCAAATGTGTTGGACTATCTAACTTCTAACCTCCCAAAATCTAATAGTCTGTTGAATAACTATTGTTTAACCAATATCAATCTATGATACACATCAATCAGAAACTAACCGACAAAAAAATTCTGGTTATTGGAGGAGCCGGCTTTATTGGCAGCTTCGTGGTTGAGGAGTTGCTGAAATACCCTGTGGGAGAGGTGGTGATCTACGATAACTTTGTTCGGGGAAAGCAGGAGAATATCGAAAAAAGCATGCGTGATAGGCGTTGCCGAATTTTTGAATTCGGGGGGGATATTAGGGATACGGATATCCTGGACAAAGCAATGGAGGGTATGGATTATGTGGTTCATCTGGCGGCAATGTGGCTTTTGCACTGTCGCGATTTTCCGCGTACCGCATTTGATGTGAATATTGCCGGTACATTTAATGTACTTGAGGCATGTGCCCGTCACGGAGTGAAGCGGTTGGTTTATTCCTCGTCAGCATCGGTGTATGGCGACGCGGTGCATGTTCCTATGGAAGAAGATCATCCTTTTAATAACAAGAACTTTTATGGTGCCACCAAGATTTCGGGAGAAGCTATGTGTCGTGCTTTTTTTGATCGCTATGGGCTCAAATATGTGGGATTACGGTATATGAATGTTTATGGGCCCAACCAGGACCAACATGCGGTCTATTCAGGGGTGGTTCCCATTATGTTGAATAAAATTGCACAAAACGAGCTTCCGGTCATTAATGGTGATGGCTCCCAGGCTTACGATTTTGTTTATGTGCGCGATGTAGCTCGGGCCAATGTTCTTGCCCTGGCTTCTGATGAGACAGATGAGTTTTTCAATGTGGGAACTGGTGTGCAGACTTCCGTTCGGGAGTTGTGTGATGCTATCCTGCGCTTGAAAGAGTCAGATCTGGAAGTGCAATATAAACCTTACTCAGAAGATGACAACCGTCGTTTGGTGAAAAATCGCATTGGGGATACCCGTAAAGCCGCTGATTTGCTCGGATTTATGGCCGAATATACTTTGGAAGACGGACTGGAGGCCTTGATTGAATGGCGAATTGAAGAGGGAATTGACAAATTATAATGAAGCAGGTATGTTCTACGTTTACAAAAGCTCTGTGATTTCAATAGCAACTGAATCCACTAAAGTCCATGAAAAGGAGGTGGATGTTGAGACCATTGTGGCTGAAAACTCTGGTGGTTCTGTATCTCGTTTTATTGCCCGGTTTGGGAATCCTGCCTCTTTTGATTCATTGGTGATTTCGACTTCACAGGCTTTTAACATCGCTGTACAACCAAGACAAAACTATAGGTTTATTGTAAATCTTCAGAACCTTAATAGTGTCAACGGTCTTTGCGGCTTTTTATGTGCAGTGAATCGCAAGCTTGAAATGGATGGGCGTTTTGTTTGTTGCCTGGAGACAACCCGGCTTCGTCGTCATCGGATTTTCAAAGCATCGCCTTCGATTCTTGGGCAGGTTCATTATTTTTTTGATTATCTGACAAAGAGAGTAATGCCAGGGATCAAAGGTACACGATGGTTGCTTAACTCTTCATCGTTGCGTAAAAACAGACCTGTTTCTTTTTACGAAATGTTAGGTCGGTTGGCATATTGCGGTTTTGAGACGGAGGTAGATGAGGTAATCCACGGACGTCATTACCTGGTAGTCCGCAAAGTGGCCGAACCACCTGCTGATGTGCGCGAAGATTATGGTTTCATTCTTAGGCTTTACAGAGTTGGAAAAGACGGAAAAACGATTCGTGTTTTTAAGTTCCGGACAATGGTCGCTTTTAGTGAATATTTACAGGAGCATATTTACAGGAGGAATCATCTCTGTAAAGGCGGAAAATTTAAGGACGACAGGCGCGTAACACTTTTGGGGGCGTTTGCCCGCCGGTACTGGATTGATGAGTTGCCAATGATTTATAATGTTTTAAGAGGTGATATGAAATTGGTCGGTGTGCGTCCCGTCAGTTCGCAATATCTTTCACTTTATGATTCTGAGGTGGTTAATATCAGGACTTCTGTGAAGCCCGGTCTGATTCCTCCCTTCTATGCCGATATGCCGGAATCGCTTGAGGAGATTCAGGCCTCGGAAGTGCGATATGTTCGTCAATGGCACCGGGCACCGTTTCGAACCGATTGCATCTATTTTTTTAAAGCCCTGGGAAACATCCTATTTAGAGGTGCCCGGAGTAAATGATTTGGGTAAACAGGCTGAATTTAAAAACTAGAATCTAAATAGTCTCTGTCCATAAACTAAGCGTTTTTCACGTGTTTGAACTAGAAAGTTCAAATTCAAGGCGTGTGAAAAATCTAAACCGCAGAATACTAATGTATTTGAGGATTTAGATTTTGAGCAGCAACGCAGAAGTTGGACTTTATAGACAAACTCTAAATAGAGTCTGTCTATAAACTAAGCAAAATTTGTTTTTAGTCATGTTTCTGGTCAGAAAGTGCCAATTGCTAGGCTTGCGAAGCCGCCAAAAACGGAGTTTACTAATCGTAAATGAGTATTTTGGCGGCAAGCGTAACGACGCAAGTGGTACTTTATGGACAGAATCTAAATAACATTCATGGGCAGCAAAAAAGCTTTCATAAAAGACTCATTTGTTTATGGACTGGGAAATGGTCTTAAAAAATTTATAGGCCTGCTCTTATTGCCTTTTTACACCAGAGCTTTGAGTGTAGGAGAATTTGGAATGCTGGAGACTTTGGGCACTGCAGCAGCTCTTCTGGGAGGTTTATTGTCTGTTGGGTTGGAGTCAGCCAACGGATTTTATTTTTTTAAGGCTGATGAGCGTCAAAAGGGGGATGTGTTATCCACTTCTTTTTTTCTTCGGTTACTTTCTTTTCCGGCTCTTATACCCATCCTCTTTTTCCGCGATTCATTGTCCGAATTGTTGTTCGGTACTCCCGAACATGGGTTTCTGATTGTGCTTCTTTGCCTCCTGGTTCCGGTGAATCTGATGATGAGTGAGCAGGCACATCTGTTTCGTTATTTTCGGCAACCCTGGCGTTACAATTTGATGACTTTGGCCAAGTCGCTGGTCAATATCGGAATGGGAATTACTCTGGTTATCATACTCAAATACGGTGTGGAAGGAGCCATGTGGGCCCGCTTGGCTAGCAGCTTACTGGTTGTGGTTTTGGCTTTCGGGGTGTTTAATTACCGGAAATATACCTTTCGTTTTTCTTTAAGTTGGGCCGGACAATTGCTGAAGTTTGGATTTCCGCTCATTTGGGCCGGACTGGCAGCCTGGATTTACAATAGCAGCGATCGCTTCTTTTTACTTTATTATCATGACTTAAATGAGGTGGGACTCTACTCTATCGGAGCCATCTTTTCACAGCCTGTGTTGCTCATCAATATGGCGGTGCAAATGAGTTTTGGAGTGCTTTTTTATCAATCTTATTATGCCGAAAAGAATGAGGACAAACCCCGCACCCGAAAAATGGCTGTTGATATTTATGTGTTGTATCTGTCTGGAAGTGTTATTCTTGCCACGTTTTTGTCTGTCTTTTCCGATTTGTTGATACCGTTTGTGGCTACGCCTGATTATGTCGATGGGGCCCGGGTAGTTCCGTTCCTGGTGTTTTCTTACATTGCTGCTCAATCCTATCAGACTATGGGACCGGGGATTTCTCTGGCTGAAAAAACCTGGCATTTCGCCTGGATTACGGGTGTGACTGCTGTGCTGAATATCGTTCTGAACTTTTTGTTGGTTCCCCGTTGGGGATTTCTCGGTGCCGGGGTGGCCACGTTAATATCTTTTGTGACTTACTGGCAAATAAAAGTGTGGGTAGCTGCCCGTTATTTCCCTGTTTCATACCAGTTTGTTCGAATAATGTTGTTGTTTTTTGCCGGACTTATTCTTTCTGTTTTTGTAGTGTTTAGGCCTGAGCTTTTCGGTTTTTGGGGAAGAATTACAGCACTTTGTGTAGTGACAACTATGGCTTTTTTATTTAAATTGCTCAACTGGCAGGATTTTTTAGTTGTTTTTGAAAAGTTTAAACCACCGCATAAATGAGTCTTTTTTTATTGCTATTGATGATGCTTGTTATTGGGAGTATAGGGCTGATTGTTGCCCGACGCTGGCCGGATTATTTTTTTTGGACAGTGATGGTACTTCTTTTTGATCCCACAGGACATCTGACCGTTTATTTTGGCAAAGAGGCTCTTGGTGGATTTTATTATCGTGACTTTCTTTTTGTATTGGCATTCATGCCTTTTCTGGCACCGGATGTTGATAAAAGAGGACTTCTTGCATTTAAGCCATTGCTGATTTTATTGGGTGTGCAGTTGCTTTTTTTCCTTTATCAGATTTTTATCTTTGGCTATTGGCAGCCCGGTAGAGGCTGGGGGTATGTGGTGCGCTATGTGCTTATTCGTGAGCGGATGACTGTATTCGGGTTTTTGTTGATTATTCCGGTATTTATGATGGCCAGGCGAAAGCTGTCAGTATTGGTGGATGTGCTGGTAATTTCCTCGCTGGCTGTATATTTGATCTATTTTGTTTCGGTGGTATCCGGCGTTGAGTTGTTGCCCTTGTGGCAGGCCGAGCGGTACAGAGGAACAGGTATTCTTCGGTATCTGATGTTTAGTTCGGGGCTTTCTGATATGTTGGTGCCACTTTCCTTTTTTGTTTTGGTACGCAAAGTCTCTTACCGTTACAGAAACTTTCTTTTTTTGGCCACGTTGCTGATGTTGTTGGCGGTGATGCTTTCACTGACCAAGAGTAGCTATATTAATGTGGCCGGGCTGGCAGTGGCTTCTCTCTTTTTGTATCACCGGTTTTACAGAGCTTCTTTTCAGGGGGTGATGGCAATACTTCTAGGGCCGGCACTTGGTCTTCTGCTACTGATGTGGGCAGTTTTTCCTCAATATCCGTTGCTTGTCTGGCGCCAGATTACGGATTTGTGGTTGCTTTTATCAGGAGATGCCTACACCAGTGGGGTTGTGGAAGGGCGGCTGGTCAACCAGTGGCCTGCCCATATGGCCATCATCAGTCAACGGCCTTGGTTTGGGACCGGCGCCGGTTTTTCTGATTTCTTTTCGTTGCGGTTTCATCCGTCCGATTATGAGGTGACAGACCTTCCGGTGACAGGACACCTGGCTATGTATGGAGCAGTGGGGCTTGGAATATACAGTTTATTGTATTTTCAGATGTGGCGATTTACGTTACGTACTTACCGGATTGTCAAGGCAAAAGTTTCTAAACAGAATGATATTGATGTAGCACTCTTTTTTGTGGTATTCAGCTGGATGGTCAAAACCTTTTTTTTCAAACCCAACTATTTGTTTAATGAACTTACTACCGGAACTTTGCTGATCAATCTTTATGCAGGAATTCTTGCTGCATTGATTTACCGGCTTCGGGAAGTATAGATAATTTGGTGCTAATTCTGATGCAAAAAAAAATCATTATACAGCTGGTATTTTATAACGATGCCAGATTTTTGCCGGGACTTGCAAAATCCCTTAAGAAACAGACTTTTACTGACTTTCATGTTTTGACAATTGACAATGATTCCAAACAGGAGTCTGCAAAAATATTCAGTGAGTTGTTTCCGGATGCAGAACAGATACCGGGCCGGGGGAATATCGGATTTGGGCGTGCTCACAATCTCCTGTTGCAACGAACGCTCCAATCCGGTGCACCTTATGTGTTAATTCTGAATACGGATGTGGAATTGCATAAGGATTTCCTGAAAAATATGTATTTGCACATGTCTCGTTTTCCCGGAGTGGATGCTTGTGGTCCGTTGATTTATTATGGAAAAGAAAAAAAACGATCCCATATTGTTCAGAACTACAGGTTGTTCATGAATTTTTCCACCGCTAAAAAAAGTGCCCCCGATTCTGAAAAGGAGACCAGGTCAGGAAAAGAGCTTTCAGCGTCTTCAGATGTGGATTACCTTTCTGGAGTGGCCATGATGTTCAGAACTGAGATTTTCGATGAGATGCATTTGTTTAATGAGCACCTGTTTCTTTATGGTGAAGAGCGTGACTTCTTTTATCGTTTTTTTCAGCAAAAAAGGCTTGCTATGGTAACCCGTAAAGCAGTTTGCTGGCATTTTCACGACTGGGACAGCAGAGATCGGAAAAGTCTTTGTCGGGAATACTATTATTTACGTAGAAATAAAGTGCTGTATTTTAAAGAATATCGGCTCACACCAGGATTGTTAAAGTTTCTGGTTAGAGAAGTTTTAAATATCCCGGTTACGTTTTTTTGGGCAATGCGAAAAAAAATTCCCGGCCTTTTTTATTGTTATTGGCTGGGAATTCTGCATGGTTTAAAAAATAAAAACGGACAAATGCGGGAGTTTTAAAACTCCGGTTTTTTATCATCTCTGATTCTGTCGTTGATAAATCTTTTCACGAAGAAAATCAGGGAGATGAGCGAGGCTGTCATCATTATTAAAACTCTCACAAGAGCTGGTGTATCTCCTCTTTCGATGGAACCGGTAAGTGGAAAAATGAGCCCTGCAAGTATGAGAAAAGTGAGTACCATAACGGCGTTGGATATTCCTTTCCGATAGTTCTTCACTCCTTTGTTCAAAACGAGAATAAAGGCTCCGAAAATAACAGGAATTAGCGCTGTTGGTGATGGTGATTCGGGCCAAAGATGAGACCAAATTCCGAGAATCATAAGGATAATGCCATGTATCAGGCTGATGGTGTGTAGTTTCATGATATTGTTTTTAGTTGTTTCTTTTTTAATACTCCGTTGATTTTTTTAGAAATATTTGATAATCAGAGATTTATGCAATCTGCGATGCAGCATATAACTCTCTTGTAATGAGGCTCTTGCGTCATTGCGTTTATGTTTTTTTTAACGGATTATTGTCTTTTGGATCCGTATTTAAAACGTATTTTCCTCTGCTGTGTTCAATGGATTACAATTTATAAAAAATGGTTGAATAGCGATTTAAAATTAGAATGTTAACTTTACTATCAGAAAAACACATCGCTGTTACGGGAAATAATAAGTGAAGTGTTTTGGGTGACGACTCTTTGAGCGTCACCTTTTTTATTAGCATTGTTGACGCAAAAAGAAGAGTTCATGCGAATTGCGGTTATAGGAGGTGGAGCAGCAGGTTTTTTTGCAGCACTGACAGCCAAAGAAAATCATCCTGAATCTGAGGTTTCCATATTTGAGAAATCAGCAAAGGTGTTGTCTAAAGTAAAAATATCCGGCGGAGGCCGTTGCAATGTAACCAATGCCGTTACGGAAATTTCAGGTTTGATTAAAGCTTATCCCCGCGGAGGAAACAGCCTGAAGAAACTTTTTCACCAGTTTAGTAATCTGGATGCCATGCAATGGTTCCAGTCCCGGGGTGTCCCGTTGGTAGCGCAAGAGGACGGATGTGTTTTTCCGAAAGCACAGGATTCCCAAGTGATTATTGATTGTTTCTTTAGGGAGGCTCAGCGTCTGGGAGTGGTAATCCATACTTTTTCGTGTGTTTCAAAACTCTCACCCGTGGAGGGTAAATGGTCTTTGAGATTTCAATCGGATGAGCGTAGCTCTGAAATATTTGATAAGGTGATTGTTACGACAGGAGGAAGTCCGCATGTGGAAGGACTTCAATGGATCAGGGAACTGGGACACAAGATCGAATTGCCGGTGCCTTCACTTTTTACCTTTAATATGCCACAAGCTCCGGTTACCCGCCTCATGGGATTGGTTGTTGAGGATGTTAAAGTGGGGGTGGAGGGCAGCCGGCTGAATGCTGAAGGCCCACTGTTGATTACCCATTGGGGGATGAGTGGACCGGCCGTGCTGAAGCTTTCTTCTGTTGCAGCCCGCTTCCTGAATGAGCGGAATTATGATTTTAATATCCATATCAACTGGGTGGGCATAGGGAATCCGGAACTGGTTTCAAAAAGTCTGAATGAGATCATCTCCCAACATTCCGGTAAGCAGGTGACCAATTTTCGGCCCTTTGCCCTTCCCGAGCGCTTGTGGGGTTTCCTGATTAAAAGAAGTGGCATCTCTGCTGATAAAAAGTGGGGACAGCTGGGGAAAAAAGACACCAACAAACTGGTTGAAACGATTACTCACGATATTTATCCGGTAAAAGGGAAGTCCACTTTTCGTGATGAGTTTGTAACCTGTGGCGGGGTGTCGCTTAAAGCTGTGGATATGAAAACCATGCAAAGCAAAGTGGTTCCCAATCTCTATTTTGCAGGGGAGGTTCTGGACATCGATGCCATTACCGGGGGGTACAACCTTCAGGCTGCCTGGACGACCGGTTATATCGCCGGTCATCTCAGACAATAGCCTGTTTATTGAATCTGGTAAACATGATTTTCTCCCTTTGCAATAGCATCCTGAATTGATGTAAGTTCTGCAAGGGCATCTTCTTTGGTTTTGTATTCGCCCAGAACAACCTGATTGCTTTGGAACAGTGATGAATCAGCAAACTGACCTACCAGAGCCGCCTTGTTTTTACTTCCGATGTTTCTCTCAATGGTAATTCGGATGATTTTCACCAGTTGTTTTTTACACTGTGTTCTGACCCACATAATTAAGATGTTTTAGTTTATAATGAGTACCGGTATTTAAGTCAAATTTTAAAACAGACCTGATGTTTAGGACGGCCTTGAGTGGTGAACCAAAATAACCGGATGTTCATTAAATTTAATGATGAAACAAACGGACTCCTATATTGATAAACGTAATGCCATGTTTCCTGGCGGTATCCATGATCTCCTGATCACGGATGGAGCCCACAGGTGAAGCGATGTATTGTATTCCGTATTTTGCCGCCAGTTCAATGTTGTCTTTTTGCGGGAAAAAGCCGTCGGAAATAAGACAGGATCCCTCTAATTCGTTAAGAACAACTTTGTCGGCAAATACTTCTTCTCGTTTTTGCTCTATGAGCTGATCCAGTTCTGTGCGCTTCAGCCCCTCGTGTTGATTGAGGAAGGAATAGTCGAGCTTCATTTTCTGATACCATACATTGGCTTTATTGAGCGCCAGACCGCTACAAAGGATTCGTGACTGCTGGCCGGATCCGATGCCAATTACCTGCCCCTTATTGACCACACAGATGGAGTTGGACTGGGTGTATTTCAATGTGAGAATTCCCAGTTTGATGTCATCGGCTATTTGTTTTGTCACGGGGTTCGATTCTGTGCGAATATCCTGTAGTAACTCATCGGTAACCTGCAGCTGATTGCGTTTTTGGCGAATGGTAATGCCGAAAACTTCTCTTGATTCAATCTCTTCGGGTTCATAATTACGATCTATGCTGAAAATTACATATCCCCCTTTTTTCTTGGTTTTGAGAATTTCCAGTGCTTCGGCCGAAAATTCGGGTGCTATCACACCATCAGAAACTTCTGATTTTATCATCTTTGCGGTTGTTGCATCCACAGGTTCGCTCAATGCGATAAAATCCCCGAATGATGCCAGCCGGTCAGCACCTCGTGCTTTGGCGTAAGCAGCTCCCAGTTCCGATGGTTCTGATTTTGTGAGGTAAGCTTGTTGCTCTGTTTCCGAAAGAGTGCCTGAAACAGCCATTCCGGAAGGGGTAACATGTTTAAAGGAGGTAGCCGCAGGTTTTTCCAGCGTTTTAGATGTTTCTTTTACCAGTTGCCAGGAGTTGAGTGCATCCAGCACATTGATGACGCTGGGGTTTCCGTTCAGGATCTTGAAAGCACCTGAATTGTCAATGATTTCAGCAAAATCCTGATAGGGATTCATTCCATACTTGAGTTTCATCGTAAGAAGGTTTTATGGTACATATATTGAACAGACGAATTACCATTCGATAATGCAAAGGTAAAAAAATATTGCCGGAGGTGACGATGCCTTTTGTTGCATGCCTTGAGGTTGTTCGTAACTTTATGGCAAAATAGATGTTATATCTGATACAAAGAATTTGGAACAAGCATGGAACTTTGATAATTTAAATTTGTTAAAATCTTCCCGGTCTATAGGGGAAGGTGTATGTAAAAAAATATTTTGAGTTCCATCACACCTTAAGAAATTATTTGGATGAAAAAACGAATTGTTGTTTTACTCATAGCTGTATTGTCACTTTTTTCTTCCTGCGCCGAACGGTCTTACCCGGTTTTACCATCCGAACGGAGTGAGATGCCCGGGAATAGCAGGGCTTTTAAGCAATTTGTAGCCGGGGGAGTGGAGAAGAAATTGAATACCGGGAATGTTAGTGCTTCGGATATCATACGTACCGCAAGAAAATACATCGGGGTTCCGCATTGTATGGGTGGAACCACTTCCAAATGCATGGATTGTTCCGGACTTTTGGTTCGTGCTTTTGAAATTCACGGGATAAAACTTCCCCACAATTCAGAAGCACAGGCCAGATATGGGAAGATTTTAGCAAATAAAGAGAATCTGAGAAAAGGAGATCTGGTATTTTTTATCCGTACTTACCGGACCTCCAATTACATTACTCATTCGGGTATTTATCTGGGGAACAATCAATTTTTGCACACCTCCTCCAGCCAGGGAGTTACCATTACATCGCTTGATAACTCCTGGTGGAAGGATAAGTTTATTTTCGGAACCCGGATTTTTTGATGGGGGTAGCCTGGTTTATTCATAAATAATTTATTCCGATGCTCAACTATCTGAGAAATACAACCGTCCTCAACAAAATGGATTTGAAAATAATTTATTATTTTCTGTACCCATTTTGTTTGCGGTTGATTGTATTTCTTGATATTTGAACATCTCATTACAATAATTCATGAATAAACCAGGTTAGAGATAAATACCTTCTCCCACTCCAATGGGAAGATCAAGCCAGAACCATACAAACAATAGTACCAGCCACATCAGGAACAATACGATGGCGTAGGGCAATAACAATGAGATCACTGTGCCAATGCCAACTTTTTTATCGTATTGCCGGATCCAGCCAATTAATAGCGGAAAATAGACATAGAGCGGGCTGATGGAATTGGTGATGCTGTCGCCAACCCGATACATTAGTTGTACAAAGGCGGGTGAGAATCCCAATTGAGCAAGCATGGGGATAAAAATCGGGGCGAAGATGGCCCATTTGGCAGAACCACTTCCGATAAATATATTGATAATGGCTACCAGCGTCATAAAAAGAGTAAACATAAAGGGACCTGTAAGTCCGCTCGCCTGTAAAAAATCTGCTCCGTGAATGGCCAGAATGGTGTCGAGTCGCGACCAGTTAAAGAGATTGATGAACTGTGCAACCACCAGCATCAGGACTATATATCCCGAAAGGTTTTTCATCCCTTCTCCCATGAAATTGATGACATCATCGGGGTGCTTAATGCTGCCTGTGGCTTTGCCATAAAAGTAGCCCGGAATGGCAAAAAGGAAAAACAGAATGGGTACCAGTCCCCGCAAAAACGGCGATGGGACGATTCCTCCTGTTTCCTGATTTCGAAGGGGGCCCCAGGCGGGAATGGTGAGTAATGAAATGATCGCAATGATGAGAATGGCCGCAATTCCGGCATGTCTCAACCCTTTTCGTTCTTCCGTGGTGAGAGCGTGGGTGTCGGGAACTTCAATTTCATCCTGCGATCCCATGGAAAATCGCTTTGTTCTCGGAATTGTATAGCGGGTCACTACGAATGCTCCTCCCAATCCAAGTAAAATGGTGGATACAATCATGAAATACCAGTTGGCGGTTGCGCTAACTTCTCCAACGCCTGGGATTTTTGATGTTACTTCGGAGCTGATACCTGCCAGCAGTACATCCGTGCCGGCAATGAAAAAATTTGCCGTGAATCCTGCCGTTGCTCCTGCATATCCTGCCACCAGGCCGGCAATGGGGTGGAGTCCCATCTGGCTGAATATCAGTGCAGCTATTGGTGGAACAATGACCACTCCTGCATCAGACCCGATGTTACCGCAGGCCCCGATAATAAAGATCACGGGAAGCACTACCTTACGAGGAACTGAGAAAGCCAGATTGCGCATTACCACTGAGAGAAGACCGCTTTTCTCAGCAACCGAAACGCCCATCAGCATTACCAAAACCAGGCCCAACGGTGCAAAATGGGCAAAGTTGGTAACCATCTCCTGAAGGAATCTTCGCAAGCCGTCTCCCGAAATCAGGTTCTGGGCTTTTATGATTTCTCCGGTTGCAGGATCGGTGGCCTGTACTCCAAAAAAGGAGGTGATGAAACTGATGAAGACAATAAACACAGTAATCCACACAAACATCCAGAAGGGATGTGGCAATTTGTTACCCATGCGTTCTATCCAGTCAAGAAAACTGCTGCTCTTTTCTTTTGAAGTAGTGATTTTTCCGTTGGTTCCCATGTTCTTTTTTTTACTAAAAGTTATTAAACCTGAACTATTCATAAATTATCTATTACAATGTTCAACTACCGGCAAAATACAGGCGTCCTCAATAAAATTGACTTGAAAATAAATTTTTATTCCCTTCATCAGTTTTCTTTGCGGTTGCTCGTATTTATTGGTATTTGAACATCTCATGACGAAAACTTATGAATAGACCAGGTTAAAGGTATCCTCAGGTTCAAATATGCAAAAAATATCCAAATCCTTTTTTATGCGGGGCCCTTATATACAAAAATCTTCAATTGGTCAAATACTTATAGTCACTGACCAGTCTTCTCTGCAGGAGGACTTTGAATTCCTTAAATTTAATTGCTGTTATAAACGGATTTTCACCATTCCGAAAACCTTAACCTCACTTTGTCGGAATATCATTAGGTGTTTTCATAAAAGAAGAAGACTTCGCTTTTTGAGGAAAGTGGTCTGTTTTTAGATTTTCGTCAAGGAATGTTTGAATACCAACAATCAGGTAAATGGATATAGCCACAAATCTTTTTTCAGGAAGGGTGCTTTTTGTTTGTAGTGCTGTACAAAAAGGCAGATGTACTGAAGCTGTGGCAGAACAATCCAGAGGTTTGAAGAAAAGAGGAGTGAAAGTCTCTTTTTTTCAACTTGAACAGGGAGGCTTTACCGGTTATCTAAAAGGGATTTATCGGCTGAGAAAATTTTTGAAGCAAAATCATTTTGAGGTAATTCATGCGCACTATGGACTGACTGCTGTAGTCGCCAGTCTGGCAGGCGCCCGGTCTTTGGTTGTTTCGCTTATGGGGAGTGATGTCTTTGGTCCCCGATGGTTGTTGTGGCTGGTCAGGTTTTTTTCAGCTTTTTTCTGGCCCTGCGTGATTGTTAAAAGTCAACAAATGGGGGACCATCTGGGCGTCAGGAGTGTGAAGGTTATTCCCAATGGAGTGGATTTGACTTTGTTTCGTGAGATTTCCGGGGCAGAGGCAAGAATAAAGATGGGGTGCTCCTGCCGAAAAGTAGTTTTATGGCCGGCAAATCCGGAGCGTGAAGTGAAAAATGTGAAACTTGCTCTTGATGCCATGAAGTTGCTGGCCGCTGAGCAGGTGGAACTTAAAATTATTTATGATGTGCCGACCAGCCAAATGCCCTGGTTTTACAATTCGGCAGAGGTGGTTTTGGTAACTTCCCGGTGGGAGGGCTCTCCAAATGTGGTAAAAGAGGCTTTGGCATGTAACGTTCCTGTTGTGTCAACACCGGTGGGAGATGTGAAAGATTGGTTGCAGCAGACGGAGGGCTGTGAAGTAGTTCCTCCCAGGCCGGACAAAGTGGCTGAGGCTTTAAAGAAAGTAATTCGCAGGGGGAAAAGAGTTAATGGTCGTGAGGTAATCGGTGAATTGGATATTGATCGTATTTCTGCCAGATTAATGAATGAATATCTGGCGGTTTCATTATCGACACTAGGAAGAAGAGGACGATAACAGGATAAAGGTACCGGAATGGCACTGAAAGTGATAACTGATATTGCAAAAATTGACCGCAGGGTTTGGGCTGATTTTGTCAACAATCATCCGAATGGTAATATTTTTCAATTGCCCTGGATGTATGAGTTGCATCAAATGACCAGCCTGCAACATCCAATTGCCATTTTTGCTTTTGATGGTCCTTTATTGGTCGGGCTTATGATTGGCACTAATTTTAGAAGTGTGGCTTTCCCATTCTCCTGGCTTACCAGACGTCAAATGGTAATTGGCGGACCTTTGGTGGACAACAATAACAGAGATGTGCTTGAGACCATACTGGAGTGCCTGGTGAAAGAATTTGGACATAAAGCCATCTTTACCGAAATAAAAAATTTGAAACTGCGGCTTTCATTAAAACCTGTTTTTGAAGATGCCGGTTTTTATTACGAATCGTTGCTTTCAGTGATTGTTGAGATGAACAAGAAATCCGGAACATTATGGGATTCTCTCTCACCCGATAGAAGAGAAAATATTAGGAGAATGAGTAATGTTAGCGGCCTGATTCGTGATATGCACGGGACTCGGGATATGGAAAATGTCTGGAGGGTTCTTCGTTACGCCATTGGGGAAAAAGGACTTCACGTGCCTCATCGGTCTTTATTTAGGTTTATGGATGAACTTGAGATGTTAAAACCTTATGTCGCCATAAAAGGTTTTGAAATGAATGAGGATTTAAAAGCTGTTTTGATTGTAATGAAGTTTCAGCAGAAAGCATATTTCTGGATGGAGGGACATTGTCTTGATAATGGCTCGGAATGGATGTATGACGGTTTTGTCTGGCAGGTGATTCAGGAACTGGAGAGCGAAGGTATTCAGTTTTTGAATATGGGTGATGCCGGGCGCCCCGGAAATGATTTTCATAGTCGTCAATACAAGAAATCCTATGGAGGAACCATCAGGGAAACAGGGCGGTATATTTATGTGCACAAATGGGGGCTCTGGAATTTCAGGCGCTTCTTTTACCGTTGGTATAAGCAGGCACGGATTTGTTTTTACAAAAAATATTGCAGTGTATGAGGATATTTCTCGATATAGGGCATCCGGCTCATGTACATTATTTCAGGAACTTTATCCGGATTATGGAACAAAGAGGCCACCGGTTTATGGTTACTGCCCGAAACCGGGAACATGTGACAGATTTGCTCAATTATTATCAGATTCCATTTGTGGACCGTGGTGCAGGAGCTCGAACCTTGTTGGGTAAAATCCGATATTTGCTGGTTACCTCCTGGCTACAATATTTGCGGGCACGAAGGTTTAAGCCTGATTTGTTTCTCGATTTCAGCACCATATATTCCGGATTTGCATCCCGGTTGTTGAAGAAGCCTTACATCACTTTTACAGATACGGAAACTACAGGGTTATATCGGTTTTTTATTCGTCCTTTCACCAAAAAGGTCTATACACCTGTTTGTTTTTCACGTCATCTGGGCGCCGAACATAAACGTTTTAACGGTCTGATGGAGCTGAGTTACCTGCATCCCCGATATTTTGAGCCTGACCCATCGGTGTTGGAATTCCTGAATCTGAAAGAGAATGAACCTTTTGCCATTGTTCGTTTTGTGGGATGGGCGGCCGTCCATGACCATGGCAAGCAGGGTTTTTCAGACAAACGGAAGATTCAGTTGGTGAAAAGTCTTCAGAGGCACGGTCGGGTTTTTATTAGTTCCGAAGGTCCCTTGCCTGAGACATTGGAGCCACTAAGACTTAAGCTGGCTTCTCACCGGATTCACGATTTGCTTTTTTATGCAACGGTGTTGGTGGGCGAAGGAGCAACAATGGCTACAGAGGCTGCGGTGTTAGGTACTCCTGCTGTTTATCTCGCTGATTTTAAATTGGGAAATCTTTCTTATCTGGAAGAGAAATACGGATTGGTTTTGAATTTTGGAACTTCCCAAAAAGAACAGGGTATGGCATTAAAGAGTGCATCAATGCTCTTGAGTCGTCCCGGAACTAAATCCAACAGCGGACGACAAGCCGAAAAACTGCTGGAAGATCATGAGGATGTGACTATATTTATGGTAAATGAAGTGCTCCGGAATTATGAAAAAGTATCAAAATAAATAAGAATAACTCAATGAGTTACAGAATACCCCTAATAAAACCTTATATAAATGACCGTGTAAAAGAACTGGTTTCAGAAGTTCTTGATTCAGGGTTTCTCACCGAAGGACCTGTGACACGCCGCTTTGAGGAGGCTGTGGCTTCCTATACCGGGGTGCCCCATGCCATTGCATTTACTTCCTGCACTACCGGACTTGAAACGGCTCTGCGGGTTGCCCGTATTGGTCCGGGTGATGAGGTGATTGTTCCCGATTATACCTATCCGGCCACCGCCAATGCAGTTAAAATTGCCGGTGCCATTCCGGTGATCGTGGATGTAAATCCGGATACACTGCTTATTGATTATGACAAGATGGAAGAGGCTGTTTCGGCAAACACGAAAGCAGTGATTCCGGTTTCTTTATTTGGTAACCCGCTTGATTTTGACCGGTTGATAAAAATGAAAGAGCATTATGGCGTTTTGATTATTGAAGATGCTGCCTGTGCTTTGGGAAGCTCTTTCAAAGGCAGAAAAACCGGGGGGTGGAGCGATATGACAGTTTTTAGTTTTCATCCCCGTAAATTTATCACTACCGGTGAGGGTGGAATGGTTACTACTCAAAATGCTCAGTGGGCCAAAGCAATGCATCAGTACAAGCATTTCGGAATGGGGAAGGTGGCAGGCAGGGAAGAAATGGTCTTTCAGGATACAGGTTCCAATTATAAAATGAGTAATATCCTTGCAGCAGTGGGACTTGCACAGATGGAGATGGTTGATGATTTGCTGGACGAACGTATAAAACTTGCGGCAAATTATCATCAGCTTCTCAAAGGATGCAAAAACATAAAAATTCCTGAAACTACTAAAAATGGCATTCATTCATATCAAAGTTTTGCTGTTTTAGTACCTGAACGTGACAGGGTAATGAAGAAAATGAGAGAAGAGGGTATTGAGGTGCAGATTGGAACCTATGCTCTGCATCAGCATCCTGCTTTTCAGCAGCGGGGAGTTCGTTTGCGTGGACAATATCCCGGAAGCATCAGGGCATGGGAGGAAACGCTTGTGTTGCCGATGTATCATTCGATGACCAATGCCGGGCAGGCTGAAGTGGTTGAAAAATTGACAGCATGTGTGGAATAACAGGCATATTGAACCATAATAATGAGCCGGCTTCAGAGGTACTTTGCCAAAAAATGGCTAAGGTGCTTGAACACAGAGGCCCCGACGGAGAAGGTGTGTGGACTTCAGGAGCGGTAGGAATGGGGCATCGGCGACTGGCAGTGCTTGATTTATCTGAGACCGGGAATCAGCCAATGGTTAGTCGAGACGGGAAGTTGGTGCTTTCCTACAACGGAGAAATCTATAATTACCGGGAGCTTAGGGAAGAACTGAAAATTAAGGGTTATCAGTTTCATGGAAGTTCAGATACGGAGGTCGTGCTGAATGCACTTCACTGCTGGGGCAGTGAGGCCATTTTAAGATTTAACGGGATGTTTGCCTTTGCGGCATGGTTTGTTTATGAACAGAGATTGTTGCTGGCCCGCGATCGCTATGGAATTAAACCTTTGTATTACTTAAATCAGCCGGATGTTTTTCTTTTTGGTTCAGAGATAAAAGCCATTCAGCAACATCCTGCCTATAACTTTAAGGTGTCTGCAGATGCTTTAACCGAATATTTTTCATTTCAGAACATCTTTAGTGATTTAACCCTTTTTGAAGGGGTGAGGCTTCTCCCTGCAGGTCATTTCATGGAGGTAAAACAGGGTCAGACAGATCCTGAAACGCATAAATACTGGGATTTTAATTTCAGTTCATTATCCATGTCGCAAAAGGAAGCGGAGACTGAATTACACAGGCTTTTTGAACAGGCCGTGGAGCGTCAGCTGGCATCCGATGTGGAAGTGGGTGCTTATCTGAGTGGGGGAATGGATAGTGGAGGAATTACCTGTGTGGCTTCACGAAAGTTTAAAAACCTCAAATCTTTTACGGCAGGCTTCGATTTATCTTCTGCATCGGGGCTGGAACTCAATTTTGATGAGCGGGAGCGCTCAGAATTTCTTTCTAATTTATACAAGACCGAGCACTATGAAGTGGTTCTGAAAGCTGGTGATATGGAACGTGTGATGCCAGGACTTATCACCCATTTGGAAGACCTAAGGGTTGGGCAGTCTTATCCCAATTATTATGTCTCACGTCTGGCAGGCCGCTTTGTAAAAGTTTGTCTTTCGGGAGCTGGTGGCGATGAGTTGTTTGCCGGTTATCCCTGGCGCTACTACCACAATACGGCCAACGGATACAGCAACGGCTTTGCTGATCGCTATTTTAAATATTGGCAACGACTGGTGCCCGATGATTATCGCGAAACGTTTTTTAGTAGCGGACTTCGTTCTAAGGTTGATTATGACCGGCCGGCAAGAGTCTTTAAAAATCTGCTGGACGAAGGTCATTCTGATGTTGCTGATCCAAAAGCTTACATCAACAGCTCTCTTTATTTTGAAAGTAAAACTTTTCTACACGGTTTATTACTTGTGGAAGATAAACTGAGCATGGCACACGGGCTTGAAACCCGCCTTCCTTTTCTTGACAATGATCTTGTTGATTTTGCAATGAAGGTTCCGGTGGAATTGAAGCTCCGGGACTGGGAGAAAGGATCCAGAATCAATGAAAATGACCTCTCCGGGAAAGCTTTTCAGTTCAAGTCGTCCACTACCGACGGTAAAATTCTGTTGCGTCAGATGCTGCAGCGGTATGTGCCGGAAGATTATTGTAACGGGCGTAAACAGGGGTTTTCAGCCCCCGATGCCAGTTGGTTTAAGGGCGAAAGCGTAGATTATATACGGCGCTTGTTGTTTGACAGAGATGCCCGACTCTACGAATATATTGATGCGGATGTGGCTCAAAAGCTGATGACTGATCATCTTGACGGAAAGGAGAACCGACGGCTGCTTATCTGGTCTTTGCTTAGTTTTGAGTGGTGGTTGAGGTCGTTCGGATAAATGCAAACAAAGGGGAATGTAATTCAGATTAAAGAATTGATAATAATGTGGGTAAAACGGGGTTGAAATGAGAACAGCAATTACCATTGACATAGACTGGGTGCCGGATAAGGTGCTGCATTATACACTGGAAATTTTGTCGAAAGCGGGGGTGCCGTGTACTCTTTTTGCTACCCATGTAACCAAGCTGTTGAATGGTCTCGACAGAAAACAGTTTGAAATTGGTGTTCATCCCAATTTTAATCCTTTGTTGAACAGGGATAAGAGTGCCAATGGAAATCCCCGGGAGGTAGTGGAACGATTAAAGAAGTCATTTCCTCAGGCCAGAGGTATTCGTTCTCACTCATCGCTGGTGAGTAATGTACTGGTTGAACTGTTCTCTGACCTTGGATTTGATTATGAAAGTAATGTTTGTTTACCTTACAGTCGTAATTTGGAGACACTTCCCTTATGGAATGATATATTGCGAATTCCCTTTAACTGGGAAGATTACCTGCATTTTTCATACGGGAATGATTTTTCCGATGCATGCCTTGATTTTAATGCCCGATTAAACATTATGACTTTTCATCCGGTGCATGTTTTTTTGAATACAGAAACCCGGGACAGATATGAGGGGGCCAAACCTTTTTATCAGGAGCCAGATCATCTGGCAGGATATAAAAATCCGGGTAAAGGAACGGAAACTCTTTTTAAAAAAATTCTGGAGATGGATCTGGAATTTGTGAAAATGGAAGATTTAGTGGATGAGTACAGAAAAGGGAAAAATAAGTACGAGTAAACTCAGGGTTTTTGTAGGGCCGGGAAATACCGCCGGAAATGCCCATTACATTGCACGTTCGCTTAGGAGCGTTGGTGTAAGAGCTACCGGTTATTGCTACCATGTTCATGAATTCGGTTACGCAGCAGACAGGGTAATTCCTCAGTTCAGATCGTTGAAACGAAAAGGAATTGTAAAGTTGGTAAACAACCGTTTTGTATTGAGGCCGGTCAATGCAGTAATAAGGTTCTGGTTTTTCCTGTCGGTATTGTTCAGGTACGACCTGTTTTATTTTATTTCTCCCATCACCTTTTTTGAGAATCACAGGGATCTGGCCATTCTAAAATTTTTTGGAAAAAAAATTGCCTTTTTTTTCCCCGGTTGTGCCGAGAAAAATCCCCATGATGCCCTGAACTCGATGAAGTACAGCGATTGCTGGTATTGTACCGATGTGAGGAAGCAACGGTATTGTCTGTGTCACAAGCCGGATCAGAAAAGAAATAAAATAGAATATTTTGAGGGGAAAGCTGATTTTATTTTTTCCCGACCCAATACCTCCGGATATCTTAAGTATCCACAAAAGGCATTGCCGATGTGGTTAATGACGGATGCTCCGATGCAAACGGTAGATCTGCAGCGTTATCAGGATGGAAATTTCTGGCGCATCATGCACTTTCCGTCTCATCAGGAACTTAAAGGGACTCGCTATGTGGAAGCAGCCATTGCATCACTGAATGGAAAATATAAGATTGAGTATCTTTCGGAGAGAATGTCTAACAGGGAGGTTTTGGAGAACCTGGAGAAGGCACACATTCTGGTCGACCAGTTTACGCACACTTTCGGGTTGCTGGCTATCGAAGGGTTATCCAGGGGCTGCGTGGTTATTTGCCGGATGGAAGAGTGGGCCCGCAAGTGTTACCCGGATATCCCACTGGTTAGTTGCAATCCGGAAAATCTGGAAAAAACTATTGCGGAATTACTTGCCAACCCTGAGAGAATGCAGCAGATAGCGGAAGATGGCATCCGTTGGTTTCGGGAAAATGCCATGTTGGACGTGGTGGGCAACAGGATGTTGAATGTTTTTGAAAATAAGATTTCATGCTGACAAAGAAAAAATTAATTTTTATTCCTGTTCTTTTTCTCTGGGGAGTATTTCTCCCTGGTTCCCTCACTGCGCAGGGGGTGCCGGTGTCTGTTGATAACTTTGGGGTTTATGAGCTGCTGGACGAATTGGCCGATATGGGAGTTATTGACATCAATACAATTGCCAGGCCTTACGGACGAAAGTTTATATCTGACCGGCTGGTGGAGGCATCGGCTTATGACGAATTGCCTTCAAGGATAAAAAATGAAATTGCCTTTTACATGCGGGATTACCAAAAGGAACAAACCCGGGAAACTCCGGAAAATAAGCGATTTGATATTTTTTATTATACCGATTCCCTCTTTCAGTTGACAGTGAATCCCATTGTGGGACTAGAGGTTCAGTTTTCGGGAGGGGAAATGGCTTATCATCGTTTCAATGGCGGAGAGTTGTACGGAACCATTGGTGAGCATTTCGGGTTTTATGCCTCTTTACGTGATAATCACGAGTCTGAAATTTTGGGAGGACCGGATTATCTGATGTCACGAAGGGGGGCTGTCTATAAAGAGGATGATGACAGCGGCGATTACAGTGAGGCCAGAGGAGGTATCACCTGGTCGTGGGACTGGGGTGTCGTAGGTTTGCATAAAAACTCCTATCAATGGGGATATGGATACAACGGGACTAATATTTTTTCCGGAAACACTCCTTCGCATGCATTTATTTCTCTTTCTGTCAGTCCTGTGCCTTGGTTCCGGCTCGATTATATGCATGGCTGGCTGGTTTCGGAGGTGGTGGACAGTGTAGCGTCCTTCAGTTATTATGATGGTACCAGGGAGATTCTTGCCAATAAGTACGTCGCAGCCAATTTAATAACGGTCCGTCCTTTGAAAGGATTGTATGTTTCTGCCGGAAACAGCATTGTATATGCCGATACAAATGTGAATCCTGCCTTCCTGATTCCAGTGATGTTTTATAAATCAGTGGATCACACATACAACGGAGCATCTAATGAGGTGGGGCAAAATGCTCAGATGTTTTTTGGGGTTAGCAGTCGTCAGATTCGTAATGTTCATCTTTATTCCACACTTTTTGTTGATGAGATTTCCATTAACCGTATGTTTGATAAATCACAGCAATCCAATTATATAAGTCTGAAAGCCGGTGGCCGTGTTTCCAATCTTATTGATGGTGCCGCTTTTACATTTGAATATACCCGCAATCATCCCATGGTTTATCAGCATAAAATTCCTACAACAACTTGGGAAAGTAATCGTTACAATATGGGACATTATCTTCAGGATAACAGCGACGAGATCTTTCTGAGTTTAAAGTACCGTCCTGTTCGCGGTGTTCGGTTGGAGTTGTCTCACTTGTTGGCCCGGAAGGGGAAAGATTATCAGGAAATACTTAAAGCAGGCACAGAGGCGGATTATCCAGAAATTAATATGGATGAACCCCGCTGGGGGCTTCCTTTCATGGATGAGGTGAGATGGAAATTCCGAAAAACTGAATTGACAGGTAGCTGGCAGATTATCAATGATGGCTATTTATATTTCTCAGTTAGTCATCGGAAGATAAGTGGTGTTGATAGGGAAAAATATTTGCCAGCGTTTTTGAATGAGAATGGTTTGAGCGGTAAATTCGGGATAAATTACGGGTTTTAAGATTTTTGTAAACATAAAATGGGGAAAGAGCGAACAGACATATCAATGGTTGATCTCACAGGGCAGTACTTACGTCTGAAGCCTGAAATTGATGAGGCTATGCAACAGGTATTGAATCGTGGCGATTATATTAACGGTGCTGCAGTAAAAAATTTTAGCAATGCACTGGCCGGATACCTTGAAACAGATTACGTTGTTCCGTGTGCCAACGGCACGGACGCTCTTCAGGCCGCATTGATGGCACTGAATCTTACCCGTGGGGATGAGGTTATTACGTCAGCATTTTCGTTTGTTTCCACAGTGGAAGTGATTGTTCTCTTGGGCCTAAAGCCTGTGTTCGTTGATATTGATCCGGATACGTATAATATAGATACTGATGCAATCAGAAATGCATTAACGGAACGTACACGTGTTGTCGTTCCTGTACATCTGTTTGGGCAGCCGGCTCAAATGGACGAGATTATGGAAATTGCCCTTTCGCACAACCTTTATGTGGTTGAAGATGGGGCGCAAAGTATGGGTGCTTCTTGTATGGTTCGCGGGAATCAATATAAAGCCGGTACGGTTGGCCATATAGGGTGCACATCCTTTTTCCCGACCAAAAACCTTGGGTGTTTTGGCGATGGAGGCGCATGTTTCACAAATGATGAACAATTGGCCGGGCGACTTAAGATGATAATGAATCATGGTGCCCGAAAAAAGTACTTTAATGAAATAATTGGAATGAATTCCCGGCTGGACACTTTGCAGGCGGCTGTTTTGTCAGAGAAACTGACGCATCTCGATGATTTTATTGACAGGCGTCGGAGTGCTTCCAGGATTTATCTTGAAGGCTTGAAAGATGTTTCAGAATTGAATCTTCCTCATCAGACTGAGCAAAGTACACATACATTTAATCAGTTTACCGTGAGGGTGCTGGATGGGAAGCGAGATGAGTTGAAGCAATTTCTTGCCCATGAAGGGATTCCCTCCATGGTCTATTATCCTTTTCCTTTGCACCGGCAACCGGCTTTTGAAGTCCTGAGCAAAGGTGATTTGCATCTTCCGGAAAGCGAATTGGCTTGCATCGAGGTCTTGTCTTTGCCGATGCATACCGAAATGACAGAAGCACAACAGGAATATATTATTCAAAGAATTAAAATGTTTTTTGGGAAATAGGATTTTCCCAAAAATGTGTGATGAATTAAAAAATGAATAAATTATCGCATCTATTGTCGGATCAGAAAATGCCAGTTTCAAAGCCTGCCCCGATTTTTTATGGGGGCTTGCGAAGCCGCCAAAAACGGAGTTTACTCAGGTAAATGAGTATTTTGGTGGCAAGCGTAACGACGCAAATGGCACTTTATGGACAGACACTAAATAGTATATGTCCATAAACTAAGCGTTTTTCACGTGTTTGAGATAGAAAGTTCAAATTCAAGGCGTGTGAAAAATCTAAACCGCAGAATACTAGTGTATTTGAGGATTTATATTTTGAGCAACAACGCAGAAGTTGGACTTTATAGACAAACACTAAATAGTTATTTATGCAGGAATTATCATTACCAAAGATTCATCCGTCAGCAGTGATTGACGACCGGTGCGAAATAGGACCGGGAACCACCATCTGGCATTTTTGTCATGTTATGAGTGATTGCCGGATCGGGCAGAATTGTAATCTTGGCCAGAATGTGGTTGTTTCACCAGGAGTTGTGTTGGGTGACAACGTAAAGGTTCAGAATAATGTCTCCGTTTATACGGGAGTCGTTTGCGAAGATGACGTTTTTCTTGGACCATCGTGTGTCTTCACCAATGTTTCCAACCCGAGGAGTGGCGTTCCCAGGCGGAATCAATACGAACAAACGCTGGTAAAAAAGGGTGCTACCATTGGTGCCAATGCCACCATTGTTTGTGGACATACCATCGGGCGCTATGCCTTTATTGGGGCTGGTGCAGTGGTGACTCATGATGTTCCTGATTATGCTCTGATGGTTGGAAATCCGGCCCGGCATACGGGTTGGATGAGTGAATTCGGACATCCACTGGAGTTTGGCGAAGATCGCATTGCTGTTTGTCCCGAAAGTGGTGATCAATATGTGTTGCGCGACGGGAACGTGGTTAAAATATAATTTTATGGTTACATCAGATAAAATCAGGTTTGCAATTGTCGGACTCGGACGAATTGGCAAGAGGCATGCGGCGATGATTCAGGAAAATCCGGAGGCAGAACTTTGTGCGGTATGTGATGTGCGGTCTGCTGATGAGACCGGTTGGGAGGATGGGGATATTCCCTATTTTAATGATTACAGCCGAATGCTGGACGCCCTTGAGGATTGTCATGTGGTGAATATTTGTACCCCTAATGGATTGCATGCAAGCCAGGCGGTGAAGGCACTGGAGCAACGGAAGCATGTGGTTGTGGAAAAGCCAATGGCATTGACCCGTCTGGAAGCCGAGAGCATTATTCATAAAGCATTACAGGTCTCCCGGCAGGTGTTTACCGTGATGCAGAATCGGTACTCTCCACCTTCAGTCTGGCTGAAGGAGGTAATGGAGAAAAAACTGCTTGGGCAGATTTACTTTGTGCAACTCAATTGTTTCTGGAATCGTGACGATCGCTACTATAAGAACAATGGTTGGCATGGCACGGCAGAGTTGGACGGGGGAACGCTATTCACTCAGTTTTCACATTTTATTGACATTCTCTACTGGTTGTTTGGGGATGTTACGGATATCCATGCAGATTTTAATGATTTTGCGCATCAGCACTCCACCGATTTTGAGGACAGTGGTTCGGTAATGTTTAACTTTGTCAATGGAGGCATGGGGAATATTAATTTTTCCACGGCTGTGTGGGATCGGAACCTTGAAAGTACCATCACCATTATCGGGGAAAAGGGGACAATCAAGGTGGCCGGACAGTACATGAATGAAGTGGTGGAGTGTAATGTGCGGGATTATCAGATGCCGGCATTGCAACCCTCGGCTCCAGCTAATGATTATGGCGGTTACAAGGGGTCAGCTGCCAATCATCATTTTATTATAGACAATGTCATTCAAACGCTCAGAGAAAAAACATTTGTTACCACGAATGCCCTGGAGGGATTGAAAGTCGTGGATATTATTGAGAGAATTTATCATCATAGAAAAAACAAATCATTCAAAGCTTATGTTTCAGCAACTAATTAACAAGGAGACCAAACTGTCAGTGGTTGGTCTGGGATACGTAGGGCTTCCGATTGCACTGGAATTTGCCCGTAAAATGAAGGTTATCGGTTTTGATATTAAACCATCCCGCGTGGAATTGATGAAAAAGGGTATTGATCCCAGTAATGAATTGGAAGTTTCCGATTTCAATGGGTGCGATATTGAGTTTACCAGTAATCCGGCCGATTTACGCGAGGCTACCTTTCATGTTGTGGCCGTTCCTACGCCAATAAATAAACATAATCTGCCCGACCTTAATCCTTTGTTAAGTGCATCCCGCACTGTTGGTAAGGCATTGAAAAAGGGTGATTTCGTGGTTTTTGAGTCCACAGTTTATCCCGGCTGTACCGAAGAGGATTGTGTGCCTATCCTGGAAGAAGAATCAGGATTGAAGTTCAATCAGGATTTTAAAGTGGGCTATTCTCCCGAAAGAATTAACCCCGGTGATAAAGAGCATACATTGACAAAAATTCTGAAAATTGTTTCGGGTAGCGACCATGAAGCTTTGGAGGTAATTTCTGATGTTTATGGTTCAATAATAAAGGCTGGAATCCATAAGGCCAGTTCCATTAAAGTTGCAGAGGCGGCAAAAATTATCGAAAACACCCAGCGTGATGTGAATATTGCCTTGATGAATGAGCTCTCTTTGATTTTTAACAGATTGAATATTAATACCTATGAGGTGCTGGAAGCTGCCGGAACCAAATGGAATTTCCTGAGGTTTTTCCCCGGATTGGTTGGCGGGCACTGTATCGGAGTTGACCCCTACTACCTGACCTACAAAGCTAACGAACTGGGGTATCACTCCAAGATTATTACCGGTGGACGTGTGATTAATGATGCCATGGGGCCGTATGTGGCCAAGCAGGTTGTCAAAAAGCTCATCTCCAAAGGTCATAAAATTAATGGTTCCAAAGTGTTGATTATGGGGGCTACCTTTAAAGAGAATGTCAGCGACATCCGTAATTCCAAGGTGGCTGATGTCTATAATGAACTCCGTTCCTTTAGCGTGGATGTAGATGTGGCCGATCCTCATGCATCATCGGAAGAGTTGATGGAAGAGTATGGGTATGGACTGGTGGATGAAATCAGGGAGAATTATCATGCGGTTATTCTGGCAGTCAATCATGATGAGTATATGAAACTGGATGAGTCCTATTTCAAGTCTATCACTCTTGACGATGCTCTGTTTGTTGATGTGAAAGGTGTATTTAAAGAAAAAATCAAGGGCTTGGATTACTGGAGTTTGTAAATCATGAATGGAGCCGGAGATGCTTTCAGAAACCAATATCCCAATATCAAAAAGTGAACATCGCACCGGCAGTCGCCGGTGCGTATTGTATTTGTTGCCCGTAGCGTTTTTTCAACGGTCTGATGAGCCCGGGTTTCAGGTGCAGACACTGAATTTCCGGACTGCCTTTGGTTTTGTGGTGCCGGAGTTGCACAAAAGGGATATGGAGGTAACACTGGTTTCTTTGAACAATAATGCCAGACAGATTGTCTATGCCCGCGATTTCATAAAAAGCACCGGATTGTCCTGGATTTGCCGCACTTTTTTCTTTGAACGAAAAGCCGGAAGGGGACGTCTGTTTCCTCAATTCTTGCAGTTGTTGCTTAACCTCAGATGGTTGTTGCGGGTTATGAAGGGAGTTCGGCCTGATGTGGTTTATGGTTATAACGATGTGGGAACGTTGTATGGTGTGTTGCTCAAACTGCTTTTTCGTTTTCATCTGGTTTACGATATGCGGGGAGATCGCGTAAATGAGATGGCTGTTCAGGGGGCTTCCAGTTGGCGGGTTCGGCTTTATCGCCTTATCCGAAGGCTCTGCCTCCAAAAGAGCGATCTGGTGTTTACGGTTTCCGATGAGTGCCGGGATCTGCCTGCCGGCCAAAAGCATTTAGCGAAATATAATTTCTACGATGCCGCTCTTTTTTCTTTCGATGAAGAGGAGTCCCGTCGGACCAAAGACAAATTAGGACTGGAGAACCGATTTGTTTTGGTGTATAGTGGTACCGATAAATATTATCAGATGGTGCCACAAATGGTCGAATTTTTTGCAGGGTTTCGAAAAGTCTGTCCCGATGCTTTTTTTATGATAAATCTTCCAGTCAGGTCCGAATTGTTTGAGGCGGAACTTCAAAGGTGGCATTTGCCTGAAGACTCGTTTCGTATTTTTCATCTGGATCAGTCTGATCTGAATCGTTATCAGACGGTTGCTGACATTGCCTTGCTGATGCGTGAGGATTTGCCCCTGAATCATGAGGCTTTTCCGACCAAGTTTCCGGAGTATCTGGCAGGTGGGGTTCCTGTGTTGGTAACGCCGCATGTGCATACTCTGGCAAAGATGGTTCACGAAAATGGTTTGGGTGAGGTTTGGGAAGATGAGGAACCGGTGGAGAAACTGTATGGCCGGATACTTTTGTATCGAAACAACCGGGAGAAAAAAAAGCACTGTGCCAGGTTTGCCCGAGAACACTTATCGTGGCAAAACAGAGCTTCCTGGGTGACCGGAATTCTTGATTCACTTTGAAAATGAAGAACCGCACCGCAAATAAGGCACTTTGTGTTCTGAATTTTTCCGGAAGATTCGGAGGCGCCGAAAAGCGCTATGCCACTCTTTTCAACCGGCTGATGACCGATGGAGCGGACTATTATATGGTCATGAATACCCGTTTATACAGACTATTGGTCAGTAGTTCTGTCCTTCTTCCGCATGAGCGTATTGTTTTGTTTAATGACGGGGGCGATGGTGTTGCAGGCCCGGCAAAGAGCAAAAGAGATTTTACGGGGGGTGGAAGAGCGTCAATTGCGGGTAAAATGATTCGTTTTGGAGGTTCCTGTAAGTACTTTCTGAAGACTTTTCTTCTTTGGTTGCGCTTCTCGTTCTTTTTTATACGAAAAGTAAATGGGTTGAATATCAAGAAAATATATGCTGTATGGCAGGGAGGAATCTGGACGTGGATGTGGTGCAGGGGGTTTGGGATTGACCTTGTTTACAGCGTTAATGCATCGGATAAATTGATGCTTTACAATAGTGTCCTGAAATTCTTTGACAGTCAGTATTGGATTTTGCAACATGCTACTCATCTGGATTTTTTATCCCCGTCTTTGGTTCCTGAATACCAGAGAGCTATGGGTGTAAAATTAAAAGGTGAAAAGCTGGTTACGCCTTGTAGCTTTGTAGATTATTCCAACTATTATCCTGTAGAGCCTAAAAAGCCCTGGGTAGTATTTCTTGGGAGGTTAGAGCCTCTCAAAAATCCTGAACTTTTCCTTGAGGCGGTTGCTATTTTGGCTGTTGAGTCAACCTTTCAGGAGGTTACTTTTTTTGTGATGGGAACAGGAAGCGAACAACAGAATTTGCAGCAGTTTGTAGTTGACCGGGGATTACAGAATGTTGTGTTTTCAGGACTTCATCCGCATCCCTGGGAAATTTTGCAACAATCCTCGGTATTTGTTTCTCTTCAGAATAGTGAAAATTATCCCAGCCAGTCTCTCTTGGAAGCAATGGCCTGTGAAAACGGAGTGGTTGTTACCGATGTTGGTGATACGCGAATGCTTGTCACGGAGAAAGAAGGGATGCTGGTTGCTGTTGATTCTGGTGAGGTTGCCGATGCAATTCGTTTGTTAATGGAGAATGCGGAATTTTGCAAAACGTTGGGACGGGCTGCCAGAGAGAAAGTCACTTCGATGCATACACTGGAGCGTTTTGTTGCCTGGTTTAATCAGGTGATGAGGTTTTAATCGAATTATTTGGTATTGTTGAACTTCGTATGCATTTGTTCTCAGTAAGAGATTTTCAAATAAAAGAAATTACATAATGTTGTTTTGATAAAGTAATGTTGGATTTTTAAAAGTTCGAAGGTCTTTAAGCAATAGCCTGGGGCAACGCCGCAGGGAAATTGTAATAAATACATACCCCCTTCTCATTATTGATCGCGTTGTGACAATAATGAGAAGGGGGAGGGGGATACCTCTAAAACCAGGGCGTTGCCCTGGGCTATTGCTCTCAGGCTTTCAGCCTGTTTAAACCTTATCTGTCTTATGTATAAGGTAGTAATTTCAAAAGCAAGGCTTTTTCAATTTAAGGCATTTTACAAAGTTTTAAACGAATGCATAAAAAATTAGTCGCATCTTTGCAGATTGTTTTTGGGATTACAAGGTAAGAGAATGAACGATAAGAATCTTTTTGAACTGGAGAATAACCCTGTCGGATCATTGATGTGGCGCTACTTTTGGCCCGCATTCATTGGTGTGATGGCCAATTCGTTGTACAATATCATCGACCGCATATTTATTGGCCAATTTGTGGGGCCGGAGGCGCTAAGTGGAGTTACTGCTGTTTTTCCCGTGATGGTAATTATGATGGCCTTTGGTATGCTGATTGGGGTGGGAGCAAGCGTCCGATTGTCCCTGAACCTTGGGCGGAAAAATCTTGAACGTGCCCGTAAGGTTGTTGGAAATACGGTTTTGCTGATAATTATAGTTTCTCTTTTGGTGACGGTTATCGGCTTTGCAATCAAGGATCCCATGTTGCGATTGTTTGGGGCGACGGATGCTACCGTTGAATATGCCAACGATTATCTCAACTATATTTTGTGGGGGGTGGTGCTGCATGAGTTTGGTTTCTCAATGAATTCGCTGATCCGGGCAGAGGGAAATGCGCGCATTGCCATGATCAGTATGCTAATCAGTGCCGGGATCAACATACCGCTGGATGCCTTCTTTATTATATATCTGGACATGGGGGTTCAGGGAGCCGCGCTGGCTACCATAATTTCAATGGCCTGCTTATCCCTTTGGGTTTTGGTTCATTTCAAAAGCAAGCGTTGCGTTGTTCAGCTGAAGAAAAAATACATTGGCATTGATCCTGCCATTTTGGGGTCTATTATTACCGTTGGGTTAGCTCCTTTTGCCATGCAAATTGCCAATAGTGTAGTCCAGGCTTTGCTTAATCTCAGTCTCATAAAGTACGGAAGTGATCTGGCGGTGGGAGCGATGGGGATTATAATGAGTGTTGTGGTGCTGATAACGATGAGTATAGTGGCTTTAAATATGGCAGGTCAGCCCATCATTGGTTACAATTACGGCGCTCGTAATTTCAGCAGGGTACGCCAGACATTGAAAACAAGTATTGTTTTTGCTACAGCCATCTCGGTGGTATCCTGGGTTTTTATTCAATCGTTCCCGCGGGCCATTATTTCACTGTTTGTGGCCGATAGTCCTGAGATAATGCGTTATGGAGTTGGAGGACTTCGTTATTTTCTGATTGCTCTGCCCATCATTGGATATCAGATTGTGGTTGGAAATTATTTTCAATCAGTGGGAAAGGCGGGCAAGGCCATTTTTGTAACCCTGCTTCGCCAGGTTTTGGTGTTGATACCCCTGTTAATTGTGTTGCCCCGTTCATTTGGCCTTTTGGGAGTCTGGATTGCTGCCCCTATTGCAGATACGGTCTCCGGGGTATTTAGTGCCCTCTTTTTGATTTATGAATGGCGGCGGTTGAAGCGTCAGGAGGGGGTCATCCACTGATTCCTTGCACTTAGTATTTGGCAATTATTCCTAATCCTGTTCAAACAATATTTCTTTCCACTCAGGGTGTTTTTGGATGTAGGAAACAACAAAAGAACATTCAGGTATGATGCGAATCTGATTTTCCTGACAGTAGGTCAATACCTGTTTTACCAGACCGGATCCAACACCTTTCCCTTTCAACGGATCCGGCACTAAAGTATGGGTGAGTGACCATACCGATGGTTCGTAGGGATCGAAATAAAGGGTTGCCAGGTGTCCGTCGGCTTTAAGTTCAAAGCGCTTTTTCTCTTTGTTGAGATGTACTTTCTGTTCCATAACTCCGTAATCTTATTCAGAAGAATTGTTTCTCCTGATAGTGGTGATAAGAACTATCTTTTTTCGTTGATTATTATATTATTGGGATGTCTTCTCTACTGGTTATTGACTAAAAACTACTAACTATTTTACCAGTCCTTTTCCTGCAATCTCCTCTACCTCTTCAATGGTGATGGGAATGCGTTTTCCAAGTATCCTGCATCCATCTTCGGTGACCAATATATCATCTTCGAGGCGGATTCCGCCAAACCCTTTAAATTCTTCAATCTTATCGTAATTAAGAAACTGGGAAAATTTATTTTCGGCTTTCCAGCTGTCAATCAGTGCCGGAATGAAATAGATCCCCGGCTCGTTGGTAATGGTGAAGCCTGGTTGCAGGCGACGTCCCAGTCTTAGAGCGGCCAACCCAAACTGTGTGGATCGTTCGATATCATCATCGTATCCAACCAGTGTGTCGTCGTAATCTTCCATGTCATGAACATCCAGACCGATCATGTGTCCCAGACCGTGGGGCATAAATAAGGCATGAGCTCCGGCATTTACTGCTTCGTCGATGTCTCCTTTCATCAGTCCAAGTTCTTTAAGCCCTGCGGTGATGACCTTGCAGGCCAGGAGATGAACATCGCGGTATGGAACACCCGGGCGGGTGGCTTCGCGCGCTTTATTATTGGCATCCAGCACAATTTGGTAAACTTTGCGCTGAGTTTCACTGAATTTTCCTGATACGGGAGTCGTGCGGGTATGATCGGTGGCATAATGAAGAGGCGATTCACTTCCGGCATCTGTCAGAAGGAGGTCTCCTTCTTTTAAGGTGTTGCCGTGGTAATGGTTGTGCAATGTTTCTCCCCTGACGGAGCATATTACCGGAAAAGATACCATTCCTCCTCCTGACATGGATACCCCTTCAATGGCACCGGTTATTTCCTGTTCGGTGATTCCGGGGTGAACCATACGCATCGCGGTGGTATGCATTTCCCGGGCGGTGGACATGTGACGTTCCATTTCTTCAATCTCGCAGGGCTCTTTGATGCTTCGCAGATCGATACAGGCTTTTGTCAGTTCCAACGATGCGTTTTTCTCCACTTCCCGGTGGTGAATGCTCAGAAGATCGGCCAAAAGCATGATGTTTTCTCCACGATAGGGAGGCGTGAAATGAATGGGCCGGTTTTTTGCAGTAGCCTCTTTGATATAGCCATAAAGGTCAGAAAAAGATCGTGTTTTACCAATTCCTGCTTTTTCGGCTTTTTCTTTTAGAAATGTTTGTGGCCCCATCCAGATAATATCATCAATGGTATAATCATCTCCAAACAGAATCTCTTCGTTGTTGTCGATGTCGATAACTCCTGCCAATCCTTGCAAATCAATGCCAAAAAAGTAAAGAAAGGTGCTGTCCTGTCTGAAGTGATAAGTATTCGATTTGTAATTCATCGGGGCATCGTTGTTGCCGGTGATGAGTACAATGCCGTTGTTGATTTTGTTTTTTAATTGGTCACGTCGGTTGATGTACGTTTCTTTTGAAAACATGGTGTAATATTTTTTTGTGAATAAATTAGTTCTCCCATAACAGGGTTTTTCCTTTTAAAGGAATTTATTAGGTTTAACGTTATAGTTGGGTGTGAATTGCAAAAATGTTATTTTTAATCATGGTGTGCATTAAAACAATTAATCGAGTGCAAGGGTGTTAATGGTTTTGTGTTTAAGGTAGCTAAGGCAATGACTGCTTAGTGCCCGTCTATAAAGTCAGGAAATTTTCTGGCTTGAGTTGTGTCTGTTCAGAAAGTGCCAGTTACAAGGCTTGCGAAGTCCGAAAATACGGAGTTTACTTTTCGTAAATGAGTAATTTTCGGACAAGCGTAACGCAGTAAATGGTACTTTATGGACAGACACTACTTAATTATTTCTGCTCTTCGGCCCAACAACCAGAATGAGCCTCCCAGCAAGGCAAAAAAGAGAGCCGGATGCAGAGGTTCCCATAAGAACAGGAAGACCTGGGTGTAAGCATCTGCTATTAAGGCTAAACCTCCCATCCACATCCACTCTTTGTTGCTGAGCTTTTTCCCGGCAAACCAAACGGTCACTCCAAGTGCTCCCATCAGTAGTCCCCAGGGAAGTAACGACAGAGATGATGCTTCTTCCCATGAGTCGAGGGTGTTGTGGTTTCCAAACAAGGCAACTCCCCATAAGGCCAGCCAAAGAAAGAGCCATCCTGTACGCTCGGTAAGCCTGGCAAATTCAACCTGTTTTCGGGTTCTTTTTAGCCACATTCCGGTAAACAGGGGTATCAATGAGAAAAACAGATATCGTAACGCAAGGTTCATTCCCAGCCATCCGGTTTCGCTGTTTTTATCGGGCGAGCTTTCAATGCCCAGCCAAAGCATCAAGGCTGCCCAGCCTATCCCGGAAAACAGTATGACTTTGAAAAACCATGACAGGAGAAAGGCATGAACGGCAAAGATGACAATCAGAAATGTCTCTCCAAAACCGGACAGTCCGGATATTTTTCCGAAATAGTTGAGTGCTCCGCCAAAGGCAATGCTTCCCAACACCAGCAGTGCCTGCATAGAAATGTGTTGTTTCTTGCGGTGCGACGGCATTTTTCGGGCACCAAATACAAATCCTGCCGATAAAATTAGTAGTAAAATAAGAATGGCCAGGTCTGACAGACTGAACAGGCGCTCAAACAATTCCAGAATCCACTCATCAGCTACCAAGGTAAGAAAAGCGGTTACCACACTAATGATGGCCAGAATCATCAGGTACTCGGCAACCTTTTTCCAGTTGATGGTTTTTATTTCCAAACTTTCTTTCAGCTGATTGCTTTTTTCTTCAGTGAGGAGATGCTCCTCTTCCCACCAGTCAATCAGCTTTAGCGTGGTCTCTTTCTGTTTGCGGTTCAGCTTCATGGTATTCTTTATATGAGAATGCTCCGGATTTGGAATTCCGGGAGTGTGCTCAAAGTTGAACCTTAAATGTAATCAAATAATCATAAATGAGGCAGTGTAAAGTAGAAACTTGTGCCTTCTCCCGGATCGGATTCCAGCCAGATTTTACCTTTAAGTATTTTGATGAATCCCATACAAATGGAGAGGCCCAGGCCTGCTCCTTCATGTTTGAAAAGCTTGGGGTCGTCGGAACGATAAAAGCGTTCAAATACTCTGTCCTGTTGCTCTTTGGAAATCCCGGGTCCGGTATCTTTTACAAAAAACAGAAGGTCTTTTTCCCTTTTTTCAAAACCAAATTTAATAATTCCCTTCTCGGTGTATTTAATTGCATTGTTGATGAGATTGGTAAGTATCTGATCGAGTTTTGTGTAGTCTGAGGTAATGGTTGTTTCTTTTTCCGGGATTTTTAATAAAAGTTCAAGTTGCTTTTCTTTGGCTTGTTTCGAGAATAGTGCGTGAAGGTTTTTTAATAATGTATTAACAGGCACAGCTGATGAATCTATTGTTACCGATCCGGTTTCTATGCGGGACAACTCTAATACATTGTTAAGAATTGAGAGTAATTTTTCTCCGCCTGACTGGATAATACCAATGTATTCTGCTCTTTCTGTGTCTTTCAGTCCCGGATGTTTTATTAATTCGGAAAAACCCAGGATGGCGTTCAATGGGGTGCGAATCTCATGTGATATGTTTTGCAGAAATGCGGTTTTCAGGCGGTCGTTTTCCTTCAGTTTTTGTTCCAGTTTTTTTTGTTCTGTGATATCGGTAATGAAGCCTTCCAAAATTGCCTCTGAGAAGGGGCTGTTATCGGCAATACTTCCCTGCTCCCAGACCCACTTCTCAGTTCTGTTTTTAGTGATCATTCTGTATTCCAGGAGGTAAGGCTTTCTTTTTTTTATAGCTTCCTGAATTGTATTCCAAACTTTTTCCCGATCTCCGGGGTAAATAAGATCACCATACCGAATATTTCCATCAATAAAATCTGATTTGTCATATCCGGTAATTTTTTTAGTTCCGTCACTGACAAATTCCATTGGCCAGGTGTTGAAGTTTCGGCAACGAAAAGCCATTCCCGGGAGGTTGTTTAGTAAGTTGGAGAAGTAATTCCGACTTTCCTGAAGTTCCTTTCTGTGGGCTTCTTCTTTCTCACGTAGTGTTTGTTCTGCTTCTTTTCTTTTGGTAATATCCCGGGCAAAAGAAAACGAGATTGTTCTGCCGTCAAATTGCATATAAGTAATGGTTACTTCTACCGGCATCAGACTTCCGTCTTTCCTTTTATGGAGAGTTTCAATTGTTCCGGTTCCTGCTTTACGGATATTATCTCTGTGTGAATGCCATTTTCCGTTGTAAGGTTCTGAGAAATTCGGATCAAGCTCGAAAATAGTCATGCTTTCCAGCTCTTCTTTGGAATAGCCCAAGTCATTGCATGCTTGTTGATTTACCGATATTATATGTCCATCAGTATCGGATATCTGATAAATGCCGATTCCTGCATGGTCAATGCAAAACCGGTCAAGTTTGTGTTGCTGTATTAGGTTTGTTTTTTTAGGATTATTCATGCAATGAAGTTGCTAAATAAAAAAATAATTTCCCACTTTAGTGACAGGATGATGCTTCAAAAAGCTTCACTTTATCTGGCAAATAGCGTAAGCAACTCCCTGATCTCTCCGGCAATTTCTTTCAATTCATCTATGGATTTCAGGCGCCAGGTCCAGTTTCCTTTGGGTACCGACGGACGGTTCATTTGTGCATCAGTTCCTTTGCCAAGGAGATCCTGAGCCGGGATGATTGCCAGGCGGGATTGTGAGGCCCAGGCCAGGCGCGTAAGGACTTTGTGGACATTGGATGATTTTACTTTATTTCCTGTGTAAAGTTTCAGGCGTTTTTTTACGGGCTTGCTTACATCCTCCCGAAACCAGCCTCTGGCAGTGTTGTTGTCGTGTGTCCCGGTATAAGTAAGGCTATTTACCTGGTGGTTGTGAGGGGTGTGTACCGAATCGGCAGTATCCTCACCAAATGAGAATTGTAGGACCTGCATTCCGGGAAGTTTGAAGTCATCACGCAGGCGGTAAACCTCTTCATCAATTTCCCCCAGATCCTCAGCAATAAAAGGCATGGATGGGAAGTGTTTTTGTACCTCTTTAAAGAAATTTTTTCCGGGCCCTTTTATCCAGGAACCGTTTTCGGCAGTTTCTTCTCCGGCAGGGACTTCCCAATAGGAAACAAACCCTCTGAAATGATCCAGTCTCACCAGGTCAAAAAGTTCCAGGTTTTTTCTGATGCGCTGCATCCACCAATCAAACTGTTCTTTTTCATGGGTTTTCCAGTTGTAAACGGGCATATTCCAAAGTTGTCCCGTCTCGCTGAAGTAATCAGGCGGCACTCCTGCTATTGCGCTCATTGTTTTGTCGGCTCTCAACTTAAAAAGATGGGGATTCGACCACACATCAGCATTGTCGAAACTAACATATATGGGTACATCTCCGATGATGCGAATACCGTGATGGTTGGCGTACTTTCTGAGTTCCTGCCACTGCATACTAAAAAGATACTGACGAAATTTTTCCAACTCCAGCTTTCTGTCATTTTGATTGTGAAATTTCTCCAGGGTTGATTTGTCTCTGTCTCTGAACTCCCTGGGCCAGGCGTTCCAGGGTGTGTTGTCAAACTGTTTCTTCAGTACTGTGAAGAGAACATGGTCTTCAAGCCAGCTGTTTTCTCTGTTACAAAAGGTTTCAAATTCCTTGCGCTGAGGTCCGCTGCAGTGAGTTATGAAGTTTTCGTAGGCTGATCGGGTCAGTTCCTCGCGGATGGAAAGTGCTTTTTTAAAGTTTGCTTTGTCTGAAAGAGAACACTCCGTTTCTTTTAATTCTTTTTTGCTGATGAGCGATTCTTCGGCAAGTTTTTGCGGACTTATCATCAATATATTTCCTGCAAAAGCCGATGGAGAAGCGTAAGGAGACCATTCATTTGCTTCAGTAATCTGGGTGAAGGGCAAAACCTGCCAGCAGGAGTGTCCGGATTCTTTCAGGAAATCTACAAAACGGAATGCTTCCGGGCCAAAATCTCCGGAAGCAAATTTGCCTGGCAATGAGGTTATGTGCATCAATACCCCTGCAGAACGGGACTTTCGACCTGCATCGGCATGAAGAATTCCTACCGGGGCCATTTCAAAGATTTCCGACACAGAGACTTCCGAACTTGTTGTATAGGGGCGTCCGGTGAATACATTCACCCAGTCGGTTGGGGATTTTTCAGGCATTAAAACCCGTGTGTTTTTCCAGTCTATTTCATCAGGACAGATGTCTCTGGTACTTTCGCTTAAAGAGGAGAAGTAAAATGGAAGTATGGTCAGGTGCCATTTTTCTTTGTGATGGCGGGCAAATGCAAGAATTTTATTTTTGTGAATCCCCTTGACTTTCAGGGGGATGTATTCTCCTGAGGCGAAAAGACTCTGGTTTTCTTTTCGGTAACGCAGCAGCCTGTGTGTGAGCCAGAGTTTTATGTTTCCGTTTTGGCGGTTGTGAAGCAAGGATGGGAAGAGCTTTGCCGGACTCAGGGAATAATGCTCTTTCAGGTTTTTGAGTGTCCGGTGAAGGTCATTGAAGTTGACAGGCTTTCGGTTGTCCGGATCCACCAGTGTCAGATCCCACATTTCGGTACCACGGTATATGTCCGGAATCCCAGGACAGGTACATTTCAGTGTGAGCTGCGACAAACTGTTGAATATCCCGTAATGAGCTGTTTTTCTGAAAAAAGGCAGAAACGATGAAAGAAAATCATGTTCAGGACTGAGGATGCGTTGTATAAAAAGTGCGACTGCTTCTTCCCATTCTTGATTTGGGGCGTTCCATGCCGAATTGACTTTGGCTTCACGAAGGGCTTTCTGAATATATTGGGTTAGGCGTTGCAGAAATGTTTTATCAATGTGTTCGTCAAAGGGGAAAATCCCTGTCAGGGTCTGATAAATAAAGTACTCCTCTTCCGCAGAAGGGGCTGTTCGGTTATTAACTTCTTTTTTGAAACTCTGGTTAATCTTTCTCCAATGCAGAATGTTTTCTTCCCACTCCTCGGGGAATTCACTGATGATGTTTAATCGGGCTCTTACATCTTCCCCGCGCTTTGTGTCGTGAGTGGAGGTTGTGTTCATTGTCAGGGGCCATTTTTTCTGTCGAATGGTCATGGCACTATGGAACTCCTCAAAAGTTAAACCTTCGTTCTGAGGGGTATCGCCAACTTCGTTGTGTGTTATGAAGCATGAATAGCGGTACATCGCCGTGTCTTCAACTCCCTTGGCCATCAATGGACCGGCCAGTTGCATCATACGGCTTAAAAAATCAAGGATTCGATCATCCCGGTCACCTTTTGTGCGTTGGTCACTAAAAAACAGGTCTTCGAAAAGCGGCATTAGTGGTTCAATGCTGTCGTCGTTTGCCAAAGCGTCCGTCTGCGCTTTTTTTATGATTTTTCGGTCTTGTCCGGTTAATGGAAGTTTTTCGGGATACAATCGGTAAACCGGAAAGAACAGAAGGAGTCCGGCGATGGCATTTTTTAGACTCTCTTGTGAGAAGTCCCCTTCAGATATACGCAGTCTGTAAAACAGTGAAATAAGATTGTCCAGTTCTCCCTTCATTCGTTTCGTCAGAATCAATTGTTTGGATTCATAAATCATGTTCCGCAGCGGCTTTTCATTCTTCGAAATTTTATAATAAAGATCCCGCAATGTTTCCATGCCTTTTCGACGGGTGAAAAGTTGATTGACCAGCCCCAGAAAATCGTAACCGGTTGTGCCCTGCACCGGCCAGTGAGAGGGTAACCCTTCCTGAGATTCCAGGATCTTCTCCACCGTGATGAAGCTTCCCGAACCTGTCAGTTTACGAATATGCGAAAGGTAATCGGAGGGATGTCGGATGCCGTCAATGTGATCAATCCTTAGTCCCTTGAAGGTGTGGTTGGACACGAGTCTGTAGATATCCCTGTGATAGCGTTTGAAAACCTCTTCTTCTTCCATGCGGAGGCAAATGAGGTCATTGACTGTAAAAAAGCGGCGGTAATTGATGGTATGCTCAGTTTCCTTCCAGCATACCAGCCGGTAATGCTGATTGTTGTGTAAAATGCTGATTAAATCGGGGGTCTCCGAAATATAGGAGGTCAGTTTATCAAAAAAACCGGAGACTTCCTGGCTTTGACGGTTCAGGTCGGCAAGTTGTTCTTTGATTCGTTCCCATTCTCCGTTAAGGAAAAGGTAATCGGGGGATTTCTCTTCGGCCTGGTATTGATTTAAAAGTAACGAAAGTTTCGTCGGAGGTGTTTCCGGCGCTTGCTCCATGATCCAAAGGAATGACTCAAATCTTAGTGGCCATGAGTTTCCGTGATAATCCAGTGCGAAATTACCCTTGATAAATATCAGTTTAAGTTCTTTGTTCTTAATAACCTGATCGGTGTTATCTCCAAGGAATGGCACCATCAGCTTACCCCGGTAGTCGGCATGTTGCCTGTCAATGTCAAATACAGAGGCGAATTCAGAGTCTTTCCCTTTTTCCAAAACATCTGCCAACCAGTGGTTGTGTCGGTTAAAGGCCATGTGATTGGGGACAATGTCTTGAAGCCACCCGATTCTTTTGTTCTCCAGGTTTCCGGATAGCTTCCTGAGTTGTTCTTCCGTGCCGATTTCCGGATTTATTTTATGAGGATTGGTAACGTCATATCCATGTGAGCTTCCCGGAGTAGCTTCAAATACAGGACTTGCATAAATGGTTCCGACTCCCAGCAGATGAAAATATTCTGTCTGTAACCGCGCATCTTCAAAGGTGAAGTTTTTGTTGAACTGAAGTCTGTATGTGGAAATGGGATTGTACATAGCTGTTAACTTGATTAATTGTCAGGAGATTTCAAAGATGGTGAATGATTCGGGTGGCAGATTTACACGACCGGAGTCAGCTTGCAATGCTGAGGATTTGGCAAATCCGCCATATTTTTCCGATGCCGAACTTTCAATGATTTTTCCGGACTGTCGGACTGATGCCGCCTCCTTGCTAAAGTTCCCGAAACAGACCATGGTGGTTGCCGCATTTCGATAAGTTAGCTTTATGAGTTTGCTGCTGATGGTTTCGGCTTTGAAATGTTTTCGGGCATCACCCTGCCAAACGGGCTGCTCTTTTCGGAAATGAATTAAAAAGCGGTACCAATCATAAAGTTTTTGTTGTGCGACGTTCCATTTTTCCGGAGGTGTGAGTATTGATTTTTTGAAAGTCTCTTCTGATTGTGGATCAGGAGGCTCTTTTTCTGTCATGAAATCTTTAAATTCTTTTTTCCGCCCCTTCTGAACATTTAGAATCAGTTCCGGGTCGGAATGACTCACAAAATACAGAAACGGGTGGTGCTCGCCGTATTCCTCACCCATAAATAACATGGGGGTAAAGGGAGACAGCATGTAAGCTGCTGCAATAAGTTTCTGCATTTCAAAACTTACCAGTTGAGTGAGTCTTTCTCCCATCATACGGTTTCCGGTCTGATCATGGTTTTGGGCAAAGACTACAAATCTGTACCCCGGCTGTCCTTTGGTACTGCTGCCAAAAATTTTTTTCCGGTGCGGAGAGTAAATGCCATCATAAACAAAGGCATGGTTGTAACTCTTTTCCAAAGTTCCTGTGCCGCCAAAGTCGCTGTAGTATCCGTTTTCTTCACCGGTTGTGAGGGCGTGCAGCGCATGGTGGAACTCATCGCACCACTGGGCATCAAGATTGTATCCGCCTTTTTTGAAAGGATTGATGTAGCGCACATCGTTGAGATCGCATTCGGCAATGAGAAAATGATTCCGGTCGTCTGCAATATTCAGGTTTTGTAAGTTTTGTTTTAACTCGGCCAAAAAATGGTGTGCGCCTAAATCTTTGATGGCATGCACCGCATCCATCCGGAGTCCGTCGATGTGAAAATCGCGCAGCCACATCTGTGCATTTTCCAGGAAAAAGTGACGAACCCCATCACTGTATGCATCATCGAAGTTGAGTGCTTCGCCCCAGGGTGTTTTATACTTTGTGGTGAAGTAAGGTCCGAATTTTTGCAGATGGTTTCCTTCCGGTCCCAAATGGTTGTAAACCACATCCAGAATTACGGCAATCCCCCGTTTGTGACATTCATCTACCAGGTGTTGCAGCGTTCCGGCTCCACCGTAAGAGTTTTGTACCGCAAAGGGGAAAACTCCATCATATCCCCAGTTTCGGGTGCCCGAAAATTGTGCAACAGGCATCAGTTCAATAGCGTTTACTCCCAGGGTTTTGAGCCGGTCAAGGTGTGGGAGAATTCCTTCGAAAGTACCTTTTTTGCTGAACGTTCCGACATGTAACTCATAGATAATGAGTTGTTCCGGCATTATGCCTGACCAGTTTTGGTCGGTCCATTGGTATCGGTAAAGGTCAATGACTTCTGACGGGGAATGAACCCCGTCGGGTTGTGATAGGGAGGCAGGATCTGGGAAGGTTTCGTTTTCTAAAATGATTTGGTAACGATCACCAGCAGCCAGCGCGAGTTCATGTCCTTCCCAATACCCTCCCGTGCTTTGAGACAGCGCAATCTTTGTGGTTGAGTTTTTTTCGATGAGAACTGTCTCTGCAAAGGGAGCCCACACCAGGGCTGAAGCTGTTTTTCCGTCCCGGTTTAGGCTGATGCCCGGACGTTGGCTGAACTGATTAATCGTCATAGACGAATCGGTTTGAATTATTTTTCTGCTTTTAATAAAACAATTGATCTTCCCTGAATTTCAATTTCCTGTGCTGCCGGAACAGAATCCCCAATTCCGTTTTCATCCAATGAAGAATCGAAGGTGTCCATGATTCTTTTCCACTTTTTTCCCCATTTTTCATCAGGAAGCCTGAATGGCAGAGATTCATGGTAAGAGTTGAACATGATGTAAAAGCTGTCATCTACTTCAGGTTCTCCTTTTGGGGATACGGACCTGATGCCGTGCCCGGAGAGAAAGACCCCCAGTGATTTGGCAAAGGAAGAGTCCCAATGTTCTTCACTCATCTCTTCACCTTCGATGGTAAACCATTCGATATCGGTGACGTCTTTACCTTTGATGGGTTGATACTTAAACCATTTTCGACGGCAGAATGCCGGGTGTTTTTTTCGGAAATGAATGAGTTTTGCGGTGAATTCAATCAGTTGAGCATCCTTTTGGGGCCAGTTAATCCATGACAATTCATTGTCCTGACAATAGGCGTTGTTGTTTCCCTGTTGCGTACGCCCCAGTTCATCACCGGAAACAAGCATCGGAACTCCCTGCGAAAGGAAAAGTGTGGCCAGGAAATTGCGTACCTGCTGCTTTCTTAGTTGGTTTATTCCTTCATCATTGGTAGGCCCTTCCACTCCGTGATTCCAAGACCTGTTGTGGTCCTCTCCGTCGTTATTGTCTTCTCCGTTGGCTTCATTGTGTTTCTGATTGTAAGAGACCAGGTCGAGCAGCGTGAATCCGTCATGAGCTGTAATGAAGTTAATGCTTGCCGTGGGGGTACGCCAGTTGTCGAAATAGAGATCAGAGCTGCCGGTAATGCGGTTGGCAAACTCGGGCAGCATTTCATCATCTCCTTTCCAAAATTCGCGCATACAGTCGCGGTATTTGGCATTCCACTCCATCCATCCGGCGGGGAAATTGCCTACCTGAAATCCGTCTTCGCCCAGATCCCATGGTTCGGCAATCAGCTTCACTTGCGACAGCACCGGATCCTGATGCAGCACATCAAAGAAAGAGCCCCATTTATCGACATCGTCGAATTCACGTGCCAATACCGGAGCGAGATCAAAGCGGAAGCCGTCCACATGCATCTCGTTAACCCAATAACGCAGACTGTCCATGATGAGTCGCAGGATGGTGGGATGAACGGTATTCAGAGTGTTTCCTGTTCCGGTGTAATCCACACAAAAACGGGGATCTTCTTCCGAAAGACGGTAGTAGGCCAGGTTGTCTATTCCGCGAAAGCAGAGGGTAGGACCCATGTGATTGCCCTCGGCGGTATGGTTGTAAACTACATCGAGGATTACTTCAATGCCTGCCTTGTGGAGGTTTTTGACCATTTGTTTGAACTCTGTCACCTGACCTCCGTCAGTTCCGGAAGAAGCGTACCGGACATCGGGAGCAAAAAAACCGATGGTGTTGTATCCCCAGTAATTGTTCAGGCCCATCTTCTGTAACCTGTGATCGGAAACAAACTGATGAACCGGCATGAGTTCAACGGTATTGACCCCCAGTTTTTTAAGGTATTCGATGCTCTTGGGATGGGCCAGGCCGGCATAGGTCCCTTTAAAGGTATCCGGGATGTCAGGGGCCATTTTGGAGAAGCCTTTGACGTGCATCTCATAAATAATGGTCTCATGCTGGGGAATGTCCAGTCGTTGGTCTCCGTTCCAGTCGAAGGTGTCTTCAATTACCACACATTTTGGGACGAACGGGGCGCTGTCGGCATCATTGAAGGAGAGGTCCTCGTCTTCAGCCCCGAATTGATATCCGTAAAGCGCTTCGTTCCAGTCTATGGTGCCGTCAATGGCTTTGGCATAAGGATCTAAAAGTAGTTTGGATGCGTTAAAGCGGACTCCTTTTTCAGGTTCGTAGGGGCCGTGAACGCGGTAGCCGTATCGTTGACCCGGTTTTATATCGGGCAGATAAATGTGCCAGTGGTTGTGGGTGCGTTCATTGACTTTTATGCGGGTCTCTTTTCCATGCTTATCAAACAGGCACAATTCTACTCCGTGTGCGTTGTCGGAGAAGAGAGCAAAGTTTACACCTTTTCCGTCATATATGGCTCCTAAAGGATATGGTTTACCCGGCCATGCTGTTTGTTTTTCTGACATAATATACCTGATGTTTTATCTGGCATATTACATTAAAAAACGGGTTTTATCAATAGCAAATCAGGTTAAAATCAGAAGTAACGGATGGAGTTCATCTCCTCGTCCTGTTCTTTCTCTTTTTTCTTGCGGTGAAGGAAGCGTCTGTTTCTGTTTGGGATTATGTGTTTGGTGAAGTCGAAAGAGAGTGACAACTCATGTACACCTCTTTTCACGATGGGATCCATTGAGACCGGGAGTTCGTAGGAATAGGCTACCCCTATCTCGTCGGTGATCTGCATACCCAGTATTATTCCGAATGATTGTTGCAGCCGGTGGGTGATTCCTCCGCGAAGACCCTCTTCATGACTGATTATTAAACTGACATCAGTGGAAGATATTTCATCGGGAACCATATAATGCATTCCGGCAAGTTTAAGACTGAGATCCCGCGTTACCGCGATGTGGTAACCTCCGCTAAAAAGCAGATTGTAATGGGTTTCAAATTCGGAAGCTTCTTCGGAAGCCCACGGAACGGAGGCGAAGGAAAAATGCGGCAGCGAGGCGGACAGGTAAAAGGAGGGTCTGATATATACCAGTCCGGCTCCGAAAGATGGGCGAATCTGGTTTTCTATATTCGCTGAAAATTCAGGGTCATTGAAATCAATCACGGGTAGTTGGCTGTAGTTGAGGTTGAAATGATCAACTCCTGCACGTAGCCCCAAAGAGAGGAATGAGCGGCGTGAGGTTCTTAAAAGGTAACTGTAATCAAGCGTAAGTTTATTGTACATCAGGGGGCCGGTATGTTCACTGAGAATGGTTGCTCCGGCACTGGCAGAAGAATGGTTGAATGGGAGGTGGATGCCGGCATAATAGGTTGCAGGCGCTCCTTCAATGCCAATCCATTGCTGACGCGACAATACATCTACAGCCAGAGAATTGCGGTTGCCGGCAAATGCGGGATTGAGCAGGAGAGGGTTGTCCATGTATTGAGTTAAGAGTGCACTCTGCTGTGACAAGAGTCCTGTAGAGAGGCCTTGCCAGATAAAAAATAAGAGTATAACAAAACTGCGCACTTTTCTCATCATTCACTATGCTTTTGCTTAAATTTAATAGCTGATATAAACACTTCCTTTTGTTGTCTCTGAACTTCCTGTTACCGTCAGTACATAAAAATAGATTCCTTTGGGGACCAGTTTCCCTTTTAATTCTCCAATATTGGCAAATCCGTTCCAGTTGTTTTGGTAATTGGAATCTTCAAATACTTTAATCCCGTTGCGAGTGAAGACAATGAAAGAGAGATTTTGGTAATAATCGTATTGCGGAATCCAGAATGTATCATTGAAACCGTCTCCATTTGGAGAAAAGGCTTCTGGGATTACATAAGGCTGATTGGTTTCGCGGGGAGGCTTCACAAAAAGTGTGGCCTGATCACAATCCCCGTCATTGTCACAAATCTGGTAAATTAAAGAGTCTGTTGTATAAAAATAGCTGGTGAATGTTAGTTTTATACTCATTTGATCGGTAATTTCAGAAAAACCTTTGTTCAGATCCTGAACGATTGTCATATTCAGAGGCTTGTCGTAAAGATCCTGGTCATTAATCAATACTTTAAATACCGAACTGCTGTCGGTGTAGTAAATGACTGTGTCGTTAAATAGTTTTGGCGTGTAATCCACATCAGCTACTACAATATTTACTTCTGCTTCATCACAACTTCCCTCCGTATTGCAGACACGGTAAATCAGCCGGTCGGTTCCATGAAAACTTTCATTGGGAGTATAGGAGATGGTGTTATCATCTAAGACCCTGGCAACTCCGTTTCTGGGTTGAGAAGAAATGGTAAGCTGACTGATTCCGTTTTGCAGACCGTAATCATTGTTTGTAACATTGGCAACCGATGTAGAGTTTTCATTCATGGAGATGACATCGTTGTTGGCAACGACGGAAACACCCTGGCTTTCCCGGTTTTGGTCTTCTGATGAAGACTCACTAAAACGGGCAAGGGCACTATGGCCAAGAGTGAAAAGGAGAATTAATATGGTGTATTTAGCTGAACGTTTCATGAGCTAATTTTTCGCAACGCTTGTAATAGTGTATAACGCATAAAAGCCAACAAACTTACATTTTTTCCTTGAAAAATGTAAGTTTGTCTCAGGTTCGGTTGAATATGTTGTTTCGAACACCTTATTTGGCAGTAGCATCTTTGATGCCTTTCAGTCCCCTGTTTTTATCTCTTTGTGCTGCTTTTATGATGGCGTCTTTTTGAGTACAAGGCATTGCCCGCTTACTCTTATCCGAACAAATCCGGTATCCTGCCACCAGCAGCAAGGCACTTCCGAATTGTTTTTGAGCAGAGGTAAGTCCCAATTGATGTTCCACACCAAAAGAAAAGCTCCGGTAATCGATACCTATGGTGGTTCCAAATCCTAAATCCCGTCCTAACTGTCCATCCATTGACCTGCGGTAAGCCAAAATTCCCCAAAGGGCGAAATTTGGATCGGGGGTGGGCATATAAAGCTTGAGGTTTGCGTCAAAACGGGTATGGGCGTTTGCGTCTCTTCTGTAATACAAAAGGGGTTCGATGTAAACGTCACGATCCGGGACTTTCCATGAGGTCCCTGCATGTGCGTGTATGACGGGGCCTGTCTGAGGTTCCCATTCCGATTGATACATGGGGTTGTTTTGAGCGAAAAGTTCCGAGATGGCAACGCCAATATGATAGTTGTTTACTTCAAGCATCATTCCGGTGTTGGCGTTAAAACCGGTTCCGCTTTCTCCGGTTCCCGAAATTACAGGGTCCAGTGCTGCCCCGTCGGTGAAATTACCATAGTCCAGCGAGGTGTGGTTGATGATGGCAGAGAGACCAAAGTGAAGTGAGGTGAAACCATTTCTGTTTTCACGAAGCTTGATTTCCACAGAAAAAGATTGCTGAAGCCCCATCCGATTATAATTCCCGTTTCTGTCGTTGAAGACATAGGTTCCGGAGCCAAGATTGTTCATCAGAGGTGCCTGAAAAGCAAATAACTGAGTGGTGGGCGCCAGGTCAACCCCAAACCACTGCTTCTGGTAAAATCCGTTAAAGGTAATACACTCACTGTTGTTTCCGGCATCTGCAGGATTTACCAGAAATAAATCGTATGCGTACTGATTGGTTATAAAATAATTCTGTCCCAGGGCGTTAAGGCTTATGATCAGGAGGCAGAGGGATAAAACTAGTTTTCTCATTAATATGGTTTTTTGGGGTAGTGAGGGTTTTTTACTGAGAGGCTGTCCCAAAAGTCCAAATTTAATGTCATTCTGAGCTTGTCGAAGAATCTTTTCGTTTGATAAACAGATGTTTCGACTACGCTCAACATGACCCTATTTTTGTGTTTTATACTTTTTGGACAGCCCTTTTGTCTGTTTTTATCTTTTGATGGTTACGTTTCCTTTGATTAGTTTGTCAACCGGTTGCAGGTGTATTACATACCAGTAATCATCAGATGGCAATGGTTTATTTTGGTATTCACCGTCCCAGGAAATGGATTCGGAAGCTTTAAATTTCCGTAATAGTTTTCCATATCTGTCGTAGATGAAAATTTCCGAATCCGGCAACCGTTCAATACCATCAATAATCCAGTTGTCATTGAATCCATCGTTGTTGGGTGTGAAAAAGTTGGGGACATCGATGTCGTAAGTGGAGTTGAGACTGAATACCTTCAACGCGGTACATCCGTTTTTGTCCTCCACATATACGGTATGCTCACCATTCTGAATGTTTTTAAAGGTGTTTTCATCCTGCAGGCGGTTTTCGTTGTCAATGGCAAACTGATAAGGACTTGTGCCGTTGTCAGCAAATACACTCACCTGGGCATAATACAATGTATCGAGTCTGGTGATTTCGGGAGACGGGTAATAATCCACATGAATGGTGTCACGCAAATAGAAGCAACCGTCAAATATTTCTACCCAGTAATCGCCGGGTTCGGTAATTTCCTGTGTCTGCTCCTGATTGCCGGTGTTCCAGTTGTAATCAATGAATGGCGTGATGGTCTGTTCTCCGGAGTATTCAGAAATACGTTCGGCACCTGCGTCTATTATCAGTTCATCAGAATCGCAGGCAGTGGTGTCATTACCCAGGGTATATCCCGGATAGCCTAATAAATCCACTACTTTTGTATCCCAGCCAATACATCCGAATTCATCAATCACATACACTGTATTAAGGGTATCTACCAGGTCAGCCGTAATAAACCGCCCTTTTTCGCCGTTGTGCCAGGTATAGTCATTAAATCCTTCCTCTGCTTCTATCTGCACAGGGTAATCCACCGGGCAGATAAACTCATCTGGGCCCAGGTTCACATTGGGCAACTTTCGCCAGGTAAAGGTCATGGAATCTTCCGAAATACAACCGTTGTCGTCCACTACTTTAACTTTGTGTTTCCCATTGCCAACAGTGATGGAAGTAACATTCTGTTGGTAAGAGTTCCAGTAGATTTCTTTAAATGGAGCAACCGAAAGAGTAATCTCATGGCCGGGACATTCTTGCCTGTTTGGGCCCAGATCAACAATCGGCAATTCAAATACATCAATATTGGCAGTTTCGGTAGCAGTACATCCGTTTTCATCCCATATCTGAAGTGAGAATGTTAGATTAAGACCTGCTGCCTCGGTTTTAAAGACATTGGTTTGACCATCGTCTGAATTTCCATTCCACTCGTAGCGGGTGAAAGAGGGTTCGGTCATTACCATCAGGGTGTCATACAAACATTTGTCGTCGTCGGCTCCCAGCACGAATTTAGGCGCCGGCAGGTGGCTGAGGGTCATTGTTCCCTTGTTGGTGCAGCCATTGTGGTCCGTAATATTAAGGGTGTAATCTCCTTCATCTGTTACAGCCCAGTCTGAATCTGGATCTCCTTCATTGGTGGTCCCATTCTGACTCCAAAAATAAGTGTCAACACTTAATGATGCAGGCTTTTGCAACGTAAAGGATTCATTGTCGCAGAATTCGTCATTCTTCAGCTCTACGTCTGTCAGTTCATGGTAGGAGATTTCCACTTCGTCGATGAATTTACAAACGGCATCATGTACTTCCAGGAAATAGACTCCTGCCTCAGGATTTCCCGGTTGGGCATCTCCCAAATCTGTTTCGGTGGAATATTCAACCAACTCGTCATTTTCGTTACGCGTGTACCATTTGTAATCTCGTGGGGCTTGATCTGCCGGATCGGTTTGTGGCGAAAACCAGCCATGTGCTGATTCATCCAATGCCAAGTGAACATCTTCATTTGGACAGAAGGTTTCATCAGGGATGTCAAAGGTGGGTTTTGTCCATGTACTTACTACTGTTGTGGCGGAATTGGAGCACCCATTGTCCTGTGTGGCAGTTAGCTGATATGTTCCGGCATCGGAGACAAGCAGGTAGTTTTCGGAGCTCAGTACTGTTCCTGAGGGATCACCGACTTCCACCCATTCGAAAGAAGTATAAAGCGGATTTTCAACCCCGATTTTTATCATGTTTCCTTCTCCTTCACAAAGGTTGGCTTCTGTATCGATACCGATGGGGGGAACATCCTGCACATCCAGATTAAAGGATCCCGACACGTTACATCCGTTTTCGTCGATGGCAGTGATGGTGTAAGTCCCATCATGAGAGTTATCAGCAGTGCCTATAGAATATATGTGATCCGGGCTCGTTGTCAGGGGAGTTCCTTCAAATTCCCACTGATAATTGGTGAAATTGTCATGAATCTCAATGTCTATGGAGTTGCCGATACAAACACTGGTGTCTGCGCCAAAAGAGAATACCTGTTCGTTGTAAACTTCAAAAAAGGCACTGTCTCTATTGACACATCCATTGGCATCTTCAACCCGAATATAGACTGAGTCGGTCTGATTCATTATGAGTTCATGGGTTTGAGAAAGGGTGTTTTCGCGACCAGCTCCCTGCCAGATGTAGTCGGTATAGCCGGCATCTAATGTGAAAGTATGTGATGCTCCAGGGCAAACTGCTGCATCAGTAATGTCAATGTCGGGCAGTGCATGAACGGTAAGTTGTTTCGTTTTATTCACATCACACTGCTCTTTGGTAACTACTGTCAGAGAGTATTCGACTCCCGACTGTGTTGGGACAATGTAGGGTTCGTTGTAATTTTCTACAAGTGTGCCATCAAGATACCACTGGTATTCAAGAATTAAGTCTTCTCCGGAAATAATTTCTGCTTTTAAGGTGTCCCCAAGACAAATGGCATCCGCTTCAACATTCCATTCTACTACCGGAATGGTACGGGCTTTAACGGTTGTGATATCTGTGGTGGTACACACATCATTGTCGGCAGATATTTCATAGGTTGCTGTCAGTGCAATTTCTATCTCTTCATCGGCTTCCAGCCCTTCCGGAATGGTATAGGTGGTTCCTGTGCTTCCGTCGGGCCAGGTATAGATGTAGTCTTCTTCTGCTACAACTTCAAATTCAATGGGCTCGCCCGGGCATAAAACAGTGTCTCCTTCAATCGTGAAATCCGGGGTAACAGACTGAATTTCTATGACATCTTGCAGAACACATTGCGGGTCGATGGCAGATGATGCAGTGAGTCCATAGATTCCGGGCTCCTCCACAACGATTGAAGGGGTGTTCCCCAAATTCTCGGTGGTAAATTCATCTACATAATGAACCCATTCGTAATCATTCATGGGTTCCTGTGTTTCCAATGTAATGCTTCCATCGCTTGCACAGAAGATATCCGGGCCTTTGATTCTTAAGGAGCTAAAACTGGAGAAATAACCGAAGCTCATACTGCTGTTGTTTTCATCCAGGATACTCATGTGGAAAAGACCGGGATTACTTATTGTGTATGGGTTTGTTGTGGAAAGACCAACGGTTCCGTCTCCCATTTTTATTACAGTTGTAACCCAGGGGTCAGAAAAAGTCTCAGTTCCGGGAACGGTAACCCAGTTAACTACCGTTGGGTCGTCAAAATATCCGGTAACCTCAGCACCTTTGTTATCCTCTAGCGTAAAACTATCCTTGTTCGAATCTTTGGTCATTATCTGAACCCAAAAACGTTCTTCCAGAACTCTGGTAAAAGAGATTCTTGTTGATCCGGTGCAGGTGATAGGGGGTAGGATAGCACTACCTAACTCTTTGCCGTCCGGGACATGTGGTTCCCACCTGTCGGGGATACCCGTGACATGGTAAACGTAAACGGGTTTGTCACTATTGATGTGTACAGCATTCTCATCTATGGCAATATCAAGGGAATAGGACTCTCCTTTGTCCAGTGTAATGTCAACACCTCCACTATTGTTAAGTTCTATGTTTGTGTCGTCTTCTGTGGCTAAAATGTATATCTTTTGATCTGTTTTGATAGGTTCCTCCGGAGTCCAGGAATTTCTTTGGTCCATCTGTCCGTACATGGTGTTCATTGCGATGTATTCAGTCCCGATGACATCCGTGGGTATGAGTTGGTCTCCGATTAAATCGTGAGGTCCGGTTCCGTCTCTTTGAATAGAGTCATCGGATATTGTTACTGCAATGGGATGGTTCGATGCAATATAAGTTCCTCCCAGTTGATCCGCTTCATCCTCCCCCGAAGCCCAAATAGAATAAGTTTGTCCACGGTCTAATGTTACTGTGATGGTTTCACCGGCCGAATGTCCATTGACGTCACCGGTAAGGTTGATGGTAATTTCGGTGTCGTCTTCAGTGGCCACAATGTCAATCCGCTCTCTTGCAGGAGTGGAAAAGTGATGGTTGTAGAATTCGTCCTGGGAAGGTACAAAAAACTCGGTCCCTAATGCATTATCACCTTTAAGCGTGAATTTATCCGGGTTGTTTGTGTCGGTAACCTCGTAATAAACCGAAATGTCCTGATCTGAAACGATATGAATTCCCATATCGTTGATCTGATTATACGGCTTGTTTTCAATTAGATCTTTAAATGTTTGGTTGTTAGGCCCTTCGTAGGTGAATTGTGAGTTCGCCGGGACTGTGAACTGAGCGATGGGGTTGGTCTGATCCGTTCCCAGAAATATCTCCACATAGGCTGGTTGGTCAAAAGCTGTAATTCTGAAAACCACCGGATCATCTCCGTGATTAACGGTCACTTCCGGTGCAACGAACCAAAAATCCTGTCCCACCTGAGCGTAGGATTTGCTTGTTGCAAAAAGAGTGAGCAATGCCACAAAAAAGAAAAAACGGGTTGTAGAGTTTCTCATTACGGGGTAGCTTTAATGGTCAAATAATACAATCAATTTTAATTGTACAAAAAATCTTCCTTCCTGATAATACAAGAAGAAAGTAACATACATAATTTATGTATTCAGGTTAAGGGATAGGGTTAAAAAAAGTTACAGAATAAAACTCTTAAAAGTTTATACGTAACTTTTTTTGAAATGTTTTGGTTTTCAGCAGGAATAATTAGGACTAGCAAAAATAGAAAAAAAACAATACAAATTCGAAAGTGTGAAATATTCTTACGGGAAGTGCATGGAGGTTAACGGAGAAAAATGAATGTTTAATCAAATTGGGGAATGAAAGGCTGAAATTCTGAGAGCAAAAGCCCAGGGCGACGCCCTGGGTTTTGACAATAAACCAGGTTAAGCAAAAAGGATTTATTTTCCTTTTTGATCCACAGACAATTTAAGCGGATTGATCTCCTCGCCCCAGTAAACAGTGGTGTGTGGGAATGGTATTTCGATGTTTTGCTTGTCAAATGCAATTTTAAGCCTTCTCCGGTATTCACGGCCCGTACTCCATTGGGTAATGGGGCGGGTTTTGAGTCGTGCTTTGATGACAAGAGCACTGTCGGCAAATTTATCCAGCCCGAAAATCTCGATGGGTTCAAGGATGTTGGTTCCAAATTCCGGGTCGTTTTGCAAATCATCTCCTACGTCCTTCATAATTTGCATCACCTGATCCACATCTTCTTTGTAGGCTACACCAATATCGAATACCATTGCTGACCATTCTTTGGTCATGTTGGCCAGTGTACTTATTTTTCCATTCTGAAAAATGTGGACGGTACCGTTGAAGTCTCTGAGCGAAATGGTGCGCAGCTCTATTTTTTCTACCAGGCCTCCGGTGCCGTTGATGATGGCAACATCACCGGTACGAATCTGGTCTTCAAGCAGCATAAAGAATCCGGAAATGTAATCGCGCACCAGTTCCTGAGCGCCAAAGCCAATTGCCAACCCGAGTATTCCGGCACTTGCAATCAGAGGGCCCACATCGATGCTGAATTTGCTCAGCATCATTATAATAAAGACGGTAAACAATATTATCCGTACTGCTCCAAGAATAATTCCGGTAAGTGTGTTAATCCTTTTTTCTGTCTCCAATGAATCTGTTGACTGGTCATTGGCTGCCCTTTTAAGAAGAATCTTTTTTAAGCGGGAAACCGAGAAGGTTACCACTCGAAGCATTACTGTCAGGGCTATGATAAGAATAATCAAGCCGGGTAGTTCATTGATGGCCCAGTCGATGGAGCTTTCCAGTAATTTTGACCAAAAGGCGGATGTAAATAATTCGTTCATAATATTTATGTTTTGCTATAAAAATACAAAACACCCGGAAAGATAAAAACAGTTCTACTGTCTTTTGTGGTGTTTAATCTAATTCGGATTATTCATAAAGAATCCCTGCCTGCGGCAGCGACTAAGGCTCATTAAAAACTTTCTCTAAAAGTTTAACTTTGCCTAAGCGGGGAGTAGTCTGAACTAAATCCATATATTTTTTAATTTTTGAATAGATCAGTCCTCCAGAAAGCGAGGCTTTTTCATTTTATAAGGAATACATAATGTTGCTGTGTTTTTAAAAGGCCAAAGGTCTTTAAGCAATAGCCTGTCTTATGTGTAAGGTAGGTTAAAAAGCAGGCTTCATTTTTAATGGGACAGTAAGATTCAGATTCAGATACCCTGTGCTTTTGGAAAAAGTAGAATAATCGGTCTGAATCGAGGAGAAGCCGGTCCTGCTGAATTCAAGCTGGTAGTTGGAATAGGGATGGAGCCTGATCCGAAACCTGCCTTCATAATCAGTAGTGAACGTTTTTGTATCGCGCGATGCAGATGACACGGTAATGGTAACGTCAGAAAGAGGAGAGCCATTGTCGGACCGTGTAACCTGGCCATAAATACCATAAAGGGGGATGGGACTTAATCTGATAATTAACGGACTTTCGGAAACCGGTAGCGTTTTTTCATACGGGTAATAGAATTCTGCTGCTGCCATGATGGTAATATCTCCTTTTGTCCATCCATTTATGACGAATTCGCCATTTTCTTCAGATACTGCTTCCCCGAGGTATTGCCCGCGGTTATCCAACACTCCGGCAATAACTCCTTCCACCGGATTTTCGGATTCCTGGTCAACCACTCTGAGTTTTAATTGATTTTGAGCCTCTTCGTTTAATTGAGAAGCGTCTTCTTCGAATGAAACCGGTTTAATAACCGAAAACCGGTACAGGTCGTCATCTCCCTGACCGCCCGGACGGTTCGAAGCAAAAAAGCCTGTCCGGCCATCATTGTTTACATAAATGGAAAAATCATCTTTCCCTGAATTAATGGGGTGTCCCATGTTTCTCGTGACATACTTCCCGTCAGTATTTTTTGCCATAAAAAGATCCAGACCACCCATTCCGAGGTGACCATCGGAAGAAAAATACAGGATGCCGTTGTTATCTTCAAAGGGGAACATCTCATTTCCTTCGGTGTTGATCTCCTTCCCGGCATTTACCGGATTATGCCAGCCATCGGATGATCGATCGGCATACCAGATGTCACTGCCTCCGAATCCCCCTTCCCGGTTGGAGGTGAACCAGAGTCGTTTGCCGTTCTGTGTCAGAAACGGATGGCCGCTTGAAGATTCGGGTTCGTTTATCGGCAATTCTGTAGGGGAGTCCCATTTACCCTCTGCGTTGCGGGAGAAATGAACAATCATCAACCGGTTGTAATTGTCATTTCCTTTCTGTTTAAATACGGAGTGAAAAGTATTGCGCGTGAGGAATATTTCTGTGCCATCAGCATTAAAACACAAAGGACCGTCGTGAAATATGGATTTGAGTTTTGGGAAAAGGGGGTCGGGGTGGGAAAATGTCTGTCCCTGTTTCACAGATTTAAAGACGTTGAGGTAGGGTTTGTGATCACGGGCAGTCCGACGTTTGATGACCGTTTCCATTGCTCTGTCGGATGCAAAAAACAAAGTTTCATTGCTCCAGAATGGGCCAAAATCGGAATTAGAACTGTTAATCTCAAGAGGGCTTATCTCATAGCGTTTGATGGCGGTGGCAGCCTGCACAAACTTCAGGGTGTTGATTTGTTCCCGGGCTCTTGTGTCATCCGGATTCTCCTGGGCATACCGTTTCATGATGCGTTCGGCAGAACGATATTTTTCCAGTGATTGCAAAACCCTGGCATAAGTATAAAGAAATTCGCCGGAGAGTTTCTCCTCTCCAATCAGAGTGAAAATATAGGCGGCCTTTACAGGTTCGTTCAGGCGATAATAGGTGACGGCGAGAAGTCCTTTTTCCTGAGCGTTGAGGGTTCCTTCTCTGAGCAGATCTTCAAAGATTTCTATGGCGCTGGGGTAAGCCATATCGTTAAATGCACGAATGGCTTTCTCTGATTTTTTAGAAGAGGGTATAATGTGTTGAAAGCTTTCCCGGCTTTGTCCGTAAAGAGCTGTAAGAAAGATGAAGAAGAATGTTATGAAAAGAGTTCTGTACATCAGAGCTTATTAGTTGTTGAGTTTTAAATTTAAAAATATCTTGGTGAAACCAGCTTTTCTTTCGTGAATTCTTTAAAATCATAACTGATAACCACTTCGTGGGCTCCGTTGTCGAATGGTTTTAATTGGGAAACAGGGAAGTCGAAGGAGTAACCCACCATTAATTGTGGTGAAATTCTGACTCCTGCCAGCATTGCAATTGCCTGATTCGTGCGGAAGGAGGCACCCGCCCATACCATTTGGTTGAATAAAAACTGACCGGTGATTTCTGCGGAGAAGGGGGCGCCTTCCACCACTCGCGTAATCAGGGAGGGTTTGAATCTGAATGAGTCCTTATTCCCCAGAACGACTCCTGTCATAAAATAATAATGACGTTTCAATTCCGTGATTGTGCCGGTGGTGGTCTGGTTGCCGTTTAGATCTGTTTCCAGGAGCCTTGGCGCTGAGATTCCTGCATAGAATTTGTCGGAATAGAGATAGATTCCTGCACCGAAACCGGGTTTGAACTTCTGTTCCAAATCCTGCTCAAAAGCGGGGTCAGCAACGTCTGTGTTAAGACTGCTCAGGTTGACATGATAATTAAACAAACTGCCCTTTATCCCCATGGAGAGTATTGTGCTTTGAGAAAGCTTGATCCGATAAGCATAGTTGATGTTAAAGAACAGGTTCTTTACAGGTCCATAATTGTCTGATATTACTGAAAAGCCTACTCCCATGTTGTATTTGTTGAGGGGGGTATGAACGGAAAAATCATAGGTGCGCGGAGCTCCGTCCATCCCTGCCCATTGATGCCGCGAGAGCAGCGTGGCACTAAGCGCATCGCGTGTGCCGGTATAGGCAGGGTTCACTCCCATAGTGTTGAACATGTACTGGGTGTATTGAGGTTCCTGCTGTGCCGATGCCACACTTGATATCCCTGCTAGAAACAGGAACAACCATAGGTGCACTTGTTTGTGAATAACTATTTTTACTGGCCGCATGATTGTGTATTTCTTTATTATTTCGCGATATAAAAGTATCCGTTCACTTTTTTGTTGATGTCGTAGATGGTTATGACATAATAATAGGTTCCTGAGGGGACTTTTTCCCCTTTATTAAATCCTGAGGATGCAGTGCCATCCCAGGAGTCACCGTTTCGGAAGTGGTTGTTTTCATATACAATCTCTCCCCAGCGGCTGAAAATCACAATACCCACACGATCATAATCCTTAAAAGCTCCCAGCGTGAGTTCATCATTATGGCCGTCACCGTTGGGAGAAAACCCCTGTGTAACCTGAAACTCTTCATAGCAGCCATCCGGGTCAATCCAGTCCGGATAACCGTCATTGTTGCAATCGCCATCCCCTTCAGTCATATCGGGAATGCCATCTCCATCAGTGTCGCCCGCCGGATCCATAAACCGGTCGTTTACTGTAATGGTGACTGTTGCAGTAGCACAAAGGGTTGGGTTTCCATTGTCGCATATTCCGTATTCAAAGGAATCGATGCCGGTAAATTCCGGATTAGGCCTGTAAATAAAGGTGCCGTTGTTGAAAATGGTTATCGTTCCATTTTGAGGAAATATGGTGGGGGTGGTTTCAATGATGAATGAATCGTTGTCTGGGTCAATGTCATTGTTCAGCAGGGAGCTTCCTTCCAGCGTGTCGTAACGAAGCATTTCATAGGCGTCATCTCCGGGTTGCGGGGCGTGGTTGCTGACTTCTTCATCATTGTCGGCATTCAGAACTTCGATTAAGGAGGAAATATCTCTGTACGAACCATCCGAATTGTCAGAATCAACGGTCAGTGTAAGGGTGTATTGAATGTTTCCATCCACAATCTCATCATCCACACCGGTAACTGTTACCGTTTGTTCTGTGTCCCAGTTTTCATCAGAAAAGATGAGCTCGTTCGTGCTCAGCGTTCCTTCGGAGGCATCGATTCCTGAAATATTTATGACCACCTGACTGAGGGGCTGACTGTTGAGGCGAATGGTGAAGCTGTCCGAGTCTCCGTTTTCCGAGGTTCGGATTTCATCATTGGTGAGGGTTATCACTATGGCAGCTTCATCATCATCTGTGTTGGTGGCGGATAATTCGCTGGTTAGGTCATGATAGTCCGGGGAGGAAAGACTGTTCTCCACAGTCAGCAAAAGGGTGAAACTGATATCTCCATCCACCAGGAAATCATCCTGTCCTGTGAGGGTAACTGTTTGTGGCTGGCTCCAGCTGTCCGTGGTAAAGATGAGCTGTTCTTTGTCCAGGCTTCCTTCGGATGTGTCCAATCCGGAGATGGAAATGACCACTTCGGAAGCCGGACGGCTGCTTAAGGAGACTTCAAAAGAGCTGCTTGTTCCTGTTTCGTCAGTTGTAAGTGTTTCGTTGGTTGTCGAGACTACCAACCCGGCCAGATCGTCATCTATATTGGTTACCAGGAGTGTCTCACTCTGACCGTGGTAGGTGGCATCCGATTGTTCATCGACCACCGCTACGGTAAGTGTATAATTAATATTGCCATCCACTTCATCGTCATCCACACCAGTGATGGTAACTGTTTGTTGAGTATTCCAATTCTGGGAAGTAAAGGTGAGTTCTGAACTACTTAAAGCGCCTTCGGTTTCGTCCAGCCCCGAAATGGCAAAAACAACATTGGAAGTGGGCTGACTCAGCAATACAACTGTGAAAACATCGCGGGTTCCCGATTCATTGGTTTGTGTATGTGAGTTGGTGATGTTCAGGTCGAACCCGGCACTGTCATTGTCGTTGTTGGTGACCTCCACTGTTGTTTCAATGCCGTGGTAGGCTGCATCGGACTGAGTATCATCCACGGTCAGTGTGAGTGTATAGGTAATGTTGCCATCTACTTCGTTGTCGTCAACTCCTGTTATGGTAATTAACTGTGCTTCATTCCAATTTTGAGGGGTAAAAGTGATTTCGGTGGTGCTTAAAGCTCCTTCCGAATTGTCCAGTCCGGTTATTTCCACTACTACGTTGGAAGATGGTTGGGTGTTGAGCTGAATTGTAAACGAGTCTGACAATCCATTTTCGGAGGTAATTGTATTTGCATCAAAAATGGTTGGTCTGATACCCGGGACATCGTCGTCGAGTATGGTGGCAGACACTTCCTGAATGCCATTTTCTATAGCATTTTCGACCGAGGAGATCGTTACTACAATGGTTTCGTCTCCTTCGGCGGTAAGATCATTGACTCCTGCAATGCTGATGCTTTGGGAGAGATTCCCGGTCGGAATGACTATTTGTGCTTGTTCTCCGGAATAATCAGAAGCGCTTGCCGTTCCGGAATAAGCAAGATTTACCGTAACCGTCTGATAACTGGCATGGCTCAGTTGCGCAATCAGGGATGCTGTCCCGCCATTTTCCGAAAAAGGTGTGCCAGTGAAAGAGAGAGAAACCGTAGGAATGTTCTGGGCGTCTTCAATAGTGATGGTCACCTCGTGAGGGTTGTCAATGGAAGCCCCACCGCCTCCTGTTCCGGAGATGCTCACGACAACCGCCTCATCTCCTTCAAAAATATTATCAGGAATGCCCTCCAGGGTGGTTGTTGCATTTTCACTTCCGGCCGGAATGGTCACAGATGTGGCTGAGAGGATATAGTCATTTTCTGAGGCATCGGAAGTGGAAGCTTCCAGATTGACCAGAACATTCTCGAAAGTCGGATTGCTCAGTGCAATGGTAAGTGTTGTATTGCCATTCTCTGAAATGGACAAGGGAGAGGCACTCAGGGTAACGAGTGGTGCGCTGTCATTGTCTGAGAGCACGATGGTTTGTTGTTGGGTACCGTTTTCAGAAGCTGATCCACCCGAAACCGCTGATATGGATACATATATGTTTTCTGTTGTTTCATAGATATTGTCATCTATGCCTGAAAGTGTGATTGATGCCGATGATGAAAAGGCAGGGATGACAATGTTTGTTGAACTGAGCGAATAATCTTCTCCCCGGGTGGCATCGCCTGAATAGGAGAGAGAGACGGTTACATCCTCAAAAGTGGGGTTGGATAAGGTGGCAGTGACGGTGGAACTTCCACCTTCCGTGATGCCTGACGTAGATGTCGATAGTGAAACCAAGGGCGGGGTTTGGTTGTCTGTGATGGTGAGCGTTAAAGGCGTGTTGCTGCCTGTATCCACAGATCCGCCGGATGTGTGTGAGATGGAAACATTCAAATGCTCATTGCCTTCATAGAAATTATCTTCCACCCCCGAGATTATGGTGGTAGCGGTGGTGTTGCCGGCTTCGATGGTCACAGGATTGGCTGACACGGTATAGTCTTCCGGTTCTGCATTTTGATTGTTGACCTGAAGATGGACTACAATATCCTGGGTTGAAGGATTCGAAAGGGTTGCGGTGATGGTGGTGCTTGCGTTTTCGGCGAAGGAGTTTTCGCTGGCAGAAAGAGACAGTTCGGGGATACTTTCATCATCGATGATTTCAAAGTCGAGGACATTGGGCGTTCCAATGACTGCCCCGCCTCCAGTGGGATCGCTGAGTTGAAGGGAAAGGGTCTCTGTGCCCTCATAAATGTTGTCGTCTGTTCCTGTCAGGGTAACTGTTTGTGATGCCTGGTTGGCCGCAAAGGAGATCATGTTTGTTGAGAGGGAATAATCTGATCCGGATGCTGTTCCACCAGATGGACCGATGTTCACCGCGATTACTTCCGAAGAAGGTGGATTTACTGATACGGTGATGGTTGAGGTTCCGGCATTTTCTGAAAAGGAAGCATCTGATGCTGTCATGCTGATGGTGGGTGTTCCATCGTTGTCAGTGATGGTGAGTTCTTCAGCTTCCGGACTATTGTAATATGCACTTCCGCCGTTAACGTCTGTTATTCCGATGGAAAAAGTCTCATCGGGCTCCGAAATTCCGTCAGAAATTGCCGAGATTGTGACTGTTTGTTCCGTTTCTCCCGCAGCAAAAACAACGGGGTCGTTTGTAAAGGAATAATCACCCTCTGATGCTGTTCCATTGGTTGTGTCCAGAGTGACTGATACTTCTTCAGTATCTTCCGCACTCAAGGAAACGGTAATGGTGGTTCCGGATCCTTCCATGAAAGTGGTCGGATCAGCCGACAGGGTGATTTGGGGCGCACTTTCATCATCGGTGATTTCAAAATCGAGAGTGCCAGGAGAACCGATTATTGCTCCACCACCTGTGGGATCGCTGAGTTCAATGGTAAGCGTTTCGGTGTCTTCATAAATGTTGTCATCTCTCCCGGTCAGGATTACCTCTTGCGATGTCTCTTCTGGATCAAAAGAAATATTTGTTGCTGAGAGAGTATAATCCGAAGTGGAGGCTGTTCCTCCCGATGCACCAATATTTACGGTGACTATTTCCGATGATGGGGGATCTACAGATACGGTGATGGTTGAGGTTCCCCCACCTTCTAAAATGGAAGGAGCGGAGGCTGCCATACTAATGGAGGGCGGTCCATTGATGTCGATGATTTCCATATTCTGGACTGTGTTGGGCCCCTCGGTGGCTACTCCATTTTCGATGCCGGTGATTTCCACAGAGAATGTTTCGGTAGGTTCTGAGAGCAAGTCATCTACTGCAGCAATGCTGAATTGAAACTGAGTTTCTCCCGCAGGGATTGATACCACTTGGTCAGAGAAAGTGTAGTCATCATCAGAAGCTGTCCCGTTGTTAACGGATAGACTTATGGTGACCTCTTCATAAGTTGCCGGAGAAATGGTTCCTGTGATGTTAATGCTTTGATCCTCTTCGATAGAAGCGGTGGTTGTCGGCAGGTTAACTTCCGGGATAGCCTCATTGTCTTCAATGGTCAGGGTTAAAGGAGATGTAGCTCCACTGTTTATTTCTCCTGCACTAACATCGCTGATGCCCACGGTCAGCGTTTCGGAAAGTTCATAAATCAGGTCATCAGTAATTTCAATTGAGGTAATCTCTGAGATGGACGGAGAGGTAAATGTGACCTGGTTGTTGGGGAAATTGTAATCTTCTGCTACAACAGTACCTTCGGTGACACCAAGATCAAGTGTGATGGTTTGGGCTGATGGGTTACTTAGTTCGACTGTCAGATCTACAGTTCCCACATCTTCACCCACCGTTGTTGGTGATGCCAAGATGGTGACTTCCGGAAGATCCTCATCGTCGTAAATATCGAGACTGATAAAATCGGGACTACCTGTGCTTGCTGTTCCTCCCGAGACACTGGTGATTGTTGCGGTCAGCGTTTCAGATCCTTCATAAATATTGTCTGTCAGTCCGGTGAGGGTGATGGATCCGGTTTCATTACCTGCGGATATGGTGATGAAGTTCGCTTCTGTGGAAAAATCGGTGCCGACAACTGCGTCGCCCGAAAAATCTATATTAACAATGATGTCATTGACATTATCGATCAGATCCGTCCTGGCAATGATGCTTGCAGTTCCCCCTTCTTCGGCAAAAGGACTCCCCGCCTGTTCAAGAGAGATGTTTTGAGCAGAAAGTGGGGTTTCGAAAAGAAGATAGACCCACGCAAAAAGGATAACGATAACAACGTATTTTTGGCCCATAGTGATTCTGATTTAAGAGAAATGGGAAAGGAATAAACACTATGGGTAAAATTACGGCAAATGCACATCAATGGAAACCCCTATTTTAGAGAAGGATGACTTCTTTGTGATAAGCGAAAGGTGCGACCGGATGAATCTTGTTTTTTTAAGGATTAAGTATTCCTGAATAGGCGTTGAGATTTGATGAGCGGTTATTTTGCAAGTCCCAGCCCCATCTTTTTCATCAAAAATGACGCATTCAGTTTCTGACTAACACCGGGCTTTAACTTGTAATCGAAGGCCAGTTGGTCCTCTTCCAGTTCTACTTCAAAGCAGTAGTTGTGCGCTGTGCCGGGATACTGTTTCTCCAGTTCACCAATGCCCAGGTCATGTGTGGCAATGACCACAATGGCATTGAGGCTGATGAGTTTTTCCAGTAGTCCGTAAGACCCGTTGTGCTTGTCCAGACTATTGGTTCCGCGCAGGATCTCGTCAAGCACGACAAAAGTGTTGGGTTGCGTTTTTACATGATTAATAATGGCCTTGAGTCTTTGCAGTTCCGCATAGAAGTAGGATTCGTGGCGAGCGAGTGAATCCCGGATGTTGATACTTGAGCGAATGTTGCAGGGTGAGAATTGCATCTTGCCGGCACATACGGGGGCCCCGCTCATTCCCAGAATGAGGTTGACTGTTAGGGTGCGCAGGAAAGTGCTTTTACCCGCCATGTTGGCTCCGGTGATAATCAGGATTTTGGGTTGTCCGGAGAAAGAGATGTCATTGCCTACGCATTCCGCATCAGGGAGTAACGGGTGCTTCAAATCTTTGGCTTCGTAGGTAAATGGGGTGTCAACGACTTCCGGGAAAGATGTTTTGTTCCGGTTGTTAAAGGCAAATACAGCAAAGCCGGTCATCGCATCCAGTTTGCTGATGGCTTCGAACCAACCCGGAACATTGTCCTTGTGCGTAGCTTTCCACTTTTCCAGACTGACCAGTATGTGAAAATCAAACAGAAACAGAATGTTTAACAGTGGCCCCATAATGAGGTTGAGCCGGAAATCGAAGCGTTCCAGCAATTTAAAAAGTTCTTTGAGGATCCGGCTGGCTGTTTTGTTTTTTATGGTTAGCTGTCGTTGAAGAGACCTTAATAATTTCGTTGAAAAAGATTGGCTTTCCACTAATTGGATTAACCCTGCATATTTTTTCAGCGTTTGGGCGCTTCGTCCCAGCAAATTGTGTGCCTGCTGTATGGTTTTGCTTTTGCGTCCCACAATAAATAGTGGCAGTATGATGGGAATGAAGATAAGATTCGGGGCAATATGTCCCAGTGCTGTAGCGGTAATCCATACCGCAAACAAAAATGGCCAGATCCTGCCTGCCCATTTCAGCACGGATATCTTTAGTGGAGGACTTTGAAGCCACTCTTTCAGCTTTCTAATTTCGTCTTTCTCCAGCTTTGTCTGGAGTCCCAGAGCCCTAAATTGCTCAATGAACTCCGGGTTCTCAGACAGCTCTGCGATGCTCTCTTGTCTTTTTCTAATCTCTTCGGAAGACCTTTCTCCCTTTGTCAATTCATGTGCAAAAAGCGTTCGTCCCTGGTCTGTAACACAACGATTCAGGTATTGAAAAAGAGATCCGGCACCAAAAAGATCAAAATCTCCTGACAGTTCCGGGGCAGTTGTGGTTAGATCGCTGCCATCATCGAACTCACTGAACTGGTGTTGCAGAACCTTCAGTTCGTTTTCATTGACTTTGAATCGTGCCTTCAGTGTCCGTTGTTTTCGCACCAGACGCAAATCCCAGATAACTGATAATACAAACAAAACGAGAAATCCCAGGAATAGCCAGATGAAGGTGTCGTCAAACTTCGATTTGATAAACCATAACGCCGAAATGATAAGCCCTGCAAATGTAAGCAGACGGGCAGGTGCCGTAAAACGGAAATAACGGGCAAGTTTCGCTAGTTGTGCGCTGTATTCTTTTGTACGTGCGGAATAGTATTGGAAGGGAGTATCATTGGTTGTATTTGTCATTTTATTGCTGTTTGGAGATGCAATTTAGGAAATAAACTGTAAAAATGAGTTTTCCCTGCCCCTCGTTTCCGTCCCCCTCCCCCTCGATTCCGATCGAGGGGGCTTTTAAATCCTCGTCTCCTGACGAGTCTTTCACAAGATAAGTTGAACTAAAGAATTGGATCTTCCAGAAACTTCGTTTGTTATTGTTTGTCGTGAGAAACGACGGGATGTTTGCCCATCGATCGGAATCGAGGGGCAGGAAGTTTCATTGACTTGCTTCATTTTAGACCTAAGAAAATATGTTTAAATTGCTGAAAGATATAGCTTAAAAAAATGTTTCTCCTGCCCCTCTTTTCCGCACGAGGGGCTTTAAACTCTCGTCTCCCGACGAGTTTCTCATAAGACAATTTGAACTAAAGAATTGGATCTTCCAGAACCTTCGTTTGTTATTGTTTTGTCGTGAGAGACGACGGGATGTGTGCCCCTCGATCGGAATCGAGGGGCAGGGGGGATTCTTTTGACTTGTTTCATTTTAGACCTAAAAAAATATGTTTAAATTGCTGAAAGATATAGCTTAAAAAATGGTTTCCCTTCCCCTCTTTTCCGCACGAGGGGCTTTAAAACTCTCGTCTCCTGACGAGTTTGAAGCAGTAGTAAAAACTAAACCCAAAAAGAATGTCTTCCGAAAATTATGTTATTAGAAATCAAAACGCAGTGCATTTTCTAACATTTACGGTAATTGACTGGATTGATGTATTCACAAGAGCTAATTACAAGGAAGAGATTGTAGCTTCCCTTGATTTTTGCCAAAAGAACAAGGGATTGGTTTTATATGCATGGTGCCTGATGACAAATCATTTACATTTGGTTTGTAAGGCAGAAGAACCATATCACCTGACACATATAGTGCGGGACTTTAAAAGATTTACTGCCAATAATATTTTAAGTAAAATACAGAATGAAACCGAAAGTCGAAGGAATTGGATTTTAAACGCATTTAGAAATGCAGGGAAGTATGATCACAGGGTTAAAAAGATTCATTTTTGGCAAGATGGCTGCCATCCCATAGAGCTGATCAATAATCAGATGATAGATGAGCGCATTAATTATGTACATGAAAACCCTGTGAGGACGATGATTGTAACCAATCCGGAGGATTACCTGTTCAGTTCGGCAAGAAATTATGCTTCTTTGCCCGCAATAATTGATGTGGAGGTGGTGTGTTGAATTATTGAATGTCAATAAGGTTTCAGTTTTTCCTCCTCCCCCTCGATTCCGATCGAGGGGGCTTTCCCTCCTCGTCTCCCGACGACTTTTTCCTTCCCCTCTTTTCCGCACGAGGGGCTTTAAAATCCTCGTCTCCCGTCGAGTATCTCATAAGATAAGTTGAACTAAAGAATTGTATCTTCCAGAAACTTCGTTTGTTATTGTTTTGTCGTGAGAAACGACGGGATGTGTGCCCCTCGATCGGAATCGAGGGGCAGGTCATAAAATTATTTTATTTTTTATATCTTGCGTTCGATATTTTAAAAGGGATGTATTCGTAATCCCTGATAAATTGTTACCCAAATCCCCAATCAAATGAGTTTTACCAAACAACTAACCCGTCTTCAACAGCTGGATCGTCTCATCCGGATGCGCTGTACCGGCAATGCCGCAGAATTAGCTGAAAAGCTGCAAGTTTCACAAAGTTCCCTTTTCTTATTGCTTCAGACCGCCAAAGAGCTTGGTGCAGAGATTCATTTCAACCATTACCGGTGTACCTACGAGTATGAGAAAACTATGCGTTTTGTGTGTGGTTTTGAGGTGATTGACCGCGAGAAGCTTCATCAGGCGCGGGGAGGTATGTCATGTGGCGAACTTCGTCATCCACGAGGAAAGAGAAAAAGCTTCTTTTTATTTAGAATTTCTAAAAATTATACCACTCCAAAATTTTAGGAGTGGGCAGGCATATTTTTACCCTGCATTTTAGTTATCCCGGCCGGAGGATGAATGCCCCGGATGCCGAAAAGGGTAAGAGTAGGCGGAAATTTTAAATCACAGTAAAATGAATAGAATTAGTGTTTTGAATGAGTCAAAGTTTGAAAGGATGACACCTCAACAACTTCAAGTTATCCAAGGTGGGATGACAGGGAAAGGAATTTGTCTTTCCTGTAAAAAGAGAGCTAGAAAAATCAGAATAGCAATAGGAACTGAGCCATCAGGAGAAACTATTTCTGGGTAGATACTTGAAGGGGAGAGTTATCTTTTTTGCTCTCCCTCCACTTTAATGATTTGACAAATGAAAATTTTTCTTTTTGAAGTTGTTATATGCTTTCTTTTTCTGAGCTGTAGTTCAAATGTGTTTGTGCGAGAACAGTATATTTCCTATGAGGAGAAGCAAGATACGGTGTTAACAGGAGAAAGAATCGACTTGTTTATAAACAGGATCAAAAAATACCACCCCTATTCTTTTGATAGCTTAGGAGGAAGAGGTATTGATGAATTAATTGAAAAAATAGGAAAATCTTTTCCTACTCAGAAAATGAACGATGCTGAATTGGTTTTTCAGGCGCGTAAATTGATGGATTTTATTAATCATGAAGATCCTCATTTTAGAATTATTCCTGTTTTTAGAAAATTTCCTGAACTTAAATATAAAACAGCATCAATAACGGTGCCCCCATTTCGGGGACTTTGTATCAACGATTCCTTATTGGTTTATTCTCCTTATGATGAAGGATTGAAAAGAGGTGACTTGATAAAATCTATAAATGATATCCCTGTAAAAGAATACCTGCACTATTATTATCGTGATCGGTATGTGGATGTAGGCAACTTAGTTTGGTATTTTAATTACAGGGTATATCCGAGATACAAAATTGATTTTATTCGAAATGATGAAGAAAACTCTGTGATCATCGAGGGAATGCCTTATCCAAATTATTTAGTTAAAGGAGGTCCCTTTTGCGAAGGGAAGATAATTCCCGGTTATTCTTTAGGTTATTTTAAAATCCGTGAATTTGAAAACAACCGGTACATTTTGAAAAAGTTTAGAAAGCTGGTTGATGAGATGACGGAGAAAGGTTATTCAGACTTAATCATTGATTTACGTGAAAACACCGGGGGTTCGGGGAATGATTTAAATTTGTTTTTCTCTTTTTTCTCGGATAAGGACAGTCTTCACTATTTGAAAAATGCCAAAGCAAGGGTGTCAAAGATTACGAAGGATTATGGATTTGATGAATCACAGTACGGACAGGTGTTGAGTTTACCTTCCGAAAAAGTTTTTCACTCATTTGCACTTGACTCATCCTTGTTCGTTCCCAATCTTAAGGTTTATGTTTTGATTAGTCGTACAACGGGATCCATTGCTGCCAGTTTTGCAAATATTTGTCAATACAATGGAATTGGGACTCTTGTGGGTGAACAATTGGCCCCTAATGCCTTGAAATATGGAGAGGTTGCTTCAGGTGAATTTCTTGATAATCCTTTTGCTTTTTCCACTATTCAATACGACGAATATACCAAAGCTAAAGATGGCATTGTGCGTCCCGATATCCCAATCCCCTATATTGCCAGGGAATATATGAAAGGGGGAGATCCGGTTTTGGAGAAGCTGCTGGAGTATTTAAAGGATGAAAAGCTCGTATTTTTCCAATAATTGGAGATTGAAATAGATTATTTGCGAAACGAAGTTCATAAAATAGGTCAAATTCAGGATATGAGATTAATAGCAATTCTTATAATAATTTGTTTTACCTCATGTTCAATCCTGAAGGAGGATCAGAATAAGCGCCTGAAAGAGAATAATGATTTAGCATTTCAATTAAGTCAGATTTATGGGGCTGATCAAGTGATTAGGCAAGTGCCTGGTAATAGTGACCGCATTATTGTGATGCAGAAAATAGACTCTCTTAACTTTGTTCGGATAATTGATTTCATAAAAGAACATGGTTATCCAAATGAAAAACTTTTAGGGGAATCGTATAACAAGAATGAAAGTGTCTGTTTGGCTGCTCCATCTATTCTACTTCATAATTCTTCGAAAGTTGTTCAAAAACCCACATTCAATCTATTAAAGAGTGAAGTTGAGAAGGGCAACATGAAGCCAGAAGCATTGGCATTGATTTTGGATAAATACTATGTTTATTATAAAGGGTATTCTCTTTATCATACACAATTTAAAAAAGCTTGTATAGAGAATAAAGAATTGGTCAACAAGGCAAGATTGGAAATAGGGCTAAGTGCCTTGCCTGATTCCTTGTTTACAGGCAGTTGTAATTAATCATTAACTCTCGTCTCCCGACGAGTCTTTCACAAGACAAATTGAACTAAAGAATTGTATCTAATCCTAATTTCGTTTGTTATTGCTTCGGTTGTGGGATACGGCGGTTTTTGTGCCCCTCGATCGGAATCGAGGGGCAGGAGAAACTTGTTGACCCATACATCAAAAAATCCCAACAATTAGGGATTTTAGGAATCCTACCATCATTGTAGTTTTGCACTGTTAATTTTAATGGGTTTAAATAAAAGCAGAATGATGAAGAGAGGGTTTTTACTTTTAATGGCTGTGATGATGACTGTGTTGGGTTATGCACAAGGAGAAACGGAGGAGACCAACGTTTATACCAATGCTGCTGATAATTTGTTGTCGAACGACAATAAGTTGGTTGTTGGTGGTTATGGAGAAGTTCATTACAATCAGCCGCTTGATGCTGACACTAAAAACAACGGAAAACTGGATGTTCACAGGATTGTGATGCTGCTTGGTTATAATTTTAGCGATAAAACCAGGTTTGTGACCGAACTGGAATTCGAGCATGTAAAAGAACTCTACGTCGAACAGGCTTTTCTTCAACATCAGTTGAGCAGGAGTGTGAATTTGAGAGGGGGACTCATGCTGGTGCCCATGGGTGTTGTAAATGAGTACCATGAGCCAACGACCTTTCATGGGGTGGAGCGGCCATGGATCGACAAATACATAGCACCTACTACCTGGCGTGAAATCGGTTTTGGTGTAACCGGGAATATCCTGCCAGCCTCCTTAAAGTATCAGGCTTATGTCATGAATGGATTTAACGGTTACGATGGATCTGCGAACCTGGGCGGAAAAAACGGACTTCGAAAAGGTCGCCAAAAAGGGGCGGAGTCTTACATTAGTTCCCCCAATTTTACAGGAAAAATTGAGTACTATGGCATCAGGGGGTTAAATGTTGGACTGTCAGGTTATTTCGGCAAAACACAAACGACTTTGTATGACGGGGTGAGTGAAGATGATGATGCTGCTCTGGCTATTGCGGACTCTTCTGCAGTGGGAGTTTCCATGATTGGTGTCGATGCTCGATACTCCATCAATGCACTTCAGTTGCGTGGCCAGTATTATTACGTCGGACTCTCCAATACGGAAGAATACAATGCTTTTACCGCCGATGACGGGGATTTAAATGATTTAGGCAGTGCTATGACCGGTTATTATGTGGAGGCAGCTTACGATGTTTTGAGATCTCACAGTACAGAGAAACAGCTGATGCCCTTTGTGCGGTACGAATATTTGAACACGCACAGTGATGTGGAGGATAATATCAGTAAAAATCCGGCTTACGAAAAAAATATTATTACTACCGGATTGACTTTAGCTCTGACCCAGGGTGCTGTGGTTAAAGCCGACATGCAGTTTGTTAAATCAGACAATCAGGATGAATACCAAAAGACCTTCAATGTCGGGTTTGGGGTAATGTTTTAAGAAAAAATAAAATCATGAGAACGCGTGGATTATTGGTGTTGTTGGGACTGATGTTTGGATGGGTGTTGGCGCAGGATCAGCCGGATTATCAGCATCGTACTCTTAACCGGGCACTGGCCAAAGATGGAGTTTCCGGATTTACTAATCTTTCGGAAGTATGTCTTCCAGATTCCATTCAGAACACTTTTACCGGGAAGTTTTTCGAAATCTCTCCTGCGGGAGATCAATATAAATATGTATATGCCGGGCGTGTCAACAGCTGCAGGTCCGGCGGGTGTTCAGCCCAGGGTGAACCGGCGGGTAATAGTGAATATTTCGATTATTTTATTCTTTTTGATGCTGAAAAAAGTGTTCAGGTAGTAAAGGTCTTTAACTATCAGGCCACACATGGATATGAAATTACTTCCAGAGGATGGTTAAAACAGTTTGCAGGTCATGATGGATCTGAATCTCTTCAGGTAAACAAAAATATTGATGCCATTTCCGGTGCCACTATTTCTGTTCAGGCCATTACGGAAGATGTTCAGCGGCAGACTTCCTTGCTTCAGCGAATGAAGATATGAGTTATGATTATATAGTGATTAAATCATTTTTCAACTTTCGTTGCCCCTCGTTTCCGTGCGAGGGGCTTTTTTGTTCTCGTCTCCCGACGAGTCTCTCATAAGATAAGTTGAACTAAAGAATTGTATCTTATCGTAACTTCGTTTGCTATTGTTTTGTCGTGAGAGACGACGGAATGTTTGCCCCTCGATCGGAATCGAGGGGCAGGAAGATTCTTTTAACTTGCATCATAGCGATCCAGCCGAAGAAGCTTAACTTCATTCTAAGAGATTTATGTGATATTATTAAAAAAACAAAAGACAAAGAAGTCTTTTTATATAAAATACCTATATTTGCATTGTCAATCATAAAAACGAAACGCTATGAATATTGATGCAAATACCATCGTAGGCGACATTGTAAAAGAGAGTTACAAAGCCGCGCCGGTTCTGGAGAACCATCATATTGATTTTTGCTGTGGTGGGAATATTTCACTGAATGATGCTTGTGCCAATGCTTCGGTAGATGTGGCCGCGTTGATTCCTCAACTGGAAGAGGTAATGAAAGAGGAGGATTTTGATGCCCGGTTTATTCAAAGCCTGGATTTGGATCAGCTGGCCGATTATATCGAGAAGCGGCATCATTCTTATGTGAAAGAGAAGATTCCTTTTCTTAAAGCCAAGTTGGAGAAGTTGTGTAATGCTCATGGGGGCAATCACCCCGAATTGTTTGATGTGGCCCGGATGTTCGAAGAGAGCGCCGCAAACCTGAGTGCACATTTGATGAAAGAAGAATTGGTGCTTTTCCCTCAGGTGCGTAAACTGGCAAAAGCTAACAGGGGTGAGCAGGTAGATCTGGAGCAATTCCAGGGGGTGGATTCTCCCATCAAGGTAATGCTTGCGGAGCACGATGCTGAGGGGGACCGTTTCAGAACCATTTCCGAGATCACCAACGGATACCGGACTCCCGATGATGGCTGTAATACTTATGAGGTTACCATGCGGACCCTGCAAGAATTTGAGGATGATTTGCACCGCCACATTCACCTTGAGAATAACATCTTGTTTCCCGGAGCACTGAAGCTGGAAGAGGAGTTGGGCGCATAACGGTCGCAGGGCATGGTGCATGGAGCGAAGAGCCTGGTGTAGTGCAATGTTCTGGTGGTGCTCTGTTTTTTCATTGTGAATTTTTCTGCCCCTCGTTTCCGCACGAGGGGCTTATAAACGCTCGCCTCCTGACGAGTTTCTAAGAATACAATTGGAAGGGCAGTTATTTAAGTTGCGTTTTTTATTGTTTGTCGTGAGAAACGACTGGATGTTTGCCCCTCGATCGGAATCGAGGGGCAGGGGCAGTGCCCTTAAGCTCCATATTACAGGCACTCTGCTCCATGCTTAACGCGCTCTGCGCTTTGCCAAAATTTCGTACCTTTGCACCACTTCAACCCCAAAGATTCAGCACAATGTTGTCAAAAAGTTCGGAATATGCCATTCGCGCCATGGTGTCGGTGCAATTGCAAAACTGGGAGTATAAACGTCCGGGAGTTGCCGATGTGGCCAATCATATTGAGGCGCCGGTAGCTTTTACTGCCAAAATATTGCAGGCACTTACCAAAAGCAAATTATTGCATTCTGCAAAGGGCCGTGGAGGTGGTTTCTTTTTTTCTGATGACGACGCCGATGTTACGCTTTTTCAAATCGTGAAAGTAATTGAGGGGGAGGGGATATTTCACCAGTGTGGTTTCGGAATGAAGAATTGCAGTGACGAAAATCCCTGTCCGTTGCATAATCAATACAAAGTAGTACGCAGTGGCTATGAGGAAATTGTGAAAAAGGCCACCATCCGGTCTTTGGCTGCTAAGATCAGAGACGGAGAGGCTGTTCTAAATAGCGTGCTGGATTAGAAAGGGCCTCTAAATCTCCGGGAGGAGTTTTAATTGTTTTGGTCTTGTCTTCACTTGCTCAGGAGCCTGCTGTCAATATACATCGTTGAAGAGTCTGTCGCCGGAGGCGGAATGTAAGTTTCTCAATCGGAATTGAGGGAATGTGAGATTCGTAGAATTCCAAAGGAGGCTTCCGGTTAATCATTTATTTTATGGCAAAAGGAAAAATCTTTAAGAGGCTCCATCGCTGGCCGGGGCTTATACTTTCGTTTATTCTTCTTTATTATGGCATTACCGGTATTTTTCTGAATCACCGGGAGTTTTTTCCTTCGCTGGAGGTGCCACGAACTAGCTTGCCGGATGTTTATTCCTACCAACAATGGGGAAATAGTTCGCTGAAAGGCAATTTGATTATTTCGCCTGATAGTATTCTGATTTATGGCAATATCGGCGTGTGGGTTACGGATTCCACATTTAGTGATTACAGGGCTCTTGATACCGGATTTTCCGAAGGTTCCGACAACCGCAAAGTATTTGATTTGCATCGCGATTCTTCGGGGAATCTTTACGCAGCAACCCAATTCGGATTGTTTGGCTTCGATGCTTCCGCTAGAGAGCGGGCAGGAGTATCCCTTTGTAGTTTAAAGCGTTTTGAAAGTCAGGGTAAAATTTCACTTGAATCATTTCTGAAACAGGCACGCCTTTTTGAGCACCTTAGTGATTTTGAAACCCTCTAGCTTCCCTGTGAAAACATGGATGATATTATAAAGTTATTTTCAGAATAGGGAGTTCTAAGGAGCAGAATTAATTAAAGTAAAAGGCTCACTATTTGTGGTCTCTAATATCCAATATTCTCCTTCTTATTCTGAAACGAACGGGATGGAAATGCCCTATTGAGGGGCATTGTCATAAACCGTCTGCAAAGTATAATTATCATCTTCGGTGGTTATGGCTTTCACCATTACGTCAACAATCTCTTTGCCGTTGTTGATGTACTCGCCCGTACTGTGATTGATAATGCCTGAACACTCTTTCCCTGCACCGGTGGCTCCGTTGTCCCAGAAGAAAGGTGCCATTCCATAAGTTTTGGCTGCTTTGCACATATATTCCAGATAATATTTTCGGAAAGCTTCGGCGCGGTCGGTGCTTCGGTGCACATTACCCACTTCACCCAGATAGACGGGGATTCCATTGTCCGTAAATTTTGTCCTCAGATTGTTAAAGACATCCCTGAGGTGTGCTTCATCTCCGTAACTCTCCTTTTTGGAGGGATCTCCTGTGTGTCCCCATTCCGAATATTTGTCGTTGAGGGTATATTCGTAAGGATCGTAATAATGGACAGCAACCAGCAGACGGTCTTCCACCAGATCATCAGGTAGTTCGAAGTGTTCGATGGTCAGTTCAGGATTGGTACAATAACCCGGAACGCCCAGATAGCGGTCGGTGTTGTTGCCCCCTGTGGCACGAACTGCATCCACAAACACCTGGTTCCATTCATTGAGTGTGGCATACTGTTTTCCGCCGTCGGTCCGGTTGTCGCCCCAGCCCCATTCGCCATCGTGGATTTCGTTCATCGATTCAAAAATCAGGAAATCTCCTTTGTCTTTAAATTTTTCAGCAATCTGCGTCCATATTGCCGAAAGTTGATTTTTTACCTGCGTGTTAATTGCTTCATCTGTGGCAGCACCCTTTATGTCGAGCCAGTAGTGACTGTCGGCCCCGTCGTGATGAATGTTGACAATGGCATTGAGCCCTGCATTTTCGGCATATCCAACTACTTCTGTCACTCTGTTGAGCCAGCTCTCTTCGATGGTATAATCGGGGGCTTGGCCAATATGTCCCAGCCAGGTTACGGGAATCCGAACCGAATGAATACCTGCTTCAGCAATCTTGTTAAATGCTTCCTGAGTGGTTTTTGCGTTTCCCCAGATGGTTTCATTGGAAACACCATTGCTATGGGCATCCAGTTGATTACCCATATTCCATCCCAGTCCCAGCTTTTTTATTATAGGGCTGGCGTCCACTTCTACAATGTCAGTATCCTCATCATCTTCTGTTGATTGTTCTGCACCGGCTTGTGTTATTTTGATGTCACTTACAAAATCAGTCCCCAGTAGTGTGATATTGGTCCAGCGGCTGTCAACAGCGGTGTTGACAGTTGCGGTTATGGTAAACTTCAGGGTGCTCTCAGTTTCAGATGGATCCTCTGTGGTGACACACCATTTGTCGGTTGATTCTTTTAATTCGAGCGGTATGTTTGTTTCAACGGTGAGCGCTTTTGTGCCGCCCTCCGCAGAGAAGTAGAACTCCTGATCCGATGGATTAACATCTGGTTTTACGGTTGGGTTCTGTTCGTCGGAACAGGCATTTACGGTTATTCCAAGGATAATAAGGAGTGTGAGTGAAAATCTTTTAAGCATAAAATCCATTCGTTTAAAATTTTGTAATTAACTGACAAAAAACTAATTAAAAATTTGAGAACGACTGGAATCGCTTCGCTCTCACATAATGTTTTTAAAACATATTCTTGTGCCTCCCGTCGGCCGCTAAAGGCTTGACGACGGCGCGGCGCTAAAGCTTCAGCGACACGCGGTTTGTTAAATTTATGCTTAAAAAATATCATGCTCGTTTCATCAGTAAATAACTTGTCTAAGTTGTTGGTCTGATGGAACTCGCATGGTTGATTATTTGCATTCTCTTTTGAGGCAATCGTTGCCATGCCCGTTTCATAGGATTGTTGTGTGGTTTGTTTGAGTAAAGTTAAAAAATTATGCAAGAATCCGGATTCTTGTTTCCCTAGGGATGTTTTTCCAATTCTTAGATATCTGCAAATTCTCTCAACAGTAGACGAAATAAAGGCTCTGATCTTTTAGCCTGACACCAATATTTTTTTAGTAATACTTATTTTTAGGTATGCGCGTAGTGCGCTGTATAGTAAAAGGTTATGTGAAAAATGAACAAATGGGGCCGGTTTCGGAGTGTCGGAGTCACTATAAAATCCCCTGTTTTTGGGATTGTGGACCGTTGGAACAACCTATACTTTTGTTTCTGATTTAGCAAAAACCTTTTATTCTGGCTCAATGATCCGGTTAAATATCCCGATAGATGACTTGTGGATAATCCGGGGCTGTAAAAAGCGAGACATTTTCCTTCCAGAGGAGAACAATAATGCTATTTAGAGTCTGTCCATAAACTAAGCGTTTTTCATGTGTTTGAGATAGAAAGTTCAAATTCAAGGCGTGTGAAAAATCTAAACCGCAGAATACTAATGTATTTGAGGATTTAGATTTTGAGCAACAACGCAGAAGTTGGACTTTATAGACAAACACTATTTAGACAAAGTTAGGATGTGTTTTTAACAAGCCAAAGCAATAGCTTGGGGCAACGTTCCTGAGAAATAGATTTTTGAATAAAAACAGAGTTATCAGATAGGATTGACCAGAAAAGACTTTTTGCCTGATGAAATCCAAATATGAGGAGACGGCAGATGGAGCAGGTGAAAATTGTAAATTTTTAATATGCTTAACAGACAACCCTCATTTGTCTGCTGTTCTGTGCTAATAAACCAAATCTTATAAGAATGAAGAATCACAATAGTTTGACCCGGAAAATATTTGGAGAAGTTCACTTGTGGCTTGGTGTTGTCAGTGGACTGGTATTGTTTGTTATTTGCCTGAGCGGTGCGGTCTATACTTTCAGATCTGAATTTGAACAGTTGGCCGATCCGGATAAGTATATGGTCAATGAGCAGGAGGGGGCAGAGGTCGTCAGTATTGATCGGGTGATTGAAATCCTTTCGGATAGCGGACAGGTGACCTCTGTTTTGATACCGGGAATGGAACAACGTACTCTGGAGGCTGTGGTGAAAACTTCTCCTAAGCAACGACGAGGAAGGGTGTTTTATGTTCATCCTTATTCGGGGGATATAGTTGGTAAATCCGGGGGCAAAGTAAGTGATTTTTTCCTTGTGGTTATGAAGCTTCATCGATGGTTGCTTATGGGTAAGACCGGAAAAGTCATTGTGGGTGTTTCTACGCTGATTTTTGTGATTTTGGTTGTATCCGGACTGGTTCTCTGGATTCCCAAAAAACTAAGGGCGCTGAAAAATGGTTTGCGCATTAGCCTGAAAGGGACTTTTCGACGAAACTTATGGGAGTTGCACAATGTTTTGGGATTCTATGCTGCTCCATTGCTGTTGATAATGGCACTGACCGGACTTTCATGGTCATTCGACTGGTACCGGAGCGGGCTGGGAAATGTGCTTGGAGCTCCGGTCTTTAATCGCGGAGGAGGAGATAAGATAGAATTGGTAGTTCCCGAAAATGGCTCAAAGGCTTCATACTCCGATTTGTTGGGAAAAGCCAGAGAAAGGTGGGGAAATGATTCAGACTACAGAGTTTCCATCTCACAGAAGGGAGATGCTCCTGTTCGCATCACAAGATACCATACCGGGTTATTTGCTTTTGCAGGATCTGATCATTTGTTTGTTCATCCTTATACTTCAGAGGTTTTAGCTGTTGATTTGTTTTCAGATAAAGCACTAAACGAGCAGATTGCTGCTTTAATAAAACCTCTCCATACCGGTGAAATCTACGGAACCTTTTCAAAAATCATATACTTCTTTGTGGTTTTGATTGCAACCAGCCTTCCGGTTACAGGTGTGATTATGTGGCTTGGGAAAATCAGGTCGCGAAATACCAGATGATTCTTTGTTGATGAGAAACAAATTTAGAAACTGTTGAGATTTTTATGTGATGTGCGATAAAAATAGTCTAAATAAAAATAAAGAGCCGGGGATTGTTGCCAGATGCCTCGGGATAGGGATGTTTTTAATATTTTTCCTGCAACATTCTTTTGCGCTGGCACAAGTTAATGGGGGAATCATTGAAGGGCAAATTGTTGATGAAGCGGAAATGCCTCTGTTTGCAGTGTCGGTAGCTTTGGGAAATTCAGGACGGGGTACCGTTACGGATGCAGACGGAAAGTTTGTTCTCAGAGGAGTTGAAAGCGGACATCATACCTTATTGACTTCAGCCGTGGGGTACAAAAGAAAAAGTGTCCGGGTGGCTGTACCGACTGAAGCCCCGGTTCAGCTTACCATCAGGATGGAAGAGGAGACACTGGAGATTGATGAAGTGAGAGTTGTTGGGAAAAATCAGGCTGCCATGCAACGTGAAAAGGGTTTTGCCATCAGTGGTGTGAATATGCAGGAGTTTGAGTTACAGACGGTGCAGGCCGGTGATATGCTCGACAGAACGGCTGGAGTCCGCATTCGTCGAGAGGGAGGTCTGGGATCCGATGTCCAGTACAATATCAATGGCTTGTCGGGAAAATCCATTAAAATTTTCCTGAATGGGATTCCCATTGAAAATTATGGTGCTTCCTTCTCACTGAGTAGCATTCCCAACTCAATGATTGAGCGCATAGATGTGTATAAAGGTGTTGTTCCTGCTTATCTGGGGGATGATGCACTTGGGGGGGCCATCAATGTGATTACCCGGAAACGATTTGTCAACAGCTTGAATGTGAGTTATTCCGTGGGCTCTTTTAATACTCATCAGGCTGCAGCAGACGGGCGTTTCAGGGATGAACGAACGGGTTTTACATTTAACGGGAATGCTTTTTACAACTATTCTGATAATGATTATGAGGTGTGGGGTGATAAAGTTTACACCGTGGATGAACAAGGTAAAAAGGAGTACATCACGGCACGTCGTTTCCATGATTCTTACCAGTCCGCAGGCATTAAAGCAGATGTGGGATTCACCAACGTACCGTGGGCCGACCGCTTTATGGTGGGGGGCTTAATCTCGGAGATGGAAAAAGATATTCAGCACGGAATGACCATGGAGATTGTTTACGGTAACAGGGCTGCAGCTCAAAATACCGGACTGCTTCATGCTGAATATCGCAAACGTAATTTTCTGACTGATGATCTGGAGGTGGATTTGTTTACCTCTTTTTCAAGACTTGAAAGAAGGATCGTTGATACCATTCCTTATATGTACAACTGGCAGGGAAGCAGGGTTCTCAATGAACGAACAGGTCAGTGGTATGAGTGGTCAGGAGGCGCTGAAGCGGGTGACCCAACGCTCAATGAGGATAAAGAAGATAAATGGTCGGGCAGAGTCAGGATGCAATACCTGTTGAGTGACCGGAATAAGCTGTCATTTAATCTGCTTGCATCCAATTTTTCGCGAAGACCGGATGACCCCTTGCGTCCTGAGAGTGAGCGGGAATTGATTGATACACGATATTTGAGCAAAAGAGTCTGGACTTTAAATTATGAGCACGCTGCATTGGGTGATAAATTGAAGGCCACCGCATTTTTTAAATATTATTTTCAGAATCTTCGCTTGAAAGATGCCGTGCGTTCGCGTAATGAAGGGCTCACCTCTATAGAGCTGGATGACGATACGAGGGACAAAGGTTATGGTGTTGCTCTTTCCTATGCTGTCCACCCTGAGCTTAAATTGATGGCTTCTGCAGAGAATGCGCTCCGACTCCCATCAGGTTCTGAAATCTTCGGGGTTGTGTCGGAAAATATTGATCCCGCCTATGGTCTGAAACCCGAGAGAAGTCGTAACCTCAACCTGGGGTTTGATGCCGGTCCGTTTCAGTTGGGGCTTCATCAGGTGGGGGTGTCCACCAATTTCTTCTATCGCGATATTACTGGCATGATTAAACGCGGCGTTCCCGATCAGTTCTCCGAATCTACCCCGCATGTTAATCTTGATGATGTAAGAAGCACAGGTGTGGATGTGGAACTAAACTACCATTATCAACGCACATTGAGCTGGGTGAACGGTGCGTCACTTTCCAATCCGAGATTCAACAGGGAGTTTAACGATGAGGGGGCAAAATACAATTACTATGGCGATCGCCTCCGGAATGAACCTTATTTTACTTTCAATAGTAATGTGGTCTTTCGAAAGACGGACCTTTTTAAGAAAGGGAGCGAGTGGAGCCTGCAATACAATTTCAGTTATGTGCATGAATTCTACCGCAACTGGGCCAGTTTAGGGGGTGCAAACAAAGATGTTATTCCCACCCAAATAGTACATGATGCCGGGATGCGTTACACTTTTCCCGGGCAGAAGCTTACGCTCAGCACTGATGTGCGGAATATGTTTAATGAACAGGTTTTTGATAATTGGGCATTGCAAAAGCCTGGAAGGGCTTTTTATGCCAAAATCACTTATAAAATCAATTAATTCAAACCATAAAAATTATTTGTTATGATTCACAACTTAAAATATTTGTTGTTCGGATTAACGCTTACAGGACTGGTAGCCTGTAGCGAGGATGATAATACAGAACCTGATGAACAACCAACCGGGGAACGTTTTTATACTATTGGATATGCTGATGGTTCCGGGAGCCCCTCAGCAACATATACCCAGTCGGTAACTGACCTTTCAGATGGTACCATTTCCTATGTGGGGTATGGATTTGAAGTTCCATCCACACGAACGGCCCGTATTTTTGCTTCTTCTGATGGGACTACATTGTATGGATTGGATTATGGTGGTGGATCAGTCTATAAATTTGATGTCGATGGTGGACAGGATTATACGCAACTCTCTGAAACCAATGTGCAATATGCAATTGGCACGGCTTATCCCCGATGGACCAAAGTGAACGACGATTATGCGTTGCTGCACAACGTCACCACCGAGCGTATTTATGATGAAGCCAGTGGAGATTATTTGAAGACTGTGGCCACGGCACAACTGGTTTCCATCAATCTGGATGATCTTACTTTCCGCAGCATTCAGGAGTTTGAAATTCCCGTAAATCAGGAAGATGAAAACCGCGGGGCTTATGTGTTCCGAATTGATGCGCCTGTGGTGGTTGGCGATAAAGCCTATTACGGAATGGCCAAGAGAACATACAATCCGGATACGGACACACAGGAGCAGGTGGATTATAATTCTGTTGAGACTCTGGTTGTGGATTACCCTTCTTTAACCAATCCCCGTTTGATATCCACAACAGCCGGAGGTGCCAAAGGGGCTACCAACGGTTACCGGACTTCTGTAGCTTATAAAGATGAGCAGGGGGATGTCTATCAGATAATTACTGTTCCTGATAATTCTTACGATACGCATATCTTAAAAATTACTGATGGTGCCTACGATGAAGACTATAGTTTTAATTTATCTGAGCTTCTGGGGAAAAATACCATTTCTAATGGTTGGTTCTATGTAGGTGACGGGATCGGATATGTGCTTTTTGCACAGTCAGATTTGGGCGGCACAAGCGACGCTGTGTGGTCAGTTGCCCGTGTTGATTTATATAACGGTACAGCTGTGGAACTGGATGTTCCCGATAATCTGTGGCTTCAACAATATCAAAACAGTATATTGGTGGATGATAAATTCTGTATGGCTTTGGGACCCAAAGGAGGTGAGGGACATATCTATATGTTTGATGTCAACTCTGCCGAACCGGATGGGTTTACTGTTGGTACAACGCTCGAGGCAGGCGCCGATTCCTACTATATCGGGATATATTAATAATCAGGTTTGATAAAATAAGCCCTGTTGCCATTGGTGACGGGGCTTTTTTAGCTATCCTGTGTTTTTTTCAAACATTTTTGGGTGGATTGACCATGAGGTTTTCTCAAAAAGACGTAATTTTAACTATAAATCAAAATAAATAAAATTATGAGACTACTCATCCAACCCGATTACAACAAAGTTTCTGAATGGACTGCCAACTACATTGCTGATAAAATTAATCAACATAACGGGAGTCGTCCTTTTGTTTTAGGATTGCCAACGGGATCCTCACCGCTCGGAACTTATAATGCATTGATAGATTTGTATCAGGAAGGAAAAGTTTCCTTTAAAAATGTAGTTACTTTCAATATGGATGAGTACATCGGAATCCCGGAAGATCATCCTGAAAGCTATCATTCATTCATGTGGAATAATTTTTTTAATCACGTGGATATTGAGAAGGATAATGTGAATATTTTGAATGGGAATGCTCCTGACCCGGAAGAAGAATGCAGGTTGTATGAAGAGAAAATTTTCAGGTACGGAGGAATTGATCTCTTTATGGGGGGGATTGGCCCTGACGGACACATTGCTTTTAATGAGCCCGGGTCTTCACTTCAGTCCCGAACCCGTGTCAAAACACTTACACAAGACACCATTATTGCCAACTCTCGGTTCTTCGATAATGATACTGCGAAAGTTCCTAAAACTGCCTTGACGGTTGGTGTGGCAACAGTGTTGGATGCCAAAGAAGTGCTGATTATTGTAAATGGACACAATAAAGCCAGGGCTTTGCATTATGCCATAGAACAGGGCGTGAATCATATGTGGACCATCAGCGCATTGCAAATGCATCCGAAAGGGATTATTGTGTGCGACGAAGCTGCCTGTGATGAGTTGAAGGTAGGTACTTACAGGTATTTTAAAGATATTGAGAACGAAAATATATTGTAATACCTGCATCATAATTTTTTTGTGATAATAAAGGCCGGATTGGTTTTCCCTTTCCGGCTTTGTTTTGCTTTTATGTTGGTTTTTTGAGTTCAAATAGATTTTTGTTGCTATCCGCAACAAACCATGTGTAACCATTGGCACTTGGCTTGGCGTATGTTTTGTAATTCTGTTTTTTTGCTCTTTCGAAAATCTCCTGGGCATCCGCAATCTCCAGGCAGGTATGCGTATAGGCCGGACGAAATTCCTCCCGGCTGATAAATAATTCTAACTCAATGTCTTCTTTTTTCATCACAATTACTTCCGGTGACTCGCTGAACCCAAATATTTCTTCTGCCAGTTCACGAAACAAAGAGAATTGCGTGTGTTTTTTAAATCCAAGGATCCTTTCATAGAAATCATAAACTTCCTGAATGTTACGAATAGATAGTCCTGTGTGTTTTATCATGTGGTTGTTTGTTAAATTTTTGCATAAAATTAAATGAACTATTGTTCATTTCAAAGTATAATGCTTATCTTTGTAAAAGGTAACAGTGTTAAATTTTTTGAAACAGATAACGGGATATCTGCCACCTCAGATAGTGAGGGGTGTTTGCATCCTGATGTTGAATTATTAAAAAAACAAAATATTATGCCAGCAGGAGACAGAACCGGACCCGTGGGACAAGGTGCCATGACCGGAAGAACAATGGGATTTTGCGGTGGATATGATACACCGGGGTTTACTAAAGGATTTGGACAAGGTGCCGGCCGCGGTGCCGGCATGGGCCGTCGTGGCGGCCTGGGGCGTGGTTTCGGATTTAGACGTAGTGCCGGAGCTGGCATGGATGTTCCAGCATCTAATACTCCCTGGATGGGAGTGGGGATGAGTAAAAGAGATGAGGCAAAGATGCTGAAAGCTCAGGCGGAAAATCTTAAAGATTCACTTAAGAGTATAGAAGACAGGTTGAAAGAGATGGAAGAGTGATTGTTGTTCATGTTCAAAAAAAATGGGGCCTTTGAAGTTTTGAGGGCCCCGTTTTGATTGACATTGCCGCTTGAGGGTTTTGCAGAGTTTATTCATTGCATGCATCGTAACGCAATCCAAAAGAATTCCTATGTCGCCCAGGTTTGACCAGTTAAAAACTGAGATACTAAATTGTCATCGTTGTAATCTTTCCCAAACCAGAAATCATGTGATTTTTGGGGAGGGAAATCCCAAAGCTGAAATTTTTATTATTGGGGAAGGTCCCGGTAAGGTTGAAGATCTTCAAGGCCGTCCCTTTGTGGGGCCATCAGGTCAGTTGTTGGATAAGATTCTTGCCGCTTGCGGGTTTACCCGAGAAAAGCATGTTTTTATCAGCAATATTGTCAAATGTCGGCCTCCCAATAACCGGACTCCGGCTATTGAGGAAACTCAGGCGTGTTTACCCTGGCTCCATGAGCAAATAGAACTGATAAATCCTAAAATCATTATTCTGCTGGGCGCAACGGCCTTGAAAAATATGGCAGGAAACAATTATCGCATTACCCGGGATCATGGACAATGGCTTAACTTGTGTAACCGTCTGGCCATGCCGGTTTATCATCCTTCTGCACTACTTCGGGACCCACGTCTAAAACGTCCCACCTGGGAGGATTGTAAAAAAATTGTTCGAAAATATCAGCAAATGATTGATTCAGGTCATTACTCTCCTTTTATAAAAGAAGAATGATCCATCAAACAATGGCCGTTGCGATGCCCGATAGCTCAATGTCAGTCAATCTGCAGAAACCGAATAATAAACAGATCTTCTTCTTTTTCCTCCACCCAGTAATCGAATCCCAGACTGGCAGCTTTCTCTATAAGGGGGACGGTTAGTAAAGGAACCGTGAGTTCGTAAATATCTCCTTCCTGCAAACTTTTTAAATCTGCCATCACCTGATGCACCGGCATCTCGCCTGCTTCCAACATCGGACGTGCATCCACCTGTTTGGTGATCTTGGATTCATCATGCCAGTCGTGCTGCTCATACCTGATGGTCAAGCCTCCTTCTCCATCTTCGGAAAAGGCATCTTGTCTGACTTCAGCTCTCAAGCGGTTCACCAGTTCCTGAACATTAAGGATGCCAATTGTTGCGGCTTGCTGTACGGTGTGATGGAGACGCACAATGGAGACGCACAATTGTGCGTCTTTAAGTTACGATTCGTAATTCAAAATACGCTGTTCGTCCTCAAGTTTGCGCAGCTCTGTCAGATCCTGCGATACTTCCAGTGTTCCCAGGTAGTTGCCTTCATCATCGCGCACAGCAAAATAGCGGATGAGAATCATTTCCTGTTCAATTAACGGCAAAAGCAGGTTCTCTTTTTGCATTTAGTACTGCCGGAATTGAAGCAGTTCTTTCACAGTTTTTGCCGCCTTGTCCATTGAGGTATCATTATCAGGGGCATCATTGAGATTCCTGTCAACAAATTGAAGCAACCTCCTAATAAGAAATAAGTTTCTCCAAACAATGGTAATTAAAAGTAAGAAAAATGCATCAAAAATGGTAGTTTTGATTTCTGTAAACTTTAAGTATAAAGTTACTGTGACAATGGTCCGTTAAACTTTTTCAAAGTTCTGGAAATTAAATTTAAGCTTCAACGAGTGTTTTTTTTGATAAACTCCAGAATGTCAACGCCATACGGTTTGTTTAACCTCTAACTTCTAAAAATCTAACGATCTATTGTGTGAAGGAATCAACAGAAATAATCAATTCCACCATCCGGTATGTAAAAGCTGAACTTACCGGAGCCGAAGGAGGTCACGACTGGTTTCATACCTATAGGGTATGGAAGATGGCTTGTCGTATTTCGGAAAAGGAAGATTGCAATCAACTGGTGGTGGAGCTTGCTGCTTTGTTGCATGACATTGCCGATTCTAAATTTAATGATGGAGACGAAGAGGCCGGGCCCCGGAATGCTGCCTTTTTTTTGAGCGAATTGAATGTTGCTGGTGAAGTGGCTGAACACGTGGTGAAGATTATCCGGCATATTTCTTTCAAAGGAGGAAATCATCAGCAGGAATTCAGGTCAACCGAACTGGATATTGTTCAGGATGCCGACCGCTTGGATGCCATCGGGGCCATCGGTATTGCCCGTACCTTCAATTATGGGGGATATAAAAACCGGGAAATGTACAATCCGGAAATAAAACCCAATCTGAACATGACCAAAGAGGAGTACAAAAACAGTACGGCTCCAACCATCAACCATTTTTACGAAAAACTACTGTTACTCAAAGACCGGATGAATACAAGAACCGGGAGCGCTATTGCAGAACAGCGGCATCAATATATGGAGAGGTTCCTGAATGAATTCTATGATGAGTGGGAAGGCCGTTTGTAGTTTTTACCTGTTCACAGAGCCTCTGCGTTAAATTTTTATAGTTATTAATATGCCAAAACTTAAAAAACAAGGTCTCAAAATTCTAAAGATGGTTCACCTTTTCTTTGTGGTGATGTGGATTGGAGGTGCCATTTCCCTCTTGTTAATACTCTTTTTAGTCCATCCGGAATCGGGGGATGAACTTTATATGAAGTTCCGCATCATTCAGGTAATTGACGATTTTATTATTATACCCGGTGCCATGGGGAATTTGTTGATGGGTATTGTTTATGGTGTGTGGACTGGTTTCGGGTTTTTCAAACATCACTGGATAACAGTGAAGTGGGTGCTGACGGTTGCTCAAATACTCTTCGGTACTTTTTTCCTGGGCCCATGGGTCAATGGCAATGTCAAACTGGCCAACACCCTTCGGGAGCAGGCTTTTGCCAATGATGTTTTTCAGTACAACTTTCAGCAGAGTGCTGGTTGGGGTACAGCACAATTGCTTCTTTTGTTGGTGATGCTGGTCGTTTCGGTCCAGAAGCCATGGGGCAGGGCCGTGAAAAACAATTCTGGATACTAATTGAGAATATTAAATCCGAAATTGTTTGTCCGGAAGAGCGGTAGTTGATTTTCCGAAAACCTTTGCGGAGGCAACAGTTCAATTATTTTTTACTTTCTTTTTTTATGATAAAGAAGCAGTTTTTGGTTGCTTCTGCTTGATATACAGTTGCTTTTGATGTTTGATGTCCCGGTTTCGTAATGGTGTGTGTTTGTATCACTGTCCTGATTTACTGCTCTTTTCGGTATCTTTGACGTAAAAGTTTTATACAACATTCCAAACATTTTTTGTATGAAAAAACTATTCGTTTTTATGGCAATATCCTTTATGGCCGTATGGGGACAGGCAGCTGAACTGAAGTCTCCCAATGGCAGTTTTCATCTCAGTTTTGAGGTGAAGGACGGGGCTCCTGTTTACAGTCTCCAACTGGAAGGACAACCTGTGATCCTTGAAAGTCGTCTGGGGCTGGAGTTGAAAGCTCTGGAGCCACTTACCAACGGTTTTAAGCTTGCAAAGGTGGATGAGAGTTCTTTTGATGAAACCTGGGAGCCTGTGTGGGGCGAAACCAAAGAAATCCGAAATCATTACAACGAGTTGGCGGTTACACTGGAGCAGGAAGAAACCGATCGGGCCATGGTAATTCGTTTTCGATTGTTTGATGATGGCCTTGGGTTTCGTTATGAGTTTCCTGAACAGGACAACCTCACCTACTTTGTGGTGACTGATGAAAAGACTCAGTTTGCCATGGCAGATGATCACACAGCATTCTGGATTCCCGGAGATTACGACACGCAGGAGTATGATTACACCACTTCCAGACTGTCCGAAATTCGTGGCTTAATGGATCAGGCCATTACCCCCAATGCTTCACAGACTCCTTTTTCGGATACCGGGGTGCAGACAGCCCTCATGATGAAAACCGACGACGGCTTGTACATCAATCTGCACGAAGCTGCCTTGAAGGAATATTCTTGCATGCACCTGGAACTGGATGATGAAAATATGGTTTTTGAATCACACCTGACTCCCGATGCAGTGGGTAATATGGCTTATATGCAGGCTCCCACGCAAACACCCTGGCGTACGGTTATTGCCAGTAAAAATGCAGGCGATATTCTTTTATCCAACATTACCCTCAATTTAAATGAGCCTTGTGCTTATGATGATGTTTCCTGGATTAAGCCTGTGAAATACATTGGTGTGTGGTGGGAGATGATCACAGGGAAAAGCTCCTGGGCTTATGCTGATCTGCCATCAGTAAAATTAGGTGAGACCGATTTTGCCAATGCACAACCCACCGGAAAGCATGCCGCCAATACCGACCATGTGAAGATGCATATTGATTTTGCAGCTGAACACGGCTTCGATCAGGTGTTGGTTGAAGGTTGGAATGTTGGATGGGAAGACTGGTTCGGGAAATCCAAAGACTATGTTTTTGATTTTGTGACTCCTTATCCCGACTTTGATGTGAATGAACTTCGGGAATATGCCAAAAGCAAGGGAGTACGTCTGATGATGCATCACGAAACATCCAGCTCTGTGCGTAATTATGAGCGTCATATGGATGAGGCTTACCAATTTATGGAGGACAACAACTATAATGCAGTGAAGAGCGGATATGTGGGAGATATTATTCCACGCGGGGAGCATCATTACGGTCAGTGGATGGTGAATCACTACATTTATGCAGTAAAAGAGGCTGCAAAACACAAAGTGATGGTCAATGCCCATGAGGCTGTTCGTCCAACCGGACTGCGTCGTACTTATCCGAACTTGTTGGCCAATGAGTCGGCCCGTGGTACCGAATATGAGGCTTTTGGAGGCAATAAGCCTGCGCATACCACTATTCTGCCGTTTACCCGTCTGATTGGCGGACCTATGGATTATACCCCCGGAATTTTTGAGCAGGATGTGAGCAAGTACAATCCCGACAATCATTCATGGGTGAATACAACCATTGCCCGTCAGCTGGCATTGTATGTAACAATGTACAGCCCTTTGCAAATGGCTGCCGACCTGCCCGAAACATATAATAAATACCTGGATGCGCTTCAGTTTATTAAAGACGTTCCGGTTGACTGGGCGGATACCAAGGTGCTGGAAGCAGAGCCCGGTGATTTTATCACTTATGCCCGAAAGGATAAGAATAGTGATAACTGGTTTGTGGGACGCACCAATGATGAAGATCCCCGTGTATCCAATATTAAATTTGATTTTCTGGAGCCCGGCAAAAAATATGTGGCAACGATCTACAGTGATAAAAAGGATGCCCATTATAAGAAAAATCCCAAAGCTTACGAGATTAAAAAATATGTAGTCACCAGTAAGTCTAAATTGTCGCAGAAGTGTGCTCCCGGAGGTGGTTATGCCATCAGCCTGATTGAAGTACAGGACAAAAGTGAAACTAAGGGATTGAAAAAATTGTAATCTGCAGATTCAATCTTAAACCGTAGAATAATGAGGAAAAGCTGTCTGTTTAGGCAGCTTTTCTTTTTTTTAGTAACGACTTTGCACGAAAATAACCGTTTGGTTTTTGTGGAGTTGCATTGATGTATTCTTTTACTTTTTGTATTTCTGCTGGTTGCAAAGGTTTTTATAGGCCACTATGACGACGGGTTCGTTTCTGTTTACCGGCCAAAACTTTGAAGAATGCCCACGCTCCGGATGCTTTAACCAGGAACTCAGAGATGTTACCGCTATCAGGTACTGATATTCTTTTCAGCCTGAACGGATCTGTGTTTTTACTGTTAAAGCCTGTGTCGAGGGTCACTGCTGCTTCATACCCTGCTTTTTTACAGATGCGGATGTCACGTTCACTGTACTCTCCGTTGGGAAATGAAAAAACAGAACATGGATGATGCGTTAGTGCTTCGGCAGCAATTTTGGAAAGTTGTATTTCTTTGGCTGCCTTGGAGTCGGAACATCTGGGCAGAATGGGGTGCGTCATTGTGTGTGCCCCAAACCCGACCAGTCCGCTCTCCTTCATCGATTGAATCTCTTTTTTATTGAGCATTATCCGCTCTTCAAAAACCTGGTCTTGCTCATATCCATATCGTTTTAGTGCTGCAAGGCGGACCGAATCTGACATTTCTTTTAGTGATTTTTTGAACTGACGGTCTTTGACTGCATAAAACCAAGGGCGCTGCATGGTGTCGGTAATACCGGAAATGAGAAAAATTGTGACGGTGACATTGTGTTTCTCCAATACGGGGAGTAAACGGAGATTTTCTGCACGCCCATCGTCTAAAGTGATTGCAATGGAACGTTCCGGAATTTTTATTGTCTTGTTTTTGAGAGATTTAATAAGTAAGGAAAGCGGAATGATGTTGTATCTTTTTTTCAGTTCTGATAATGCTTTATCGAAAAAGACAGCTTCCGGTTGATGAAACATCAGAATGGTGGTCTTGTTTTTTTGAAGTGTATGTCGGAGAGCCCATGAGAGCCCCGAATATCGAAGCCCTGGGCTTAATAAGTTACTAAAAAATGCCATAAAAGCGACTGTTGATTTCGTTGGCAAAGATAGTTCTTTATTCTTGTGGTCAGTCTTTGTTGTTCAATGGGAAAGAAACCTTGACAGAAGTCCCTTCTCCCCGGGTGGAGGAGAGTTCTATGGTTCCGTTTAGCAGAAATGCAATTCCCCGCGCATTGGTAAGGCCTATGCCTGCACCGTCATAAACCCGTGTGTTGGATTCAACTACCTTACAGAATTTCCTGAAAACTAAATCTGTTTTGTCGTCAGAGATCCCTATGCCACTGTCGGAGACGATTATTTCGAAATGATGATCAGTACTCCTGCATAGCAAGGATACTCCTCCTTTGTCAGTAAATTTGAAAGCATTGACCAGCAGGTATCTGATCAGGCGTTTCAATAGGGCCGGGTCACTGTAAATGGTCATCTCACACTCATCCGACAGCGTTCGGAAAAAAAGATCCGGCTTTTGTTTTTGCCGATAGTTTTCAAATTCCTGTTTCAGATCCAGCAGGGCCTCCTGAATATTAAAATGACTCATTTTTACAGATGCTTGTTCTTTCTCGAGTTGTGCAAATAATAATGTATCCTCAATGAACCTTACCAGTTGATTGCTGTTTTGAGCAATATGCGAAAAGAAATCTTCCCGTTCTTTTGATGTGGAGACCGGATCGGCCATTAATTCAGAGAATCCGACAATGGCCATTAACGGGGTCCGAACCTCATGGCTCAGGTTTTCCAGAAATGAAGATTTGAGACTGTCTGATTCCAGGGCGCGTTCTTTTTCCCGACTCAACCTGCTTTGGACCAACTTCAAATCGTTAAATGAATTCTGGAGCTCTTCCATCATTTTATTGAAGTGGTCTCCCAATTCCTGCATTTCATCTTTGGACTTTATATTCGCTCTTGTATCCAGTTTTCCATCTGCAGCATGCCTGAATTTTTTGAGAAGATATTTTACGGGAGAGGTGACATTTTTGCTGAAGTAAAATGCCAGGAATATGGTGATAATAAAGCCTGTAAGGAATACTATCCCAAGGTGAAGTATGAGGTTGTTGGCATCCGATAAAATCTCTTTTCTGGACACAGAAAGCGCTATAGTCCATCCGTTTTGGAGTTGACTCACTGAGTGAATGAAACTTTTACTGTTAGTATGTGGCAGTAGCCTGGTATCGATGTTTTTGGGCAAGTGCTCAATGACTTCAAGGGTTTCTTGTGGGAGCGGTTGTTTGCCAGAGGAAGAGTAAACCAGCTCATTGTTTTCATTCAGGAGAATCAGACAACCTGTCTTGAAATCATAAATACTGTCGAGGTGATCCTCCAGTTCATGATAATGAAAATCAGATCCGAGACAACCGATTAACGTAGAATCTACATACACGGCTCGCGAATAACTGATAACTTCCATATCCCAGCTTTGCCAATAGTAAGGCAGCGTCCATGTTTCTCCGTGTTTTACGGCGTCCGTCCACCAATTCATGGAAGGATGATAAAGATCCTTTTTTAGAATATTGTATTCTTTGGTCCGATGATAAAGACCATTGCCTTTTTTATCGAAAAAACTAATGGAATGCTTTCCTTCAAGATTTTCAGTGTTGAAAACAATCCATAAACTCATCGGGCGCATCAGATGGAGGATTTCACGGAGTTGTGGGGCTATTTGTTGTTTGTAACGATTTAGAGCAACATCGTTTTGATAGTCCGTTGTTTTGTTGAAGGTGCTTCTGATAACGGCTTCTAAAGCCATGGACACTTCTTTGATGTGGGTGAATTGTTTTTCCACATCCGAAGAGGCCAAGCGGGTTATTTGCTCCATATGTGCCAAAGCGTCTTTTTTGGCTTGCTGCCGCGCAAAAAATATTCCCGGCACGCCGGTGAGAAGCATTGCAGATGCTGTCAGAATGAGCATCAAAATGAGTAGTTTCTTCCTGAATCCGTACATTCGCACTATTCTCTTTATAGTTAGGGGACGAATCTGTAATTTAATGCATTTTGTTTAAAAAAACTAATAAAGATCAATAATTGAATGTTTGTTAAGTACAGACAGGGGTGATTTTCGGTCAGCCCGAAGCAATCTTTAAACTTAAGTCAATAATTTATCCAAGTTATTGGTCTGACGAAACTCACTATGAATTTTGTACATGCTTTTTTAAGGAATTAGCACCTCAAAATTCATGTTCGTTTCACTACCTGTTAATTCTGTTAAGTAATTGATTTAGAGTATTCTGTCCGGGCGGACTTCGGATGTGATGGGGATGTGGCAGAAGCGGGGTGTCCCCGAATGGGGGTAAATTAGAGTAACCCCGGGTGGTCAACCCGGGGTGAATTAGTGAGCGTCTTACTCTCTGAAGTGCAGTAATCTGCTGATGTATTTCCCAATAATATCAAACTCCAGATTTACTACAGTTCCTTCTTTGATTTGGTGGAAGTTGGTGAATTCGTAGGTGTAAGGAATGATGGCCACTGAAAAACGATCGTCCTTACTGTTAACTACGGTGAGACTTACGCCGTTTACCGTAACAGATCCTTTTTCCACTGTCATGTAACCTTGTCCTGCTTTCTCTTTATCTACATCGTATTGGAAAGTAAAATACCAGCTGCCATCTGCCTCTTTAACTTCCACACATTTTGCTGTCTGATCTACATGTCCTTGTACGATGTGCCCGTCCAGCCGGCCATTCATTGGCATGCTTCGTTCCAGGTTTACTTTATCTCCTGATTTCAGAAGTCCCAGGTTTGATTTTTCCAGCGTTTCGCTGATGGCTGTAACTGTATAGACATCTCCTTCTTTCTTTACAACGGTCAGACAAACACCGTTGTGAGAAATACTCTGGTCAATTTTCAACTCATCGGTAAATGAACATTTCAGTGTGAGGTGCACATTCCCTTTTTCTTTGTCCACTGCTGTGACTGTGGCAGCTTCTTCAACTATTCCTGAAAACATAATATTCTTTTTAAATTTATTGAAACAGATATTGCAATGTGTTGTTTTGATATCAAATGAAATGCTAAATTAGAAACAATTTTTTCAGAACCCTAAATCGTTTAATCAGATTCGAAAAAAAAACTTATGGATGTTACTGTAAAAAGCAAATACCTTGGAAATTTGAGGGTCGAAAGCACACATCTTCAGTCAGGAAATAAAATTATTACTGATGCACCGGTGGACAACCGGGGAAAAGGAGAAGCCTTTTCTCCCACTGACCTTCTGGCGACTTCCCTTGGGAGTTGTATCACTACCATTATGGGCATAAAAGCGATGGATAACGGAATCGATATTGAAGGAACAGAGGTGGAAATAACCAAAATAATGGCCAGCGATCCCAGAAGAGTGGCAGAAATAGTGGTGACGTTCTTTTTTCCTGACAAGGGGTATTCCGAAGAACAAAAGAAGCTTATTGAAAGTGTGGCAGGAATCAGCCCGGTTCCCTTAAGCCTTTCTCCCGATTTGAAACAGACTATTCGCTTTCACTGGTAAAAAACTACCTTTGTATTTATGATACTACTTACAGGAGCAACAGGACTGGTTGGTTCACACATTTTATACAGTCTTACAAAACAAGGAGAGCAGGTAAGAGCTACCTGTCGTCGGCAAAGCACCATCGGAGAGGTTGAGAAACTTTTTCGTTTTTATGAAAATGCCGGGGCTGATGCATTATTGGAAAAAGTGGAATGGATTGAGGCGGATCTTACCGATTATTTTTCGCTTGAAGAAGCATTGGAGGGTGTTCAATACGTAATTCATGCGGCCGCGATGGTCTCTTTTAATCCAAACGAAGCGCGACGAATGCTTAAGGTGAATGCAGATGGAACTGCCAATCTGGTTAATGCATCTATTGAAAAAGGCATTAAGAAGTTTTGTTTCGTGAGCTCCATCTCTTCATTGGGACGTCATCCCGAAGGAAAGGAAGTGGATGAGCAGGTGGAGTGGCAGCCGGACGATAACCGGTCTGCCTATTCGCATAGTAAATTTCGTGCCGAGATGGAAGTTTGGAGAGCTTCCAAGGAGGGGTTACCTGTGATTATTGTTAATCCTTCTGTCATTATTGGACCGGTGGACTGGAAACGAAGCAGTGGCCGTCTGTTTTATTCTGTCCGCAAAGGAATGCCCTTCTATACAACCGGTGTTACCGGATTTGTGGATGTTCGGGATGTGGCTGAAGCCGTTTATTTGCTGATTAAAAGTGAGGTGGTCAATGAGCGTTTTATTCTCAATGGGGAGAATATGAGTTTTAAAAACTTTTTCTCTTTGGTGGCGCGGGCGTTAAATAAACGTGCCCCTTTTCTTAAAGCAAATGTTTTTCTTACCGAGATGGGATGGCGAATCAATCATACCCTTTGTGCCATTTTCGGGAAAGCCCCGGCAATAACTAAAGACACTGCCCGGGCTGCACACAACAGGGCATATTATTCTAACCGGAAGTTCTCGGAAAAATTTAATTTTTCTTTCCGGTCTGTTGACAATTCTGTAAAGAATACCGCCCAATGGTATCTTGAAAACAATTAATCAATGAAGAAGAAAAATATCTCCGGCGGAAAGCGGAATCAGGCAAACAGTTCCGGCCGTTTTCGGATAAAAGTTTTAAAATTTTTTCTAAAGCTGTTTTTGGCAGGAATTGCTTTTTTGGCGGTGTTTCTGTCATTGGTTTACATCGGTTTGTTTGGTCGTATTCCGGCAGAGGAGGAATTGGCTAAAATAAGGAATTTTGATGCTTCCGAGGTATATTCTGCCGATGGCAAAATGATTGGCAAGTATTATATTGAAAACCGAAGGAATATTGAGAATAATAATATCTCCGAGCATGTGATCAATGCTTTGGTGGCGACAGAAGACAGCCGCTTTTTTGAGCATAAAGGGCTCGATTACATAAGTATGGGGAGAGTTTTGGTGCATTCTGTCCTTATGGGTGATAAGGCCCAGGGAGGTGGAAGCACCATTAGTCAGCAGCTTGCCAAAAACTTATATCCCAGAAGGGACTACAAATTTTTGTCGCTACCTGTAAACAAGGCTCGAGAGATGTTCACGGCAGCACGTCTTGAGGGAATTTACACAAAGTCTGAAATATTGAATCTTTACCTGAATACGGTTCCTTTTGGTGAAAATATTTATGGTATTGAAGTAGCTGCCAATCGTTTTTTTAATAAATCTTCATCCCAGCTGAAGCCGCATGAGGCCGCAACCATTATCGGAATGCTGGCCGCTAATACCTTATACAATCCCCGGCTTCATCCCAATCGCAGTGTTGAAAGGCGAAACACTGTGCTTAACAGAATGGTAACTCAGGGATTCTTAACCGAGAAGCAGGGCGAAAAATACCGGGAACTTCCATTGGAGCTCAATTACAGGGTTTTGGATAAGAATAATGGTCCTGCACCGTACTTTATGGAAGTTGTGCGCCGAAGTGCTGAAAAAACACTGGAAGAACTTTATGGCGATTCGATCAATCTTTACCGGGATGGGTTACGGATTTATACTACGCTGAATGCTCAGTTGCAGGAATTTGCCAATGATGCAGTTTATAATCATATGGTGCGCCTGCAAAATGATTTTGACACTCATTGGAAGAACAGAAAACCATGGGAGGGACACCCGGAAATATTTGTTTCTGCTCTTAAGAATTCCTCTCGTTATCAGGCATTAAAAAAGAAAGGAAAGAGCGAGACGGAAATAATGGAGGTTATGGAAACTCCGGTCAGTACTGTGATTCTTGAGGACGGGGAGGAAATAAAGATTGAGATGTCACCGGCTGATTCTGTCGCCTGGGCCATCAGTCAGTTGCATGCAGGCTTTTTGGCGGTGAATCCCTCTGATGGTGCAATATTGGCCTGGGTGGGGGGAACGAATTTTAAGTTTTTTCCTTACGACCATGTTTTATCTAAACGTCAGGTGGGCAGTACCTTCAAGCCATTTGTTTATGCCACTGCCCTTGAAGAAGGTTACGAACCTTGTGATTATATCAGCAATGAAAGACGTGTTTATCGTCAGTATGATGATTGGTCCCCTTCCAATAGTGACGGGGAGCATGAGGGATATTACTCTTTGCAGGGGGCATTGATCAACTCCGTGAATACCGTTGCTGCCGAACTGGGGGTGGAAACGGGCCCTCATGATGTGATAGAATTGGCTCATGAAGCCGGAATTGGTAGCGATATGCCTAAAGTACCTTCAGTGGCTCTTGGGACTGCCAACCTTTCATTATTTGAGATGATCAGGGCTTACACTGCTTTTGCAAATTATGGGAACGGCATAGAACTGCAAAGTCTTTTGCGCATAGAAGATGCTCAGGGGAGGCTTCTTTATGAAGCAAAGCCTGCCGAATTGCGTGATCCTGCTTTTGAGGAGAGAACAGCCCGCTATATGGTGCATATGCTGCAGGGAGTAGTGGAGCGCGGAACTGCACGGGCACTGAGAAGTGTTTATGGATTAAAAACTGATCTTGCAGGGAAAACAGGAACCACTCAGGATAATGCGGATGGGTGGTTTATTGGTTTTTCTCCGGGGATGGTAGCAGGTGCATGGGTGGGGGCTGAAAGTCCGGGAATAAGATTTCGAACCACTAGTCTTGGTCAGGGAGCATATACGGCACTTCCTGTTTTTGGAAGATTTATGCAAAAGGTGGAGACTTCTTCGCTTTCGGTTGGTATTGGCCGGCGAAGTTTCTATCCCCTGCCAGAAGAGTTGCTTGCTGACGTGGATTGTCCCGATTTTTCAGAAGAAGATCCGGATATGAACTTTTTTGAACGCTTGTTTGGAGGAGGGAAGGATAAAAAGGAGAAAGATGCGGAAGAGACACAAAAAGCAGACAGTCTGGATGTAAAAAATGATGATAAGAAGGATAAGGGTAAGTCGTTGCTCGACCGGATGAAAGATATTTTTCGTAAAAAAGAATAGCAGATTTTATATCCGAAGCAACCGGCTTAGCCGGTCCAGCCGCCTATCTCTGCCGGATTAGCGTAGTCGAAGTCAGCGGTTGATGCTTTCCCGTTCTTTTCGGGTCATGCCTTTTATTACCAGCTCATACGACTCTTTGGTCCATTGGCGTATTAAAGCATTGCTAACAGAACCGTCAACTTCAATGGTGTTCCAGTGTTTTTTGTTCATGTGATACCCGGGTCTCACTGCCTGGTATTGTTCCCTCAACTCTATGGCTTTCGCCGGGTCGCATTTCAGATTTATCCAAAACGGACCTTCCAAAACGGTGAGGGCAAACATTTTCCTGCCTACTTTGAAAACGAGCGATGTTTCATCGAAGGGAAGGGCTTCGGAGGTTGACGGGAGAGACAGACAATATTCACGGAATTCTTCGATGTTCATTTTGGTCTGATTTAGTCTGATTCATTGGCGAAGTTAATCAATCTGGTTCGTTAGTGCCAGAAAAGAAATTAATTACGGGCTCGAATGAAAAGCATCCACAATATGTTCCATCTCCCAGTTCTCTTCTTTCTTGTGAGGCAACCAGCAAATCAGGTCAAACCGGGTTTCACAATCCAATTCATTTAGCATTATGTAGGCTTCAGCAGCGTAGATAATAGCGTTTATTTTTGTGGGCGTCAGGCTGTCTCTGGGGTGCTCGTGAATATCAGAATCTCTTGTGCGCACCTCTACGATAACCAGTTCTTCATCATCCCAGGCAATAATGTCAATCTCTTTATGGTCGTACCGGAAATTTCGTGCAGCCAGACGATAGCCTTTATCCAGCAGGTAGGCTGCTGCTTTGTCTTCTCCTTTTTGTCCCAGTTTATTGTGTTGGGCCATTGGGTTGGTTTTATGTTTTTGTGAATATGTTGAAGTCTTAATAAGCCGTAAGGGGCAACTCCGGTTTATAATTTCAATTTTTCTGGAAGCGAACTGATTTTCCAGCTTGTTTTTGGGCAATATTTAGTCTGTCTATAAACTAAACAAAATTTGTTTTTGGTCCTGTTTCTGGTCAGAAAGTGCCAATTGCTAGGCTTTTGACCGCGTGCCGCCTAAAGCTTTAGCGCCGTTCCGTCGGCAAGCCTTTGGCGACCGATGGGTGGCGCAAGCCGCCAAAAAAGGAATTTACTAATCGTAAATGAGTATTTTGGCGGCAAGCGTAACGACGCAAGTGGTACTTTATGGACAGAAACTATTTAAGATCGGATAAGCATACCTCCTTTTTCATTGACCTGAATGTGGGTCTGAACACCCATCAGCAGTGGCTCATTGAGGTGTGCATGTCCGGACGGAAAATCAAATATTACAGGGTAATCATAATGTTGAACAGCCTCCATAATTATTTCATTTGCTGATAAACCAAAAGGTGTTGGTTTGTCATTCATTTCGGTGAGCTGACCGACCACCAGTCCGGATAATTGTTCAAGTTTTCCGGCCAGTTTCAAGTGCTGCATCATCCTGTCCAGGTGATAGAGTTGTTCTCCCACTTCTTCGATGAACAGAATTTTGCCCCGCGGGTCAAAGTCGTACTTTGTCCCGATCAGTGAAGAAAGCAACGACAGGTTTCCCCCGGTGAGTTTTCCACCTGCAGTTCCCCATCGGTTTAACTGATTTGCCGGAGTGTTGATGGTGAGATCCTGTCCCTCTAATAATTCCAGCAGGTGCAGAAAACCTTGTTGCTGGTCATCTTCGGGTTGTAAATTTACCGGCATGGGGCCATGAATGGATGCTACATTGTAAATGTTCTGAAGGGTTGCATGAAAAACGGTAATGTCGCTGAAACCTACAACCCATTTGGGCTTTTTGGGCATGGCTGAGAAATCCAGCTGTTCAATAATTCTGGAAGTTCCGTATCCGCCCCGACAACACCAAATTACATCAACCTGATTGTCATCCAGAAATGTCTGTATATCGGCTATTCTTTGTTCGTCGGTTCCTGAAAATTGATGGTATTCCGAGGATGCATGTTTCCCTCTGGAACTTCTGTATCCGTTGGTTTCCAGAAACTTTTCGGCATTTTTTACCACCTGAGCTTCTGTTTTTCCGGCCGGGGAAATCAATCCGAAAAGAGCTCCTTTTTTTATGAAGGGAGGTATGGCAATTGACATATCTTACTGCTTTGTATATAAGATTTTAACATCTTTGGTTATCTTTGTGAAGATAAATAAATCCCTTCAAAAGTACTTGCTCTTGTCCGGATTTTTGGAGAAAGTTACGATATAAAATATTTGTTTTCAAGAAAATACACATACCAGAGATTGGAGAAATTATGAGTAATTTTAAACGAACACTTGTTACTACTGCCCTGCCGTATGCCAATGGTCCCGTCCATGTGGGTCATTTGGCCGGTGTTTATGTGCCTGCTGATATTTATGTGAGATACCTGAGAATGAAGGGAGAGGATGTATTGCATATCGGAGGTTCTGATGAACACGGCGTTCCCATTACCCTTAAAGCCAGAAAAGAAGGGGTTACACCGCAGGATATTGTTGACAAGTATCACAATCTGATAAAGGATTCGTTTGAGAAATTCGGTATCAGTTTCGATATTTATTCCCGGACTACCAGCGAAATGCATCATAAAACAGCTTCCGAATTTTTTAAGAAGCTATACGATAAAGGTGCCTTCATGGAAAAGGAAACCGATCAGTATTATGATGAGGAGGCCAGACAATTCCTTGCAGATCGTTATATTACCGGAACCTGCCCGCATTGTAACAGCACGGGCGCTTATGGTGATCAGTGTGAGAGTTGCGGAACTTCTTTGAATGCGACAGACCTGGTTAATCCCAAGTCTATGATCTCCGGAAGTATCCCGGTAATGCGCAAAACCAAACACTGGTACCTTCCGCTTGATCAGCACCAGAAATTTCTGGAAAAATGGATTCTTGAAGAACATAAAGAGTGGAAACCCAATGTTTACGGTCAGTGTAAATCATGGCTGGATTTGGGTTTGCAACCGCGTGCTGTCAGCCGCGATCTTGATTGGGGTGTTCCCGTACCTGTGGAAGGCGGTGAAGGGAAGGTGCTCTATGTCTGGTTCGATGCTCCCATCGGCTATATTTCTGCCACTCGCGAACTGACTCCTGATTGGGAAAAATATTGGAAAGATCCTGAAACCCGTTTGATTCATTTTATAGGTAAAGACAATATTGTATTTCACTGTATTGTGTTTCCTTCTATGCTGAAATCTGAAGGTTCTTTCAATCTTCCGGATAATGTGCCGGCCAATGAGTTTCTGAATCTGGAAGGGGATAAGATTTCTACTTCCCGGAACTGGGCTGTTTGGCTGCATGAATATCTGGTTGACTTTAAAGATAAGCAGGATGTTTTGAGATATGTGTTGACTGCCAATGCTCCGGAAACCAAAGACAATGATTTTACCTGGCGCGATTTTCAGGCACGCAACAATAATGAACTGGTTGCCATTCTTGGAAATTTCGTGAACAGAGCAGTTGTGCTTACTCATAAATATTATGATGGTCAGGTGCCTTTGATTGGCGAAACTGAGCCTTTTGATGTGGAAACGCTGGAGGAGATTCCTGCTTTGGTTAACCGCATCGAAAAGAGTCTGGATGCTTTTAAATTCCGTGAAGCAGTGCGTGAAGCGATGAATCTGGCTCGACTGGGAAATAAGTACCTGGCAGATACCGAGCCATGGAAACTTCAGAAAACAAATCCTGAGCGCGTGAAAACCATCATGAATATTGCCTTGCAAATCACGGCCAACCTGGCTCTGGTAATGGAGCCTTTCCTTCCTTTTACTGCGCGTAAGATGCGTGATATGCTGGATATGGAGGATTTGTCATGGGACAGGTGTGGTAAAACGGAACTCCTGAAGCCTGCTCATAAGATTAATGAAGCAAAGTTATTGTTTGATAAAATTGAAGATGCACAGATTCAGGAGCAATTGGATCGTCTTGCGAAAACAAAAAACAGTAATGAAGCTGAAAATAAAGAAGCAGCTCCAGCTAAAGCAGATATCTCATTCGATGATTTTACGAAAATGGACATTCGGGTGGGTACCATTCTTGAAGCAGAGAAAGTAGCCAAAACCAAGAAGCTGCTTAAAATCAAGGTGGATACCGGAATTGATAAGCGAACAGTTGTTTCGGGCATCGCTGAGTTTTTTGAACCTGAAGACATCATCGGACGTCAGGTGTCTATTCTGGTGAATCTGGCAGTCCGTAAAATTAAGGGTATTGAGTCGCAGGGAATGATCCTGATGGCTGAAGATGCCGATGGAAGGTTGGATTTTGTAGCTCCGGGAACAAGAATAAAACCAGGGTCGGAAGTAAGATAATGACAAAAAAAAAGCCGCTATGCAAGCGGCTTTTTTTAGTTTGGTTTAGCTTGGTTTAGCCTGGTTTAGTCATGAATTTTCGTTATGAGATGTTCAAAAACCAATAAATGTTGGCAATCGCAAAGAAAATTGATGAAGGAAATAATAAATTATTTTCAAGTCAATTTTATTGAGGACGCCTGTATTTAGCCGGTAGTTGAACATTGTAATAGATAATTCATGAATAATCCAGGTTAAATATTTTTTTATTCGGCTAATAGCCAGACGTTTTTATAGGCTTCATCCTTGCGGAGAGCAAAAAGTTTTCGAGTCGCTTCTTCCCTGTCGGCAAACGAAAAGAGTGCAATCCGGTAACGGCCACTAGGGGAGTCCAACACTTTTGCTTCTGAAAAACCGTCATTTTTAAATGCTTCCATAGTCTGGTCGGCTGGTGAACGGTATTTGAAGCTTGCTGCAATTAAATGAAATGGTTTCGCAACATTGGCGGCCTTTGTTTCCTGCTTGGCGTCCTGTAACTTATTGATTTCTTCTCCTTCAATTTCATCAGGTACGGAAAGCGTTGTTTCCGCAACTTCTGTTGTTTCATCAGATGGGGCTGATACTGCGTCATCGGCCACCATTGAAATCATATTCGAAGAATCTATACGGTGATGTTCAGGCATGTCCAGCTTTGGCGAAAAGAGCAACAGGCCTGCAATCATTGCTGCCACCGAAGTCCAGTAGCGGGGAGAACGACTTTGCAATAATCTGCGCACAGGTTCTTCCTGTTTGCTTGTATTGGAATGGTTGCTGACCAGAGGTTCAAAATGAAAATCTCCTAATCCAAAGGCTGATGGTAACAACTGGTTCTGTTCTACCGGATTGAATTGTAAGTTTCCTAAAGCATCCTTACGAAATGCTCCTATACCTTTTAGCTCCATGGTGACTCCTTCATCAATTCGTGTTTGTAGATTGCCTACAAATTCACGAATAAGAGCTGAGCTTTCATCCCATGATTTTTGCTCCCGTCGGATGAGGTGATTGGTGAGGAGTCCGTCATTGTGCGACAGACTGCGATTGAAGCCAATTTCTTTTTCCGGTGGCGTGAAATGATTTCGCTCGTCCACGATGGAAGCCGATTTATAGTTGGCCACAAATCCTCCAAGACCCGGCACGATAACGCAGTCGTGCAGGCATAATAAATCTGATATGTGCTTTTCAATGTTCGCCATATTGCAAATTTAATGAATTTATACGCTAAGTGCCTATTTTTGTTTTAAACAGCTGTTAATAATCTGTTGAAAACTGATGATTTTTTTGGTGAAAGAGGGTGATGTATGTTTTTGGGGGATCGTTATTCAGGCCTTGTTCATGTTTTGTGCTTGCTTTCCCAAAAGTCTTGCAAAGTGGTCTCATTGCTTGTGATTATCCCAATAAAATTTTTGGGAATAATGGAGATATGGCAAAATTGGCCCACCTCCGCGTGGAGGTAAGCCGGGCAAATTGCTACTAAAGGGTGGGTGACCTTGGAGGTTGATTATAAGTTTTTTGCAAAAACTGTTAATGAGAATGTCGTGACGCAATCTTTTTCCTAAATAGTGCCCGTCTATAAAGTCGGGAAAATTTCTAACTGAAGCTGTGTCTCTTCAAAAAGTGCCAGTTGCGAGGCTTGCCAAGCCGCCAAAAGCGGAGTTTTTTTGAGTAAATGAGTATTTTGGCGGGTTGGCGTAACGACGCAAATGGTACTTTATGGACAGACTCTAAATAGTGTCTGCAAGAAAAATAAGGTTTTCTAGACTTTGATAAGAAAGCCCAAAATACGAGACATTCGAAGTTTTTGAATTGAAGGAGTTTGCTTTTTTTGTAAATGATTGATCCAAAGGCAATCATAACGAAGTGGTTGGTGTTTTCTTGCAAAGACTAAATAATATTTTACCGGATACCAATGAATTGGAATCGATAATTTATGAATAATCCAGGTTAGGATATTATTGGACCGAAGTATAAAAAAATAGTTGCTCTGAGCTTTTTGTGTTTAAGCACGAAACATTTCTTACAAAATTAAATATCGTCAATTGAATTGGTTTTGTTAATTTTACTTGCTTAAAGGAACCAAAAATAAAAGAAAGGAATTCTAATGAGTAAAAAGGTATTGGTGACCGGCGGAACCGGTTATATTGGCTCTCACACAGTGGTAGAGCTTCAGAATGAGGGTTTTGAAGTGATAATAGTGGACGATTTGTCCAACTCGAATATAGAAGTGCTTGATGCAATTGAGAAAATTACTGGGCAACGTCCGGCTTTTGAGAAATTTAACCTCGCTGACAGGGAGAAAACGGATGCTTTTTTTGAAAAAAATGCCAATATTGATGCCATTATTCATTTTGCTGCTTTCAAAGCAGTGGGTGAGTCGGTGGAAAAACCTCTCGAATACTACCGGAATAACCTTGTGTCGCTGATGAATCTTCTGGAGAATATGAAGCGACATCATCTTCCCAGTTTGGTCTTTAGTTCCAGTTGCACGGTTTACGGACAGCCTGATCAGCTTCCTGTAACGGAGTCCACTCCCCGAAAACCGGCAGAGTCTCCTTATGGCAATACCAAAGCCGTCTCGGAAGATATTATGCGCGACTTCAGTCAGGCCAGTGAGGGCCATAATTGTATTGCACTGCGCTATTTTAATCCCATTGGAGCACATCCGTCGGCTTTGATTGGAGAATTTCCCGTTGGTATCCCCAACAATCTGGTGCCTTTTATTACCCAGACGGCTGCAGGTTTGAGGGATGAATTAAAAATTTTCGGAGAGGATTACGATACCCCTGACGGCACCGCCATTCGCGATTACATTAATGTGGTGGACCTGGCCAAGGCTCACGTGGTTGCGATTAACCGGTTGATGGAGAATAAAAATAAAGCTTCCTATGAATTTTTTAATGTGGGTACCGGTGACGGATATTCGGTAATGCAACTGGTGAAAACATTTATGGAGGTAAACGGGGTAGAAGTCAAATATCAGATTACAGACCGCCGGGCAGGAGATATTGAAAAAATATGGGCCGACACAACGCTTGCCAATGAAGAGCTGGGCTGGAAAGCAGAAAAAACGCTGGAGGAAACACTGGCAAGTGCCTGGGCATGGGAGAAGAACGTCAGAAATCTTAAATAGCTATGGAAAAAACGATTTTAATTACCGGAGGAGCCGGATTTATCGGATCTCATGTGGTTCGCCTCATGGTGAATAAATATCCCGGTTATAAGATAGTCAATCTGGATGTTTTGACCTATGCAGGGAATCTGGAAAACCTGAAAGACCTGGAGTCGAAGCCGAATTATGTTTTTGTTAAGGCAGACATAACAGATGAGGCAGCTGTGAAAGAGGTCTTTGAGCAACACCGACCAGACGGGGTTATTCATCTGGCTGCCGAATCACATGTGGATCGTTCTATTAGTGACCCTTTGGCATTTATCCGCTCTAATGTGATGGGAACGGTCAATTTGCTTAACGCAGCCCGCGCTTTGTGGGGTGACAATACCGAAGGCAAACGTTTTTATCACATCTCAACAGATGAGGTTTACGGATCATTGGGTTCGACAGGTTTTTTTACTGAAGAGACAGCCTATGATCCCCGGAGCCCGTATTCGGCATCTAAAGCCAGCAGTGATCACATGGTGCGTGCGTGGCATCATACCTATAACCTTCCCGTGGTTATTTCCAACTGTTCCAACAATTACGGGCCAAATCAATTCCCCGAGAAACTGATTCCTCTGGCCATCAACAATATCAAACATAAAAAAGCGATTCCCATTTACGGAAAAGGGGAAAATGTTCGTGACTGGCTTTTTGTGGAAGATCATGCGGTAGCCATTGATCTGATTTTTCACAAGGGAGTAAATGGTGATACCTATAACATCGGAGGGAATAATGAGTGGACAAATATTGATCTGATTCGTAAGTTATGTGAGGTCATGGACAATGCTCTTGATCGCGAAAAGGGTGAGTCTGAGAAGCTCATTACCTATGTGAAGGACCGTGCAGGCCACGATAAACGTTACGCCATTGATTCCGGGAAACTGATGAATGAATTGGGTTGGAAACCTTCACTCCAGTTCGGGGAAGGTATTGAAAAAACAGTTGACTGGTATTTAGAAAATGATGAGTGGCTGAACAATGTGCTGTCAGGCGATTATGCCAAATATTATTCGCAGCAGTATGGTAATCGTTAGTGCCATTACTTTTTTGAAATAGAAAAAGAGACGGGTAATAAGCACCGTCTCTTTTTTTGTCCCTTACTCTACCGTTACCGATTTGGCAAGATTTCGGGGCTGGTCCACATTGCAACCTCTCATCACTGCGATCTGATAAGAGATGATTTGCAGGGGAACTACAGCCAGCAAAGGCGATAGTGCCCTGTGGCAACTGGGAATCTCAATCACGTCATCGGCAATCTTGCGGATGGTCTTTTCACCTTCGGTAACGATGGCTACAACTTTTCCGTTTCTGGCTTTGACTTCCTGAATGTTGCTGATAATTTTTTCATAAGAGTCATCTTTGATGGCCAATACAAAAACAGGCATGTTTTCGTCGATCAGCGCAATGGGGCCATGTTTCATTTCGGCCGCCGGATAACCTTCTGCATGGATGTAGGAAATTTCTTTGAGCTTGAGTGCCCCCTCCAACGCAACAGGATACAACACCCCGCGTCCCAAATAGAGCGCATTGGTTACATTGGTGTATTTATTGGCCACGTCTTTGATGAATCCTTCGTGCTTCAGTATTTCACGCATTTTTTCAGGAACCTGGGTCAATGCTTTTACCATTTGCACATAGTCACTGTCTGCAATGTGTTTCTTTCGGTGCCCTAACAAGAATGCCATCATGGTCAGTACCGTTATCTGGGCTGTGAAGGCTTTGGTGGAAGCCACTCCGATTTCGATTCCTGCGTGGGTATAAACACCTGCGTCGGTTTCTCTTGATATAGAAGAGCCTGCAACGTTACAGATTCCCAGGATGGTGGCTTCCGATTGCTCTCTGACCATGCGAATGGCAGCCAGTGTATCAGCAGTTTCTCCGCTTTGGGATATGGCAATTACCACATCGTTGTCATAGATCAAAGGTTTTCGATACCTGAATTCAGATGCATATTCTACTTCTACTGGAACGCGGGCGTATTCTTCGAACAAATATTCACTGACCAGACCTGCATGCCAGGAGGTGCCACAGGCCAGAATGATGATTCGTCTTGCTTCAATGAGCTTGGGCAAAACATCAAAAATACCTCCCAGGAAAATCTTACTCTGATCCATGGAAATTCGTCCGCGGAAAGTGTCTTCGATGGATGTGGGCTGATCATGAATTTCCTTCAGCATAAAGTGCTCATAATCGCCTTTGTCAATTTGCTCAATGCTCAATTCAATCTTCTGAACCTGTGGTGTCTTAATGTCGTTTTTAAGGTTTTTCAGATCGAAATGATCATGGTCAATCACTGCTACTTCCTCATCGTTCAGAAATACAACCTGGTCGGTGTATTCGATGATTGGGGTAGCATCAGAAGCCATGAAATATTCATTTTCACCGATTCCGATAACCAGAGGACTACCTTTGCGTGCGGCAATCAGGCGTCCGGGTTCATCGGCACAGTAAATAACCAGTCCGTATGCTCCTACCACTTTTGTCAGTGCGAGGCGAACAGCCAGTTCAGCTGACACTTTCTGCTCGAGGTATATGTTTTCTATAAGATTGGCTAAAACTTCGGTGTCGGTTTCGCTTTTAAAGCTATAACCTCTGTTGGTAAGTTCTTTTTTGAGGTGACTGTAGTTCTCAATTATTCCGTTGTGAACCAGAATAAATTTTCCGTTCTCCGACTGGTGAGGGTGCGCATTGGTGTCGTTGGGTTCACCATGTGTGGCCCACCTGGTATGGCCGATTCCGATAGATCCTGAAATCTCCTGTCCTTTTACCAGACCCTCCAGATCTTTTACTTTTCCTTTACACTTGTAAAGATGAGTTTGTTCATTCATCAGTGCTATCCCTGCCGAGTCATATCCTCTGTATTCCAGTCGTTTCAGACCTTTGATCAATATCGGATAGGCGGTTCTTTCTCCTACATAAGCTACAATTCCACACATACTTTACTGGTTCTTGGTTGTTTAGGTGTTGTATTACAATTATTATATCGTGCTAGCAAGAAAACTAAGCACAATTTGCTTTTAGTCCTGTTTCTGGTCAGAAAGTACCAATTGCTAAGCTTGCCAAGCCGCCAAAAACGGAGTTTACTATTCGTAAATGAGTATTTTGGCGGCAAGCGTAACGACGCAAGTTGTACTTTATGGACAGAAACTATATACGGTTTATTTTTTCTCTTATCTGGGTTGCCAGTTGCTGCTTTTTTTCAATATGGTCAAAGATGTCACGCACTGCAGGATGCTTTTCAAAGGCCCCTCTGACCTGTTCAAAGTCGGTATGGCGCACATCATCTTCCCCGTCCATTCCAAAGCCGGTTTGAGCCTTTAATGTAAATTCCTTTCGGGCATCTGTCAGCATCATTTCATCAAGCGAAACAACAGCCTTTTCCCATTTATTGATGAAATCCAGCAATTCATCTTTGCTTATGGTTTTTAGGTCAACCCCCATCTCTTCTCTGAAAACCTTGACACTCCAGTTCCATACCCAACTGTAATAATTCTGGTGCCATTTTTTATAGATGGTCTGTAAATCATCGAATTTATTAAGGATTCCCGATTCGATTTTTTCAATAAGCAAAATTACTTCTTTTTTGGGCACCACAAGGCCGGCCATGTCCACCCAGGCTCCGGATCCTTCCCCGGTATCGGATTTCAGTATATCCTGTATCTCTTTGATGTTTGAGAAGTTGCCTTTCTCCAGCTTTTTGAGTAATCCGTTGCCCAAAAACTTCAGAATTCCTATGTTGTACATATCAATGCCGCGATCCAGTGCTTTGTCTTCGATTTTCACACTGTTGTACATAAAGTATTCGGAGGTAATCCCTGAAGTCTTCTTAAGAGTTTGAAGCGTGTGTTTGCCCTTAATCATTTTTTCTACTGAATAAGGACTGAGCAAATTAAAGGTGATAAAATCAAGTTGACAGGAATCTTTACGTTTGTCTCGTCCCGGCCATTTTCGTGCATCCCTCATGGTTCCAACGCTTCGAAGGTTTACTCCCGGTGCCAGATAACTTTCATCATGATTTTCTATCAGATAAGAGAACGGGAAGTTCGAGGTATCCGGATTTCTGTAATGTCGTCCCATCACCAGTGAAAACGGACCAATCTTTGCCGGCCATAACATGTATGAATCGCTGGTTGTTTTACTGCCTCTTTCAACAATCCCCTGATGTACCGGTCCCAGCTTGTACATATGGTTGCTTTGGTTAGATCCGCTTCCGGCATTAAGAAAGGAGTAATAGCCGGCAATCAGCAAGGTTGATTTGTGGTGGGAAACGGTGTAAGGCCCGGCAAAAATGGAGCAGGCTTCCCCATGGAATCCCTGGCAGTTGGCAAAGAATACCGAGTTTTCTGCCGAATAATGTTTTCCCAGACTACAGCCTTGTCCGATGAAACACTTGGAAATAAGGGTGGCGTCCGTAACTTCGGCCCCGCTGGCAGAGATAAAATCTTCAGCAATGACTCCCGGGCCAAAATAGGAGGGGTGCTCCATTGAACTGTTGATGGTCCCGTTTACCAGCCGGTAAATTCCTTCAACGGTTGCTCCCGGACCAACATTCACATTCAGAATGGTACGCGAGTTTATGATTCTGGCATTTTCTGCAACAGTTCCTTTCTCCGATTCAATTTTTTGGCAGTACTGCTTCACCATCCCGGTGAGCTTTTCAATCAGGGCGGGTCTGTGGCGATAAAAGGCCATCAGATAGGCTGTGTGAGCAGACAATTCATTGAATATGGGAACTTCGCGACCTCCGGCTTCATTCAGGACGGCTACTTTTTCTCCGTTTCCGAAAGTGGATCGGCCTTCCGTGGTAAGTGCATCCACATTTTCGATTACCACATCATTTCCAATGGTGTAGTTGGCAATCTGGTTTCTCACCTGACTGATGTAAACATTATCGCCAATATCTGTGTTGTGAATGGTCGCATAGGAGATGCCTGCATGTTTTACCACACCTCCGGGAAAGCTGAACTCCCTGTTGAACATTCCCAGCCGGTTTTTGCCGCTAAAATTGGTGTGTCGAATAAAAGAGGGGTTAAAACCATCCTTGACCAGGATGTCGGACCAGTTTGCACAGTAACAACCCTGCGCTTCGAGTTTAGTGATTTCTGTTGGTTGCAGGTTTCTGTATTCTGCCATAGTGTGGTGTTTAGTCAGGATATGTAGCTGATTAAAGAATGCTGTCAGAGGTCTGATAAAACAGAAATTTTCATTTCGGCCTTACCTTTTGTCCTCTTAGCATCAACTTTTTTGTTTGTTTTTCTAAATGCGAATTTATGAAGAAAATGTCATAAATGCATAAAAAAAGCCTGAACCAAATCTGGCCCAGGCTTTTGTTTGTCATATTTTCATCTACAAAGTACCGCTAATCATAAAGGTGGCAGCAAATGCCAGAATTGCATACAATTCCGGGAACACAGCCAACACCAAAGTACTTCCGAATACATCGTGTCCTGAACCGATACCTGCAATCCCATTGGCACAAACCTGTCCCTGACGAATTCCGGACAACAAGCCTACCAGTCCCATGGCAATACCAGCGCCTAAAACAGCTGCACCCTGAACGGCAGTGATGTCGGGACCTAATACACCGGTTCCGGAAATAACAAAATATCCGGCAAATCCATAAAGTCCCTGTGTCCCTGGCAAGGCACTTAACACAAGATAGTTTCCGAATGCATCACTGTTTTTTTTCATTGCGCCCAAAGCGGCATTTCCACCATAAGATACACCGTACGCACTACCGGCTCCTGCCAGCGCAATCATAATACCAATGCCTATATAGGCCAACACAATTGGAGTCATATTATTCTAATTTAAAGGTTATTACTTTTTGTCTTAATTACTGTACTTTTGAAAAAGGCTTGTACTCTTTTCCTCCTCCGATAAATCCTGCGTTTTTGTAAAACTCAACGAATGTCAGACGCAACGGGTGTACAAATGATCCCAGTCCCGACATAAAGATGTTTATTCCATGCCCAATCAGCAGAATAATCAGGGTAACCAAAATTCCTACTACCGGTACATCAGGTGCCATATCAAAGGCCAGCTGATTAAATACCTGACCGAGGATGGCACTTGCAAGGCCTAACGCAAACAGACGGATGTAGGACAATAAATCTCCCACGACCCCGGTAACCATGTTGTAAGTATCCCAAAGCCCTGCTCCGATATTTACTAAAATGTTGCGCTTGGGGTGGTTAAACACCAAAATGCCCATGGCTGATAAAACCACAAACCCAAGGTGCAGAGATCCGAGAAATAATTCTTCTCCCGGATGTTGTTGGTCGAGGTAATAAAACACTCCTGACGACACGATGAGTGTAAACCAACCCCAGGTTGCCAGCGAGTAGCCTATTCCGTGCTGGATGATTTGATTAATCCCTTTTAGAATCATGCCGAAGAGAATCTGAACAGCACCGAAAATTAGTGCCAGATTGAACAACTGATCGTTGTCCAGGAACATGCTTTTGGCATCTGCTAAAAATGCCGGAGGGTTTTCAATCAGATTCATCCCAAAGAAGGTGCCGGTAATGGCACCAAACAAGACTGTGGCCAATCCCAGAAACTGTACAAGCGACAGAATGGGCCGCATCTTTTTATCGGCTTTTGGTTTGTAGAGGGTTGCTGCCAAAACCAGCAATAATCCGTATCCCGCATCGCCCAGACAGAAACCAAAAAACATCATGAAAAAGGGAGCAAAAAATGGTGTCATGTCCATCTCCACATAAGCGGGAAGGGAAAACAACTTACTCACCGGCTCAAATAATCGTGCAAAACGATTGTTTTTGAGCATGATGGGCGGTTTTTCATGGTTTCTTGCAGCCTCTTTTATGTAGTAGACTTCCTGTTGGTCCACCTGCTCTTCAAGGTCCCGGGTTTTTACCTCCGGTACCCAGGCTTCCACCAGCCTTATTTTGCCTTCTACTTCGTCAACGGTCTGAAATCTTACATTTAACTCGGCAACCTGATCTTCCAGTGTGCTCTGATATCGGGCAATGAGATTCAGACCTCCTGTCGCAATTCCGTCCAGTTCCTCTTCCAGGGCATCAATTTCCTCTTGTGTGGAGGAAATCTCTTTATTTACCCCTTCTAATGTGGCTTCCGGAAGTGTGATCTCGTCAACATCAGTCATCTCTTCCGGAAGTTCCTGATGCGCTTCATCCGTCACCCAAACGAAAAAACTGTATCCACCTTCTTCCGAAATCAGCTCCACAGGATATTTCTCCATCCATGATGCATCAAATTTTGTCTCTGCACAAATCAGATGGTGAATATTGATTCCTGCGTCAGAGAGTTTTCGGATGTTATCCTGCGAAAAATCTCCCCATGGTTCCAGTTGCTTTTCCTCCTTTTGGAGCGAGGAGAGGTGTTGCCGGGTTTGTTCCAGTTTGCTTTCAATCTCCCGGATGCGCTCGTTGAGTTGCTCTCCCGATGTTTCAGTGATTTCTCCTGATGCCTCTGAGTCTGCATTTTTTTGGCGGACTTCCAGGTTTTTGATGGTTTTTGATAAATCACTTATTTTGCGGTACAGATCCTGCATCTCGGTGGTGGGTTCTTCCTGATGTTCTACGATGTGAGCGACTCCCAGTTCTTTGAGTTGCTCCAGAAACTTATCGTAGTCAGCATGAAAGACCAGAAACGAATATTTGAACATTGGTACTATCATGACGCCACCTCCATATTTTCTTGTCTTGTTTTAACAATTTTCTGCGCGGCTTTCGACAGGTTTTCCTCATCTTCCAGGAATCGTTTGATTTTCCGAATGGCATCCTGAAAGCCGGGAATCTGAACCTTCTCGTAGAGGTTAACCTTCTGAGTGGTTTTTTTCCGGGCAAAATCAAGCAAATTCATTTTGCGCTCAAAAACCTCACTTTCAAGGGCTATTTCAATGAGTTTCTTCAGTATCGCTATCCCGTCTGGGTACCAGCTTGGCCGCTCAAACATATTGTAATCACGTACTTCAAAATTCACCTTGTTCAGAATTGGAGTTTGAACACCGGCAATTTTTTTGGAAGTAAGTTCTACGTCGCTGATGGAAACCAATGAGGGGTCAAATTCTCCCCACAGACGCATCATGTCATCGTAAAGACTGAGTTCTTTTTTCAGTTCTTTTTCCAGTTCTGTCGCTTTGTCCTTGGCTTTTTTTACCTCCACCCGCAGAGCCGACTCTTTGTTTTTAAGGGTGGGCAATGCACGCTCACGGACTTTCAGCTGCTTGGCAAGTAACTGTTGTGATGTTTTGTTATATTGAAATTTTATGGCCACGTTACTCCTTTTTTAGGGAATTGTCGCTCGTTTGTAGTTTGTTGGGTTTTCAATCTTCTTTCTTCCTACTCTTAACTACATTTTTGCGACAAATTCACCGGTTCGCTTACTCTTTCCAATACTTGTCAACCATCTCTTTCTTGAGGCCAACTTCAGCTTTTGAGAAATGCTTGCCGAAAAGTTCCCACCCGATGTCGAGCATGGTGTCGGTGTCAACATTTACATCAATCGCCAGCAGTTTCTCGGAATAAGCTTTGGCAAAGTCCAGCGTTCGTTCATCGTAATCTGTCAGGTCGAAACCATTGTCCAGTTTGGTACGAGCATTGGCTGCATCAGCGTAGAGACGCACAGCAGCATTCATCACCTGCGGGTGATCCTCTCGGGTTTGTTCACCTATTACCAGCTGCTTCAGGCGCGACAGAGAGCGGAAAGGATCCACAATTACTTTACCGATGTCGGTGTCCCGACGAAGGAAAAGCTGACCTTCTGTGATGTAACCTGTATTATCAGGGATTGCGTGTGTGATATCACCGCCTGACAGGGTGGTTACTGCTACAATGGTAATGGAACCGCCTGATGGAAATTGTACCGCTTTTTCGTAAATGCGTGCAAGGTCGGAATAAAGTGATCCCGGCATACTGTCTTTCGAGGGAATCTGGTCCATCCGGTTGGATACAATACTCAGTGCATCGGCAAAGAGGGTCATGTCGGTCAGCAAAACCAACACACTTTCGTCTTTGTCCACTGCAAAATATTCGGCCGCCGTCAATGCCATATCTGGCACCAGCAGTCGCTCTACCGGCGGATCTTCGGTGGTGTTCACAAAGCTTACAATCCGGTCGAGTGCTCCTGCATTGTCGAATACCTGCTTAAAAAAGAGGTAATCGTCGTTGGAAAGCCCCATCCCGCCCAGAATGATTTTGTCTGCTTTGGCGCGCAATGCCACATTGGCCATTACCTGGTTGTAAGGCTGGTCACTGTCGGCAAAGAATGGAATCTTTTGACCGGAAACAAGGCTGTTGTTTAGGTCGATGCCTGCAATTCCCGTAGCGATAAGTTGGGAAGGCTGTTCGCGGCGCACCGGGTTAACCGATGGTCCGCCAATTTCACGGATTTCACCCTCGATTTCGGGGCCGCCGTCAATCGGATGGCCATAGGCGTTGAAAAATCTTCCGGACAATTCATCGCTGACTTTTAGCTGTGGCGGGTTCCCAAGAAATGTTACCTCGGCATTGGTAGGGATTCCTTCCGTGCCTGAGAAAACCTGTAAAACCACCTGGTCGCCCACAATTTTTACTACCTGGGCCATCCGTCCATTTACCACAGCCATCTCGTCGTAACCTACATCCTTTGCAGTTAGCGAAACAGTGGCCTTGGTAATATTGGTCAGTTTGGTATATACTTTTTGAAATGCCTGACTGCTCATATTTTTTAATCTGAATTGTTTTTAATTAATACCTTCAGGAAACCTTCTCGTCTCTATTTTTGCAGAAATGCTGTTAATGACTCCTGGCAAAAAAAGCATCAGACTGCCTGTGCTTCCTCTTTGGTTTCAACGGCAAACTCCCTGAGCATTTCTTCCAGCTCTTTTTCGAAGGTTTTGAATTTTTCTGATTCAAACTCAGAATAATTCATCTGCTTCAGTTGGTTGATCAGGCGCTTGAAAAAATCTCCCACCTGTTCAAAGTTCTTAAATTCAAAGGCAGTATCCGCAATGTTGAGCACCTTCTCTAACATATATTTCTGACGTTCCAAAGGTGTGGATGCGTCAATTTTATCAAATGCATCCTGCTGAAGAACCACAAAGTCGATTAATTCAGCTTTCCAGAAGCGTTGGTGGAAATCTATGGGCACTCCGTCATCACCCAGAATATTGATTTGTTCGTCGGCTTCTTTACCACTAAAAAGAATATCCTTTGCTTTAAGGACATTGTCCAGCCAGTGCTCTCCCATATTTTTTTGGAGAGACTTCTGGAGTTCGGGATATTCAAGATATTTGGAATAACTATCAATGGGATCAATAGCTGGGTAGCGCTTACTGTCTGCCCGATCCTGCGACAATCCGTAAAAACAACGGGCTGCTTTGCGGGTGTTTTCTGTAACCGGTTCTTTCAGGTTACCACCGGCAGGAGAAACAGTTCCGATAAAGGTGATGGAGCCGGTTTTGTCATTATTGAGATAGACATATCCTGCTCTTGAATAGAAATTGGAGATAATGGCCGACAGGTCCATTGGGAATGCATCAGGTCCGGGAAGTTCCTCCAGCCTGTTGGACATTTCCCGCAGTGCCTGCGCCCAGCGTGAGGTGGAGTCAGCCATCAGCAATACTTTAAGGCCCATGGCCCTGTAATATTCTCCCAGCGTCATGGCGGTGTAAACCGATGCCTCCCGGGCAGCAACCGGCATGTTAGAGGTATTCGCAATAATGGTGGTTCGCTCTATCAGTTTTCGCCCTGTCCGCGGGTCATCCAGTTCGGGGAATTCCTTGAAAATTTCCACAACCTCGTTTGCCCGTTCTCCGCAGGCGGCAATAATAACGATGTCTGCTTCGGCCTGCTTTGATATGGCATGCTGAAGTACGGTTTTCCCGGTACCAAACGGTCCGGGGATAAATCCGGTGCCTCCTTCGGTAATGGGATTGAGTGTATCTATACAACGAACGCCTGTTTCAAGTAATTTGAAAGGACGTGGTTTTTCTTTGTGGGTCTTAATGGGCACTTTTACAGGCCACTTCTGAACCATGTTCACTGAAACGGAATTGCCATCTTTGTCTTCAATAACGGCAATTTCCTCATCTACTGTGTATTCGCCTTCCCCGACAATCGATTTAATGGTATAGACCCCTTCCAGTTTAAAAGGAACCATGATGCGGTGGGGCATTTGATTTTCTTCTACTTCACCGAGCCAGTCACCTGCTATCACTTCGGCACCTTTTTCGAGCAGGGGTTTGAAACTCCACTTTTGCTCCCTGTTCAGCGGATCTGTATAGTCACCTCTTTTAAGAAACACGCCTTCCATCTTATCCAGATCGTTCTGCAATCCGTCGTAGTTACGGGAGAGCATTCCGGGGCCCAGTGTTACTTCGAGCATGTGTCCCTCAAAATCAACCTTACTGCCGGGTCTTAAGCCCCGGGTACTTTCAAATACCTGCACATATGCCTGATCGCCGGTCACTTTAATGACCTCTGCCATCAATCGCTCTTTCCCGTGGGCTATGAAGCAAATCTCATTTTGTCCCACCGGTCCGTCCACATCCACCACTACCAGGTTGGCAATGATGCCGGATACTGTTCCGGTTGTCTTATCGTTTTTTTCCATAGGTCAATGTATATTCTTCGGGGAATTCAAATCCCGACTTCAATTCGCTAAATAATTTTTCAAACATTTCACGGCCTTTTTCAGGATCCAGATTAATCCATCGCTCAGCAATAAAGAGCTTCTGTAAAAAGGCCAGTACTTTTTCAATGGTAAAATAGTTGAAGAATGTTTCTTCTTCAACAAAATGCCATTTTTGTATGTCCAGTTTTAATTCACGTTCGGTAATATTATCCATTTCAAAAATCTGAAGAAGGTCTTCGATGTGTTCTACCTCTGATTTCAGACCGAAATCTCTGGACCGGCTTTTTTTAAGAGCTTCAGTTACTTCATCGTTTCCAATAAGTGCCTGCTCATATTGTAGTTCGTGTTTTCGTCCGTTAAGTGCGGTAAGTACATTTGCAGTATCTTGTTGGTATTTTGCCAGTTGCCGGACAAAGGTGTTGGAGTTTTGGTACAGATAGGCATAATAATCGGCACTTAGTTGCCGGGCTGCTTCCACTCTGCTTCCCGGAGCTTCCTCTCCGTGCATTGTAATGACAAATTCGTAAAGGTAATCAGGCAGTGCCTCAGTGTCTGCGGATTGTGCCAGCTTTCTGTCTGCCAGTGGTTCCAGTTCTTCTTTGCTGAAATTGCCACGGGAATCCCACTCTTTGCCCTCTTCAAAGAAGAGATTGAGCAGGTTTTCGTGGTCGAAAGGCAGATAGAAAAGCTTTAATAAAGCATAATCTTTGGTGGTTAACTCATCTGCCATCAGCTCTCTGAAATCGACTGAGGAAAAGGACAATTTCTTTTCTTCAGGAACCAAATCAGGTAATCCGGCGACAAGATAGTAGTATCCTTTCGACATATTTATTTTTTTTCAAACAATAATTCAGTTGATTTGGGACGCAGATAGGTTTTAAAGAAGTTGTTGAAATCTTCATCGGTAAAACTGATTACATAGCTTCCGTCGGCCGGACCTACCTTAAATCCTGATTTCATATTCTTAGAAAACGAAAGTTGGAGACCTTTGTTTAAATGGTGGGCCAGTTGCTTCCTGAAATGGTCTTCCATTTCTTTGCGCTGACTCTCCGGAAGAATAACTTCGAGATCCATGCTCTCCTTTTTGATCCACCCGTCAATGGTCTTTTCAATCAAATCTCCAAGGTATTTTTTATCGGAAAAAAGTTCTTTGGTTGTGGGTTCCACAGCTTCCATCGTTACCAGGCCTGCAATATCCTGCTTGAGGGCAGCCATGGATTGCTCGAGAGCCATCTTCATTTCCGAATCCACGTGTTTTTTAATTTCTTCAGCTTTCTTTTCGGCATCTTCTATGGTCTGTCCGGCTTTCTTTTGGGCATCCTTTTCTATTGCTGAAGCCTTTTTACGAGCTTCCTCCAGGATGGCTTCTGCTTCCTCTTTGGCTTTCTGGACCCCTTCGTTGTATATCTTTTCGGTAAGGTCCTGAAGTTTTTTTGTCATAGTTTCAATTTTTATAGTGAAGAAACGACTTTTGTTCCAATAGTTTTTGCGTTTTTTAATTCCTCTAAAATAGGTTTTTTACAAATATCATACAAGTCCTGACATGGGGTGTTGTTTTGGTTTTTTTTGCAGGACAAAATAGTAAGTGTTTGTTGGATAAGGGATTGAGCTCAGGGAAGTTTCTGTATATGTAAAAGTAAGCATTTCTGCTGAAATTACTGAGATGTCAAAAATCGATGCTGAAGGGTTTCTTTGGTTTCAATGCAAAAAAAATGCCTTACACCGCGGGTTTGGTGCAAGGCATTTTATGTGATTAAGTGTGTTTGTGTTTTACAAAATCTTAACAAATATTCAGGGATTTAAAGAGTGTCGATGCTGACCTCCTTTATCCTGATTTTTGGATTCGGATTGTCCGAATTGTTTGAGTTTTTCAACAAAACTTTCCAGGGATAGGAAGCAGGATCTGGTGTGGAAAGATAGTAAGGACCTCTTAAATCCTCTTTTTCTACCATCATAAGAAATGATTCCCTATACATTCGGAAGGTATATGTTCCTGTCTCTTCAACAAAATCTCCTCCGGAAAACCCTGATGACCACTCGGTAGTGTCATCGGTGTCGTATGAGTAGCCAGGTTGTACATAACGGTCACCGTCTTTTTTATACAGCCTTAATGCCTGAGCTGCTGGAGAGAAAAAGTTATCATCTTCATATTGTTTTGTGGTATCGGCTTCGAAGATAATGTCAACAGCGCTGATTCCATTGTATTCGTTGTTCTTCTCTGTATCCAGTTTCTCTTTCCAATAACTGAAAAGGTTTACCTGATCTCCGTCTTCATTGACTAACATTATATCGTTAAAGTCGATTTCAACCATACTTCCGGCCATTCCCTGTGCTATCAGGTGTTCGGTTTCCTGATCATTAAAAGTTACGGCTTCCTGATTGTTGTGGGAGAATCTGTTAAGTCTAACACACTCCAGATTAATCGGGAAGGTGTAGGATGTTTGAACAGTGTCCACCACCTCATTGGCATTGTCAACCGTGTCGATAACGTAATATGAATAATACATTTTCATATTTGAGAGCTCATCGGTAAGATTGAATTCGATTAGTGATCCGGCAGTTTCTGTGTCGGACAGTGAAGACTGTATAAATAAGGCACCGAAAGTTTCTCTGAAAGCTTTTCGATCACTCATTATTGAGTCATTGAGGTTGAAAACCTCATTAGCCACCGCGTCATCAAGTTTTAACTGCCAGATGTTAGTGTAGTTGTTTTGTATCCAGGAGGAGTCCGCTAGTCCGTCGTTGGCACTTTTGATAATTGTCGAAATCGGAGTTTCATCGTAAAGACCATCTACCGGCATGTCTGAATAATAGGTTTCGGTCATTGATAAAGGGGCGTTGAACCGATGAACACTTACCTCGTGTTTTGCATCTTTGTTACCCAGCCACCATTCTTTTACATAGGCCAGATTGAGCACAAGTGAATCTACAAAATACTCCCTTGCTTCGGTGGTTTTATTTAAACTGCCAATTCGTTCGCCCAAATTAATTTCGGTAATGAAGGATGCTTCGGTAGGACCTGTGAACGGGTCATTTACGGATCCCAGTATTGCATAGCTGGCATCGCTCGATATTAAATTGCCCGGATCATAATTTTGTCCCATCAAACGCGAAGTGGCATCGGTTCCGGTGAAGATATCCTCCGGGGGTAAAACATCCAGCCCAAGGGTTCCTGATTCTTCTTTACAGGACGAGAAAATAGCAAGTGTTGCCAGAATTAAGGGCATGAATTGCCGGAGACTTCTTTTGTTCAGCATAAAAATCCAGTCTGTTTTGATCGTTTAAAATTATCGAACGCTACAATTGGTCGTAAAACTCATTGTAGGCATCCATGTATTTGTCTTCGGGCTGATATTCAAGGAATGGTTTGCCCGATTCTTTGATGTATTTTTCAATTTCGGGGTTGATCTTTTCCGATCCCTGAATAATGGCATCTGAATTGTCTATTGCCAGCTTTGTGAGGGTTACAAAGTTGGCTGGATCCAGAACTTTTAAATCATCATCCGAAATGCCTTCGAGTTTTGCCTTTTCTTTAATGTTTGGGTTAAGGTCATTGGTGAAATCATCATCAAAAACGGAATAGACGATTTTTGAATCAGCAAAATATGGGTCGTCATTCATGGTCTTTTTGATGTAAAGTGGTGCCAGTGCGGTAAACCAACCCTGACAATGCACAACATCCGGCGCCCATCTAAGCTTCTTGGTGGTTTCCAAAACCCCGCGGGCAAAAAAGATGATGCGCTCATCGTTATCTTCAAATTCCTTGCCATCATCGTCAATGATGGTATTTTTTCTCGAGAAATAATCTTCGTTGTCGATGAAATACACCTGCATACGGGCTGCCTGGATAGAGGCTACCTTGATTATCAGCGGGTGATCGGTGTCATCGATAATCAGATTCATCCCTGAGAGACGTATCACTTCATGGAGTTGATTGCGTCGCTCATTGATGTTGCCAAAACGTGGCATGAAAGTTCTGATTTGTTTTCCTCTTTCCTGAATGCCCTGAGGTAGATTCCTGCAAAGTGCCGACATTGAATTTTCGGGCAGATAAGGGGTTATTTCCTGTGAGATGAATAAGACCTTGTTATTTTCCATTTTTTCAAGGATATATTAAGATAAATATTTTACAAAAGTACAAAAAATATGCTATCCCCCCAAAGTTGTTTGTGTGGTATGAATTGCTTTTGCGCTGGTTTTCAGGGAGGCACGTTTTTGTGAGGGAGGGTTGTTGTCAGCTCTTTACTTTTGTTTGTTTACCGGGAGCGATTGTGGTGGCTGTTTCTTAGGTTCTGATGGTCAGTGAGATTAATGACAGATTGCGGTATTTTAGTCTTAAGCTATGACTTGGTTTTTATCTTTATCTGGTTTATTGACTTCGTCGATCTTCGACTCATGAGCTTTTGTTATGAATAATCCAGGTTTAAACCCTGAAAAGTCCTGTTCATTGGCCACAGGGTGACGTAATCTTAAATTTTAACCCGCCATGTGTATATCAGAAGATCAGATTAAGTTTGAATTTAAAAGTGGTTTGTGTTATGCAGATTGTCGGACGCAGCAACAATTATGTTGATAAATTCTTTGTTCGGAAATAGGTTTTTGAAAACCAAAACTTTACAAAACCATAATCGGTATAAGGGTTTAAGAGATGAAATCCTTTTTGGAAGAATATTTGGGAAACTGTTGGCAATAAAAGAATATTTAAAGAAGATTGCAGGTTAGGTTGGGAATTATTATTTATTTTGTCTCTTTTTTTGAAAACCTGAATTAGTGATGCCCCCGTGCTTTTCATGCAACGTATTACAATGAGAAAACTGCTGCCGGGCTTATATTCTATTGATATGGAACTGATAAAAACTAAACAAGAGCTGAACGAAAAAATAATTCAGTTAAGAAACGAAAATAAAACCATTGGTTTTGTTCCCACCATGGGGGCTTTGCATCAGGGACACCTGTCTTTGGTGGAAGCTGCGGGTAAGCAATGTGATGAAGTGGTGGTAAGCATTTTTGTTAACCCCAGTCAGTTTAATGACCCCGGAGACCTGGAGCGTTATCCCCGTGATTTGGATAAGGATATGAATCTTTTGAAAAATACCGCCTGTGAACTTCTGTTTGCTCCATCTGTTGAAGAAGTATATCCTGAAACGGACGAAAGAGTTTTTGATTTCGGAGCGTTGGATAAAGTAATGGAAGGCGAGCATCGTCCCGGGCATTTTAATGGTGTGGCACAGGTTGTGAGCCGTCTATTTGAAATGGTGAAGCCGGATAAAGCATTTTTTGGGCAGAAGGATTTTCAACAACTGGCCATTGTTCGTGAAATGGAACGTCAGTTAAATTCAGGCATTGAAATTGTTGCATGTCCTATTGTGCGTGAAGCTGACGGACTTGCAATGAGTAGCAGAAATATGCTTTTAACAAAAAAACACAGAAAAAGTGCTCCTTTGATAGCCAAAACTTTAAAGGAATCTTGTAATTTTGTCCCCTTTAAAAATATTGCTGAAATTAAAGCGTTTGTTATCGGCAGTATTAACGGGGATGAAAACCTTGGAGTTGAGTATTTTGATGTTGTGGACGGCAATACATTGCAGCCGGTTGACAGATGGGAAGATAGCTCTTATATTGTAGGGTGTATTGCTGTTTTTGCAGGGAAAATCAGATTGATTGACAATATAATTTATAAGAATCCGGGAAAGTGACACAGAGCTTGTGACAGCTCTTTCAGGAACGGGTTCTGGAAACCTTACCGGATGATTGATTACTTTTGACAAAGGTCAGAAGTTTTCCGGTTTTGTGATTGAGAGAGAAATTGGTATTTTTCTGATTAATGGGCCTGGGTTGTTTTTATTAAAAGAAAAAAAAGAGACTACCTGGCCGTTAAGTAAATTGAATTCAGATGAACGTTGAGGTTGTAAAATCTAAACTGCACAATGTAACGGTTACCGAAGCCAATCTTAATTATGTGGGAAGCATAACCATTGATTCAGAACTGATGGAAGCTGCAAACATTATTGAGAATGAAAAGGTTCAGGTGGTTAACAATAACAACGGGGAACGCCTGGAGACTTATGTCATCAAGGGAGAACCCGGTTCGGGTGTGATTTGCCTGAATGGTGCTGCTGCCAGAAAAGTGGCTGTTGGCGATATTGTTATCATCATCACTTATGCTTCCATGCCGTTGGATGAGGCAAAGGCTTATAAACCGGTGTTTATTTTTCCTGACACAGGTACCAATAAGCTGATTTGACAGAGAAATCTTTTATGTAGAATATGAACCCCGGGAAACCGGGGTTTTTTATTGGCTGAAAATTTTTAAGTTTGTTTCAAAATATGAAGAAAAATGGCCAAAACTAAAACTGTTTTTGTTTGTCAGAATTGTGGTGCCGAATCTCCCAAATGGGTCGGTAAATGCTATGCATGCGGTGAATGGAATACCTATGTGGAAGAGATTTCTATTACAGGTAAAACCAAAGACAAACGCCTCTCTCTCTCCTTGGGAAATGACAAGCAAAAACCGGTGGCGGTGTCGTCGGTTACGGTAAGTGATATTCCTCGCATCGATACGGGCATTGTTGAACTTAACAGGGTTCTGGGAGGGGGGATTGTGCCCGGGTCCCTGGTATTGCTTGGAGGAGAACCCGGCATTGGGAAATCTACCCTGGTGCTGCAGATGGCGATGAAACTTACAAGTCAGAAGATTCTATATGTTTCGGGAGAAGAAAGTCCCCAGCAGATCAAACTTCGTGCCGACAGATTAAGTGACCTGAACGGTGATCACTGTATGTTGGTTGGAGAGACTTCTCTGGAGCAGATTTTGGTTCACATTGAGAATGAAAATCCGGGTTTTGTCGTCATTGATAGTATCCAGACTATGGAACGCGAGGCAATTGAATCGGCTCCGGGAAGTGTATCCCAGATCAGGGAATGTACTGCGGCTATTCTAAAAGTTGCTAAAGAAAAAAATATCCCTGTTTTGTTGATTGGACATATCAATAAGGAGGGGAATCTTGCAGGTCCAAAAGTGCTGGAACACATTGTGGATGTGGTTCTACAGTTTGAAGGCGACCGACAGTATATGTATCGGATTTTACGTTCTGTGAAGAATCGGTTTGGATCGACATCAGAAATTGGGATTTTTGAAATGCAGAGTGACGGCCTCAGGGAGGTGAGTAATCCTTCGGAGATGCTGCTGGCTCAACATGAGGAGGATATGAGCGGGATTGCCATCTCGGCTGCCATGGAAGGAATCCGTCCTTTTATGATTGAGGTACAGGCACTGGCAAGTACTGCCGCTTATGGAACGCCGCAACGTTCTTCTACGGGTTTCGATCTCAGACGGTTGAATATGTTGCTTGCCGTTTTGGAGAAGCGGGCAGGGTTTAAACTCGCAGCAAAGGATGTCTTTTTAAATATTGCCGGGGGCCTCAAGGTGAGCGACCCTGCAATTGATCTTGCGGTGGTTACTTCTGTTTTGTCTTCCAATACAGATCTGACTGTTCCGCGTGGAGTTTGCCTGACGGGAGAGGTTGGCCTGTCAGGAGAAATAAGGCCTGTAACCAGGATCGAGCAACGGGTGAGTGAGGCTGAAAAACTTGGCTTTAAGTCAATTGTGGTGCCCCGGTACAACAGAGGTTTTAATCCGGAAGCTTATGGCATTAAGGTGGTGCAGGCCTCCAAAATAGAGGAGGCCTTCAGGTTTCTTTTTGCTTAGAAAAACTCATCTTCTGATAGAATAGAGTCTCCACCTTCCAGGACCTCTTCATCAGCGGTGATGTTTTCGTCCGAGCATTCCAGGTTGATGTTGAAATTGACCGGCTCCTCGAATCGATCCTCCTGTGTTATGGGTATTTCCTCATCTTCGTAAACCTCCTTCATGTAAAGGGCCCATATAGGTAATGCGGTGTTTGCTCCCTGTCCCATGCCGATGTTGTCGAAGTGAATGTCCCGGTCTTCACCTCCTACCCAAATGCCGGTTACCAGGTTGGGGGTAATCCCCATGAACCAACCGTCGGAGTGATTTTGGGTGGTACCTGTTTTTCCTCCGATCTGGGCATCAAACTGATATCTGAACCGAAGTCTTATTCCGGTTCCCTGGTTAACAACTCCTTCCAGTAAATTGATCATCAGGAAGGCAGTTTCTTCGCTCAGGACTTCTTCTTTACGTGGTGCAAAATTGGCCACCACATTTCCATACCGGTCTTCTATCCGGGTCACCATCAGGGGGTTCACTGTTACGCCTTTATTGGCGTAGGTGCAATATCCCGACACCATTTCATCCAGACCAAATTCGGGGACACCTAAAACAATCGATGGGACCGGATCCATGGGGCTTTGGATACCCAGGTCATGAATAATGTTTACCACTGCCTGAGGGTTGAACTGTTTCAGTATCCAGGCGGTAATATTGTTGTTGGAATTGGCCAGCCCCCATTTAAGTGAAACCATTTCACCTGCACGGCTCGACCCTGAGTTTCTCGGTGTCCAGGTTTGTCCTGTGATAAGGTTGAAAGTTTGCGGGATGTTGGGGGCCATGTCGCAGGGGGTTAGTCCCTCCTGCATAGCCAGGGTATAAACAAATGGTTTAATGGTGGATCCCACCTGACGTTTACCCTGCGACACCATATCGTATTTAAAATGCTGGTAGTTGGGGCCTCCGATGTAGGCTTTAACGTGCCCTGATTGCGGATCCATGGAGAGTAGACTGGCTCGGAGAAATGACTTATAGTAATGTATGGAGTCCAAAGGAGACATAATTGTGTCAATATTTCCCTGCCAGCTGAAAACCTCCATCTCCACGGGTTCTTCAAAGGCTTGTCGGATCGAATCTGTGCTAAAACCTGCATTTTTGAGGTTCCGGTAACGATCCGAGTTTCTCATGGCGCGATCGATGATGCTCTCATACTGCTCCTGTGTAATCTTTCGGGTGAAAGGTGCCCTTGACCGGCCTTCTTTTTCTTTAAAAAACAGAGGTTGAATTTCTTCTCCAATATGCTGTTTTACGGCATTTTCGGCATAAGTCTGAAGGCGGCTGTCGATGGTTGTGTAGATTTTAAGTCCGTCGCTGTAGATGTTGTATTTGGTTCCGTCAGCTTTCAGGTTTTTATTGGTCCATCCAAAAAGAGGATCTTCCAACCAGGCAATACTGTCTTCTATAAATTGTTGTTCCTGCCATGAGGCATAGTTTTCCCGCTCCGGCTTCTCAGCAGATAGCTTTAATCTCAGATGTTCCCTGAAATAAGGAGCCAGGCCATGAATGTGATCATCACGCTGAAAACGGATGTTTAATGGCAATGTTTTGAGACTGTCAAACTCTTCGGGACTGATGTGATTGGCTTTTTGCATTTGCGAAAGCACAATGTTTCTTCTGTTTTGCGTGATGTCAGGTCTCCTCAACGGATTATAGAGTGAGGGGTTTTGAAGCATCCCAATAAGGGTTGCTGCTTCTTCCACACGAATGGAGTCCATGGGCTTGCTGAAAAAAGTATGTGCGGCGGATTCAATACCGTAGGCTCCATATATGAACGGGGCTTTGTTGAGGTACATGGTCAGGATTTCCTGCTTGGTATAACTTCGTTCGAGTTTTACTGCTATAACCCATTCTTTGAGTTTCTGAAGACTTCTTTGCCAAAGATTTCTGGCAGGATCATGAAACAGAAGTTTGGCCAGCTGTTGTGTAATGGTACTACCTCCCCCGGAACTTTTCTCTCCCATTAGAATCGTTCGAAAAAGCACCCTTGCCAGTCCGCGGGAGTCTATTCCTGAATGTTTATAAAATCGGATGTCCTCAGTTGAAATCAATGCATTTATGACATTGGTATTCAGCTCGTTGTAGTCTATATTGGTTCTGTTTTCATGAAAGAATTTTCCCAACACTTCCTGATCTGCCGAATAGAGAATAGTAGCCAGGTTGCTTTTGGGGTTTTCCAGTTCTTCAAAACTGGGCATAAAACCCAACGCGCCTTTGGAGATCATGAAAAAAAGTAAAACAACAACAACTACGGCTCCAATGAAAAGACCGTATAACCAGCGTAATATTTTTTTTAAGCGACCTTGTTCCATCTGTTGTTTTATTTATTGCTGAAGTAATTAGTTCAATTTCTGAATACTTACAAAACCTGTTCCGTTTTGCATTGGGTGTAAAAGTACGAAAAAAGACGGAATCAGAATATTTTAGCCAACGACGATCCTGTGTCTTTTTGTGATGAAACGAACATGATATTTTTTAAGCATAAATATCATAAAAGAAAATTTTTAAAAAATTACTGTTGTTCGGAGAAATTTGGTTTTACCTCTTTAGATTGCCTCGGTTTCCTCGCAATGAACACGTTTTTACTGGATCAATATTCGGATGATGGGGGTGGTTTTTGGCTAAACCGAAAACCAACCCCATCCTCCACCAAACCTCCCTTAGGTGCTTGTCATTTCGAATGTAGTGAAGCGATCTGAAATCTTTTACCGGACACCAAAAAATTAATATACTATTTTTATAAATCTACTACTGGTGTTGTGATCCTTAATTTTATGAACCATAGTTTATGGTGATATTTCCCTTTTTTTAAGGTGAGCTTAACAGCCATAGTGAACTACGGCTAAAAGGCTAAACGCAGAAGTAATAAAATAGGGCAAAAATTAGTTGTGGGAATTTCGTTTCTTTATACCGGAGGTGAAACGGAATAATTAAACCTTGAAAAAATATTTGTATGTGTGTAAATGCATTGTGGGACAGAGAATTGAGTTGTTTTGTGTTGTGAAGCAGCAGGTAGTCGCTTGATTGCTGTTAACAATATTTTATAAATTTGGCCCCAAGTTTTATTATAATGCGTCGCATTAGAACCAAATAATCGAAGATGGCGAAAAAAGAGAAGACAACAGAAGAGAATCTGGTTATTGTAGAGTCGCCTGCAAAGGCCAAGACGATAGAAAAATTTTTAGGAAAGGGTTTCATGGTGAAATCCAGTTTTGGTCACATACGTGATTTGGCAAAGAAAGATTTTGGTATTGATCTAAAACATAATTATCAACCTCAGTACATCGTTTCCGAAGATAAAAAGGAAGTGGTTCGTGAATTAAAGTCGCTGGCTAAAGGAGCTGAAACAGTCTGGCTTGCTTCCGATGAAGACCGCGAGGGAGAGGCAATCGCATGGCACCTTAGTGAAGTGCTGGAATTGTCTCAGAAAAAAACGCGAAGAATTGTTTTTCATGAAATCACAAAAGATGCAATTCTTTCGGCCATTGAATCTCCCAGAGCTATCGATGATAACCTGGTTAATGCACAACAGGCCCGCAGGGTTCTGGACAGGCTGGTGGGTTTTGAGCTTTCACCGGTCCTGTGGAAAAAAGTGAAACCATCCTTGTCCGCAGGCAGAGTTCAGTCGGTTGCGGTCAGACTTTTGGTTGAACGTGAAAGAGAAATATTCGATTTCAAAGCGGAATCAGCATTCCGTGTGTCCGCCATTTTCACCATCGATGAAAATGGAAAGAAGAGTGATTTTAAGGCTGAACTGAATCATCGGTTTAAGACACTGGAAGAGGCAAAAGCTTTTTTGAATAGTTGTGCAGGAGCTGATTTCAAGGTGAATTCTGTTGTAAAAAAGCCGTCAACAAAGACTCCCGCTGCCCCGTTTACTACCTCTACATTGCAACAGGAGGCTGCCCGAAAGCTCGGATTTAGCGTGGGACAAACCATGTCAGTGGCTCAAAAACTTTATGAGGCAGGTAAGATTACTTATATGAGAACAGATTCGGTGAATCTTGCCAAATCGGCTGTTAGTGCCGTTGCATCTGCCATAACTTCCGAATTCGGAGATAAGTATGTGAAGGTTCGGCAATACCGCACAAAATCGAAAGGAGCACAGGAGGCACACGAAGCCATCAGGCCAACTTATCCTGACAATCCATCGGTTAGCGGACCTGCTCAGGAACAAAAACTATATGATTTAATTTATAAACGCACAATGGCTTCTCAGATGAGTGATGCTCTTATCGAGAAGACTACGGTTAATATAAACGTTGGTGCTGAGAAACACCAGTTTATCGCCACCGGAGAGGTTGTGAAGTTTGATGGTTTTCTGAAGGTGTATATTGAATCGTCTGATCAGGAAGACGACGAAGAGTCTGCCACATTCCTGCCGGCCATGAAAGAGAACGATGAGCTATCCTTGAAAAAACTGGAGTCGCGTCAAAGGTTCTCTCAGAAACCACCAAGGTATTCCGAAGCAAGTTTGGTACGTAAGCTGGAAGAACTTGGAATTGGACGTCCTTCCACCTATGCACCAACCATCAGTACCATACAGCAAAGGGGGTATGTGGTGAAGGAAGATCGTCCAGGTACGCCACGCGCTTACCAATTTCTTTGGCTTGAAGCTGGAGCGGTGAAGCATGAGGAAAGATCGGAGATGGCCAATGCAGAAAGAAATAAGCTTTTTCCCACCGATATTGCAATGGTGGTTAACGACTTTCTTGTCAGCTATTTCCCGAATGTCGTTAGCTATGATTTCACAGCCAGAGTGGAGCAGGAGTTTGATGAAATTGCCTTGGGAAATCTTGGGTGGCAGAAGGCCATCGATGAGTTTTACAAACCTTTTCATCAGCAGGTGGAAGAAACACTGGAAAAATCCGATCGGACAACCGGAGAGCGAGTGTTAGGGACTGACCCTAAATCAGGTAAACCCATCAGTGTTCGCATTGGCCGGTTTGGACCTATGGCCCAGTTGGGAAGTTCCGATGATGAGGAGAAACCACGATATGCACCCCTTACGCGTGAGCAGCATCTTGAAACAATAACATTGGAGGAGGCACTTAAGTTATTTGATCTCCCACGCGACCTGGGAATATATGAAGATAAGAAAGTAGTAGTTGGTGTTGGCCGTTTTGGTCCGTATGTCCGACACGACGGAAAATTTGCCTCTTTGAAGAAGGGGGTGGATGATCCGATGACCATTGATTTGGAACGTGCCATCGAACTTATTGAAGAGAAAAGGGAACGAGACAATAAAAAGCATATTAAATCGTTTGAAGAAGATAAGGACGTGCAGGTGCTTAACGGTAGATGGGGACCTTATATCAGTTACAAAAAGAAAAACTATAAGATCCCTAAGGACACTGAGGCTGCCGCTTTGAGTTATGATGATTGTCTGAAACTCATTGCAGAGGGAGATAAAACCAAAAAAACGAAGAAAGGGAAAGGCACAAAAACTCCCGGCACAAAGAAAGCAACCAAAAGCGCTGCGGCCGGGAAGAAGAAGAGTCCTTCAGCTTCGAAAGCGACAAAAAAAACTAAGTAGAATAGTCGCTAAGTCCATTAGGATGAATAATAAATAAAAAATAAATTGTCTGGTGGAAATCAGTAATTACATAGAGCCTGTTAAATTGAACCGGGTTTCTTATCAAGGTATTGCTGATGAGGAAACACTGGGGAATCACATATTTTTTTTTGATGGAACGCCTCAATGGTTTTTGGATAAGAAATTTGACATAGCCATACTGGGTGTTCCCGAAACCAGAAATTGCCAACGGGCAGTTTCAGCTGAAGCTCCGGTCATTATGCGCCGATGGCTGTACGGGATGAGAAAAATTTCTTCCGGAGAAGTAATTGCTGATTTAGGCAATGTTAAAGGTAACAGTCTTAATGATCGTTATGTTGCTCTTAATGAAGTGATTGAATATCTTGAGCAGCGGGATGTTGTGGTTTTAGTCCTCGGAGGTTCGCAGGATTTGACGGTTCCTGTTTGCGGGGTTTTCCCAAAAACAGTCAGAAAATTCAGCCTTACAGTGATCGATTCGTTTATTGACGTGTTGCCGGCTAACGACGATTTTTCAGAAAGAACCTTCCTGAATAAGCTGATTGCTGATTATGGCCCTGAAAATATAGAGGATGTGAGCTTGTTGGGATGCCAAAGTTATTATTGCACTGGCGAGCAGGAACGGGTACTTGACGAGCATTATTTTCGGTTGGCACGATTAAAAGATCTCAGGGATGAGAACATTGAAACTGTAGAGGTTTTTTTGAGGCAGTCGGACATTTTGAGCTTCGATTTTTCGGCCATTAAAGGGATGCCGGTGCTGCCTGAAGGGAATAATATGCCAAACGGTTTTTCAGAACTTGATGCTTGCAGAATTTTATGGTATGCCGGAGCTTCTGATGTTTTAAAAATTGTCGGGCTTTTTAACTTACCTTCAGGGAATTCTGAAGGCAAGGAGTATGGTCCTTTGGCGGCACAGATGTGTTGGCATTTTTTAGAAGGACGAGGAGCTCGTTGTGGTGACTTCCCTGCAAGGTCATTTCAGGATTATGAATTAAAAGCGGTTTACCTGGAAGAGTTTGATGCTTCCCTTAAATTTTATCATAATCCGGCCAATGGCAGATGGTGGCTGATGGTGCCCCACGGCGAGAATGAGCGGTTGATCCCATGTGCCGAAAAAGATTATAAGGAAGCTGTAGCTAAAGAATTACCTGCCTTGTGGTGGCATTTCTTTATGAAGAATTCAAAGAATGGAAATAAATAGTGCCAACAAGAAAACTATGGATTTTCCGAGTGCTTGATTCGAAAAGTTCAAGTTCAAGGCTTGGTCTTTCTGAAAACCAAGGCGTTTACTTTCGTAAATAACTGTTTTCAGAAAGGGCGTAACGCAGAAATTGTACTTTTCGGGCAAGCACTAAATAGAAGAATTATTTTAGTTTCTTAATGAAAAACGAAACCTTTACCGGCCAAATATAGTATATGGACTTAGCTTTTTGCGTAGATAATATACGTTCTTTTGATGGAGACAAGGGCCTGTCAAATAAGCAAATAGGGGTTTTGCGGGGAGGTGGTAAGAAAACAGTGTCACCTATTTTTAACAAAATAAAAAGTAGGAGTTTTGTTTTTTTTCTTTTATTTTGCATTTCCTCCGGACTTTACGCCCAATTTGACCCCATGTTTAGTCAAAACATGTTTAACCATTTGAACACCAACCCGGGATATGCCGGGAACAGTGGGAAGATGAATGTTGTTTTGATGAACCGTAATCAATGGACGGGATTGGAAGGGGCTCCGGTTACAACGGTAGCAGGTGCTGATGCAGCTTTGAATTTATTTGGTAAAAAGTTTGGTGTTGGGTTGGAAGTGATGAATGATGACATCGGTTTTTTTAACAACCTAATGATAAGATTGTCATTCGCACGAAGATATCTACTCGGTGAAGGAGAGTTAGGAATTGGAATTTCAACGGGAATTCTTAGTCAGAGTTTTGATGGTTCCGGAGTGGTGATTCCAGAGAGTGATTATCATGATCCTAATGATCCGCAGATCCCAACAGAAAAAATTAGTGGGTTCACTCCGGATTTTGGATTAGGAGCTTTTTATCAGGGGCCCAATTGGTATGCTGGTGCAGGTATTCAGCATTTATTTGCTCCTGAACCAAACTTTCAGGATGAGTTTTACGTATATGTGCATCGATCCCTGTTTTTAACAGGAGGATACCTGATAAATCTGGAAGAACGAAATTTTGATTTGGAACCTTCCATTTTTTTCCGACAAGGTGGTGGAAGCTGGCAGGCAGATTTGAATGTGAATTTGCACTTTCGGGAAAAGTATTGGGCCGGACTGACGTATAGATATCAGGATGCAGTGGTTTTGCTAGCCGGTCTGAACCTGAAGAATGGAATAAGAGCCGGATATAGTTACGATATAACCATATCAAAACTTTCAAACAGCAGTAGTGGTTCACATGAAATAATGATAGGTTATTCTTTCGATTTGAATATTAATAAGAAGAAAAAGAGATATAAGAGTGTCAGATTTTTGTAGAAAATTAGAACAAAATAGATTATCCGAAATACTATGAAGAAAGTACTTGCCCTGAGTGTCATCGTAGTCACAGTTTTAAGCGGATGTGGTCAGTCCGGCGGCGGAGAGTTGGTCGGAGTATCCAGAAAAGCGGCTTTTTATGAGCCTGATCCTTATGGTATGCTTTTTATACCGCAAGGCAGCTTCAATATGGGCCCGGCAGACGAAGACCTCGCTTATACTATGAGTTCCCAGAAACGGACCATGTCAGTTCCGTCGTTCTGGATGGACGAAACCGAGATTACCAACTCCGAGTATCGTCAATTTGTTTATTGGGTTCGCGATTCATTGGCTCGTCGATTGTTAGGTGAGCAATTCGAAGAATTCATTATTGCAGAGGACGAATTTGGTAATCCCATCGATCCTCCATTCCTGAACTGGGATGAACCTATCGATTGGCGTAATGAAGAGTATGCTGCCATTCTGGAGGAGATGTTTCTGCCTGAAAACGAACGGTTTTTCCGTCGAAAAGAGGTTGATACCAGAAAATTGGTATATGACTACCAATGGGTAGATCTTCAGCAGGCAGCAAAGAAGACCAACAGGTACAACTATGAAACCAAGGAGTATGAAGGGATGGCATATGACAAGGATGGTCGCGAACGTGAAATCACCGATCGTTCTGCATTCATCATGAGCGATCAGGTTTTGGTTTATCCGGATACACTTGTCTGGGTTGCTGATTTCACCTATTCTTTCAATGAGCCATTGACTGAAAAGTATTTCTGGCACCCAGGATTTGATGAATATCCTGTGGTTGGAGTTACCTGGAAGCAGGCTACCGCATTTGCGATCTGGAGAACCAATCTTCTTAACGATTATTTGATCAGTAAGGGAGAGCCGGTAGTAAGTAACTATCGTTTACCCAGTGAGGCTGAGTGGGAGTATGCCGCTCGTGGTGGTCTTGATCAGAACAAGTATCCATGGGGAGGATATTACACCCGTAACAACCAGGGATGTTTCCTTGCCAACTTTAAACCGCTTAGAGGACGCTATGGAGATGATGGGGGAATGTACACCATGTCTGTAGCCAATTTTGCTCCCAATGATTTTGGACTGTTCGATATGGCCGGAAACGTCGCTGAATGGACTTCCAGCGCATACGACGAGTCGTCATACGGATTTATGCATGACATGAGTCCTACCTATAAATACAATGCCCGCCCCGAAGATCCTGAAGTGATGAAGCGAAAAGTTATCAGAGGTGGATCCTGGAAAGATATCGGGTATTATCTGCAGAATGGTATTCGCACCTATGAATACCAGGATTCAGCAAAGTCATATATCGGTTTCCGGTGTGTGCGTGATTTTATCGGAGGTTAAATTTTAGGATTGGAAAAGAAAAAATTTTGTTATGGGTCTTTCGGAATTTGTACAGAGTCCTGCCTATAAAAAGGTAATGGGTAAAGTTTACGGATGGGGTGCTGCACTAGTACTTGCAGGAGCCTTGTTCAAAATTCAGCATTATCCGGGTGCCGGACTGATGCTACTGATTGGAATGGGAACAGAAATTGTTATCTTCTTTCTTTCAGCATTTGAGCCCCCTCATGAAATGCCCGACTGGAGTTTGGTTTATCCCGAACTTGTAGGCCTTGAGCCCGAAGATCGCGGAAGAAACAGAGGAGGCTCCGGTGGTGGAGGAGGTAGCGATTTGGCTGCTCTTATCGAAAGCGGTACGCTCGAGCCCGATGTTGTAGAAAAATTGAGTCAGGGTATAAAAAAGCTTTCTGCAACAACTGGTCAGTTGGCTGATCTGAGTGATGCTTCATTGGCCACAGAAAGTTACCTGCAAAGTATGAAGATGGCTTCTGAATCGGTCTCTAAATTATCTAACTCTCAGGTTAAGAGTGCGCAGGAACTTGAATCACTAAGTTCGAGTTATGGTGAAACAGCCCAAAAAATATCTGCCGGAGGTCAACAGTTGGCAGATGGAATGGCTGCTGCAGGAGGTAACCTTGTTAAAGATATTGAGACCTCTGGCCAGGCGTTGGTTAGCTCTTATCAGACTCTGAGTAAATCGATGAATGAAAATGCCGGTCAATTGGCAACAAATTCAGAAAGCTACAAAGAGCAACTGAGTGAAGCAAATAAACAGCTGGCGGCTATTAATTCTGTTTATGAAATGCAATTAAAAAGTATTTCCGAACAGATGGAAGCTTCTAAAAGCGTAACTACCCAGTTGGGAAGTATTGACCAGGAATTCAGGAAGTCAGTCGAGGACGCTAAAACTTATCAGGAAGAATTGGGTAAGTTGAATCAGAATATTTCTGAACTCAATACCATTTATGGCAATATGCTGAGCGCCATGAACATGGGGAGTAAACAAAATTAATCAGGAAAGTAATAACCTTAAAGACCTTTTTGTGATATGAGTGGTGGTAACTGTCCTGAAACGCCGAGACAAAAGATGATCGGAATGATGTATCTTTTCCTGACGGCTATGTTGGCTCTCAATGTTTCAGGAGAACTTCTTCAGGCTTTTCAACTGGTAGATAGCAGTATCAGAAAAACCATCGAAACGATGGAGAATAAAAACAGCCTGTTATATTCTGATTTTGAAAGCGCATATGCCACTAACGAGAAGAAAGTTAGTGACCAGTATCATAATGCCCTCGAAGTTAAGACAGAAGCTGACAGTTTGTTTAAACATATACAGGACTTGAAAACGTTAATTGTTCAGACAGCTGATGGTCCTGAGGCTACCCCAACGCATTATACTTCTTTGGACAATCAGGATATTGCGGCGCAATTAATGATTACCGAGAGGGGCGGGGCCAGAAGTAAAGAGTTGAAAGAACATCTGATTCACTATCGTGACGTTTTGAGTGAAATGGTTGACCCCGCGGATACAGCCCTTCTTAATGCTCTTGAAAGAACGCTGACTCCTAAAGATCCACCAAGATCGGAAGGCGAAGGTCGCAGTTGGGAAAGTGAAAAATTCGAGCATTTACCAATGTCTGCTGTTATGGCTCTTATGAGTCAGCTTCAAAGTGAAGTCAGGAATATGGAGTCTGATATGATTAGGTATCTATATGGCAAAATTGATGAGGGCTCTTTCAAATTTAACAGCGTTGAGGCCATCGTTATACCCCGATCGGAATATGTGATTCGCGGTGATGAATATTATGCGGAAATCATGCTTGCTGCAAGAGATACTACGCAGCCTCCGATTGTTACTGTGAATGGTGAAGAGTTACCCATTAATAATGGGCGTGGAGTTTTAAGGATTCCGGCTAATTCCACTGGAGAAAAGGAATGGAGCGGCGAGATTGCGGTAATGGGACCCGATGGAACCTATACGCGACGCGACGTTGCTGGGTCTTATCTGGTATCACAACCAGGTGTGGTAATTTCACCAACTAAAATGAATGTATTTTATATTGGTGTTGAGAATCCCGTAGAGGTTTCTGTTCCCGGCGTACCCAGTGAGAACTTGAATGTGAGAATTACCAACGCCAGGATGAGAAAAATTCGTGGAAATGAATACTCTGTTTCTCCGAATGCCAATTCATCAGGTAAACAAGCGATAGTGAGTGTGAGTACCACACTTAACGGGCAAACTCAGAATCTGGGCAGCCAACCATTTCGAATTAAGCGGGTGCCTGACCCGGTGGCTACAGTTGCCGGAATGCGTGGCGGAGGTATTGGAAAGAACCTGTTGTTGGCACAACGTGCCGTTATTGCTAAAATGGATAACTTTGATTTTGACCTTAAGTTTAATGTTATCAATTTCAGAATATCCACAATCAGAGACGGATATCTTCAGTTCGTGGACAGTGAAAGTGGCGTGATTACCACTGAACAAAAAGACTTGATTCGGGGTGTAGGAGTTGGAGGTGTTGTTCTGTTCAACAACATACAGGCCAAAGGGCCCGACGGTTCTACACGTGACCTTGGATCACTTAGTTTTACAATTCAATAAGGATTTGAAAAGAAAAAATATCTTACGATGAGAAAACAGCTTCTTATAATGTTTTTGATTGGAGCTTTTGGATTTGGTTCTCTGAATCTTTCAGCTCAACGGAATGATGATAATCTTCCGATTGACGGGTTGTTTGAAAAACAACATGTGGTAAACAGAAAACCTGTTCCATATCCCAGTATCAGGGAAGCTGATATTTTGTGGGCAAAAAAAATCTGGCGAATTATTGATTTACGCGAAAAGATGAATTTGCCGCTCTATTATCCTACTACTCCTATGGACGATCGTTACAGTTTGATTGATCTTATGCTTAAAGGAGTTGTTGGTGAAGTTGGAGATGGTGTGCTTGGTGATATCACCGCGTTCTCTGCTTTTTCAGAAGATGAATTTAAAGTTCCGCTGGAAAGTGAAGACGATATTCTGAAGAACCTGGGCGCCGGTACCCGCACTGTTATGATTGAACAGGAGGATGGTACTATGGCGGAGCAAACGGTTGTAGAGGGTGCTAAAACCTATGAAGTGAAGCAGATAATGGTAAAAGAAATCTGGTACTTTGACCGTAACTACTCACGTCTTGATGTACGAATTCTTGGACTTTGCCCTATTCGTGAGTCTGTGAATGAAGATCTGGGGGAAGCCGCAGGTGCAGCAGGAGGTGTGGTTAAAAACAAAGCATTCTGGGTTTATTTTCCTGAAATAAGGGATCTCTTTGCGCAATACGAGGTGTTTAATCCAATGAACGATGCTCAGCGAAGAAGTTTTGACGATATCTTTATTAAACGTTACTTCGGAAGTTATGTGGTTCAGGAAGCCAACGTGTTTGACAACAGAACCATTGAGTCTTATACCGTAGGAAAAGAAGCTGTCCTTGAGTCTAAGCGTATTGAAAATGAAATATTCCAGTGGGAACACGATCTGTGGAAGTTTTAATAAGATATTTTCATCAAAAAAAACCCGGATTATTTAATTCCGGGTTTTTTTGTGCTCTGTAATTCGAGATGAAAAAATTATTCTCTTCCAAACTCTGTTTTGATATCGTTTGTGAATTGTCTGATTTGCTGTTCATTTTCTTTAGGACATATCAATAGAGCATCGCCTGAGTCCACCACAATATAATTCGATAAACCCTGAACAACAGCAATTTTGTCTTCCGGTACATTTACGATGGAGCCTTCAGTATCGTACAAAAGAGTTTTTCCGTTTATGACAGCATTGCCTTCCTTATCCTGAGCGGAATATTCATAGAGTGAGGACCAGGTTCCTAAATCAGACCAACCAAAATTTACCGTTTCCACATATACATTATCGGCTTTTTCCATGATACCGTAATCAATGGAAATATTCTTGCATTCTGCATAGATGTCGGTAATCTCTTTTTCTTCAATAGCGGGTTTTGTCTTCAGAGGATCAAAAAGCTGTTTAACTTCTTTCAGGTGACTCTCAAAGGAGTGGTTGATGGCTTTAAGAGACCAGAGGAAAATGCCTGAATTCCAGAAAAACTCACCACTTTCAAAGAAAACCTTTGCCAGTTCGGCGTTGGGCTTTTCAGTAAAAGTCTTTACTTTCTTGATGGCTTCATTGTTGGCTTCGTTCTTCCCGGTCTGGATATATCCATAACCCGTTTCGGGGCGATGCGGTTTTATACCCAGAGTCAGCAGGGCGTCATTAGTATCAACGAAATCCAGCCCTTGATTGATGGCTTTGTGAAATTCGCTTTCATTGATGATCAAATGGTCGGCAGGGGTTACCACAATGTTGGCGTCCGGATTTCTTTCCTCAATCCATTTATTGGCAAAAGCGATGCAGGGTGCCGTATTTCTTCTGAATGGTTCTGTAAGCACCTGGTCGGGTTTTAATTCCGGAAGTTGTTCTAATACCATCTTGCCATAATCCCCACTGGTAACTACAATGATATTTTCAGCCGGACAGATGGGAGCGAACCGTTCAAATGTTTGTCTCAGGAGACTTTTTCCTGTCCCCAGAATGTCGAGGAATTGTTTTGGTGTTTCAGTTTTGCTCAGGGGCCAGAAGCGACTTCCGATTCCCCCTGCCATGATGACACAAAAAGTGTTGGTTTTCATTTTTTACTTCTTTGATGTTAACAATTGTAAGTCAATTGATAATGGTTCTGTTTAGTTAATCAATGAGTTTTCTTTTTTTCATTCCACTAAATTAGTTACTATTTTTAAGAAAATTTTCAACCATGGCTTTTTTATACCAAACAGGCAGGTATTTTCTTTTTCTAAAGAGAGTATTCGGACGACCGGTGAAACACCGTATATTTTTTAAACAAATAATTGATGAAATTGATGACCTCGGGGTAGGCTCTCTTGGCATAGTTGTCATCATCTCCTTTTTTATAGGAGCAGTCATCACATTGCAAACAGCTTATAATATTGAGCTGCCAATTATTCCCAAATATACTGTCGGGGTGGCTGCGCGGGATACCATATTGCTGGAGTTTTCTTCTACCATTGTCTCCTTGATCCTTGCTGGGAAAGTGGGGTCGCACATTGCTTCAGAAATTGGCACAATGCGTGTGACGGAGCAGATTGATGCCTTGGATGTGATGGGGATCAATTCTGCAGGATACCTGGTTCTTCCTAAGGTGGTTGCCATGATTTTTATTAATCCATTTTTGGTAATGATAAGCATGGGGATTGGTATTGGTGGTGGCTGGGTGGCCGGAGCTTCCACAGGTGTGGTGCCCTCTCCTGAATACATCTATGGGATTCAATATGCCTTTATCCCGTTTTATGTGGTTTATTCCCTTATAAAATCAGTTGTTTTCGGATTTCTGATAGCTACGATCTCAGGATATTGGGGTTACTACACTTCCGGAGGATCTCTGGAGGTTGGACGCTCCAGTACGAAGGCTGTTGTTGTTAGTAGTATTCAGATCCTTTTGTTTAATTTGATTCTCACTCAACTATTATTGGCATGATAGAAATAAAAAGTATATATAAGTCTTTTGACGAGAATGATGTGTTGAAAGATGTGTCAAGCGTTTTCGAGGCCGGAAAGACCAATCTGATTATTGGTCAGAGTGGGTCCGGGAAAACCGTTTTGCTTAAAACTATTGTGGGACTTCACGAAGTGGATCAGGGGGAAGTGATTTATGACAGCAGAAGCTTTACAAAAATGCACGGGAAGGAGCGTAAAGATTTGAGAAAGGAGATGGGTATGTTGTTTCAGGGGAGTGCGCTTTTTGACTCAAAAACGGTGGAAGAGAATGTGAGGTTTCCGTTGGATATGTTCTCCGATATGAACATGAGCGATCGGATCGACAGAGCCAATTTCTGCCTTGAAAGAGTTCATCTTGAAAATGCCAATCATCTTTATCCTGCCGAAATCAGTGGTGGGATGCAAAAACGTGTGGCTATAGCACGGGCTATTGCTCTTAATCCAAAATATCTTTTCTGTGATGAGCCCAACTCGGGGCTGGATCCGAGGACCTCGATTGTTATTGATGAGTTGATTCAGGAGATAACCAAAGAGTACAATATGACCACCATTGTCAATACGCACGATATGAATTCTGTAATGGGGATTGGTGAAAAGGTGGTATTTATTGCCAATGGTGAAAAATGCTGGGAAGGAACCAATGGAGAGATTTTAAAATCAGACAACGAGCGGTTGAATGATTTTATTTTTGCATCAAAGTTTCTTAAACAATTAAGGGCCGGAAGTTAATAAACATCCGACCCTTAGGAATTTATTCAGAACTGTTTTTTCAGGGTTTCATTGCTTCCGGAAAGTCAACCCACATCCTGTTTCTTAATGGATAAAGCTTTTCCCTCAGGCCTGGTGCTTTTTTGAACTGTCTGGAGGCTGATTTTGCAATTGATTGTTCATCGCTTTGATCGTAAATAAAGGGTTCTCCAGTAATTACTGATATAACTTTAGCCATAAACAACTCTTCCGGATCTCCCAGATCTCCGGGATAGTTATAGAAATAGTCGTTCAGAACAACCTCCGGGATTAGCCCTTGTGTGTAGTCAATATTGTCCTCTGCATTGATGGAACGCAGAACGATAGGCTGGATTGCCCAGTCGTGCTTTTCTTCTTCATCATAAAGGGTAATCGAACCGTAATATTTTCCGTGAGTTTGCGTTCCGATTTGCACGACATCCATATAAGGTTCCAAACCATAGATAATCATCTCACTGGCAGAAGCCGTTGATTCAGTTGTGAATACATACAATTTGTCAAGATTGAGATTGGACTCGTGCTCCGTGAATTTGCGTAAAAAGAAATCATCCGGAAGATCAGGGTCTTGATTTAAGCTGTTGGTGACAACAGTATTATAAACGGTTTCAATAAAGACGTTACCTGCATTTCCGGTAGGGACCAACATGCTTCCCAGGAGTTCGGCCGTAGCCACAGAGCCGCCACCATTGTAACGTAGATCCAGCACCATATCAGTTACGCCTGCTTGTTTGAATTCCTGGATTACCGCTTCAAGATCGTCATTGTAATCAAAAACAAAGGAGGTATAAGCCAAATAGCCTATTTTGTGTCCAAGCGTATCTATGATGTTGGTTTTTACAATAGGATTCAGGTTTATTTCCATCGCTTGTATGGGGATTGTTGGTTCCAGATCTGACGTGTTGCCACCAACTATTTCGCCTAAAGTAATTTCAAAAGATGTCCGGGCCAGAAGATCTGAGTAATTCTCATCATTAATTAACTGCCCGTCAATTTTTATAATGATATCTCCTCTTTTCAGACCTGCTTCTTCTGCAGGAGTGTCCGGATGAACATATTCTATAACCGCAATCACCTGGTTTGAGGTAGAATTCAGATACATAAGTTGTAATGAGTAACCGGTGCTTTTTTCAATTCCGGAGAAATACTTTACCAGTGCCGGGTAATCATCGGTAATAAAGGACCATCTGTCTTCGGGATCCTTTAATAGCTTGTAAAAATACTCTTCTGAATCTTCTTCTTTTTCCTGATCGATGTCAGGCAACTCTTCATTCCAGAAATAGTAGATCTCCATATTTTCTTTTATGAAGTTGTTGATCATCAATACGTCCCCGTCAATTGAACTCTCGTTCTCTTCCTCTTCTTCGTTGGGGTTCAATTCGGTTTTAGGGACAACAGTGTTATTTTCATCATCAGAGCAATAGGTTAGAAAGGCTATTGAGAGAATTGAGATGAGCAACAAATAGATAGGGTGTTTCATTTTTTTCATGGGGTTCATTTTACTGGTTTAAATTAGGATTTTTTGTATCAGGTTAAGTTGTTGTTAAACACATGCTTTGAGGTCATAATTATTTGCAAAAAGAGTGATAGTATTTTCCTTAGACCTGACGCTGTTTGTTTTGATTTAAACTCAAATTTAGTGTTTTATTTTGAGAAAACTTTTTTGGAGAATGCTTATTTGTGTGTTTTTTGACATTGGCATTCATTAATTTGATAACGTTTCTCTTCTTTTAAATGATTTGGGAATGCTTTTTTAGCTTCTCCGGGCGAAGATAAATGACGGTTCTCTCTTTCTTTGATGTTCGGAGCTGATGAGCTGATGAGCTGACGAGCTGACGAGCTCAACCCTCAATCCTCAACCCTCAACCCTTCTTCTTCCCTTGACACTCTCCCCAAAAACTCTTACTTTTACTTTTCTGACATAGAATTTGAGACTTCTATATTTGACCCTCAATGGATTGACATTTTTTCACACAAATACTTTGAAAA
>NZ_AJKI01000045.1 GCF_000259075.1 Marinilabilia salmonicolor JCM 21150
AAAATGATTAATCCAGGCGTCCATCCATGCCACTGTCTTTTTGTGTTCCTCTGCTTTGCCAGCTGCTTTTCCTTCTGCTTTGCCTGTTGCAAAACCTTCATTAAACGCCTGGTTGTAAACTGCAGGGTTCTTTTCTTTTAACTCTTCCTTTGTCATAGCTTTTTTGTTTTTGTTTAAAAATTATTGATTTAACTATAAATACCCATAATTCCGGGTATGTAATATCGTAGGTTTGATTTGAGTCTTATTTTTTCCGTCTGGATTTTTCAAGTAAAA
>NZ_AJKI01000046.1 GCF_000259075.1 Marinilabilia salmonicolor JCM 21150
GATTAAACTATTTGGATACAAAAAGGGTGCAAAATATTTTAAGGGTGCAAATCAGGGTGCAGCCATAAAAACAAAAAACCACAACTCCTTTTAATATAAAGAATTGCGGTTATATTTTGTGATCCGGGCGGGATTCGAACCCACGACCGACAGCTTAGAAGGCTGTTGCTCTATCCAGCTGAGCTACCGGACCATTTTGCTCAAATGCGGTGCAAAGATAGGAAAAAGATGGAAAAGACCATCGTTCAAAGTGTTTTTTTGGCCTTGAATTATTCCTGGAATGGAAAGATTTTCCGATTTTTTGTTGGTTTGATGATTGATAGTGTGTTTCGTGTCACATATTTATTTTTTTTGTCTTAGGTGAATAAATAATCTGGCAGTTCATTGAATGCGTCATCTTTATTGTTGTATGAGGGGTTTAGGACTAAAATAGTTATATTTGATTGTTTACAACTATGACCTGTGCATTCAGCAGACTATGAACACCATTGCATTTATAGATGTTGAAACCGATGTCCGAACCGGTAAAATTCTTGATGTAGGATATGTTGACGCGGAAGGACGACAGGTTCATTCTGCCTCTGTTTCTGATCTCTTACCTTTGCTAAAAGAAAAGCCGTTTTTATGTGGGCACAATTTTGTGAAACATGACTGGATGTTTCTTAAACAATATCTGGAACCACTGGGCTTCGGTAGCCAACACCTCATCGATACTTTATTCTGGTCTCCGCTGTTGTTTCCGTCCAAACCCTATCATTCACTGGTGAAAGATGATAAGTTGGAGTATGATGATGCCAACAATCCACTAAACGATGCTATTAAAGCGCGTATATTATTAGACGATGAAATTTCTGCTTTTTATCTTCTGTCTGAATCGCTGAAAGAAATCTTTTACTTGCTGCTTAATGATAAAACCGGGTTTTCTGCTTTTTTCAGATATATTGGTTACTCCACCATAGAAAATGACCTGGCGGGAATCATACGAAAAGTTTTTTCAAATCAGATATGTGCACATGTGCCAGTGGAAAAACTGGTGGATGAATATCCTGTTGAAATGGCTTATGCCTTGTCACTGATCAATAGTGAGAGTCGTTATTCTATTACACCTCCCTGGGTTTTGAGGAGTTTGCCGGAGGTGGAAAAAGTATTTGCAATTATGAGGAATAAGCCTTGTTTTGAAGGATGTGGGTATTGCAAAAATAAGCTGGATGCGCTTTATGGCTTAAAAGAAATTTTTGGCTTTGATTCTTTCCGGAGTTATGATAGGAAGCCACTGGAACAGCAAGCTGCTGATGCTGCACTGCAAGGAAACTCCTTATTGGCAGTTTTTCCTACAGGTGGGGGCAAATCGGTGACTTTTCAGTTGCCTGCACTTCTTCAGGGGCAGTCAGTAAAGGGACTTACGGTAGTGATTTCACCCCTGCAGTCATTGATGAAAGATCAGGTGGATAACCTCGAAAAACTGGGCATCACTGAGGCGGTAACTATTAACGGACTTTTGGATCCCATAGAGCGAAGCAAATCCTTGGAAAGAGTGGAGGATGGATCCGCTTCATTGCTGTACATTTCGCCGGAGTCACTGCGGTCTCTCACGATCGAACGGGCCCTGCTGGGGCGAAATGTAGTCCGTTTCGTAATTGATGAGGCACACTGTTTCAGTTCATGGGGACAGGATTTCAGGGTGGATTATCTCTATATTGGTGACTTTATCAGGTCTCTTGTGGCAAAAAATCAATTGTCCATTCATCTGAAAGGTAGTTGGCTTGATAACCTCGTTTCAGTGGACGGATTAAAAGTGTATTCTGATAGAAGGATGTGGCAGATGCCGGAAATATTGACAGTCCAGTTGACCCATCGTGATGTATGGCTCGATTATTATCGGAATAAACAGCGGGAGATAAGCGGGATTAAAGCAGGAGCCATTTTACGAATTGACGGCTATGATTGCTGCAACACAAAAGGACATGTTTTGCTGAAGTTTTCCAGAGGATTTCAGAACTTTATTGATGATTTGAATCAAAAAGGATATCTGCCAGTTGAGGCAGTGGTAAATTTTGTGGTGTGGTGGAAAAAAGAAGACGACGCAAAAGAGATTAAGATATTGTTGCCTCACATTCGGTTTAAAAATAGTAAATCCGGAACCATTCCCGCCGGTTAATAACGGGTGTTCCGGATTTTCATTCTCACAGTTTAGGTATCTACGGTATTTTGTCTGTTCAATTCAATAAACCGGAAGCTTCAGGGAAGTCAACACCCTTAGGCCTCCGGACTTATCCGAGTCCAAAACCTCTAACATTAATGAACTGGTTTTTTTATCTATGTGAAAATGCAACCACCTAAAAGCGTGTGTTTTGTGTGTTTTACTTAGTTGTTTGAGTAAGTCGAAAATGGACTTTGCTTTTGTCCTCAAAATTAATTGTTGGCCCCCATTCGGGGACCCGGTCCACTTGTCCTTTGTACCCCGGGTCATTACCCGGGGTTATTTAAATTGGCCCCTTTCAGGGACCTGCCCTCTGCATCCGCGACTGAGGTACTTTCATTTCAGAACTTTGTGACAACTGTTCCTGCATGCCTATTCACAGGGTGAACTCAAACTCCCTTTTCTTAGTCCCTCTTGAGGGGATTAGGGGGCCTTAGGGGCTATTCTCCGCTTTTCCCATAGTTGGGAAGAACCCTTGCGCTTGGGTCATCCACATCGCAGTTTTCCCATGTTTTGTTAGGCATCCAGAAATCTTTTATCAGATCGGCCCTTCCGGGGAAGTGACTTTCAAAAATATCCCGGTACATCAAGGATTCTTTGGATATTGGAGTGGCAAAAGTGTATTTTGCCCTTGCCCGCTGAAGATCTTCATCGCTGTAAAGATCTTCGGCGTAGCCTTTCAGATAATCCACAGAGCTGTGTCCAACGGCGTCAGAGAAGGCGGCCTTTTCCCGGTAAAGAATATCGTGAGGTAGTAAGTCTCCTTCAAACGCTTTGCGCAGCAGGTATTTGCCAATGCCCGTATAGTTCATCTTTTTTTCGGGTTGAATAGCCATTACATACTTAACAAAATCCAGATCTCCAAACGGGACACGCGCTTCCAGGCCATTTGATGAAATGCAACGGTCGGCCCGGAGAACGTCATACATATATATTTCCTTCAATCGTTTCTCGGCTTCTTGCTGAAATGCCTCTGGCGTTGGAGCAAAATCGGTGTATTTGTAACCGAAAATTTCATCACTTATTTCACCGGTCATCAAGACCTTAATGTCTGTATTTTCGTGTATGTACTTGCTCACTAAATACATCCCCATAGAAGCCCTGATGGTCGTGATGTCCCATGTTTCGGTGTTGTAGATCAAAGTGCTCAGTGTGTCAAAGATATCCTGACGCGAAAAAAGCACTTCTGTATGGTCGGCACCAATATAATCAGCTACCTGACGGGCATATTTGGTATCGATGGGGCCATCTTCAATACCGACAGCAAAGGTACGGATAGGCTTATCTGTCATACGGGCTGCCAAAGCACATACCAAACTTGAGTCAAGCCCTCCGCTTAGCAAAAAACCCAGAGGCGCGTCACTATCCATGCGCTTTTCCACCGCACGTGTCAGTCGATGGTTGATTTCTTTAAAAATGGAGTCCTGTTCATCATCATGGAACTGATCTACTTTGGCAATGTCGCAATAGCTGATGAAATCTTTTCCATCATAGCAATAACCCGGAGGAAATGGATGTATTTCTTCACAGATTTGATGAAGTGCTTTCATTTCGCTGGCAAACAGCATTTCTTTTTCGGGAGTGTATCCATAAAACAATGGGCGAATCCCAATTGGATCACGTGCTGCCATATATTTATTTTTCTTCTCATCGTATATGACGCAGGCAAATTCGGCGTCCAAAGACTGAGACATCCCGATTATTCCCTTTTCAAGATAAAGGGGGATCATTACTTCACAATCACTTGAGGATTGAAAGTCAAAAGTTCCTTCGAAGCTTTTCCGAATTTCCCTAAAGTTGTAAACTTCTCCGTTGCATACCAACTTAATGTGCTTGTATTCCAACGGTTGATTACCATTATTGGAGAGATCCATTATTTTCAGTCTATGAAAGCCTATCCAGCCATTATTGCCCAGGTCTTTCATGATGGTGTTATCGGGCCCCCGGTATTGCAGGCTCCTGAAATCATGGGCCATCTGCAACCTCAGCATCTGGTCATCTCCGGTGTAAACAGCAAATCCACACATGGTAGTCGGTTTTTTAATTTTTTCTGTGATTGATTAATTGTAATTATTATAGAAGCAAAAGTAATGAATTAATACAAAATACCAATAAAAAACTTATAAAATGATACAAAAACTTTTCAAAAAGTTACAAATAGATTGATTTTATGTGTTTTTTGTTACAAAAAAAAAGAGACACACTTTTTAGTGCATCTCCTTTTTAATGAATTTTTCTTCTGCCTTCTGCCTGTCAGACTTCTCATTAATTAATTCTAACAGTTTATGGCCACGGCAACGTTATTTTTTATAAATTAATCTCCCGGTCTCTAAATCCCAGCAGATATAGGATGGCATCCAGCCCAATGGTTGAAATGGCATGTCTTGCAGATGCTTTAACTTTGGGTTTGGCATGGAACGCGATTCCCAGGCCTGCTTCCCGGAGCATCGGTAAATCATTGGAGCCGTCACCTACGGCTATTACCTGTGCCAGATTGATATCTTCTTTGAAGGCTATGAGTTTTAATAGTTCAGCTTTTTTATGTCCATTGATAATTTCTCCAATATGGCGACCGGTAAGCTTTCCGTCTTTTATTTCCAACTCATTGGCAAAAACATAATCGATGTTGAGCTTGCTTTTCAGATAATTCCCAAAATAGGTGAACCCACCTGAAAGAATAGCCGTTCGGTAACCATATTTTTTGAGTACCTGAAATAGTCTTTTGGCTCCTTCGGTGAGGGGAAGTGATTCTGCAACCTCCTGCATTACCGATTCTTCGAGACCTTCCAGCAATGCCACTCGTTGTCTGAAGCTTTCATCAAAATCAATTTCGCCCCGCATTGCTGATTCTGTGATGGCACTGACTTCATCATAAACTCCGGCCTTACGGGCAAGTTCATCGATCACTTCAGCCTGGATAAGTGTGGAGTCCATATCGAAACAGACCAGTCTTCGGTTCCTTCGATAAATATTATCCTCCTGAAAAGCGATGTCAACTCCGCTTGATCCAGCGATCTCAATGAAACGGGTTTTCATCTTCTCAATATTGGTTGGAGTTCCCCTTACTGAAAATTCGACGACAGATTTTACTTTTCCCTGAGCGTCATCAAGGGGGATTCGGCCGCTAAGCCTTGAAATTATATCGATATTCAGATCTTGATCTACAATCTCTTTTGTGACTGCAGCCAGCTGAATGGCTGTTAGCTTGGGTGACAAAAGCGTAATAATATAACGCTCTTTTCCCTGGCGACCCACCCAGTCAATATATTGTTCTTCTGTAATGGGGGTGAATTTCACATTGAGACCGATCTCATAAGCTTTAAAAAGGAGATCTTTTAATATGGGAGAGGATTCTGATTTTTCAGGCACTTCAAATAAGATACCCAAACCCAGATCCTGATGAATAACGGCCTGGCCGATATCCAGAATGTTCACATTGTATTGGGCCAGGATATCGGTGAGGGCTGAGGTAAGACCGGGCTTGTCCTCACCGCTGATATTAACTAAAATGACTTCTCTTTTGTGACTCACAGTCCTTCGTTATTGATTTTTAAATCTATTTTGAGACAAAGATACAGCTCAAACGGCTGAAATCTGAATTTTGTCATGAAAAATTAGATGAATGTTCAGGTTTTCTTTCCGGGAGGTTATTTGTACACACTTTAAAGACAATTTGTAACCCATCAAAATGGCTGGTTGGTTGTAAAATTGTATCGCAATATAAATAGGAAAACCAAAATTGATGTTTTATGAAGCTCAAGTGGATTTTTGTATGGGTTGGTTTTATGTTTGTTTCTGGCACATCTGCTCAGGATTTTATTGTGGCTGGAGATGGTTCCGGTGATTTTAAAACAGTTCAGGAAGCCATCAATGCGGTACCTGATTTCAGGAAACAACGCACAACTATTTTCATTAAGAACGGTGTTTACAAAGAAAAACTGGTGCTTCCCGCTTCAAAAAACAATGTGACTTTTATTGGAGAAGATAAGTTGAAGACCATTATTACCAATGATGATTATGCTTCAAAATTGAATCAATTTGGCGAGGAGATGGGCACTACAGGCTCTTCGGGGTTCTTTGTCTTTGGAAATGACTTTACCGCCCGCAATATTACCTTTGAAAATTCCGCAGGAGCTGTCGGACAGGCGGTGGCTGTTCGGGTGGACGGAGATCGAATTGTATTTGAGAACTGCAGATTTCTTGGTCATCAGGATACGCTCTATCCACATGGGAAGAACAGTCGGCAGTATTACAAAAACTGCTACATTGAAGGCACTGTGGATTTTATTTTTGGCTGGTCAACCGCCGTTTTCGATGAGTGTGAGATATTCTGCAAAGACCATGGTTACATTACTGCAGCCTCAACAGATGAAGAGACTGAATATGGGTTTGTTTTCCTAAATTGTCGAATAACAGGTGACACCCCTGAAAATTCATTTTACCTGGGACGTCCCTGGAGACCTTATGCGCAGACCGTTTTTGTGAATTGTTTTCTGGATAAACACATTAAGCCGGAGGGATGGCACAATTGGAGCAGTGAAGACAAAGAGAAAACGGCTTATTATGCAGAATATAAATCTCATGGCCCGGGAGCAGCTCTCACGGATCGTGTGCCCTGGTCTCATCAGTTAACCGATGATGAAGCGAAGAAATATACCCCGGAAAATATATTCAGTGGGGAGGACAACTGGGATTTTCAGGGCCCCCTAAATCCTCCCAGGGGGGACTTTGAGTTTTGAGTTTCGTGTTTCCGCGATTCTGTGCTGGTTGTTGAATTGTTCTGATTCTGGATTAATGGTGTAATATCACAAATTTCAGCAATGAGCAATGAGCTAACAGCCTCTCTATTAATCTCTAACATTCAGTTTCCAGCCTATAGACCCAATTCTGAACTTTTTTAGTGTTTAAGTAATAAAAAAATAAAACAAAGTATAATGAATAAACTACTTCAATCACTGGCACTTCTGATGGTGGGTTTTCCCATTGTCCAAGCTCAGAATGGGCCAGTTTCAGAAGTGTGGGTCGCTGATCAGGGTGACGGAACCTACAAAAATCCTATCATTCACGCCGATTATTCCGATCCTGATGTATGTCGTGTGGGGGATGATTACTATATGACGGCTTCGAGTTTTAACTGTGTGCCCGGATTGCCCATTTTGTATTCCAAAGACCTTGTCAACTGGGAATTGATAGGGCATGCTTTACCCATTCAATATCCTGAAGTGCATTTCTCAGACCCTCAGCATGGAAATGGTGTATGGGCTCCTTCTTTCAGGTTTCATGATGGTGAATTCTACATATATTATGGTGATCCTGATTTCGGTATTTATATGCTTAAAGCGAAAGATCCACACGGACCATGGAGTAAGCCTCATTTGGTGAAAGCCGCGAAAGGACTTATCGATTCCAGTCCACTCTGGGATGATGATGGCAGGGCTTATTTGACGCACGCTTTTGCCGGGAGCCGTGCCGGACTAAAATCGGTGTTGATTGTGCAGGAGATGACACCTGATGGAAAGAGCCTTATCGGAGAACCCGTGATGGTTTTCGATGGTCATGATGACCATCCTACAGTGGAAGGGGCTAAGTTTTACAAACATGATGATTACTATTACATTTTTGCTCCTGCAGGAGGGGTTACGCAAGGGTGGCAACTGGCGTTGAGATCAAAAAGTCCTTTCGGTCCGTATGAAGTTAAGCGGGTTCTTGAGCAGGGATCAACAGATATCAATGGCCCTCATCAGGGTGGCTGGGTAGAGACACAGAAAGGAGAGTACTGGTTTTTGCATTTTCAGGATAAGGCAGCCTATGGCCGCATCGTTCACATGCAGCCCATGAGTTGGAAAGAAGGATGGCCTGTGATGGGGCAGGACTTTGATGGCAATGGTGTTGGCGAACCGGTGTTGACTCATAAAAAGCCTGATATCGATACCGAATGGAGGATTGTAACACCCCCGGATCGTGATGAATTTAATGGACATACCACCGGGGTGCAATGGCAATGGCATGCCAATCCTAAACTGAAATATGGTTTTCCTTCCGGTAATCTGGGATTTTATCGGCTTAACTGTCGTCCACGGCCCGAAGGAGCTCAAAACCTGTGGGGTGTGCCCAATATGTTGTTGCAGAAATTCCCTTCTGATGAATTTATGGTCACGACCAAACTTACGTTCAATCATCGTTTCGATGGTGAAGAACTTGGATTTATTGTGATGGGTGACTCATACCAGTATATTTCTCTGATGCAAAAAGAGGGACAATTGATGGCCCGGGTGGTTCGTTGTAATGGAGCCCGAAAAGGGGGTGAAGAAGAAGTCTTGTTCGAAGAGGAAGTGAAGAACAATACTATTTACCTGCGTATTGAAGTTAATAATGAGGCTGAGTGTTCTTTTAGTTTCAGTGAAAACGGTCGTCGGTTTAAAACTGTGGGACAACCTTTTCAGGCTGTTGAAGGTCGTTGGATTGGTGCTAAGATCGGCTACTTTGCCCTGCGCGACGGGATGATCAATGATGCCGGGAATGCAGATATTGACTGGTTCAGAGTAGAGTCAGTCAATTGAAAAGGTGATTTTGTTTTAAAAGCCACTAAAACCTAAAGCAACTTAAAGATGGAAAGGCTGACTTTGGACCTTGTTGTTTTGAGTTTTAGTGGCGAAAAAGAGTTTCCTGAGTGGAGCTTAAATCAGATGATGCAAACGCTCATCTACGTTTTCATCTTCAAAATCGCCCTCGTAGTAACGTTTTCTTATCCGCGAGATTACGGAATTGAATTCAGATTCTCCTCCGGCCATTTTAAGAATCAGCCAAACGATCAGGACCAGTAATAAGGCTGAGAGAATCCAGAAAATGGAAAGCCCTGTTATTGCTGATATTGAAACCATTCTCCACAACCTCCTTTCTTTTCTGTTGTTTGATGAAACAAATATGTGTCTTAACGTAAAAAAACTCTTGTATGCGAATTCCATCCGACCTTAATAAACAAATTTTATACGGATGAAACCCGGAGCCGGAAACAGTACGGAATAACAATTCCGATGGCCCTATGATCTGTCGCCAGCTCTGGGCAATCACTAAGTTCGTGCAAAACGGAGGTGTTGTCAACTATTTTTCTGAACCTCAAATTTCCGCAAATGTTTTACATTTCTCTTTAAAAACCGTTGTAGGAAATAGGTTAACCCCGATTTAGAAAATCACTTATTTGGGTGAAGTATGAGTCCAAATGAGATGATTTACTTAATCGAATCCGCAGGGATTACCGCGATTTTTCAATCATTCTTTGCGGATTTTGGGTAAAACAGAAAATGGCTGGCTCTTAAAGGGCTTTGATGGCTTTCTCAAGCAGCGATTTAATTTCTTCTGCAATGGGAGCCAGCTTGTCGTTCTCAACAGCTATCATAGACGCTACCGGGTCAACTGCTGCTACTTCCGTTTTGCCGTCACCCAAATCCTGCACAATGACGTTACAGGGGAGCATGGTGCCTATTTTGTTTTCCTGTTGCAAGGCTTTATAGGCATTGGGCGGATTACAGGCTCCCAGAATTTTATATTTTCTGAAGTCCACATCCAGCTTTGCTTTCAGCTTTTCGTGAATGTCAATCTCAGATAGTACGCCAAAGCCCTGTTCGCTTAAGGCTGCTTTGGTTTTTTCTACTGCAGATTCAAAGTCTGTGTTGAGTGTTGTTTCGATGTAATAGTTCATTGTAATTGATTTTAAAGTGTTCAACAATAAGAGGTGAGGCAAGGAGCAAAGAGCACGGTGTACATAGCTGTTGCGCCATGCTCTATGCCCCAGACTCCATGCTCTGTGCTTCTACTTCAGCTTGCGCTTCAGCAGCTGTGCATTAATGGCCACAACAACCGTGCTTAAACTCATAAGAACTGCACCTACAGCCGGACTAATCAGTATGCCTGCACTGTATAAAACACCAGCTGCCAGCGGAATGGCCACTACGTTGTAGCCTGTGGCCCAGACGAAATTCTGAATCATTTTGCGATAAGTGGCTTTACCAAAGGTGATGAGTGACGCAATGTCTTGTGGATTGCTGTTTACCAATATGATATCTGCCGTTTCGGCAGCCACATCGGTTCCCGATCCTACAGCTATTCCTATATTCGCAGTGGCAAGGGCAGGGGCATCGTTGATCCCGTCTCCGGTCATGGCTACGAATTCGCCTTTATCCTGCAATTCTTTAACTTTCTCCAGTTTTTGATCGGGCAAAATGCCTGCAAAATAGTCATCTAACTTGAGTTCGTCGCTTACTGCTTTTGCCACTTTTTCATTGTCCCCGGTCATCATGATCACCTTAATGCCATTCTTTTTCAGTGTTTCAATGGCTTTGTATGATTCGGGTCTGATCTCATCAGCCAGGGCAATAACCCCTGCTGCCTTGTCATTTACCAGAACATAAACCACTGTTTCCTGTTGGTTTTCTTCCTGGTTTTCCGGAATTTCTATATTGTTTTCTTTAAGGTAGCCGGGACTGACCACCTTCACTTTTTGATTTTCAACCATGCCCTCAATACCTTTCCCGCTGATGGCGTTGAAATCTTCGACTTCCTGGACTTTAAGATCAAGTTCTTTTACTTTTTGTATGATTCCTGTGGCCAGCGGGTGTTCCGATTTAGATTCTAAAGCCCCGGCAAGTCTGATGACATCTTCTTTCTCATATTTATCAGAAAGGGATTCATACCGACTAACAGCAAAGTTTCCTTTAGTTAGTGTTCCTGTCTTGTCAAACGCCAGAACCGATATTTTGCGTGAGTTTTCGAATGCTGTCCGGTTGCGGATCAACAAACCTTTACTGGCCGATAATGAGGTGGAAATGGCTACCACGAGAGGTACTGCCAGTCCCAGAGCATGGGGGCAGGTTATTACCATAACACTGGCCATCCGTTCCAGTGCAAACACAAAACTTTCACCTACAATAAGCCAGGTCGCCAGCGTTCCAAAACCAATGGTCAGGGCAATGATGGTAAGCCAGGCAGCTATGCGGTCTGCCAGATTCTGGGTCTTCGACTTTTTATTTTGGGCTTCCTTCACCATATTGATGACTTTCTTGAGGTAAGCTTCTTCACCAATCTGCTCTACCGCAACGGTGAGCGAACCATTGCCATTGATGGTCCCGCCTATTACTTTGTCATCTTTGGATTTCTTAACCGGCTTGGATTCTCCGGTAACCATCGACTCGTTTACACTACTTTCTCCCTCTGTGATCACACCATCTACAGGAATTTTTTCACCCGGACGAACCAAAACTTTGTCCTCCTTTTTCAGCTGATCCACCTTTACATCTTCGGTTTCTCCATCTTTAAGACGATGAGCTTCTGATGGCATGAGGGCTACAAGCTTTTGAAGCGATTGAGATGCGCCCATAACTGATTTCATCTCAATCCAGTGTCCCAGCAACATAATATCGATCAGGGTTGCCAGCTCCCAGAAGAAGGTACTTCCTTCAAGTCCGAAAGTAGTAGCAGTGCTGTATCCCCAGGCAACGGTGATGGCCACCGCAATGAGGGTCATCATACCGGGTTGTTTCTTTTTCAACTCGTCAACTAATCCGGTAAGGAAGGGCCAGCCACCGTAGAAAAAAACGATGGTAGAAAGGCCAAATAAAAGATATTTGTCTGCGCCCTGAGTCAGTGAAAACTCAAAGCCCAGGAGACCCTGAATCATGGGGGATAAAATCAAAATAGGGATAGAGAGGGCAAGGGAAATCCAGAAGCGTTTCCGGAAATCTTTGATCATCATGGCATGGTGTTGGGAATGGTCGTGGCCGCCATGTCCTTCATGATCACCATGTCCATTATGGTCTCCCTGGTGGTGCTGATGATTGTGCCCGTCATGGTTGTGTTTTGAGTGGTCTTTATGTTGATGATCATGGTCCTGATGCTCTTTCTGGTTATCGTGACCATGATTGTGTTGAGATGAAGTGTGGTCTTTATGGTCGTGTTGCATAAAAGGAGTTTTTTAGATTATTGAATTTTTCAGTGGTCTCCCCGTGTGAATTGTATTATTGAATGGTGTCTGCGGGCTTTATGTGGCAGATCGGTGCTCAGCACTGCTGCTTTACTTGTTAAAGAATCCGCCACACCTAATTCTTTAAATCTTTTTTTCGCTGTTCAAACTCTTCTTTGTCAATTTCACCTTTGGCGAAGCGCTCTTTTAATATGTCTAAAGGTGATTTTTGGATAGAAGAAGTCTGATTTGTTTCGCCGGGGCGAAAAGTCCTGAAGGCCAGCCAGAGGATTAGCAGTAAAATGACAATTCCGATAATCCAGCCAAAGCCCATGCCCCAGCCATGTCCAAATCCTTGCATCATAGTCTTTGTTTTTTAATTAGAATATTGTCTAAGGCAGTACCTCGTAATTCCGCATCATACCCATGTCTTCGTGCTCCAGATTGTGGCAGTGATAGATGTATTTGCCGGTAAAGTCCCTGAAACTCATAACAACTTTTACCTTCATTCCGGGCATCAATAGGAAGGTGTCCTGCCAGCCCTTATCTATGAAGCCATCCTTTACGCTGTTCCAAACATCAGCATTCATTTCTGAGATGTCACGTTCGATGATTTGAAATTGCAGGCCGTGTATGTGTGCAGGGTGGGGGAGTTGCATCATGTCCTGCATCATGCCCATTCCACTTCCATCATCGCCATTTATGAACTGCCAGACTTCTGTGGTGTTGAGTTTAACTTTTTCCCAGTCAGCAACTTCTTCCATTTCAAAGGTTTCGCCATTGATGACCCAGTTCATGCGTTCATGATAGAAATGAAACTGTTTTGGAGAATCATAATTTATGGCATCAACAGCAGCAATCTCCTCAATTTTAGAGAGTGTTTGTGGAAGTTCCAGAGATTTTCCTTTATCCCCGGTAACATTAAAGGTGTACAATGGCATGGCTTCTCCATTTTCGGAAGAGGAATTTCCTCCCATCATGCCTCCTCCCATGTTGCCCATCATTCCGCCACTACCCATGCGGCCCATGGAGGTTCCTGAGTTGAAGGTTAGGCTTTCGAGCGTTATTTTTTCGCCTGAGTTGCAGGCTGAGAAATTCTTCCAAATCTCTACCCGCTCTCCCGGTGCCAGCATTAGGTAAGGTTTGTTAAGAGGCTTTTCGAGCAACCCTCCATCGGTGGCGATGACCTTAATATCTGAATCATCACTCCATGCCAGCTTGTAGATGCGGGCATTGGAACCATTGAGAATTCTAAACCTGTAAGTGCCCTTATTAACATCCTGAGTCAATTTCTTTTGTCCGTTGATGAAAATCTGATCTCCCAGAAAGCCCTGCATTCTTTGCATAGGACTACCTTCTAAATAAATCAGCTGATTGTCTGAATCGAAAGACCTGTCCTGAATAACCAAAGGTTGGTCGTATGCTCCTGAAGGTAACTGCTTCTTCTCATCTTCAATGATGAATAATCCTGCCAGTCCGCGATATACCTGAGGACCGGTGATTTTATCGGGATGGGGATGAAACCAGTAGGTCCCCGGACGGTCAACCACCGTAAATTCATACACATATTGCTCGCCATTATCAACAGCGTGCATGGGATGTCCGTCCATTTCAGGAGGAATGTGTAATCCGTGCCAGTGAATAATACTTTCACTGGGAAGATTGTTTTTAAAAATAACCCTGATTTTTTGTCCATGCTTTACACGGATGATCGGACCAAGGTAAGACCCTTGTATTTCTGAGAGATTGCTGTCGTTCCCTTTAAGAAGCCTGGCTTCATATTGGAAAATATTTGTTTTTGGACCGTCCAGAAGTTGCATAGCAACCGGTTGAGCGGTCAACTCGATTTCAATATCAGGCGAAAAATCGCTGCTTGCATTGCCTGATCCGTTTTGGGCATTACTTTTTCCTTGTGCATTACAGGCACTCAAACCAGTAGCAATCAAAAGCAGGAAAATGAGTTTTGTTGAAGTGAAGTTTTTCATAATCAGTGCTTTTGTAAGTGGAACAAGTGGACTGAGGGATTGTTTGAAGGGATCTTGGATAGGGGGCATGGGGCATGGACAAGGCACATGAGGTCCTGCTCCATGCCCCGTGCTCTTAGTGCTGGTGCCCGTGGTGATCATCTTTGTCATCTTTCGACTCGGAACGATCATACTTGCAGCATCCGGGAAGATTGTTGTAAACTTCATCAGAAGCTTTGTGCTTTCCGGTGTCATGACCGGCTTTTGCAATTGCTTTTTGAATTGCATCCAGTGAAGTTTCAGAATCGTCAAAGACCACTTTTGCCATCATGGTTTCCTTGTCCCATTCTGCCTCGGTAACTCCTTCAACGGACTTTGCAGCTTTTTCGATGCGTTTTTCACACATGCCGCAATTTCCTTTTACTTCAAATTTCTCGGTTTTGCTTTGTGCAAATACCGCTACTGTTCCAATCAGCAGCATGGTTAACAGACTTAACATTTTACGTTTCATAACATTCTTGTTTTTGTGTTTAAAAATTGATTTAATAAATGTGGGTTGGGATTGAGAGACTCATAATTTTGCGTCTCTACTCTAATGTCTCTTTCACCTCTCCGCATTCCAGCATCATATCTCCATAATAGGGGTTGCGGATGTTCTCTTCGGTACTCAGCCAGTAAGCTCCCTTGTCGTCATTAGCCATGGGGCAAAACTGAAAATAAACGGTTTTTTCGTCCAGTCCGAAAGCTTTGACTTTGCTGTATAAAAAAGGGTTGAAATCAACAAAAGCTGCTCTTTGTGATTCCAGATCATCAGATTCGCTAATGGTTGTCAATGCAGATTCCATTTTGTCAAGATTTTCCATCCAAAACATGTGAGCATCTCCTTTGAGCAGAGCCATATCGATGTTTCCAAGCGCCTTAAGGGCCTCTTTGGCTTCTGATGCTGCTAATTCAGCGTTGGAGGCCACCATGGCATCTTTCATTTCAATGTACTGATCAAAAAATGCCGTCAGTTGCTTTTTAAATTGCAGTGGTGATTCGTAGTCTGGGATTTCCTGGTCTTCAGGATTCTGACTTGCCTCTTTCATGCTTTCCATTTCCCCGGAGGACATTGTGCCATGATCGTGTCCTGTGGCAGGTTCTCCTCCTTCAGGACTCATCATGCTGGGTTTTCCGCTTAATTGCGCTGCAGCATCAATGCTGAAGGTGCCATGGACGGCAATTTCTTCTCCTGCTTCCAGCCCTTCTTCTATAATATAGCTGTTGCCCAGATCAAGTCCCAACAATACTTCTCGCATAATAAAGCTTACGTTGTCTTCAGAGCTCTTTTTGACATACACCACTGAACGTTTTCCTGTCCACATGACTGCTGATTGCGGAACAACGATGTTTTCTTCCTCATTGCTGAGGCCGGCCTCAACTTCACCAGAAACAAACATTTCCGGTTTTAGCTTAAGATTGGAATTGTTGACTTCCACACGGGCTTTGGCCACCCTTGTTTTAGGATTAATTACCGGGTCGATGTAATCAATCTTGCCTGAGAATGTTTCACCCGGGAGGGAGGAGACCGTAAAAGTTACTTCATTGCCTTCCTCGATCCATGGAATATCACTTTCGTAAACGTCGAACAAAATCCATATTGATGATAGATCAGCTATTTTGTAAATGGCTTGTCCGCGCTTTATGTAATCCCCCATGTTAACAAGCTTATCTGTTACATAGCCGGATACATCTGCCAAAACCGGAAATTGTTCCTGAGGCTCTCCGGAGTCAAGAATATTCTTAATTTGTGCATCGGTGAGTTTCCAGTTTTTGAGCTTTTCATAGGATGCCCTGTAAAGTTCCGGCTGAGCCTCTTTGATAGACCGAGCTTCGAATAGTTCCTCCTGTGCAGTTACCAAATCTGGAGAATAGACATAAGCAACAGGGGCTTCCCTTTTTACATACTGTCCCGTAAAATTGATGGTCAGTTTTTCTATTCTTCCCGGCACATGCGAGGATTGGGAGTACACTTCCCGCTCATCAGCTTCTACTTTACCGTCAAGGCGCACTGTTTTGTGAGCAGTTCCTTTTGTAACTTTTTGGGTTTGAACGCTTGCCAGTTGCATCGCTGTAGGTGACATTCTTATTTCTCCTGGATCAGCTCCTCCATCATCTTCTTCCAACGGGATCAGCTCCATTCCGCAGATGGGACAATCACCCGGATCGGGTTGCTTGATTTGTGGGTGCATGGAGCAGGTCCATGTAGTTTCTTCGGCTGTATGATCGTGCTGAGAGGTCTCTTCTTGCGCCTGTTCTCCTCCCGAGCCGCCAAACAGGAGCCAGCCAAGTAATATCCCCGCTGCCAGGGTGATTCCTGTGGTTTTTATTGTTTTTTTTCGTTGAGACGCAAGATCTTGCGTCTTTACTTTATTATTGTTCATGGCGTTTAGTTTTGTTGTTGAGGCGCAATGTTTTGCGTCTTTACTTTTTATTATCTGCTGTTCATCGTTTTGCGATGCCCCCCTTGCCAGTGATTGTGGTCAGGAAAGTCCCCCTTAGGGGAATTTAGGGGGCCCCCAAGACATAATCCATCCTTGCCACAGCGGTCTTATACTTGCTTATGGCATCGACTTTTTTCTTTTCGTATTTCAACAACTCCTGCTGCATGCGCAAAATTTCTTCGAAATCTTTCCCCGAATTGGCATAGGCTGTTGTCAACAGTTTCAGGGCCCGGCGGGTTTCATCGATTTGTTGATCATACAGCCTGATGAGTTGCTCTTGTTTGTTGATGTCAAACCAAACACTTTCATATTTTGAAATCAGATTGTTGGTAAACTGATTTTTTTGGAGTGCCAGGCTTTCCTGTTTTAGCTGTGCTTCTTTGACCGCGGAATTGTATTTCTTCCTGAAAATGGGGATGGAGACCGATATCATAGGCATGATCACATCCCGGCCGCTGTCTTCCACCTGCATATCTGTGGGTCCGCCTACCACTACATAGTCAAGGCCGAGCCCCAGATTGGGGTATCCGTTTTTTCGGGCAGCTGTTTCTTCAGCTTCACTTGATTGACGCATCAGTTCCAGCTTCTTCAAAACCGGATGCTGTTCCATCAGCGAATCCTTGTTTAAATGAACCGTCATTGTGTCTGTCTTTTCCACCACTTCGATGGTTACCTTTTCCTCTGCAGACCTGTTCAGCATTTTGTTGAACCTGGTGAGCAAAGGTTTCTCCTCCTGGTTGAGAATTTCCAGGTTTGTGGAAGCATCTTTCAGCATAATATCCACTCTCAGGACATCTACCATGGCACCTTTGCCATTCTCAAAGTTACGGGTGGCAATCTCCTTGTATGAATTCAGAATTTCGAGGTTCTCCCGCTCTATCTGCTTCCACTCACTGAGTTTGTAAAGCGGATAGTAAGCAGCAGCCACCTCGTAATAAAGTTGGTTGCGGGCATCCACAAACTCCTGAAATTTTGCTTCTGCGGCCAGGGTTGCAGCATCTTCCCTTGCTTTGAGTGTCCCAAACCATGGAAACATCTGCGAAAGCGAGAATTTGGCTTCCTGAGGCCCCAGGCGGGTTTCTACCGGTGAGATGAAGTACCCGAACGTAAATGTGGGATCGGGCAGCGAGCTCACCTGAGGAACCTTTTGAAGAGCCGCTTCAAATGTCTTGTATTTGGCCTGCAGGCCGGGATTGTTCTCTGCTGCAGTGCGGAAATAGTCCTCCAGGGATTGGGCAATGCTGCCTGTCAATCCCAGAAAGACTAATCCCACTATAAGTATTAATTGTTTTGATCTCATATTATTATTCTTTTTTGTTGGCTACCTGTCTTTTTTCTCCCCCTCCCTCGGAGGGGGTCGGGGGGAGGCGGTTTTCCTCCCTCAAACTATACAGCACAGGCACAATGAAATAGGTTACAGCTGCTGCAATCATCCCTCCAAATGCTGGGATGGCCATTGGCACCATAATATCGGAGCCTTTTCCGGTGGATGTGAGTACCGGAAGCAACGCAATAATTGTTGTTGCTGTGGTCATCACTGCCGGGCGAATACGACGCAGGCCTGCATCCATAATGGCTCCACGGATGGCACCAATGCTTTCGGGTTTATGGCGACGGAAACTCTGATCCAGGTATGTTCCCATAACAACTCCATCGTCGGTGGCAAGTCCGAAAAGGGCTATGAAGCCCACCCAAACGGCCACACTGAGATTAATGGTCTGCATCTGAAACAGTTCTCGCAAATTGGTGCCAAAGACCTGGAAATTCATGAACCAATCCTGTCCGTAAAACCAGAGCAGAATAAATCCACCGCTGAAAGCCATGGCAATACCGGTAAAGATCATCAACGAGGTGGTCACCGACTTAAACTGGAAATAGAGTATCAGAAAGACGATGATTAACACCACGGGAACGATGATGGAGAGCCGCTTCTCGGCCCTTATCTGGTTTTCATAGTTTCCGGAGAATTTATAGCTCACACCAGATGGAACTTTCAGCTCTCCGCTGTCGATTTCGGTCTGAATCGCATTTTGTGCATCGTTAACCACTTCCACTTCGGCAAAGCCTTCCCGCTTATCGAACAGTACGTAGCTGGTGAGAAAGGTCTCTTCACTTTTGATCATTTGGGGGCCGCGAACATATTCCACATTCACCAGCTGATTTAGCGGAACCTGCGCTCCAGTGGGGGTGGACATCAGAATCTTACCCAATGATTCGGGGTCTTCCCGCAGTTCCCTGGGGTAACGCACCCTAACCGGGAATCGCTCCCGGCCTTCAACTGTGGTAGAAATCTTCATGCCGCCAATGGCCGTTTCAATAGTTTGCTGAACATCTTCCACATTCAAGCCATATCTTGAAATCGCGTTACGATTGATGTTCAGATGTATGTATGGCTTCCCGATGACGCGGTCGGCAAAGGCGGCTTCGGCTTTTACCGATGGTACCTCTTTCAGGATGGATTCCAGTTTCATTCCAAACGCCTCAATGGTTTTGAGGTCGGGGCCATAAACCTTGATTCCCATGGGAGCTCTCATACCCGTTTGCAACATCACCAGACGTGTTTCGATGGGCTGCAACTTAGGTGCGGATGTGACACCCGGTATTTTGGTGGCTTTTACAATCTCGTCCCAAATATCATCCGGAGTCTGAATTTCCTCACGCCAGTTGCGGAAGAACAGCCCGTTTTCATCGGGAATCAAATCGGCTTTGGTGATGCCTTTCTCAAGTGCTTCCTGATTGTTCAAAGTGTCCCCGTGACTGGTGATGAAACGGTCTTCATCATCGGTGCGGAACCTCGTACGGTGCCCGCGTTCATCCAGTGCATACTCCGGTTTGTAGTTGATCACATTTTCGTACATAGATACCGGCGCAGGGTCAAGTGCTGATTCCACACGTCCCAGTTTTCCAACGGTCAGTTCCACCTCAGGAATGCTGGTGACCAGCATATCGAGCTGCTTCAATACCTTCAGGTTGTATTCCATTCCCGAGTGAGGCATGGATGTGGGCATCAGCAGGAAACTTCCCTCGTCGAGCGATGGCATAAATTCTTCGCCAATGCCGGGGAAGGAGTGGGCCAGCCCTGACCACACCGTGGTGGTACGGACATTCCATCCGAGCTGATCAAAACCTTTGGCGATGAATCCAAACATGGTGTTGAAGCCCATCCAGACAGTTAATCCGAGTACTATGAGGAATCCAGGGATTGCCAGAAATGTGGCTTTGTGTTCGAGCGTCCATCGTAATATTGGTTTGTAAAATTTCTCCAAAAGGATAAAGAATCCCAGAATGAGTGCCACCATCAGGGCTACAAACAGGATGTTGGTAAACGTGCTTTTGGCCGGTCCCAGCGGTAACCAGTAGGTGGACAGAATCCAGATTACTGCCAGCACTGAGATGATCAATGCCGAATGTTTCAGCAGGTAGTGGTACCATTTATTATCTTCACGAGAGGACACACTGTAATGTTGGTTCGCCCATCCGGTGATACCGAAAAGCAGCAATACTGTACCGCCCCATTCAGCGCCAAAAATTAGTGCCACTAATCCAACAACTGCAAGTGCCACATTGCCCCATTTGGACACATTGCGGTTTTTGATTCGGAATCCGAAAAACCAGTGTGCCAGAGTAGGAAGAATCAGTAACGAAACAAATAGAGCAGCAACCAGCGCAAATGTTTTGGTGAATGCCAGCGGGCCAAACAATTTTCCTTCGGCAGCCTGCATGGTAAATACCGGAATGAAGCTGACGATGGTAGTAGATACTGCTGTCAGGATGGCTGAGGATACTTCTGACGCACCCTTGTAAACAGTGGTGATCAACTTCTGTTCGGGCGGTGCTTCTTCAATATTTTTGATCACGTTCTCAGACAGTATGATCCCTAAATCGACCATCGTGCCAATGGCAATGGCGATTCCAGAAAGTGCTACGATGTTGGCGGTTACCCCAAAGTAGCGCATGGCTATGAACACCATCAGCACGGCAATGGGTAGCAATGCTGATATCATAACCGAAGCCCGCAGGTTGTATATCATCACAATAATTACCAGTATGGTGATGAGAATCTGCAGTGATAAGGCTGTTTCCAGTGTCCCAAGAGTTTCATAAATCAGGCCTGACCGGTCGTAGAACGGCACAATGGTTAATTGACTTTCGGTGCCGTCTGCTAAAGTCTTACTCGGCAATCCGGGGCCAATGTCGTTTATCTTGTCTTTTACATTGTTGATGACTTCCAGGGGATTGGCTCCATAACGGGCCACAACAACGCCACCCACCACTTCTGCACCGTCTTTGTCCAACGCTCCGCGCCGCGAGGCCGGCCCCAGCGACACTTTGGCCACATCGCTTATCCGTACCGGAACATTATCCTTCACAGATACTACGGCCTGCTCTATGTCTTCGATGTTTTTGATGTAGCCAATACCTCGCACCAGATACTCTGCCTGGTTGATCTCAACCGTTTTGGCTCCGACATCGCGGTTCGATTTCTTCACTGCCATCATGACTTTCGACAAAGGTATGTTGTAGGCCTTAAGTGCACTTGGATTGACATCAATCTGGTACTCCTTGACAAAGCCGCCGATGGAAGCCACCTCTGATACGCCTTTGGCTGAATTGAGACTATACTTCACATAGTAATCCTGAATGGTCCGGATTTCGTGTAAGTCCCAGCCTCCTGTAGGGTTACCTTCCTTGTCACGTCCCTCAAGGGTGTACCAGTAAACCTGCCCCAGTGCTGTGGCATCGGGCCCCAGTGTGGGCTGAGCGCTTTCCGGCAATAGTCCCGACGGTATGGAGTTGAGTTTCTCCAGAATACGGGAGCGTGACCAATAGAATTCTACGTCTTCCTCAAAGATGACGTAAATGCTGGAAAATCCGAAAATGGAGGAACTTCGGATGCTCTTGACTCCCGGAATTCCCAGTAAATAAGTGGTAAGTGGATAAGTGATCTGGTCTTCTATGTCCTGAGGCGACCGGCCTTTCCACTCGGTGAAAACAATTTGCTGGTTCTCGCCAATATCCGGGATAGCATCTACCGGTACCGGATTGGAGGGTAAGGGGTCAATTTTCCATCCAAACGGGGAAGTTACCACCCCCCAGGTAACCAGACTGATGAGCACCAGCATGGTGACCAGCTTGTTTTCCAGAAAGTATTTAATAATCCTGTTTAGCATATATGATGTGGTTTGTAGGTGCTGCGGATTCTTTGACGAGCAAAGCAGCAGAGCTGAGCGCTGATCCGCCAAATATTACTTATGTTTCTTTGTTAATTTTAAATACAGAGGTTCAAAGACTCAAAGAATACTTTGGTTAAATGAGAAAATACAATCCTTCTCTGCCAATATGAGGGAAACAACTCTTTCTTTTAAAGAGTTTAATAACAGAGATTGCATGAAGTCAGCAGAGCGTTTTATCTGATTCAGAATAAAAATTCCTGTATTGCAATTATTTAGAAGATGTTCCTTAGATGTTTGCTTATCAGGCAACCTTTCCTCAGAATATTGGAAGATGATCTTATTGGTCAATTATTTTTCTTCTGTCTTCTGCCTCTCAAACTTCTGCCTGTTGGTAGCTTAAAAATGAAAATCTCCTTATTTATTTCTCTGCATCTTTGCGCCTATGCGTTTAAGGTATCACAACAGAAATACCTGCTGCAATGCCAGGCGAGTACCCAGGCCGCGGGGCGGCGGATCGGAATCGTTAAATGAAGTGATAAAGCCGGCTTCCGGAAGAGAAATCTCAACTTCGGATGAGGTAAGAATAAGATCAGAAGCATAAATATGCTCCAGATTTGTTTGTGGGGAAACGGCTAAAAAGTCATTTTCCAGTTGCAGAAACTGTGTTTCGGTATGGCAACACATGCCATCGTCACAGCAGGGATCAGCTTCTGATTTTAGTTCTACCGAAACCAGGTCGCTTCCACAATAATGCTTAGAAACAGCAAACCCTGTTGTTGAAATCAACAACAGGCAAGTCATAATGATATTCGTGACGTTTCTGAGCATTTGTTTTGTTTTTAAACGCGGAGACGCTGAGGCCGCAGAGTTTTATTAATGTTATAAATATTTCCATCATTCTTTTCTCTGTGTATTGGCGTCTTTGCGTTTTATGTTTTGTTACAAATATAACAGAATACCTCATGGGATGTTTTACACAATTTTCGGGAAAACTTATATGGGGGCCCAGAGCATGGGGCAGAGGGCATGGAGCAGAGAGCCGGGTCATTATCCGTTTTTTTTTTATGAGGGACCAGCCCCGGCAGGGGTGACACTTTCTAACCAGACACATGACTTTTTACAAACTATCCTGACTTTATAGACGGGCACTAATTAATGGCTAATTTCAATGCATGCCGGAACGGTCATTTTTTTAGTTACATTCGTGGCCTGTTAATATGAAAACTTATTCATTGTATAAATAGTTCAGATTAGTTCAACCACCTTTTAAAATTCAGAAATCATCAGTGAATTAATAAATATTTGTTTGTCTTGCGGCTTGTGTTGCGATGGAAGCCTGATTGGGTTTGTAGACCTTGGTAGAGAAGAGCTGTCAAAGCTGAGCGTTTTGATGGATATAGAAGAATTTGAGATGTCAGGTTTCTTTTTGCTTCCCTGTAATAATCTTGGGTGCGATGGATGTAAAATATATTCTCAAAGACCCAAACAGTGTGGGAAATTTGAGTGCGGACTTTTGAAATCCATTGAAAAAAAGGAATTGGATTTTGATTCGGCCCTGGAAGCTATTCGTGTTTTTAAACACAAGAAGATTGCCATTGAAAAACAGTTTGAGACATTACCATTTAAATTAGAGTCTCCATCGTTTTACTTTAAAGTGCTTGAATTAAGAAACCTGTTAAAGAAGGACAGTTCTGATTTATCCGATACACAAATGTTTGTGAAATTATTTGCCGATATAGATGAACTCAATGCGCAGGCTTTAAAGAGTTTTGGAATTTCATATTTTTAGATTCATCTGGACGGATACGAAATTATTCCAGGCAAAATAAATTACCCTAACTTTGCGCTTAAATTGAAAAGATAAAAAGTTAATGGACGGACAGCACAGAGCGAATATTCAACCAGGTACGGAGGTTGATGTTGTAAAAAAGGAAGATCAGCGTTCCGGCACTATTACAACCGGGGTTGTCAAACAAATTCTAACCAAAAGTGCGTTTCACCCTCATGGTATAAAGGTTCGGTTAACATCCGGAATTGTGGGCCGGGTGAAGGAGATAAGGGGCGTATAGGGCTGGGAACATGGAGCGTGGCAATGAGCTGCAAGCTACGAGCAGAAATGGGTTAAATACCGATATCAAAATAATAATACAGAATGAAGTTCGAAAGATATAGTTTTTCAGAAGATATAAAGAGTAACCTTCGGAAACTTGGTTTTAATCGACCTACAGATATTCAGTATAAATCTATTCCTCCAATCATGCGTGGGGAGGATGTCCTGGCCGTTGCTCAAACCGGAACCGGCAAAACTGTGGCGTTTGCGCTTCCTGTAATCCAGAGGTTGATTACCCGGAGCAGGAAAAAGGACAAAAATGCAGTTAGTTGTGTGGTGATGGTTCCCACCCATGAGCTGGCCATACAGGTTAGCCGGGTCTTTGAAGAACTGTCTTTTGGTCTCTCTCTGACAATAGCAGGGATCTATGGCGGAGCTGATCAGGATCCGCAGATTGAAAAACTGAGGCAGGGGGTGGATGTGGTTGTGGCCACTCCGGGCCGTTTGTTTGATTTGGAGAGTCAGGGCCATCTGTCGCTTGAAGCTGTTGAAACACTGATTCTTGATGAGGCAGACCACATGCTTGAGCTGGGTTTTAAGCACGATATGAATCAGCTGATCAAAAAATTACCCCGACGGAGACAGGTGCTGTTTTTCTCAGCTACCATCAATAAGTATGTAAAAGATATGGCTTACTCGCTGGTTCATAAAGCTGTGCGAATACAGATCTCCCCCAATGATCCTGTTTCCAAAAAGATAGACCACTCGGTGGCATTTATTGAAATGGATGATAAAAGATTTTTTCTGGAACGTATTGTTCGTGAACATCCGGAAGGAAAGATTTTGGTTTTCGTTCGCACCAAGGTGCGTGCAGAACGGGTGATGAAAGCGCTGGAGCGTGTGAATTTGCAGAGTCAGACCATTCATAGTGATAAGGATCAAACGGAACGAAACCAGGTAATGGAGCAGTTCTCATCGGGTAAGAATAAGATTCTTATTGCTACCGATGTGAGTGCACGTGGAGTTGATATCCCTGATGTCGATATCGTTATCAATTATGATATCCCCGAAGAGACTGAAAACTACGTGCATCGTGTGGGCAGAACAGGACGTGGCCAGAAAAGAGGCCTGGCCATTGCGTTTTGTAGTCCTGAAGAAAAAGAGCGGTTGGAGGCCATCGAAAGTTTCCTGAACCGGAAAATTACACAGATTGATATAGAAAAAGGCGCGTACCAGGAAACACTCAATATGTCAGGGGTAGAGGACACGGATTGGCAGGCGCTGATGGACGAGGCTGATGAACTGGAGGATAAAAAGAAAAGAAAAAACAAGAAGTCTCGGAAATAATTTCACCTTGAAAACAATAACCCAAAATGGACAATACACTTTTGAATCTTTTGTTTATTTCAATTCCTTCGTTGAGGTGATTACAAATTTTGTGATGGCCGCTCAGTTTTTGTTGTTGTTTTTCTCATCCAAACCAAGTCGGGGGTTAGAATCAATTTAGTATAGATCTGAACGTCTGTGTGCCAGAAAATGGCCCATGCGCGAAGACTTAATTTTATTTAAAAGGGTTGGATTCAGGTTTGCAAAAAGTAATTCTGAGCCGGAAGACAGGTTGTCTCCTATAACATTTCCTTTAGGATCTATAACACCACAAATTCCCGAGAATTTCTGGACTTCTCCTCTCTGTTGTTACTCAATTGGTTTACTCACTCTGATTTTATACTCTGTGTGAAATTTAAACAGTTTCTTAAGTAATCCATTTGTCAATACTTGCTTTAGCCTTCGCAATTGGCTGGTAATTAATTATTTACACGACCTGCGGTGCGGTATTTAAAACACTCATAATAAGATCTTTGCGCCATTGCGTCTCTGCGTTTACGGTTTTTTTAACGGACTATTGCGATTCTAAAAATAATTAAAAAAACACCCTTTCATTTGTAACTTTTCCCAACTTTAGGAACTAAATAGTGTCCGTCTATAAACTGAGCAAATTCTGTTTTAAGGGCTGTTTCTGGTCAGAAAGTGCCAATTGCTAGGCTTGCGAAGCCGCCAAAAACGGAGTTTACTAATCGTAAATGAGTATTTTGGCGGCAAGCGTAACAACGCAAGTGGTACTTTATGGACAGAAACTAAATAAGAAAATCAAATTGATGAGCTTTGAAAAAGGAAGAGTTATTTAATAAAATAGTTGCTGAAAACAGCGACCGTATTCGTCGTATTTGTGCCTACTACAACTCCAATGTTCACGATCAGCAGGATATGTGCCAGGAAGTGCTCGTTAATATTTGGAAGAGCCTGGATAATTTTCGTGGTGAGGCTGCTGTAAGTACCTGGATATACCGCATCGCTGTGAATACCTCTTTGCAATACACCGGAAAAGCTTACCGGAATATGAAATTATTGGTTTCGGCAGACTCTCTCCATTTGAGCAATGTTCTTGATGATGCAGATCTTATTCACAAAAAGATGGAGGAAGACCGGTTTGAGATTCTTCAACGGGAATTAAACTTGTTGTCGGTTGTGGACAAAGCATTGATATCCCTGATGCTTGAAGGGCTATCGATGAGAGAGATTGCAGAGGTGATAGGAATTACCGAATCTAATGTGAAGACTAAGATTCACCGAATCAAGATTCATTTAAAAAACAAACTAAAACAAAAAGATTATGTTCCACAATAATAATTCATTCTCAGGAATAGATCAGTTAACTGGTAAACTTAAACAGGAAGATCAAAAATACAGTCGTTTAAGTAAGGGGTTTCAAATTGTTTATTGGGTTTTTGCCTTTTTTTACTTGATTATGCTGATTCTTCATTTTACAGTTGATGTAGTGCCTTTCTCAGATAAAATAAGTGGGGGATTTTGCTTTATAGCCATGGTAATATTTGCATTATTCTTTAGGAATTATTACCAAGAGTACAAAAATGTGGATTATTCTTTACCTACCCTTATTATGTTGAAGAAAGCTGCCTATAGATACCAGCCTTTTCAACTCAAAACCGTTTGGATATTTCTTGCTATTATTTTCCTGAATGCCGGATTAAGCTTTGGAACAGTTAATCGTGCTGATCTTATTGGGGTGCAGGTAGTTTTTTGGGCATTAATGGGACTCGCCATTGGTATTGGCCTCGTGCGTTGGTATTATAAATATAAGCCTCTTCGTGATGCCGCTTTAAGAATGATAAAAGAAATTGAAGAGCAATAGCCCTTAGCGTTTGACATATTTGTCGATTATACTCATAACCACTGAATAGGATTGTATCGGATAGTGTAATGTTTTGCAATTTTCCTATTTGTTTACGAATTTTAGTGTTGATATTTTTAACCTGAATTAAAAAAAAGAAGGTGATGGCAATCATTTACTAATGGTATTATGCTATTTGTTTCTGATAAATATCTGTATATTAATAAAATATATTCTGCGGTTATGATGGGTTCAAACAAAATTTATTTTACACTAACACTGTTTTTTATGGGACTTTTGGGTTTTACTTCCTGTCAATCCAGGGTGGAAAACCCACCTGTCGAAATTGAGATCAATCAGGGGTGGGAGTTTTCCAAAGCCGGCTCCGATAGCTGGATGCCCGCCAATGTTCCTGGTACGGTTCATTCCGACCTGCTGGCCAATGACAAAATTGAAGATCCGCATTACCGAAAGAACGAAAACGATGTTCAGTGGATTGAAGATGCGGACTGGGTTTACCGAACGTCCTTTGAGGTGGAAAAGAATCTGTTGCCGGCCTCTGATGTGATTGAGCTTCAGCTTGAAGGTCTGGATACTTATGCAGATGTTTACCTGAACGATAAAAAAATTCTGGAAGCTGACAATATGTTTGTTGGTTACGATCTGGATGTGAAGAAATATCTTGTTGAAGGAACCAATCATCTTCGCGTATATTTTCATTCTCCGGTAGCAAAGGGGATGGAGAAACTCAATCAACTTGAATATGCCATTCCTGCAATTAATGAGCAGGCTCCCGAAGGGGAAAGAACCAACGTTTTTACACGCAAAGCTCCTTTCCATTTTGGCTGGGACTGGGGGCCGCGTTTGGTGACTTCCGGAATCTGGCGTCCGGTGACACTGGTGGCCTGGAATAAAGCCATAATCGATGATGTTTATGTTGTAACGGAAGAGGTCAGTGACAACGTAGCTAAACTTTCGGGAACTGTTACTCTCGAAACGGAAAAAGCAGGCGAATATCATCTTTCTCTTTCGATAGATGAAAATAGTCCGGTTGTTGAAAAAGCTGTAAATCTTGATGCAGGAATCAACAATGTGCCTTTCGAGTTTGAAATTCAAAACCCTCAATTGTGGTGGTCCAATGGTTTGGGCGAACCTTATCTTTACGATTTTAATTTTGCTCTGTCGTCCAAAAATCAGGTGCTTGATTATCATCAGCTCAATTACGGCGTTCGTACGCTAAAGCTGGTTCAAGAGTCCGATGAGGTTGGTCATTCTTTTTATTTTGAATTGAACGGAGTCCCTGTTTTCATGAAAGGAGCCAATATTATTCCTCCGGAAACACTGACGCCTGTTGCAGATAAGGCTCGTTACGACCGGTTAATAGGCAATGCGGTGGCTGCCAATATGAATATGGTGCGTGTTTGGGGCGGTGCCATCTATGGTGAAGACTATCTCTATGATCTATGTGATCGGAACGGAATTCTGGTGTGGCAGGATTTTATGTTTGCCTGTGCGCTTCAGCCGGGCGATGAGGCCCATCTGGAAAACATAAAAAAAGAGGCGGAGTACAATGTTAAACGTCTGCGCAATCACCCATCTATTGCGCTTTGGTGCGGGAACAACGAGAACTATCATGGTTGGCACGAATGGGGATGGAGTGAGATGTATGATCCTGATGTAAAAGAATTTGTCTGGAATACTTACAAGACCATATTTAATCAGATTTTGCCGGATGCGGTTTCGGAATTTGACCCGAAAACCACCTATTGGCCTTCCTCTCCCTTGGCTTTCGATGGTAGCAAAGCCGATCGGAAATCGGGCGATGAGCACGACTGGACCATCTGGTTCGGTCAAAAGCCATTTTCCGCTTATGGCGAGGACCTGCCGCGTTTTGTCAGTGAGTATGGTTTGCAATCTTTTCCATCCATCCATACCATCGAAGCTTTCACTGCAGAAGGCGACCGCGACTGGGATACGGAAGTAATGCGTCACCGACAGCGTGGGAAAATGCCTTATGTTCGTCCTGATTTTGACGGGAACGACATGATTCGTTGGTATATGGATCAATATTATAATCTCCCCGAAGATTTTGGAGATTTCGTATATGTGAGTCAGCTACTGCAGGCTAAAGCCTACAAGATGGCGCTGGAAGCCCATCGTCGCAATATGCCGCACACCATGGGATCTCTCTATTGGCAGCTTAACGATAGCTGGCCTACGATTTCCTGGTCAACCGTTGATTACTATGGTCGATGGAAGGCCGCGCATTATGCTGTGAGAGATGCCAATGAAGCCATTATTGTTGCTCCGGTTGAGGAGGAAGGAAGGTTCAGGGTATATGCGGTAAATGATTTGCTTTCTGAAGTTAATGGAGAATTGAATGTCAGAGTGATGGATTTTTCAGGAAACGAAATCTATAGCAAGGTTGCTGATGTCACCGCTGCCGGCAACTCTTCCGGTTTGGTGTTCGATGAGAATGTCGATGATCTGATTGGTAAAGCCGATCGCCGTGAGCTGGTTTTTGTCATTGAGTTTGTTTCCGGAGGGCAGGTAGTGGCAGATAATCTGTATTACCTGCATCGCCCCAAAGAGTTGAAACTTCCGGAGGCTAAGGTTGAACTCTCCGCGAGGAAAACCGAAGAAGGTTATCAGCTTACCCTTTCATCTGATGTGCTGGCAGGAAATGTATTTTTGGATACTCCGGATGGCAATGGATTTTTCACTGATAACTTCTTTGATTTGCTCCCGGGCGAAAGCAAGGTGGTTGATCTGGAGATCAGTAAGATATTAGATCCTGAGCAGGATATAAGTATTCTGACGCTTAACCAGGTTCAATAATATAGAAAGCGGCGAATTTTTAATGCAGGAATTCGCCGCTTTTTTCTACTGACTAAAAACTAAAATCTATAACCATGAAAGTCCTTTACATCGGTGGAACCGGAAATATTAGTACAGCATCCAGTCGACTGGCCATAGAAATGGGGTTTGATTTATATCTGTTGAACCGTGGAACCAGAAAGGTTGAAATCCCGGGAGTAAAGAGTCTGGTCGCCGATCACTCCGATTCGGCGTCTGTAAAAGAAGCTGTTCAGGGGCATGAGTGGGATGTGGTGGTCAACTGGATTGCGTTTACTGAGCAAGATGTGCAGCGGGATTTTGAGTTGTTTCACGGCAAAACCAGGCAATATATCTTCATTAGTACTGCATCTGCTTATCAAAAGCCGGGCGGACATCCTGTAATTACCGAATCAACGCCTCTTTACAATCCTTACTGGCAGTATTCACGCGATAAAATTGCCTGTGAAGACTTCCTGATGCGGAAATATCGGGAAGAAGGATTTCCCATAACCATTGTCCGGCCGTCCCATACTTATGATACAGTTATACCGGTTCCTTTGTGTGGTTGGAACGATTTTACCATTATCGATCGCATTCGTAAAGGCAAAGAGGTGATTGTTCATGGCGATGGCACTTCTCTGTGGACAGTTACCCATTCTGATGATTTTGCCAAAGGATTTAATGGTTTGCTGGGCCATCGTCAGTCCATCGGGCATAGTTTTCACATTACATCGGATGAAATTATGAACTGGAACCAGATTTTTGAATTGGTAGCCGAAGCAGCCGGAGCCCCACTTAAGGCGGTTCATATTGCATCTGATTTCATTGCCCGATATGATGAGCATTCGTATGGAGGCTTGTTGGGAGATAAGGCTCAGAGCGTTATTTTCGATAACTCAAAAATAAAACGCTTTGTTCCCGGTTATCATGCAACCATTAAATTTAGTGAGGGTATTAAAAGAACCATTCGCTGGTTTGAGGAGAAACCGGAACGTATGCAGATGGACCCGGCCAAAGGGCAGTTGGTAGACAGGATTCTTGGTGCTTACAAATCGTTATAGATTTGTTAACTCCTTTTATCGGGTCTTTCCCTGCTTAAAAGTTTTATATATTTGTTGCTATAAGCCAGATATATGAGTGAAAAAAGACCACTAAAAGCTGTAGTCGTCTCAGATGCACACCTGGGAACGATCAGCAGCAAAGCCAACCAACTTTATGCTTATCTGAAGACCATTCAGCCGGAAACATTGGTGTTGAATGGCGATATTATTGACTTCTGGCGTTTCTCAAAACGTTACTTTCCTGCTTCTCACCTGAGGGTGATTCGTTACCTTTTTAAAATGGCCGAGACCGGAACGAAAATTATTTTTATTCCCGGGAATCATGATGAGGTAGGACGCCGTTTTACGGGTGTCGATTTTGGCCATCTTCGTATTGACAATAAGGTTGTGCTTACCCTTGACGGGAAATCTACCTGGATTTTTCATGGAGATGTGTTCGATGTGGTGATGCACCATTCCAAGTGGTTGGCGAAAATGGGAGCCGCCGGTTACGGAATTCTGGCCGGCATCAATCGCATGGTTAATTCAGTGCTTCGTTTCTTTGGACGCAACCCCATCTCTCTTGCTGCTAAAATAAAGGATAAAGTCAAAGGTGGGAAAAAAGAGCCGGTAACCAAGTTTGAAGCTATGGTGGCCCGTCTGGGCATTCGTAAAGGTTATCATTATGCCATTTGCGGGCACATTCATCGGCCGGCAAAGAAACGTATTAAATCCCCTTCAGGGGCCATCACTTATCTTAATTCGGGAGATTGGGTAGACCATATGACTTCGCTGGAGTACGAAAATGAAGACTGGCATTTGAAACACTGGGATGCAAAAGTGGAGACTTCGGTAGAGGATTCTGTGGAAGAGCAAATTCTCTCAGAAACCATTGAAGATGTCTTTAATCGGGCGTTTAAAGAGATACTGAAAAGCTGAGATAGAAGTCTGACATATAATTTGTTAAAGCTAAAAGTTGAGGGGCTGAAGTAGGTGAGGGTAATGTTATAGTTTAGTTGTGGTTCAGCTTAAAGAAAAATCCACTTCCAATTGTTTCCTAATTAAGAAACTTGTATCTTCGTATAAAAAGATGAATGAATAAGAAGTTTAAAATTGAACTACTTGGGGAAGCGATTGATTTCGTTGAATCTCTGGATGATAAAACGAGAGAAAAAATCCTCTATAACGCTAGGAAAGCCCAAATAGTAAATGACCCAGAATTATTCAAGAAACTAAATGATTTGATTTGGGAACTAAGAACCAAATACAATAAGAATCAATACCGACTTCTTGCATTTTGGGATAAAACGGAAAATGAAGAAACGTTAGTTTTGGCAACTCATGGATTTGTTAAGAAAACGCAGAAAACCCCAAAAGGAGAAATAAAAAAAGCAGAAGAAATACGGAAAGAATATTTTGAACAAAAAAATAACGGGTTATGAAAAGCGATAGATTAAGAAAGAAAAGCCTTGACGAAATGATTGATAAGCACATCGGCGAGATTGGCACTGAGAAACGGGATAATTTTGAAGAAGAACTTCGTCTTGATATTTTGGGGCAGACAATAAGAAGAATACGAGAAGACAAACATTTGACACAAGCTCAACTTGGAGAAATGATTGGTGTGAAAAAAGCCCAAATTTCTAAAATTGAAAATAATCTAACAGACGCACGATTTGAAACAATTTTAAAGGTATTCAGAGCATTGAATGCAAAAATCAATTTTAATGTAGAATTGATGAATCAGAAAATCCAATTTGAACAATAAAAAGCCGAAACCACAACAAAGCTATCATCTGCCAGCCTTGGCATTTAAAGCCTATTTAGGTTTTGTTTTACCTATAACCATGCGTTCAAGTTTATAAAGTCACAGCTAGCCTGGAAACCCCGTCCAGGGGCGTACAGCCGCGACATTTTCTGCCTTTAAGCATAAACTCTCATAAAATAAATGAGCAAAATGAAGAAAGCTCCTAACCTTGTTCATGCAAAATTAACATTGGATGGTGCGGATGTCTCACCATTTTTTTGATGATGTGAGGATTGAAGATGCGTTGGAAAAAACTGTGGTGATGCCTGATCAGTGTCAGCAGGGTTGCATCGTTTTCATCCATGAATTTTAATATGCTTTTACATAAATCTCCCTCATTGTCGATGAAGTGAAAACTGAGTTTTATACCAGGAAAATGAGCTGCAATCTTTTCTTCAGCCTCAATACGGTTAATATATTCCTCTTCCAGCACATTCAGAAATAAGAGTTCACTGTTGTAGGCTTTAATGAGGTGGGTGAGCGGCCCCACCATTTTGGAAATGTCCACATCTTTAAGGTCTGTGGCAAAAGCGATTTTGTCGGGTGCCTCGAATCTTGCTTCTTTGGGAACTACCAGCATAGGAAAATGGACGTGTTTGATGATTTCAAGCGCAGTACTTCCCAACAGGAAGTGTTCCAGGGCGCTTTCTCCTTTGCAGCCCAATATAATTATTTCCGGTTCGTAGTCGTTGATCTCTTTCTTTAAAACTTCTGTCATGGCTCCAAATCTGGAAGCCAGTTCTATGCGTGCATTTGGGAATTTGGCATGAAGCAGGGACAGTTCTTTTCGCAAACCGCGCATGCTTTCTTCAGCCATTTCTTCTTTTACCTGCATGATGTAGGGACTGCCACTGAATTCAACATCATAAATATTCAGCAATTCAAAATGTGCCTGTTCTTTTTCAAACATTTTCAGTGCATAGATAGCTGCATTCCGGGCAATCTCCGAAAAGTCGGTAAGGAGTAATACACGTCTCATAGGTCTGGTATTTTGAGGGTAAAACAATTCAGGCTTGCGCTTTTCCACTCACTGAACAACACCTCCTATCGGTTCAGTGTCATAAAATTTACGAAAAATTTCTTTTAAAGGAAAGTTTGAAGTGTAAGAATTTTTTGTTTTCCAAAAGAACTTTGGATCTTAGAACTTTGAAGGGTAAGCCTGCAATGGGATGACGATATTGGTGGTTCCTATAAAATTCGTTCCAGAACAAATACACCATTTACACCCTGGGTGTCTTCTCCTGAGCCAACTATTTGTCCCATGGCGTTGATGAGGCCGGATCGCTCTTCCGGCTCGTAAGAAGCGTTTTTAGCCCCGGAGAGGACTATTACTGACGATTCTGAAAAAATAACCTGCGCCCCGTCGACTTTTCCTTTTATTGTGACCCGGATGAACATAGGAGGCTCTTCCGGAATAACCTCTTTGAATACGATATGTCCGGATAGTTGTTTCCCGGATTGAAACAAACGGGCTTCTCCTAGGTCTTCCCCATGATCAAATTCTTCATGGAAGCGCCAAAAACCGGTTAGATCGTACGATTGTTTCATGGTTGTGTGGCTTTTGTGTCTGGGTTACAGTCCCAAAAACTGAATGGATATTCCTGATGCAAATATAATGATCCCTGCCAACAGATGGGCAAGGGGTTGTAGTTTCTGAAATCTGATTTGTGACAATCCCATAGATGCAGCCCAGACAGCAATGAGCATAGTTCCCACGGTTACAACTCCGAAGATGGTGGTAACCAATATTACAGCCATTGTGCTTTCGTGTGCGGCCGGATACATAAGCAGAGGAATAAGCGGCTCGCACGGCCCCAGGAAAAAGATAATGAAAAGCATCCATGGAGTTGCATTGGATACAGACTGGTGTTCATGACCATGCCGGGACTTTCTTTTGTGTTTGAGATAATGTCGCAAACCCCAGATGGCATACAGCAAACCAAATGCTATTAAACCCCAGGCTGCCAGATTGCCCCTGACTCCTTCGAACCAGGTTAACTTTTGCAACTGGATGCCTATGAGTATACCCAGCATACCGATAATTACGCTGCTTAATACATGCCCTATACCACAAATTGCCGTTAGGCCAAGTGTGCGTGAAAGACTCCAGTCTCTTGCTTTTCCGATTACGATAAATGGGAGATAATGATCGGGCCCGAGAAGTGTATGAACAAAACCGATACTTGCAGCACTCCACAGGAGAATGATAAGTTCGTTCGTCATTATTTTTTGTCTGCCAGGTAAGTTTTTAGGATCTTTTTGATAGAATTACTGCTGATTTTGTTAAAATCAATCTCTTTGGGGTCGAAAAAGTGAAAGTCAGCAATGTCGTCGTCCACCTTAATATTCTCAAAGCTTTTTACTTTGCAGGCAAATCCGAAATCGGTTGTAAAAACGGAATAATCATTATAGACGTATTCATTGGGAAAGCTTCCCAGATAGGACAGGTCGGTGACCTCAAGGTTGAGTTCTTCTTTTAATTCCCGTTTTAGTGCATCTTCCCCGTTTTCCATGGGATCAACGAAGCCGCCTGGTAAGTCAAGTGCCCCGATGGCCGGTTCTACCCCTCTGACTGTGAGTAGTATCTGCCCTTCTTCGTTTTCTATGACAGCGGCCACGGCTGCAGCACTGTTGATAAAGAACTTAAACCCGCAACTGTCGCATTTGAATGATTTGGCGGAGTCTGTTTTAAACAATCCTGAGCCACAACTGGGGCAATACTTCAAAACTTTTTCGGGACGTGCCATATATAAGATTTGTTGATATTCTATTTTGCTGTTTTGTTGTTGCTTGGCGCTATTGTCAGGCGCCCTGTTACTGTGTTTTCGGTTTGCTGTTTAATTGTAAACCTAAATACAAATCAACAAACCGACAAGAGAAAAAACAAAAATAAATGGTTAAAAACCGTTTAAGTTCATGGTGACTGTAGGTATAAGTAGCAGAAAACCAGTGATGATCAGAATGGCAATTAAAGGAGCAATCCATCTTGCCCATTTCACATAAGGAATACGTGCCACGCCCAACACACCAATTAACACCCCTGATGTGGGGGTGATGAGGTTGGTAAAACCATCGCCAAACTGGAAGGCCATTACCGTAGCCTGCCTGGAAAGACCTATCAGATCACTAAAAGGAGCCATGATGGGTATGGTGAGTGCCGCTTTAGCCGATCCACTGGGAATAACAATGTTGATGACAGTCTGAATGACATACATAATTCCAACAGAAGCCACATTGCCCATTTCCTGCATTCCTCCGGCCATAGCGTGTAAAATGGTGTGCACAATATTACCGTTTTCGAGAATGACAATGATTCCTCCCGCCAATCCTACAATCAGTGCGGCTGACATGATATCTTTGGCACCTTCGAGAAACAGGTGAGTGATTTCATCGGCACTTTTGTTCATGGCTATTCCGGCCAGAATGCCCATCGCAAAGAAGAGAGTAGCAATTTCCATGATGTACCAGCCAAAGCCCATAACACCGACTATCAGGAATAAAATGGTGAACCCGAGGATGACCAAAACAAAGGCAGGAGAAGATTTTCGCAGGGCAAGATATCCTGTTATGGCAAAAAGTGCTGTGAGTCCGGGAATAAAAAAGGTGGTTATTCCATCGCCTCCGCCAATTGTCAGGGTGCTCACAGGCCAATAAATGGAAAACAGAATCAGCGCACCTAAGGTTAGGAAATAGGCAACCCATGAGGCGGTATAAGTTTTATGACCTGTTTCGGCATCGCTTTCCGTTATTTCATGTCGCCAGTGATGATCTTCCTCGTAAACGGGTGACCGCTTCGGGTCTTTTTTGATGCGTGCTCCATACCATAAAATATAACCAATGCCAATGAGGTTGATGACAACCCAGGAAAAGAGACGGTATTCGAAACCACTGAAGAGCGGAAGTCCTGCCAGGCCCTGTGCAATACCGATGGTAAAGGGATTCAGCACTGCTCCGGCAAAGCCCAGACCGGCTGCCACAAATACCATGGAAACACCCATGATACTGTCGTAGCCCATGGAGATTGCCAGCGGAACGACAATGACCACAAACGCAATGGTCTCTTCACTCATGCCAAAAACTGCTCCGAAGACGGAAAACATCAGCATAACCATGACGATGATGAGATTATTGGCTCCAATGAGTTTGATGGCTTTGTATTTATCCAGTCTCCGGGTGAATTTCAGAAAAGAGTAAATACCCATGTCAATGGCTTTGCTGTCGTTGAGAATCCAGAAGGCTCCGCCAATCATCAGGATGAAAACGATGATGCCTGCCTGTTTCTCGAAACCTTCGAATAGGGCTGAAAATATCTGCCACGTCTGGGGTTGACTTTCCACCTCACGGAAATCGACCATCGAGGTGGTGCTGCCATCTTCGGGGGCTACATATTGTCCCCCGGGAACGAACCAGGTGGCCACGGCTGCCATTACTATCAGTGAAAATACAATTACGTAGGTATGAGGAACTTTTTTAAACATTGGTATTGGTCTTTGTTTTTAGTCAACTCCAAAAATAGCCTTTTACCGACGATTATTTTTATATTTGGTGAAAAAAATGGTTCCCGGAATTGACGAAAAAGATTTAAGCAAGTTCATTGTAGTGGGCGACAGAGTGCTGATTCAGCCCAAAACGCCAGAGAAACGAACCAAATCTGGTCTGTTTCTGCCTCCCAATGTGCAGGAAAAAGAAAAAGTACACTCCGGTTATGTGGTTAAAGTAGGGCCCGGCTATCCCATTTCGGCCATTGCTGAAGAGGATGAACCCTGGAAATCGAAGAGTGAAAATGTCCGTTATGTTCCGCTTCAGCCCCGTGAGGGCGATCTTGCTGTCTATCTGCAAAATAGTGGCTACGAGATAGAATTCAATAATCAGAAGTATGTGATTGTTTCCCAGTCGGCTATATTGATGCTAATCAGGGATGAAGGGCTGTTTGAGTAGAATCTGGGGCCAGGAGCATGGGGCACAGACTTCGCTAATGCGGATTTTTTTGTGAATAAAGCGGCAGAACCGAGGGGCAATTTGAATTCCTTAAGAAGGTGTTGTCCAAAAAGTATTAATCCCCAAAAAAAAGTCATGTTGAGCGTAGTCGAAACATCTGTCTTTCAGGTGAAACAGATTCTTCGACAAGCTCAGAATGACATCATAATTGGACTTTTTGGATAGCTCCAGCGAGGGATTCTAATTTTTGCCAGCCAGGTTTTACTCCCATGTGCCATGCCCTATGCGCTTTGCTCTATGCCTTAGTAAATGCTCAGCCTCTCCCTAATACTCTCCCGAAAAACGTTTTACAAAATTCCGGTAAGCCGTAAACGCATTGGCCCGGGAAATAAAGCCCAGGTATTTTCCTTTGTCAATAACAGCGATATTGAATCGTCCGGATGTTCGGAAAATCTCTACCAGATCTTCCATGGAGTCGTCGGGACTGATAAAATATTCCGGCATATACATCAGGTCTTTGACTTCCACTGATTCATATAGATCCGGTTTGAAGATGATGTTTCGTATGTCATCCATCTTTACCATTCCATGCAGGATACCGCGGTTGTCCACAACCGGGAACAGATTCCTGTGCGCTTTAGAAACCACTTCTACCAAATCGCCCAATTTGGCATCGGGTAAGATGACCGAGAAATCTGTTTCAATGAGTTTGGTAACATCCATAAGTGCAAGCGCCACCTGGTCTTTGTCGTGAGTGAGTAGCTCTTTTCGTTGGGCCAGCTGATGCGTATAAACCGAGTTTTTTACAAATGTTTTGGCTGTTGCAAAGGAGATGGTGGCAGTAATCATCAGAGGAAGAAATAACTCATAACCTCCGGTGACATCAGCAATTAGAAAAAGACCTGTTAAAGGGGCATGCAGTACTCCTGCAATGAGGCCCCCCATGCCGGCAAGAGCGAAATTTTGCTCCGATAGTTCGGTGATTCCTAAGTTCGAGACAACCATTGCAAAAAGCAGTCCGGTACTGGAACCAATAAACAGCGTTGGAGCAAAAATTCCACCGACACCTCCACTTCCAAAAGTGATGGAGGTGGCTACTACTTTAAGAGCAATCATTATGAGGATAAGTCCTGCCACTGCCGGCCAGAAATATTCCAGCCCGGCGAATAGTTTCTGGTCAAAAAGGAAAGATATATCCCCAGCCAGGAGACTGTTAATGATATCGTATCCCTCACCATACAGAGAAGGGAAAAAGAAAAGCAGGATTCCCAGTCCGATACCTCCGACGATCAGGCGCGAAAGGACAGTCTTTAGTTTGCCGAATAGTCGCTCAATATGCAAGTAAGCTTTAGTGAAATAGACAGCAACTAAACCTGTAATAACCCCCAGCAGAATATAGAAGAGCAGGTCATTTATTTCAAAAGTTTCTGTAATTGTTACCGGATATAATACTTGTTGTCCTAAAAAGAGATAGGAGGTGAGTACGGCTGAGGCAGAGGCCATCAGCAAAGGAACGATGGCCGTCAGGGTCAGATCCAGCATAATGACCTCCAATGCAAAAACGATGGCGGCAATGGGTGCCTTAAATATGGCTGACATGGCAGCGGCAGAAGCACACCCCAGCAAAAGTGTAATTTGCCTGAAATTGAGGTGAAACAGTTGCCCGATGTTACTGCCAATAGCCGCACCGGTTGATACCGTGGGGCCCTCCAGTCCCACACTGCCTCCAAAGCCCACGGTTAATGAGCTGGTAACAATGCTTGAAAACATATTGTGACGACGAATTCGGCCTTTACGTTTGGACAGGGCATACAGCACATTGGGAATGCCATGCCGCACAGGCCGTTTGAGTACAAACTTAATGAAAAGTACAGCGAGGAGAATTCCTATTATAGGGGAAATGAGGAAAATATAACCTTGTCCTTCGACATGAATGACATCCTGAACCAGCACACTGATAAAGTGAACACTGTTTTTGATGGCTACTGCTCCCAGACCTGAAGCAATTCCTACCAGTATGCTGAGAAACATTATGAACTGTCGATTACTGATGTGTCGTAATCGCCATCTCAGAAATCTCCCCAGTAGTTTTTCAGGATTTAGTTTGTTCTTTAGCCCCATTCAGTCCTTTTATGTGGTTTTATCTCAAATATATCATTTTTAGCACGAAACTGAATGATTTGAGGTGTGTATTTTGAAGATTTGATTTGTTTTTTAGAACAACTTTATTGCAATTACTGTTTAATAATTTACATTTAAACTCTAAACAAATAAAGATGACACTTAAACTGAAATTATTTATAGTTCTCCTTTTTACTACTTCATTGGGGTTTGCCCAGAATGCGACCCTTAGAGGATTGGTTAAAGATGCCTACAATAATGATCCGCTTCCGTTTGTGAATATTGTGATCGAAGGCACCAATACCGGGACTACTACCAATGAGGATGGAGAATTCATTTTCGAGGAGCTGGAGCCCGGTTTTATTCGTTTGCAATTATCGTCCATTGGTTATGAGAACAAGTTGACGGAAGAAATTAACCTCTCGGCAGTGCGTTCCAATTACATAGAGATTGCCATGAAACAAAAAACGACTCAGCTGGAGGAAGTGCAGGTAACTGCCGGTAGTTTTGTTCGCCGTGGTGAAACACCTGTGTCTTTGCGACGAATAGGAATTGAGCAGATAGAAAAAGGGGCAGGTGCATCCCGTGATTTGGCCAAAGTATTGCAGAGCTTTCCAGGTGTGGGTGCTGCTGTTTCTTTCCGTAATGACCTGATTGTTCGGGGAGGCGGACCTTCAGAGAATCGTTTCTTTTTGGATGGAATTGAAATTCCTGTGTTGAACCATTTCTCTACTCAGGGAGCATCGGGAGGGGCCGTTGGGATTCTTAACGTGGACTTTATTCGTGAAGTGGACTTTTACTCCAGTGCCTTCCCAGCGGACAGGGGCGGTGCCATGAGTTCAGTATTCGAGTTTAAGCAGATTGATGCCAACAAGGACAAACCATCATTCAAAAGTACTTTGGGTGCATCCGAAGTGTCTTTGTCGGCCAACACTCCTTTGGGAGAGAAAACGGGAGGGCTTTTTTCTGTACGTCGTTCTTATCTTCAGTTTTTGTTTGATCAGATCGGTTTGCCTTTCCTGCCTACGTTTAATGATTTTCAGTTTCGTACCAAAACACGCTTTGACCAGAAAAATGAATTGACATTGCTGGGAGTCGGAGCTATCGATGAGTTTAAGTACAATCCGTCGCCCGATCCTACAGAAGAGAATCGCTATACATTGCAATATCTGCCGGCTTACGAACAGTGGAATTATACTGTGGGAGCCAGCTTTAAGCATTTCATGGAGCGAAACTATTATGTGCTGGCCCTTAGCCGCAGTCATTTGAACAATGTTATTTCAAAATACGAAGACAACGAGGTGGATAATCCCGATAAATTGTTGACCGATTATACCAGCGATGAAATACAAAACCGTCTACGGTTCGAAATTTTTAGCAATCCAGGTGAATATACCCTGAAAGGAGGTATGAATCTTGAAAGTGCCTCCTATTACAACCGCACTTTTGCAAGAAGTTTTCGTGACGGTCGGGAAGCATTGATTCGTTACAGTTCTGATCTGGATTTTTTCCAATATGGTGCATTTGGATCTGTGTCCAGAAAGTTCCTGGATGAAAAGCTGGATGTGAGGGCAGGAGTGCGTTTCGATGCTAATACATACAGCGACGAGATGAATAATCCGTTTAGCCAATTCAGTCCGAGGCTTACGGCATCCTATGATCTTATGCCCCGGGTGAGCGTTACCTTTAACTCGGGACGTTATTTTCAGTTACCGGCTTATACTATGATGGGGTATCGTGATAACGACGGGCAATTGGTGAATAAAAATAATGGTTTAAAATACATTCATGCTGATCACATTGTGGCCGGTATTGAATGGACGCCAAATAATTATACCCGCATTGGGCTGGAGGGATTTTTGAAAGATTATGACAATTATCCCTTCTCTGTTCAGGACTCCGTAGCGATGGCCAGTAAAGGTGGGGATTACGGGACTTTTGGAGATGAGGAAGTGACCAGTTCCTCCGAGGGACGTACCTACGGATTGGAGTTACTGGTCAGACAAAAATCGCCTAAAGGATACAGTTATATTTTGGCTTATACCTGGAGTCATGCCGAGTTTACCGATGTTGACGGAAATTATGTGCCTTCAGCATGGGATAGTGAGCATTTGCTGACGTTCACCTTCAATAAATCATTTAAAAAGAATTGGGATTTTGGACTAAAGTGGCGATTTGCAGGAGGTTTGCCATACACTCCTTACGATCTGGAGAAATCCAGAGATGTTCAGGCATGGAATGTGCGTGGACGAGAATACCCGGATTATGATCGTTTTAATGAAAAGCGTTTACCCTCTTTTCATCAACTTGATCTCCGGGTGGATAAGTCATGGATGTTTCCAAAGTTTTCTCTGGGATTGTATCTGGATATACAAAATGTTTATAACAAACAGAATGAAAATCCTCCCCGGTTGGTTCAGCGTCTTGGAGACGATGGAGAACCTGTGGTGGCCAACCCATCTGTACCGGCAGAGAATCAGGAGTACGACCTGAAGGAGTTAATTACCACTTCAGGAACCGTTCTTCCGACTATTGGTATAATTCTGGAATTTTAAATTAATTAAAATCACCTCGGGTCTGTTGCCGGTTCTAACCGGTGGCCCCCAGGTACCAAAACCGGTGCTCACCCAGAAATGGGTGTCACCTTTTTGTTTGTAACCACGGCTTACCTCATAAATTTTATTGGTAATATATCCGAATGGCCATAATTGTCCGTGATGAGTATGCCCTGACAGCTGAAGGTCAATGCCATTTCCTGCAACAGAATCCAGATGATATGGCTGGTGATCCAGCATAATTACCGGTAGGTTGGTATCGATATTCTGAAGAAGTTCTTCCACTCCCTTTCTTTTCTGGCCTTTGCTGAAATTGGCATGGAGGTCTTCACGGCCAATCACATAAAACGCATCCCCGATAAGCACTGAAGAGTCGCGAAGTACTTTTATACCATGTTCTTCAAGATAATTTATTGATGGTTCTCCACCACCGATATATTCATGGTTTCCAGTGGAAGCATAAATGCCCATTGGTGCTTTGAGTTTTCGTAGAGAATCACCCAGGTTCTGACGAATAACGGGGCCTACATCTTCATCCAATACATCTCCGGCCATTAATATGATGTCCGGATTGAGTGCATTGAGCTTGTTGACCAGTTTTCCGGTTTTTCGGGGGCCGATGATGGTCCCCAGATGCACATCACTGACGGCAGCAATGCGCAACTCTTTTAATCCATTGGCCGTTTTGGGGATTTCAATGTTAAGCTCTGCTGTCCTCGGGTGCCAGGCATTAATGTGACCAGCCATGATAACGAGGAAAGTAATTGACGCCACTGAAGCTCCAACGATAAACTTGAATTGCGTATAATCAGTTCCGGCCATTTTTTGAATAAACGGAATTGCCAGATTTATGAGTCTGCCTATATCGATCAACAAAACCTGCAGTGTGGCGTAAAGCATGACAGCAAACCAGAACGCTCCCAGCCAGTGCAGAGATACGGTAAGCGGGTTGTACATACTCTTTTCGAGCGTTCGGCCAATGATGTAGCTAAAAGTGGCCAATACCATGAATGCGATAAACCAGGGTCTTATCTTTGGATGTGCTTCAAGGGCCTGGAAGCCCCGCCATGTAAGATAAAGATTGACGAGTATCTGAACTGTGAGTACGATTACAAAAAACATAAAGTATTGACTCTTGTGCATGTAAAAAGTTTAATCAGGAAATGCAAATATACTTAGGGTCTGTCCATAAACTAAGCGTTTTTCACGTGTTTGAGATAGAAAGTTCAAATTCAAGGCGTGTGAAAAATCTAAACCGCAGTCCCGAAGTAGCTTTTGTAAGGTTTTTTAAACAAAAAACCAACAAAAAGCACAATCGGGATGAGTATTTAGATTTTGAGCAACAACGCAGAAGTTGGACTTTATAGACAAACACTACTCAAATATTGATAAGTACACGTGTCAGTTTCCGGAACCATGTTCCCGGTAAAATCCGGTAAAGCAATAAAAATATTTTTGCCTGAAAACCTGCCGGGTATCTGAGTTTGTTGCTTCTGGAAGTGGCTGCCCGGTATATGGCTTTGGCTACAACCTCGGGTTGAGCCGCGTATTTGAATGTTTTGTTGTAGAAATGGGATACCTTCTGCGAGATGGCTATATATTTTTGATCATCAGGAGGTAGTATTTCATCTTTGGATCGGCCGTTGAATTGAGTCTTTACCGGGCCCGGCTCAATGATTTTAACTTTAATGTTGAAGGGATATAGTTCATAAAATAGACTTTCTGTAAGTCCTTCCACTGCGTATTTGCTGGCATGATACAACGAATAAAGAGGAAGCCCCATTTTTCCGGCTATGGATGAAATATTGATGATGGTTCCCTTTTTTCTTTTCCGCATCAAAGGCAAAATATATCTGATAACCCTGAGGGTTCCCAATACATTGGTGTCTAGTTGTCTGATGATTTGCTCATCGCCTGCTCCCTCCAGAATCCCCAGTGCACCGTAGCCGGCATTGTTAACCACCACATCAATTCCGTCCATGTCCGTCCATGCTTTTAGGATGGTTTGTTCTGCACCGTGGGGTTGAGTTACATCCAGCGGATAAATAGCAACGCCCGGAATATTAACCAGGTCACCTGCTTTCTCGGGATTGCGCATGGTGGCAGCAACTTTCCAGCCGCGTGCTACGAAGTAACGAACGGTTTCGCGTCCTATTCCAGAGGAGGCCCCGGTGATGAGAATGTTTTTTGTGTTCATGGATGGTTTTAATGAGTAAAATAAAAATTGTTATTCTAACTTTGACGCGAAAAGTCTTCGGATGTTTTTTTTATTTTATCAATGTACCATAAAGAACAATAAACTTCCTTTTATGTTTGTTGAATGATGGGGGCCGGAGGATGAAGTGCTCCGTTGCCTTTATGAGTTTTAATTGAAAAATGTAAAGAATGAACAATAAAATTTTTCTTTTTACAGGGTTATTCCTGGTTTTTGTAGCTGTCGGATTGCGGATTTTTGGTGTGGATTGGTACAGCTATGTGCTGATTGCCGGGATTTCACTTAAAGTATTATATCTCACACTGGGTTTACTTAATGGCTCTCTGGCAGGAGGACGTTACCTGGTGATGCTTTTTGCCGGTATTGCCATGGTGGGAACCGGCGGTTTTATGAAGGGGGAGCCATCAACTGCTTTGATTGGCTCCTTGCTGATGTACGCCGGATTTCTGCTGAAAGCAGTTTCTATTGTATTTATGGTTGTAGTGGGGCGCAGACGCCGGATGCAAGCCAAAGAGCTGATGAATTGATGAGGAAAAAACTCATCAACTCACTAACTCATTAGCTCGCCAGCTATTTTTTAAGCCACTTATCCAGCCATCCGAAAAATTCTCTTTGCCAGAGGATGCCGTTTTGGGGAGTGAGCACCCAGTGACTCTCTTCGGGAAAGAAGAGGAAACGTGACGGAACACCTCTGAGTTTTGCAGCATTGAAAGCCGCCATTCCCTGAGTGTAGGGAATGCGGAAATCTTTGCCCCCATGAATGACAAGCAAGGGCGTGTCCCATTTTTCCACAAAGAGGTGCGGGGAGAAGTCGTAATGTTTTTCGGGCATTTCCCAGTAAGGTTTTTTCAGATCCCAGTTGACAAAGAACATCTCCTCGGTGGTGGTGTACATCATCTCCTGGTTAAATACCCCACAATGCGAGATGAAAGCACTGAATCGCTTGTCATGGTTGCCGGCAAGCCAATAGACCGAATACCCTCCATAACTGGCACCTACGGCACCCAGATTTTCCTCATCCACATAAGGCTCTTTGGCCATAGTGTCGATGGCGCTGAAATAGTCCTGCATATTTTGTCCGCCATAATCGCCACTGATTTGCTCGTTCCATTCGCGACCAAACCCCGGAAGACCCCGTCTGTTTGGGGCCACAACGACGTAGTCGTTGGCTGCCATCATCTGGAAATTCCATCGGTAGCTCCAAAACTGACTCACACTGCTTTGCGGGCCTCCCTGGCAATAGAGCAGAGTCGGGTATTTCTTTTCCGGATCGAAATTAGGCGGATAGATAATCCAGGTAAGCATTTCTTTATTATCGGTAGTGGTTATCCATCGTTTTTCAACTTTACCCATATTGATTTGGTTCAGAATGGGCTGGTTAATGGCGGAGATGTTTTTAGCTGATCCATCCACCGGGTTCACAGCAAAAATGTCGGTGGGGGCACTCATACTCATACGGGTCGTAATTAGTTGTCCACCAGCCGGAATTACAGATGTGTAATTGTTTTTTCCATCGGTAATTTTATGGATGTCGCCACCCGGAAGATTGATGCGATATATATCCTCCGTAGCATGACGGTTGCTGATAAAAAAGAGAGCATCCCCCATGAGGTTCCATACAGGTGCATGGATGTCCTGATCAAAATTGGCCGTGTAATCAATCACCCGGCCGGTTTCCAGATCTTTGACCATCAGTCGGTTTTTGTCAGCCTCATAACCATCACGAGGCATCGACTCCCAGGCCATCCGCAGTCCGTCGGGCGAAAATACCGGATTTTTGTCATAGCCGGGGTTTTCTTCCGTCAGGTTGATGGTTGTTTTGTTCTCCAGATCGTAGAGATATATATCGGAGTTGGTGGATAGGGCATAATTCTTTCCACTCAGTTTTTTACAGGTGTAAGCAATTTTCTGACCGTCGGGCGTCCAGATAATCTGCTCCATTCCACCAAATGGTTGCAAAGGGGTATCAAAGCGTTCATCTTCCATGATATCAGTAGCCTCGATGATGAATCTTTCTTTCTGGTAGGGGGCTACGAATATATGGCTGTACTTGTAGTCATGCCAATTGTCCCAGTGGCGATACATTAAGTCGTCTTCAATGCGTGCATTGGTTTTTGGGAGATCAGGATAGATATCCTCCGGGGTTTCATCCAGCTTGATATTTTTAATGAACAGCAGATGCTCCATGTCGGGGGAGTATTTGTAATTGCTGATACCTCCGGGGATATCCGTAATCTGAACCACTTCTTTTCCATTTGGATTCATCTCATAAAGCTGGCGATCCCCATTGTATTCGGAGAGGAACGTTATTTTTTGACCATCGGGTCGCCAGTTGACAGCACTTACTGTATTTCTTTTGGCCTTTTTTTCTACTTCTACCGCTTTCTTTTTTCCTCCAAAAGAAAACGAAAACGACCAGTTGTTTTTAAACTGCGTATCTATTCTCTGCCGGTTGGTTCCATCGGCATCCATCACAAAAAGGTCGGTATTAAAACTGTTGTTTCCGATATTTGGGTAAGTAACCGTAAAAAGTACTTTCTGGTGGTCAGGAGAAACACTTAAGTTGCCGATACGGCCCATTGACCAAAGTACTTCGGGGGTCATAATGCCGTTTTCAACCTTCACGTTTTCAGGTTTAAAAGTTGGTTGCATTTCTTGTTTTGTTTTTTCGGAACAGCCCGTCATTAGTACAAGGCCTGTGAGTATTAAAAATACCGGTTTTTTCATCGGGAGATTTTTTTTTGTTGAAATCAACAGAATTATTACTCAATTGATTTGGGAATAGGGGAATTGAACCATCCTTTTGGGCAATCCATCTTTGCAAAAATAGACAGATTTTTGACTAAAATAAACTGATGGTTGTATTTTATTAAGGGTTACCTGCTTCTCTTGTACTTGCAATTCCACCTCTTTAGTCCTATTTTTGAAGATTGGAACGGCAAAATATGAATAAAATGGATTTTCAAACCAACCCTGAACTTAAGCTGGCACGCGAATTTGTTGAATCGACAAAAAAGAATGTATTTCTTACCGGAAAAGCCGGAACCGGAAAAACTACTTTTCTGCATAATCTGAAAGCCACACTTCCCAAGCGTATGGTAGTTGTAGCACCTACAGGAGTAGCTGCCATCAATGCCGGAGGGGTAACTATTCATTCATTTTTTCAATTGCCTTTTGGGCCTATTGTTCCCGGTGCTGCTGGTGGAAATGGGCAGGAGGGCCGCAATGTTCATCGTTACAGTCGCCAAAAGATTGATATTATTCGGACGCTCGATCTGCTGGTTATTGATGAGGTTAGTATGGTACGTTCCGACCTTCTGGACGGCATTGATGAGGTGTTGCGTCGTTTTAGACGAAATAACCTGCCTTTTGGTGGTGTTCAACTCCTGATGATTGGTGATTTGCAGCAGTTGGCACCTGTGATTAAAGATGAGGAGTGGAGCTTATTACGTCCCTATTATGATTCTGCATTTTTCTTTGGAAGCAGGGCATTACAGAAAACCGATTATGTAAGCATTGAACTGAAACAGATCTTTCGTCAGCAGGACGATCAGTTTATCGGGGTGCTCAATAAAATACGCGACAACCAACTTGACCGCGCCGGATTGGAATTGTTGAATCAAAGTCATCGGCCCGAGATTGTCAATGGCGACGCAGAAGGGTACATCACACTGACAACACATAATTATCAGGCACGAAAAATTAATGATGCGCGGTTGTCCAAACTTCCCGGAGATTCGCACACCTTTAAAGCAATCGTGGAGGGAAATTTCCCTGATAGTAACTTCCCTACAGAATCGAGCCTGATATTGAAGAAAGGGGCTCAGGTGATGTTTGTGAAGAATGATTCTTCTGCTGAGAAAGCCTACTACAACGGGAAAATTGGTCAGATCACTGCAATTGCCGGGGATAAAATTTTCGTGAAATGTCCCGGCGATGAAGATGTGATAGAGGTAAAGCCGGAGCGTTGGGACAACACCCGCTATAAGATTGATGAAGAAACCAAGGAGATACAGGAAGATGTGGAAGGCACCTTTACCCAGTATCCGCTGAAAACAGCATGGGCCATTACCATTCATAAAAGTCAGGGACTCACTTTTGAGAAAGCCATCATTGATGCCAATGCTGCTTTTGCCCACGGACAGGTTTATGTGGCGCTGAGTCGCTGTAAATCGCTTGAGGGACTGGTGCTGACGAGTCCGTTGAATGTTTCTGCGTTGAAAACAGATGCAGAAGTATCCGGATTTATCAGCAGGGTGGAGGAGGAGCCTGTTGGAGACGATGCTCTGATGCAGGCCAAGCGGGATTATCGCTTTATGTTGTTGCAGGAAATGTTTGACCTGAGCACTCTGGAACGCCAGTTGGCTTATTGTCTTCGGGTGGCATATGAAAATAAAGGAACCGTTCAAGATGAATTACCCGTATCACTGGGGAATATGAAGACTATGCTTACAGGTGCGATGAAGCCGGTGGCAGACAGGTTTCTTGGACAAATCAATCGTTTGTTGCAGGAAAATCCTGATACCGACAACAACGATTTTTTGCAGGAACGTATCCAAAAAGCGAGTAACTGGTTTTCTGATAAGACATCTGAAAGTCTCAAGGCCCCTTTTGAGAACCTCAATCTGGAGACCGACAATAAGGCTGTGCGAAAAACGCTGAAGCAGGCTTTTGAACGGCTCGGACTGGAGATTGGCATTAAATCTATGGTTTATGAACAGTGTAAAGAGGGATTTGAGGTGAAGAAATATCTCAAGGCTCGCGCACAAGGGGTGCTTGACGGAGGTTCCGTTCCATCGACAGGCCGGTCACGCAAAGCGGTAGATGTGTCCGTGAAATACCCAGATTTGTACAGCCGGCTGAAGCAGTGGCGCGATGATAAAGCTGAAGAGCTTGACCATGAGGTTTATATGGTGCTCCAGATTAAGTCGATGAAGCATATTGCTGCCACCTTGCCGCAGTCGATGAAGGAAATGAAAAAGATTCATGGCTTCGGGAAAGTGAAGTTGGAAAAGTTTGGTCCCGAAGTGCTCCAAATAGTTCTGGATTACTGCAAAGAACATGATTTGGGAAGAGAGGACAGGGAGGAGAATCCTTTTGAAATGCCTCCGTCCAAACCCAAAAAAGAAAAAGTGGATACCAAACAGGTAACTTTTGACCTTTTCAAGAAAGGGAAAACCATCGAAGCTATAGCTCAGGAACGATCACTCACCGCCGGAACCATCTTTACCCATATCGGACATTTTGTGCGAAGCGGTGAAATCAATATTTTTCAGATCATTCCGGCTGAGAAAGTGCATCGGGTGGCTGACTGGCTCGACGGGAATAAGGCAGAGTCGCTGACTGAAGTCAAGAACCACTTTGGAGATGAGGTTTCATGGGATGAACTGCGGTTGATTGTCAATCATGTGAAAGCGAAGGAAGAGGTGAAGGGCTAAGGTTGATAATGAGGTGGCACGCTGATTTTAACGGGATTTTTCGTGCGTTTTGTTTGATGGTTTCACTTTGCAAAAACAAACAATCGGGGCGTAGTCCCCTCCGCTTTCCGGCCCGGGGTGATGGCCAAAAGCAAAAAGGGCGGTTTTTAAGGGCTTTCCGAAATTAATAAGTATTCCAGATTTATGTGATGTCCAAATTTTATGATCTGTCGGGGTGAACCACAACATTAGTTGGATAATTGTGTTTTAAGATAATGAACAGCCAACTTTCTCAATTAATAGAAGGTTCAAAAGAACGTCTTCGACTTTTTCTAAGCATTTGTTTCGGGATATTTATGTTTATGCTTTTTTTTGAGCCTTTTTCGATATTTCTCACCGATTTAAATAAGCGTCTGGTGTTTTTGGTGGGGCTGACCGGTATTTTCCTACTTTTGATGATGCTGGTTTATGTGATTTTAAGTCATTTTCTTGCCCGCTCCGGTTCGCCTATAAAGGAATCGATTCTTTCTTCGTATGTCAGTGGATTTATTCTGTTGGTTCTGAGTAGTATATCCGTCACTTTTTATTTGAGATATGTAGGGATGGCGGATATGTCTTTTTTTACCTTTTTCAAAATTCTGGTAATCTCATTGGTTCCCCCGGTTGCAATAAGTTTGCACGATACCATTCAAAACCTGAAAGCCCACAATGCTGATTTAATCATTTCCAGAGAAAAGGAGCGGAAGCAGATTGAAAAGTACGAGGAGGACCTTTTAAGCCGAATGATAGACCTGGAATCTGAAGGAGGGAGAGATTCAATTAAAGTAGTTGTTTCTAATATAATTTACGTTGTTTCGGCAGATAATTATGTGGAAATTGTATTTAAAAAGGATGAACACTTTGAGAAGAAGTTATTGCGGAATACTTTGAAGAATCTCCAGCTTTTACTATCTCCGTATTCAAACTTTATTCGCTGTCACCGGACCTGCCTGGTTAACATTCACTACATTGATCAATTGCGTAAAAACTACAACAATTATTGGATATCTCTAAAGGGAACCGATCAAAAATTGCCTGTTTCGCGTCAGTATTTACTGAAAGTCAGAGAGGTAGTGTGATGTCTAGGGGTGAGTGCTACTCGCCCTTTATTATTGATATCCATCCCATAAGTGCCCTCTTTACCATTATTCGTGGTTGCTTTACCCCTTTCATTTCATAGCATTCTGTGTGGGGGGTATCTTTGTAAGAAAATGGAATTTCCATAAAGCCGTTTGGTTTTTGTTTCACGGTTTTCAGTAGATTCAATGTTTGTTCAATAATCAATTTAGTTGTTATGAAACGAGCATGATATTATTTAAGCATAATACCACAAAAGAATATGATTAAAAAATATTATGCGAGAGCGAAGGGTTCCATTCGTTCTAGAAATTTTAATTAGTTTTTTATCAGATAATTACAAAAATTAAAACGAATGAAAGATCAAATAATAACTTTTCCCTTAGATAAAAATCCTGATTTCATCAAAGATTTGAGAGGGAGGGTGGATGCTTACTTTAAAGAAAACAACCTTTCGAAATATGGTAATAAAACCATTGTTTTTCAGTCGGTTTTCATGGGTGTTCTCTATGTTCTGCCTTATGTGCTGATGTTGTCAGGTGTTATAACTTCGATTCCGGGAATTATACTGAGCTGGGTGGCAATGGGTGCCGGAATGGCCGGTTTGGGAATGGTGTTGATGCACGATGCCAATCATCGTGTGTTTTCCAGGAACCAAACGGTTAATAAATGGCTTGGAAAGTCACTGTATCTTCTCGGGGGATTTCCACCAAACTGGAGGCATCAGCACAACACGATGCACCATGGTTTTACGAATATCGAGGGGCATGACGAGGATATTGCTCCTGTTGGATTTTTGAGGTTTTCACCACACCGTAAGCTTTTTAAGGTTCATCGCTTTCAACATATTTATGCCTGGTTTTTATACGGTTTGATGACGCTTTCGTGGGTTACCATGAAGGATTTTGTGCGAATCAGGAATTACAAAAATGAAGGTGTTGCCCCCTTTGATAAGAAATACAAGTGGTATCTCACAGATTTGATTGTTGCCAAATCAATTTATTACTTTTTTCTGCTGGTATTACCGATTTTGATAATGCCGGTTGGCTGGTACTGGATTGTTGGCGGCTTCTTTATTATGCATTATATCAGCGGCCTGATACTAACCACCATTTTTCAAACTGCTCACGTGGTGCCAAGTTCTGCTTATCCAATCCCATCAGAAGAAGGAAAACTGGAAAACAACTGGGCCATTCATCAGCTGTTGACGACCTCTGATTTTGCACCCAAAAGCAAAGTTCTTTCCTGGATGATAGGGGGCTTAAATTATCAGGTTGAGCATCATTTGTTCCCAAATATCAGCCATGTTCACTATAAAAAACTGTCGCAATTGGTTAAAGAAACTGCTTTTGAATATAATCTGCCCTATCACTCTCAGAAAACGTTTTTTAAAGCGGTTGCAGGTCACACGAGAATGTTAAAAATGTTGGGACGGCAAGTGGCATTAGTTTAATTGCTCAATCCGGGTTCACATGGTTTTGATGGTCCGGCCTCATAATTGATTTCAATTTATGGTTGGACTTGTTATTTTTAATATTTATTGTGCATATTTAGGGTTAAATGAAGTTAAACCTACCTATGCAATGAATATTACCGAGTATAATAAAACCGTTTGGGACAAGTATGTCGCCAACAAGGTTCGATGGACGATTCCTGTTTCTAAAGAGGAAATTGAAAATGCCGGAAATGGAAACTGGGACATTGTTTTGACTCCGGCAAAGCCGGTGCCTCACGACTGGTTTCCCGACTTGAAAGGCCTTAGAATTCTGGGTCTTGCATCCGGTGGCGGACAACAGGGGCCCATTCTGGCTGCTTTAGGGGCTGAAGTCACTATTTTCGACAATTCCGAAAATCAATTAAATCAGGATCGAAAGCTCAGTGACGAATTCAATCTTAATATTAAAACGGTTCAGGGAGATATGAAAGACCTTTCGGTATTTGCCGATGAGTCCTTCGATTTGATTTTCAATCCCTGCTCTGCAGTCTTTGCGGACAATTTAAAACCAATCTGGCAGGAATGTTCCCGTGTTTTGAAATCCGGTGGAATTCTGATGACAGGATTGATTAATCCCGTTATTTTCCAGTTGGATCAGGAAACCGTTCCATTTCAGTTGATTTATTCTCAGCCCTATTCAGATTTGGATTCATTGCCCAAGGAAAAACTGGATGAGCTGATTGAAAGCCAGGAAACTTTGGAGTTTGGTCATAGCCTGACGGACGAAATCGGGGGACAACTCAATGCCGGATTTTTAATCACTGATTTTTATGAAGATGACTGGAATGGTGAAAAAGAGATTGACAAATATTTGCCTTCTTTTTTTGCTACGAGGGCGGTGAAAAAATAATTGAAAAACATTGGTGTCCTTATTTCTTAAGTTTACGAAGCAGTAAAAACAATCCCCGAAAAACCCAAAGGATCAAATAGATGACAATGCTAATTACTACAACGTATCCCAGGTGAGTGTACAATTCGCTCCAGCTGGTATTGTAATAAATTATTGAATAGACATTGAGTCCGATGGCCGCGACCAGGCAGAGAAGCCATATAAAAATCTCTCTTTTTAGTTTTCGTGGGGTAATGATAATATTTTTCATCAGTATAAAATTTGTTTAAGTTATTGGCTTGATGGAACTCACATGTCAGAATATTATACATGATCCTTTGTGGTTTCCTTGCCATGCTCGTTTCATTCGTATAAAATCTATTTATTAAGGTTTCCGAATGTTCGGGAGAACTCGTCCGGAACATTCGGGACTAGTTTTATCTAATTAAATTTATATTCACTTTAAAGTCTTCTGTTTATATGATTTCGTTGGTGTTTTGGGCATGTTGGGATTAAAAGCTATCACTACTGCCTAAAAACTACTCACTATCTCTTTCACCTATATCCTGTATTTGTCTGCAAGTGTTAGTTTCTCTCCTGTTTCAATGGCAATTTCGCCAAGCATCGTCCAAATACTGGCATTGTAACCCTCTCTGATTAGAGCTTCAGGTGCTTTGCCTGCTCTGATGTATTTTGCAAAGGCTTCCAATTGAAGTGCAGTGTCATAAAAATCGGTATTTTCTATGATGGGCTCCCCGTTGTATTTTACAGCTGTTTCGGGTACCCAACTGGCATCCCCAATCATCACTTTTCCAAAAAATCCTGATTCCATATCGTTGAGCAACTGAAGTATGCCTGGTGCAGGAGGGGGCGTTTCAGTGTAGTAACGGTTCGTTTCAAATTCAATGGTGCCTTTGTGTCCCATGATTTGTTCCTCCAAACCGTATTTTTTGTTGCTGGTCATGGAGTCGTAAACAAACTGGGTGCCATCATCGTAAGAGTATATGAGGGCCACATTATCGTTCACTTCCCGGCCGTCTTTCCAGTACACGATGCTTCCCGTTCCGGTTACTGATACCGGAGTCTTTTGAAGTGCCCAGTTGGCCACCTGAATCTGGTGCGACATTAACTCAGTTAGCAACCCTGCCGAGTATTCCTTGTACAATCGCCAGTTGATGAAACGTTCCATCTCTATTGAATTATTGGGCACCGGACGTCGCCAGTCGTTGTTTCGATGCCAATAGGCGCGGATTTGTCCCAGTTTGCCAAGATCTCCATTGTGTATGCGTTGCATCCCCTCGAGATAAACCGGGTTGAAAAGGCGTTGATGCCCGATTTGAAGGATCTTTCCGGTTGCTTTATGGGCATCGTACATGGCTTTTGTGGTGTCCAGTGTGCGTGCCATGGATTTTTCGCAAAACACGTGAATGCCTGCATTCATAGCATCGATGGTAATATGAGCGTGTTGATGCAGCGGTGTGGCAATGATAACGCCATCAACTTCTTCTTTATTGAGCAATTCTTCGTAATTGCTGTAAAGAACCGGATTCATGTTTTGTTCTTTGCACATTTCGTCCGTTTCCTGCAGATGGGGTTGATAAACATCACAAAGGGCTGCAATTTCCAGGTTGCTGCTTTGGGTTATTTCAAATAAGAGGCGCAGGAGCTGCTTACCCCGGCTGCCTGTGCCAATAACAGCAAGTCTTACCCTGTCTGAGGGATTTTTACCGGCTGCAGATGACTGCGCAAAAGCACTGAGCCATGGCGAGGCAGCCAGCGTTGCCACCGAACCTGTGAGTGCCATTTTTTTGAGGAATTCTCTTCTTGATTGTATTTTATCCTGCATAGATTTTGTGTGTTTTAATGAATTGGAAAAACAGCCCATTTCTCCACATTGAAATGGCTGGCTATTTCCTGATGTTTTTCATCAGGTGCTGCGATGAGGGCAGTTGATAAAACCTCCGCCTCAGTGGCACTTTCACTCTGAACGACTGCGGTAAACGAGGGGGGACAATCTCCCGTTTTGGGATTCAGGATGTGTGGCGTTTTTCCACTCCCATGGCCGGCACAGCTGACAGAAACGGTATCATTTCTCAGTGGCCAGATTTCTCCTTCAATTTCCTGATTCTTTAATGAAAAAGGCCAGTGATTACCATGTGGATGATGTCCGCGGGTTAGAATGGAACTGCCTCCAAAACTGATAAATGTATTTTTAATGCCAAATTCATCCAATATCTTCGAAGTTTCATCCAATGCCAATCCTTTTCCTATCCCTCCGAAATCCAGGGATACGGCAGGATGAAGAAACTGTATGGTATTATTTGACGTATTTATTTTAATGAGATCTTCCGGAGGATGAATGGGAAGGGAACTTTCTGAAAATGCACTCTTTTCTTTTAAGGAGGCATAAACTTTTCCGGCAAATACATTGAAATAGCCCTCCGACTTTTGAATATATTTCATGCCGTTGCTGATGGTTTTAAAGAGAAACGGGCTGATAGCCATGCTTTTAGAAAAGGCATTTTTGTTAACCTTAAAAGTTTCGGCTTCTGAATTGAATCGATCCAGAATGGTTTGTAATTCCATAATTTGGGTGACTACTTTTTCAGTCACCTGATCAGCCAATTCCTGATTAATACCCCAAAAGACGATGTCCAGCGGGGTATTCATCAGAAAAGCAGTTTTGTGATGTATGTTATCAGAATTTTGGTTCCCAGCCTTTTTCATAAGTTCTTTCCCATAATTCCATCGCTTTGTAACTATTGGTAATGTGCCCGTTTTTAGGGTCGCATATCAGCGACTCCCCGGTACGCGAAGAGATGTTGGCCAAATGTCCAAGTAGCGTACTGGTGGCTCCCTCATCAATTGGGGAACGCAAATCTTCTTTGCCCCTGATGGCTTCAAAGAAATTTTGGGCATGCAGGGTTGACATATCGCCACCGCCTCCCAGTTGCGTGCCACCCTCACTACTGCCTGATTGTTTCTCCCTGATTAGCGAGCCGTTGCGGTCAAACAGCTTGTAACCTCCACGGTCAACCCACACACTACCTTCAGTACCATAAATGATGGTTCCACGTCCGGCGCCATAGGTTTTCTGAGCGTTTCGACTCTTGCCATCCCATTGAATCATTTTATTTCCGGGAAAACGAAAGGTGGCATCCATGGTGTCATACATCGTCCAGCCATCATCCGGCCAGTGATATTTGCCTGAGTTGACCATTACTGCTTCGGGGAAGCTGACTTGCAGAGCCCAGCGTGCCACATCCAGTTCATGTACGGCATTGTTGCCTGTTTCGGCGGTACCATAATCCCATCCATACCAGTGCCAGTTGTAGTCCCAGGTGTTGTGCTCGTAAGCTTTCCGGGGTGCCGGTCCCTGCCACAATTCCCAGTTCAGACCTTCCGGAGGAGCTGCTTTGGTGGGATTGACGACCCTTCCGCGCCCATTGCTGTAAAAGGCTTTGGCCATGTAAGGTTTGCCAATAGCTCCATTGTGGATTTCTTTGATGATTTCGATGGTTTCGATTGAGGATCTCTGTTGGTTACCCATTTGTATGACCTTCCCGTAGCGGTCGCGCGACTTTACAAGTAATTCACCTTCGTAAGGGTTGTGACTGCAGGGTTTTTCCACATACACATGTTTCCCGGCAGCATTGGCAAGCCAGGTTCCGGGTGCGTGCCAGTGATCGGGGGTGGCCAGAAATATGGCATCCACATCTTTGTCGTCAATTACTTTGAAGAAATCTTCTTCAAGTGTTGGTCTGTAATCAAGGACTTCCCCAAATCTTTTGGCTGCATTGTCCATCTGACTTTGCATCACGTCGCACAGATACAGTAAGCGGACATTGCTTTTTGGGTCGGCAATAGGGGGAATGTAGGCTCCTAACCGGCGACCCAGGCCAATAATGGCCACATTCAGCCGGTCGTTGGCTCCCATTATTCCGGCATAGCTTTTAGAGCTCATACCCATTCCGGCTATCGTGAGCCCTGCAGCACCCAAAGCCGATTTTTTGATGAATTCTCTTCTTGAGTTTTTATTCTTTTTCATGGTTTTGGTTTTATTGGATGATGAAAATAGGTTTGCATAAGGATTCTTAGTTAGTGTCTGTCCATAAAGTACCATTTACTGCGTTACGCTTGTCCGAAAAGTACTCATTTACGAAAAGTAAACTCCGTATTTTCGGACTTCGCAAGCCTTGTAACTGGCACTTTCTGAACAGACACAGCCCTAAAAACAGAATTTGCTTAGTTTATAGACAGGCACTAGTTAGTATGTTGTGTCTTACAATTTCAACTACTTACTACTAACTACTGACTACTGACTACTTAATACCGACTATATCCTACTGACTAATTTCTTTTATCTTAATATTCTTAAACTCCACCTCATTGCCATGATCCTGAAGCAGGATGTTTCCTTTTTCATATTCACCAAAGTCAGGCCACTTGCTATATTTACTGTAAGCTACCAGCGCACGCCACATTGGGGTGTCACGTTCGTACTCCACGACTTTGATGCCGTTAAGGAAATGCTGAACTTTTTTACCATTTACCACAATCATCGCCCGGTTCCATTTGTCATAACCATTGACATATTTCTCGCGGGGTAAGTGGGGATTGTATTCATAGCCGTTAGCTTTGATGAGATCATACAGGGAAGCCATGGTACGGTTTCCTTCCACTCCCAGTTTTGCGTCGGGATGATGCTCGTCATCAAGAATCTGGAATTCGCAACCAATGGAAGAGCCTTCCCCTTTGTTTAGCTCAGTATCCACAAAATACTTGATGCCGCTGTTGGCCCCTTTTGTGATGCTGAAATCTACAATCAGGATGAAATCTGCGTATTGCTTTTGGGTGACAATGTCTCCACCATTTGCAGATTCATCGCCTCCTGAGGCGTGAACTTTCAGGATTCCATCATTGATGCTCCAACCGTCTTTTGGGAAATGATCCAGTTTGGCGCCCCGCCAGCCCCTGGTGGTTTCTCCGTCCCACAATAATTCCCATCCATCGGTTCTTTCGCGTTCTGTAAGCTGATTTTTCAGATAGCTTACTTCCGGAGCTTCCATTTTTTTGTATTCCTCAAAGTCTCTTTCGGTTATTTCTTTAAGTCGGATGTTTTTCCATCTTATTTTTTTGCCTTCCAGCGCCTTGTTATTACCGATACTATGTACCTGCAGTGCTATGAAACCGGTTTCAATATCCTCTTCAACAAGGTTGGAGGCAGGTACGCCATTAACCCAGGTCATAATATGATGATCGAAAGCAACCACTTTAAAGGTGTTCCATTCACCTTTTTTAAAAGCATCTTTGGCTTCGGGGTTGTAATCCAACGGGTAGCGCCACCCTTTCCGGGCTTCGTCATAGATACCGCCGGCCCATGCACGTTTCGAATCTTCACATTCCACCTGAGGGCCGTGTACGCGTCCGTTGTTATAATCTTTGTTGCTATGGCTTCGAATTTGAACGCCCGAATTCAATCCCTCATCCATTTTCATGTCGTATTCCAGAATGAAATTGGCGTACTCTTTTTTGGTGGTAAGGAATGTATTGGGAGATTTAGTAACCGATGTTCCAACAATCATTCCATCTTCCACATCGTAAGGGGCATGCCCGTTCAGTACTTCCCAGCCCCGGAGGTTTTTTCCGTTAAAAAGTTCTTTCCAGTCGCTTTGGGCATTTGCGCCGATGACTGACATGAAAAGAATTACAGATAAAAGAGAAAGACATTTTTTCATAGTTCTTCTTTTTAGTTTTATTTTGTGAAGGCAATTTAAGTATTGTTAATCCCGGGGAGGGGACGATTTTGTGTCAAAACAGGATGGGATTGATTCATGTATCAGATGATCAGGTGAATAATGAAACTTTTCTTTGTAATAGTGTTGCTGTCTTTTTTGTCGGAACTGGTTTTTGCTCAAACACCAAGGTTCGACCATTTTGATATTTCTACCGGGTTATCTCAGAATAACATTAATGGTCTTGTTATCGATGACAAAGGAAATATTTGGGCAGGGACACTTGATGGACTGAATAAATATGACGGATATAACTTTGAGATCTTTAAACCAGGGGCTGATCAGGATGGAGAAATTTCAGGGAATCATATTGTCTCGATGGGTAAGGGAATGGATGGAGATGTCTGGGTAACCACGCGGGAAGGAGATTTGAATCAGTATCTGGCATCGTCAAAGAAGTTTCGAAGATTTAGTCAGAAAATTTTTGAGGATGTGGGGATTTTTCCGGAGGATAATATTTGGCAATTCAATGATTCTTTGGTTTGGTTTAGCCAGGGAGACAGGACAGGTGTTATAAATATTCATTCAGATCAATGTAATACGTTTGGAGCACCCGGCTATGTAAGCGGAATTAATCAGAATGGGGATACACTCCTGATTTATGGTGACTTTGGCATTCAGCAATGGGTTATTGGTGGTGCTGAACAGTCGCTCAGGAGGAATCCTGAAATAGTTTCTTCATTTCCCTGCTACTTTTTGGAAAAGAGAGAGGGCCATTGGTTGGCCGTTTCAGGGGATGGGGTATATTATTTGGAGGACGAAACAGATATAGGAGAACGCGTTTTTAGTTTCCCTGAAGCCGGCCTTTCTGATGTAGATCCTTCAACATTTACCAGTTTCGCAGCTTTTAATGAAGATTTTTGGATTGGGGGATTTAATTTGTTGGTTCGCATTCAAAAGAAAGGTGGCAAATGGAGTTCGGAAAGGTTTTCTTATGCTGCTGAAAATGAAAATACATTTAAAGGTTATAATGTAACTCATCTTCAATTCGACAGGCTGGGGAATCTATGGATTGGAACTCAGAAAAACGGGATTAACCATTTCAACTATGAGAAAAACCAGTTTATGCATTACAACTGGAATGCCCCATTAAGCAGACCTGATGCCGATCCTGTCAGGGCTATTTGTCGTAGGGAAAACGGTGAATTATGGCTGGGGTTTGACAGGAATGGCGTGGGAATCATTTTTCCCGACGGACATCAGAAATATTTTAGTCACTATCATACCAAGGATGGGGAAACCAGTCCTATACACAATGTGCGATCCATATTTGAGGACTCCCAAGGCAATGTTTGGATTGGAGAATTGGGCGAGTTGTGTGTTTACAATGAAAAAGCACAACGCATCGAGGCGGTTGATTTGCGTTTCAACTGGAAGTGGCCGCATCAGAGTTATGTGATCAAGGAATGGGACAGGGGCACTTTGATGGTGACTTCTTCCTGGAATATCGGGTGGATAAATCTGGAATCGATGGCTCTGGACAGGGGTATCAACCTTAACGAGAATGAAGGGTATCTGTCGGGAAGTCTCAGAGATATTGTAAGGGATGAGAATGGCCACTATTGGGTGGCAAAGGATGAGAACGGACTTTTCCAGGTTGACCAGTGGAACAAACGATTTAAGAAGGTTCAGAAAGAATCGCATAAGCTGTCGGATAACAAAGTGTATTGTATGGCGGTTGACGGTGACAGTTTGTGGATTGGTACCAATTCAGGTCTAAACCTCCTCAGTCGGACAAAAGGACAAGTAGAAAAAAAGTATTTTGAGCAGGATGGATTAAGCAATAATATTATCTACAGTCTTAACATTGACTCTTCAGGAATTATTTGGATGAGTACCAATAGGGGAATTAGCAGGTTTAATCCTGTTTCCGGGGCCTTTAAAACTTATTTGTCCAATGATTTTTTCATGGATGATGCCCATTTTGTGAATGATTCCGGCCAAATCTACTATGGTGGCTATACCGGAGTTGTTGGGTTTCACCCTGATGATATTGTTCCGCTTCGTGTCAGGGTCAGGGCTACTTTGGAGAGCTTTATGTTGTACAACCGGCTAATTATGCCCGGAGATACAGTGAACAGAAGGATCTTGTTGAATAAACCTCTGGGGGAAACCTCCGGAATGAAGCTTCGGTATGATGAGAATTCATTTGCCATACATTTTAATGCCTATCCATTTGACGTGCCCAATCAAAATGTATATCGCTACCGGTTGGCCGGACTGCAGGATGAATGGACCGTTTCTGAGGCAACCAACCGGCAAGCCCGATATGCGGCCGTTCCTCCGGGTGATTATACTTTTGAAGTTCAGGCCGCATTTAGTCATGCCGATTATGGACCGGTAACGTGTTTGGATATTGAAATTATTCCTCCGTTTTGGCAAACGGGATGGTTTAAATCGTTATTGGTGCTGCTTCTGCTCGCCTTTGTTTTTGCAGGTTACCAAATACGATTGCGACAAATTCGTAAGCGCAATATTTTACTGAAAAAACGAGTGGAGGAGCAAACACGTGAATTAAGAGACCGCAACAGGCAAATTGTGGAAATTTCGGAAAAACTCCATGAGGCAGATCAGTCAAAACTCCGGTTCTTTACCAATATTTCTCATGATTTCCGCACACCTCTGACCTTGATTCTTGCTCATCTGGATAGCTTTGGCAATGCGAGAAGTAAAGCAGTAAAAACTATTCGCAATAATGCGCTTCGCCTCCTCAATTTAATTAATCAGCTGATAGATCTTCGGAAGCTGGATCAAGGCGAATTGGCGATTTCCATCTCCCGGTTTGATATTGTGGCTTTTGCCGCCGGGGTCGTGGACTCGTTCCAGGTTTTGGCATCTAAAAAAGGGGTTGATCTTGGTTTCTACAGTTCCGTGGATTTACTGGAGGTTTGGTTGGATATCGATAAAACAGAGAAGATTCTCTACAATTTGCTTGCCAATGCTTTGAAATATACGCCGGGTGGCAGATCGATTCTGGTGAGTGTGGCAGAGAATGCCGACCGGTTTTCTTTGGTTGTTCAGGATCAGGGCATGGGAATGTCAGAAGAAGAGGTGTCGAATGCTTTTGATCGTTTTTTCCGTTCTGAAAAGGGGCAGGAACACGCATCAGGCCATGGAATCGGTCTGACAATTGTGAAAGGACTCACCGAAATTCAGCAAGGAACTATTCATGTTGAAAGTGTGGTGGAGAAAGGTTCTGAGTTTATTTTGACCTTTTTGAAAGGTAGAGAACACTTTTCAGAACATGATTTTAAAAACGTTAATGAAGAACCGGTATTCCGGGAAGAAAATGCTGTTTCTGTTTCAGATAATAACGGGTTTTCAAAGTTTGGGGGCCAGAATATTTTGGTAGTGGAGGACAATAATGAGCTTTCTGAGTTTCTGAGAGGCTTGTTGAATATCTGGTTTAATGTAAAGGTTGCTGAGAATGGGCGGGAAGCCTTTGAGATAATGAACGATTTTACGCCGGATTTGATTATTTCTGATGTAATGATGCCCGTAATGGATGGAATAGAATTTTGTCGCAAAGTAAAGGCAGACATCCGGACTTCCCACATTCCTTTTATTTTGTTGACGGCGCGTACAGATGCCGAAACGCATATTGAAGGATTTGAATTGGGCGTGGATGATTACATCGAAAAACCCTTCAACAGCCGGATATTGTTGGCCCGGTTGAAAGCATTACTCGAAAACCGCGAAAAGTTGAAGCGGCATTTTGAAAACCTGTCTCAAAAAATCATTCCCGGAGAAGTTCTTGCCAAAAGAGACCAGTCATTTATTGAATCGGTCAACAAGATTATCGAAAACCGGTATGCTGAAGCCGATTTTGGTGTGGAAATACTCAGTTTTGAGATGAATATGAGCCGCTCCACTTTTTACCGCAAATTTAAAGCATTAACAGGGGTTTCAGCGGCCGATTATCTTCGAAAAATCCGGTTACATAAGGCGGCAGGTTATTTGCAGCAGGAGGACATTCCCGTTTCTCTGGTGGCTGAACGGGTAGGTTTTCAGAGTGTTTCCCATTTTCGAAAATGCTTTAAAGAAGAGTTCGGGGAAACACCAGGTGTTTGGGGAAGATAATTAATGCCTGTCCATAAACTAAGCAAAATTTGTTTTTGATCATGTGTTTGTCAAGAAAGTGCCAGTTGCAAAGCCTGCCCCGATATTTTTCGGCGGCTTGCCATTCCCGGAAATGCGGAGCTTACCTGAGTAAATGAGGGGTTTCCGGGAATGGCATAACGCAGTAAATGGTACTTTATGGAGAGACATTTATAGTTCCCAACTCGCCTTTACCAGACTACCCTTCTCGTCATCATTATCAATCTTCAGAAAAGTGCCTATTTCCTGGTTCATCTCTTCCACATGTGAAATAACTCCCACAATCCGGTTCTCGTGGCGCAATGATTTCAGGGTGTCAAAAACAATGCTGAGCGATTCCCGGTCCAGCGTGCCAAAACCTTCATCCAGAAAGAAGAAATTTCCGCTGGCGGAGGTATGTTTTTGAATGCTGTCGGCCAGTGAAAGAGCCAGTGACAGAGAAGCCTGGAAGGTTTGTCCGCCCGAAAGGGTTTTGACACTTCGCAGGTGACCTTCGTTCATGAAATCGCGTACCTGAAACGAGTTGTCTGATGCCAGTTCCAGTGAGAGGTGCTGCCGGGTGAGCCGGTAAAATCGGTCGTTGGCAGCCCGCACCAGTTCCTGCAGAAAAACCGTGGAAATGTATTTGACAAAACGACCTCCCTGAAAGAGGTTTTTCATCATTTTCAGGTCTTCGGCCCGTTCCAGCACTTTGGAATGTTGTTTTTTTATCTCTTTGGCTTTTTCCTGGCCTTTTTTCATTCGGTTAAGCGTGGTATTGGCCTCTCCCCATGAGCGGTTGAGTTCTTCAATCTTTTTGTTAAGTTGCTGATGCTGATTGGTTAGTTCCAGATGTTTCTTCTCATCAAAGGAGCGGCCATTAAGTTCTGTTTCGTACTGACGAATGGAAGTTGTGATATTGCTCAACTCCTGTTTGTGTTTGTCTATTTGGTTGCGAACGCCATCAGTATCAAAGCTTCTGAAAACAACTTTTACGACGGTCTCACGAGTCAGATTTCCGTTTTCTTCAAGGAGGGAATTGATTTTGTCTTCAATCGTCTGCCACTCCTTTTCAATTTCCGAGAGCTGTTTTTCACGTGCTTCAATGCGGCCACTCAGAGTATCGAGTTTTTTGGAGGTTTCGGCTACCTGTTTTTCTTCCTGTTGGTAGCGTTCATTAATTTCGGAGTTTTGTTTTCTGAGCGTCGCTGCCTTTTGTATTAGTTCATCGTTCGAGAGGGCAGTTAAATTCTCCGGTTTCAATTCATTGAACTGGCTGTAAAGTGTTTCGATGCGGCTTTTCTTTTCTACGATAGAGCGTTCAATTTCATCCAGCACTTTGCGGTAGCTTTCCTTGTTTTTCTCTGCCTTTTCCGTTTCCGAAAGAATTTTCTCCTGCTCACTTTCCAGTTTTTTGATTTCATTGCTGGTGACTTCATGCTTTTGGAAAGCTTCTGTTACTTGCTCTTCTTTTTCTAATGAGAAACTCGTCCACTGAAATTTTTCGCGGTGTTGTTTGATTTGTTCAGTCAGGATTTCCAGGTTGTCGGCAAATTTCTTACGGTCTTTGGAGATGGTCTCCAACTTGTCTGATAAGCGCAGGAGTTGGGTTTCGGTATCGGTCAGTTGTTTGTGACGTTCTTCACTTTTACGGCGTTTTTCGCTGACGATGGATAGCTTTTCTGACAGGTCGCCGGCTTTCAGAATATTGGGGTGATGCTCTGAGCCACAAAGCGGACAAGGTTTTCCATCTGTCAGTTCGTGTGCATATTTTTGCAGTTGTTGCTGTACCTGTACACTGTGCCAGTCAGCTTCAAGTTGTTTTTTGTTTTCTTCCAGTTGTTTTTTTTCTGTTGAAAAAGAATCCTGTAAAGCTTTGATGAGGTCGGCGACTGGTTTTTCTGAAGTAATGTTTCGGGTTTCGGTGATTTTTATAACTTGAGCAGCTAAATCTTTTTCGGCTTTTGAAGCCTCATTGAGCTGGTTTTTAGTTTCTTGCTGTCTTTTGTTGAGCTGTTTTAGTTGCGAAAACCAGTCCCGGATATCCGACAGTATTTTAAGGTCAGGCAGCTGTTTTTTCTTTTCAATCAGGATTTTTTTGTTGTTTTTCAGACTCTCTTTCAACTGTTCTACCACAACAAGATTTTCCTCCACCATAGCGGTGCCTTTCTCCCGTCGCTCCTGTTCTTTTTTTATCGTCTCTTCCAGTTGCCTTAAAGTGCTCATTTTTTCGAATTCCTCGGCTTCCCGGAGCCATTTGTCGCGGTTCGACCATTGATGGCGTGTTTTTTCAAAAGTCTCATTCAGCTTTTTCAGATTTTCCCGGAGTTTTTGTAATTCCTCTTTTTCGGAGTTTTGTTCTTTTTCAGTTTTGTTTCGGTCTTTGGTTAACTGGTCGGCTCTTTCCAGAGGAGCGCGAAAAATGCGCGAAAAGGTTTCGAATTCTTTCAGTTCTTTTTCCAGTTGGTCGATTTTTTCTTTCTCTTTCAGAAGGATGGTCTGGCGGGTTTTGGTTTCTTTGAGTTTGAGTTGTATTTCCCGGACTCCCTCTTCTGCTTTGATTTGCTTTTGGAGGGTGGCTACAGTTTCATTGGCTTGTTTAAGTTTTTCACTGGTTGTCTTGAGTTTGGCCTCCAATCCTTTAATTTCCTCAGGGTCAATTACTCCAATGCTTTCCAGCCGGGTGGTAAGTTCCACCAGGTGCAATTCATTGTTGCGTTGCATCTCTGCCACCCTCCCGAAAAGTTCAAATTTATTCAGGTTGAACAGCTCGCGCAGCATATCGGTTCTGTCTTTTGAACTCAGCTGCAAAAACTCCTGAAATTTACCCTGAGGAATGATGATGGTGCGATGAAAGTTGTTGTAATTAAGGCCAGTTATCTTTTCTGCAGAATCTGCCGGAATGCTTTCCCACTCTCCGTTTTTTAAATGATAAGCCGTTCGGTCCAGCTTTTTCACATCCTCAAATTTCTTGCTGTTGCGCCGTCCATGAACCATAAAACGGTAAGTCTCTCCACCTGACGTAAACTCAAAATCGATTTTCAGTTCGTTCGATTTCAGGTTCATCATATTGTAATTGCGGTTGTCGCGAGCATGGAGTCGCTCCGACTGGCCAAACAAAGCAAATGAAACCGCCTCGAGAATGGTGGACTTTCCGCTTCCCACACTCCCGAAAATGCCAAATAAACCGGCCTCTGTAAGGGTGCTGAAGTCGATGGTTTGTTCCTTCTGATAAGAATAGATGCCTTGAAGGGTCAGTCTTTTTGGTATCATGGTGATTATGGTTTAAAAGGTAAAAGGGTGGAATGGTGAAAGGGTTGGAGGGTATGAGGCAAGGGGCATGGAGCATGGAGCAAGCGCTTGAAACTCAAAACCCACAACTCAAAATTTCAAGTCCCCCTTGGGGGGATTTAGGGGGCCCCGATAATCTCCTTAAACAACTCCTTAATTTTTTCATTTGGTTTCTGCCCTTTTTCATGGAAGAAAAAATCCTCAAACAAATCGTTCATGCTTTTGTCCAGGTCTATGTCGGGCTCTTGCTCAAGGGGAGATGTGACCGTGTTTTTTACTTCGGGAATGATGGTTACAATGCCGTCATGAACATTGTACAGTCGTTTGCGGTCTTCGGTTTTCAGATAGGTATCCGATACGATGGTCAGTTCCACAAATGTGTTGGGGTTTTCTGAAAGCCATTTCACGGCTGCATCAATCTCCTCAAAACGCTTGCGCAATAGTCGCCGCCCGCTTACGAGGGGAATTTTATTTACAGAAACCGGTTCTCCGGGCTCTGCTTCAATTATAGCCACATATTTTTGCTGATTGGCTTCGGCGAAACTGTAGGAGAGGGGACTTCCGGCATAAATCACCGGACAGCGGGCCACACCAATATTCTGATACCGGTGCAAATGTCCCAATGCCACATACTGAATGTTTTCGGGGATGTCTGAAGTGAAGACAGGCTGAGCTCCACCCACATAAAGAATGGGTTTTTCATCCTCAGGTTCTTCCTGTATCTCCGAGCCTTCCTTCATCATAAAAAGGTGCGTCATTAAAAGATTGATTCCTTTATTGTCGCAAAAGTCATTCGCCGTTTTTTGCCAGGAATCCTTCAATATTGTTCGCAGGGCTTCCTCTTTTTTGTCGGGGTTGAGGAAGGTTTTTAATCGTAATTCATTGGCGTAGGGCGTGGTGATGACTCTAAGGGGCACAGGATTGTCCGGCAGCATGATTTCCATGAAACCGACCGCGCTTTTTGTAATTTTCAGACCGGATTCCAGACTGAATGCCTGAACCTCAGAATTGGGAAAACCGACGAAGATAATTCCGCATTCTCTTGCCAGTGGGTCGGGCGCCTCAATGCGGTCTGGCGAGTCGTGGTTTCCAGCTATTGCGATAACCGGTCGCTGTCCGTTGTTTGTCAATCTTTTTAAAGATTTGTAGAACAAGTCCACCGCCTCGGTTGAGGGGTTAAAAGTATCGAACAGGTCACCGGCTACCACTATGACTTCAGCGTTTTCTTCATCGGCAATGGCGCAGATTTCATCCAGCACCTCTTTTTGTTCCTCCAGCCTGGAGAAACTTTCGAGTCGCTTGCCCAGATGCCAATCTGATGTATGGAGAATTCTCATGGTTTGTATTGCTTTTGATTGTCGGTTTCACAAAGATAATTTTTTTACGCTATTGGACATTTTGCAACTTTTTTAATAAAAAACTTGCACTCTCAGAAAAAATGTATTTACTTTGTGAGTGAATACTAACAAACTAAATTAAAAAAATGCTTTCAGAACGTCAGGAACAAATAATCAGTGCTTCCATTGGGTTGATAGACCGGCTGGGAATTCAGGGATTTACCATTAAGAACCTCTCGAAGGAGATAGGGATTTCCGAGCCTGCCATCTATCGTCATTTCGTCAGTAAGGTGGAGATATTGGCAACCATCCTGGATGGTTTTCGACAGCGGGTTAGTATTTATCACGAGGAGAAGTCTGCTGTCCAACTTCCCGCACAGGAGAGGATAGAGCAGTTCTTTAAAATGATTTTCAATGTGTTTGCTGATAACCCTACGTTGATTTCAGTCATTTTTGCCGAAGAAATATTCAGAAACGAGCCCGCACTCAGCCAAAAAGTGATGGAAATACAGCAAATAAATGAAAAAGAGCTTAGCGCCATTATTTCGGAAATTGCGTTAAAGGAGGAATTGAAAGATACTCCGGTTGAAACGCTGGTGATGATGTTTTTCGGTCCTGTCAGGTTGCTCGCCCGCAAGTGGAAAATGCAGGATTGCCGGTTCGATTTGCGTAAGGAAGGAGACCAGTTGATACAAACAATAATAAAAATGATTTCATTATGAAAATTACAAAAGTAAGCGAAGCACCCATAAAAGAGACCCCGCATAAGGTGGATACACGTCCTGTTTACGATGATGAAACTGCGCAGGCAGTGCATATTCGTCTGGAACCGGGTGAGACTTTAAAGCCACACATTACTCCGGTGGATGTTTTCTTTTACATTCTGGAGGGTACACCCAACGTGCATATTGGCGAAGAGAAAGAGATGGTACAGGTCGACTGGGTGATTGAGAGTCCTAAGGATATTGTGCATTATTTGTCCAATACTTCCGACAAACCAGCTCGTATTCTGGTGGTGAAAGCGCCAAAGCCAACTCAGCAGACTAAGTTGTTATAAGGTTAAATATTTCGGGGCGTCCTGGATATTAACTCCTGATTCCCCGATATTTTTTTAGCTTAAGGGTTAGTTAGCATTAACAAACCAATTTTAAATCAGAAATAATGTCAAAATTCAAATTATTAATAATTGTCATTCTTTGTTGGGCAGGTTCTCTTCCCATTATCGGGCAGAATTTTGGGGTAGGAGTTGTTAAAGATGCTTCCGAAGGAGAATTGCAGCTTTTGACTAAACAAATAAAAGCTGAAGTAGAAGCCTTGACAAAAGGGAGAAACAATGTGGTTTTTTATGAGAAAGGAGCGGATTGGAAGAAGGAGAAGTCCGGAGAGTATCTGCTTGAATTTATGAACAACCCGGATGTTGACCTGATTGTGACTGTTGGCCTTCTTTCGTCTGATGTGGCTGCAGAAATGTCTGATTTTCCAAAACCTGTAATTGCCGCGACTGTTCTTGATGCTGGTTTACAGCGTTTACCTGTTACCTCGGGGCAGACTTCAGGTGTGCAGAATTTCTCCTATGTTGAATCTCCGGTGGATATTGGAAAGGACTTGCATGCATTCTCGGATTTGTTTAATGCAACTAACGTTTCTGTTGTAATGCCGGGGAAATTGCACGACGAATTGGATTACATCCGTTCCCTGATAGAGACTGCCGACAATGCTATGGAAATTTCTTTTGTCCCTGTGGAACCGGGAGCATCTTCGGATGCTGTTTTTCCCGACAATATTGAGGCTGTCGTGGTGCTGCCAATGACAGGTATTTCAACGGATGATATTCAAAAGCATTTTTCCCGATTTAATTCTAATGGGATTCCTTCTCTTGCTATTAAAGGAACCGACTATCTGGAACTTGGCGGTACTGTCACTTATACTCCCCGGTTTTCATTCCTGCAGATGTCAAGGGCCACGGCTACGCGGATTGTCCAGGTGATTGAAGGAGTTAATTTGTTACAAATAGCGGTCACTGCGAATGATGAGACCCGCCGGTTGGTGGTTAATATGCATAGCGTAAGGCAAATAAACCGGTTTCCGGCATGGGACGGCTTGAAGGATGCGGTGCTGATGAATGTGGATAAAATGCCCGGTGAGGAGCTGGGGTTGCACGAAGCCATATCTCTTGCGCTGGAAAATAATCTGCAGGGACGCATCACCGACAGCGATTTACTGATGGCCCGTCAGGATGTTAAAATTGCGCGTTCGAATGTATTGCCATCTGTGGATGTTTCCGGTTCTGCGGTCCAGTTGAGTGAGAATCTGGTGGAGGCTTCGATGGGACAAAGAGGGGAATTTACAGTTACCGGCTCTGCCTCTTTGAAGCAGGTACTTTATTCCGAAGAAGCCTTTGCCAATATTGCCATTCAAAAACTGGTGGCAGAGAATGTCAAGCAGAGCAACAGGGAGACCATGCTGGGCATTGTTGCCGATGTTGTAGAAGCTTATGTGAATGTGCTTTACGGGAGGAACAATCTACGAATTCACAATGAAAACCTGAATTCCAATATTCAGAACCTGGAAATAGCGGCATCGCGGAAGCGGGAAGGTACTGCAAGTGTTTCTGATGTCAATCGATGGAAGAGTGAAGTGAATCTTGCCAGGATGGACTATAATGACGCTGAAGCTGCTTACAAATCGGCCATGTACCGGCTCAATCAACTGCTCAACAGGCCTGTGTCCGAGCCGGTGCCTGTTCCGGAGTCGGTTGACCTGCTGAAACTGGTTGTAGAACATCAGGAGTTGATGTCTCAATGTTTTGAAGACCCCCTCATTACTGAGCGTTACGCAGATTTTCTGATTGAACAGATGCATCTCAATTCTCCGGAACTTATGAAAATCAGGACAGCCGGGGATATTGCCGAAAGAAAACGAAAGCTGTATGTGCGAAAATCGTATTTACCTGAGGTCGCTTTGGGGGCTGGTGCCGACCAGGCCTTTGTGAGAGAAGGTACCATCAGGAATCCCCAGCTTCCGGTTCCTGAGCCGCCTGACGATATAACCTGGAATGTGGGCGTGAGCATGAGGTTTCCGCTCTTTGAAGGTGCTAAACGAAAAAATGAGCTCAGGCGCACGATGCTTGAACAGGAAAAAATTGAGTGGCAAAAAGAGGAGTTAATAACCAACATGCAAACTGGAATTCGCTCAACGGTGCAGCAGTTGCAGGCATCGTACAAAGACCTGGAACTGTCCGAAAATGCAGCCCGGGCAGCTGAAGAGAATTTTGGGATGGTACAGGATGCCTATTTTCAGGGGGCTGTGGGAGTAGTTGAGTTGGTGGATGCCCAAAATATGATGGTTCGAACCAAAACGCTTGCCGCCAATGCCCGATACCGGTATTTGCTGATTTATGTGGATGCAGAAAAAATGCAGGGAGATTATTCTTTCCTGATGGATGCAGAAGGTCATCAGGAATATGTGGAGTCGCTGGCTCAGTTTTTAAATCTGAAGGATTAGGGGAATGACGATTGCGATAAAAAATAAACCCAAAGGTTTTATAATGAAAGATTGGAGATTTTTGCCTGGTCTGGTATTTTACTTACGGCCGACCCTTGTAATTTAGTAATAACCTGTTTGTTGCGAGTGACTATCCCCCAAAAAGCTTTGGACATAATTAGTTTATGATAAGCAGGGATGCTCAATGGTCGAATTCCTCAGAAAGGTTATTCGTTGGGCAGGTTCGGCGGATAGGAATCCGCCGAACCTAATCTTTCCTTGCAAATCCCGACAATTCGGGAAAGCAATTTCCGGTTTGAAGTGTAATAATTAAAACAAAAAGATATGAGAATCTTATACATATTATTTCTTGCCTTGCTGGTTGCAGGTTGTGGCAGTAAAGCAGAACAGGAAGAAACCATCCGGCCTGTTTTTTATCATGAGGCTGGTAACTCGTTTCATGCCACCAGACTTTCCTTTCCTGGGGTGACACGGGCGGCCGAAGAGGTCCGGCTTAGTTTTAAAGTGGGAGGTACCGTTGACCGTTTGAATGTGGAGATGGGTGATACCGTAAGAGCCGGTGACTGTCTGGTTCGACTGGATTCCACTGATTATTACGTTCAGTATGCAAAAGCTCTTTCGGCTCTGAATAATGCAAGGGCCCAACTTGCCAACGCCCGTTCCGAATTTGAAAGAATGGAAAATCTTTACATCAAAAATAACATCTCACTGAGAGATTATGAACGGGTGAAAACTCAACTTGAGTCGGCTGAAGCAATGGAGAAATCTGCTGTTGCACAAGTAAGAGCCGCGCAAAATCAGATGGATTATACCTGTCTGAAAGCACCTTTCCCGGGTGTGGTGAACTCTGTATTTATCAGCGAAAGTGAAATGATTGGTGCAGGGAAGCCTGCCCTGATGCTATCATCCCTGAATAATATTGAAGTGAGAACCACCGTCCCTGAAAACATTGTTGGTCGGCTAAAAGCGGGTATGGAGGCGAATGTTTCTCTCATCTCAAACAAGGATATGAGTCTCAAAGGACATATTACCGAAATTGGAACCACGGCTCAAAGTGCATCGGCTTATCCTGTGGTCATTGGAATGCAGACAACGGGAGTGAACCTTTATTCGGGTATGACGGCAACGATTACTTTTCTACTGGATTCATCTGCAGGGAATAGTGCTGAATCAATGATTATACCTGAAGATGCTGTAAATCATGACCGGCAGGGAGATTATGTTTTTGTGGCTGCGCCGTTCGAGGGGGATGTGTTTGTGGTTAAGAGAAAACAAATTGTATCCGGTGAATTAACGCCTGAAGGGGTTCAGATTCGTGAAGGTCTTTCGAAAGGTGACCTGGTGATAACCGCGGGTTTGCGGTTTATGTATGAAGGAAGAAAAGTCAGGTTGTTGGACGGGGTGGAGTAAAAATATCAAAAATTCGAAGTATGAATTTAACAAGGCTTACATTAAAAAACAGCAGAATAGCTATTATCGTTATTCTTGTTGTGGCAATTATAGGGATTACCAACTATTTTCAGTTGGAGCGGGACAGTATGCCGCCCTATACCATCCGACTGTCCACAGTGGTGACTCAGTTTCCGGGAGCGGCACCTGATGAAGTTGAAGTTCTGGTAACTGAGCCGCTGGAAGAATCCATTCGTGAAATCCCGGAAGTGAAAACCATTACCAGCGAGTCACGCTCGGGGTTGTCCGTCATTACAGTGGAGTTGCTGGTTAAAGTTAGCGATGCGGAACTGCAATCGGTATGGACTACTTTGCGCAACAAGGTGGGTGATACTAGGAAGTTTCTGCCATCAACCATCATGGGGCCCATCGTTAAGGATGATGATATCGGAACGGTGTTTGGCGTTATCCTCGGGGTGACCGGCGATGGTGTGCCTTACCGCATACTGGAGAATTATGCTAAAGATGTAAGGGAAGAACTTCTTCAATTGTCGGATGTTTCAAAAATCAAGTATGGTGGAATTCAGGAAGAGCGCATTTTCATTGAGTTCGACGATAAGCAACTGGCACAATACGGATTGGGAGGTAACGAACTCAGAAACATCGTTGCTGCTACCAATGTGCTTTCTCCGGGAGGTGAGATTAATGTGGGACGAAAACGTATTGAGCTGGAACCATCAGGCAGTTTTGAGAACCTCGATGACCTGAGGAATACGCTTATCCCGACAGGTAAAGGCTCGGTGGCATATCTCAAAGATATTACAACCGGAATTTACAAGGATTATGTGTCCCCGGCAGAGAAAATTGTAAAGATTAACGGACAAAATGCCATCGCGTTGTTTGTCTCCCTGAAGGATGGGGCCAACATTGTTCGCATGGGTGAAGATATTGATAACGCACTTCCGGCCATCAACAGCCGCCTTCCATTGGGGGTTGAGGTGGTGCGGTCGGCGTCGCAGGACCATGTGGTAAAGGGTCAGGTCAATGATTTTCTCAAAAACCTGGTGCAGAGTGTGGTTATTGTTTTGGCTGTGATGTTGTTTTTTCTGGGGTTCCGAACCGGCTCTCTGGTTGCGGCTTTATTGCCAATGGTCATTCTCAGCACTTTCTTTTTTCTTAATCTGATGGACATAGGCCTCAACAAAGTTTCTCTGGCAGCATTGATTATTTCACTGGGCCTGTTGGTTGATAACGGAATTGTGGTTTCCGAATCGATACTGGTAAATATGAAACAGGGTATGAATACCTTTGAAGCCAGCGTTCATTCCGGGAAAGTACTGATTATTCCGTTGCTGATTTCTTCCCTGACTACTGCTTCGGCTTTTCTTCCGTTTGCGTTGGCAAATACGCCTATGGGAGAAATTTCTTCGCCCCTCTTTTGGGTGGTAAGTTCTACCATCCTTGGCTCCTGGTTGCTGGCCTTTACTTTTATTCCCTTGCTGGCGGTGGTCATCGTAAAAAGCAAGAAAACATCGGACGACCGGAAGCCTGGAGTTATCGATAATTATATGGAGAAATTGAACCGATGGTACAACGGAGTGCTTTATCACGTTCTGCAGAGGCCATTTCTCTTTTTAGGGTTTATTGTGTTCTTATTTATTGTTGCACTGGTCTCTATGCAGTGGCTGCCATTTAAATTGGTGCCCGACAGCGACCGGAACCTGGTTACTGTTGACATCAAGTTTCCTTCGGGCACGCATATTGACTATACCGAAAAGGCTGCAGATGATATCGAGCAATTTATCTCTGAAAATCTATTGGTTACGGACGATTATCCTGAGGGAGCTCCCGGAGTTCTTGATTTTTCTGCTTTTATCGGGGAGGGACCGGAGCCTTATGACCTTGGATACTTTAAAGATGAAGCCAATTCTAACTATGCGCACATGCTGCTGAATACCACCGGCGATGTGGATAACGATTATATTATTGCTAAAGTTGACAGCTTCTGTTTCAATTACATTCCTGATGCCGATATTCGTGTTAACCGGTTGACAGGTGCCGGTGCATCAGGAACTCCTGTGGAGGTGCGTATCTCAGGGAGTGACCCCGACCGGCTGGCGATGATTGCCGAAGAAGTGAAGGAGAAACTGGTGGAAACAGAGGGGACAAAGAATATTACTGATGATTGGGGGCCGAAAGTAAAGAAACTGGCTGTGGTAATTGATGAGGAAAGAGCACGTCGGTCTGGTCTGACCAATATTGAGATAGCTTCTGCGCTTAATACCGGCTTGTCGGGAATGAAGATTGGTGGACTTTATGATGCCGATGAAGAGATTCCCATTTTCCTGAGGAGTTCGGATTTTAAGGAGCTTGATGTTTCATCCTTAAATACTTTTACCATCTACTCTTCCGTCACAGGTCAAAATGTTTCACTGACCCAGGTTGCGGATGTTTCAGTAGCGTGGCAATTTGCTAAAGTCAAGCGAAAAGACCTGAAGCGAACCATCACCGCCGGCTCTTATCTTAAACCGGGGTACAATGCTTCCGATATTTTTGAGGACATCGGCCCGTGGATGGATGAGCAAAAAGCCGACTGGCCTTCCGGCTACGATTATGAGTTTGGCGGAGAAGATGAGGACACCAATGAAAACCTGGGAGCTATTTTTGCAAATCTTCCGCTGGCTTTTTTCCTGATTCTGATATTGTTGGTTCTTCAGTTTAACTCCATCCGAAAATCGACCATTATTGTTCTGGCCATCCCGCTGGGAATGATTGGTGTCGTGGCCGGATGGTACATCGGAGGTTCTTTTGTTAGTTTCTTTGGCGTTCTGGGTGTGATTGCTCTGGCGGGTATTGTGGTGAACAATGCCATCATTTTGATAGACCGCATTGATGTGGAGATAGATGAAAATCCGGAAGTAGACCGCAGAGACGCCATTTTGCGGGCGGCCAATAACCGGTTCCGGCCTGTTTTGCTAACGACTCTCACCACATCACTGGGTATGTTGCCTCTGTTGTTTGGTGGCGGTCTGCTGTGGGAGCCGCTTACTCTGGCGATTATTTTCGGACTGTTCTTTGCCACATTAATAACCCTGTTGTTTGTGCCGGTGCTTTACCGTTTGTTTTTCCGCATTCCGTTTAAGGACTATGTATTTAATGAGGATGTTTTGGACAAGTAGAAAGTTAATTTGGGCATAATGGTTTTATGACAGTGGCCCCCGGTCCCTGAAAGGGGCCAATTTGAATAACCGCGGGTGGAAAACCCGGGGTAAGCTGAACAAATGGGCCCGGGTCCCAGAAAGAGGGCCAACTATTAATTTTGTGATAGTATAATGTTACAAAAATCTGTTGTTGGTGATGCAATGGAGCAGTCTCAAATTTTTACCCGGCCATCAAAGATTGAAAATTAATTAAAAAGATGGACTGTTGACTTTTTCAGCAGCCTGTGTAATAAACTTTTTAGTATGAAAAAAATCTTAGTACATGACAAAACAGTTAAATAATTGAAAATCAATAAAATAACAGTCTAAAAATTTG
>NZ_AJKI01000047.1 GCF_000259075.1 Marinilabilia salmonicolor JCM 21150
TGAGCAAAGGGCGGAACTTCGAAAACGTCTGGCCTATCCAATTATGCGTGCTTTTGAAAAATGGATTGAAGGATATTATCCGAAAACACTTGCAGGCGGAAGAATGAGCAGAGCATTGACTTATACATACAATCTTTTCATGCGGTTGTCCCGCTATCATCTTGATGGGCGATACCTACCAGATAATAACCTGGCCGAAAATGCCATCAGGCCTCTGGCTATTGGAAGAAAAGGATATTTGTTTTGTGGTAACCATGACGCTGCAGAGAATGCAGCCATCATGTATTCTTTACTGGGATGCTGCAAAGCCAGTGATGTTAATCCCAGAGAATGGCTTACCGATGTGTTTGCCAAACTTCCGCAGTACAACCGTAATTACGATTTAGATCTGGCCGATCTTTTGCCACACAATTGGAAAAAATCCAACGATTGCCAGAATTTTCCGGAAAGCTCCAACTGATTCCAACAAATTCTAAGAGATTCCAGTAGAACTTGGAAAAATCTAATTCCCAGGCCGGTACCCCCGGGCTGGGAAAATTTCTTACTTTTACATTACGTGGGAGGCCGAGGGCTTACATCTAATCAGCTCGTTGTGCATGGTTATTTATCAACCTAAACAATTTTCGCTCGAATTTATTCCGTTATCAATCTTTGCGAATCTTTCAGAAACGAGACTCGAATTTCAAGCTGTTAGAAACCATATTTTATTCGCGTTTTTTTTCGTTATCAACCAATTTATTGCGTAAAAATCCAAGTGAGTTGAAGGTCAGCGGGCTTTCGACCCGTGATGATGTTTCAACCACTATCCGACTCATTACAAACCGCGCATCCATGCCCTTAATCGGTCTAAGATCCCGAAGACAGTCTGCCTCACGGTTTACCCCTTTACGAAGTGTTGGGGGGGTCCTGCCTCTCCTTAGGATACGAAATCCCTGCGATTGGTACACTTTACCCGGGAGCTTCAACCGATAATGGTTTACCCTGTGAAATAGTATGCTAATACTAAATTTCATGGGGCTGCACCATACATCCGTTGTCCCGGTAGGATACTATTGGAAGAACAATAGGTTTTATCAAGGCCATTGCCTTGTAAAACAATTATATAGAGCGACTTCGTGTCGCAACAACATCCCGGCTATATGCGCCTGGCCCGTGGCTTTCAGACCAGCTGTGGATTTATCAGCTTGAAAGCATGGTTGAGGGTAAAACGAAACCCTCAATAAGCTGTGGATGCCAGGGCTGGCGTATATAGCTTTGTTAGCACACGTTGTTCATTATCATTTAGTTATAAAACTAATCAAATAAAATATTATTGCTAAAATTATATAAAGAAAATATGCAGGCATCTTTCTGACTATATTATCATCTGAATATTTTCTCTCTTTCTTTGAATATGTTTTAAAAATTAATTTTTTAATTCTCAATCTACGAGAAATGTACTCAGCTCCAAATGGGAAAAATCCAATAATTATCAATGGTAGAGTATTAATAATAATTGCAACTATCGTTACAATCAATCCTATTATAAATGCTCCAATAATTTTAGAATTGAAATCAATTATTAGATTTTTCTCATCCATTTTAAAGCGTACTGTTCCCCAAGGTAAGTCTCTCTTAATCCAATGGGTATTTATTATTTCTTTATTTTTAAATTTTAGAATTTCATTATTTTTTGTCACATCGTAATTTAAATCTATCAACTCATTTTCAAGTTGATCAATATTAAACTTAATGTCTTTGTTATCAAGATAATCCAATGGGATTTTTTGTGTATATTTTACATTTATCATTCTTTAATTATCTAATCCATTTTTATCAAAGGTTGTAATATCTAATACTTTTAGATTCAAAAATCCACCGAGTTTTAGTCCTTTCTCTCTCTCAAGCTGTATGTGTTATCGGTTTGTGTCATTCAATGTGTGCAATAACGTTGAGTGTATGCGTAGTGGCGGACTTTGGAGCACTTCGCTATCAAACCGAAATGGTGTTGATGCGAGCTACAAACCTTTATATTAAGCACTTTCCCCGCCATTACGTATGACATATTGTGTGTGCCCTGCATGAGCAGCAGCGCACCCACACTGGAAGTTCTGGAGAAAGATTAAAAATACAAATCTTTTTGAAGGAACCATAAAGTGTGAGGTGATTTTATCCAGAGGGTGTAAGTCCCTTATGCGCGAGGGTGACGCCTTGAAGTATTAGCAAGTGGCAAGCTGGTTTACCGTGAGGTATGCAGTGAAGATTATTTGCGATTGATTAATGAGCAAATACCCCGGCAAAAGTCTGTACTGCCCCCGGTACACTTCGTTACGGGGCAGGCGGACAGGTATTACAGGATTAGCATATTCTGTAAGGCGCATATGAGATTATTTGAGACCAAAGAGGGAGCAAATACCGTTCGGGTGAGCAAGCACATCATTGTAAAGCCCAAAGAACACCAAAAGAACAATTGTGTAGATG
>NZ_AJKI01000048.1 GCF_000259075.1 Marinilabilia salmonicolor JCM 21150
TTTTTTGCAGTGTGCTCGTTTTGCTTTTTGAGTCTTATGTTTTCCAATATGTCAATGAACGTTTAACTCTGAAATGAGTCAGTGGAGAATATCGGAGTCGAACCGATGACCTCCTGCGTGCAAGGCAGGCGCTCTAGCCAACTGAGCTAATCCCCCATCATATAAAAATTAATGCAAAACCATAAGATAAAAGCTTTTCCGGTCTCCTTCACTCCTTTGGAAGTCAAAGTCGTTTTGTCTGGTGTTGGATACATTCTCTCCAGAAAGGAGGTGTTCCAGCCACACCTTCCGGTACGGCTACCTTGTTACGACTTAGCCCCAGTCACCAGTTTTACCCTAGGACGCTCCTTGCGGTTACATACTTCAGGTACTCCCGGCTTCCATGGCTTGACGGGCGGTGTGTACAAGGCCCGGGAACGTATTCACCGCGCCATGGCTGATGCGCGATTACTAGCGATTCCAGCTTCATGAAGTCGGGTTGCAGACTTCAATCCGAACTGGGACAGGTTTTCGAGATTAGCATCACATCGCTGTGTAGCTGCCCTTTGTACCTGCCATTGTAACACGTGTGTAGCCCTGGATGTAAGGGCCGTGCTGATTTGACGTCATCCCCACCTTCCTCGCGGTTTACACCGGCAGTCTTGTTAGAGTCCCCACCATTATGTGCTGGTAACTAACAACAGGGGTTGCGCTCGTTATGGGACTTAACCCGACACCTCACGGCACGAGCTGACGACAACCATGCAGCACCTTGAAAAGTGTCCGAAGAAAAAGGTATTTCTACCCCTGTCACTTCCCATTTAAACCCAGGTAAGGTTCCTCGCGTATCATCGAATTAAACCACATGTTCCACCGCTTGTGCGGGCCCCCGTCAATTCCTTTGAGTTTCATCGTTGCCGACGTACTCCCCAGGTGGATTACTTAATGCTTTCGCTCAGTCGCTTGCTGTGTATCGCAAACAACCAGTAATCATCGTTTACGGCGTGGACTACCAGGGTATCTAATCCTGTTTGATACCCACGCTTTCGTGCTTCAGCGTCAGTGTCAGTTTAGTAAGCTGCCTTCGCAATTGGTGTTCTGAGTAATATCTATGCATTTCACCGCTACACTACTCATTCCGCCTACCTCATCTGTACTCAAGAATGACAGTATCAATGGCACAACTACAGTTGAGCTGCAGGATTTCACCACTGACTTACCATTCCGCCTACGCACCCTTTAAACCCAATAAATCCGGATAACGCTCGCATCCTCCGTATTACCGCGGCTGCTGGCACGGAGTTAGCCGATGCTTATTCGTACGGTACCGGCAAATAACTACTCGTAGCTATATTTCTTCCCGTACAAAAGCAGTTTACAACCCATAGGGCAGTCATCCTGCACGCGACATGGCTGGTTCAGACTTGCGTCCATTGACCAATATTCCTCACTGCTGCCTCCCGTAGGAGTCTGGTCCGTGTCTCAGTACCAGTGTGGGGGACCTTCCTCTCAGAACCCCTAGACATCGTTGCTTTGGTGGGCCGTTACCCCGCCAACTGGCTAATGTCACGCATGCCCATCTTTAACCGTCGGAACTTTAACTCTTAATCCATGCGAACTTAGAGTACAATGGAGCATTAATCCCCGTTTCCGGGGGCTATTCTCCTGTTAAAGGAAGGTTGCATACGCGTTACTCACCCGTGCGCCGGTCGTCATCTAGTAGCAAGCTACTAATGTTACCCCTCGACTTGCATGTGTTAGGCCTGTCGCTAGCGTTCATCCTGAGCCAGGATCAAACTCTTCGTTGTAGGAAAGTTTTAAAATAAAATTTCTTTTAAGAACCTATCCTCAAACAAAAAATCCCGACTCCAAATTCTTGAAATTGACTTGTGGATCCGCTTTTACCTTGTTTTTTGGTTTTGCATTAATAGTTTCAAAGATCTTTTTTTGAGTCGCTGGTCAGTTATTATTCAGTACGAATACTTTTCTTAACTGCTCTTTTTCCAACCCCTCTTCGCTCTCTATCTCTTCGTGGCAGCCTCTTTTGGCGTCCCGTTTTTTTCAAAAGCGAGTGCAAAGATAAA
>NZ_AJKI01000049.1 GCF_000259075.1 Marinilabilia salmonicolor JCM 21150
AACCCCTCCCAAGGAGGGGGATTTGGAGGCAATATCGTTAACATATTGGAAAAGATTCAAAAAGCGAACTTACATTTATTGATCATCTATCATTGATAATTGATCATTGTTCACTGCTCATTGCTTTAGTAATGCTTCAATGTGGAGATTTAACTCCCCAACTTAAAAGTTTTGGGTAATTAGTACTGCTCGGCTACATACGTCACCGTATTTACACCTGCAGCCTATCAACGTCGTAATCTGCAACGCCCCTTATATGGAAATCTTATCTTGAGACAGGCTTCGTGCTTAGATGCTTTCAGCACTTATCCCTTCCAGACTTAGCTACTCAGCGATGCTCCTGGCGGAACAACTGATGCACCAGTGGTCTGTCCATCACGGTCCTCTCGTACTAATGACAGGGTCTCTCAAATTTCCTACGCCCACAACAGATAGGGACCGAACTGTCTCACGACGTTCTGAACCCAGCTCGCGTGCCACTTTAATGGGCGAACAGCCCAACCCTTGGGACCTTCTCCAGCCCCAGGATGTGACGAGCCGACATCGAGGTGCCAAACCGCCGCGTCGATATGAGCTCTTGGCGGCGATCAGCCTGTTATCCCCGGAGTACCTTTTATCCTTTGAGCGATGGCCCTTCCATTCGGAACCACCGGATCACTATGCCCTGCTTTCGCACCTGCTCGGCTTGTAGGCCTCACAGTCAAGCTCCCTTGTACCATTATACTCTTCAGACGGTTACCAATCGTCTTGAGGGAACCTTTGGAAGCCTCCGTTACTCTTTTGGAGGCGACCACCCCAGTCAAACTACCCACCAAACAATGTCTCTCACTCTGTGAGATTAGACTCCAAGCAAGTAAAGGGTCGTATTTCAAGGGCGACTCCACGATACCTGGCGATACCGCTTCGAAGTCTCCGACCTATCCTACACATCACTTACCCAAAATCAATGTTAAGTTGCAGTAAAGGTTCACGGGGTCTTTCCGTCCCGTTGCGGGTAACCGGCATCTTCACCGGTACTACAATTTCACCGAGCTCGCGGCTGAGACAGTGCCCAGATCGTTACACCATTCGTGCAGGTCGGAACTTACCCGACAAGGAATTTCGCTACCTTAGGACCGTTATAGTTACGGCCGCCGTTTACCGGGGCTTCAATTCAATGCTTCGCCGAAACTAACATCTCCTCTTAACCTTCCGGCACCGGGCAGGTGTCAGGCCTTATACATCATCTTACGATTTAGCAAAGCCATGTGTTTTTGGTAAACAGTCGCCTGGGCCATTTCTCTGCGCCCCAATATATACCGAAATATATACCGGGGGTCCTTTCTCCCGAAGTTACAGGACTAATTTGCCTAGTTCCTTGGCCGCGGATCACTCGAGCGCCTTAGTATACTCAACCCAACTACGTGTGTCCGTTTACGGTACGGGCCGCTATACTCGCTTTTCTTGGAAGTCATTACTTGTCTTCGCTTCGGCCGTAGCCTAGGCTCAGGGCGCTATTCCGTCAGCGCTCAGACACCTGGTGACCCCGTCACTTTTATTGTATAGCGGGTGCAGGAATGTTGACCTGCTTGCCATCGGCTTCCCCATTCGGGTTATCCTTAGGTCCCGACTGACCCTGATCCGATTAGCGTTGATCAGGAATCCTTAGTCTTTCGGCGTGAAGGTCTCTCACCTTCATTATCGTTACTTATGCCTACATTTGCTTTTCCAATCCCTCCACAATATCTCACAATACTGCTTCAGCGGACTTGGAATGCTCCCCTACCAGTGATAATAAATTATCAATCCACGTCTTCGGTAGCATGCTTTATGCCCGATTATTATCCATGCACGGTCGCTCGACTAGTGAGCTGTTACGCACTCTTTAAATGAGTGGCTGCTTCCAAGCCAACATCCTAGCTGTCTGTGCAACCATACCGCGTTTTCTTCAACTTAGCATACATTTGGGGACCTTAGACGGTGGTCTGGGTTCTTTCCCTCTCGGACACGGACCTTAGCACCCATGCCCTCACTCCTATGAATCATTTAGCACCATTCGGAGTTTGTCAGGAGTTGATAGGCGATGAAACCCTCGCGTCCTATCAGTAGCTCTACCTGTGCTAAACTTTCATAAGGCTGCACCTAAATGCATTTCGGGGAGTACGAGCTATTTCCAGGTTTGATTGGCCTTTCACCCCTACCCACAGTTCATCCAAAAACTTTTCAACGTTTACTGGTTCGGTCCTCCATCCCGTGTTACCGGGACTTCAACCTGACCATGGGTAGATCACCTGGTTTCGCGTCTATCCCTACCGACTCTCTCGCCCTGTTCAGACTCGCTTTCGCTTCGGCTGCGTATCTTGAAATACTTAACCTTGCCGGTAAGGAATAACTCGTAGGCTCATTATGCAAAAGGCACGCCGTCACCCAACTTGTGGGCTTCGACTGCTTGTAGGCGCACGGTTTCAGGTACTTTTTCACTCCCCTGCCAGGGGTGCTTTTCACCTTTCCCTCACGGTACTTGTTCACTATCGGTCTCTCAGGAGTATTTAGCCTTACCGGATGGTCCCGGCTAATTCAGACAGGATTTCTCGTGTCCCGTCCTACTCAGGATACTGCTAGTTGATTAAACACTTACATGTACGGGATTATCACCCTCTTTGATGCAACTTTCCAGTTGCTTCCATTTCGTCTTTAATCCTCACAACGCAGTCCTATTACCCCATCATTGCCTAAACAACAATGGTTTGGGCTAATCCCCGTTCGCTCGCCGCTACTAGGAGAATCACTTTTGTTTTCTATTCCTCCGGGTACTTAGATGTTTCAGTTCTCCGGGTTCGCCTCCATCTCTGGATACTGTGTCTTCAACACAGTGGGTTGCCCCATTCGGATATTCACGGATCAATGGTTATTTGCACCTCCCCATGACTTTTCGCAGCTTATCACGTCCTTCTTCGCCTCTGAGAGCCAAGGCATCCGCCATGCGCCCTTATTTACTTTCTTAGTTGGTGTCTTCTTTCTAACCCGTAGGTGTCGAAAAAAAGACGTACACTAAAGCACTACTACTTTTTTGCAGTGTGCTCGTTTTGCTTTTTGAGTCTTATGTTTTCCAATATGTCAATGAACGTTTCGACCTGTTTTGGTCGCTGTGGTTGTGCTGTTGTTTTACAACAGAATAACCTGGGTTTCCTTTCAACTAAGCAGACGCAACGTGTTGCGTCTCTACTGACTATTCGCTATAAACTATTTACTAAGTTGGTAGTCCCGCGCAGATTTGAACTGCGGACCCCTACATTATCAGTGTAGTGCTCTAACCAACTGAGCTACGGGACTGTTATATCCTCCATAGCTTTAGCACAGGAGGGTAATTGTTTCCCCCTTTTGCAGGCCATATATGGCCTAACTGCTTTTCTCCTGTTGGTCAACTACCTCTATGATTGCGTAAATCAATACCCTTTGGTCATTGATTATTGATCACTGATAATTGGTAATTGTCCATTGTTTTAAGGGAACTAATATAAAAATTAATGCAAAACCAAAGATAAAAGCTTTTCCGGTCTCCTTC
>NZ_AJKI01000050.1 GCF_000259075.1 Marinilabilia salmonicolor JCM 21150
AAAAGAAGCCCGTACGTCAGCCGTTACCAGATCACCTTCGACGAGTAGTAGAAGTCATAGAGCCGGAAGGCAAACAGGACAACTGGGTGCGTATCGGCGAAGAGGTGACTGAAATTCTTGAACATAAGCCCGGTGAGACCTATGTCCGTCGAATAGAACGCCCGAAGTATGCCATAAAGCCAATTGTAGTAGAAGAGAATGCCGAGAATGAGCAGAACGAAGAAGAAGCACCTGCTATCCGTGTTGCTCCAATGCTACTTTTGCCGCTGCCCCGCAGCAACGCAGGCCCCTCTATGTTGGCTGAGCTAATAATGAACAAATACTTCTATCATCTTCCTTTTCATCGTC
>NZ_AJKI01000051.1 GCF_000259075.1 Marinilabilia salmonicolor JCM 21150
GAATAAACCGCTATCAATTAAATAGATACAATGCATTTTAACAAATATTAATAGACACTAGTGAATTACTTTATCAATATGCTGAGTGCAAACAGGGATGATAGAATAATTAATCAATTTCATTTCTTCTTGTGAAAGTTCGAGTTGCTTTGAAAGGGTATACAAAATTGATTGCTCGTCTGATGTGATTTTTCTATCTTCTCCGTTGTAATCATCATTTTCATAAGCCGTGGTTAAACACGCAGAGTAAATTTTATAGTCACGTAACCTTTGTGGCTCAATTTCTGGTTTCTCCGAGTTTAAATCTTTTTGAAAGGATTTCAGGTTCTTTTCAAGGTCTTTTAATTCTTTCTCATACAGCCGTGCAAACCAATCTTGTTTCATAACACAGTTACCATCCCTGGTTAAAATATCAGTTAGAATATCAAGCTGTGATGTAGTATGCACAAATTCACTATGGACAAACTTTTTGAATTCCCCTTCAACCACCGAAAAAACTTTTGAAACATTTATATTGTCCATGTTTTTTAAATCCTTGGAACCATCAATAAGAATTTTGTCAATCTGTCCACTTATTTTCGGATTTTCACTGATTATAGAATCAATAATCTTCAGAAAGGAGTTTTTCTCAAAAGAATTAAGTAAACCAAGTATTTTTTCGAGTTTCATTGTATTATGGATTTATCGATTTAAAAGTTTGAATTTATTAATTTTTTTAACACCTACATCTTTATTTAATTAAATATCGGTGATTAACTTTGTGGTTGAGACGAATAGATTATAGGGAAAAGCACTCATCCCTTTATTTTTAGCGCCTGCAATCACAAAATTCTTCTTTACCCTTATTTTAAGTAAGAATTCATAGCTCAAAAAATTATTTATTCTTGAGATTACTGACACCTTCACTATCATTTGCGTCTGAAAGGGATTCCAGACCGGGTGTGAAAATATCACCTAAAAAGAAAGTAAGATGGCATTACGCTCCTCAATATATATGGATAAAAAAAATAACGCATAACAATGACATGCTTTCCCGATCCAACAATTCAATAAAATTTATTTGGCAAATATCCACTATCTTACCTCCATCAATCAGCTAAAAAATCACTTTTCACCTACCAGAAAACTGTTACTTACCTCCTTCATAACTTGTTCTCTATAAAGCAATAGTTCAATCATTGTTAATTCATTATAAAGTCATATTAAATTCAGTTATAATTGAATTTAATTCGACTTTACTATGACTTTATATTGAGTTTAATATGACTTTGATCAATAACAGGTAGAAAGCTGGTACGAAGCAGATACGGACTTGCCTTTTGCAGGTAACTCATCAACGAATCAGCACTTCACCGCTTCTCCGTCAAATGCTTCCAGAACCGTTTAGGCATAAACTGGCGTTGAAGTCGGGGATTCGCCCGTTCCTTGATGGCAATGTGTTTAAAGTAACTGCGCCACATTTGCTGCCATTGTTGTTCATCTGCACTTTGGGCTTCAAGGGGAAGACTACCGGTTTCTTTATCGAAAGCAGGATTATCAATGGTAATTTCCTCCACAACTTTAGCATCGTAGTAATAACCGTATTTCCTTACTGTGTCATATATAAGCCAGGACTGATCGGAGAAGCGGGACTCAAAGTGATTGAGTGTCATGGGCAACACATCGTATTTGGGCGACACCGGGGCAAACCAGGTACCATCGGCGGTCTGTTCAAATCGGAGAAACATATACAACCGATGTACTTCTCTCAAAACCTTCCGCTCCATCTGAGTAAACCGCAACACCTCTTCCACCGACAAGTCTCCGGCGACGTTCTTTTTATTATCAAATAGTTGCCTAAGAATAAACAACATCAAATCTTCCACTCCGCTCTCTCTGGATAAAAACACATGCATAAGACGCTGACACAACTGCTTACCACCTGCTTTGGCTATCCCTTTCCAGACGCGGCCTGCCCGATCATCTGCAGTTTTCACCTCTATGGTTTCTTCAAACAGCCCAGGTGCAACTTCGGGAGGCACAATCCTGGCAGGAAACCGTCCTCTGTCCCAGATCTCAAAAACAGCGGAAAGAAAACCGGGAAATGTTCCGTCGTATTGGTAGTTGATCATGATTGCAGATTAAGTTAAAGATGCCTTTAGATATAAGTTAGCAAGGCAAAAGGCAGAAGAATTAGTTAAATAATTTTCTCAAGAGCATTTTAAGAACAAAATTCATCTACAAAACGACTAAAACAATTTGAGTTGCACAGTATCCGGAGTCAATTTGCGGGCTGATTTATCCAGAAACATCATCCTCAAATGATCCGGTTGATAATCCGGAGCTTTGCGCCCTCCAAGTTCGCGACAGGTAATAAAAAAGCGCGCCCGTTTCATTACAACACCCATTTTCTTCAACAGGTACGAAGAAACATTTCCATATCGACGTGCAGAAAGAATCAGCCTTGCACTTTTGGGGCCAATTCCCGGCACCCGGAGTAGGGTATGCAAATTGGCCTTTTGAATGTCCACCGGAAAGATTTCCGGATGGCGCAGCGCGTAAGCCAGCTTGGGATCCAGTTCTAAATCCAGATCAGGATGAGTATCATCTACAATTTCATCAACTCGAAACTCATAAAACCTCATGAGCCAGTCTGCCTGATAAAGTCGGTTCTCGCGCTTTAGCGGAGGGGCAACAAGAGCCGGCAGACGACTGTCCGATGTATTGGTATGGATATAGCCGGAATAATAGACCCGTTTCAGCCGGTTTTCGGTGTAAAGATTACTGGCCAGTCGCAGTACCTGATTGTCCGAATCGGGCGTAGCTCCAATGATAAGCTGGGTGCTTTGTCCGGCAGGAACAAACTTCGGTGCAGGTTTTGAATTCCTCCTGACCGGGAGGTATTCCTGCTGAGCTTCGTTGATGAGATGCATAGGCTGCAACACGCTGTTGTAATCTTTTTCCGGAGCCAGGTATTTCAAATTTTCCTCTGAGGGTATTTCAATGTTCACACTCATGCGATCCACATACAGACCGGCCTCCCGGATTAAAGCATCATCGGCACCAGGGATAGCTTTAAGATGAATATATCCGTTAAAGCGGTGTACCAGGCGCAAATCCTTTACCACTTTGGTCAGCCGTGCCATGGTATAATCGGGATTACGCATTACTCCGCTGCTCAGAAACAATCCTTCGATGTAGTTACGACGGTAAAAATTAATGGTGATATCCACGAGCTCTTCAGGCGTAAAGGCTGCCCTTGGAATATCATTGTTTCTGCGGTTGGCACAGTAAGCACAATCGTAGATACAATGATTGGTAAACAAGACCTTGAGCAGAGAAATGCAACGACCATCATCGGCAAAACTGTGACAGATCCCGGCAGATACTGCTGATCCCAGTCCACCGGTACTTTCCCGCTGACTGCCGCTGGTGGCACACGAAACATCATATTTCGCCGCAGATGCCAGAATTTTTAGTTTTTCGATTTTATCCATACGGTAATTGATTGAACGGTGGAATCGATGAATAATAGGCAGGGAGAACAGAGCTGAGCGCATGGGGCTATGTGCATGGGGCCTGTTGCAGAAAGCGAGACACGGGGGTACTTATAGCCACACGACCGTGCGTCTATACCCAAATCCAAGTGACGCAAATGACCCTAAAAACAGCGGAAGTTCCACAACTTACCCCAACTTACCGGGGTAACCGGCTCTCCGCTCCATGCTCTATGCGCTAAGCCTCATGCGCCCCGCCCTTCAGCAAATGCTCTTTCAACTCTCCCACATCACTCTGAATGTGGCTGATTGACCGCATCAGATGTTCCACTTCCACCTTCCCCTGCGGCAGTTCGGGACTGATGTAATGAACAAACCTCCAGATTTCCCGGATTTCTTCCACTGCCAGATCATAAGGCTCGTAAAGAGGGTTGAGGCTGACACATTTCACACTTCCTTTTTCCTTTATTTCATTCTGAATAATCTTAAATGAAATACCGTCATCGCGGGTAAGGACCACACATGCATCCCCGTCTTTTATGGTATGCCAGTCGAGGATAAACTCTCCGGTAATCCATGCACCACTGGGAACCGGCAACATGGAATCTCCACTGATTTGAAAGGTCCGGTATTTCTTTTGTTGATCCAGGAAAGGCAAACGAAAGACCGGCAGTGAACTGATGTATTCAGGATCGGAAAACCCGGTAAGATAGCCAGCCTTGGCTTTTTCAGGTACCAGTTCGATGTTTTCCTCATTATCGGGCCCTACTGTAGATGTCAACACGCGTAACCGTGAGCCACGCACATAAACGTCATTGCCTCCTTCCAGGTCTTTCAGCTGGAAATTGGTCAGTTTTCCCAAATCCACCCGAACAAGGGTATCCATGGAAAGCCCGAAATAATCAGCCAGCGAAGTGAGCACATCTAATGGCGGACCCGATACTTTATTCTCATAATTATTGAGTGTGGGACGTTTGATTCCCAGGGCCGAAGCCAGGTCGCCCTGGGTAAGGCCCTTGCGTTTGCGTAACAGCCGAAGATTGAATGCAAAATACATGCTTAGTTTTTAATCGTAAAACAAGATTAGTTTTTAAACAAATATATATAGCAGATATCAAATAATCAATAAAAGAATCAAATAAATCCGGAAAAATTTTTCCTGTACTCCCTGGGAGTACATGTGTTTATTCTTTTAAAAGCTGCATTAAACCGGCTTATTGAATTAAAACCACATTCGTAACAGATATCCGAAATACTCGAATCTGTTGATATCAGTTTCCGCTGAGCCTGACTGACTCGTTCCTGCATAATATATTCAGTCAACGTCAGTCCAAAAGTTCTTTTAAAAACCGAATTTGCATAATCAGGATGTAAACCTGCTTCATAACCAATATCTGCCACTTTAATAGGACGATCAAAATTTCGGGCAATAAATAAAGCAATTCGTTCTATCTGGCTGATTTCACCATCAGATATCTTTATCGTTCCAGAAGCATTTGTATCTGATACTCTGTCGGCCATTCGCAATAATCGTGCACGCACTTCCAGCAACGAAGCATCTACCCCCCTATTCTCAGCATAATCATCAATCCATTGCTGAAAAATAAACTTATCATAATGGAAATATTTACCCGATTCATCAATCAAAATCTCCCCCTTTAGTACTCTGTCAACAAATACAGCCGGAAATCTCCACTCCAAAAACCGTGAAAGAGGAATGGTTCCTACAAAGTAAGGAGCTGATTCAGAGAAATCAACAATCTGATGCGGCACAAGCCCCCAAAACAGGGCAAAACTCTTTGGGGGAATGGTTACTCTGGCACCTTGAAAGAGATAAGTAATGTTTCCCTCAGGAAAAAAATTAATTTCAATTTCATTATGTCTGTCAGGTTTTCTCATTACATCGGGCACCCAAACTTCAAAGGTCAGCCCATACGGCTTAAATCTGTCCCGGTTTTCATTAAATCTGTGCAAGATCTCGGAATTCGGCATATATATTTTAAAATCAGATTAGTTTTAATCGGAATGCGAGACTAAATTTACACTTTAAAATGTAAAACAATACTAAGTATGAAAAAGAACTGGTTATTTTTTATTCTGCTTATTTCAATAGTGCAGGGAGCCGTATCCCAGAAAAATAAGTCTCTACAAATTAATCCCTCCGAACTGAAACCACGAATCGTGGTACTCACAGATATCTCGACCTGGGAACCAGATGACAGTGAGTCGTTGGTCAGACTCCTGGTCAACGCGGATCTTTTTGAGATTGAAGGACTTGTTTACACCACAGGCTGGAGCCTAGAGGAAACCCGTGACGACTTTCTCCAACTTATTCACGACAGGATTGATGCCTACGAAAAGGACCTTCCGAATCTTATGAAACGATCAGCACAAACAAATTTCAAACAGGATGAATCAAAACAGGAAGTCGGCTACTGGCCCAGTCCTGATTATTTAAGATCCCGTACTATGACAGGCAGCCAGAAAAGAGGCATGGAGCATATCGGAGAAGATAACATTTCGAACGGAAGCAACCTGATTATTAATCAGGCTGACGAGAACGACGACCGTCCTTTATGGATATTACTTTGGGGTGGTGGCAATACCCTTGCACAAGCCATCTGGCAGGTTCAGGAGCAAAAAGATGAGAATGCCCTCAGAGGCTTCCTGCATAAAATCCCAACCTATGCAATTACCGACCAGGACAGATCTTACAAAAGCGGCACACCCTATAACACCAGTTCCCAGCAGTGGATACGCACAGAATTTGAAAAAGATCTGATGTATCTCTGGGATGAATGCGCCTGGAAATATCAGAATGGAACCGGACGAAAAAACTGGGAAGCGTATGCACATCACATTCAAAGTAAAGGAAACCTGGGAAAGCAATATCCAAAATATAAATACGGAGTAGAAGGAGATACTCCCTCATTCCTCCATGTCATTCCCAATGGACTAAATAATCCGCTTGCTCCGAATCAGGCCGGATGGGGTGGCTATTTCGAATGGGGTATCGGACCTGACAGCATCTCCAGTGCATATACCAATCATAAAGGGAAAGCTTTTGAGATTTGCAACAAATATGAAGATCGTTTTTATCCGGCCACTTTCAATGATTTTGTTGCAAGAATGGCCTGGGCAGACCGCGGTGAAGGAAACCGAAACCCGCAAATAATACTGAACGGAGACAAAAACATTTCTCCCATACATATTAGCCAAAAACCCGGAAAAAAAATAAAACTTGATGCCTCAAAGTCTCATGATCCCGATGGAGATCAACTCAGGTTCAAATGGTGGATCATGCCTGAAGCAGGAAACTGCAGTGAGAAGATTACAATCTCTGACAATCATTCAAGTTCAATAAAATTAAGCATACCCGGGGAATCTGATGGTCAGACTTTTCATGTGATATGCGAAGTCACCGACAACGGGAAGCCGAATCTAACCAGTTACCGACGAATCGTTGTTCATTCAACTTCAGACTAACAACCATCTTCTTCATATCTTTCGTATCTTGTTCGATCAAATTTTTGATAGTTAGTTTCTGTCCATAAAGTACCACTTGCGTCGTTACGCTTGCCGCCAAAATACTCATTTACGATTAGTAAACTCCTTTTTTGGCGACTTGCGCCACCGCTAAAGCTTTAGGCGGCACGCGGTCGCAAGCCTAGCAACTGGCACTTTCTGACCAGAAACATGACTAAAAACAAATTTTGCTTAGTTTATGGACAGACTCTAGTTAGTTTCTGTCCATAAACTAAGCGTTTTTCACGTGTTTGAACTAGAAAGTTCAAATTCAAGGCGTGTGAAAAATCTAAACCGCAGAATACTAATGTATTTGAGGATTTAGATTTTGAGCAACAACGCAGAAGTTGGACTTTATAGACAAACACTAGTTAGTCTTTGCAGGGAAACACCAACTACTTCGTCATTCTCGTGTTTGGCGCTTTCTTATCAAAGACTGAACAAACTTAAATTTTCTTGCAAGCATTATTTACAAAAGATATGACTCAACAAATACGTCCTGAAGGTTTCGAACAAATTTTCTTTGCCGATGGCAACAACCTGAGCAAGGCCTATCCCGTGCAACAGGATCTCTCAAAATTAAAAATTGCCCAGCGACAGCTCTATCACAATGTTGATTTGCTGATTGATGCCTTTTCGCAACGCTGCGAGAGTGACAATGTACCGGTGGCCTGCCATATGGGTTGCCAATGGTGCTGCCATCAGGCCGTTTTTGCCACCACCAACGAAATGGTGGTACTGGTGGATTATCTGGAAAAAAGATTTTCGCCAGAAGTGATTGGCGAGGTAAAGCAAAAAGCAAAGGCAAAAGAAGAAAAACTTTCCAGTCTGTCACCCAAAGAAGCATTAAACACCAGTCACCCCTGTCCGTTTCTGAGAAAAGGCAGCTGCATGGTTTACCCGGTGCGCCCACTGGGATGCCGCATTTATCTCTCCTCGAATGAGAAAAGTTGTCATGCAAAATTCCTGAATCCGCAGGATCCCCAGGCTGTTCCTGCCCTTTTTGATTTCACCCTGAAAGCCGGGCGACAACTCAACGAAGGATTTGCGACGGCATTGAAGGAGGAAGGCCTCTCCGTGGAGGAACACCGCATTGAGCACATTCTTATCAAGTTACTGGAGTCTCCGGATAAAAAAAATGAATGGCTGCACGGGGCAACCATTCATGATAGTTTTCCTTTTGATGAAATCTCTGAAGACTAGTTCATATCTCTCATTAAACCTACCTAAGACATAAAACAGTTAACACTATTGATTTCAATTAGTTCTATTTATGTATTTCTTTTAAAGGAATACATAATGTTGCTATGTTTTTAAAAGGCCAAAGATCTTTAAGCAATAGCCTGGTGCAACGCCCCACGAAAATTGTAATAAATACTCCCCCTCTCATTATTGGTCGCGTTGCGACCAATAATGAGAGGGAAGTTGGGGGATACCTTTAAACCCAGGGCGTTGCCCCGGGCTATTGCTTTCAGGCCTTCAGCCTGCTTACACCTTCCCTGTTTATGTAAAAGGTAGGCTATAAAATTCAAGACATTAAAAAAACACAGGTTTTCTTTCAGCTTTAAGCTACTTCTGCCTTCTGCCTTACAACTATAAACCTGATAATTAGTTAGGCATCACATATTCCAACCCTGCACCTGGCCCCAGCGGAAGACCAAAAGTCAGCCAGATTACCAGCAGGATACTCCATCCGATAAAGAACGCGATAGAATAAGGTATCATCGTGGCCATAACAGTTCCCAGTCCTGCCTTTTCATCGTATTTATTAAAATAGGCAATAATCAGAGCAAAAAAGCTCATCATAGGCGAAATGATGTTGGTCACTGAGTCTCCGATGCGATAAACCGCCTGGGAGAGTTCGGGTGAATATCCCAACAACATAAACATCGGCACAAAAATAGGTGCCATTATCGCCCACTTGGCCGAAGCACTTCCCATCAGCATATTAATTGATGCCGACAAAAGCACAAATAACAACATAAGAGGAATTGCTCCTAAATCGGCAGCCATCAAAGCTTCTGCTCCATTCACTGCCATTATTACCCCCAGGTTACTCCACTTAAAGTAGGCCACAAACTGGGCTGCGAAGAAAACCAATACAAAATAGGTCGTCAGCGTACGCATACTGTCGGCCATGCTTTTGGCAACGTCAGAGTCGTTTTTGAACTTCCCCATCACGGCACCGTAAACAATTCCCATGGTACCGGCAATCAGAAACAACAAAGCAATCACACCTCGAATAATGGGAGAAGACAAAATACCTCCATCTTCTCCTCTCAGAAGGCCATCTTCAGGAATAATACCTATAAGAATAATGGTTACCCAAACCACAAAGACCAAAAGACTCCAGAGTAATCCCTTTTTCTCTTTAGATGACAATCGTTCCAGTTTCTCGTCTCCTTCGGGACCGTCATACTTACCAAAACGGGGAGCAATGACTTTCTCGGTAACCCAGGTGCCTACTGTGGCAATCAGAAAAGTGGATACAATCATAAAATAGTAGTTGGCCGTAGGGTTGACCTCATAGGCCGGATCTATAATGCGGGCGGCTTCCTGCGACAATCCTGCCAGCAGGGGATCCACGGTTCCCAATATCAGATTGGCACTGAAGCCACCGGAAACACCGGCAAAGGCGGCTGCCATTCCCACAATAGGATGTCGGCCGACAGACTGAAAAATAATTCCTCCCAAAGGTATCAGAAGCACATAACCTATGTCGCTGGCAAAGTTGGAGAGGATTCCTGAAAATACCAGTACAAAAGTGAGCAGACGCTTGGGCGATGACAGCACCAGCAGGCGAATAAAAGCTGCTATCAGACCACTCGACTCAGCAATACCAATTCCCAGCATGGCCACCATCACAATCCCCAAAGGGGCAAATCCGGTGTAGTTCTCCACCATTCGATCCATAATCATGGCAATGCCCTCTTTACTGAAAAGATTCACCACCTGAATGGTTTCACCGGTTCCGGGATGCTGAACCGTCCATCCCAACCAGGCGCCTACAGCCGATAAAATAAGAGCTGCCAACGCGAATATTCCAAACAACGTCGCAGGATGCGGAAGAGCATTCCCCCCTTTTTCCAGAATATTAAGGAACCTGTCAAAAAAACTTTTCTTCTTAACTTTTTCACTCATGCGTAATGCTTTAAATATGTATAGATAGTCGTTGTAATAAAACACCAACTACTTCGTTATTCTCGTTTTTGAAACAGTCGTTTACGAGAAGTAAACTCCTTGTTTTCAAAAACTTCAAAAGCCTCGTATTTGGCGCATTCTTATCAAAGACTGAAAAAAACCTTGGTTTTATTACAGACACTAGCCTGAACTATTCATAAATTATCTATTACAATGCTCAACTACCGGCTAAATACAGGCGTCCTCAATAAAATTGACTCGAAAATAAATTTTTATTCCCTTCATCAATTTTCTTTGCGGTTGCCCGTATTTATTGGTATTTAAACATCTCATGACGAAAACTTATGAATAGACCAGCAGGCTAGATAAACTTTTCCGGCCCGAAAATATAAAAATATCGTTACAACCAAACTGACAGATGTTTTCCAACCCCGCAACTTTTTTTTCGTCTCAATAATGACACACCAAAGGGATAAAAGTTTAAGATCCTTACACCAACAATAGATTTCCTTTGATTAATGTAACTTTTTGCCGCTTTTTAAGTATGTACATTATTATAAAATCTTTTTGAACATGGGCCCATTTTACCACTTATTTCCAGCCAATCCCGCCTTCCTGCGCAGGATTCCGGCGCTTATTATTTTCGGACTATTTTTGTCCGGCTTCTTTACCACAACTTCTGCTGCCAACGAAAAGGATTGCAGTGAGGGTTTTACCACGACCATCGAATCTGTGGAAATTCAGGGTCAATGCATTATTTATGACCTCCTGATAGAAGCTACAGGAGAATCTAAATTTGCGCTTTCCCATTTTGTTGCTGCCATTCCCTGTGGCAATATTTCTGATGCCTCCAATTCCCGCGGATGGAAGATGGAATACCCTGTCACCGATCCAACCACGGGCATTTCAGGGATAAAAGTAGATGATATTGAATACTTTGGCGAAAACGGCAACGAAACTTTTCGGTTGACCTTCACCGTTTGTGCCAGCGACGAATCGTGTCTGGAACTGCTCACTGAACAAAATCTGGAAGTGGCCTACAAAGCAGGCACATGTATCACTTCGGAGACCATTCCATCTGCCGTTCACCCGCTAAGTGCCAATTACGAGGTCACACACCTCAACTGCTCCGGAGAAGCCAATGGCAGCATTGCTGTCACCGTAAACGGGGGTGTTCCTCCCTATCGCTTTCAGTGGTCTAATGGTGCCACCACCCAAAATCTGGAAAATATTCCATCAGGAGTTTACAACCTGACAATCACGGATGCAGCAGACAGCACTATATCGCTTTCAGCACAGGTGAACAGTCCCGCTCCCATCAGCATCACCGCATCGCAAACCAACACCGGATGCGGACAGAGCTCGGGCACAATCGACCTGACAGTTACGGGCGGAAAAGCCCCCTATACATTTCAGTGGAACAACGGTGCTGTTACCGAAGATCTCAACAAGCTCTCCGGCGGGAATTTCAGTGTCACCATTACCGACAGCAATGGTTGTCAGCAACAGAAATCCTTTACCATCAGTGAAACCTCTTCGATTGAAATTGATGTCACTCAATCCAACATTCAATGTCACGAAAACGGCACAGGAAGTATTGAAACAACTGTATCCGGGGGGACTGAGCCCTACTCATTTCTCTGGTCTACCGGCGACACCATTCCAAATCTCACCGGACTATCAGAAGGCACCTATTTCCTCTGGGTTACTGATGCCATTGGATGTACACAATCCAGCCAAATATCAATAATCCGGGAACAGCTGATTGCTGAAATCACATCGACCAACACCGGGTGTCTCGAAGATAATGGCAGTGCCACTATCACAGACATCAATGGAACCGCCCCTTACGACATTGCCTGGAGTACAGGCGACACAACACTTACCGCTGAAAATTTGACGGCGGGCAACCACACCGTTCAGATTACTGATGCCAATGGATGTGAGATTTCCGAAGAAGTGAACATCGGCCGGGAAGAAGGTCCTCAAATCAATGTATCTGCTGAATGGACCGGTTGCACAGCCGATGACTCAATTTATGTATCCCTGAATGCAACAGATGGTCAGTCACCCTACGAATGGACGGTCAACGATATGCCTTCTGCTTCTGAATTTTACCTCAGCGAAGCCGGAGATTTGGTGGTTACTGTGACTGGAAGTAATGGATGTGCCAACACTGAAGCGGTGACCGTTTCACCATCCACTCCGGGCCCTGAATTCCGCCTAAGCGTCATAGATGCCAGCTGCACCAACCCGGAAGGTGCGGCCTCCGTAGTATTGGAAAACGCCACAACTTTGCCTGTTTACTGGGACGGCATTCAGGGATCGACCTACAAAAGCGGTCTCCAGCCTGGAAGTCATGAAGTCACTGTGACAGATGAAGATGGATGTGAAACCACCAGAACATTCTCCATCAGCGAAGTCATTGTTCCCACAGCAGAAATTCTGACCACCATCACTACAGTGGACTGCGAAAGCAACAACAATCAACTGACGGCCAGCGCCACCAATGCCGAAACCATTGAGTGGGAATTTGAAAGTGCCGACAGCTCGTGGTTCTTTACTTCAACAACTGAAGAAGCAGCCTCTTACACCTCAGGTACCGGAAGTGCCATTGCTTTCATCCATGCAACCAGCAGCAGCGGATGCATAGCTTCAGATTACATACTGCTTGAATGCAGCGGAGCATCCCAGCCTACCGACTCTATTGATGACGGGACTGACAATGAACTGCCTGACGATGGCTCTCCTGATGATTCCAATGGCGATGACGGTTCTGAAGATGATAATCAGGACGAAGACAACGGAGACGATTCTGTTGACACTCCTTGCAGCGGCGGATGCTACGAAGTATCGGCAGAACCGGTAATCTCAAACGGACAGGATTGTTTTGCCTACAGTTATACCATTACAAGTGATGGATCGTGCCGTTACGATTTATCACACCTCATCATTGAACTTCCGGAAGGTCAGGTAGCCTCTAATGTTTTCAATTCTATGTATTTCCCCATGGAAATCAATGCCACAGACCCGAAATCCGGAATTTATGGTATCAAAGTAGATGAAGTGAAGGGCTTTGGAGAAACCAACACAGAGATGGAAGTCAGCTTTGAAGTTTGTCACGAACCACTTCAAATGGAAGCAACCAGGCTGGCTTTCAAAGCCGGACAATGCCTCGACATCATAAGCTTTGAGCACGACAACGATCAAACGGCCTCTTCTATGGATAAAGGAGAAATTGATCTCAAGGTTTATCCTAATCCCTCGCCATCAAAAGTCACATTCTCATTTACGGTTCCAGCCACAACAGATGTAACCATCGATCTGTACGATGTTGCAGGCAACAAAGTGGAAACCGTTTTTGATGGAGAAGCTCTTCAGGATATCAATTACGAAATCCCCGTGCAACTGAACAGAAGCCCGGAAAAACTGTTTTATTACAATATGCAGGCAGGAGAAGAGCAGAAAAGCGGGAAAATTCTGAGGTATTAAAACACTGTTTTTTAACCTCCCCAGGGACATCGGATTAAAACATGAAGGATCGCTTTAACACAAATCATTTCAACAACTTTTTTCAATAATAAAAGCATTACAATGAAAGAACGCTAACAAAGTACCCCCTCAATACAAAGAAGATGAGCTGCGGAGCTGCGAAAGAACAATTATTTTTTTCTGTCGCAGGCCTGCAGCTCTTTTTATTTGGCAGAATCATTTTCTTCTGCCACTCTGGCCCCGTTCATGACACTTAAACTACCTTGTACATAAAAACACGTATGGTTTAAACAGGCTGAAGGCCTGAGAGCAATAGCCCTGGGTATAAAGGTATCTCCTACGCCTTCATTATTGGTCGAAACGCGACCAATAATGAGATAAGAAGTTATCAATACCCAATCGAAATATTTCCGATCAACGAAAATATACATTCGAAGAAAATTTGTATATTTTCGAGACATCAAAAAAAACAAAGAGTATGAGTGAAGAGATTGAAAAAGTAGAGCTACGACAACTAAATATCGACGATTACCAGGAATTACGCACCACAGAGGAAGAGGCTTACCGCAATTGGGAAGGCCCCGCCTGGGATGAACAAAACATCCGCACACTCCTGGATATCTTTCCTGAAGGACAGTTGGCCGTATTGGTGAATGACAAGGTAGTGGGATGCGCGCTTTCTCTTATCGTCAATTATGAACGTTTTGGTGACGAACACTCTTACAACGAGATTACGGGCAACATGACCTTCAGCACACACAACCCGCGTGGTGATATTTTATACGGAATTGATATTTTTATTCGCCCAGAATACCGTGGCTTACGATTGGGACGCCGACTCTACGACGCACGCAAAGAGCTGTGCGAACATCTTAACCTTAAGGGAATTGTATTTGGCGGTCGCATTCCCCACTACCACAAGGTATCGGAAGAGATGACCCCAAAAGAGTACATTCAGAAAGTCAAATACAAAGAGTTGTACGACCCCACGCTGACATTCCAGCTGGCCAATGATTTTCACGTCAAAAAAGTGCTGAAAGGGTATCTGCCGGATGATCATGAGTCCAAGGAGTATGCGGTATTGCTGGGTTGGGACAATATTTACTACACCAAACGGGGTAAGGAGCTGTCCCAGACCAAATCCATTGTACGATTGGGACTGGTACAGTGGCAAATGCGCCACTACCCCACAGTGGACGATGTGTTTGAACAGGTGGAATATTTTGTGGATGCCGTATCGGCTTACAAAAGTGATTTCATCCTGTTTCCGGAATTCTTCAATGCCCCGATGATGGCACGTTACAACCAGATGTCAGAACCGGAAGCCATTCGTCAGCTGGCACAGTACACCGAGGAGTGCCGCGACCGGTTCGTGCAGCTGGCCATAAGCTACAATGTCAACATCATAACAGGAAGTATGCCCCTGATAAGGGATGATAAACTTTACAATGTCGGGTATGTGTGTCGTCGCAACGGAACATACGACATGTACGAAAAAATCCATGTTACCCCTGACGAGGTAAAATCCTGGGGGCTCTCGGGAAGCGACAAACTCAAGGTATTTGAAACCGACTGTGGAAAAATAGGGGTACTGATATGTTACGACGTGGAATTCCCCGAGCTTTCCCGCCTTCTGGCCGAGCAGGATATGAAAATACTTTTTGTCCCATTCCTTACCGACACCCAGAACGGCTACAGTCGTGTACGGTATTGTGCCAGAGCCCGCGCTATTGAGAATGAGTGCTTTGTTGCCATGGCCGGATCGGTCGGCAACCTGCCGAAGGTCTCGAACATGAACATTCAATATGCCCAGAGTGCCGTATTTACTCCTTGCGACTTCGCCTTTCCCACCAACGGTATCAAAACCGAAGCCACCCCCAACACCGAGATGATTCTGGTGGCCGATGTAGATCTGGATTTGCTCTCGGAACTGCATGCTTACGGAAGTGTAAGAAACCTGCGCGACCGTCGCACCGACGTATTTGATCTGAGATTGAAAAGCGGACTTATTGAATAATGACAGAACAAATGTGTTCTGTTGAACATTTTTCCCAAAAGTCAGTTTATTTTACGACAACATTAAAATAACAACTATGTACAAAACCAATATTTTCAATCCGGAAAACCGGCCCTCTGAACCCCAAAAACAGGAAATTATTGATTTTCTCTATACGCATCTCGATCGTTTTGGCGATCCTAAAGAAGACATCAGCAAAGCCATTGATTACTCGTTAAAACTCTCTGATTCCTTCGGAGGATTTGTTCTTGAAATGAGAGACGACAATCAGGTTATCGGTGCTGTGGTAATAAACAAGACCGGCATGGACGGTTATATTCCCGGGAACATCCTGGTTTATATTGCCATGCACCGTGATTATCGTGGCAAAGGACTAGGGAAAGACCTGATGGAGAAAGCTCTGAACGAAGCTGCAGGAGACGTAGCACTGCATGTGGAGCCCGACAACCCGGCAAAGAAACTTTACGAAAGACTGGGCTTTACCAATAAGTATCTCGAAATGCGTTACAAACCACAATAACCAGACCATGGCATTTATCACTCTCGACAGAAAAAAACTCAAAGAAAACTATAACTACCTCAACAATCTTTTTGGAGAACACAACATCGATTGGGCCATAGTGACCAAGATGCTTTGTGGCAACAAAGCCTACCTTAAAGAGGTATTCGATCTGGGCATCAAACAGGTTTGCGACTCCCGGGTATCTAACCTGAAAGCCATAAAAACAGTGAACCCGGAGATGGAAACCATTTACATCAAGCCGCCACCAAAACGCTCCATCCCAAGTATTGTTCGTTATGCCGATGTGAGCATGAATACCACTTTTGAAACAGTTCAGCTGCTTTCGGAAGAGGCCAGACGCCAGGGGAAGACTCACAAGATCATCATCATGGTGGAGATGGGCGAATTGCGTGAAGGCGTGATGCGCAATGATGTGGTGGACTTCTACTCCAGAGTCTTTGAGATGCCCAACATTGAAGTCATCGGTATCGGCACCAATCTCAGCTGCCTTTACGGAGTATTGCCTAATCAGGACAAACTCATTCAGCTGAGCCTTTACAAACAGCTGATAGAAAATAAATTCAACAAGAAAATACCTTTTGTTTCCGGTGGTAGTTCGGTGACCATTCCCCTTATTCATCAAGGATTGCTGCCCGAAACCATCAATCACTTCCGTGTGGGAGAAACCCTTTTTCTGGGCACCAATGTTTACGATGGTTCCCAATTTGACTTCATGCACAATGATGTCATCAAAGTTTATGCAGAGATCATTGAATTGTTTGAGAAACCAACAGTTCCACAAGGCGATATGGGCTCCAACCTGGAAGGCGAAACCTTTGAATTCGATCAGGATAAATCCAACGAACGATCATGCAGAGCACTGATAGACCTGGGACTGCTGGATATTGAGGAAAAACGGCTCATTCCTGCCAACGATTCATTTGACCTGGCCGGAGCCAGTTCGGATATGATTGTTGTTAATCTGGGAGACAACGAGCGTAACATGAAAGTAGGTGACCTGCTGGAGTTTAAAACCGACTACATGGGCGCGCTCAGATTACTCAACTCAAGGTATATCGATAAGCGGGTAATTTAGCGTTTAGCTACCAACTTCAGCCGCAGGGCGGCGGCAGAATGGTAAAAAAAACAATTCTATAATGTGACAGGAGCTGCAGAGCTAGGTCAAAACCAAAAACATTTGCCGTCACAGCTCTGCAGTTCTTGTCATATTGAATTACTTTTGTATAAATGCGTCCCCACAACACTGCTACAGCTAATTAACTTCCACCACACTCCCGTTTGCCCCAATCCATGATTTGCTTATATTTGTTTACCAGCAAAAATACTGACAAATAAAAGCAGCAATGACATTACTGATTTTATACTTAATTCTTGCACTTGGCGTATCTTTTCTGTGCTCTATTCTGGAAGCGGTATTATTCTCCACAACAGCCTCCTACATCGAGATTAAAAAGATGCAGAATGTAAGAGGGGCTCAATTATTTTCAAACCTAAAAACCAATATCGACCGTCCCATTTCTGCCATCCTGTCTATCAATACCATAGCCCACACTGTGGGGGCTGCAGGAGTAGGAGCCCAGGCAGTTTATGTTTTTGGAGAAGTCTGGTTTGGAGTAATCTCGGCCATTCTTACGCTATTGATTCTCATTGTTTCCGAGATAATCCCCAAAACCATTGGTGCCACGTTCTGGCGCAACCTGGCCATTCCTGCGGGTTACACCATTCGTATTCTGATGATCATCGCCTATCCGCTGGTAATTTTTTCGGAACTAATCACCAAACTCATGCCTAAAAGCAAGCATCCCTCAACGGTTAGCCGTGAAGAGATTGAAGCCATGTCATCAATTGGGGCCAAAGAGGGAATTCTAAATCAGGATGAAGGAAATATTATCCTTAACGCCATGCGTCTGGATATGATGCGGGTGAAAGAAATCATGACTCCTCGAACAGTAGTCGTAGCCTGTCCGAGAAATATGACCTCTGCAGAATTCATTGACCATAAGGAATATCTGGAATACAGCCGGATTCCGGTATTTAAGAAAAACATCGATGACACGGAGGCGTATGTACTCAAGGCAGATGTTCTGGAATCGGTAGCCAGAGGAAATTGTTCTAACGCACTTCATCGTATCGAAAGAATGATTAAAATGGTTCCGGAAGCAATGAATCTCAGGCAACTCTTTGAAGAAATGATTTCCGAAAATGAGCACACCGCTCTTGTAGTCAACGAATATGGCGCCATGGAAGGAATTGTCACCCTTGAAGACATCATTGAAACACTCATAGGGCGCGAAATCGTGGACGAAACCGACACGTACGCCGACATGCAGGAACTGGCGCGGGAGAGGTGGCATGGAAAAATGAATAAGATTTATCCCCGATTCTGGCGCAAATAAGTAATTTAGTTTATAGTTTGTAGTCATTAGTCAGTAGTGAAAGGGGCACACCTGTCGTATATTGCCATCTTGAGAAGCAGGGATAAGAAACTCATCACGAAAATCCACAAATTAATCAGGCTAAGTGAGCACCTTTTTTTTAACTTAGTAAACTCAATTTCAGATTATTTTTTTAGACTATTACTCATAAAACTATGCGAAAGCTATTCTCTTTGTTCATTACCCTGGTTCTGTTTGGCACTGTTTTACCTGCCCAAACCAGTGAAGAAGCTGAGAACCTGATTTACCGTCTTCGGATCTTCAGCGAAATCAACAGTACCAGCTGGGTGCATACTCAAAATGCTTTTGATGAAGCAAAAGCAATGGAGGCCGATGCGATTCTCATTCATCTAAACACATACGGAGGCCAGGTGCTTTTTGCCGACTCCATCAGAACACGTATTCTCAACAGTGAAATACCGGTGCACGTGTTCATTGACAACAATGCAGCAAGTGCCGGTGCCCTCATATCTATTGCCTGTGACAGTATTTATATGCGACCGGGAGCAAATATAGGAGCTGCCACAGTAGTAAACCAGACCGGTGAACAAATGCCTGACAAATACCAGTCTTACATGCGCTCCACCATTCGCGCCACAGCCGAGTCGCACGGGAAAGACACCATCATCACCCCCACCGATACCATTATAAGATGGGTACGCGACCCTCAAATAGCAGAAGCTATGGTAGATGAGCGGGTTTACATCCCGGGGGTTATTGATACCGGCAAAGTGCTAACCCTGACTGCTCTGGAGGCCATCGACCTGGATTTTTGCGAAGGCACGGCAAACTCGGTTGATGAAGTGATTGAAAAACTGGAATTGAAACCCTACGAATTGAAAACCTACGAACCCTCTTTTTACGATGGACTAAAAGGTTTTCTGACGAGCCCGGTACTACAGGGTATTTTGGTATTGCTCATTATAGGGGGACTCTATTTTGAGTTACAATCGCCCGGAATTGGATTTCCTCTTATCGTATCCATAGCCGCGGCGATTCTGTATTTTGCACCGCTCTACATTGATGGATTGGCTGCTAACTGGGAAATTCTGATTTTCATTATCGGCATCGCCCTGATTGCCGTTGAGATATTTGCCATCCCCGGATTTGGCATAGCAGGAATTTCGGGAATAATAATGGCGCTGACAGGGCTGACATTGAGTTTACTTGAAAATACAGCATTTGACTTTTCACCTGTTGATACCACAGCTTTTTTCACTGCTTTGCTTACCGTCTTTCTGGGTATTTTCGGCGGTTTTATCGTAAGTATCTGGCTCAGTCAGAAAATTCTAACCACCACATCAGGTCCTTTCTCAAAACTGGCTCTTCAGACCACCCAGCCTTTGGATCAGGGATATGTAAGCATTGATGCTGATATGAAAAAGCTGGTTGGAAAAACAGGCAAAGCATATACAGTGCTGCGTCCATCGGGACGAGTAGAGGTTGAAGGAAAAATTTATGACGCCCGCGCTTCAGAAGGATTTATCGAAAAAGATGAAACAGTAGAAATTTCTGCATTCTGGTCCGGTCAACTGGTGGTCAGGCAGGTAGAGGAATAAAATTTGCAATTTAAATATTGCAATTTGAGCTTATTTTTGCTAACCTTAATAGAAGACAATCACAAAACGATAGTCTAAAATACTAAATTTCAGACAAGTAAAAAAACGACCAAAATTTCATTTTTTGGTCGTTTTTTTTGACAGGGGTGTATTACCATATCAAAAATCACTATTTTAGTTCATGAAACAGAGGAGCAATATTTGCTTTCCAACCGTTTCAACGTTCTCACAAATGCCACAAATAAAGGCACTTAAGAAATCTTTAATTTTATTAATTTATTAATTGAGAATTGAATCATGAAATCCAGGAAGCTGCCCAAAAAGCACAATGATGATTTCGATGCTTTCGAAAAACCAAAAAAATCGGGAGCTAAAGTAACTAAAGGTAAAAGATCCAAAAAGCCATCCATCTATGATGAATTGGATGAATTGCATGAAATGGATGATTTTGTGCTAAGCGACAGAGAGTACAGGGGTTTCGACGACCTCTATAGTGATGATGATGATGCCCTGTATTAAAGAGGCAATGTTGAACCATTTAAATAAAAAAGGTCACCTTCGGGTGGCCTTTTTTCTTTTTTCTAAAACATCACAAAAATTTCCCCTAAATTAGTGTTTCACAAAAATGCTGATTTATTTATGGTCAATATCACATCTGTAGTACTGCTGGGAACGGGAAATGTCGGGACCCATCTCGCAAAAGCGCTCACCGAATCGGGTATTGAAATCCGGCAGATTTACAGCCGATCACAGGAAAATGCAGAAGAGTTGGCACTGCCCAAACACATTCAGGCCATTTCCGATTTAAAGGAAGCGGATGCCACTGCCGACCTGTGGCTGATATCGGTTTCTGATGATGCCATTCCCGAAATCGCCAAATCACTTCCCGATTTTGATGGAATTGTAGCACACACCGCAGGAAGTGTACCCATGGAAGTCCTCTCCAGATTCAAAAAAAGTGGTGTTTTCTATCCGTTTCAAACTCTTAGTAAAAAAAGAAAAATAGATTACAACGATGTTCCATTTCTTATTGAAGGAAGCGACGAAGCAACCACACAAAAACTGCTTAAGCTGGCCGGCATCCTGTCTGCAAAAGTCAGTCGGGCAGATTCCACCCTCCGGGCCATCCTGCATATTGCGGCCGTTCTTTCCTGCAACTTTGTAAACCATCTTTACAGTTTGTCGGCCGACCTGTTGGAAAGCGGCGGTCTTTCGTTCAAATACCTGACCCCGCTCATCAAGGAAACCACACAGAAAATATTATACATGTCCCCTCGGGAGGCCCAAACAGGACCGGCAATCAGAAATGACAAGGAAGTTATGGATAAACATCTGCAGCGACTGGAAAACAATCCGTCACTCAGAGAAATATACCGGTTAATAAGCGATGACATATTAAAATACCACAAACGGGAATAAATTGTTATTTTCGCCTGACATTGCAGTCCCGGAACATTAAACAACCGGAACAAGAAATTTGATAATCGTTAAAAAAAACCAAAATATGACCAATTTCAAAGAAGACCTGATGAAAGTAAAGGCTTTTGCCTTTGATGTGGACGGTGTTTTGTCGTGGCAGGTAATTCCGCTCCATCCTTCCGGAGAACCTATGCGAACAGCCAATATCAAGGATGGATTTGTCATGCAACTGGCAGTAAAACTAGGCTATCCGGTAGCCATTATTACCGGCGGGAATACGGAATCTGTAAAACAGCGATACCTCAACCTGGGAGTACCGGATGTCTATATGGGTGCATCGGAAAAAATCAATCAGTTTAATGAATGGATCTCAAAACACGACCTGAAACCAGAGAATGTACTTTACATGGGCGATGATCTTCCCGACTACCCAGTAATGAAGGAGGTAGGTGTACCCGTTTGCCCGGCAGACGCCGTAGAAGAGATCAAATCGCTCTGTAAATACATCAGTCACGCAAAAGGTGGAGAAGGCTGCGTTCGCGATGTAATGGAACAAGTGCTGAGGGCCCAGGGGAAATGGGGTACAGACTTATCCTGGTAAGACAGGAATGAGGATTGAGGGATGAGGGTTAGGCAAAATTATTCCACCCCAACGGCTCATCACTCACCAGTTCGTTAGCTCATCAGCTCAAAACTAAAAACAATGGCATATCTGAATCTTATTCGTTACAAAAACCTCATCATCATTGTATTGCTTCAGATTTTGTTGCGATATGGGTTATTAATTCCGATACTGGACTATTTCGGGGTGAGTCCTGAACTGAGTCACCTCAGATTCGGTCTTTTGGTGTTGGCCACGGTCCTTCTGGCAGCATCCGGGTATGTCATCAACAACTATTTTGACGTGAGCATCGACCGCATCAACAAGCCCGACAATGTGGTGGTGGGACGACAAGTTCCGAGGCGTACCGCATTGTTGCTGCATGTGATTTTTACTTTCACCGGGGTATTTATCGGACTTTTTCTGGCTTACATCACACGCAAAGAAAACTATGCGCTGATGTTTATCGTGATTCCCGGTCTTTTATGGTATTACTCCACAACCCTGAAAAAACAGATGCTCGTAGGCAACCTGACCATTGCCTTGCTCACCGCCCTGGTTCCGTTTGTAGTAGTTTCCATCGAATTTGCCTCACTGGCAAGAATACATGGAAATACCATCTTACAGTCAGAAGCCTGCTCCACGGCATGGTTCTGGACTACCGGGTTTGCTTTCTTTGCCTTTATCAGCACCCTTATGCGCGAGCTCATAAAAGACATGGAAGATGTTGAGGGAGACCGCGAAGCCGGATGCCGCACCCTCCCTGTTGAAATGGGCATTGATTATTCCAGAACAATCGTTGTCATCCTGTCCATTGCTTCGGTAGCCGCCCTCTGGTTCATACTCATATTTGTCCCCCAGCTCAGAAACAGCTGGATAACCATAGGCTATTTTTCCCTCTTCCTTACCATACCATATATCATCCTGGCATTAAAAACACTAACCTCCAAAACCAAGAAAGACTTTGCCTTTATCAGCGGCTTAAGTAAAATTATAATGCTGATGGGAATTTTATTCATCATCGTAGCCCGGACCTTTTTTGTTTAACTGTTGTCAGAAACTTGAAAGAACTTTTTAATGATTCTTCAAAACCTTGAAAAATATTGCATTACACTTGCATCGGGGTCGCCCCGCAGACATGACCTGCTAAAAAAAGCCGGAATAAATTTCACCATAGGTAAAGGAAAGGATGTTCCTGAAGAGGTACCTCCCGGAATGCATATTGACGAAGTGGCGCTCTATCTTGCCCGATTAAAGGCCGATGCATGGAAAGACATCTGGCAGCACCCCGACCAATTGGTCATAACTGCCGACACCATTGTGGCCATAGACAATAAAGTAATTGGGAAGCCGGAGAATAGGAAACACGCCATTCAAATGCTGGAGACGCTCTCAGGCAGATCCCACCGGGTCATCACAGGTGTTGCAGCCCGCTCTGCGGATAAAGAAATTGCTTTCTCGGATATTACCACCGTTCATTTTAAACCCCTCAGTGCAGAACAAATCCAATATTACATCGATCGGTACGAACCCTTTGATAAAGCAGGCTCTTATGGCATTCAGGAGTGGATCGGAATTGTGGGCATCGAGCGCATTGACGGAAGTTACTTCAATGTGATGGGGTTACCGGTTTCCAGGCTGATGGATGAACTGGAGAAGTTTTGAAAATAAGCAGACACTTCTTTAATGATAAACACCAAACGGAAGCCGGAAGTTAGAGGTTAGAATATTGGTTAGAGAAGTGAAAAAATTTATAATTTGACAAGACAAAAACCGTAAAAAACAATCATAACATGAAGAAGTTATTACTCATTATCATTTCTTTTCATTTGGCCTTTACCATATCGGCCAAAGAAGGTATGTGGATTCCACTGCTGTTGGAGAAATACAACATCGAAGAGATGCAGGAGATGGGCTTTAAACTGACCGCCGAAGACATCTACAGCATCAACCAGGCAAGTATGAAAGATGCAGTAATGATCTTTAACGGAGGTTGCACCGCCGAGCTGATTTCTGATCAGGGGCTGATCATCACCAATCATCATTGTGGTTATTCGGCCATCCAATCGCACAGTACGGTAGAGAATGACTACCTGACGGATGGATTCTGGGCCATGTCGAAACAAGAAGAGTTGCCCAACCCTGACATGACGGTCACTTTTCTGAAGCGAATGGAAGATGTCACCGACAGTGTTCTGTCAGGGGTAAAAGAAACCATGACCATGAAAGAAAGGGACGAGATCATTCAAAAAAATACTGATAAAATCAAAAAAGAAGCTGTAAAGGACACCCACTTTACAGCAACGATAAAGCCATTTTTCCATGGCAACCAATACTTTCTGTTTGTCAACGAAGTTTTTAAAGATGTGCGACTCGTGGGAGCTCCCCCATCAGCCATCGGAAAATTTGGCGGCGACACCGACAACTGGATGTGGCCAAGACACACCGGTGATTTCTCTGTCTTCCGCATTTATGCCAATGAGGACAATGAGCCTGCAGAATACAATGCCGCAAACAAGCCCTACAAACCCGCCAAACATTTCCCGGTTTCGCTCAAAGGAGTTTATGAAGGCGATTTCACCATGGTATTCGGATACCCGGGAAGCACCTACCAATATGTTCCCTCTTTCCACCTGGAAATGCTTACCGAAAAAGTTTATCCCGGACTGATTGACATCCGTACCCATAAACTGAACATTATGGATAAATATATGGAGCAAGACCGGGGAGTACGAATAAAGTATGCAGCCAAAAATGCCAGTGTTTCCAATTCATGGAAAAGATGGCGGGGAGAAATTAGGGGCCTGGATATTCTCAACGCATATCAAAAGAAAGAAGATTACCAGGCAGGTTTTCAAAAATGGGTGGAGGAAAACTCCGAACGGGAAGCACAATACGGAATGCTTTTGAGTGAGTATGAAGAGTTGTATTCCTCCCTTGGAGAGGTACGTCTGGGACGAGATATGCTTCTGGAAGTAATCTTCCGCAACGGCATCGAAGTTGCCAGAGTTGCCTCTCTTTTCCGGGAACTGGCATCTATTTACGAAAAAGAAGAAGCGCCGCATAACGAAGAAGTGGAAAAAATAAAATCCAACATCAAAAAAGAGCTGGAAAGCATCTTTAAAGACTACTATCAACCCGTTGATAAAGAAATCACTGCAGACATATTATCACTCTACAAAAACACGGTTGACGACGATTATTTACCGGCTTTCTATGGTGAAATTACCGGGAAACACAAAGGAGATTACAATGCCTATGCCGACCGGCTTTTCAAAAAAACCATTTTCGCCGATGAGGCATCATCCACCGAATTTCTTGAAAACTTCTCAGCCCGCAGTGTGAAAAAGCTCAAGAAAGATCCGGCCTGGGTATTGTACGAAAATTTCATGGATGTATATGGAGATCAGATTTATCCGGTGTATCAATCGCTCAACCATAAAGCAGACAGCCTGAACCGTCTTTATATGAATGCGCAAATGGATTATGAGTCGGATAAAAACTTGTACCCCGATGCCAACTTTACCCTCAGGGTAGGCTATGGAAAGGTAAAAGGATACCAGGCCCGGGATGCAGTTCAATATCTTCATCAGACCACCCTGGAAGGCATTATGGAGAAAGACAACCCTGAAATTTATGATTACAGGGTGCCCGGGCGCTTAAAAGAACTCTATCACAACAAAGACTATGGCAGATATGAGGAAAACGGAACAGTTCCCGTATGTTTCATAGCCACCAATCACACCACCGGAGGAAATTCAGGAAGTCCGGTGGTCAACGCAGAAGGTCATCTGATTGGTGTCAATTTCGACAGAGCCTGGGAAGGGGTCATGAGCGATTTGATGTTCAACCCCGAGCAGTGCAGAAACATTTCCATCGACATCAGATATGCTCTTTTTATTATCGACAAATTTGCCGGAGCCGGCTATCTGCTGGATGAGATGACCATCATAGAATAAATGAGTTAACGGCAGGTGTCGGAAACTCCAAAAATATAAAACCCGTGCTGATTCAATAATCTGATCAGTTCACGGGTTTTTTTCAGAATATTTCAATTAGACCTGACCCAATTCATTTTTCACAACTCCCTGGAACAGCAAACTCATCTTCACCCAGTTGCTTACTCTTATCCGACGTCGCATGATGGCTTTGGGAGGAGTTCTTTTTATTTTTCGAAAAAGTTTAAGATAATAGATATAAGCGATGTAAACTCCTAACCTGGCGCTCTTATTAAGTTTCACAATACCCTGATAGGCCTCCCGGAAATCGGTTTCTATCTCCAACTCAATCTTTGCCTTTTGGACTGCAGAAAAATTCAGCAGATCCACATTCGGAAAATAACTCCGTCCTCGCTCCTCCAGGTCGGATTGAACATCCCTTAGAAAATTGACCTTCTGAAATGCTTCCCCCAATTTCCGTGCAGGATGTTTCAATGTATCGTAGCCCTTCGGGTCGCCTTTATAGAAAACTCTGAGACACATCAACCCAACCACCTCTGCAGAACCATAGACGTAGCTCTCAAACTTTTTACGGTCATAAATTTTATGATCCAGATCCATGGCCATACTTTCAAAAAAAGCTTCAATCAACTCATGGTCGATGGAATACTCATTTACCACCAGCTGAAAACTCTGCAATATGGGATTGGTAGAGATCCCCTCATCAATAGAGAGATAAGTCTCTTTTCTGAAGCGTTCCAACAGCACCGATTTATCATGTTCATGAAAAGTATCAACAATTTCGTCGGCAAACCGCACAAATCCATAGATGGCATAAACTGCCCTGCGAATTTCGGGAGCAAGCAATCTTATTCCCAGTGAAAAGCTGGTGCTGTATTTCCGGGTTGTATGCCGGCTACATGCCAGTGCATTTTGGTTGTATAATTCGATACTGTTCATCACAAAAATCATTAAATTAAAACCCTTAACCTACATTAAACCTCCATTTGCTCCACCGTCAGCTTTGAGCCAATCACCACCATCGGCAATCCGGTACCCGGAACTGTGGAAGCCCCGGTATAAAACAAATTCTTCAACTTCTCATCCTTATTCGAAGGGCGCAGGTAAGCCATCTGTCCCATATTATGACCAAGTCCCAGACCACTTCCACGATGCAGATTAAACATCCTTTCCCATTCCACAGGAGTATAAATTGTTTGAGAAACCCTGTTTTCAATCAAATCAAAACCCACTCTTTCAGATAAATCTTTCAGGATGCCCTCTGTAATTTCATTTTTATCCGACCAGTCGGGTCGAAAACGTAAATCAGGCACCGGAACCAGAATGAAAAGCGATTCACATCCCTCCGGCGCACTTTCCGGATTGTGCCGGGACAGCACATTTACATAGTAATAAGGTTTTTGAAGCGAAACCTGATTCTTAAATATGCCGTTGGCATAATCCCTGAAATTGGTGCCCAAAAAATAGTTGTGGTGATGAATGTGAGGAATTTTCCCTTTCACGCCGAGATAAATGGTAAAGGGAGCCATGGTCCATCGCATCTCATCAAGCTTCTCCATACGAAACGACCTGCGATTCAGAACAGCCCCTCTGAACCAGGCGGCATCAGCATTGATTACATACTGATCAGCTTCCCATCTTCTGCCTTGCTGGTCAATCAGTGCCTTAACCTGATTTTTTGTCTGCTCCACCCCAACGATTTCCGTATCATAATGTATTTCCACTCCTCTCCTTTTCAGCTCATCAACCAAACCTTCAACAATCTTGTACATCCCTCCACGCACATTATAGTAGCCATCGTGCTTCAACTCAGTATAGGATAAAAGAGTGAAAACAGCAGGCGTATCAAAAGGTGTACCTCCAAGAAAAAAAGCTACCAGTGACAGTATTTCCTTGACCTCACGAGATTCAAAGTGCCGTTCCACCTCACTCCAGAAAGTACGAATTAATTTTGGCGCATGCCTGATGGGAACCTGAACCAAAGCCTGAAGATATTCCCACCAGTGATCAAAATTTCTGCGGATAATGAGATTCTCTGTATCATGAAACAAAGCACCTGTAGTTTGCAGATAACGATTTAACTTTTTCTCCAGATCCGGTTCTATACCCTTAAACTCTTCAGCAAGTTTGTGTACATCCTTATATATTCTGAAAGTCTTACCTGTATCGCTAAAATTTACCGCATAAAGCGGATCCAACTCATGGAATTCGAAAGGTAACTCCCAGTCACAGGAACGTGCAAGTTCATGAAATTCATAGCTCATACTAAAAAACGATGGCCCCATATCAAAGGTAAAACCATCTTTGGTGAGCCTGTTGAGGCGGCCACCGGCCTGATGAAATTTCTCCACCATTACCACTTTTTGCCCTTTACTGGTCAATCGAAGAGCTGTTGACAATCCGCCAAGACCGGTTCCTGCTATTAAAACTTTGCCCATTTATTTATCTATTTCTTTTTCAATTTCACTCAATTTTCTGTTAATTTCAACTTCGACAGAAAATTATCCACATTTTATAAATGCTTATCGTCTTTACACAACATCCAAGGATTTGTAAACCTCATGCCCTTAACCTTTTTTTCAATAAATTTATCCGGAAAGTCATGAGTTAACATAAGTCGGTTAAAGAAATATGCTTTCCCTGACATAAGGGAATCCTGATATTTATCCAGATCATTTTCTAACATACGTTTAACAATCATTCAAATAAAGGAAACACAAAAAGTACAAATCACCTTTTAAAAAAATTAGTTTAAAGGAAAATAAATATACTTTTTAAACACACACCATGATTATTTTGTTTATTTTTAAATGAAAAAAATGAAACAAAAAAAGTGCATCATTATAGGAGCCGGAATTGGCGGGCTTGCAACTTCAGTGAGATTGGCAGCTCTAGGCTATGAAGTACTAGTTTTGGAAAAAAACAGACTCCCCGGAGGAAAGATGCAACAAATAGAAAGAGATGGTTTTCGCTTCGACACAGGGCCTTCGCTCTTTACGCTCCCCCATCTGGTCACAGATCTTTTGGCTCTGGGATCAACACCTTCTGATCTGACCTTTAAATTTAATAAACTTAAAAATGTATGCCGATATTTTTATGACGACGGAACCATCATCAATGTGCCGGAAAAACCCGAAGATTTTGCCAGGGAAATAGAAATTAAAACGGGTGAACCGGCAGCAAACATCCTAAACTACTTAAAAACAGCAAATGACCGGTATCAGTCATCAGCTGATTTGTTCATTTTCAACCCTCTGAAAAACATAATCTCCTCGGTTCGAAATAAAAAGCCGAAAGAACTGAAGCCAATGTTGAAGGTAAAACCTTTGCGAACCATGCACAAGGAGAATCAAATTTCATTTCGCAGCCCACAGGTAATCCAGATTTTTGACAGATATGCCACTTACAACGGTTCTTCGCCTTACAAAGCATCCAGTATGCTGAATATGATTTCGCATCTGGAGCACAATGAAGGCGCATTCTTCCCGGAAAAAGGGATGTACAGCATCGTTGAAGCTATCTTTCACAAAGCCCTTTCTCTGGGCGTTAAATTTCAATTTGACACCGTTGTCAACAATTTGATTTCTGAAAAAAACCGCATCACGAAAGTAATTACCGGGAATGACGAATTGAATGCCGATGTGGTGGTTTCAGATATGGATGTGAACATGCTTTACCGGGGACCGGCAAAAAAGCTAAAAATGCCCGGATCAGTCAAAAAGCCGGATCTTTCGTCTTCTGCCATCATTTTTTACTGGGGAATGAAACAATCCTTTCCACAATTAGATGTTCACAACATCCTTTTCTCCGGCGATTATCAGCGTGAATTCCAGTCCATTTTCAAAGATCATCAACTTTCCAACGACCCTACGGTTTATATCTTTATCAGTTCCAAAATAGTGAAAGCAGACGCTCCGGAAGGAAAAGAGAACTGGTTTGTAATGATCAATGTGCCTCCGGGTACAGAGAAAGTAAATCAAAAATGGATTGATCAGGCCCGGGAGAATATTTTTAAAAAAATTCATCGTACATTGAAAATCAATCCACGGGAAAAGATTCTTTGCGAAGAAATTGCTACCTCAAAAACCATTGAGCGCAACACCGGATCCTGGAAAGGAGCCCTGTACGGGAACAATTCCAACTCTATCTGGTCGGCTTTTTTGAGGCATCAAAACAAATCAGGAAAATACAACAACCTGTTTTTTACTGGCGGAAGCGTTCATCCCGGAGGAGGCATTCCTCTTTGTCTGGCCTCAGCAGCAATTGTGGGAAAAGAAATAGAACAATTATGACAGAAAAATTAAGACAATTAACCCGGAAGCACCTCACTCCTGAGAGGATCAACCGGTTCTGGCTCATTTATTACACGGTGGGCGTCATTGGTTTTGCGCAACCGGTTAGCCGCGAGCTGTTCCAAAACCTAACAGGGCTATCCATCCTGATGTCCACTGCCATCATGTTGTACTTCCACCGCCCCTGGAATGTAGCTTTTATCGGAGCATTAACATTTGTACTTCTGGGAGGCATTTTCATTGAAGCTGTGGGAGTAAACACAGGTATCGTTTTCGGTGAATATCAATACGGGGCTACTTTGGGACCAAAAATTGCAGGCACTCCCCTGCTCATCGGCATCAACTGGGTAATGCTGATCTATATTGTCTGGCAGATAGTACAAAAAATTAACATCAGGGGAGCCGGTCAACTCCTGATTGGTGCTACCCTGCTGGTGGGCTACGATTTGTTTTTGGAACCCATTGCCATGAGCACCGATATGTGGAATTGGGCAGGACAACAGGTGCCACACCAGAATTATATAGCATGGTTTATTATCTCCCTTGTGTTTCTGAGTATATTTAAAATGGCAAAAATCAACTATCAAAACCCCGTTGCTCCGGGGTTGTTGGCGGCCCAGGCAGGGTTTTTCTTTTTACTGAACCTGCTGAACATCTGATTTACCGAATAAAACAAATCTTTTTTTTATGATAAAAGCATCACATAAACCTCTATTAGTCTGGTTTTTTAAAGTATTTACAAAAATAATCATCCACTCCAAATTTCATAAAATCTTCATAGAGGGGGACACTTCTCCTACAACATCTTCCATGTTGGTCATCAACAACCATTTCTCATGGTGGGATGGCTTTTTTATCCACTACCTAAACAATAAGCTTTGGAAAAAACGTTTTCATGTAATGATGCTTGAGGAAGAACTGGAAAAACGAAAATTTCTATCAAAAGGAGGTGCCTTTTCCATACGAAGAAATCATTCCACCACCGCAACATCTCTGATATATGCCAAAAACATCCTTAAAAACGATGCACAAAATTTACTGCTGATGTATCCGCAGGGAAAACTCCAATCAATGGCCAGCCGCTACCTGCGTTTTGAGCCCGGAGTACAGCATCTGGTGGATAAAACAAAAGTACCGGTAAAAATGGTTGTATCTCTGGTGGATTTCTTTGAAAAGCCGCGGCCATCGGTCTGGCTTTACCTCAAAGATTTGTATTATGACCCTGAATCAGAGCAAACCATCGAACAAAGCTTTAACTTGTTCATGGATGAATGCATTGAACATCACAATCAAGACACCGACCTTTAGCATAAAACGAGCATAACAACGATTACCACAACAAGAACACCCACAAATATCTGAATATAACCCCCATCCGACATATAAAAAAAATAAATATTATACGGGTAAAACAACACAAAAAACACCCCAAACAAGAATGGATTTTCTCACCACAACTGCCTTCATTGCTCTGACAATCATCTCCATCAGGTGGATGACTGCCTTACTGAATCTCCTGACCGGAATCCCACGCTTCATACCTTTCCAGAAGAAGACAAATGAGATTTCCATTTTAATACCTGCAAGAAATGAAGCCAAAAATCTTCCTACACTTTTAAAGGGGCTTACTCAATGTGACAGCTCCGTGGGAGAAATCATCGTCTATAATGATCAATCGGAGGATGACACCGCAGCCGTTATAAAGAAATGGTCACAACACGATCCGAGAATCAGATTAATAGAAGGGATGGAAGTGCCCCCCGGATGGAAAGGAAAAAACCACGCCTGTTATCACCTGGCAAAAAAAGCCGGCGGTCGTTATTTGTTGTTTTTAGATGCTGATGTAACGGTGAGTCAGGAAGCCATAGACCTTGCTTTTTCCAGTCTCAGGAGTGATCAGTTAACCCTTTTCTCCTTTTTCCCCCGTCAGGAGATGAAGACACAGGGAGAATGGCTGTTGGTTGCCCAGGTAAACATCATACTCCTTTCGCTTCTGCCACTAAGTGTGTCCAGTTTTATCCCATGGTCCCTTATGACAGCCGCCAATGGTCAGTTTATGCTTTTCGATGGCGACGCCTACCGGAAATATCAATTTCATAAAATCATGAAAGCCCGGGCTGTGGAAGATATTGCCATTGCACAGTACATCAAGAAGAAAAAATTGAAAGTCAGAACGGTTCCCGGTCCGGAAGGGGTTAAATGCCGGATGTATCACAATTACCGGGAGGCATTGATGGGCCTTGCCCGAAGTGCCCGGTTCTTTTTTGGAGGCAGCATTGTGGCAGGATGGTTGTATACATTTTTTTCATCGCTGGGATGGTTGCCGGTAGTAGTGACCCTGTCCACCACATGGATTTTGTTTTACTTCCTGTTATTAATTTCCATGCGTATTTTTGTAAGCCAGGTCAGTGGTCAATCCGCCATTAAGAATCTTTTGCTGATGCCTTTGCAACAAGCAGCGCTGATTCATCTTTTTTATACTGCCACCAAACAATTGATTTTAAAGAAAACCACATGGAAAGGACGAAGTATATAGCAGTCCTCCAAAAAGCGAGGCTTTTTGCTTTTAAAGGAATACACAATATTGTTAAGTTTTTAAAAGGCCAACGGTCTTTAAGCAACAGTCTGGGGCAAAACCCCAGGAAAATTGTAATAAAGAGAGGGGGCGTGGAGGATACCCTAAGCCCCGGGGCGTTGCCCTGGACTATTGTTTTCAGGCCTTCAGCCGGTTTACACTTTACCAGTTTTATGTATAAGTTAGTGTTACTGATTATTATTTTTTCAGGCCAACTGAGTCAAACGACTCAGGGACAAAGCCACGATGAGCTCTTTTTTGAGTGTTATACCACCACCAATATGGAGCCGTGGAAGATAGAAATGGAAAACATGGCAGCACAAAAAGAACCAGGAAATTACCACCAGCTGTTTGAAGTGGTGCTGGCCTGGTATGGCTACATTGGCTATTGCCTGGGCAATGACAAGGAAGATGAAGCCGAACAATACCTCGAAACCGGATGGGAATACCTGGATGAGCTAATTGAAATGGAGCCATCCAACGCTGCGCCCCATGCGCTCAAAAGCGGTTTTTACGGATTTGAGATGGCTCTGGCACGTTACAAAGCCCTTATTCTGGGCCCCAGAAGTGTCTCCACTCTAAAAACAGCAGCCTCTATCGACAGTACCAACATTCATTATCTGATAGAGAAAGGCAACCAGATGTACTATATGCCCACAATGCTGGGGGGAGATAAAGAGATAGCCCTGCACCATTACAAACATGCAATAGAACTCATGGAATCGGGCGAAAGGTATCATCAGGGACACTGGTTCTACCTCAATACCCTGGTTACCCTCGGATATTCCTACCAATCGACGGAGCATATACAGGAAGCACGTATTATTTATCAAAAGATCCAGCGCATAGCGCCCACTTTCAAATGGTTTAACGAAGAGGTGTGGCCCCGTTTTATAAAGAAATACGGAGCAGGAATTAAACTGGATTAAGTTGATGAGCAAACCTGTTTCATCAGTATAAAATTTATCTAAGTTATTGGTCTGATGGAACTCGCCTATGGGAATTTATACATTGTCCTTTGTGGCATCCCTTAGCATGCTCGTTTCATCAGTATAAAATTTACTTTTTAAGGTCGGATGGATCTCGCGATTTCCTTATGCATGCCCTTTTGTGGTTGATTTTAGAAATCAACGCTCCATGTTCGTTTCATTATTTTTTAGGTAGTCACCTCCTGAATAACTATTTTTGTTTCTTATCATTTTCGATTAATAAAGAAATAAGGTATCAACACATGCAATTAAATTTAAAAAATCCAATCGTTTTCTTCGATCTGGAAACCACCGGCATTAACATTGCCAACGACCGCATAGTAGAAATTTCTGTCCTTAAAATAGATACTGACGGTAACGAAGAGGTGAAAACCATGCGCATCAATCCCGAAGTACCGATTCCCCAAAAAACATCGGAGATTCATGGCATTTATGATGAGGATGTGAAGGATGAACCCACCTTCAAAGAAGTGGGTCGCCAGTTGGCCACTTTTATGGAAGGCTGCGATATAGCCGGCTTCAACTCCAACAAGTTTGACATCCCGTTACTGGCTGAGGAATTCATTCGTGCAGAAGTGGATTTCGATATGACCAAGCGCAAATTCATTGACGTCCAGACCATTTTCCACAAAATGGAGAAACGTACCCTTGAAGCTGCCTACAAATTTTACTGCGATAAAAACCTGGACGATGCCCACAGTGCAGAAGCCGATACCCGGGCCACCTACGAGGTGCTGAAAGCCCAGCTGGATCGCTATTCCGACCTGAAAAACGACATGGAGTGGCTCTCCAAATTCTCTGCACACAACCGAAATGCCGATTTTGCCGGACGCATCATCTTCAATGACAAAGGTGTCGAAGTATTTAATTTTGGAAAATACAAAGGCAAGCCCGTCACCGAAGTACTGGACACAGATCCCGGCTATTACGGCTGGATGATGAATGGTGATTTCCCATTATTTACAAAAAAGGTGCTGACAAATATTAAGTTGAGAAATGCATTTGGAAAGGGGTGAAAAATGAAAATACTCTGCATAGGCCGTAATTACGTAGATCACGCAACCGAACTAAACAACCCGGTTCCCGCAGAACCGGTTATTTTCTCCAAGCCTGACACGGCGTTGTTGCGCAACAACGACCCGTTTTTTCTGCCCGATTTCGCCAACGATTTTCATCATGAGGTGGAGATTGTGGTTCGCATCAACAAGCTGGGAAAGAACATTGAGGAGAGATTTGCCCACCGGTATTATGAAGAGATCAGTCTGGGCATTGATTTCACAGCCCGTGATTTGCAGGATCAGCTAAAGAAAAAAGGCCTGCCCTGGGAAAAGAGCAAAGCCTTTGATCATTCGGCAGTGATTTCAAAGTTTGTAAATAAAGACCAGTTTCCGGATTTGAACAACCTAAATTTCAGGTTGGACATCAATCACGAAACCCGCCAAAAAGGCAATACGGCTGATATGATTTTTAGCATTGACCAGCTGATTGCGCATGTCTCCAAATATTTTACCCTCAAAATCGGTGATTACCTTTATACCGGAACCCCTGCCGGCGTTAGCCCTGTGAAAATTGGCGACCGACTTCAGGGATTTATTGAGAACGAAGCATTTTTTGATTTTGAAGTAAAATAAGCAAAGAGCAGAGGGCACAGAGCATGGAGAATGGAGAATTTGAGCCTTGCTTAGTTTCTTTCAGCTTTTTCATTAAGGTATCACCCCTACCGGGGCTTTTCCGTACATTGCAAAACCATTTCTACCAAACTGTCGCCCCGCCGGGGCTGGAATAGACAGATTGAGAAGTACATACATTTCAGCATTTTTTCCCATCGGAAAATGCCAAAATCATCCATTTTTGCTGGTAAAATGGGACAGCCCCGGATGGGGTGACACCTGCAAATACATTTTTCTGTCACCCCTGCCGAGGGTTCATCATCACTCTTGTCGTTTATTCTCTACCAACCTACTCACTTTTTCAGGGAGAAGACACTCAGTACTCCTTGCCCCATGCTCCTTGCCCCATGCTCCTTGCCCCATGCTCCATGCGCAGTGCCCTTAGTGATTATGCCCCTCATGCCCTCCGGCCCCCGCCTTCTTCATCTCCGACATTAAGGCTTCCGCATTACTGACAGCAAATTCTGCTTTTTGCAGATGCTCATCCTCCAGTTTAACCTCAGTCATTCCGGCTTCAGACACTCCGGTTACCACTTCTATACGTTCAAAAACTACATATTCAGCATTATGTTCTTCTCCATGATCATGCTCTTCGGAATGTTTTTGACCGTTGTCTTCGGCATGCTCGTGTCCTTTATGGGGTTCAGATGCTTCATGTGTCTCCTGAAAATGTTCAGCTTCATGTATCTCTTCCACCACCCTAAAGACAAAATGTTTTCCCTCAGCTGCCACAATGGCCTCTTCGGGCAAAGCCCATACGGCTTCATTCCCATTCTGAATATAAGCCACCACAGCCATTCCCGGCAGCAAGTCATCATTCCGGTCGGTAATCTCAGCATGAACCAAAGCAGTCCGTGATTCCGGATCGAATCGTTTCGATTTTTTCAACACAGATCCTCTCATAACACCGGCTCCTGAATTATTGGCCGGTCTGAAGGTCAACTGCTGCCCTTCATCTATGAGGGGAAGGTCTTTTTCATAAACTTTCAGGTCGAGATGTACCTGACGGTAATCAGCCACATGAAAAACCTCTTTTTCGGCCGGGACAAATACTCCCCTGTTTGCCATAACAGCATTCACATATCCTGAAACAGGCGCCGGCAAAGGATAACGACTACTCATATTCTCAGGGCTTACTCCATCAGCAGAAATATTGATCATTTCGAGTTTCTTCTTCAGGCTTTGCAGCTGCGCAAGGTTATTGTTATACTCCGCCTCAATGCGTTGAAAAGTTCTGGCTGCATTGACACTGTCCCGCAGCAAGCGACTCTGTCGATTGTATTCCTGCTCCAGGTACTTGTCCTGATTTTTAGCTTTCAGATAATCCTGCTGAAGCGCCACCACATCCGGATGCTCAATGTAAGCCAGCACTTGCCCCTTTTGCACCTGATCTCCCTCAATTACACGGATATTCGTCACTACTCCTCCGATAAACGAACTTACCGAAGCCTCAGAAGCCGGTGGCAGCGCTATATTTCCAAAAGTCTTTATTACATCGGAAAGTTTTTCCAGTGAAGGCTGCCCCGTTTCAATATTCACACTTCTCATTTGCTGAGGAGTAACCAACACCTGGCTTTCTGCCAGTTCTTCCTTAACAGCCTCTACACTGCCAGCCTCATGGTTATGACCTTCATGTGCATCGTGTTCCTCCCCGGCATGTGCATCTGCACTATGGCCGTCATGATCAGCATCTGCCGATCCTCCGCAGGCAGGAAAAAGCAACATAACTCCTGCCATCAAAAGCAAAACAGTTTTATTTGATATCTGTATCTTCATGATTCTGTATTTCTTATTTATATCATTCCGCTTAAAAATCTCTATTCACCGATCATATACTCCAGTCGGGCAACGGTGTTGTTGTAATCTCGCAGTACTGCAAAGTATTCCAGTCTTATATTTGTTGCCTGATCGAAGTACTGCACATATTGCAGGTAATCAATATTTCCTGCCTCGTACTGAAGCCGGGCATTTTTATCGATCAGACCGGCCTCTTTGAGGCGACTCTCCCGGAAAAACTGAAGTTGCTTACGCAGATTCTTCAGGTCATTGCACTGGTTCAGAAAACCTGTCTCCACAGATCGCTCATAAGCACGATGTTGCTCATTAACAATTTCAGCTTCAAGGCGTGCACTCTTATTTTTGCCGCTCTCGCCCCAAATGTCGATGGGAAATTTGACTCCTACCTCAAAAGCATTAAACCCATCCCCTCCATTCACATCTGTTTTACTGAAACGCACAAAAGGGTTGGGCCAGGAACCTGATCGCAACATCTTACTTTGGGCTTTGGCGACTTCCACATCCCCCTGAGAAACATTCAACCCCGGATGTTGACGGAAGGAAATTGTATCGATTGATTCAAGGGCGAAATCAAACTCCGTCAAGACTGAATCCCGAACCATTACCGGTTCCTCTGAAAAGACGACTTCCTGCAACCGATTCAGACTGTTTTGATAGGCTATCCGGGCCTTTTCCATTTGCTGAACGATCTCCTTGAATTTCGAACTTGCAGACACTCTTTCCAGATAAGAAATATCTCCGGTTTGATACTTTAATTCTCCGGCTTTACTCAGATCTGAAAATTGCTCCCGGAGTTGCTGCATCAAAGAGAGTTTTTGTCGGGCAAAAAGCACTTCATTATAGGCCATTTTTACCTCACGGGTCAATGCGGCCTGCGATTGCAACAATGCTGTCCGTGTCCTGTCGGTTCTTCTATCTGCCAGTTTCGCACGGGCCGCATACTCCAGTGGATTGCTGAATTCCTGCTCCACCGACCAGGTTTTACGTCCACTCCCCTCATTTTCGTTTTCGAAGGCCAGTCTGGTGTCTGGTAAATCAAAAGCTGCAGATTTCTCTGCCCTGCTTTGTTCAATCGTCAATTGTCCCGAGCGAACAACCGGATGATTTTCCAGTGCCATCTGTATCGCCTGATTCAAAGACAACGCAGTGTTTTGCTGCCCCAAAACGGGAAGCGACAGCAGGGCAATCAGTAAAAAAGAAAAAGTACGTTTCATTCTGCCACGATTTGTAGAATTTTTATTGCCGGAGATCACCGACAAGGAAGGCACCCGTATTTTTTGTCCTTTAAAAGTGTAAATCACGGGCAAAAGGAACAAAGTCAGCAAGGTAGCTGTAATCAAGCCACCCACTACCACTGTGGCCAGCGGCCTTTGCACTTCTGCACCCGAAGAGGTGGATATGGCCATTGGCAGAAAACCGAGCGCATCAGTCAACGCCGTCAGAATTACCGGTCGCAGGCGCATGTCAGTACCATGATAGACCCGCCGGAAAGGATTCCTCATTCCTTCCTCCTTCAGTTCATTGAAGAAACTCATCAGCACCACTCCATTGAGCACTGCAATTCCAAACAAGGCTATAAAACCCACCCCGGCAGAAATACTGAAAGGCATTCCACGAAGCCATAAAGAAAAAACTCCCCCAATAGCTGCCAGCGGGACTGCCGAAAAGACCAACAGTGCCTGACGGGAAGATCCAAAAGTAAAATAGAGCAGTACGAAGATAAATGCCAACACCAGGGGTACCACCCAGGAAAGTCGTTGTTTGGCACTTTGCAAACTCTTAAAGTCGCCGGCATACGAAACATTGTATCCCTTAGGCAGGTTTAAACGCCTATCCAGTTCCTGCTGCACCTCCTCCACAAAAGACTCCGTATCCCGGCCATCTATATTGATATCCACCTCCAGTTTTCGCTTTACTCCTTCACGTGAGATGGCAGCGGGACCTGCCTGCATCCTGATATCAGCCACTTCGCTCAAACGCACCTGCTCTCCATTGGGCCTTTTCAGATACAAATCCCCGATGGCATCCGGGTTGTTGCGATAATCATCTGCCAATCGCACCACCTGCGAAAATTGACGCTCTCCCTCGTAAACAATACCGGCTTTGGCTCCGGAATAAGCAGACTGGATAGTCCGGTTGACCGTTTCAATATCCAATCCGTAACGCGCCAGTTGATCGCGGTCGTAGCGTACCACCATCTGCGGCAGGCCAATTACTTTCTGCACATTGAGATCTCCGGCACCCGGAATATCCTCAATTATTGCACGGGCCACATTACCATAATGAAACAAAGTATCCAGATCTTCCCCATAGATATTTAACAGCACATCGGCAGAGGAGCCTGTCAGCAGGTGATTGAACAACATCTCGACGGGTTGGGCAAAAAAGAAACTAACGCCCGGCACCTGAGAAGACATTTCTCTCTTCATCAGTGCTTCCAGTTCATCTTTGGTTTCAGCTCTTACCCACTGATCTTTGGGCGACAGGTTAATAATCATTTTGGCCATTTCCAGCGACATAGGATCCGTGGGAATTTCTCCGGTTCCAATCTTGGTGGCCACCTGTTCCACCTCATCTGGAAAATTCTCCATCAGTACTTTCTCCAGTTTGGTATTGATCCCCACCGTTTCGGAAAGCGAAGTGCCGGGTTGCAACAAAGGATGGATGGCAAAATCCCCCTCATCAAGCTGGGGGATAAAGACAGCTCCCAAACTGCTAAAGAGCAATACTGCAACCACAAAAAGAGCCACAATACCGGCAGTGACCGCATATCTGAATCGCAAAGCCATTCCCAACAATTTTTGGTAACCACGACGAATACTGCCGATTATTTTATCAGCTAGTCCGGGTTTATTGCTCTTTTCGGGTCTCAAAACCCATGCAGCCATCATAGGCACATAAGTCAGACACAATACCATGGCACCAATAAGGGCCGTTCCGAAAGTAATAGCCATGGGCCGGAACATCTTCCCTTCCTGCCCGGTGAGCGTCAGGATAGGAACGAAAACAATCAGAATAATCAACTGTCCAAATATGGCGGTTCGCATCATTCGACCTGATGCCCATCCGGTAATCTCATTGACTTTTTGCTTCAATTCGATTCCGTTCAACTGCTGCAAATGCTGCATCCGCTTACTGATCTGAAAAACCACAAATTCCACAATGATTACAGCTCCGTCGATTATAATACCAAAATCAACCGCGCCCAAACTGATCAGGTTCGCCGACAAATTGAAAGAGTACATTACCCCCAAAGCAAAAAGTAAGGACAAGGGAATGACTGAAGCTGTAATAAGTCCGGAACGCAGGTTTCCCATCAGGAAAACCAATACAAAAATAACAATCAAAGCACCCAGCACCAGATTCTCGACCACCGTAGCAGTTGTTTTTTCGATGAGGGTGGAGCGATCGAGAAATGGCTCAATCTGAACGCCTTCAGGCAAGGCCTCCTTAACACGGGGCAACCGTTCCTTTACATTGGCAATTACTTCAGCAGGGTTTTCTCCACGCAACATCATTATTTTACCTCCCACGGCTTCGCCTTTGCCATTGTAAGTAAAAGCACCAAAACGGGGCGCATGCCCAAACTGCACATCGGCCAAATCCCCAATTCTCAGCGGGGTATCTCCATTGACTTGAATTACCGTTGAACGGATATCCTCCAGCGAAGTAGTTAAACCCTCACCACGGATAAAATAGGCTCTCCTGTTTTTCTCGATATAACTGCCACCCGTATTGGCATTGTTCTTTTTCAAAGCCTCAAAAATATCCACAATGGTAACTCCGTAACTACGCAAACGATCAGGATTTACAAATACTTCATACTGTTTCAGGTAGCCTCCCATGGTATTGACACCCACCACACCGGGAATATTGATCAGTTCCTTCTTCACAATCCAGTCCTGAATCTCCCGCAAATCAGTGGCTGAATATTGATCTTCATAGCCCTCTTCGGCACTGATCACATATTGGTAAATCTCTCCCAGACCACTTGTCAAAGGCCCCATAGAGGGCTCTCCAACCCCTGCCGGTAGTTTTCCGGAAATATCCTTCAATTTCTCAGATACCAATTGACGCGGTTTGTACATCCCCATCTCATCTTCAAATACCAGGGTAATGTCGGACAATCCAAACTTCGAACGGGAACGTATCTCAATTAAGCCGGGAAGATTCCCCATCTCCAGCTCCACCGGATAGGTGATTAATCGTTCAATCTCCTCCGTTGCCAGATCGGGAGCATAAGTGGTGACTTTCACCTGGTTGTTGGTCAAATCGGGTACCGTATTGAGTGGCAAATGAAGCATCGCATACAGTCCCCATCCTATCCAGGCCAGGATAAAAAGCCCAACAATAAACTTGTTCTTTATTGAAAAGGCAATTATTTTGTTGATCATAAAAATAAAATTGAAATACTTGCTTTTTTGGCCAGCGGCACCATTCATTTATCGCAGATACATTCAAAATGTGCTGTTGTTAGTAATTCGTATTCGCTACAGGCAATGGCAATTACTTCAAAAACACCATCGACTGATAACTTCTGATATCACAACTTTCAGCGAAAAAAAAGCCGACAACCAAATACAAGATATTTGTAAAAAAAAGTTGGTTCGGAAATCAAAAAATCGTTGACATCAAGAATGCCATGAAATACAACCAATTCAATTTCCCCTAAAATGAAGTATTAAACCATTGGAGGTCCGCGCCGGGATACCGGGAATAGAATAAAAATTTCCGGATCGGAGGATTCAGGCTTACAATAATACCTTACACCTTCATCATTTACCGGAGCATCAGTCAATAAAAAGGGGGCAACAAAAAATCCGGGAAAGGAAGACACATGTGGCTGTGCGATCTTTACAACTGTCTGGCGCTCGACTGTAATGTCATTAAACGCATGACAGTGGTTCTCTGATGAATCAGAAGACGAATCACTTTCATGTTCGTTACCGCATCCTCCCTGATGATCCAGGTGAGTTGAAGTATAAGCCGAATGAAAATGGTGATGATGTGGAATAACTTCATGGAAAAAGATGACCAGGCCGGCCAGCCACAGCAGAAATAATCCTGTATTTTTCCAATTCATCTTCACTCTTTCCGGTTTTTTTATCACATTGTTTGCAAATATATTAAAAAACAAAACAGGCCAAAGCTCATCTTACTGATCTTTTTACCTGCTGATTCTCTAATTCCACCACACCAAAACCTAAAAAACCATCCCTTTTGGGATGTCAACTGAAATCCTGTTTCCTTTAAATCTTAGAAGAGAAATCACTAAGTCATTCAAAATTATTCGAAAAACAGTCAAAAAGAACCCAAATATTTAATATATTTGAAAAAACCAACTCTTACCACTCCAAATTAGCCCGGTCCCAGCGCCTTTCACAAAATGCTTTTTGGTGTTGTAAGCAGTAAATGCCAAAAGCGATGCAATACCTCTACTTTTCTTCCGGAAACAATCAACCCCCAATAGTATACAAACGATGCCATAATAGTTATAAACACAATGTCGCTATGGATGTATAACGTCAATGTGTTTATGGGGACGTTGGGCACAAACCGAACAAAAACATCATCTCTGATAAAAAAATGTTAATTAAATGAATTCCATTAACAATCGTCTGAAAGACTTATATATGAATAGGTTTTCAACTGGAGAACCTTGTTTTTTGCAAATATTACGAGAAAAGAGACGTGCTCTTAATCGAAATCAACATCCTGCTTATCCATTCCTATTAAAAGTAAATGAAGAAAAAGACAATAATTCAAAGTGTAAAATAATTGTTTTTGGTCAAGAAACAAATAGTTGGGAGCATAAGGTCAATGATTCAATAATTCCAATTAACAGATCCTCTGAATTCGTTGCCAAAACTGTTGATACATTTATGGACTTCTACCATGATTTTATGAGTCTAAAAGTTAATAAAAATGGTAAAAAATCTCCATTCTGGAGAACTTTAACTAAGATAAATACAGAATTTGAGGCTAGTCATATTGAAATTTTATGGAATAATATTTATAAACTCGGCAATAAACAAAAGAGAAAAAATAAGCCCGTTAAATCCATAAGAGAATTAGAGAATAAATATTTCAATGTTATTAATGAGGAGTTGGAGATTATTAAACCAAAATATCTTATATTTTTAACAGGTCCAAATTATGAATCTCGTTTAGAAAAGACTATAAAAGTCAAGAAAAAATGGCAGGTAACTCCTGAAATTCCGATACGAGAGCTTGCTAAATTCAAATTGGTAAATGGTTTAACAGCTTATCGGACTTATCATCCTAATTATTTACATTACAACAAGAAAAACAATCATATTGACCTAATAATAAAGGAAATAAAATCACATATAAACTCAAATGAAAATGAATGACATTATGAAAAAGCTTGTTCTCCTAATTTTAGTTACAATACTTTATGTTAATGGCTATAGCCAAAAAAACAAGGAAGAATATTCAGGTCGTTATGAAAATGGAACGGCTTCATATGAATATTATGAAAACGAAGATTTTGAAAGAATATTTCACGGAAATTTTGAGTATAAAATTGGCACCTCTTTTTCTGCAAATGGACAGTTTAATAACAATTTACGAAGTGGTAAATGGACAATTGTACGTAGGGACAAAAACAAATATGATGATGGAACTGTAATTATAGAAATTGTTAATGTTACCTATGAACAGGGCAAGTTAGTTGGGAAAGCAACGTATAAAAAAACGGATGAGAAAACCAAAGATGTTCTTGCAGAATCTATTGGAAATTTCATTGATAATAAATTAATAGGTAATTTCACCTTTGAATCAAATGATAAAAGGCAAAGAAATATTTTTTCAATTTCAATAAATTTAAATAATAAAGGTCTTGCAAATGGTTTATCAATCATAAAATATTCAACTGATACAGGAATTAAATTTGAAGATAGGAGGAAGTTTGGTAATGGAGCCCTATACTGGAGATTATTTCGAAATTTAACAACTGGTGAAATCATAGAAAAATATGATAATAAATCTATTATAGAGGAATATAGCGATACGACAGCAACCTATTACCACAGAACTTTTATTGATATTAACAAATACCCATATGACAGTTATTGGGACTTATACAATGCCATTGAATTTTGGAGCAATCTAAACTGCAGTAATTGTGGTAATATGTATAGCTATAATCCTTTGTATGTTTTAAATAAGGGTATTATCAAAAATAAATTTTTCCCAGTAAAGAAAAAAAAATAATGGTCAGTGCCCAACAAAGCTATATACGCCAGCCGTGGCATCCACAGCATATTGAGGGTTTCGTATTCCCCTCTCCCATGCGTTCAAGCTGATAAAGCCATAGCTAGTCTGAAAGCCACGCCCAGGCGCATATAGCCGGGACGTTAGGTGGCATTAAAAGTGCATAAAAACAAAAACAACACAAATGAATAAAAACATAATTCTAATATTTATAGAAATCGCCATTTTTTTAACTCTTTTAGTTTTTGGCATTCTAATAGTAATGAACCCCGACAACACAACTTATAAAGCTGTAATTTCTGCTTCTGGAGTATTATTGTTTGGGGCAGAGATATATCGAAGATTTATTTCATTGAAGAGAACTAAGTCTGATATTAATATAAATTTAAATCCAGCTAACACAATATTTTGCTATTACATAAACGACAAAAACAAAAAATTAGTAACAGTTTTATTTTATGACCTTCAAATTGTTAACAAATCAGATAAACCTTTTACCATCAAAGAAGTGCAAATTGAATATTATTTTCAAGGGGAAAAAATAGTGGCAAACCCTTTTTATTTGTTTACTATTTCTGAATATTCACCTCATGAAAAAAAGAAAGTTGATACACTTATAGTACATACCCCAATGGGAAAAATTGGATATTACCATTGGAACAATATTCAACAAGAAATAGCAAAAAACAATATTCTTTCTTCAGGAGGGATACTGAGAGCAAGTTGTTCATTCATTTTAAACATAAATAGCGTAGAAAAAGCAAGTCAAATAAAACACTTAAAAGTAATAATCAAGGATTACAATGGAGATAAAACAAAGCACCCCGTTTTTATACAAGAAAAAAGCTGGAGAAATCACAAAAACACATATGTATACAGCAAATAGCATATTCTTAAGCATAGCTCAATATTAAAACTCGAATTATGACGAAAGAAATAATTGATAATATAATATTCCTTATAACGGGAGCTGCAATTCCTATTATAATATCCTTAATAAACAACTATACTCAAGGCAAGCGAGATATTCAAAAATTTAAAAATGATAGAATCTCTCAGCAAGAAAAAAGAAAATTCGAGGTTCAAAATGAATACAAATTATTCTTAAGACAATCTATAGAAGAGATAATAACTCTTTTGGGACTATTAAAACATGCGGTATCTATTACCTCAAGTATAATTCATTCAAAAAAAAATATAAGTATAAACGAATATGATGAACTATATGAAAAAGAAGTAGAGCGCTTAATAAAGCTAAAAACCCTCATTCTGACAAGATTTCCAGAGTTTTCCAACAAAATATCCAGTATTGAAGGTTGTCATAACAGATACTGGGGAGAACAAAGAATGCTTTTATTAATTAACCCTAAAACCGAACTAGGTGAATTTCAAACAAAAATGGAAAGAATTTTTCCTATTACTGAGGAAACGAGCAATTCAATTGATATGCTAATTAAGGAACTTATAAAACACTCAGAATCTATTAAGAAATATAACGCCACCTAACAAAGCTATTATACGCCAGCCGTGGCATCCACAGCATATTGAGGGTTTTGTATTTCCCAAAACCATGCGTTCAAGCTGATAAAGTCACAGCGGGTTGAAAGCCACGCCCAGGCGCATATAGCCGGGACGTTGTACGCAAGCCGAAAAAACGACACAGCAGTAACATGATTGCAGATTTGAAAAGAGAAAAAATGGAAAATGCCACCCCACAAAAGCAAGAGTTTGGCAGCCCTTCCCTGCAACCATCCCTTCGCTGCCAAACACATGCTTTTTTTGGCAACGCACTCGCTTCGTTGATAAGAAAGTGGTAAATTGTGAGACTTTTTAAATTGATATGATTACAAAAGAAGAAGCATATAAGAAAATACAGGAATTAGTTACCCGATTTGGAGAACAAATTGATTCTTACAAACAGACTGATTATAATGAGACCTTGACAAGGCGAGATTTTATTGACCCTTTATTCAAAGCATTAGGTTGGGACGTTGATAATTCACAGGGATATGCAGAAGCATACAGAGAAGTAATTCACGAAGACAGGGTTAAAGTTGGCAAAGCAACCAAAGCCCCTGATTATTCATTTAGGTTAGGTGGAGGCAAAAGATTATTTTTTGTTGAGGCTAAAAAACCAAGTATTTCAATAAAAGATGATATTACAGTTGCTTATCAAATCCGTCGTTATGGTTGGAGTGCAAAGCTTCCAATTAGTATAATTACTGACTTTGAAGAATTTGCTGTATATGATTGTACAAAGAAACCAAATCCTACAGACAAATCAGGAGTTGCACGGATTAAATACATAAACTTTAAAGATTATCTGACAGAGTTCGAATATTTGTGGGATACTTTCTCAAAAGAGCATGTTTTAAAAGGTAGTTTTGACAAGTACATACAGAGCGATACTGTTAAAAAAGGCACGGCAACAGTTGATAAAGAATTTCTTTCATCATTGGATAATTGGCGAACATATCTTGCAACAACAATCAGCCTGAGAAATAAAGAACTTGACGAAGACGAAATAAACTATGCCGTACAACTTACAATTGATAGATTAATATTTTTAAGAATTGCCGAAGACAGAGGTGTTGAGCAATATGGACAGCTGAAAAATTCTGTAAATCAAAAAGGAGAATCCTATCAGAACTTATTTTTTAATTTCAAGAAAGCGGACGAAAAGTATAATTCTGGATTATTTGATTTTTCAAAGGATGTAATTTCAGAAAAACTACTAATTGATAATAAAGTTATAAAAACGATTGTCAATGAAATGTATTACCCTGAAAGCCCTTATGAATTTTCGGTTATCTCAGTAGAAATTCTTGGGAGTGCATACGAACAATTTCTTGGGAAAGTAATTCGTATAACTCCAGCCCATCACGCCAAAATTGAAGAAAAACCCGAAGTACGGAAAGCTGGCGGAGTTTATTATACTCCGCAATATGTTGTTGATTACATTGTAAAAAATACCATTGGTAAACTGATAGACGGAAAAACACCAAAACAAATAGAAAAAATTAAAATTGCTGACCCTGCCTGCGGCAGTGGCAGTTTTTTAATTGGTGCTTATCAGTATTTATTGGACTATCATAAAAACTACTATACAGAGAACGGAACCAAAACAGGTAAAAAGGATAGCCCAACAACTCCCGAAGGAAATTTAACATCGGCTGAGAAAAAGAAAATATTGCTTAATAATATTTACGGCGTTGATATTGACCTTAATGCAGTTGAAGTAACCAAATTGAGTCTGTTGCTCAAATGCATGGAAGGCGAAACAGAAACGAGTATTGCCCAGCAACAAAAGCTTTGGCATGAAAGGATTTTGCCAACACTTGATGAGAATATAAAAAGTGGTAATAGTCTTGTTGAAACTGATTTTTATGATGCTGTACTCGATTTTGGTGAAGAAAAAAAGATAAAACCTTTCAATTGGCAAAAGGCATTTCCCGATGTTTTTATAAATGGTGGTTTCGATGTAATAATTGGTAATCCACCTTATGTTATGTTACAAAACCTTGAAACAAGAGAAGTTTTTGATTATGCTTTAAATAAATATATCTCAGCAAAATATAAAATTGACACTTACCAATTATTCACAGAACGTTCAATAAAGTTATTGAAGCAAAATGGACTTTTGGGCTTTATTACTCCAAATACCTTTTTAAAAAATATTCATTCTGAACCATTACGAAAATACGTTTTAGAAAATACGCTAATAAAAGAGTTTTTGCTATTTAACTATTCGGTTTTTTCATCCGCTAGCGTTGATACTTGTGTATTTATTTTTGAAAAAGCTGAAGCAAAAAAGAATAGCCATTTTGATGTTTTAAAATCGGATATTGAATTTGTTGTTGAAAAAATATCAGATATTCACCAGAATTCACTTTTTGAAAACAATAGGTTAGATTTCAATTTACTTACGTCTGACATAGACAATAAACTACTTTCAAAAATTGTAAAGAATTCAATGCCATTATCTACATATTGCGGTGCTTATTTTGGTATTCAAACTTTTGATAGAAAAACTTATGTGAGCAAAGAAAAAGTAAACAAGAATTATGAACCTGTTATAGATGGCGGAAATATTGAACCTTATTATTTAAAGACGCATAGTGAATACGTAAACTACTTACCAGAAGCAATCAAAAGTGGTGGTAATGAATCTATTTATCGACAAGACAGGATATGTATAAGGCAAATCGGAACTTATCCAATTTCAACTTTTGTTAAAGCAAATATTTTTACATTAAATACCATTTATAACGTTTATCTTAAACAAGATAACATTGCGAATCTTAAGTTTCTACTAGGGATAATAAATTCAAATGTTACAAAGTACTTTTGGAAGAAAACAAATTCAGATGAGAAAAAGACTTTTCCAAAAATAAAGAAAGAAGCTATTTTATCAATACCAATTCCAGCAATTAAAGATACATCAAAAGCATTGCATGATAATATATGCAATCTTGTAGACCAATTATTACAGCTAAATGAGGAAGCACATTCCGTTAAACTTGAAACAAAAAGACAATCGATAGAAAACAAAATTGATTATTGTAATGAAAAAATTAACTCAATTACTTATCAACTATTTGATTTAAAAGAGGATGGAATAAGCATTGTTGAAAATGTTGAATAATTGTTAATAAAAAGAATGTATAAATATTTTAACTGTCAGTTATATTTTATTATATTTGCATCATAGTTCTTTGAAATTGCTTTGGTAAAAAGCTGTAATGTAACTCACGTAGTAAAGTGTATTTAGTTACACAACCTATATAGGTTCTATTGGGGAGAACAGTTGTTTTGTAGTATGTATGTTAGTCTGCTAATCGGTCAACACTACTCAATCCAATTATTATCAACTCAATAACTGCTATTTAATATAAGAATAATTATTAATAGTTTCTTTTGGCAGGAATATTTAGGGGTGAAAATTTGAACAACGCATATGAGTTAAGTTACAGGCATATTGTAAAATTGGCAGGGCGATATTGCCCTGTAATTAAACTTTATAACATATGCGTAAATTAAATTTTTACCAAAACGTTGATAGCTTGGTACAAGGTATTGATGCTATCGTTTCGAAGAACCGTTGTTCTTTCTCAGATGATGAATTGCAACTATTACAGGAATGTAAAATTGCATTATTGAAATTCAAAAAGGCAGAAAAAGGGTTAAAGCCTGACCTTAACATTTTGGTTAAAGTCGTAAATCTTTTATCCCGTATATTTTTCACCTTAAACAATTTCGATGACATATTCTAAATCTGACACCCCTAATTTTTTCAAAAACTGACGGTTATGAATTTAGGTCTTACAATAAAGAATGTTAGAAAGCAGAAGGGTTTTAAGCAAAACAAATTTGCTGAATTGTGTAATATAACTCAGTCTTATCTTTCTCAAATAGAGAATAATGCTAAAGACCCAAATCTTTCAATTTTGAAAATTATTTCTGAAAAATTAGAAACCCCATTACCAGTTTTGTTTTTTCTATCAATGGAAAATAGTGATGTTCCAGAGAAAAAACAACAAGCTTTTAGTATGATTGCACCTTCAATAAAATCACTTGTTAATGAATTTTTTGTAAATACTGAACTTGTTAATGATTAATACTTTAAAACATCTTGCATTTATTCTTAAAGTAAATCTCAGTGAGATTGAAAGTATTATTCAGAATATTGATAAGTATTATACGGAACGTGTAATTACAAAAGAAGGTAAAAACGGAAAAACAAAGTCAAGGACTATTAATCCGAGCCATAACAGATTAAAAGTCATTCAAAAACGAATTCAAAAAAATATACTTTTAAACGTTCGCTTACCTGATTATGCCTATGGTGCAGTGAAAGGACGAGATAATGTTGATAACACTAATGTTCATAAAGGCAAGAAATACAAGTTTACAACAGATTTACGTAATTTTTTTCCTTCAATTAGCCACCATCATGTTTTTAAGATGTTTCGCTTGAATGATTTTTCTCCAGAAGTTTCAAGGGTTTTAACACAATTGACAACTTATAAAGGAAAACTTCCGCAAGGTTCTCCTACATCATCAACCATCGCAAATTTAGTTTTTGTACAGACTGGTAACAATTTGAGTTTATTTGCAAAGCAATATAACATTACTTTCACATCTTTTGTTGATGATTTAACCTTTTCATCACCTGTAGATTTTAAGGAAAAATCAAATATGATTATTGAAATGGTTACAAAAGATGGATTTAAAATAAGCCATAACAAAACAAATTATTCGAGAAATCCTATTGTAACTGGACTTATTCCAATGAATAATTATTTGCGTTTACCTGATTCATTTATGGATAAACTTAAGGATTCATCTGGAAAGACAAAGGAACAAATAAAGGGACTTTTACTTTATAAACAGAAGGTTGACAGAATAAATGGAAAAATCAAATAGCCTTACACACACCATCCCTTCGCTCTCAGGCACATTTGGCATTCCCGCAAGGCTAGCCCTCAATCCAAAAATGCCAAAAGAGCCTTCAAGCCCGTCCCGCTCCAACGCACGGATCGTGAAACATTCCGATAAAATTGAGACAAATAGATTAAGAAATAATAACGGCCAGCGTACAATCGAGTAGACTGCCGCTAGGTCAATGACCTAGCGGAGAGCCTCTCACACCACCATACGTAC
>NZ_AJKI01000052.1 GCF_000259075.1 Marinilabilia salmonicolor JCM 21150
ATTTGTGCTGTTATTCTTTGATTATTAGTTGGATATGCGGTTTTTATTAAGTTGCCAGCAACGTTGGCCTGTATGCGGTCGGCCGGGGCATTCAAACCCGCAAAGATTGTATCAAGCCGAGAGCGGGTAACAAGGAAAAACGAAGCTTACAATATGCTGTGGAGCCCCGGCTGGCGTATACAGATTGTTGCTGGCAGCTTATATTTCAGTTCGTTTGGGATTTTCAATTTGAGAATCATTTCATGTAGTATCGGGTTTTGGGTTAATATTGGTTTTCAGTTTGATATTTGAATCATAATCCTTAAAAGTAGAAATTTTCTGGCAAAATCGTTTCTCAATCCGTTGGATATTTTCAAACAATGCGATTATTTCATGGGCCAAACTCGTTTTTCAAACCGTTAATTGTCTTTTCATTTTCATTATCAAGCCGGAATTATGAACCCGTTGCAACTGAGACTTTATCAACCTGCACCATTTACCGCCTGAATTATTTTGTTATCAATTATTTGGATTGTACCAATCTTTGCGAATTTCTCAGCGACAAAACTCGTTTCTCAAGCCGTTGATTATCCTTAAAAATCCATTCTCAAACCGCAATTATCCGCCCGATACAACTGAGACTTTATCAATCTGCACCATTTACCGCCTGAATTATTTTGTTATCAATCATTTGGTCTGTATCAATCTTTGCGAAATTATCAGTGACCAAACTCGTTTTCAAACCGTTAGATATCCTTAGTTTTCATTTTCAAGCCGGAATTATCAGCCCGTTGTAATTGGTTAATTACCAACCTGCTCAATTTCACTTGTTTTTCTTTCGTTATACACCAATTTTTTGTTTAAAAATCCAATTTGTGCTGTTATTCTTTGATTATTAGTTGGATATGCGGTTTTTATTAAGTTGCCAGCAACGTCCCGGCTATATGCGCCTGGGCGTGGCTTTCAGACCATCTGTGTTTTTATCAGCTTGAAAGCATGGTTTTGGGAAATACAAAACCCTCAATATGCTGTGGATGCCACGACTGGCGTATATAGCTTTGTTGGCGGTATGTGGCTTATTCATTAAAATTTTTCAGACTATTAGATAAACTATTAGATAAATAATTCAGACTTGCATTTTTCAAGTTTTTCTTAGCTCGTGACTTTGTTCCATTATCTATTAGGTTTAAAATATTTTTGATAAACTCTTTTTCTGGATAAAGCCTCTCAAATATTTTAACTCTATATCTATCTGAAAAATAATGCCCAAGTTTCCAAATTTGGTCATTTTCTAGACCTTTTATCCTGCGAAATACTTTTGTTAGGTCAACAAGATTCCAAAATGGCCTGAATTGTAGTTGGTCATCTTTATTTCTTACCTTTTCTTCAAATCTGTCAAAGTCATTTAGAAATAAATCAAAATATTCATTTATTGTGTTTTCCTCATTTTTATTTTTTAATGTTTCATTTATCGTTAAACAATATTCAACTATTTCGACAAGGTGCTCTCTAAATTCAGTATCTTGACTTACTGACATATGAAAACCTAAATGATTATCATATCTATAATTTGAAGCTCCTTTTCTTATTCCCTTTTTAATTCTCTTCTTTAGGTTCTCTAAATCGAGATTGAGTAAGTTATCGAATCTTGTGATAAAATGAAATATTGTACCATATTGATTCAACTGAAATAACCCATTATCTAAATATGAAAGCAAAAGAAAAGTTTTTTTTCTATATGCCGAGTTTTTCAATTTTAAACAATCGAAATATGAAAGTTCTCTGAGTAATAATTCTTGTTTGGGTATTTGACCTTCTTCTGTAATAAAATAACTTGAAAGTTCGTTTTTTAAATCAGATGAAACAAATGCTTTCGCCCCAGTAATGTAATCGAATATTGATTTGAAGAAATAGTATTCTTTTTCCGAGTAATATTTCTCCTTAAATAATTCTATATATGAAGGCTCTTTTTGTTCGTCACTTTGTTTTACAGAAGACGCATGAAGTTTGGAAAAATCAATACTAAATAAAGAATTATTATTAGCATTTTTAATGGCTTCAAGGTTGGTGGAATTTAGCAATCCTAATTTGTATTCAATGGCCACAGCTAAACTGAAATTCAGTATTGCCAACATTTTATCTTCCTTATAATAGGAAAATTGTTCATCTTCTTGAAATTCTTTTTCAATGGGATAAAAGATAGTCCTGAAATGCTCTAAAAAAAATATTAAGTTTCTTAGGTTGTTTTTATTCTTTTCGACAACTGATACAATCTCTGTTTTACATGTTTTTAGAAATTTGAAGTAAATAGTGTCCCTTGCTTCATATCTATCTGAAATAATTTGGTCAAATATTTTTGAGGGGTCAGGAGCGAACATAACTGATACCCCTATTACTTTCTCACGTAATTTTGATGAATAGTATTCATCTTTAATTAGTTGTTCTTCATTGGCGATAATTAGTATTTTAACTCCTTGATTCTCTACTAACGAGTTGATAAATCCAAAAATATCTCTAATATCAAGAGTTTGACTTTTTCTGTCTAAGTCATCAAAACAGATAACCAATTCATCATAATTCAACCAATCATTTGGGTCTTGAGTTATATCACCAATGTATTTATCAATATCTCCTGCATTATTTAATTGTGCAATTCCACGAATTATTGATTTACCTATGCCTGCAGCAAGTTTTACGTTTTTGTTCTTTAGTATTGGGTATAATTCAACAAATATTGCGGTCTGGATTTCCTCTAAGGTCTTTAATCCAAACAAAGAAATATGTATTGGTGTGTATTTTTTTTCATTGTTCTTGGGTAATGATATTTCTTTAATTTTTTGACTTAAATCTTGTTTAAAGAAATGAGTTTTACCAATTCCGTAATCGCCGTTTATAATCACAGCATAATTTGTCTCTATTTCAAGATACTGTGATATTATTTTTATTAAATTGTCATTCATATTTGTTTTTCTTTGCCATTACCGCCAACGTCCCGGCTATATGCGCCTGGGCGTGGCTTTCAAACCCGCTATGGCTTTATCAGCTTGAACGCATGGTTTTGGGAAATACAAAACCCTCAATATGCTGTGGATGCCACGGCTGGCGTATAATAGCTTTGTTGTGGTGTCGTTTTTCATTCCTTGTCAATTAGTTTTTTCGTTTTCAGCGTATAAGTTCTGACTGTCTTAAAAATCATTTTCTAATCTGTTGTAGCAAATAAATGGTCAAAATGCTTTAATCTGGTATGATTTGGTTTACCATATCGTTTGCCCAAAATAAATTAATTTATAGGCGATACTTTCAATTGTAACCAATATTATTGTCACTATTATCAGTTGCCATATTTTGATTTTTCTGTTCTCAGTTTTTAACTCTCTTTTTACTTCAATGAATGGTTTTGGGGTGACTTCTACGATTTTTGATTTTATTATTAAGTCACCCAATCTCTTTTGCGGGGAAACTACCATAAAGAACAATTCAATTGGCAACAAAATAATACAAGTTGAATTTCTGATAACTGATTGCAGGGGCGTTATTGGTTTTAAAGTCTCTGAATTAACAATTTGAAGTCCAAGTACTTTTTTAAATGGACTTGCTCCATGAAAAATGTCTTTCATGAAAGCTGCTGTCATAATGGGGATTCCAATAATAAAATGCAATAATTCTGGTTGCTTAAAATCAAAAGACTTATCAATAAGTATTGCAAAAGGCCTTAGTACATGACAAAACAGTTAAATAATTGAAAATCAATAAAATAACAGTCTAAAAATTTGG
>NZ_AJKI01000053.1 GCF_000259075.1 Marinilabilia salmonicolor JCM 21150
GATTCAAACAGAGACGATTTTACGATAAAACAACCTTGTTTTTAGGCTTACCTGCCAAGGTCAGTCTCCATCAAGACAGGCAGTATGTTCAATACATTTGTTTAGGACAAACTTATTCTACATTCATTACACCGATTTCCCCAACTGAGATCCATGCTTCATTATAAGCACCTTCATGGCTGACGAGTTTGAAGAACCGTGCTTTATAGGTTTTGTCGAATGTGACCTCCTGTCGTATGGGGTTATTGGCAATATTGCTGAATTCGGCATTGTCTTTAACTTTCGTCCATTTCTTGCCATTTTTGCTGATAAAGAAAGAGTAACGGGCAATGGTTCCGCTTTTGTTTTCTCCTGCTCTCGGGTTGTAGTAGAATCCGTTTATTTTTAGCTTTTCTCCCATATCCACTGTAATGTGGTGAGGGTGACTGTCCACATTTTCCCCCCACGGGGTATGCCACATAGTGGCTTCGTTTCCATCAATGGCGTTGGTGGCGGGGTAACCCTCGTGTTGAGTGCTGTAATCTGTGACAGCCCATTTGGACTTGTTGATGAAAAATTCCCGGGTTACTACGCTGCTCTGCTCCTCGAAATTGTTGATGAAGGCACGTGCTTTGACTGTACCTCCGCTTTTAAGGATGAACGGTCCTGTGTATTCCATGGAGGAAGCGGTTGGTTCTGATCCGTCCAGGGTGTAGCGAATTACCGGATGAGCCGTTTCTGTGGTGATAACCACTTCTCCTTTTTTGTTTCTCAGAATCACCGGATCGGATAAAATCTCCGGGGCCTGAAAAATCCCAAAGTTAGAGATAATGGCTTTGTCGCGTGATTTGTGAATGGTTAGCCGAACTTTGTTGGTGGTGGTTTCCGGCACCCGCAGCAGTTTTTTGTAACCTATGGTGGTGGAGGTTGCTATGGTTTTCCAACCATTGTTGATCCATGCTTCCACGCTGAACTCTTCCACCCGCTGTCCTTTGGTAATGTCTTCCTGCAGCAAAACAACGTTAAAGGTTTTTGTCCCTTGTAACGAAGCCTCAGCAGAAGCAGGAATACGGGGTGTTTTCCAGGCGGCTCCGTAGAGGTTGTCGGCCGGGATGGCCTGTGTCTTTAGTTCAGGCGCAAAGGTGGCGCCCTTCATCAGGTTGTTTTCAAAAGTTTTGTCGATGTAGGTTTTTAATTTTTTTAGAACAGCTACATCGTTTTCATGAATCAGACCTCTTTTATCTGGGGGAACGTTCAGCAAAAGCACTGCATTCATCCCTACAGAATTGTAGTAGATGTCCACCATTTTTGCCAGTGATTTTACGCGACTGTCCTCCTCTTCGTGGTAAAACCAGCCGGGACGAATGGAAACATCTACTTCCGCAGGAAACCAAAAGAGATGGTCAGCTTTTTTAATCAGCTCCCGGCTTCCAAGATCTTTCGACTGTGCATTGAGGTCCAACTCTTCGTTGATGGCGTTCATTTCGGCTGTTCCACCCGGAGCAAGTGCGGTAACACTCCACTCAGTCTCACGTCCGTAGCCGGTTTCGGTTCCCACCCAGCGCACATCTTCACCCATGATGGCTACCACAGCTTCGGGCTGAAGTTCTTCAATTTTTTCGTAGTAAGCGGACCAGTCATAAACTTGCTTTTTCCCGTTGGGGCCTTCTCCGTTGGCTCCGTCGAACCATACTTCGTCCACTTTGCCATACCAGGTGAGCAATTCGGTGAGTTGATCCAGGAAAAATTGACTGTATGCAGGGGAATCGCCGTAGCACTCGGCATTTCGGTCCCAGGGAGAGAGGTAAACACCGAATTTCATGCCGAACTCATCGCAGGCATCTTTCAACTCTTTTACGATGTCTCCGTTGCCGTTCTTCCAGGGAGATGATGCCACCGAGTGGTCTGTGGTTTTGGTGGGCCAAAGACAGAAGCCATCGTGGTGTTTGGCGGTGAGAATAACCATTTTCATCCCTCCTTCTTTCAGAGACTTTACCCACTGTCTGGCATCCAGTTCTGAAGGATTAAATATTTCAGGTGATTCGCTTCCGTCGCCCCATTCACGTCCGGTAAATGTATTGATCCCAAAGTGAATAAAGGCGGTCATTTCCAGCTTTTGCCAGTTGAGCTGTTGTTGGGTAGGAACAACTCTGGCAGCTTTGTGAATTTTGCTTTGGAGCGTTTCTCCCTCCTCAAAGTCCACTCTTTTGATGTATTTTTCCTGTGCCGAAGCATTCAGAAATGCAAATCCGGCAATCATGGCTAAAATGAAATACTTTTTGAAAGTCATGTGGCAAATTTTTGTGTAGTGATAGATCTATTGAGCTGTGACTGATTGTAATACTTCGTCGGGCCAGGGCACCGGTTTTCCTGAGACCTTGAATGATGGTCTTTGTGCCTCCACCCTTCGCAGGTAACTGCCCAGGTCAGCTGACAGTTCTGCTGTTTTTTCGGGATACCCGGCACTCAAGTCGTATTTTTCTCCGATATCTTCCCGAAGGTTGAAAAGTTCCTTTTTTTGATCTTTATACCAGTAAACCAGCTTCCAGTCGCCTTTTCGGATGGAGCTGGTTGTTCCGATTCCCGGACCTTCTCCGCCCCACTTGTTTGGGTAATGCCAGAAAAGAGGTCTGTCAAAGTCTTTGGACTTTTGATTTTTAAGTAATCGAATAAAACTTTTTCCGTCCACTGTTTGGACAGTTTCAGGATTGTGAATTCCTGCCATTTCAAGAATGGTTGGGAAGAAATCCTCAATGATCACAGGAGTTTCGCAAAAAGATGCGGGCTTGGTAACTCCCGGCCATTTCGCGAGCATCGGTACTCTGATGCCTCCTTCATAGGCAGCCCCTTTTCCACTGGCAAGAGGGCGATTGTGCGTGTGAGCTTCTCCTCCCCGGGCATGGGCACTTAGGCCACCATTATCAGACATAAAAAGGATGATAGTGTTTTCGGTAAGGTTGTTTTTATCCAGAAAAGTCATCAGATCCCCTAAGCTTTTGTCCATTCCTTCTATCATTGAGGCGTAAGCAGCTTCTGTTTCATCAAGTCCTTTGTCCAGGTATTTTTGAATAAATCTTTTGTCTTTTTCAATGGGAACATGAACGGCATAATGCGCCATATAAAGGTAAAAAGGTTGTCTCTGACTAACGGGTTTCTGCAGAGCTTTAATGGCTTCTATTGTAAGAGCCTCGGTGAGGTAGGTGTCTGTACCGTGGTATTTTTCCAGTCCCGGAACATCCCACTGCGTGCCCCCGTTTCTCCATTGGGCACTGTAGTTTTTTTCGCCCAGGAAACTTCCCGGTCCACCGGCGGCATGGCCTGCAATGTTTACATCGAATCCAAGGTTGATCGGGTTTTCGGCCGGTGTGCCGATGGCTCCCCAGTGAGCTTTACCGCTGTGTACGGTATAATAACCGTGGTCTTGAAGGATTTTCGGAAGAGGTGTGATGTGAACTGAGTTTTCGATGGAATCGGTGGGTTGCGGCCCGTTTACATTCCATTGGGGTAAATTCAATGACGGATGCGGTCTGTCGTTGGAAGCATTACGCTTCAGTGTCCAATTGGTAACACGATGTCTGGCTGCGTTCATGCCGGAAATAAGGCTGACACGTGTGGGCGAACACACTGCGCAGGCATAGGCCTGGGTAAATTTAACCCCCTCTTCGGCCAGTTTTTCCATGTTCGGTGTATGGTAGCGCTTGTTGAATTTTGTAGAATCTTTCCAGAAAGGGACAGAGGTGTCCTGCCAGCCCATATCATCTACCATGAACATAATGATGTTGGGAGATTGTTGGTCCCGGTCGTTTTGTTGGCAGCCGGAAAGTAAGGCTCCGGTAATGAATGACATACCGAGTAAACCTTGACCGGTTTTTTTGAGTGCAGTGAGTTTTTTCATGACTGGGGGTGTTAAAAGGAGTACCGGTATTTCTCCGGTACTCCCTGCCTTTCATCAGTAAATAATTTATCTAAGTTATTGGTCTGATGGAACTCGCATGGTTGATTGTTTACATTCTCTTTTGAGGCAATCATTGCCATGCTCGTTTCATTCGTATAAAATCAGGCTAAATTGCTGGTCTAATGAAATATGCATGTAAGGAATTTGTGAATTATCTTTTGTGACATCCCTTGCCATGCTCGTTTCACTTATTTTGAAAAATCCAGAGTGAAAGAAAATGAATAATTGTCGTCAGAAAGGCGGAACTGTGGATGTGCGATGGCCTTATGCGACCATGAATCATCACCTCCAAGTCCCATCTGCCCATAATCAATATTAATGGTATATACCTCTCTTGGCTCCAGTTCATTGATGTGAGTGGCTTCTTCCAGGTTTTCCATGGACCATGGCCATACAGAGAAATCGAATTGCTCAATGCCCTTCACCTGAATGGTATTTCTGGCCCCGGAGATGTTTAACCATCTCACATCGCTGCGGTTACCGTTTTCCTGAGGATAAACATAGTTGTAGGGGATTTCATCCAATGACATGGTGAATTCGCCGAGTCGTGCTCCCTCTTTTCTGTCCCAATAGGACTCATGAGGTCCCTTGCCGTAGAATTTCACATCGCTGAAAGAACCAGGTATGTCTCCCTGCATTCCGAAACGTGGAAGAGGAGGCGTATCTTTTCCTTTAGTGATGTTCATGTCCACAGCAATTTCCCCGTCGCCATTGACGGTGTAGGTCATGATAAGAATACTTCCATCAACGGGTAGTTGGTACTCTGCCCTGATGGTGTGAAGCCCCTCATTGTTTTTGGTAACTTCCCAGTTTTGGAGTTTCATATTCGCAGCGGCTTCTTTCCATACTTTCATGGATTTGAAAACATGGTTCCCTCCGGCCATGTCATTGTCGGTAGGAGCCCTCCAGAAGTTTGGTTTCAGAGGCGCTGACAGCATTTCTTTACCTCTGTAAGTGAATGAAGCAATGCCACCGTTGGTTTTATCAAAAGTTGCGCTGAAGCGTCTTCCTGAGAGGGTATATGTATTGTTGTTATCCTCCACGGTAAGACTGCCTGTGGCCTGAATATCAGAAGATTCTTTATTGTCGGCCAGCAGGAACTGATCCCAACCCGCTTCAAAGCCTTTGTCTGCATATTTTGTGGCAGATTTCAAAGTGTAGTTGAGCTCCAGCAGGTATTCCCTGTTATTTTCTTTCTTAAATGGTTTAACCGGGATTTGAACAGCTGCATAATCACCCGGGAGAATTACAGGAAATTGAAGTGTTCCTGACTGAACAGTGGCTCCGTCAGCCAAAACTTTCCATTTCAGCTCGTAATCCGAGAGGTCGCTGTGCGAGTGCCGGTTAAGTATCTTTACTTCATAGTTTGAGAGGTCTCCGGGAAGTGCTGTGATTTCCTGGAAAATCTTTTTCAACTCATACATTTCCGGTTGAGGTGTCTGGTCGGCAGAAATGACTCCGTTGATGCAGAAATTGCCGTCGTTGGGTGTATCCACAAAATCACCGCCATAGGCCCAGTATTCACGACCATTTTCATCTGTTTGCAGAATTCCCTGATCCATCCAGTCCCAGATATAAGCTCCAATCAGATTGTCGTAGGCATAGATGTGATCCCAGTATTCCTTGAGGTTTCCAACCGAATTACCCATGGCGTGAGCATACTCGCAGATTACGATGGGGCGGTTGATATAGGGACTTTTGGCCAGTCCTTCCACCTGATCCGGTGAGGGATACATTCGACTTAATACATCCACGTAATAAGGATCGGTGGGATTGGCCATGTATTGAACTCGTTCTTTTGATCCGGGCTTGATATAATCCGGATGTTCATGATTGCCCTGGGCTCCTTCGTAATGAATAAATCGCGTAGGATCGAACTCCTTTGCCCAGCCGGCTGCTGCGGCATGGTTGGGGCCTGAGCCCGATTCATTGCCGAGTGACCAGGAGATAATGGAGGGGTGGTTTTTATCACGTTCCACCATTCTCACCACACGATCAAGAAAGGCGTAGGACCAGTCTGTCTGATTGGAGAAATAACCTCCCACTCCGTGTGTTTCAATGTTGGCTTCGTCCATCACATAAATACCGTACTCATCGCAAAGTTCATAGAAGTAGGGATCGTTTGGGTAATGTGAGGTACGAACAGAGTTGATGTTGAATTGCTTCATGAGCAATACATCTTTGAGCATCTCTTCGCGGGTAACGGTTTTCCCACCTGTTTCGCTGTGGTCATGCCGGTTAACTCCTTTAAGTTTTACCTTTTTTCCGTTGACCAGTAACGTACCGTCCTGGATTTCAATTTCCCGGAAACCGACTTTGGATGGGATAGCTTCCACCACATTTCCTTCAGAATCTTTGAGAGTGAGGATGAGATTGTAGAGATAAGGATCTTCTGCAGTCCACTTCCGGGGTGCAGAAATTTCCTTTTCCATCAGCCCAAAATAGACATTGTCGCGCTGAGGGTAATATTCATTGACCACGCGATTGACATCCACGGACAGGGGAGTGTTGAGGACGTTTCTTCCGCTGGCATCGGTCAAATTTGCTTCGATGGTCCATCCTTTGATGTCGGTGTCGTCAAAACGGGCTATCTCGGGGCGAATCTGAAGCAAAGCATTTTGGTATGTTTTGTCAAAACGGGTGCGGATGGCGAAGTCGCTGATATTGACTTTGTTCCGCGCCATCAGAAATACTTCCCGATGAATCCCGCTCATGCGCCAGTGATCCTGATCTTCGAGGTAGCTGCCATCACTCCAGCGGGAAATCTTAACAGTGATGCGGTTGCTTCCTTCCTGAAGAAATGGTGTGATGTTGAATTCTGACGGAAGACGATTTCCCTGGCTGTATCCTGCTTTTTCTCCGTTTACCCAAAGATGAAACGAGGAACTTACCCCTCCGAAATGAAGTATGATTTCTTTTTGGTCCCAGTTTTCAGGAAGCTCAAAGTCACGTGCATATATTCCCACCGGATTGTCCCTGAGGATGTTAGGTGGTTTTACGGGGAATGGATAAACCACATTGGTGTAAATGGGTGTGCCATATCCTTTCATTTCCCAGCTGGAAGGTACTTCAATGTTGTCCCACGTGCTGACATCATATCCGCCTTCATAGAAACCTGATGGAATTGTTGCTTCCGTATCATTGAAGTTGAATTTCCAGTCCCCGTTGAGCATAAGCATCTCTGATTGCTCCCAGTCAAAGGTTTTGGCTTTTTCAGCATTGGAATAGCTGTAAAAAGTACTTCGGGGTTCCATTTTGTTTTCGGAGATCATCCGCGGGTTTTCCATGTATCTGCCCTGGGCTGCAAGGAAAGCCGCCATTAGCAGAAATAGTGTGAAGATGGTTGTTCGTTTCATAGTTATATTGTTTTTCTATTATGCACGAATTTGTTGAGGATTCATGAATTGTTTTCTGATGGGCTGTCTTTAGGTCTTTAAATCTGAAATTGTGTTTTTGTTCGTAATGATTATTTTTGATCCAGAATATGTAATACATAATGCCAAAAATAGGAATAAATTTTACCAAAAAGCAATAACAATGAAAAAATATAAAGTTTTCATTGATTGACAATTGGGTGACAGGTTGAAATGAAGGGCCTTTTTTTATATCATATGATTCCGGAATTAGTTTGCCCAATGATCTGATAAAAAATAAACAAACTAATTCCACTTTTTTACAAAAATAACAAAAGAACCTTAGCAAATGTAATCATTGGAGGGGTGGATTTTTTGCAAAATCTTCTAATGTTTTTTAGAAATTGTATGAGAAGGACTAATTGAAATACCGGAATGAGGTTGTATTCCAAACTTTAACTAAATTGAAATAATTGTATGTAATATTATATTAGAATTAACCTTTTGAAACATGAAAACTAAAAAAGTAATATTGATTCTTTGTTTTGCTTATTTCATGATCGGCTGCGGGCAGGAGAAAGAAAATGAGTTGTCGTTCCGGCAGTTTATGCAAAGTAAGACTGAAAATTCTTCTCCGGCAGCGGCAAAGATGATAGAATCTCTCCGGGAAAGAGGCAATGGGGAGGAGGTAACCATCACCTTTCCCAAAGGGAGGTATGATTTTTATGAAGACAGTTCTTTTGTGCGGGAATACTACATTTCCAATCATGATCAGGTGAATCCCAAACGGGTTGCCTTTGTACTGGAGAACTTAAAAAATGTTACCATTAATGGTCAGGGGTCTGAATTTGTTTTTCACGGTCGGATGATCCCATTTGCACTATCGGGATGTGAGAATGTTACCTTGAAGAACTTTTCTGTTGATTTTAAAGTCCCTGCTTTACGACAACTTGAAATTTTGGAGGCAGATAAAGAGAGTGATGTGATTGAGGCCACGATTTGTCCGGGAGGGAATTACAGGATTGAAGAAGAAAAGCTGGTAGTTCTCGGGGAAGGTTATGAGTATCGGCCTTTTGTTTCCATGGCTTTCAGGGAAGATAAACGACTTTCCTACAGGCGCGGTGATGTGAGCTTTAATCCGGAGTCGGTAACAGAAATTGCTCAGGATACCTTCAGAATAGAGGGATGGGATCAGGTAAATGTTACTTCTCCGGGAGAAAGATATGCCTTGCGCACCTATTATCGACCAACCCCCGGAATTTTCATCAATGAAAGTAAAAACAGTGTGCTGGAGAATGTGACGGTTCATTATGCTGAAGGGATGGGTTTGCTGGCACAAATGAGCGAAGACATTACACTGGACGGGTTTAATGTTTGTCTGAAGGGAGAAGAGGACCCACGCTATTTCACAACCCAGGCAGATGCCACGCATTTTTCGGCATGTAAAGGGACCATTATTTCTAAAAACGGTCTTTACGAAGGGATGGCGGATGATGCCATCAATGTGCATGGAACTTACCTGAAAGTTTTTGAGCGACCTGCTGACAACATTCTGCATGCCCGTTATATGCATCCTCAGGCATGGGGTTTTAAATGGGGAGAACCGGGAGACCGTGTTCAGTTTGTGGAATCAGAAAAGATGGAGCTGGTTGGTAACCAAGTGAATACCATTAAGGAGATTCGTGCTCTTGACCGCCCAACTTATTTTGGGGCCAAAGAGTTTGAAATTGTTTTTAATGATCCTTTGCCTAAAGAGATTTCCGGAGAGGGCGCATATGGCATTGAGAATCTGACCTGGACTCCGGAAGTCATGTTTTCGGGCAATACCATTCGCAATAACCGGGCACGGGGAACCTTATTCAGCACACCCAAAAAGGTAATTTGTGAAAACAACCTGTTTGATCACACCCATGGGACCGCAATATTGCTTTGCGGCGATTGCAATGGCTGGTACGAGACCGGATCCTGCAGAGAAGTGATTATACGGAATAACAAATTTGTGAATGCACTGTCAGCCAACTATCAGTTTACCAATGCGGTGATCTCTATTTATCCTGAAATTCTAAATTTAGTGGAACAGGAGGAGTTTTTTCATTCCGGTATCGTGATAGAGAACAACACCTTCGAGATGTTTGACCGGCCATTGCTGTATGCCAAGTCAACTGATGGACTGCAATTCAGAAATAATACCATTACCTACAACAATGATTTTGATCCCTTTCACTGGAATGAGCACATCTTCTTTTTTGAGAAAGTGGATAATGTGCTGATTGAAGATAATGAGTTTGAAAAGGGATTGAATATGGAAGATGATGTGAGGGTGGAGTTGTCGGGAGATGGTGCAGTGAAGGTTGTTGATAATAATTAATTGAATAGTCTGAATCTGATCTGATTTGAAAATCTGCTTAGAATGAGGGAAAAAAGTTAAATAGGTTGCAGTGCATAGATAAAAAGAGTTTTGTGACTCTTATATTTATAATATTGTTAACAGTGGGCTGTCGTGAAGCAATTCAAAAGATTTATGCACCCAGAGTGGTCGGAACTCCTCCAGCCAATGCCTACGTCGGTCTGGCCCGGACTGCGCAGGATAATCACTATGAGAGCTTCTCAAAGGATGGTGGAAAACCTGGAGCGAAATGAAACCATCCAGGTTTTACGGGACTATCACTATGCCTCCCATTGGCAGATTAAAGGACGGCAGGTTGTTGTTTCTAAGGAACAATACCACTCCATTGCCAGAGAAAGAAGGTGCAGATGGAGTTTGGGAAGATGTATTTACAAACAGGGATGTTTTACATGTCGCTATTTCTGATGACGACGGGAGAACCTGGAAAGGATTCAGGGAGCTGTATCTTAATCCTAACCGCAATGATACTGCTTATGCTGAATCTAATCAGGATTTGAGTCTTGATATGAGTGTTCATCAGACACAATTTGTGGAGCTGAAGGATGGAAATATTCTGGTTTCTCTGGGACAGCATGTTTTGCACCGGAAGTTGTTGGTTTTCTATCCTGACTGGTTATTGGAAACCTCCAGAGAAGAAGACTTTTCTAACGGACTTACGAATTGGAGTACTTTTCTTTATCAAAACGGAGTTGTGGGACACTGTGCGTATAACAGGAGTGAGGGTTCCGAACTGATCATCAACCCGGCTGATACTACCCGACAGATACTGAGAATCAGGAAGCCGATGAATGAAAATCTGGAAACGCCTCATCAGGGTGCTGTATGGAATTTCCCTGCTCAACAGAAAGGACATCTTGAAACAAGAGTGTTTGTGCCTTCAGATAGCGGAGGTGGACCCCTAAGCCTCATGGACAGGTGGTTTAATGCCGGAGATACCGCGGCTTTTAAATATGCAATGTTTCATCTTGATTTAAAGACACTGGCTCCTGATCGATGGCATGATTTGCGATTTGAATGGGATTTGTCAGGAAGATCTGATTATTGTTCGGTAGTTAATGCTGGAGGAGAAACGATCGCCCGACTTCTGTTAAACCGAGCTTCCCTGAATGGGATAAGTTATGTCCACTTTATTTCTGACTCTCAAGAACCGGATGATAAAGGTTTTTATATTGAGGAAATATCTGCCCGGGCTGATCAGTGTTTTCCCGGAAAAAGACTGTGCCGGCATATTTGCAGATTTCTCTGGTTGCCGGCACAGTTTTAAATAAGAAAAAGAAAAACTGGTCACTTCATTAAAGCGGTAATTGACATCTCTTTTGTCTTTTTGGTTGCTTTATGAGTTTACTCTGGAAAATCTAATTTGCCAGCTTGGTCGTTAAACCGACTTTTTGAATCTTCACTGTCAGGTGATAACTCAGGGACTAAACATCCGGTCCTCCTCAATTCGAGGATATCTCTAATTCGCGGGGCTCACTCATATTATAGATGCTCGACAATGATTTCATTTAGTTACTTTTTTGCGTTTTTCACCAGAGTGGCCGCAGCTTCCGGAGTAGTTATTTTTTGATGACTGAATGCGGAAAGTACCCTGTTCAGTTTTTCTAAGCCCTCCTGATCATCCTTTTCTTTTAGCTTTTCGCGAATGATTCTTATTTTTTCAAAATCCTGGATGCCATCTCTTAGTTTTTCAAAGCGAATAGAACTGAGCGGGCCCGGATATATCTGATAAGTATCTCCGGCGGGCCAGGTGATGAACCGTGAATCCATTAATGGATCCTTTACCCATGAGTTGTATGCCCAGCGGAGAAATCCATCGAATCCTTTTGCTGCCGCTTACCATCCAATTAAAGTCTGCTCTGCCGGAGGTGAGAAAGTGAAGTTGTTGGGATGTTCCGGTGCTGCACAACTGGTGTAAAAGGTGGTGATAAGCTCCTTTTCTTTTCTGTCAGTAATGATCTGGGTATTGAGCTCCGGATTATGAAATACACAGAGATCTTTCAGGTCATCGGCAATTTCCTCATGATAATTCCCGGGCAGTGCCATGTTAAATTCCGGAGTAACCTCGTGAATAAAGTCAATGGTATTTTTCATTTCATTCACATGTCTTTCATCCATGGCAATGTTGGTGATGGAAAGCCACCCTTTCTCTTTCAGATGTTCTCTAAAGCTAAGCAGAAATGGTTTCCATAGCGATTTAAACTCCTCCGATCCTGGCTTTACCGTTTTGGTAACATAACCGGCGGAGTCTGTATTAAAATAACGTACTCTGTTTCCCCAGGGAACCATTGAGTAGCAGTTGATTTGGTCAGGAATACCTGCGTCTGTAGGCAGCCCGACCCACTTGTCAAAGACTTCGTAGTCGAATGACCACTGGTTCTCACCCCTGATGCGTCTATTGTATCATGGACTCAAAATGGTCATAAGTCTGACCTCCCCATGGACGATGCAAAATGCTAGTGGTGATGCTTTTTTGTCCTGCATTTGCCAGCATTTACAGGTATGGTAGACATGCCTGTAAATGTTCGTCACTCCATAATTCAGTGTTGTGCAGGCGGGCAATGGAATACGGATTTTGCCAGAGATCCAGGTGGAAGGCCCATCCAGACGGTGCGGGGAGTGTAAAGTCCTGTACCTCAAGGTTGAGGTTGAGGGTCTGCGCATCTCCTGCTTCAGGTTTTTTAATGATGTCTCCCTGGTAGCTTCCTGGCGTAACATTGGCAGGTAGATCAATGGTGATCCAAACGGGGCGGGTAGTTTTCCCTATTAAATTAAAAGGCTGGTTTTTTTTCAGAATATCAGCCACCAGATAAGCCGGTATGGTGTCTTTATCGCGATAGCCGCATCCGGTAAGGAATTCATCTGAGAGGACATATCTGACCGGATGGACATTGATATTATTTGCTGAAATACTGTTCCCATTAGGTTCTTTCAGGGTGCTTGCAGTTACTCTGATGTCATCGATGTCGGCAGAACTCCAAATCAGGAGTTGAAGATTTACCCGTTCACCCTTCCATGCAGTAATTGTTTGTTGGGAGGATATAGTAATGTCAGGCGGGATTTGTTTTTCGAATTTAATGTCTGTTGAAGAAAAAGAAGCGTATAGTTTTGGTTTTGTATCTTTCCAATCAGCAGCTACCGTTTGAATAGGATTCTCAGGTTTCCGAAAAGCAGGGCTTTTATCTGAAATGGCACACGATACAGCGAAAGGAATAACAGCAATAAGAATTTTAATTCTGTTCATAATCAATGAATAAAAATTGTTTTGTATCAGAAGGGGCCTGCCTTATTTTAATAGACGGCCCCTTTGGTAAGGATTTTTAAACCTTCTCCAACTCTTTCCAAACCTGAAACAGGCCTCGTGGCACATGGAAGCATCCTTTCCATTTACCCCCTTTTAGGCTGAGCGATACCTCGCCGCGACGGTTTAGGTAGCCAAACCATTCGGGATGTTTCGGGTCTTTGAAATGTTCCCATGTATAGTCGTGAACTTTTTCGAACCATTTGAGGCTGCCCCCGGAACCAGTGAGCCGGTAATTTTTCAGGGTTGAAATCAGTGTCTCCAGATGTACCCACCAAAGTTTCTGATCCCACTCCAGTTGCTGAGGTGGATGGTTTTTGGCATCCATAAAATAAAAAATGCCGCCATGTTCCTGATCCCACCCATGTTCAAGGGTTTGGAGAGTGATTTGCGATGCTTTGGTGATGATATCTTTTTTATTCATCCGTTCGGCCAGATCCATGATAAACCACATGGCTTCGATGGCGTGTCCCGGATTGAGCAACCGGCCATCGAAAGTATCTGAGAAAGTTCCGTCGGCATTCACATTTTCTACGATGAGTCCCAAGTCGGGGCGATAAAAAACGTTCATCACTTCGTCAATCAGTTTGTCGGCTGATTGTTCCACGAATTCTTTGCCCAGGATGTGTTCCATTTCCAGATTGAGGTTACACATGATCATGGGAAGGGCGAAGTTTTTGAGGTTGCGTGTTCCCGGCACTGCTTTGTTGTACCGTCCTTTGGGATTGATCTGGCGTTTCAGTATCCGGTCGTAGGTGGCTTTGGCTATGTGTGTATATTCATCGTTGCCTGTTGCCAGTCCCAGTTGGGCAAATGCCATGGCAGCAAATGTGTATGAGAAAATATTGTAGGGCTGAATCAGTGGTTGTCCCTCCTTTGTGAGACTGAAATACCAGTTGTAGTTCCCGTCGTGACCATATAGTTTCAGGAATTCACCTCCCTGTCGTGCACATTCCAGCCATTCCGGTTTTTGCTCCACCCGGTTGTATAGCATTGAAAAAAGCCATACTTCGCGGGCCTGAAGCCAAATGAATTTATCGGTATCATAAACATTGCCTTCTCTGTCGAGACAGGTGAAATAACCACCGAACTCCTGATCCTGTGACTTGTCGAGCCAAAAGGGAACTACATTATTCAGTAGTTCATTTTTATATTGAGTGCTTAGGTTCTTGAAATCCATGATTGCTATTTTTTTCCAATAAGTGTTCGGTATGTAAGTCTATTAATGTCCTTTTTGTTGGGGAGTACCTGACTTATCAGCAATGCAATTCCGAGGCTGGCGATAAGGCCAATGGCTCCGTAAAGCAAAAAGGAGACTGATGTCATTTGCTTGACCAACAATGTGATAATTAAACCGCCAATAAGTCCGCCTAATGCGGCCTGCGGAGAGATTCGTTTAGAGAAAATTCCCATCAGGAAGAGTGCTCCGATACCACTGGTGAGTACTCCCAGGAAGGTGTTAAACTGATCCCACAGCGATTCAATGCTCCAGGTGGCCAATATCAGTGCCATGCCAATGCCGAGAATTCCAATAACGATGCTGGAGATCCGGGCTACCATCATGCTCCTTTTTTGAGTGGCTTTTTTTGCGATGGAGATGTAAAAATCGGAGGTAAACACCGAAGCTACTGAGTTGATGTTGGATGACAGGGTGGACATGGCGGCAGCAAAGATGGCCGAAATCAGCAATCCAGCAACCCCGGCAGGCAGTTCACCTACGATAAACTGCGGGAACACCGAATCGATATTGGGGTTGGTGGCAGCTAATCGTTCGGGATTGGAATAGTAAAAGGCAAAAAGACCGGTTCCCAACAGGAAAAAGGTTATTGAAACGGGAATGCTGATGATTCCGTTGAGCCAGATGCTTCTGCCGGTTTCTTTTTCATTTTTGGTGGTCATGTATCGTTGTACCACCGATTGGTCGCTGGTATAAAGGATGAGTGTATTTGCCAGTCCTCCAAGCATTACAACCCAGAAAACAGGTTTGGACAGATCCAGGCTAAAATCAAAGATGCGCAGTTTTTCGTGGCTAATGACGATTTCTGTAAACTCTGAAATACCACCCTCAATGCCAAATAACATAAAGATAAAGGCCACAATTCCGCCTCCCATCAGGATGATACCCTGAATGACATCACCCCAAACCACTGCTTCAATTCCCCCGGAGGTACAATAAATTATGGTAACTACTCCCATCAGAATAATAGAAAGATAAATGTCGAACCCGGTAACGGCATTGAGTGCCAGTGACGGCAGGTAAAGCACCACAGCTATCCGGGTGATCATGAACAGGATAAAGAGTGCCGATGCAAGCCATTTGATGGTGCTGTTGAATCGGAGCTCCAGATATTGATAGGCCGTAGAAAGATTGAAACGCCGGAAGAACGGCAGGAAGTACTGAATAACGAAAGGGGCTATCAGAATGATACAAAACTGGAACATTATCATGTGCCAATCCGTGGCATAAGCTTTAGCTGGAATAGAGATGAATGTGATGGCACTCAGTGTGGTTGCGAAAATGCTAATACCCGCTGCCCACCAGGGAATTCTGCCGCCTGCCTTGAAGTAATCATCCACATCACCATCTTTCTTCACAAAGTAAAACCCGAGGTAGAGCATTCCTGCGAAGTAAAGTCCCAGTACCACGTAGTTAAGCCAGCCAAACTGAGGACTGGTAGATACAGTGAGTGCTTTTATCTGTGAGGTGCGAGTGCCCGGACTTACCTCTCCCATGGGAATGAGGTATTTGTTGTTCCACGGAATTATTTTGGCCATTACGGGGGCTTTTCCTTCCCATTGAGCAGTGGAGAACCATTTGTCGGTGATGGTATTATAAACCAGAATCTGATTGTTGAATCCCGGATGGTTTATCCATAAGCTGTCGCGTTTTGCAGTTGCTTCCGGGTTTTCTGCCATTTGGTTGATGACTTTTTCGATTTTGTTGTACTGGGTACCCGGGTCTCCTCCAACAACAATGATATGGGATGCTCCTGATGGAGCACCTGCAGCTACGGCCAGTGTCAGTGGTTGGGTTGCATCCTCTGTCCGGATGGCTCCTTTAACTGTCCATTTATTGTGCGTGGGGGAGTAACTCCATACTTTTGTTTTGAAAGAGGTGACAGAGTCCTCAGGTTTTTTGACACGACCACCTATTATAAACAAAGCTGTTTCCTTTCCGTTACTCTGAGCCTCCAGGATCATCCCGGTTCGGGCTCCGGGCATATCTGCCATTTGTTGCCATCCATATTCGGGCGCAGAAAGACTCAGGGACCATGCTTTTGAAGATGGGCCTTCCGGCGATTCTCCTCCGGCAAGATAAACTGTCGTTCCGATGGCGGTCATGCTGTGTCCTTTGACCGGAACAGGAAGAGGGGGGAGGGGCGTGAGATTCACCTCCTCGCCGGTAACGGAAAGGATAAAGGCATCGTCGGTAATTCCTTCAGGACCTGTTCCTCCTGTGCAAACCACTCCTTCAGCAGTTGATACCGAAGCTCCGTCAGTCAGCTTTCCGGGTATTTTTTTTGAACTTAATTGCCATTTTGCCCCTGTGTCAGACAAGGAACCGATTATGATATCATCAAAAACCTGCTTTTCTCCGCCTTCCCAGGGCTTGCCGGAAGCAAAATTGCTGCCTCCTGCAATAATAAGGTGATTGTTGTGAATCCCCCCGAAATAGCCTGATAGCCCTTCCCGGAGCTTGTCATTTTCGGAAATATCCAGGGTTGCAAAATCTTCCTGATTGGTGATATTTACATTTTGTGACAATGCCGGGAAAAGTCCCAGCAATAGTCCCAAAAGAATTAAAAACGATCCTTTTTTTAACATTGTCCTGTTTTTTTATTCAAATATTGCTGTCAGAGAAATTATTACTGACTACCGAGCCTGGAAAATAATTCATTCATTCCGAGAGCCTCTACATCTTTACTGAAATTTTTAAAATCGGTATCATTCATTACCGACACGGGCTGACGAAAATGACCGCAGTCCAGTCCGATGTATTTCATGAATGCTTTTCCGGTGCCGATGCCACCATATTTGCCCAGCAGGCTGATCATATCGATGGATTGTTGTTGCAACTTTCGTGCGCTCTTCAGGTCTCCTTCATTGAACGCTTTGATGAGGTCATAATACAGCGGAGCTGCATAGTTGTAAGTACTGCCAACGCCTCCTTCGGCACCCAGAGCCAGTGCGGCGAGCAGATTCTCGTCCCGGCCCCACAGCATGTCGTAGTAGCCGTCTTTGTAATTCAGGCAACTTAAAAAATCCATGAAATCTTCGTGGGTGTATTTAATTCCTGCAAAGTTGGGAACTTTTTCATCCATTTCTGCCAGAAGATTTGTCATAGGGAAGTTAACTCCTGAAAGCACAGGTATATGATAAAAATATACCGGCATTTCTGGAACTTCAGCAGCAATGGCGGCAATGAAATCTGCCAGATGTCCAACGGTTGGCGGCTTAAAGTAGAAAGGGGCCAGCACAGCAATTGCATCTGTTTTGTTTTCTTGCGAATACTTTGCCAGTTCAATGCAGTCGGTGAGCGAAGTACCTCCCACCAGGTTGATGACGCGTACACCCGGTTTTTCAGCGGCTTTTTCACACCATACGCGGGTGACCTCTTTTTTCTCTTCCATGGACATGGAAACTCCCTCGCCGGTACTTCCGTTGATGAAAGCACCGGAGATGTTGTTTTCTAAAAGCAGGTTGTAATAGTCGTCTATCTTTTCAAGGTTTAGCTCACCGTTTTCGTGCATTGGGGTAAATGGTGCTGCTACCAGTCCTTTAAATTTTTCTAGTTTCATATTTTTGGTTTTATAATTTTTGATTTTCGAATTTCTTAATGATTGCTGTCATGAGGCACTTCAACCTGGAATGTCGAAACAGGAATGCCATGCTCATTGACAATGTTCCCCTTGGAATAAGGTCTCCATCCGTATCTGATGTGTTTTATTGTTCGTTCCGGGTCGGGAATGATGATGTTGTTGCCTTCGAGGCTTCCAGCTTCCGGTTTGAAAATTCCATCTTTGCTGGCGACTTCTAACTCCCTGATTGGTTCAGAGTCTTTTGTTTGCAGTTGGTCGGAATGGGAGAACTTTATTTCAATGTTGTTTTGCAATCTTTTTACCGACAGGATGGGATTATTCCCTGTGGGAATATGGGTCAGACCATAAATCTGATTCAAGGCTGTCTGTGCCATCCTTTTTCCTACAGGATATTTGTTTACCGGATGGACATCGGTCTCATTTCCGAAGTCACTGGTTACCACCATCCAGGTATAAGGGATCTCTGTAGCAAGTCGTCGCTGACTGTCCCTGAAATGCGGCCAGCTGGGGCGGTTGAGAGATGAGAGCTGGGCGAAGATGAACGGCAGATTGGGTTGATTCCAGGCTATTTGCCACGATTTAACCATAGTGGGAAACAGAATTTCATGCAGTTCGATATTGTGTGCATTGGATTCACCCTGATACCAGAGAACTCCTTTGATGGGATAGCCGCTGATTTTACTGATTCCGGCTTCAAACAGATAAGCCGGATGATAGGGATGTCGTTGCAAATTGTTATTGGCTTGACTGATGTTTTTTTGAGCCCGCTCACGACACCATTGCATTACGTGGTCATTGGTGTTCCATGAATAGAGAAAATTTACCAGTCGGGGATGGAATTCCAGTGTTTTCCGGTCAATGAAAGATTCAGTGGGAGCACCTCCTACAGCCACATGAATGAGGCCGACGGGTACATCTAATTCTTCCTGGAGTTTTTTGCCAAAGTACCAGCCGATGGCCGAAAAATCTGCAACCGATGCTTCAGTGGCAGGCTCCCATTTTCCTGAGAGATAATCCAGATTATTTACCTTACTGAGTGTCGTTGAATCCCATGCAGTGTTGTTTGTTTCTGCGATGGGGTGAAAATTCATCAGACGTATTTGAGAAGAAGAGGCATTTGAAATGGGTTCCTGTCCTTTTGCCGATTGTCTAACTTTGAAGGCCATGTTAGACTGGCCGGTGCAAAGCCATACTTCTCCAATCATGATATCTTTGAAAGTGATGGTTCGGGATTCGGCCTCTATTTTTAGTTTATGGGGGCCTCCGGCCGGCATTGCCCGGAAGTTCACTTTCCATTTTCCATCAACCCCTGCACGGGTCGTTATTTTTTGATTGTTAAGTTTCAGTTTTATTTCTTCGTTTCTGTTGGCCAATCCCCACACCGGGATTAATGTGTCTCGCTGCAGTACCATGTGGTCCCCAAATATCGAAGCAGGACGGATTCCGCCAAAGTCTCCGGTGATGTGTTGAAAAGCCATTTGAGCCATTATAGCAGCGCCTTCCTTTATCGGATGTAAGGCATCCGGGAACAAGTCCGGACGTGTGTGGAGGGGGGTGTGCCAGTCAATTATTCTGGCATTACAGTTTTCGGCTACCTGCTCAATGGTTTTTTGGATTTGCCAAAACCAATCACGTGTCCCTGACATAAACCTGGGATGTGAGTGAAAAATGGGGGTCATTCGCCCAATCCATACTTCCGGTTTTGAGCCGTCTGCCTTTCTGAAGCTGTCAATCAGGCTCATGTAATCAGCAATAAAATCATCACGGTAATTGGGCCAGTTGCGTGGATCGGTATCATTGAGCCCCAGGGAAATGATGATGACATCCGGCTGAAAAGCCACTGCCTGTTTAAATTCTTCCTGTTCCATGTATGGTCGGTGTCCTTTACGCAGAAGTGTGGCTCCGCTTTTCCCGAAGTTTCCCACAAGGTACTCGTTGCCCAGAAGTTCCTGTAATTGCGCAGGATAAGAGTTCTCTTCCCGTTTGTCAATTTTGTAACCAAAAGTTACACTGTTGCCGATGCAGGCCACCCGGGTTTTTTGGCTAAAACCAGGGAGAGACACCGCCGCCAGGAGCAATAGGATCAACAGATTTCTTACTCTGCCGGGGCTTGTTATACAGGTGTTTTGTTTCTTTGTTTTCATGCTTCAGGCCTATTTCTTTTTTTTGTCAGGTGAATAGATGATTCCGTCCAATGCTTTTTTCCCGTCGGGAGTTACAATGACCGCATTGAACATCCATTTCACCAGTCGTACCTCTTCGGAAGTAAATTCTCCCACAGGCATTTTCAACAACAGTTTGTTCCATCCTTTTTTCAACCTAACCGGAATGGGAGCCTTTCCTTCCCAATTTTCGTTGCGAAGAGAAATTTCAGAAGTCCTTTCTTTGTGTTGATTTTCCCAACGGGGCGGGCCTATTTCGTTATCGTTCAGCCAGGCCCGGCTTTCTTTGTAATCCCACTTTCCTTGTGGAGGCGGGATGTCTTTTTCGGATCGGCTGTAGTTCTGGAAACGCAGATGTAGTCCGGCATCCTGTTTTTCCGGTGAGTAAATCCATGTGTAGGCATAGGCGGTATGGTTGGGTTTCGGGTTTTCATAAAAGGAAGGAACAAGGGTTCCCCATACATGCCTCAGGTAGATGCCCGCACCTGTTGCTTTGGTGGTTTCATAAATGTCATTTTCCCACTTGTATTCTTTTTTGATTTTCGTTTCGGGAGGGAATTTCTTTGATAAATAACCTTCATTGGGGAATTGGTCTGTAATCCGCCATTTCACATTGGATTGCTTCACGTAAGCGAAAGGCTCGCCTGCAAACACTTTTTCTTTAAAATGAAGCATCCGGGCTTCAAAGTTGGTGAAAGAGGGATAATCTCTTTTCTCATCAGGCTTAATCAATGTGCCCTCTTTGTAAAAATAATTTTCCCTTCCACCACGCCAGGTGGATTCAGCCAGAGTCAGCATGGAAGGATAAAATCCGTTTTGAGAGAGGATGTCTTTGGTGGATTTTACATGTCGGTCGTTCCACAAAGCGATGATGGAACCAGCCACATCAGGGGTTCCTTCACTCACACCTGCAACATTGCTGTTGTAAAGGGCTACGATGTCAGCAAAAGTGTCGAAATGGTTGATGTAGTGTAGTCGGGAATCGATAGCGGGAGTTCCCGGCAATAATTTCCCCCGTGAGCTCCACATATGAATCATGTCAATTTCGTCAGACTGGTAATTCCATCCCGGGTTCCAGCTGATTACCTTCATCCCTTTATTTCTGATGTATCTAACCATTTCCGGCACAAATTCGGGATTGGTAAAGTGAACCTCATCGGTACCGATGTGAATGTATGGTACATCAGCAAAAACATCGCAGATTTCATCCATCAGCACCTTGAGTTTTTCCATTCCTTTTTCAGATTGCATGTCATGTCCAATTGCCCGTGTAAAAGCAGCACTGTGGCCGGGCATATCTATCTCTGGAATCAGTAGTACCTGATGTTTTTTTGCAAACTGAACCAGTTCTTTGGCTTGTTCAATGGTGTAGAATTTACCCGGTAGGCGTTCGAAGTTGGAACTGTCGGTAAGTTCGGGAAACACTTTGCTTTCCAGTCGCCAGCCAATATCTTCTGTGAGGTGCCAGTGAAATACATTGATCTTGAAGCGGGCCAGCAATTCAATTTGCTTTTTTAATTCCCCGAAAGGAATAAATCCCCGGCCGGTGTCGTGCATAAATCCTCTGATGCGGAATGCGGGCCAGTCGGTGATTGAGCACGTACGGATAACAGGTGTCTGAGAGTCTGCAATAATTAGCTGCTGAAGCGTTTGTATGGCCCGGTAAACGCCCAGGTCAGTGATTGCTTCAATGGTTATCTTATTGTTTCTGATGTTGAGCCGGTAGGCCTCGTTTTTATTCACAGAAGCCTCCTCAATGTCACCAACCTTGTTGACAAGGATGGTGACAGGAGAAGCATCTTTTTGTTTCAGTCCAATGGTATTGAGCCACTGCTCAACAGCTACTTTTTCATCATTTCCTGAAATTGAAGCGAAGGATGCGGGAGTGTTTCCGGAATGCCAGGTCACCTGCTGTGGCATCGGCAGGAGGGAGGGCACTTCTTCCCTTTGAGCCTTGGTGGAAATAGAAAATACCAATGCAAGGAGTATGGTAAAAACTCTTCCGATGTGAGCTGTTTTTATCATTGGATGCTGAAGTTTCATGACTATATGCTTGAAAAGTTCATTCGTTGGCTATTTCTTTAATATTTCAGTAACAGGGATCTTCTGAAAATAGAGGTTTTTAACCCCTTCATACAAAATCCCCACATGCTGCTCATCCACCATGGTCATGCATGAATACCCAAAACCGGGGGCTTCATTTAGTAATATATGATACTCCCCGGGCCATGTGTTCCCCTGATCCAGACTGACTTTAATGGTCATATCCACCCGTTGGTGTTTGCTGGCAGGATTGGAAAAGAAGAGAACCATTTTGTTGTTTTCCTCCACGGTTACATTGCCGGCAATAAGGCTTGCCATACAATTAGGTTCAATAAGGGCCGAATTTGAAGTGGGATGTTCTTCCCAGGTTTGGCCCATATCCTTTGTGACAGCTACAGCGCGACCATTGGTCTCGTCTTTTACTTTTCTGTTTCGGTCGTCCCGCATGTTCAGCATCAGAGAACCATCATTCAGCTCCACTACCTGTGCTTCTGTGGTGTTGGTTTTTGCACCCGTTCCAATATTCCATGTTTCACCTGCATCCTTGCTGTAGATAATTGTGGAATGAGGGGTGAATTGATGGCCGTCTATGGCTTTTTTGCCGATGTCTTCTTTGAACTGTGCAGGAAAAACGAGGGTGCCATCACTCATGCAAATCCCTTTTCCGGGGCCTTGTAACAGAAGCTGCCAGTCAGGATGTTTTATTTGTCTGGTGATGTTGATGGGGTCTGACCATGTTTTTCCGTCGTCTGTGCTTTTAACCAGGAGGAATTGTCCTGTTTCATGAGGCTTAATTCCGGGTTGTGATGCCCACCAGGTCATTTGATCCCGGTCGAAACCATGCATCCACAGTGCTGCCACCCAGATGGTACCGCTATTCTTGTCATATAGAACCGCAGGATCTCCCACGCCGTTCAGGTGTTCGGGCTTTCCTCCCCATTCGCCCATGTCCATGATGACTTGCATGGGCTCCCAGGTTTCTCCGCCATCGGTACTGCGACTCATGCCTACATCGATATGTTCCTGGAGGTCTTTGCTGCGGGTGTAGCGATTATCGTAAACAGCAATCAGCGTTCCTTCATTGGTGGTTACCATGCCCGGAATGCGGTAAGTGTCACAGTTGTCTTGCCCTGCCGCGCGAACCTCAATGGCAGGACGAAATGTTTGCTCAATGCGTGTTTTGAAGATGTCTTTATCGTCGAAAGTTAATTTCATCTCTTCCAGTTTAACTGAAGACGAAATGCTCATTGCTTTTGATGCTGTAAGGTTTAAGAATAATGCAGTTGTGTCATTAACCGCAAGGTCAGTGAGGGAAAACCGCACTGCATCGGTGCTGAATTTTGTTTCTGTGGAAATTTTTTGAGTTGTGTTTGAGGCAGGACTTTTTGTTGACAATGAAGCTTCCTGAAAAACATCGGACAGTTCTTTGTCAAAAGTGAATTCTACTTCAGTAATTTCTTTGTTGCCTTCTTCTCCCGGCACGATTAGAATACTTACAAAACCCTCGGTGTTTTTTTCTTTTACCAGGGGAATTGTTCGGGTATTTGTTCCAATGTTAGAAATCCCGGGGGGGATAACGTCATAATTGTCTTCCGAATGACATCCGCTTAAGAGAGGAATCAGAAGGCCTGCAGCGATAATTTTTTTGATCATGATATTTCCTTTTTTGTTGTTATTCAAGCGTGGACTAATTAATAAGTATAGGTTGTTGTTGTCTTTTTGGGGATGTAAGAAAAATGTCTGTGCAAAAAATATTTAGACCGTAATTTAGTTTTTAAGGGAGAATGTTGAAGGCTTTTGCATCTTCAGCTTAATGGTAAGCAAAAACTGGAGTTGATGCTTTTTTTGAGACCAGTCTCATAATTAAATCGAACAATGTTCCAGTCAGTTGTCTCAGGTTTTCTTTTATAGATGATAATGGAATTCCTCTACTAATTCAACCTCTAAATTGTCTATGGACGAGCTGTTGAGGTTAAGGTTTCTTGTTTTGCTTATATAAGCAATATCTTAGAGTTGGGGTCTCCTTTTTCTTATTCAGTACTCTATATGTAATACATAATCACGCGTCGAATTTATTTAAAATATGGCGTAAAAACCAAATTATTTTTTAAGATTTGTAGGTGGAATATATTATGCAATACATAATTTATTATGGAAGATTTTAATAGAGAGCACTTTCGGATTGATACCCGAAGCCTGGTTGATAAGGTTGAGATGACCTTAATAGACTATTTAATTCGTAAAAAACTGAAACCCGGAGACAGAATACCCAAAGAAATTGAGTTAGTTGAGGTTCTTGGTGTTAGTCGTACGGTAGTGAGGGAATCGCTTAATCGTCTAAAAACGATTGGGTTGATAGAGTCAGTTAAACACAGAGGGGCTGTTATCAAAAGTCCTGACCTGCTTGAAGTGTTAAAAAAAGCTATAATTCCGGGCGTGATGGACAGCAGTACCCTCCGCGATATATTTGAACTGCGTTTGGTGCTCGAGATTGGAATGGGTGATCTTATCTTCAAGCGGAAGAAACCGGAAGATATCCGGGAACTGCATAAAATAGTGGAGAATGAACCAGATTCAAGTGAAAATGTGCTTTTTGAAATTGATCATGAAATAAAATTTCACAGCAAGCTGTATCAGATTACCGGAAATCAGACCATGATGAATTTTCAGACTCTTCTGCTACCGGTTTTTAGTTATGTTTACGACTCTAAATTGGTTGAGCGGCCTGTCGAAAAAAAGACCTATATGTCGCATAAGCAACTGGTGGAGATATTGGAATATGGAAGTGCTGAGAAATTCAGAGAAGCGATGCGTATGCATCTGGAGAATCATTTTCAGCGGTTGTTTGGAACCGACCCTGTTTCTTCTTAACTTATCACTTAACTTGGTTTCGTTTCATTTTGAATTTCAGACATGAAAAACTTGATAATCATTCTTGTTTTTTCTTCTTCCTTATTGACCGGACTTTGGGGACAGGCGAACTATCACTTTGAGCAGATTTCTCTGGAACAAGGGCTTTCTGAACCCATGGTTCAATCCATTTTGCGGGATGACAAAGGGCTTCTCTGGATTGGGACCATTGATGGTCTTAACAGGTATGATGGTAATGAAATGATTACTTACTATAGAGATAGTAAAGATCCAACCTCTATTCCCGGGAATCATATCTATTTTGTAAAAAAAGATGACAATCAGAATCTCTGGATAGGAACGAGTCAGGGGCTTGCAAGGTATGAACCGCGTACCAATGGGTTTGACAGAGTGGAACTTTCAGAAGAGCAGTGGGAGAGTGATTATTCAGGTTTTTTGGAGTTGGAAGACAAGGTTGTTTTTGGAAGCTCTGATCACCTCGTAATTTACTCAAAAAACGACCAATCTTATAAATTACTGTCTTTTAAGGGTGAGGTTGGTTTGATATCCCTTCAGTATTCCATCCTTCCCTGGGATGAAGAGCATGTTTTAATTGGATCCATTTGGAATGGATTGTTTCTATGTCATCTGTTGACAGGTGAGGTTGAGCGCCTTGATTGGGATCTGGGCAGTCGAATTATGGATTTAACTATTGATCAGGCAGGGAAGGTCTGGCTGAGCGTATATGGTCAAGGTTTGATGAAGTTTAATCGCCGAGGTGAGTTAGAGGCATCTTATAAGAGTGCAGATTCAGGTTTAACGAATGATATTATTCTGGACATTTGTTTGGTTGACAGCACTATCTGGATTGGTACAGACGGTGGTGGAGTGAATGTCCTTTATCCCGACAAAGGTGAAATTCTTCCCTTGTCAAATGTTACGCACGAACAAGTCTTTAGTCAGTTGAATTCAATTTACGAGATTTATCAGGATGATTATTCAAATATTTGGTTAGGAACTATTCGGGGAGGAGTTTTTGGGGTTAGAAATACAGGTATCTCTTCTTTCTCTGAAGCTCCCCTGGGAACAAATTTAGGAACAACAAACCCTTCGGTAGTCAGTTTGGTTGAAGCGACTGACGGTACCATTTGGGTAGGCACAGACGGAGGCGGAATCAATGCTTTTTACCCGGACAGTAACAGATTTGAGCATTTCCCATCTACCTTATCTTTAAAGGTAAATGGCATGTCCACAATGCCTGGGGGCAAGTTGTTACTTAATGATTATGGTCACAGACCCAGAGTCTTTGATATTGATACGCATAAATTAAAGGATTTTCTTCCCGAGAAGCTGGGGGACTTTGATTTGCCGGGAACCGGTCGGTTAGGGGTAAATATGCATAGGGTTGATGAACGGATCTTTATTTTTCAGGATTCAATATTTGTTTACAATAATTCTGACAATAAAATTAGAAAGCTGGAACTGGAAGGTGTCCGACCGATGGAAGGGGAATTAAAGTTTGCCGGTAGGATGATGGAGAATATTATTCTTTATGGTAATCAGAGGATTTATCGGTTTAATTATCACCAGGAAGAAATTGATTTATTGTTTAGTGCAGAAAAACTGTCAGAGGATATGATTTATTCTGCCTGTATGTCACCCGATGGGATGATTTGGATCGGGGGCGCCAGAGGAATTTACCAGGTTACACAGTCCGGACGTGTTATTAGCAATGAAGAGTCTGATGTTTTTAGAAAGGTAACCAGTATTATTGCAGATCATAAGAATCGTATTTGGTTTGGAACCTCCGGAAGCTTATTTAGCTATCACAAAGAGTTGGATGTCATTCAATCTTACGGACCGTCAGATGGTGTTAGACCCAATCAGTTTTTGCACAAGCCAGTTTTGAGGGCACGAAACGGAGATGTGTACATGGGAGGGGTCGCTGGTTTTGTCAGAATTAGAGCAGAACGATTATATGAAGATTTGGAATCCGTTGCAGAACCTTCCATTGTTAAGTTGAAGCAAGACGGGCGTTTGTTGGATGAAAAGCAATTCCAAAGCTTTTCTGAACAGGGTAAGGTTTTTTTGCCACACAATTTTAATAATCTGGAAGTTCAATTGTTTTTTAATGATGAGGAACTTTTTAATAAGCAATATTACAGATATTGGCTTAAGGGAGCAATGATGGATACCATCGAAACCACATCGATGAATCTTAGTTTCTCAAATCTGGAGCATGGGGATTATACTCTTTATGTTTTTGCAAAAACATCTGAGGGATTGTGGGGAAAAGCTGAAAATCTATTGGAAATTAAAGTTAAGCCTGCCTGGTGGAATACCTGGTGGTTTTATTTGTTGGCATCATTGCTCTTTGGAGGGTTATTGTACCTTGTCAGGTCCCTCATATACAGTCGGGCAATGGATAAAATGCAGGTACAGCTTATAAAAAGAGAGAACCAGTTAAATGAACAGAAGGTTAATTTTCTGGTTAATATCTCCCACGAGTTGAGAACCCCTTTGAGCTTAATATACAATCCACTTGAAAGGATGTTGAAAGGGCTTTGCAATTTAAAGGAGGAGCAGGCTCAATGGCTGCAGAATATATTCCGGAACGTAAATTATATTAAAGGACTTATTGATCAATTGATGGACTACTCCAGAATGGAGAGTGCTGAAAATAAATTAGAGCTATCCTCTACAGTGTTTAATCAATGGTTGCTTTCAACAGTTAGAGAATTTGAGAATGTTTTTAGAAATGTGGGGATTGGATTTGAGTTTGAGTTAGATGATAGAATTGGCGAGGCCTCCTTTGATTATGTAAAACTAAAGCGGGTTATTCATAACTTTCTGATGAATGTTTTGCGTCATGCACCTGAGACAAAAACTGTTACCATCAGTAGTCAATTGCTTTCCAACCAAAGAGTTCGTGTAACAGTTGGAGATGAGGGACCGGGTTTTTCTGCTGATAATGTCGAAAGAATTTTTGAACGCTATTATACTGACAAGGAGAACGATGGTGGAACGGGAATAGGATTGGCTTTTTCCAAAATGCTTATTCAGATGCATCAAGGGAAAATAGGAGCTGTGAATAGGGAAAAAACAGGAGCTGAGTTGTACTTTGAATTGCCGATGATTTCCGGAGGAGAGAATAATGCAGTTGAGGCAGAGAAAGAAATTTTTCGGGATAACGTTCAGGAGCAGGAAAATCAGCAAGCAGATATTGTGGATAAAGAGGCGTTGGGTCACTTAACTGTTTTATTGGTAGAGGATGACCGGGAATTGTTAAGTTTTTTAAAGGAAACATTAAAAGGGATGTTTAAAAAAGTGCTGACTGCCGGAAATGGGCGCGAAGCGTTGGATACTATTGGCACCGACAGCCCCGATCTTGTCATCAGCGATGTGATGATGCCGGTGATGGATGGTTGGGAACTATGCAGAACTTTGAAATCAGACCCGGAAATCAGTCACATACCCGTAATTCTGCTAACCGCCAGGAGTTCCGAGGCGGATTCGGTTCACGGATATAAACTGGGAGCCGATCATTACCTGACCAAACCGGTCAGTCTTGATCTGCTGACTTCGGTAGTGCAGAATCTGGTACATTCCAGGGCGGACCTGAGAAAGAAATACCGGGAGAACAGGAATGTGGTGGATGTGGCAGATGTTACGTTTAGTAATGCGGATGAAAAGTTTCTGAATAAATTGAATGAAATTATAGAGAAAGAGATTGAGAATCCCGGATTGAACGTGGATTTGCTGGTCGATCGTATGGCAATGAGCCGGGCTTCTTTATATACAATGGTAAAAGCTGTGGTGGGTACCGGTGTGAATAACTACATCAATGAGTACAAAATTAATTTTGCTTCAAGAATGTTGAAAGAAACAGATCTGTCGATTGCCGAAATTTCTTTTAAACTTGGATTCTCAAGTCAGGGTTATTTTAGTACGCTATTTAAGCAACAAACCGGGTATTCCCCTAAAAAGTACCGGCAGGTTGAGTAATGTTTGGTAAAAAAACTTGATACTTTTGTAATGAACAAAAAGTTATTAATGATCCTGTTTGTAGTGTAAGGTTTGTAAACCATCCATTGAGTTATCAGGAATTCTCTGGTCCATCTACCTTAATCATAAAACAGGTTAATCATAATCAGGCTGAAAGCCTGACAGCAATAGCCTGGGGCTCCGCCAAGGGGTTATAGTTATCCCTCACGCCCACTCTCTCTCTTTATTACAATTTTCCCAGGTGTCCGGTTAAAAAATTGAGATTGCTTCACTACGTTCGCAATGACGGGGCTTTACATGAAACTGAGGGTTGGTAGGGGTTGATTTTCGGCAACGCCGAAAATCAACCCCTACCAACCCTGCTAAACTCTTTTAGACGCTGTCATTGCGAGCAGAGCGAAGCAATCTTCTTTCATAATAACAGTTTTTTCCGGACAATAGTGAAAATTTATCTAAGTTATTGGTCTGATGGAACTCGCATGTAAGAATATTATACATATTCTATTGTGGTTCCATTGCCATGCTCGTTTCATTAGCCTAAAATTTTGTAATTATATGAAAAAGAACTAATTAAATATTTGAGAACGAATGGAACCGCTTCGCTCTCGCATAATATTTTTTAACATGTTCTCTCGTGATATTTATGTTTAAAATTATCATGCTCGTTTCATTGCAATGTTTTTTCCGGGCCGATGAGAAATGGACTACATATCATATCATTCCTTTTCTATTATTGTATTTGTATTTATAAAGCTGTTTAAAGTCTCCTTTTCAAAAGGCTAAAGAAACCTTAAACAAAGACAATATTGAAAAAATAACAGTTAAAACCAGAAAAATACGAGGTTGATAAAATCTATTTTTGACTTTACCGGGAAAAGTTAAATGAGGTGAGAAAGACATTTTTTGTCCATGGAAAACTTCCAAACATAAAAATGTTTTGATCGCTTAATTCAAAACAAGATTAAAACTTCGTATTCATGTGTCAACGATTCAATTCTAAGAAAATTATTACAGGGCTTTTTATTGCTTTCTTTGCTCTTCTGTCTCAAAATCAAACAGCTCAGATAAATGTTGTTCCGGTTCCCCGGGAGGTAACCATGCATCCCGGCGTCTTCCGTTTTGATGGAAATACCCGTTGGGTTACGGAAAACAGGACGCAGGAAAAACTGCTGGTAGATTATCTGGAGTATTTCAGGGTATCAGTCAACATAGGGTATCGTCCCGAATTTGGTAGTGAAAATGTAAAAAATGCGGTTGTTTTTCGTACCAACAATGGCTTGCCGGACGAAGGATATCTGTTGGATGTGAAAAACGATGTTGTAAGACTGGAGGCTTCTTCCACTTCAGGATTTCAATATGGAATGAATACCCTGATGCAACTGCTACCCCCTGAGATTTATTCGAGCAAGTGGGAAAAAGATATTGAATGGGAAGTTCCGGGTGTTACTGTTAAAGACTATCCACGCTTCAGTTACAGAGGTTTTATGTTGGATGTGGCACGTAAATTTATGCCTAAGGAGCATGTTCTCAAGATCATTGATTATCTGGCATTGCACAAAATCAATTATCTTCATTTGCACCTGGTCGATGACAATGGATGGCGCCTGGAGATCAAAAAGTATCCTGAATTAACGGATGTGGGCGCATGGCGGGCAGATCGATATAATTATTTTTCAGCTCGACAGAATCCTGTTGATGGGGAACCTACGTCTGTTGGGGGCTACTACTCACAGAGAGATATACGGGATATTGTTGCGTACGCTGCCAGCAAGCAAATAGAAGTGATACCGGAAATTGAAATGCCCGCTCATACGGTATCTTCATTGTCGGCGTTTCCCCACCTTGACTGCCCTGTGGTGGAAGGATCAATTAATGTGTTACCCGGAATTGGTAGTGATATGAGTTCCGTGATATACTGTGCCGGAAATGATTCTGTTTTCACTTTTTTGGAGGATGTGATTGATGAGGTGGCTGAACTGTTCCCGTCGAGATATATCCATATTGGCGGTGATGAAGCATGGAAAGATAACTGGGAGAAGTGCCCGCTTTGTCAGAACAGGATAAATGAGGAAGGTCTTGCAGATGAAGAAGCACTTCAGGCATGGTTCGTCAACCGGATGGGTGACTACATTCGCGGAAAAGGGAAGAAGGTCATGGGCTGGGATGAACTCACCAATGGAGAGATTCCTGAAGGCGCTAACATATTTGGTTGGAGAGGTGATGGTCGTCATGCATTGAAGGCTGCAGATCAGGGATTCCCATTTATTATGTCCCCTGCCATTCCGTTTTATTTTATTCGTTACCAGGGCCCTCAGTGGTTTGAGCCATTTACTTATTTTGGGAACAATACGCTGCTGGATGTTTATAATTATGAACCTGCTGATGACATGAATCCCGGTCAGTTTGAATTGCTGAAAGGCGTTCAGGCATGTTTGTGGAGTGAATTTATCGATGATCCGGAGGAGGCAGAATACATGATATTTCCCCGGTTGGCAGCATTCTCGGAGGTTGCCTGGAGTAATCCTGGAAATCGCGACTGGAGAGCATTTCTACCCCGGTTGGATAATCTTACCAGTATTTACGACCATTTGGGGGTGAATTATGCTTCCAAGTCAATGTATAATTTGTTTCATACGGTTCGTCCGTTGAATGGAGATCTTGAAATTGACTTGTCGTGTATCCGGCCCGATGTGGATGTTAGATATACGACTGACGGGAGTGAGCCTGATGCCTCTTCAACGATATTTGATGCCCCATTCAAAGTAAAGAATGGAGAGATTGTCCGTGCTGCTTCATTTGTTGGAGCAGAAAGAAAAGGGGAGATATTGACACTGAATCTGAGGTACAATAAAGCTACCGGAGCCATCGTGGTGTCTGAGGAACCCAATTCCGGTGCTTTAACCAACGGTTTACTGGGAAGTGAGAAGCTTACTGACGGGGAGCATGTTGATCTTTACAATCGTGGTGGTGAATTTGTAATTGACCTGGGTAAGACGAAGTCCTTTTCAAATGTTACGCTCAGTTTTCTGAACAATTATGGTCGTGCTGTGCATCTACCTTCTGAAATTCAGATTTCAGTAAGTGAAAATGGACGCAAATATCGTTTGGTGGTCGATCGAACATTTTCAGAACATGAACGCATATCAGAGGGGATTAAGCATGAAATGGTTGGACTTGATCTGGATCAGATGAATGCCCGTTATGTGAAGATCATCCTCAAAGCAACCGGGATAATGCCGGAAGGACATGTATTGGAAAATGATCCGGGAAGGATTGGGTTTGATGAAGTAATGGTAGAGTAATCTTCAGGATTAGGTAATATAAAAGGGCTGCCTCGCGAGAAGCAGCCCTTTGTTTTTACTTTGGAGATTGGTTTTAGTTATTTGAACCGGCTCCGTATTGTGGGTTGTTTTTGTCGAACCACAATCTTTCAGTATTCAGAACTTGAGGATCTAATGTTCCTGTGGTAAATCCTTGTTCAGTAACAGAATTCAACTCGTTTTCGTAGTTTTTGCTATCTTCAGTGGGCGTGCCAATTCTAAAACGACGTGGTAATGTTATCTCATTACCGGAAGATAACAAATCTTCCCAAGCGAGATAGTTACTGTTCTTTTTAGGAATTCCAGCTCTGCGCACCAGTGTCCACATATCATTTGGGGTGTTTGCAAAGTTGATATACTGTTGGATGTAAACCTTTTCCAGTCCGTCTGTTGTTAAATCATATGCCGGTTGGGTTAGCAGCGCATCAATCTCTCCTTCCTTTAATTTAGTAGAAGCGGCTTCTGCTTTATCTTCAGCTTCAGGTCCTTTCTCCAAAGCATAAACCGGATCACTTTCGTAATAAGGCATTTGATTATTGTCAGCAATAGCATCCATTCTTCTGACAGACAATCTTACTCCCTGGTCAAAATAATCCTGTGCAGCTCCCGGGATGTTTGCTCCCAATAATTTGAATTCAGCCAGGTAAAGATTGGTCTCAGCTGATGATCCTAATACTACATTCAGAGGAGGGTCGTTGTCTTTTAGCTGGATTACACTTCCCCCTGGTTTTGTGGGATAAGTGTAGTCGTAAGAGGTTCTGACTACTTTTTCTGAATACAAAGAGGTTCCTGCATACGATTTTTCTGCGTCTCCGGCGGAGATTCTAAACAGTGATCCCTGGTTGAAGTAGATGTCATTTTCGCCTTCAAGCTGAGCATCCGGGGCCAAAGGAATTCCATGGTAACGAACCCAGGGTTCACCGGGACCTGCCCATCCTGCGAAATTTCCATCTCCGTCATAGGTGACATATTGCTCCACGTATGGAGGAAGATCAACTTCTGCATCAATAAAAGCTTGTACAACTTCAGCGTTGAAACCGTTTTTCTCGAAAATGAAACGTAAGCGGGGATCCAGGTTGTCACGTAAAAAGTTGATTACGTTCTGACCTCCATAACCAATCCACATTTCTTCCAGAGTTCCGTAATACTTTATTCCACGGTGGTAGATAAAGTCATCACCCAGAGCATTCATGTAGCCCGCTTCTGATGTGGCAACTTCTTCTGCAATCTGAAGGGCTTTTTGCAAATCGATGTTAATCATTCTGGCGGCAATCTTCAGCTTGAGAAGGTTGCAAAATTTTGCCCATTTTGAATAGTCTCCATTGTAGATTAAATCCTGAGTACCAAAGTCGATTTGGTTTTCAGCATTAGTAAGAATACTAATTGCTTCGTCTAATTGATTTAACCAAAGATTGTATAGCTCTTCCTGATTGTCATACTCGGGAGTAATTAACGGAGGGTTGGTGAAAGGAGCCATACCTGCCTCTTCATAAATTACTGAACCTACGAGGTCAGAATTTGCCATTGCCGGCAATATCTGAACAGGGTAAGTGATTGCTTTGAGGACCTGATGTCTGGCCTTTTCTTCGTCACCCATTTGATCAATCCGATACTGAATATCTCTTGTTTGAGGGAACAGAGCACGATAAATGTTTTGAGATCCATATGGGCCCATTTCATTGAGGTCAGGACCATTGCCTCCCTGTTCTGAGGTCAGCTGAGACCATGGGAAGATGTACTGAAAGTTGTTGTAGAACCAGGTTGTATAGTCATTCTCATACATTTGCTCAACGGCTTTGGTAAGAGAAAAACGCAAATCGGGTTCATCCAGGACTGCCGGATCAGTATTCAATTCGGCAAACTCATCTTTATCACAGCCTATGGCCGTAATAAGGAAAAGAGCTAATAGGATAAATGATATATTTTTCATAACAATTAATACTTTTAGTTATTCTTAGAAGTCAACTTTTACGGTGAAAGTATAGCTTGCGGTATAAGGCATAAACGAACGCTCCAGGAAGCTTTCTGTACTGGTAGTTCCCCGGAATCCTTCGGGATTTAGATTGTTGGGCATTGAGTTGTAAAGATAACCCAGGTTTCGTGCGTTAAAAGCAACGTAGAGGTTCTGAGCTTTGATGGATTGAGCTATACTTTTGGGGAGGTTATATCCTACAGAGATATTTCGTAAAGCAATGTACTTAACTTCTTCAAACCAATCATCATTTACGACACCGCTTCCCCATGAATTGTTGAAATAAGTGTGCGTTCCAGCATGTGTAGGCTCAACGTATCCTGCATCAAAAGCTTCCTGGTAGGTCATTCCTCCTACATCAACAGTTGATCCATTAGGTGCAGTAACTGTTTGTCCTTCCTGAAAGACTCCGTCAGGTATGATTCCATCTGAATATGTTCTTCCTTCAGTATCAGAATATTCTGAAGTCCATTCCATACCTCCATGTTGCGGGTCGCGTCCGGCAAGAGATGTCTCAAGCCATCCGTAAGCAGTACCATAACGGTTTGCATATGATGCAAGGTGTCCTCCATATCTGGCATCCAAAAGAACTGACAAGGTGAGCCCTTTAAAACTGAAACTGTTGTCCCATGAGCCTTCAAAGTCTGGCTGCATCTTACCAACTTCTTCCACCTCATAACTGCGTGTATAATATGCGCCTCTCCAGTCATCTCTCCAGGTAAGAACTTTCATTCCGTTCCGGGGATCATTGGCATCTTCAGATTGCCATACTTTTGGTTTGCTGTCTGACATCAGAACACCATACTCACCGCCTTCGTAGGCAACCGAACCAATCCGGAAGTTTCCATAATCAACATAACCACCAAGTACACGATATGCACCATAATCTTCGTGCAACTCAGTGATTTTGGTCGTGTTGTCCCAATAGTTGAAAGTTGTGGTCCAGTTAAAGTTTGATGTTTTAACCGGGGTTAGTTTCAAACTTATTTCAAGACCTGAATTGTTCAATGTTCCAACATTGGTCAATAATTCATTAACTCCGGATTCATAAGGGATAGGAACATTACCGATTTGGTTCTCAATGGTTTCATCGTAATAGGTAACATCCAAACCAACCCGATTCTGTAACATTCTTAAATCCAAACCTGCTTCAAATGAGTTTTTGCGTTCCGGTTTAATGTCAGGATCTACAGATGTTGTTGACCTTGTATTGTAATAAGCAAAGCTTGACTCATTGATTTGATGGTTTCCGACAGAATATCCCTTGTTGATATTGTAAGGATCTGTGTCATTACCTACTTGTGCCCATGATAAACGAACTTTTCCGAAGGTCATCCATGACGGTGTGTCAAATGATTCGGTGAAAATCCATGATGAACTAACAGAAGGGTAAAAGTAGGAGTAGTTTCCTGTACCATCGGTATAAACTAAAGAAGAAGACCAGTCGTTTCGTCCTGTGATGTCAAGGAACAATTGGTCTCTCCATCCAAAATTTGCCAGGAAGTAAAGCGAATTAATCTGTTTTGTTCCATATATACGTCCTTCGCTGAGCTTGGTCTTTTTGGAGTTGTCCAGAAAGAATTTACCGGGAACAATCAGTCCTCCGTCAGTCCAGGCACGGGTCATTGACATTTCCTGGTCAAAAATTTCCCCACCGAGCATTACACTGGTTGAGATATCTTCAGTGATGTCACCATTGATGTTGGCTACTAATTTCCCGGTGCGACTAACATTCCGGTCATGTTTCAATTCGTAGTATCCTCCTTCATTGGCATATCCTTGTCCTAGTTGCTTAAGTTCATGTTCCATGGTATAATGGTTCATGTTTCCTTCGGCTGTGATGGAAACCCAATCGGAGAGATCGGCTGTTAATCTTACAATCGGACGGGTTACCTGTTCTTTTCGAACATTCTCATTCATGTTATATGAAAACCAAATGGAGTTTCCGGGGACATATGCGTATTTGTCTCCATATGCACTGTTTGGTGTTCCGCCATGTGAAGCCTGATAAATTTCTCTTTCTTTCCAACGCTCAGTATCATAGAGATTGTTTAGACCACCTGTTGCAAATTGCTGTGCAAGGTCGTTTTGTGGATTCTTGGGCGTGGATGTAGTAAAAGAGATTGATGCTTCAGCTCTAAGCCAACTGGCTAAATTGTATGAGCCGGAAAATTTGGTTGCATTTCTGCTGAAGGTGTTTTTTGGCAAGGTACCATTCCTGTAGTTGTAAGAATGGGAGAGGTAAAAATTACCATCCTCATTTCCACCCTTCAAGGCAACAGATGTGTTATTGTTTATTCCCAGATCATAAGCATCAAGCATATTGTCTTTTGCAGGCAGATATGGACGCATTTCCCCATCGTAATGTTCTACCATCCGGCCATCATATTTCGGACCGAATCCGTAACCTCCGCCCCATGGATGGCTTCGGAATGATGGATCTCCATTGCTGTTTAAGTAGAATTGCTGAGAATCAAATCGATAATATCTGTCGTTGGCATCTTTCTCTCCATAATCGATATAGCCAGGCATAACCCCCGGACCGTATTCGTATTGAAGATCAGGTGTGTTATACACGTGATCAATACCAACGGTTTGACTTACTGAAACACCTATTCCTTTGGCTCCTTCACCATCTTTTGTTGTGATTACGACGGCGCCATTAATACCTCGTGATCCATACAGTGCTGTTGCAGCGGCACCTTTTAGTACCGAAACAGACTCGTATTCATCCGGGTTTAGGTTTTTCAACATGTTTCCAAAATCGTTGGAGCTGGCAGCCCAGTCGGCAGAAGAATCTGTAATATTGTTGTCAAGAATGACTCCATCAACAACAAAAATTGGTTGGTTGTTTTTTGAATTCATAACAGATACTCCCCGAATCTGGATCTTAGAGTTTCCAAACAGGCCACCATCAGAAGCACCGATGGTCAAACCGGTTGATTTACCCTGAAGTGCCTGTACAGGGTTGACGGTGTTTGTGGATGCGATTTCATCCCCAGCCACTTCTGTCATTCCGTAACCCAGTTTTTTGGTCTCTCTCTTTATCCCCAGGGCGGTTACTACCACCTCGTCAAGGCCCAGACTCTCTTCCTCAAGGGTTACATTGATGGTTGAACGACCTTCTACCGGAATAACCTGTGTGTTAAATCCGATAAATGAAAATACCAGGGTGCCGTTTTCGGGGGCATCCAGGCTATAGTTACCATCCATGTCGGTGATGGTTCCTGTGGTGGTTCCCTGTATCACAATGTTTGCTCCCGGAACAGGCATTCCTTGTGTGTCCTGAACATTACCTGAAACTGTAATTGTTTGTTGCTGTTGCAGGCTTGAAATGACTTTTTCATTGTTCTCATCAGCAAAAGCTGAAGAAGCTCCCCCAAAAGCCAGTAACCCGGCTAATGTTAAAGCCCCAATTTTGCTGTTCCATTTCCCCGTTTCCAGGGGGAAACAACTTTTTAATCGCCTCATAGACTAGATTTTTAATTAATAATTAAGTAAAACATAAACCTGACTTTTAAATTGAATTTCATTCAATTTACAAATTTTTACATAAAATGGCTTCATTGATTAACTTTCTTTTGTTAAAAAAGAATAGAGTTAATTCTTTAATGGTGTTTTATATTGTGCAAATGTATTATTTTTTATTTCTTTTGCACATTCTTTTATTATTTTTTTACAAAAGTTTCTTTTGTTGGCCGGGTTATTCTTGTTTGTTTTTATTGTTTAACGAACAATGGCTAATACAAAAAACTACAATAAAAGACAAAAATTAACGGTGTCAATGTTTTTTGTCTTAACGGTAAGTGTTTGTATGTTAGGAAGTAAAGTGCCCTTTTGAGGAGGTTTTTAATGATGCAGATTTGCAACCGGGATTCTTGACTCTATGGACAGGCTAATTAGTGCCTGTCCATAAACTAAGCAAAGTATCTCAAGTTCGCTGTGTCTGTTCAGAAGGTTTCGTTTACAAGGCTTGGCATTAGCGGAAATGCGGAGTTTACTCGAGTAAATGAGCAATTTCCGCTAATGCTGTAACGCAGTAAACGGGATTTTATGGACAGATTCTAATTACTTTCAATGACTTGTCCCTCTTCGGTATAAAGATCTACGGGTCCGTCGAGTAAAACGGCTATAACTGTAGCCTCAGGGTCGAGTACTGATTCAGGAACCGGGATATAGGCAATTCCCGGGACTTCACTCCAATACAATTTCCCAAGTATTTGGTGCGATAATTTGGTGGCGTTGCCAACCACCCAAATGCGGTTAATTTTATTGTGTAATCCTTTAATCATTAATGGTCCGTTGGGTTTACCATCCAGGATGAGATACAAAATGTTTTCATCTTCAGACAACAGGGAGTTTCCTGCAAAATGCTGAGTAGAGATGCCGGGTTTTACTTTTCCCATCAGGGGGAGGTGTTTTTTATTCCAAGCCTGATTTTCCGCAAGTTTGGAGAAATCCTCCATTGCCTGATTCGCTTCCGTTTCACCGGGTTTTACCTGATCAGCAAAGTCAACCGCAACAACAGTTATTGCCGGATCGCATGCTTCTGACGGAATGTTAACCATCAGGTTGGCCTGCTCCTGATTGTATCGATAATCGATTCCGGTTTTCTTGCCTAGCAGTCTTACATTCTCAACCTTTCCTTTGATACCTCGCACAGAAATGGGGCTTTCTGGAGTGTAATCCAGATAGAGGTACAGTGTTTTATGATCCTTGCTAAGGGCGGAGGGGCCATTGAAATGTCCCTCGGGCAGTCCTGCTCTGGTACCGTAAATGGCTTCACTGTGTTTGCTTGTCCAACGACCAAACTCATCAAGGATCTCGATTTGTGGTTCAGGGATCGTGCCATCCTGCATAGGACCTACATCCAATAATAGATTTCCTCCCTTGCTGATGCAATCTACAAAAGTACGTAAGAGCTGATAAGGCGTTTTGTAATTATGGTCATTGTGCTGATAGCCCCAACTGTCGTTCATGGTAAGGCAAAGTTCCCAGTATGGGTTTTCAGGTTGAGCTACCGGGACTCCTTGTTCGGGAGTCATGTAATCACCGTATTCATTGAGTCGGCTGTTGATGATTACCCCTTCTTTATAGGAAAACAGCTTTTCTCTTACCTGTTTTGATCTCCATTCGTCGGCAGAATGTTCCCAGTCTCCGTCGAACCAGTAAAGATCGGGATTAAATGTGGAGGAGAGTTCATCCAGTTGTTCGAAGTAAAAGTCCACAAAACGGGACCATCGCTCCGGATTTTTCGAATATCTTACGCTGTCGCGTGTGAATGCCGGGTAATCCGGGTACGACCAGTCTATTAGTGAGTAATAGAGTCCCACTTTAAGATCGTTTTTGCGAAGTTCATTGACAAAGGGGGTTATCAGATCCTTTTTTGCAGGGGTGTGTTTTGTCACTTTGTAGTGATCTGTTTCTGAGTCCCAGAGAGCAACACCGTCATGATGTTTGGTGGTGATGACCGAGTATTTAGCCCCTGCATTTTTGAAAAGTTTTGCCCATCGTTCGGCATCGAAGTTGGAGGCATGAAATCCGTTAAGCTGGTTCATGTAATCTTCATGAGAGATATATCCGTTGAAGAAAGACCAGGATTCATCGATTCCGTTTACGGCATATATACCATAATGAACAAAAATCCCCAGCTTGGCATCTTTGAACCATTCCATTCTTTCGGCCTTTTCTTCTTTTGTTTCTTGTGCCTCAACGGTGAATAAAACCATGAGGAATGAAATTAAAAACAGAGTTGATTTGCGAATCATAGCTGAATGTTTAAGAACGATTAGTTATTCATTTTTGCTGACCACACCCGGCCCTCCTGGTTGATAAACCAGTCGGAGTTGCTTAGGGATGATTTTATTTCAAAGGTGTGCCATCCCCTGCGAATTTCATAAGATCCATTTAACGCATCAGGATTAAATCCCACCTCTCTGAGCTGATTTAGAGAATTGGCAAAATGACCATGAAGGCCATGATATTTTCGTTGGGCCAGGAAGATATTCTGAAGGGCCCATTTGGTCTCTTCTTCTATGCGGTTTTCAAATTTTGAGCTTCCGGCTCCGGACTCTGATTCCGAAAACTGGACATAACCCCATGTTTCCGGTCGGTGCATATCTATTACCCCCTGGGGTGACCACACCCAGTTTTCTTCAGGCAGGGGGTTTCCGGTTTCGGGCTTTGTTATTTTTTCATAAGCACCATCCACTACTCTGGTGTGCCACTGAACACGGCTGAAATTTACTCTCCATTGGGTCCCTTCGGTCGGCTTCCTTTTTCCGTTAAGTTCCGTAAGAGTCCCCAGCGGGATTGCCATTTCCACAGACCAGCAGGAATCGGTATCTGCCGGATTGTTTAAAGTGCCAATGATGTGAACTGCTGTTTTTATTTCCGGAGACTCCAGACTATTTACCGGGGGGCCACCAACTCTGTAAGGTTTAATGAGCAACAGATCCCAAATGGTGTTGAGGGCATTTATTTCCAATTCGTAATAGAGGTGTGTGTCTCCCGATGGGTCAATGAAAACCTCGAAGTCGTTATCACGAAAAATAACTGCATCATGTCGGGTGATGGTTCCCTGGATGTGGGGTTCTTCCAAATGTGCAGCCACATAAAAATAGTTGTCGTCCCAGAGCATTTTGACTTTGGTAGCATGCGTGGGAGCAGGGAATTCCGATCCTCTGATATCCACAAATTCCCCTGACCATTCTGCTTCTTTCCAGCTGTTCTCATCCGGAATTCCATCAATATTAATGGAATCAGAAGTTCTGTAACAAACATATTTTTCCCGGTTTAATTCAGGTACTGGTGCATCTTTGTGCCAGTATTTGTTTTTTGTTTTTCCCTGAATTGAGGCGGTTAAAAGAATAAGTGTAAATGCGAGTAATACAAATTTCATTTTTTCCGGATTTATTCAACAACAATTTCATCAACAAAAAGCCAGGTGGGTTTTCCTTCTCCCGGATGACCTGCCGGGCAAACTCCGAAATTTTCGGCAGTTACTCTGATAAACCGGCCTTTAGTGGTGTTCTTATCAGTGGTGTAATTCAGGATTTTGTTTTCTTTATTGTCCCGTTTTATCGGCAAATCCACAGTTTCCATTCGGGAAAATGTTTTCCCGTCTGTAGAAATTTCAAATGTTACAGAAGAGGCCGGAAATATCCAGTCTTTTCTTTTTTGCAGGATTCCCACCGATAAACGATTGATGTCAGTGATGGTTCCTAAGTCGATGGTGGCGGCCATATCTGTGGCGTGAAATCCATGCCAGTATTTTCCTACGGTGAAGGTACCCCGAACACCATCGGTTAAGGAGTTGGGACCATCGGCCATATAATACCGGCTCACAGGATTTTTGTAATCGACGTTTTGTCCAACCGCTTTGTGAATTTCAAACGACTGTGATGCAGGTACCATCCCGAGTACTTCTCCATTTAGCAGTGTGGATGCTTTGATGGTGGCTGATTCTTTGATTTCGACAGGTTTTGAATACTTTTTGCTGTCTCTTTCCGGCCGGGAACCATCCAGGGTGTAAACAATTTCTGCCCCTACGATTTCGGATTCAAGTTCCACCAGGAGTTTGCCATCAACAGATTGTGGTGTAATCACCACTTTGCTGTTTCCTTTATTGTAATGATATCCTTTTTGGTCGAATGCCCGGAAATGCCAACCGCGAAGTCGGTTGTTAAAATCTTCCCAATCACGATGTTCTGCAGGAGACCAGACCACCTCAGATAATGCCAGCATACGTGGGAGAACCATATATTCGAGATGCGACAGGGTGGCAATGTATTCCGTCCAGACATTTGCCTGGGCTCCCAGCACATATTTGGCTTCTTCTGCATTAAGTTCCTCCGGGATTGGTTCATATTCATAAACATCCTTAAGGGTATTCATCCCTCCAATGGCTGCCGGCTCTCCTTCGGGTCCGGCCTGATAATGGTCGAAATAACAGGGTGAGCCGGGAGTCATCACCACATCATGTCCCATCTTGGCAGCTTTGATACCGCCTGCTTCACCGCGCCAGCTCATGACGGTGGCGCCGGGAGCCAGGCCTCCTTCCAGTATTTCATCCCATCCAATGAGTTTTCGTCCGTGTGCATTCAGGAATTTTTCGATTCTTTTGACCATGTAACTTTGCAAGCCGTCTTCGTTTGCAAGATTTTCTTCATTGATTCTGGCCTGACAGGCATCGCACTTTTCCCATTGCGATTTGTCCAGCTCGTCACCTCCGATGTGTATGTATTCTGAAGGAAACAGTTCCAATACTTCAAGAAAGATGTCTTCCAGAAAATCAAATGTTTTGTCTTTTCCCGGACAATAGGCACTCTGGATCCCTTTTGGGTATATTCCTCCTGTATTTACCAACTGGGGCTCTTCGGTGCAGGAATATTCGGGATAGGCTGCTAGTGCTGCCACCGAGTGGGCAGGCAATTCAATTTCGGGAACAATGGTGATGTTGCGCTTTTGTGCATAGGCAACAATTTCTTTGATTTGTTCCTGAGTGTAATATCCTCCATACGTAGCTTCTTCGCCTTCCTGAGCAGGTGGGCGTTCGCTCCATACTTTGTCGAGATGATCTACACGCCATGCTCCAATTTCGGTAAGTTTTGGATATTTTTTTATTTCAATCCGCCAGCCCGGATCATCTACCAGATGCCAGTGAAAGGTGTTGAATTTATAGGTAGCCAACAGGTCGATGTATTGTTTTACTGCTTCGGGCGAATAAAAATGTCTGCTGACATCCAGCATCATCCCCCGCCACTGAAACCTGGGATGGTCGGTAATCTCCATAGCCGGGATCTCCAGTGAGGCATTGGTCCGGATGGCGGGAAGTGTTTGAAGAAGGGATTGTATGCCGTAAAAAATTCCTTTTTCATTGGCAGCCTCAATAAGGATGTTCTCAGAAGTTACCTTAAGGTGATACCCCTCCATGGCTAATTCAGCATCATTGGACTCTTTTAAAATGATCCTTTTATTGGTTCTGCTGTTGTGTGACAATTCAATTCCGGAGATGTCTCTGATGTAACCTGTAAGGAAAGCGGCAACCTCTTTTAGTTCTTTCTCCTTCTTATCGAATTGAATGGTTGTTTTGGCATCAATCGTGAAAGTACCTTCATTGACCTGCATCTTTACCGGAGTCGGAATGATGTCAGGTCCTTTCTGGCTGTGGACCGGGAGAGTACTAAGCAGGATGGCAATTAAAAAGATAGTTCGTTTCATCAGTATAATGTTTGTTTAAGTTATTGGTCTGATGGAACTCGCATGTAAGAATATTATACATATTCTATTGTGGTTCCATTGCCATGCTCGTTTCATTCGTATAAAATTTTACTGGAGTTCGGTTAAAAATTGAGGTTGCTTCACTGCGTTACCGATGACAGATTTTTGCAATAAGCAAAAAAATCAGATAATTAATAATTGGACCCCATTCGGGGACCTGATTCATTTGTTATGCCAACCCCGGGTTACCCACCCGGGGTTATTGACTGTCGTCGATCTTCGATTCAAATTGGCCCCTTTCAGGGACCCTTAATCCCTGTTGATCCGGTCTTTATGCACCAGCTGACCGTCCACGTATATTTCCACAACATAACGTCCGGCTGGCAGATAACTCAGAGAGTACTCAAAAGTTCCCTGTTTAAAGTTGGAATATTCATGTGTTTCCACAGCTACACCATCAGACATGAATTGTACTCTCATGGTTTGGGGTTTCTCAAGAAAAGCATCCAGCTCAAGTTTGTCTTTTGTGCGACGTGGATAAATGAAAAAGGCATTTTGAGAAACGGTGGTGTCTTTTTGTGCATCCGTTGTAGCTTCAAACGACAGGAACTGGCCATTGCCGCAGTCGCTTATAAAGTGATGAAGAATGTTCCCCTCAATATCCAGAAAGCGCAGGTATCCATATCCGGCATCCGGTTGTGCCCAGAACTCAAGTCCGTTTCCTTCGCTATCTGTAAGCTCGAACTCATAAAGTCCGGAATCTAACCTCAAGGTGTCCTGATAAAGCGTGTTGGCTTCACATTCTGATGGCATCCTTTGATAAAGGGTGTCCTTTTTTTCATTGATCAGAAACAGGTGGTTCTCTTCGGGGTTGTTATTGGTTTTATAGGTTACCACAAATTCTGTGGGTAACTGTTTGGGAGCATGGAAAACCGATTTCATTTTATTGTCCCCCTGCCATTGATCTTTTTTTCCGTTTGGACGCAGCAATTCAACGCTGTAGGTATTTTGTCCGGCATTGAACTGTACCATCTCCAGGAGGTAAAGCGTTGTCTCTTCGTTAAAGTTGAGGTTTCCTGTCCATTTGAATGTTTTAGTCTTGAATCCCTCAGTTCCGTATTTGATTTTAAGTTCTTTCAGCGGTTCACTTCCGAGGTTTCTGAAACGAATTACCGGTTCAAAAACCGCCGGGTTCATGCGTCCGTAATTTTGTTTTTTATTGGGCACCATGATTTCTTCCATGGCCACATCAAATTTGTTGTTGGGAGCAGCGTACTCAATCAGATAAGCAGTTACTATTTCACGCCCTTCCACTTCACCTATTGAGTCCACATAGGGCATCATATCGATGTCAATGGAGTTGGTTCCTTCTTTGGCTGGCACTTGAAATACATCCGGATCCTGCAGATCTCCCGGGCACCAGTGTCCGCGATCAAAAATCCAGGTGCCTCCCTGAGGATATAACGGGTTGTCTCCGCACTCTTTCCAGAGGTGTCGTTTATCAATTATCTGGTTATTAAAAACCACTTCGCGCCAGCGGGTGCAGAATTCACTGCAAAGGTCCGGTTTTCCAAAACCATGTCCGGTATGCTGGATTCTTATCCTTCCGAAGTCTGCCTGATCTTCAAATCTGAATGAAACGGGAGTCAGGTAATTCTCCACCGGGTCATCAATGTTTCCGTAAGGAAAATCACCTTTATAAAGCTCGGTGAACTTGATTTGCTTTGCAATTTCCGTTCCTTTCTGTATCTCAAAGTTGACTGTCAGTTCCCATCCCAGTTTCTCGGGCTCCCAGCCGTTATGGACAAATTCAATCAGGACACTGTCGCGCAGCATTGAAGAGAAATCAGTAACATCCACTTCCCATGTGTAACTCCAGTCTTTGGTGAAGCTGCTTCCATAAGGAGTTATCAGTCGTCCGAGCTCAATGTCACGTGTTTGTCCTGAAATTCCTCCTGTTTTTTTGATGTTGATAAAGTCCAGGTAATCCCAGTGGGCAATAGCCAGAGAATCCGGATGTCCCAGAGTTACCTGCATTTTGATGCGACGAATGCTTTCCTGTTGATGCGGGAATAACCCCCATTCAGTAAATGAATTGGTGCCCTGCGAGACATCAGTCGTGATGGTTATGTGATCGTGGGTCGTCACATTGGTAACCTCCTGAGCTTTTGCGTCTGAAAAAGCAAGTGTCAGAACGAGCGTGCAAATACTCCAAAATATTTTTTTCATCGTTGAAATGATTTATTCTGTTTTTGTTTTCTAGAATGATTGGGAAGGGGTGTTGAAATAAACTGCAAAGTGGGGCGGGAGAGAGTCGCTTAGTGGCGGAATAGATTTTAGTCAATTGGTGCTGTTTTATTTTTCAGCATTAAGATGCTCTTGTGAAGCAGGTTCCGTCCTCTGTTATCAGAAGGCGAAACCTGCATCTTTAAGTTGAGTGTGTGTGAAAAGAGATTCTACTTTTCGATTTTTGTAACCTTAATTACCCAGGCATATTTACTGGGTGGATTTTCTTGCAACGCGGATGGGATTTTGACTGTAAAACCCTCTTGAGTTTTTTCCCAATCCAATTGCTCCTGGGTTCCAAGAAGGGATACCTTTGCACCTTCTGCAGGACAATGAGTGTTGATGGAAATTGATTGAGGCAACTGATTGGTACCTTTTTCGTCTAAATAGAGAAAATAAACAGTTCCCTCTTTTTCGGTAATGCCGATGTTGTCTGTTTTATAGGGTTCCATCGTGCGGGTTCCGTAGATGGCCTCTCCGTTTATCTTTATCCATTCACCGATGTCTTCCAATAGGTCGTAGGCTCCCTGTTGCCAATCACCATCAGGTCCGGGAGCGATATTGTATAAAAGGTTTCCTCCTTTAACTACAATGTCGATGAGCATATGGATGGCCTCTTGACCGCTCATGTATTTTGCATCAGGAGTATATGACCATCCACCTCCTGAGATTATGCAGGATTCCCACGGATAGGGAAGTGGTTTTTCCGGCACCCTGTTTTCCGGAGTTAAGTAGTTTTGATTTTTCCCATGAACAGCACGATCTACTACGATAAGCCCGGGTTGCTTTTTCCTTGCTTTCTGCACCAACTCATCCATACGAATGTCCTGATTTATTACCTGGGCTTTAATAAATCCTGATTCAGTGTTTTCCAGTTTGCGATTATAAGCTTCTTTGATGGTTTTGGGAGATTTCTTTGCTACCCATCCTCCATCAAGCCATAGTATATCAATATCTCCGTAGTCCGTCATTAATTCAAGGATCTGGTTGTGGGTAAACTGAACAAAAGATTCCCATTTCTCAGGATATTCTTCCGGATCGTAGTTGACATTGCGGTCTGGTGTGGCAAAATTGCTCCACCAGTAATCATTGTTGTGCCAATCCGGTTTTGAGAAATAGGTTCCAATCCAAAAATCTTTTTTCCTGAATGAGTCAAATATCTCCTTCGCAATATTTGAACGCTTGTTGGTATGAAACGGACACTCCTTGGAGGTTACCTTGTAGTCGGTATATTTGGAGTCGAACATGCAAAAGCCATCATGATGTTTGGTGGTAAAAACAACATATTTCATTCCTGCATTGTTGGCTGCTTTGGCCCATTTGTCGGGATTGAAATTTACGGGGTTGAAAGTTTCTTTTAATCCTTCGTATTCTTTTTTGTATGCAATGTAATCCTCATGTGGACGCCGACACCAACCTTCATCCTCGGCACAAATACTCCAGGATTCAACGATTCCCCATTGACTATAAGGGCCCCAATGCATTAGCAGACCGAACTTAAAGTCTTTCCATTGTTCCAGTTTTTCCAGTACCAGCGGGTCTGTTTCCGGGACGTATCGTTCGTCTTCATATATTGCCTGGCCTGTTGCAGCGACTGTAAAGAGTATGATGATTGTTGTAAGGAATAGATTTTTCATGTTCAAGATTATTGAAAGTTAGAAAATGGGATTTGATTACATGGTTTTAAGTTTCTGTGTTTGAAAGTAATGTTTGGGTGTGTGGGGTAGGAGGTTGATTTATCTGGGTAGAGATGGAGAGGGTTTTCTTCAGATAATCAGTTGACTGCACATCCCGTAACCACCTGGTTTAACACATCATCACCAATTCCGATTCTGTATCCCGAAGAGTGATAAATAACCTCCTTGTCACCATTGATGACAAGTGCTACGGGCAGCTCATCTTTTTGAATGACGTTGATTTTTTGGCTTAATTTTGAAAGCCAGTCCGAGTCATCGGTGGCAAAAACAGTTCGGGTGGGTAATCCGGGGTATTCGCCTGGGGAAAAGGCCGGGGTGATTTTATCATGGTCTGTCAGGAGAAGAATGTTTCCATTCCAGTTATTGAAATTACTTCTTAATCTGATCAGATCGTTAAGCAGGTGTTTGGAAGGTTCACGGGCTGGGTCAAACCATATAAGCACCAATCCGGATTCACTGTGAAGCGTTTGTATATTTATATCTTCAGCAGTATCCCATGATTTTACGGATTGATTAAGATCGATGGTGATTTTACCGGCCAGCGTGTTTTCCTCTTCGCTCTCTTCAGGTATTTTAAGGATAATTTCCTGTTTCTGGTTTGCGTTCATTTCAAAAAACAGACGTCTGATTTTTGATGAACCATCAGGTAATCTTCTAACAGTTACCAGAGAGTACAAGCCTTCGTCAAGTTGAATTGACGCCGGGAATTGGTTGAACACATCGGTATTGCTATAGTCCAGTGTCTTGAATTGATTTTTCTCAAAACGGTTGAGCGTAAAATCTTTGAAATATTCCGGAAGGGAAGTGTTTTCCTTCGGATCATCAAACGTCAGTTTCAGAACCCCTTTTGCGGCATTGCCTACTTTGTTATTGTCCGGATCAACATCTGTCCATTCATTGTTCAGCAGAACTTGTGGCTCTTTGTTAACCTGGTTTATTCTCGAAGGAATTCCGAAGCTGCGTGCAATTGCTACAAAAAGAATATTTCTTGAATTGGTGTCGGCAACCTTCAATTCAAGAACCCCTGAGGGAAGCTGCGGGACTCCCCATGCGTTTGCAGAATCCCGGACTTCAATATTGTGGTGAATCCAGTCAACTAACACAGAAACATCCGATTGAACTTTAGTTTTAAACTGATCGTCAAAATAATCCCGGATAAAAGCTTTATATGCTGAAATTTTTTCATTGGCGATTCTCGGGTTCAAGATGTAACTCCTGAAGATTTCCGGATCGATATTTTCTTCATTGATGGAATGATCAAAATGGTCTGTAAATACCTCAAGGGGGGTATCGCGCCTGTCTTTGTCAGAAATCACTGAAAGAAGGGTCAATGCTTTTTGTTTATCAATGGGGACAGCGTACTCCAAAAATTGCTTTATGATGTCCCAGTTACCCCTGCTTTGTTTAAACAGGGTAATGGTTTGCGTTGGATCGATCTCCAAATTTTTGCTGATTTTCAGTGATGTCAGAGAATCAATGAAGGTGCTGACGTAAGCATTGCGAATAGAATCCCCCTGTTTTAATCGTTCTGCATGGCCGGTTCTGTCAACATTGCTGTGATCTTCAGTGGACGATGGTTGGGGTACATTTATCGAGAACTCCTTTAGCGTTCCGGCAGCTGGCATGCTGTTGTTGCTGATAGTGACAAGGAGTGTGTCTGTTTCGGGCACGGGAAGTTTCTCCCAGGCATATTGCCGATCATGAATGACCTGCACCATCAGATCGCCCAGTCCTGTGGTAAATTCAATTATTCCGTCTTTGTTGGTGCGAATGCTTGCAATGTCGTAAAACTCAGCAAAATTGGGAAGCTGAAAATGTACAACCGCATCTTTAAGGGGGTTTTGATTCTCATCCTGAACTTTGACCCATATTTTTTTTGTGGGGGCGTAGTGGTCAAGGGTGTTAATTTCGGTAAAGGGCCTGTTTTGAGTGACGATTTCCCCGCCATTGGAAACGTGTCCATAAGTACGATGATGGGTAAGCATTGCTCTGGTAGCAGGGCTCTCAAACCAACCCATATTAAGTTCAGGTTCGGGTTCGCAAGCTCCCAGAAAGTACCAATTGCCGTCGATCCATACTTCCACCCATGCGTGGTTGTCGTTGGTGTGTGCCCAGCGGGGTGTGTAAATCTGGCGTGCAGGAATACCTACAGAGCGCATTGCAGCGACTGTGAATGTGGACTGTTCTCCGCAACGTCCATAGGCTGTCTTGACCGTGCTTAACGGGGCACTGGTGCGGTATTCATCGGTGGAATGATAGATTACTTTTTCCTGACACCAGTGGTTAACTTCGAGGGCGGCCTCTTTTAAAGACAAGTTTTTTACCCGGTCTTTGAGTTCATTGTAAAAAACGACTCTGGCAGTATCAGTATATTCATTATTGACCCGGTGGGGCAGGACGTAATGCAGAAAAATTTCATCCGGAATGTTTTTCCCCCATGGAAGTGTATTCTTTGCTTTCAGCGCATAGCGAACGTTTTGCAGGTAGAAATCTCCCGTATGGTTTGACAGGTCGCTGAGGGGCATCCATGCATAGAGAAAGTCTAATGCCTGCTTTTCGGAATGAGAGAGGTTTTCATTTTCAAAGTTGAAGAGTTTATCTTTTCTGCCAGATGCCAGAATTTGGGTTTCTTCACTCTTTTGTTTTATTTCCAGTGCTTTTTTTTTATCCCCTGTCAGTGTGTCGTGGGTCTGGCATCCCGATATAATCAGGGTGCAAATAAGCAATATGGAAACTCTGATGAACATACCAAATTGTGTTTGAATTTAAAACCAATGGTCAGCCATTCAATTCTTTGAAACCGCTGTTGGGTAGGGCTTCTTCAATAGGCTTTATTTAATTGTAAAATGTTTTGTGCAGGTGTCAGACAAGAATCTTACCTTTTTTCTTGCTGTGTAGTCCTGCCAATTCATCAAAAACATCTTCCATGGCTACAGCCAAAGCCCCTTTTAAACCTATTTCTTTGCCCATCTCAGAGTTTTTGATGGTAACTCCTTCGCTGATTTTGTGCATCGAATAGGTGTTGATTGACTTCTGTACAGGAATGGTAATGTATTGTCCCGATTCTGCCATTTTACCTCCCAGGATGATCATTCCGGGATTAAAAATCTGGATGAGAATTGCGATGGCTTTTCCAAGATGTTCACCCACTTCTGACAGCAGATTGATGGCAAACTGATCTCCATGAAGGGCGGCCTCTACAACAGTTGTCATATCTACATCTTCAATGTTCTCGGCGGCATAATGTGACATTAGAGAACTTTTTCCGGCCATGATTCCTTCCCGGGCTTTGGCCACAAGTGCAGACCCGGAAGCGATTGTTTGAAGACATCCGTTTTTTCCGCATATACATGAAGCCCCGTTTTCTACCATGGGGATGTGGCTCAATTCTCCGGCAAACCCATTGGCCCCCCGGTATAATTTCCCGTTTAAGATCATTCCAAGGCCAATACCCCAGTCCAGCAATAGTACCAGTACGTTTTGTTGATTTCTGGCAGCTCCGAACCGCCAGGCTGTTAAAGCAACTGCCTTTGCATCGTTTTCTATGAAAACCGGAAGATCCAACTCTTCCTGCATGAGCTTTCTAAAAGATTTTTCTCCATAATTGAAGTAAGAATAATTAAACCCGTTTTGTGAATCTACCAGTCCGGGCATGCTAACTCCTACGCCAATAATTTTTGAGGACTCAATCTCCTTTGTTTGTATGTATTTCTTTATTTGTGACGTGAGTTTTTTTAATGTGGTCAACTCACTGTCCATTTCAAGGGGGAAAATAAATGTTTCCGAGATTTGCTTATTCTCGCTGTCAAAAATGGTTAACCGTGTTTTGTGGATGTTCATGTCCACTGCCACAGTATAGAAGGCATCTGCTTTCAGACCATACAATTCGGGTTTGCGGCCTCCCTTGGAAAGACCATAACCTTTTTTTTCTATCAGGTCGTGATCCATGAGCATTCCCAAAATGGCATTTCCATTTGGAGAGCTGATCTTGAGATGACTGCAGATGTCCGCAACGGGATTTGGGCCTTTAAAATAAAGGTACTTTAAAACTCTGACCAATAAATTATATTTTTTTTTCTCAATATTGGAGAGTGTTTTAAATAAGAAACTGTTAAGTAATATATTTTCCATTTTATTTTGCAACATAGTGAATTAGATTTTACAAAGCACACTATTTTTTTTCTTTCTTGCAAGACTTTTATCAAAAAATACCAAAAGAAAATGATGTTGTGTTATTTTTTGTATATTCGCATAATGATAAATTCTAATTACCGTGAAATGTAAATGCATGTTGGTTGTGCCAATAGAAAAGAGCGGTTATTATCGAAAATGATGTAGAGTTCATGGGAGGTGGTTTAGCGTGCATGATCAATTTTATAAATTAAAGAACAGTGCTGTTTTTCTATTTTTTTAAAAGTATAAAAAATAGCGTTTAATACATTTATTGTAAGAAACCGGATAAGAAATAATTAATGAGGAATAAGAAGATATTTTTGACATTGTTGCTGAGCCTGAGTGTTGGCATAATGTCCGGGCAGTTTTATAAAAATTCTTCCAACGGTGTTGAAGAGAGAACTCAGGATTTACTATCCCGAATGACTTTGGAAGAAAAAGTTGGACAGCTGCTTTGCCCTCTTGGATGGCCAATGTATGAGAAGAATGGGAAAGGGGTGGAAGTTTCAATGCAATTTAAAGAAAGTCTGAAGCAGAATCATACTGGAATGTTGTGGGCTACTTTCCGGGCAGATCCATGGACCAGAAAAACTTTGAGGAATGGTTTAAAACCGGTATTGGCAGCTGAAGCGGCCAATTCTATTCAAAAGTATGCCATGGAGGAAACCCGTTTGGGAATCCCTCTTTTTCTGGCAGAAGAAGCTCCTCATGGACATATGGCTATCGGGGCTACTGTTTTTCCAACCGGGATAGGCCTTGCGTCCACCTGGGCTCCGGAATTAATTGAAGAAGTTGGTAAGGTTATTGGTCGGGAAGTCCGCCTCCAGGGAGGACACATTGGTTATGGACCTGTTTTAGATCTGGTACGTGATGCCCGTTGGTCCAGAGTTGAGGAGACTTATGGGGAGGATCCCGTGCTTGCCGGAATTATGGGGGCAGCTATGGTCAGGGGAATGGCCGGTGATGGTCTGCATGATAAACATGGTCTGATTGCTACATTGAAGCATTTTTTGGCTTATGGAACTCCGGAGGCTGGTCAAAATGGCGGAATAACAACGATAGGCCCGTTGGATGTTATGCAAAATTACCTGCCACCCTTTAAAGAGGCTATTAATGCCGGGGCCTTGTCGGTAATGACTTCCTATAATTCTATTGATGGTATTCCTTCCACATCCAATCATTATCTGTTGACAGATGTTTTAAGAAAAAAATGGAACTTTGACGGATTTGTGGTATCTGATCTTGCAAGTATTGAAGGTCTTTATGGATCCCATTACGTTGCCCAATCTGTTCAGGAAGCTGCCAATATGGCTTTGTCAGCGGGTGTGGATGTAGATCTTGGATCCAATGCCTTCGTTAAACTTGTGAATTCGGTAAATGCCGGAGAGGTTCAGGAGTCCTTGATTGATACAGCAGTCACCCGGGTGTTAAGATTGAAGTTCGAAATGGGACTTTTTGATAATCCTTATGTTGACCCTACGAAGGCTGAAAAAATGGTTCGTAGTGCCGAACATATTGCTCTGGCCAGAGAGGTAGCACAAAATACACTGGTGTTGCTGAAGAATGACCATGAGATTTTGCCTTTAAAGAGGGATCCGGGAAAAATTCTGGTTGTTGGGCCCAATGCGGACAACCAATACAATATGCTGGGTGATTACACAGCCCCTCAGGATTCTGACAATGTGGTTACTATATTGGAAGGAGTATTGAATAAATTATCACCCGAACAGGTTGAGTATGTTAAAGGTTGCGCAATCCGCGATACCAGCAATGTAAATATTGATAAGGCAGTGGAGGCTGCTGAGCATTCTGATGTTATTCTTGCTGTGGTTGGAGGTTCAAGTGCCAGGGACTTTAAAACTGAGTATTTGGAGACTGGTGCTGCCGTTGCCAACAACCAATCGGTTAGTGACATGGATGCAGGTGAGGGTTTTGACAGGGCAACACTGGATTTGCTCGGCAAACAGACGGACTTGTTGAAAGCGTTAAAGAAAACCGGTAAGCCATTGGTGGTGGTTTACATTCAGGGACGTCCTATGAAGATGAATTGGGCCGCTGAAAATGCCGATGCCCTGATCTGCGCCTGGTATCCGGGACAGGAAGGTGGTAATGCGATCGCTGATGTACTATTTGGAGATTACAATCCTGCTGGCCGATTGCCCATGTCGGTTCCAAGAGATGTGGGACAATTGCCCATTTATTATAATAAAAAGAACCCCAGGCCGCATGACTATGTGGAGTTATCTGCAACACCACTTTATAGTTTTGGTTATGGGTTAAGTTATTCTTCTTTTACGTATTCTGATCTTGAAGTTGCTCCTGTGGGGCAAGAGGAATTTGTTGTGAATTTTAAAGTGAAAAACACCGGAAACTTTGATGGAGATGAGGTGGTTCAGTTATACCTGAGAGATGAGTATGCATCAGTTGTTCAACCCGTTCAGCAGCTTAAACACTTCAAGAGATTGTTCTTGAAGAAGGGCGAAGAAAAGCAGGTCTCTTTTCACTTGAATGAAAAAGACCTTGCCATACTCAATCAAAAAAAAGAATGGGTAGTGGAACCGGGGACCTTTCAACTGATGATTGGTGCAGCATCGGATGATATCAGGTTGTCAGGAACAATTAAAGTTGATTAGTTATCAGTTTAACCTTTAAAGGATCTCATGAATCTCTCACTAATAGATATAAGCATTCTTCTTGGTTATTTAGTCCTCACCTTATTTATCGGTTTCTGGCTGTCAAAGCGGGCATCCAAGGATCTGGAAGCTTATTTTCTTGGAGGAAACAGGATTAAATGGTACTACCTGGGGTTATCAAACGCCTCGGGAATGTTTGATATCTCCGGCACAATGTGGACTGTGGCCATTGTTTTTGTTTATGGTCTTAAGAGCGCCTGGATTCCCTGGCTGTGGCCTGTCTGGAATCAGATATTTGTGATGGTTTTTCTGGCCGTCTGGATGAGACGCTCCAATGCCATGACAGGGGCGCAGTGGATCACTTTCCGTTTTGGAGATGGACGGGGCGGACGTTTGTCTCATATTATCGTGGTGCTTTTTGCGGTGGTGAGTGTAATTGGATTTATTGCCTATTTTGTAGAAGGCATTGGGAAGTTTGCCACCACCTTTTTCACTTGGGATCTGTCGGCTTCAATTCTGGGTTTCCAGCTTACATCTCAGCAGGTTTATGCACTGATAATAATTGCCATCACTACCGTATATACCATGAAAGGCGGTATGTATAGTGTGGTAAGTACCGAAGTGCTTCAGTTTCTGATTATGACAGTTGCCTGTGTTTCCATCGGGGTAATCGCTTTTAATGAAGTGACACCTGATCAAATTGCAGCTGCCACACCTGAGGGGTGGGCCAATCTGTGGCCCGAGTGGAACCTGAGCCTTGACTGGTCGGGAATATTTCCTGAACTTAACGATAAAATAGATCAGGACGGATATGAGATGTTTGGTATGTTGTTGTTGTTGATGATTCTCAAAGGAGTCTTTGCCAGTCTTGCAGGGCCGGTTCCAAGTTATGATATGCAGCGTATCTTATCCACCCGGACTCCGGCTGAAGCCGCTAAAATGAGCGGACTGACCTCGTTGGTTCTTTTTATCCCACGTTACCTTATGATTGGGGGACTTGCAGTTCTGGGTTTGGTTTATCTGAAACCTGAGTTGATGAAGATGGGGGCTGATCTGGATTTTGAAATGGTGCTGCCCATGGCTATTCAGGAGTTTATTCCGGTAGGTATTAAAGGATTGTTGCTTGCCGGTTTACTTGCCGCTTTCATGGGGACTTTTGCTGCATTTATTAATGCTGCACCTGCCTACCTGATCAATGATTTGTATAAGAAATACCTGAATCCCGGCGCCTCCGATAAAAAACTGGTTCGTTACAGTTATATGTCCAGTTTGTTGCTGGTAGTGATCGGTCTGATTTTTGGTCTTTTTGCCCAATCGCTGAACAGTCTTACTTTGTGGATCACTTCTTCTCTATATGGGGGCTATGCTGCTGCAAACGTCTTGAAGTGGATCTGGTGGCGATTCAACGGAATGGGCTATTTCTACGGGATGCTGGGAGGTTTGGTCGCATCGGTTGTGGTGCCGCCGATTTACAGAATTATAGTGCCCGGTGCCATCGATATTTATATGTTTCCTGTTACCCTGCTGATTTCCATGTCCGCTTCTGTTATTGGAACCTTAATGACCAAACCCGATAAAATGGATGTCCTGAAAAAGTTCTATAAACAAACACGTCCCTGGGGATTTTGGGAACCTGTAAAAAGGGAGGTTATTAAAGATGATCCGTCTTTCATCCCCAATAAAGATTTTAAACGTGACAGTTTTAATGTACTAATTGGTATCACCTGGCAAATGTCTATGGTGGTGTTGCCGCTCTATTTTCTTTCTGGAGAATATACGGCTGCCTGGATTTCACTGGCAGTGCTGGTTGGAACGTCTGCAATATTAAAATTTACCTGGTACGATCATATAAAAAACATTGATTGATATTTATGAGTGCAAAAGATATTTCAATTCCCTGGGAAGAACGTCCTGCAGAATGCAAGGATGTTATGTGGCGGTATTCCAACAATCCGATAGTTGGTCGGTATGACATTCCCTCTTCCAACAGCATTTTTAATAGTGCAGTGGTCCCTTTTGGAGACGGGTATGCCGGAGTGTTTCGATCCGATAACAAGGCCGTTCAGATGAATATCTATGCCGGATTCAGCAAAGACGGGATAAAGTGGGATATCAATCACACGCCCATTGAGATGAAACCCGGGAATACAGATATGATCGACTCGGACTATAAGTACGATCCGCGGGTGGTCTTTATCGAAGATCGTTACTGGGTGACCTGGTGTAACGGATATCACGGACCGACCATTGGTATTGCTTACACTTTCGATTTTGTGGATTTTTATCAGTGCGAAAATGCATTTCTCCCTTTCAATCGCAACGGGGTTCTTTTTCCTGAAAAAATTGACGGCCGTTATGCCATGCTTAGTCGTCCAAGTGATAACGGGCACACGCCTTTTGGAGATATTTATATCAGTTACAGTCCCGATATGAAATACTGGGGAGAGCACCGATGTGTCATGAAAGTGGCGGATTTTGAAGATAGTGCCTGGCAATGTACAAAGATTGGTGCTGGTTCGGCCCCCATCAGAATTAATGAGGGGTGGCTGATTTTTTATCACGGAGTCATCAATACCTGCCGTGGTTTCCGTTATTCTATGGGGGCTGCCATTCTTGATTCGGAGGATCCGTCAAAGGTGCTTTACCGGACACAGCCATATTTGCTGGCTCCCAACGAGACTTATGAACTGACGGGGGATGTGCCTAATGTAATTTTTCCTTGTGCGGCGCTTTGTGACGGAGAGAAAGTAGCTGTTTATTATGGTGCAGCCGATACGGTGATAGGACTGGCTTTTGGTTACCTTGATGAGATTGTTGCCTTTATTAAGAATAACAGCTTGTAATGCAGGTTGAATTAATTTATCATATACATATAACGGCTATTGCTCAAAGACCTTCGGCCTTAAAAAAAACGCTGTTCGACGGAGTCAATAAAGTAGGCTAAATTTATAAGAATGAGAAAAAGAAATCTTGAGATTTGTGTCTTTTCCCTGGATGCGGCAATGAAAGCTGAAAATAGTGGCGCAGACCGGCTGGAACTTTGCAGCAACCCGATGGAAGGGGGAACAACACCTCACCCTGCCTTGGTAACAGCAGCCTGCCGGAAATGCAACATCCCGGTATATCCCATTATTCGTCCACGGGGAGGTGGTTTTTGCTATTCAGAGGATGAGTTTGAAATGATGAAGGAAGATATCCTCTTTTGCAAAGATGCAGGTTGTAAAGGTATTGCTACAGGAGTTTTATTACCCGACAATCGGTTGGATGTCATCCGAATGAAGCAACTGGTAGAACTTGCCCATCCTATGGGGGTGACTTTTATCCGTGCTTTTGATCTGACTCCCGACCCGTTCGAAGCACTGGAAGATGTTATTGAAACAGGATGCGAAAGGATTCTGACTTCAGGACAAAAAGGCAAGGCCACGGATGCTCCGGAGTTGATAGAACAACTTGTGAGAAAAGCCGCCAACCGAATTTCAATAATGCCGGGGTCCGGGGTTCGGGCAGACAATATCAGGCAAATTATGGATGCAACCAACGCCATTGAGATCCACTCTTCGGCGAGAGTGTTTTTACCCAATGACTCTGAAAGGGCAGATAAGTTGGGGTTCGGACAAGCTGTGAGTTGCGATGAGAATCAGATTTTGGAAATGCGGAAAGTGTTGGATTCAATTAAAGTGAAATAAATATTTAAATTATAACTGTTTAGCCATGTTTCAAGTTTTTCTTTTTAAAAAAATACGAAAGCCGGGAGTATTGCTGTTGGCAATTCTCGGACTTTCTGTAATTCAGGGGTGTTCTTCTCCGCAGGAAGCTGCTGTGGAGGATGATTTTGCACAATATGTGGATCCCTACATTGGATCTGATTATCACGGGCATGTTTTCGTGGGAGCAAATGTCCCGTTTGGGGCAGTTCAGCCGGGACCTACCAATTACATCAAAGGGTGGGACTGGTGTTCGGGGTATCATTACTCCGACAGCATAATGACCGGTTTTTCTCAACTCCACCTCAGCGGAACGGGAATCGGGGACCTGGGGGATGTGCTGATTTCTCCATATACCGGAGAGTTACTCTTTTCTCCCGGAACGATCAAAGAGCCTTTGGCAGGATATGCCTCCATGTATTCTCATGAGCGCGAAAAGGTAGAGCCCGGATACTATGAGGTGGATCTTCTGGACTATGATATCAATGTGAAACTCACAGCTTCGGAGCGGGTTAGTTTTCATGAATATACTTTCCCCGAAAACAATGCTTCACGCATTGCCATTAATCTGGAGTTGGGGATTGGCTGGGATGCTCCTGTGGATACTCGTCTTGAACAAATAAACGACACAACTCTTGCAGGCTTCCGGCACTCAAAAGGATGGGCCGAGGATCAGGAGCTTTATTATGCCATCATTCTTTCCAGGCCAATAGAGCATTTGGATTTACATACTGATCAGGGCCGGATAGAGGGTAACCTGGCACAGGGCCGTGATGTAGCAGGGGTGATTACTTATGCAACTGCTGGAGAAGAGGCGATTCAGCTTAAAGTGGGAATTTCTCCTGTCAGTCACGAAGCAGCACTTAAGAATATTGAAAGCGAAATCCCTCACTGGGATTTTTCTCAGGTGAAAGCCGAAGCCCGTGAGAAATGGAATAATGAACTGGGAAAAATAAAGATCGATGTTCCGGATGTTGAAACCAAACGGAAATTTTACACAGCGATGTACCATTCATTCATTGCTCCGGTTTTATTTAATGATCATGACGGATCTTACCGCGGAACGGACAAGAAGATCTATCAAAATCCCGGATTTGACAATTATTCTGTTTTCTCTCTTTGGGATACTTACCGGGCAAACCACCCTCTTTTTACCATTGTTCAGCCCGAAAAGGTGAATGATATGATCAATTCCATGCTGGCTATTTACGAGCAGCAGGGCAAATTGCCGGTTTGGCACCTCATGGGTAATGAAACTAATTGTATGGTAGGCTACAGCGCGGTTCCCGTGGTTTCGGATGCATTTTTCAAAGGATTTGATGGTTTTGATGAGCAGCTTGCCTTCGAATCTGTATTGGCAACTTCTACCAATGATGAGTTTGGGCTGGATGAACTAAAAGAGAAGGGGTACATTCCTGCCGATAAAGAGAAGGAATCGGTTTCCAAGGCACTGGAATATGCCATCTCCGATTGGGCCATTGCACGTTTCGCTGAGAAGATGGGAGATTCAGAAAATGCAGCCTATTATCATGATCGCTCCAGGGCTTACGAAAAGTATTTCGATCCGGAAACCCGGTTTATGCGTCCCATAATGAGTAATGGGGAGTTTAAATCTCCCTTTAACCCCTTCCAGTCAGTTCATGAAGTGGGCGACTATACCGAAGGAAATGCATGGCAATATACATGGATGGTTCCCCACGATGTTCAGGGGCTGATAGATCTGTTGGGAGGAGACGATGCGTTTGAGGCCAAGTTTGACAGTTTTTTTGTGGTGTCGGGAGATATGGGAGCTGAAGCATCTCCGGACATTTCCGGGCTTATTGGTCAGTATGCCCAGGGCAACGAGCCCAGTCATCATGCTGCTTATATGTATGCATTTGCCGGTCGGCAATGGAAAACAGCCGAGAAAGTCCGTTACATAATGGATGAGTTCTACACCGATCAACCCGATGGTATTATAGGAAATGAGGATTGTGGTCAGATGTCTGCCTGGTATATCTTTTCTTCCATGGGATTTTATCCTGTGAATCCTTCCTGTTCGGTGATGGTATTGGGTTCACCCGATCTCGACAGAGCGGAGGTGAAACTTCCGGGTGATAAAACTTTTACCATGATTGCACACAATAACAGCAAAGAGAATATTTACATTCAATCGGCAACTCTCAATGGTGCTGATCTTGAGAGAAGTTATATCACTTACAAGGAAATTATGAATGGAGGTGTTCTGGAGTTTACCATGGGAGATACTCCCAATAAACAGTTTGGTACGGCTCCGGAAAACCGCCCCATTGAAGAGCTACCCTGACAGCGTTTCTGTGAGGTGTGGAGTTAATCAGTAGAACAATAACACAGAGATTTGGAGATGCCCCCGGAGTCTGTCTGATGTAAATCAGCCTGCTCCGGGTCATTTCTTTGTTTCACTGTTGGTCTTTCAATTCCTCCCGGGTTAGCTTTATTTACTTTTCCGGTCATTAATCAAATGTAAGTATGAAAAAATCTCTTTTTCTGATAAGTATTCCGTTAATGTTGCTCCTTTTTATTCTGTCTTGTCAACCACGACAAAGGGAGGCAGAAACACGTCTTACCGATTACGTTAATCCATTTATGGGAACTGACGGGCCGGGAAATACCTACCCCGGAGCTACAGTCCCCTTTGGCATGGTACAGTTAAGTCCCGATATCGGTTACTCCGGATGGGACCGGATTGCCGGTTATTTCTATCCGGATAGTATTATTACCGGCTTTAGCCATCTTCATCTCACCGGAACTGGTGCCGGTGACCTCTATGATATTTTACTTACGCCGGTGAACAGCAGAGCTGTTAAAACTACTTCCGAAAACGGAAACCGTCCGTATTCGACATTTTCTCATGACAATGAACATGCCGAACCCGGGTATTATCAGGTCTTCCTGCAGGACTATGGTATTAATGCCGAACTTACTTCCACGCAAAGGACTGGTATTCACAACTATACTTTTCCAAAGGATGAGCATTCTGGATTTTTACTCGATCTGGGGTATTCACTGAACTGGGATCGGCCGGTGATGACTTCCATCGAAGTAGAAGACAATCAAACCATTTCCGGATATCGGATGTCCTCAGGCTGGGCTGCCGATCAGCGTGTCTGGTTTGTGGCAAAGTTTTCGAAGCCAATTGAGAATACTACTCTTTTTCTGGATGGAGAAGAGGTGGAAGGCAGGGAAGTAAAAGGAACACATACAAAGATAGACCTTCGGTTTTCCACTAAGGAACAAGAAGAGGTTATGGTAAAAGTAGGAATTTCAAGTGCCGGCAGAGAAGGAGCTTTGGCCGCTATTGAATCTGAAGCCCCTCAATGGGACTTTGCCTCCTACCGGAAACAGGCCTCGGATATTTGGGAGAATGAACTAAGCAAAATTAAAGTGGAGAGTGATAACGAAGTCTGGAAAAAGACTTTTTACACCACTTTGTATCAGTCGATGCTGGCGCCTACACTTTATAGTGATGTCAATGGATATTACAAGGGTGCTGATGGAGAAATTCATCAGGCAGAAGGCTATCAGAAATATGACACCTTTTCACTTTGGGATACTTTCCGGGCCGCTCATCCCCTCTATACAATTATGCACCCCGACCGGGTTCCGGATATGGTTCAGTCACTGCTTAGTCATTATCGGGAAACCGGATTGCTGCCCGTTTGGTCAATGCAAGGCAATGAGACCAATATGATGATTGGTTACCACGCCGTTCCTGTAATTGTGGATGCGTGGTTCAAGGGAATTGGCGGGTTTGATCCGGAGGAGGCCTTTGAGGCTTGCAAATCCAATGCGATGTCGGATGATCACGGCATTAAAGAGTACCGGGAGCTGGGTTATGTGCCTCTTTCGGATGACCATGAGAACTGGTCGGTATCCAAAACACTGGAGTATGCCTACGATGACTGGTGTATCGCCATGTTTGCCAAAGATCTTGGTAAAACAGAGGATTATGAATATTACCTTGAACGAGCTTCCAACTGGAAAAATCATTTTGATCCCGAAACCGGGTTTATGAGACCACGTCACGCCGATGGTCGTTTTATCAGTCATTTCGATCCTAAAGAATATACCGACCATTTTTGTGAAAGTAACGGCTGGCATTATTTCTGGTTTGTCCCCCACGACATAGAGGGGCTCCGTGACAAACTCGGGAGTGAGCGCTTCAGTCATCGACTGGACAGTATGTTTACTTATGAACCTGAGGCCTCTGACGATTTACCCATATTCAGTACAGGAATGATCGGGCAGTATGCTCACGGAAATGAACCCAGCCACCATGTAGCTTATCTTTACAACTATACCGGAGAGTCATGGAAAACGCAGGAACGGGTGCGACAAATCCTGACGGAGATGTACCAGCCTGAACCTGCCGGACATTGCGGAAATGAAGATTGTGGTCAGATGTCTGCCTGGTATGTGCTCAGTTCCATGGGAGTTTATCCGGTGAATCCGGCTGATGGTATATACCACATAGGAAGTCCGCTGTGGAGAAAGGCGACAATCTCCCTTCCAGGAGATAAGAATTTTACGATCAGCGCCCCCGGAGTTAGCGAAACGGCAAAATATGTGGCATCTGTAACCTTGAACGGTGAGAAACTTAGTAACCCATGGATTCATCACAGTGATATTGTAGCAGGAGGAACTTTGGTCTTAGAAATGACTGATGAGCCAAACACCAATTAGTTTCTGTTCATAAAGTACCACTTGCGTCCCCGAAGGATCGGGACAAGCTGTTACGCTTGCCCGAAAATTCCTCATTTCAAATGGATGATATTTTAATAAACGATTCTTACTATTTAATGGGCGGGGTGGCTTGTCCGTTTTCCGGGCCGGCGGATAGCGGGAAGCCAAAATGGGCGAATTTCAAGGCCTTGCGCAATGGTCGGAAATTTTGGCTTTTGCGGGGGGATAGGTTTAAACGGACTAGACCTTTTTGGTTCCTTTTTGGGGCAATGCCAAAAAGAACAATAGAAAATAGATTAAAAATTAAAATAAACTTTGCTTAATAGACCGACTCTAATGAGTGGGAAAATAAAGAAAGGACACTGATGGATAGAAGATTAATATTTATTGCCGGATTTATCGTGCTGATGTTCTCAGCTTGTAAGGAGTCGCAACCGCTTGTCGGAAAGCGATTGCTGAATCAAGACTGGGAATTCAGTCAGTCCGGAACCGATACCTGGCATCCGGCAGAAGTCCCGGGTTGTGTACATACCGATCTAATGAGCAATGGCATCATCGAAGATCCGTTTTACCGGGGTAATGAGGACTCGGTGCAGTGGATCAGTGAAAAGGATTGGGCCTATCGTACTTCTTTCCGGATCGATGAGCCTGAAAACGCCCACCAAGCGGCAGAACTGATCTTTGAAGGTCTGGACACCCATGCCACCGTTCAGTTAAACGGAGAGGTGATTCTGGAGTCCGATAATATGTTTAGAACCTATACCATAGATGTTTCCGATTATTTGACAAAAGGAGAGAATCATCTGGAAATATTGTTTCATTCCCCTGAGGAATACAACAACCGGCAGGCGGCCAAACTGCCTTATGTGCTTCCGGAAGATGAACGCGTTCATTCGCGTAAGGCTCCTTATCAGTTTGGTTGGGACTGGGGGCCCAGACTGATCACATCAGGTATTTGGAAACCTGTTTATCTTCGCTTCTGGAATCAGGTACGAATTGACAATGCTTTCTTAAAGACTGATAAGATATCCGATGAAAAGGCTGTTGTAATTGCTGATGTGGAGGTGGATGTGATTGAGCCTGTCAACGCTACCATAAAGATTTTCTCCCCGGAAGGTGCGTTTGAATCTGTTTCCAGGGAAGTGTCTTTGCAAAGAGGGATCAATAAAGTCAATCTTGATTTTGAAATTCCCGAGCCAAAGCTTTGGTGGAGCAATGGGTTAGGAGAACCTAATCTGTATGATGTGCATGTGGAACTGCTGACTGAAAACGGTCGTGATCTATTGACAGAACGAATAGGTATCCGTACCATCGAACTGGTTCAGGAAGATGATCAACACGGAAGAAGCTTTGAGTTTCATCTGAATGGTGTGCCGGTATTTGCCAAAGGAGCCAATTTTATCCCCCTGGAAAGTTTTCCTTCCCGCCTTACCCGTGACGATTATGAAAGTGCAATCAGAGATGCCGTTAAATCCAATTTCAATATGTTGAGAGTTTGGGGAGGAGGGATTTATGAAGATGATGCCTTTTATGAATTGTGTGATGAGAACGGTATAATGGTCTGGCAGGATTTTATTTTTGCCTGTGCTATGTATCCCGGGGATGACGGGTTTGTGGAAACAATCCGCCACGAGGTGGAGGACAATGTGGTACGGCTCAGGAATCATGCATCTCTGGCGCTTTGGTGTGGAAACAATGAAATCCGGAATGGCTGGTTCGACTGGGGATGGCAGAAGCGTCTGGGATATTCCGAAGAGGATAGTACCCAAATATGGAGCGACTATCAGAAAATTTTTCATGAACTGATTCCTGAGGTTTTGGGCCATCAGGATCCTACCCGTGACTACTGGCCTTCTTCACCTTCGTACGGATGGGGCCATGAGGAGGCACTTACAGAGGGCGACAATCACTACTGGGGTGTTTGGTGGGGGATGGAACCCTTTAGTATGTACCGGGAAAAAGTGAGCCGGTTTATGAGTGAGTTTGGTTTTCAGGCCTTCCCGCCCTGGGAGACCATTAAGTCCTTCACCCTGGAAGAAGACCGGAGTTTGTTCTCGGATGTGATGCAGGTGCATCAGAAGCATCATGTTGGCAACAAGACCATTCAGACTTATATGGATCGCTGGTATCCGCAACCTAAAGATTTTGAATCTTTTATTTATGTCAGTCAGGTGATGCAGGCAGAGGGGATGGCGGATGGCATTGCAGCTCACCGAAGGTCAATGCCCTACAGTATGGGAACGCTTTACTGGCAGTTTAACGACTGCTGGCCGGTGGTCTCATGGTCGAGCCGGGATTATTACGGCAACTGGAAGGCACTGCATTATAAAGTGCGAAAGATTTACAGTAATTTGTATGTCTCCCCTTTCCTTGAGTATGACCGGTTAAAGGTCTCTCTGATTTCTGATGAAAGAACTCCTGTTAAAGGTACACTGGTTTTGTCCCTTTATGATTTTCAGGGAGAATTGTTGAGACAACTGTCCGAAGAGGTGGAGGCTTTGCCCAACCAGGGAGTGGAAGTGACAGATATGGCGTTGCAGAATTTCCTGCAGGGAGCATCTTCCAAATCGACGGTTCTGAAGGCTGAATTTTTAAGAGGAGATGAGGTCTTGTGTGACAACGATCTCTTTTTTGAGCTGCCAAAAGATCGTCAGATGGAAGTAGCAGAAATCAGTTTCACCGTGGCCCAAAATGAAAAGGGATTTGAAGTTACACTTGCGACTGATGTGGTGGCAGAAAACGTTTATCTTACTATTCCTGAAAACAGTGGCTGGTGGAGTGACAACTTCTTTAATATGATTCCGGGAGAAACAAAAACGGTGACTTTCGAAACCGGTGAAGAGATTCCTGATTTTGAAGAAGAACTTGAGATTCGTTCACTGGCAGATGCTTTTTGAACAGATTAAAAAATAAATATCATGAGATTATCATTAATAAAATCAGCTATAAAAGACGCCTTTTTATTTTGTGCTGCTGTAATGGGAATGCTTCTTTTACCCTTCACAGCGCAGGGACAGAAGCCCGCTGAGTATGTAAACCCTTTTATCGGAACCTCCAATTACGGAGCGACCTTTCCCGGGCCGGTGGTGCCATGGGGCATGGTGTCTGTGGTGCCTTACAACGTTACGCCAGGGGAGGGCAATGAGTATTCCAATACCGATAGCTGGTGCTCCAACCCGTATGTGTACAATAATGAATTGATGACCGGCTTTTCGCATGTAAACCTGAGTGGAGTGGGTTGTCCTGATCTTGGAAGTATTATTCTGATGCCCACAACCGGTGATCTGGAGGTGGATTTCAACAGGTATGGTACCGCCATCAGCAATCAGAAAGCGTCCCCCGGTTACTATTCTGCTTTTCTGGACAGGTACAGCATTAAGGCGGAGGCGACAACGACTACCCGAACCGGAATCAGCAGATATACTTTCCCCGAAGGAAAAGCCAATATTCTGTTGAACCTGGGGCATGGACTGACCAATGAATCGGGAGCTTTTGTGAAAATGGTTTCCGACACTGAAATAGAGGGTTACAAGCTGATGGGAACATTTTGCTACAATCCTGAAGCCGTTATCCCGATTTATTTTGTGGTAGAGTTTAGCAAGCCTGCCATTCAACTCGGCTACTGGAAAAAACAACCCCGACTTCCGGGAACTCGTCACCAGTGGTCATCCACCAGCGGTCAATTTAAAATTTATGAAAATTATTCCCGCGAGTTGGCCGGGGAGCAGATCGGAGCCTGGTACTCTTTTGAAACCGAAGAGGGTGAGGCTGTCGAAGCCAAAGTGGGGGTTTCTTATGTGAGTATAGAGAATGCCCGTGAAAATCTGAATGCCGAACAGCCTGCTTTCGATTTTGAACAAACAGTGGCTCAGGCAAAGGAGCGCTGGAATCATCAGTTATCGAAAATTGAAGTGGAAGGTGGTTCTCAGGAAGACAAAGTGAAGTTTTATACTGCGCTCTATCATTTACTTATTCATCCCAATATTCTTCAGGATGTGAATGGAGAGTATCCGGCCATGGAGTCAGCTGAAATCCTAAATACCGACGGGCATAACCGACATACCGTTTTCTCACTTTGGGACACTTACAGAAATGTGCACCCGCTGCTTACGCTGGTTTATCCTGAGCAACAAACCGATATGCTCAACTCTATGGTGGATATGTATAAAGAGAGTGGGTGGTTGCCTAAGTGGGAGCTCTATAGCAGGGAAACCAACGTGATGGAAGGCGATCCTGCGCTTGTGGTTTTGGCTGATTCCTATCTTCGGGGGCTCACCGGCTTTGATGTGGAGACGGCTTACGAGGGTATGATGAAATCAGCTATGTCGGAAGGAACAGAAAATCCACTTCGTCCGCACAATGGGTTTTTTAAGAAAAACCATTTTATAGCATTTCGCGATAGCTTTGATAATACCGTTTCTGAAGCGCTGGAGTTTTATGTTGCTGATTACAGTCTTTCCCGTCTTGCCCTCGCACTGGGCAAAAAGAAAGACCATAAAATGCTTTATGAGCGTTCTCTTGGGTATAAGAAATATTTCGATCCGGAGTTTGATCTCATGAGGCCTCTGGAAGCGGATGGTTCTTTTATGCCAAACTTTGATCCCATGCAGGGAGAGAATTTTGAGCCGGTTCATGGTTTTCACGAAGGCAATTCCTGGCAATATTCATTTGCTGTTCCCCATGATATTCATGGGCTGATGAGACTGATGGGAGGGGCGGATCGCTTTGTACATCAGTTGGAGCGGACTTTTAACGACGGATTGTATGATATGAGCAATGAACCGGATATGGGTTATCCCTGGTTCTTCAATTATGTAGAAGGGCAGGAGTGGCGGACCCAAAGGACTGTCCGCGACTGTGTGAATCGTTATTTCCATACCGGTCCTGATGGGCTTCCGGGGAATGATGATACCGGAACCATGAGTGCCTGGTTGCTTTACAGTATGATGGGCTTTTATCCGGTGAGTCCGGCAGATCCAGTTTATACCCTCAGTTCTCCGGTTTTTGACAAAGTAACTATTCATCTCGATAAAGATTATTTCCCGGGGGAAAAGATTGTCATCGAGTCAGTTAATAATTCTGGGGACAATATCTATATCCGAGAAATGGAACTGGGTGGAAAACCGCTCAGAAAATATATGATATCACACGATGAGCTTATTGATAAAGGATATTTGAGGTTTTATCTGGATGATCAACCGGATAAATAGTGCTTGCAAGAAAACGCCAATTGCTGCGTTGGGCTTGCCTTCAAAACAGTCATTTACGAAAAGTAAACTCCTGTTTTTCAGTCATCGCCCGCCTTGCACTTGACGCTTTCTTATCAAGCACACCCAAAAACAGGAGTTTTCTTGCTGACACTAAATAGAGTCTGTCCCTAAACTAAGCGTTTTTGACGTGTTTGAGATAGAAAGTTCAAATTTAAGGCGTGTGAAAAATCTAAACCGCAGAATACTAATGTATTTGAGGATTTAGATTTTGAGCAACAACGCTGAAGTTGGACTTTATAGACAAACACTAAATAGTGCCCGTCTATAAAGTCGTGATAGTGTATTTATTATCACGTGTCTGGTCAGAAAGTGCCAGTTGCAAGCACAACGAAGCAAATGGTACTTTATGGACAGACTCTAAATAAGCAAAACGAACCTTTTTGTCATGCATTTACCCGAGCAAAATATTTATCTGGACATATTCTGTGAACAACGCGATCACGAGGGGGAAACTATTTGTGGTGATGTTTTTCTCTCCCGGAGGGTGCGTGAAGAGGGGAGAACCATTGTGGTGCTTTCCGATGGGATGGGCTCCGGAATTAAGGCCAATGTGCTGGCATCTCTGACGGCTTCCATGGCTATCAATTTCACCATAGAGCATCGGGAAGTCAGGAAAACTGCAGAGATTATTATGGATACCCTGCCTGTTTGTTCCATTCGAAAAATCAGCTATTCCACCTTCACCATTGTCGATATGGAAGATAATGGCCAAACAACCATTGTGGAATACGATAATCCCTCTTGTCTGGTGCTCCGGAATAACCGGGAGTTTGATCCGGGGTGGGAAAATCTGGAACTTGAATCGGATCGACATAAGGGGAAAGTTATCCGAACCTGCAGTTATATGGCTCAAAAAGAGGACAGAATTGTGTTCTGGACGGACGGGATTATTCAATCGGGCATGGGAACCCGGTCGTTTCCGTTTGGCTGGGGCAGAGACGGTGCTGTGGAATATGTGATGAAAATTCTGGGAAATGAACCTTTTATTTCGGCAGCCAAAATGTCCCGGAAAATTGCAAATATGGCTGCTCTTCATGATGGGGAGAGTCCGAAGGATGATACCTCCTGCGGTGTAATCTATTTCAGGGAACCCCGAAAATTACTGTTGGTGTCCGGTCCTCCTTTTGATGAGCGTCATGACTTTGACTTTGCGCTGAAAGTACAGCGGTTCAATGGAAAAAAGATTATTGCCGGAGGAACCACTGCCGAATTGGTGGCCAGAGAGCTGGCGCTGAAGTTTGATGCCGGAATGGACTCATCTGATCCGGAATTGCCTCCTGTTTCTTATGTGGAAGGGATTCATCTGGTAACCGAAGGTATCCTGACTCTGGGGAAAGTGGCTCGTATTCTTGAGCATTACCATCGTGACACCCGTTTGGGCAACGGTCCTGCTGATCAGATTATCCGTATGCTGTTGGAGAGTGACAGGATTCACGTTCTGAATGGAACGCGTATCAATGTGGCTCATCAGGATCCTAACCTGCCGGTGGAACTGGAAATTCGCCGAACAGTGATTAAGCGAATTGTTCATCTGCTTGAGGAGAAATTTTTGAAAGAGATTGATCTGGAATATATGTGAGATTGGGAAACCCTTTTTGTTTCAAAAATTTGGTCATTGCGAGTGTCAACCCCAATAAAATTTGGGAAATAATGCGTAAATGACAGAAGGAGTTCGTCCCTGTAGGGGGCAAACTTGAATCGAAGATCGACGACAGTCAATAACCCCGGGATCTCGACCCGGGGTTATTGGGCAAATGAATCAGGTCCCTGAATGAGGGCCAATTATTATTTGTTTGGTTTTTTGTTTGTTCCATAAATCTGTCATTGGTAACTGGGTGAAGCAATCTCAATTTTTTAACCGGGCATCAATGTTAAAAAACCTTTAATCCGGATTCGACTTTTTTGTCTTTCTTTTCAAATTTGCATCTTTTGTACTTTTCATTCTTACAGTAATTTAGACCGGATATATATTGCAAAGTGTGTCTTTTTTTATTTTTTAAATTCCTTAAAAATTGTAGTTTCGTGTATTAATTATTGAAAAAAATCTTTAATCAGGGGCGAGTGACTATGCTCTTGTTTGTCAGTTTTTTAAATGGCTAAAAGTAAATGAAGATAAACAGATTACTTGAAGTTTTAGAGGGAGAGCTCGTTTGTGGCGAACAGTTTCTTGAAAAGGAAGTGGCTTGGGGATTCGCAAGTGATTTGATGAGTGATGTTTTGACATTAGATACTGACAAACTGGTTTTGGTTACAGGGTTAAATAATTTACAGACAATCAGGACAGCTGAAGTTGCAGATATTGAGTGTATTGTATTTGTCAGGAATAAGAAGGTATTGCCACCAATGATTGCCATAGCGCAGGAGCATGAAATGGTGTTGATAGAGTGTCGCTATTCCATGTTTGGTGCTGTTGCACGTTTGCATGAGGCAGGATTGAAGCCTGTCTATTGATTGGTCAAATTCAAGATCTTGAAAAAAATCATCAGTGGATGAAACGAGCATGGAACTTTGACCCTTCAGACGTGCCGAAAAAGTGTATGTATAAAAGGATTGCGAGCTCCATCCGACCTTAAGAAACAAATTTTATACGGATGAAATTTAAATACGAAATAGAGGGGGGCAATTTCTCGAAGGCGGGAAATGCCAGTAGTGCCGTAAAGAAAATATTGAAACAGCTTAATGTCCCGCCTGCAACCATAAAAAAACTGGTGGTGGCTCTTTATGAAGGAGAGGTAAATGTTGTTGCACATGCCTGGAATGGATGCATTTATGTTGATATCGATCCCGATCGCATTTTTGTAACTATTGAAGATGAAGGACCCGGAATCCCGGATATAGGACAGGCCATGCAGGAAGGGTATTCAACAGCCTCTCAGGCCGTGAGAGAAATGGGATTTGGTGCCGGAATGGGGTTGTCCAATATGAAGAAAAATGCTGATTTGCTAAATATCAAAAGCGAGGTAGGAAAAGGCACCACGGTGGAAATTACAACATTGTTAAAATAGAAGGGTTTAATGGTTGAAAGCGGGTTTTATCATGCATTAAAGATTGATTCGGACAAGTGCTTCGGTTGTACGCACTGTATGAATGTGTGTCCTACAGCCGCGATTCGTATCCGGGATGGTGTGGCAACCATCAGGCCTGATTGGTGTGTGGATTGCGGAGAGTGTATGCGTGCTTGCCCGGTTGATGCCATCTTTGTTGAGCAGGACGATTTTGATAAGATTTTTCAATACAAGTGCCGGGTGGCACTGGTGCCGGCTGTTCTTATCGGACAATTTCCGGAAAAGGTAACCGAGGCAGAGATTTTTTCTGTGATGCGGGAGTTGGGCTTTACACATGTTTTTCAAACGGAACATACGGCCGGAATTATTTCCCGGGCCATGGTTGAAACGGCCCGTGAGGTGGAGGATAAACCTGTTATTTCGTCTTTTTGTCCGGCAATCGTCCGGCTGATTCAGATAAAATTTCCTTCACTGCTTGATCAGGTAATGCGTATCAAGCCTCCCATTGATGCTTCTGCTGTATATTTTCGGAAAAGATTGGAAGATGAAGGAATTCATCCCGATGATATCGGCATCTTTTACATCACTCCGTGTGCTGCAAAGATTGCCGCCGTAAAAAGCCCTGTTGGCGAAGAGCAGTCTCCTATCGATGGGGTCATCAATATGCAGTTTGTCTATAATAAGATTTACAAATTAATTAAATCAAGACACGAGACCAGCAGTATTTCTCCGGGAGAGATGTTGCCATTGCTGAGTCCGGGATCTATTAAATACAGTCTTACCGGCGGAGAAGCATCCCGAATGGAGGGTCGATGTCTGGCTATTGATGAGATTCATAATGTCATTGAATTTCTTGAAAAGCTGGAGCATGATGAGATTGAAGGGGTTGATTTTTTGGAGCTCAGAGCATGTGATCAGAGTTGTGCCGGAGGTGTTTTGGTGGGAGGTAACCGTTTTCTGACTACCGAACGGCTTAATAAAAGAGCCAGAAGGTTTGAAGGTGTTTCAGATATCCCGGGAGATATAAAGGCCTACTCCCATTTTATGGCCAATAATATGGATATAGGATTGCTGGAGCCCCGTTCTATGATGGCACTCGATGAAGATATGGGAGAAGCCATGCGGAAGATGCAGCAGGTACGTCATCTGATGTGTTTTTTGCCGGGTATTGATTGCGCAGCATGTGGAGCCCCAAACTGCCAGAGTCTTGCCGAAGATATTGTGCGAAGAGAATCGCAGCTGTCAGCGTGTGTTTTCATTCAGCGAATGATGGAGAAGCACAGCAAGCTTAGCGGTGAACATGCACTTAAAATCATAGAGAAAATATGGGGCAAAAACCGGTTGGATAAAGATTGTAAGAAAAAAGGGGCGGAAAATGAGGCCAATATGGAGCGTTGATTTTCCTGGTTGTGTCGGAACCATATTTAATAATTAAAAAAGAGTCTTATGACTGTAAATGAAATTGTTGAAGGGTTGAATTTATCCGTGTTTGGAGGGAAAAAGGGTCTTAGTCGGGAGGTGACCGGAGGTTATATTTCCGATCTGTTGAGTGATGTCATGGGAAATGCTTCTGAGGGAGACATCTGGGCAACTCTGCAAACTCATAAAAATGTGATGGCGGTGGCTTCTCTGAAAGAGGTGGCGGCAGTTATTCTGGTGAAGGGGTTAATTCCTGATGAGGATATGCTGGCTCAGAGTAACGAAGAAGAACTGCCGGTTCTGGGAACTGAAATGGAGACTTTTGAGCTTGCAGGTAAGCTATATGGATTGATAAAGAAGTGACAGATATGTTGAAGGAATTTCGTGCTGATTTGCATGTCCACACGGTTCTTTCGCCTTGTGGAAGTCTGGATATGAGTCCGGCACGGATTATTTCGGAAGCAAAAGAAAAGCACATTGACATATTGGCTATAACTGATCACAACTCAACCCGTCAGTGTAGTGTGGTAATGGAAATGGGAAGAAAAGCAGGGATTACAGTATGGGGCGGTGCAGAAATTAATACGCGTGAGGAGGTGCATTGTCTGGTGTATTTTGATGAGGTTGAGACTTTGAAGGAGTTCCAAAAATGGCTGGATCAATGGTTGGTGAAAATTAAGAACAAACCCGATTATTTTGGAGATCAGGTCTGGGTGGATGCAGAGGAGAATATTCTGGGTGAAGAACCATGGTTGCTCATTGCGGCTCTGGATCGGAGTCTTGATCAGTGTTACGAGGAGGTTCACCGGCTGGGCGGCGTTTTTGCACCGGCTCACATAGACAGACAAAGCAGTAGCCTGAGCAGTCAGCTTGGTTTTGTGCCTCCGGATATAGAGGCTGATGCGCTGGAGATAAGCCCCAATGCCACATTGAAGATGATTGAAACGTTTGGTTGGGCGAAGATTAAGCCACTGATTGCGGGTTCGGACGCTCATCATCCGGAGAGACTGGGGATGAATATGACACGGTTAAGAATGCAAAATGCCGGTATTAAGGAATTTAAAAAGGCTTTAAAAGGAGTTGCAGGACGTGGGGTAGTACCTGAAAAATTAATGTTGTAAAGGACAAGATGAAGGATTTATCCATGCACATACTTGACATTGCAGAAAACTCTGTTAAAGCCGGTTCGGATAGGGTGGAAGTGGAGTTGGTTTATACTGATCGGATGCTGGAGATGACCATCTGTGACAATGGTTGTGGTATGGATGAACATATTTTAGAGAGGGTTACAGATCCTTATGCGACTTCGCGGACGTCGCGAAAAGTTGGGCTGGGGCTGCCTTTCCTAAAGATGAATGCGGAACAGACAGGAGGGACGGTTGAAATCTGGTCTGCCCCGGGAGAGGGAACCAGTGTGAAGGCAGTGTTTGACACGGGACATATAGATTGCGTTCCTGAGGGTGATTTGTCCTCAACGCTTGCATTGTTGATGACCGGTCATCCGGCAATCAATTTTGTCATTCGATTGAAAAGAGAAAAGGATGTTTTTGAAATTTCATCCGACGAAATAAACGAAGTGCTGGACGGAGTTCCTATTTCACATCCGAAAGTGGGGATTTTTGTCAGAAATATGATTATAGAAGAGATAAAGCATATTAAATCCAATGAGTTATGAGCAAAGTTAAAAATCTACAGGACCTCAAAAAAATGAGGGACGAGCTCAAGGGAAAAATCAGCCTGCGAGAAAAAAGCGACCATCCTGAAAGTATGGTTCAAATAAAAGTGTCGATGGCCACCTGCGGCATTGCATCGGGAGCAAGAGATACCATGAATTATATGATAGATGAACTGGATAGTCAGGCCATTGATGCAGTGGTGACCCAAACCGGATGTATGGGGTATTGCTATGCCGAGCCCACCATTGAGGTGACTTTACCCGGAGAGAAGCCTGTAGTTTTTGGTCATGTAAATACCAAAAAGGCATCGGAAATTATTGAGAAATATATCAAAAATGGTGAATTGGTGGACGGAATAATTCCCGATAGCTACGAAACCATCGATGGAAAATAGGCTGCTATTGTCAGTAATAGTATAATGTAAATTCATCAGTTGTTTTTCTGAATACCACCAGGTTTTTAAGAGGATGAAAATCTTCTATTCCGGTAATCGGGTTTAAAACTTCTGATATCTAAAAACCTAATGATCTAATTTGCTATGGCCAGATTCAAAAATCATATCCTTGTTTGCGGAGGTACCGGTTGCCGGGCCTCTGAAAGCGAAGCCATTGCCGTCAATCTGAAGAGATCGATTGATGAAAACAACCTTGAAAATGACGTACAGGTAGTACGAACCGGTTGTTTTGGCTTTTGCGAAAAGGGACCAGTGGTTAAAATGGTTCCCGATAATACCTTTTATGTTCATGTGACACCTGATGATGCCGAAGACCTTGTGCTTGAACACCTGATAAAGGGACGTAAGGTGGAACGTTTGCTTTATGTGGATCCTGAAACAAAGGAACATGTGAGCGATTCCAAACACATGGATTTTTACAAAAAACAGATTCGTATTGCTCTGAGAAACTGCGGTTTTATCAATCCGGAAAATATTGATGAATACATTGCCAGGGATGGATACAGTGCTTTGGGAACCATTCTGGATGAAATGACACCCGAAGAGGCCATTAAAGTGGTTAAAGATTCCGGCCTTCGTGGACGGGGTGGCGGTGGATTTCCTACCGGATTGAAATGGGAAATAACCCTGAAATCGGAGTCGGAACAGAAATATGTGGTTTGTAATGCCGATGAAGGCGATCCGGGAGCTTTTATGGATAGATCTATTCTGGAAGGCGACCCGCACTCGGTTCTTGAGGCCATGGCCATTTGCGGATATTGCATTGGCGCCGATGCCGGATTGATCTATATCCGGGCGGAATATCCTCTGGCCATTAAACGTCTTAAGATTGCTATTGAGCAGGCTCGGGACTATGGCTTGTTTGGAAAAGATATTTTTGGATCCGGTTTTAATTTTGATGTGGAGATCCGCTACGGAGCCGGTGCTTTCGTTTGTGGAGAAGAGACCGCTTTGATTCATTCTATGGAGGGGTTGCGAGGCGAACCTACTGTGAAGCCTCCATTTCCGTCGGTCAGTGGATATAAAGGGAAGCCTACCAATGTAAACAATGTGGAGACTTTTGCCAATATTCCTGCCATTTTCCTTAAAGGAGCTGATTGGTTCAGGAAGATTGGAACGGAGAAGAGTCCAGGAACCAAAGTTTTTGCATTGGCAGGAAAAGTTAATAATGTGGGGTTGATTGAGGTGCCTATGGGGACAACTTTGCGTGAAGTGATATTTGATATTGGCGGAGGCATCAAAGGAGGCAAGAAGTTTAAGGCTGTTCAGACCGGAGGTCCCTCCGGCGGCTGTTTGACTGTAAATCACCTTGATTTGCCCATCGATTATGACAGTTTGATTGCCAGCGGTTCCATGATGGGGTCGGGAGGTATGATCGTGATGGATGAGGATGACTGTATGGTGTCAATGGCCAAGTTCTATCTGGATTTTACAGTAGAAGAAAGTTGCGGTAAATGTTCGCCCTGCCGGATTGGAAACAAACGACTTTACGAATTGCTTGAGAAAATCACCCTGGGTAAAGGAGATGAAGGAGACCTGACCCGTTTACGCAATCTGGCCAATGTCATTAAGGATACTGCTTTGTGTGGGCTGGGACAGACATCACCAAACCCGGTCCTTTCGACGATGGATAATTTCCCGGAAGAGTATGAAGCTCACGTGAAAGAGAGTAAGTGTCCTGCCGGTCAGTGTCGTGCATTGATGCAATATGTTATCCATCCCAAGCTTTGCACCGGTTGTACATTGTGCGCCCGCGTTTGTCCGGTGGATGCCATTTCAGGCGATAAAAAGATGCCGCATTTCATCGATACCTCTATCTGCATAAAATGTGGAGCTTGTATGGATAAATGTAAGTTTGGTGCCATCAGTATTCAATAAAACGGGTCTGAAACTTTCAACAAAAACAACGACTTATGAATTTAGTGAAATTAACCATAGATAATAAACCGGTGGTGGTGGAAAACGGAACCACCTTATTGGAAGCGGCCAAATCCATCGGCATTAAAATTCCGTCTTTGTGCTATATGAAGATGGACGATATGAATTTTGAAAACAAACCGGGCGGTTGCCGGGTGTGTGTAGTTGAAGTAGAGGGAAGGCGCAATCTGGCTCCGGCCTGTAAAACTGAATGTACCGAGGGAATGGTGGTCAATACCCATACGGTAAGGGTGGTCAATGCCCGCCGTACCGTGGTTGAGCTGATCTTATCTGACCATCCGGCAGAGTGTCTGACATGTGCCAAATCCGGAGAATGCGAATTGCAGGATCTGGCGCAGAATCTGGGTATTCGTGAAATCCATTATACCGGAGAGCAGTCGCATTACAAAGGTGATCTGTCTCCTGCAATTATTCGTGAAATGGATAAGTGCATCATGTGTCGCCGGTGCGAAACAGCCTGTAATGAAGTACAGACAGTTGGTGTTTTGTCGGCAGTGAACCGTGGCTTTGAATCGGTAGTGGCTCCGGCATTTGAGATGGATCTTGACCATTCGGTGTGTACTTATTGCGGCCAGTGTGTGGCTGTTTGTCCCACAGGCGCGCTCACAGAGCGGGATTATACCTGGAAGGTGATTGAGGCGCTGGTGGATCCCACAAAAACAGTGGTGGTACAGACAGCTCCGGCAGTTCGTGCTGCATTGGGTGAATCGTTCGGCATGGAACCCGGAACACTGGTGACAGGCAAAATGGTCTCAGCACTTCGGAAATTGGGATTTGATTATGTATTTGATACTGATTTTGCTGCTGACCTGACTATTATGGAGGAAGGAACAGAGTTGCTGGATCGGTTGAACAGACATCTGAATGGTGATCAAGAGGTGAAACTGCCAATACTGACCAGCTGTTGCCCCGGATGGGTGAAATTCTTTGAGCATCAGTTTCCGGAAATGATGGATGTGCCATCTACTTCAAAGTCGCCTCAGCAAATGTTTGGCTCTATTGCCAAATCATATTTTGCCAAAAAAATGAATAAAAAGCGGGAAGATTTGGTAGTGGTATCTGTAATGCCTTGTCTTGCCAAAAAATATGAGTGTACAAGGGAAGAATTTTCTGTGAATGGAGATCCCGATGTGAATGTTTCTATTTCCACTCGTGAGCTTGCCCAGTTGATTCGAAATGCGAATCTGGATTTTGCCGTCTTACCTGATGATGATTTTGACCAACCATTAGGTGAATCTACTGGAGCAAGTGTTATTTTCGGAACTACAGGTGGTGTCATTGAAGCTGCTGTGCGCACTGCCTATGAGCTGCATACGGGCAAACATCTGGAAAAAGTTGATTTTACAGAACTCAGGGGCATGGAAGGTTCCCGGAAAGCAACGGTTGATTTTGATGGTCTAAAACTGAATATCGGAATTGCCCATGGATTAGGAAATGCCAGAAAGCTGCTGGAAGAGGTCAAGTCCGGAAAGTCTGAGTTTCATGCCATTGAAATTATGGCATGTCCCGGTGGATGTATCGGAGGTGGTGGACAACCTTATCATCATGGTAATGTGGATATTCTGAAGAAACGTCAGCGGGCCATTTACGAGGAAGATAAGGGTAAGCCCATTCGTAAGTCACATGAGAACCCATTTATTCAGCAGTTGTACAAAGAATTTCTGGGTAAACCAATGAGTGATTTGTCGCATGAATTGCTGCATACGCATTATTTCGACCGTAAGAAAAAGGCCGAGATCGAATAGTCTTTGACAGCGAGTTGATAATTGGTAATTGTTCATTGTTAATTGAAAACAGTTATGGCAAAAGTAAAAATACCCGAAAATAAAGTTCAGGAATTGAAAGATTTGTGCGCCAAATTCAATAATGAACCTGGTGAGTTAATTAATGTGTTGCACGGTGCACAGGAAATGTTTGGCTATCTGCCTGCTGAAATTCAGGAGATTGTGGCAGAAGAGATGAATGTTTCTGTTGCTCATGTTTATGGCGTGGTGACATTTTATTCCTTCTTCTCCATGCTGCCCAAAGGAAAACATCCGATATCAATTTGTATGGGTACCGCCTGTTATGTGAGAGGCGCTGAAAAAGTCCTTGAGGAGTTTAAGCGGCATCTGGATGTGAAGGTGGGTGAAACAACGCCTGATGGAAAGTTTTCTCTCAGTTGCCTGCGTTGTGTCGGAGCTTGTGGACTTGCTCCCGTGGTTACAATTGGTGAGCGTGTTTACGGGCGCGTATCTCCCGAAGATGTAAAAGGAATTCTTGGAGAATATTAAATAGTGCCTGTCCATAAACTAAGCGTTTTTGACGTGTTTGAAATAGAAAGTTCAAATTCAAGGCGTGTGAAAAATCTAAACTGGAGTCCCGAAGTAGCTTTTGTAAGGTTTTTTAAACAAAAAACCAACAAAAAGCACAATCGGGATGAGGATTTATATTTTGAGCAACAACGCAGAAGTTGGACTTTATAGACAAACACTAAATCATGAACCCACTGGATTGCAGGGATGGCGGATTCTTTGGCATGTAAAGCAGAAATGCTAGATGCCGATCCGCCGTTTCTGTAAAAAATCTGTAAAACCTTTCCGATAACAGCACTTTCATTGTACCTTTAAAGTCTTAAAGGTTATGTTATGTCCGTAATTTATCATCCGCAGAAATATAAGTTAGAAGATCTTCCCATGCAGAATTTTATCGATTCTGATGAGATATGGGAGATATTGAAGCGAAATGAAAATCCGACTCCGGAGAGAGTGCGTGAGGTTATTGCCCGTTCGCTGGATAAGCATCGCTTGTCGCTGGATGAAACGGCTGTTTTGATTAATGCCAATACGCCTGATCTTATTGAGGAGATAAAAAACGGAGCCCGCGAATTGAAAGAACGGGTTTATGGAAAACGAATTGTTCTGTTTGCTCCGCTCTACATCGGGAATCTTTGTGTCAATAACTGTGCTTATTGTGGTTTTCGGACTGATAATAAGAAACAGAAACGAATTACGCTCTCTTCCGAAGAAATAAGGGCAGAGGTGGAGATGTTGGAAGATTCGGGTCATAAACGTTTGATATTGGTTTATGGAGAACATCCCAAATATGATGCAGCGTTTATCGCCGAAACGGTGCGTAATGTATATAGCGTGAAGAAGGGCAACGGAGAAATCCGACGCGTTAACATCAATGCCGCCCCGATGGATATAGAGGGTTTTAAAGTAGTGAAAGATGCAGGAATCGGGACTTATCAGGTGTTTCAGGAAACATATGATCGGAATGCTTATCTGAAAGTCCACCTGGGAGGAAAGAAACGGGATTACGACTGGCGCATCACTGCTTTGGATCGTGCTCAGGAAGCCGGTATTGATGATGTGGGGATTGGTGCTTTGCTGGGACTTTATGACTGGCGCTTTGAGGTGTTGGGTTTGCTGCGGCATGTTAATCACTTTGAAGCGGTTTACAATGTGGGCCCTCATACAATTTCATTTCCAAGGTTGAAAAAAGCTTCCGGATTTGAGGTGAAGCCTGAATTTGATGTGAGTGATGAGGAATTTACAAGATTGGTGGCCATTCTCCGGCTTGCTGTGCCCTATACTGGAATGATTCTTACGGCCCGCGAACCCGCCCATATTCGTGATGAGGTACTTCAGTTTGGAGTATCGCAGATTGATGGAGGAACCAACATTGAAATGAAAGGCTATTCTTCTAAAAAGGATCAGCAGGACCTGGACCATGAGCAATTTACCATCGGAGACAACCGTACGTTGAATGAGGTAATGGAGGAATTGCTGGGGCATGGCTATCTTCCTTCATTTTGTACCGCCTGTTATCGTTTAAAGCGTACGGGAGAGCACTTTATGGAGTTTTCTGTTCCCGGGTTTATCAAACGGTTTTGTCAACCCAATGCTATGCTTACCATGGCTGAATATCTGGAAGATTATGCCCCTGCAGAGACCCGTGAAAAGGGATATAAATTGATTGCTGAAAACCTGAAAGATTATCAGGATGAACAATTTCGGGAAAAATTGATTGATCGCCTGGAGAGGGTGAAAAAAGGGGAACGGGATTTGTACTTCTAATTGTGGTGTGCTGACTTTTTCTGCGGTTCCTAATAATTTAATTTTATGCTTATGAAACCTAAAACTAACCAGTCTGCCCCCTCCATGGGAGGTAATGCAGCATTTCTTATTTTATTTTCATTGTTTTTTGTCTTTCCGTTAAAATCGCAAAACCCCGTTGTGCTCCATCCCGTTGTGGGCGATACCATCGATTTGATAGAGAAACTTGATTATCTCTTGTTTTCGGATGTGCCTGATTCCTTGTTTAATCAAGGTGTTTTAACCCCTGATGGGAATGATTATAAACTTACTGTCTGGCATGAGGGAGATATCTCGAAATTCGACATTGACAGGGAAGAATTTGAGGTACTCTCCGGAAATGTGAAAAAGCTTTCTGCTTATTATCAGCAAAAAACCGCTACCGCAGATTCTTCGGCGGTGGGAAACTCTCCTTTAATCACCCGTGACTCCATTCCTATAGGGCTGAACATCGAGTGGATGTCGGAACAGCAGATTAAGAAAATGACCAAGGAATCCAGACGCTACAATCAGTTGAAGTTGGAGGCTGATGAACAAGGTCTGATGGGGTATGACCGGAGAAAATATATTGAAACCGGCGGAAGAATGGAGTTCCCATTAGCCAAATAGCGATAAGTTTATTTTTTCTTTGCTTTTTCTTCCATCAAAATCAGCGAGTAATAGATAAACCGGTTTATGGGGACATCTAATCCGATTTCATCAGCGAGTTTCACCACGCTTCCGTTCTGATATTCCAGTTCAGAAGGCTTTCCTTCCCAAACGTCCCTCGTTAGCGATGAGGTAGATTCCGGTGGAAAAGTGTCGATAAAGGCCATGGTTTTATCCACAAAATCGGGTTCGATGTTTACCCCTTTTTTGTAAGCCAGTTCGGTTACTTCTTCAAACAAATCTCGCATTACTTTTCGGGTTTCCGGTTGTTCTCTGACCTCTCCATAGGTGGATCGTGTAACGGCCAGCCAGGCGCTTACGCAAATGGAGATGAATTTTTTCCAAATATCAGACTGGATGTCTTTTGCTACTCTGCCTTTAAACCCGCTGTCGTTAAAAACTTTTTCCAGTGCATAAACCCTGTCGGTTTTACTGTTGTCGCATTCTCCGAATACAATGGTGGGGTCCACAGCAAGATGGTTGATCTTTCCAGGACCGTCGATTTTACTGATGATGCGACAGAGACCGGAGAGTACATTTTGTTGAGGTAAGAACTCTTTTAGTTCGTCGCTGGCCAAAACTCCGTTCTGCAAAGGCAAAACCATGGTTTCTTTTCCAATTACCGGCTTCAACTGTTGGGCAATGTCTTTTACCTGCCATGCTTTTACTGAAACAATTATTAGGTCTGGCCGGGGTACATCGGAGATTTTGTCGGTGACGCTGATGTTCGTCACCGAGAAATTTCCATTGATACTTTTTACATCCAGGCCGTGCTTTTCAATGGCTTCCCTGTGTTTGCCACGTGCAATGAAAGTCACCTCGTGACCGGCTTGTGCCAGCCGACCGCCAAAGTAGCCGCCTACACCGCCGGTTCCAACAATCAGAATCTTCATTAAGCTTTATTTTGTAAGTTCTTCAATCTCCTTTTGGATATCTTCCATTCCTTTTTCGAAGTCTTTGAGTGACTCCTCAATTTCTTTTTCGGAGGTCACGTTGGTGACGGTGTCGTTTTCGAATATCAACAATACCTTATCTTCTTCGTAAACCCACCATTCAATATCCAGTGGCATTTCCACTTTTTCGGCAGGCTCGCCGGCAATATCAGTAACTTCAGTTGAAGACATTCCTTCTTTAATGTCATTGATGTCCCTGGTCACACATGCAGTGAGCAAGGCAATGGTTGCAATAATTATTATTTTCTTCATTTGTTCGTTTTTAGTTAAGCGAATCTACAAAATGTGCTGCAAAACCTCAATAAAAAAGTGTAGGATTGAGCATTCGGGAATGAGGGAGTAACAAAAGATATTGCCTCCCGTTCTTTCTTTTTGGTTGAGAGACAATATCTTTTGTCCTTATTTAGGTTCTTGTTTTTTATTCGATAATCAGATCCATCTCTTTAGGATATCGAACCGTATAAATGAATCGTAATTCTTTGGTTTCGCCGGGGGCCAGTATCAGGTCCCAGATGAGCAACCCGGTTTGGGGATTTACTTTGGCTCCGTTACTCTCTTCTAATTCCACTTTGATGTCACTATTGGTGGAAACGGGATATTGATCTTCCACCAGCACAGATGCTTTGGTGTTTTTACTATTTCGCACTGTGATTTTCCATGCTTTGGTCTCTTTGGCATTATTGCCAAAAAGGGATTTGGAAGAGAAATCTTTCTGTAATTCGCGCTCCACGATGATGCCGGGATCGCGGCCTACGGACAGATTGAGGGTATCTTCGGAAGAGAAAGGATTCAGAATCGTTTTACCCTGGTAAGTCTGATCGAAATAGATGTTGGCTTGTCCGGGAAGCAGATTTAGTTCGTTCCAGTCCGCAATATGAGCCATCAGGTAAACGTGGGGTGAGCGTTTGGGCACTGTTGCGTATTGGAAATCTGCTTTTACCTGGTGATCCGAAACGGCTACGTCATATCCCTGATTATCGGAAGGAATAGTGTAGGGGATTTGGATTTCAAAAGCTGTGGTTGTTTGTTGTTGAATGGTGGTGACGTTTTGTTTACCAAGAGAGGACATACCTCTGATGCGTATGGGCCTGGCTTCTTCTTCCTTGTCTTCAATTACCATTTCTTCATATAGTTCTACATCGTCTTCAACGATGTTTATGCCTTTCATTACTTTCGGCATTTGCACAGGAGCAGGATATAAAAACCAGGGTTGCAACTCAGGTTTGTAGTTGCTTATGGTGGGGTTGCCAGTGGAGAGTGTCAGCTTTACGTTGTCCCAGTTTTCGTTGGTGCTTTGAAAAACTTTGGCTTTGTACACCAGCGTTATCGGTGCATCGGTATCCTCTACGCGAATATCATAAAATGGCTGCCAGCGTGCATCACGAACGGTGTAGGTAAGTTCAACCGGTGCTTGAACGGTTCGATTGGTTGAAACAGCTATTTTGATGGTGCTGGTGGGCTGGTCGTCCTGGGCATTCAACTCGTTCAGCTGACGATTAATTTTATCCAGACGTCTTTGCATCTCAAGGGTTGTTCTGTTATTATCAAACAGGTTTTTTTCAATTTCCGTGAGACGTTGACGGAAAAAATCAGTCGCCCTGATGAGTTGCTCCACATTAACACCGGTTTGCTGTCCGCCAATCGACTGATTGCTGATTAACATTTCCTGTTCCTTGATGTAGATCAGCCGGGTGTTCTTGTTAAGTGAAATACTGTCCTGGAGTTCATCTCTTCTGTTGACCAGTTTTTTGGCCAGCTCATCCGATTTTGGGGAGTCCAGATAATCGATGCTGTGATTTACCGAAAGAATGGTGATTCCGGTTCCGGTAGAAACCTGCAGACTGTTGGAATTGAGACGGGGAGTAAGTCCCTTGAACAGAAGTATTGATTTGCCCGGGCCAACGGAAACGTTTGCTGTCCGTGTAACCTGAGCGCCTTTTAAGTAGACCACTACATCGGATATCTCAGATGATATCTCTTTTTGTGCCTGGGCCTGCATGAGAGATAAGCCCATCATGGCAATTACAAATACGAAAGTCTTCATAAGAAAAGAAGGTTATGTTTTATGTTCAAATATACATTTATTGTGCCGTAATTAATTTATCATAAACTGTTTTTATCCCTTGCCGGTTTTCATCCAAACATTCATTGACCAATTTGTGTTTATATTCTGAGAATGACTATTTATCTGGTTTTCTTCATAATTTATTATCATTTATCAAAGATGTTTTTACTGAGGCGACATTTGCATGTTTTTTGTAAATAATGGACTGACTCCATACAGTTAAAATTCAGCTTCATGAGTTTATTATTAATTATAGGAATCATTATTTTTTCAGGTTTTTTGTTGGGTGAATTGGCAGCCCGTATTTCTCTGCCTAAGATATCAGGTTATATTATAGCAGGTATTTTGCTCAATCCACAGGTTCTGGGTGTTGTCCCCCACAGCTTTATCGAAACCGGGGATCCGCTGGTTAATATTTCATTGGCCGTAATCACTTTCCATATAGGAGGATCACTCTCTTTCGATAAAATCAGGAAGGAAGGAAAGAATTACCTGATTATGACGCTGGCCGAATCATTGCTGGCTTATTTGCTTGTCTTTTTGCTTGTTTTTCTGACTGTTCAGTATGTTTTTAATCTTTTTGATTCTATTTATCTGGCTTTGGCTTTCAGTATGTTGCTAGCCTCTCTGGCAGCTCCGACGGATCCCTCCGCTACTTTGGCAGTGATTGAAGAATACAAAGCCAGCGGGCCTGTTAGTTCCTCTGTTTTAGGCATTGCAGCATTCGATGATATAATGGGCATCATTTTGTTTACTCTTTCATTGGCATCCGCCAGGATTTTAATGGGAGGGGGAGACACTTCAATGCTTGAATCTTTGGGACATCTGTTTTATGAGGTGGGGGGTGCTGTGTTTTTGGGAGCAGCTTTTGGGTTTTTATTGAATATGCTTTCTTCATATTTCAAGAAGGAGACCGAAGGGGCATTGATCGTTTTGATCCTGGCCATTTTAGTTACCTGCTACGGAACGGCCACATATATTGGAGTCGACGAATTATTATCTACCCTGGCCCTTGGAGTGGTAGTTATTAATTACAACAAGCAAAGAAAGGAAATCTTCGGCCTTTTAGAGCGATATACCGAAGAGCTTATTTTTGTCATTTTTTTTACCTTGTCGGGGCTTCATCTCGATATTTCGTTGCTCTCAGGGAATTCGGTATTGATTCTGGTGTTTATTGCAGCCCGATTTTTAGGAAAATATACCGGTATCTGGGCTTCGTCATCCTTTCTTCCGACTCCCAGACAGGTACAGAAATACACTGCCGGTGGCTTGTTACCCCAAGGTGGCATTGTCATAGGGTTGGCATTGCTGGTATCAAAAGAAGAGGCTTTTAGAACTTTCTCTACCTTAATAATGACGGTTGTTATTGGTACGGCAATTATTCATGAGTTATTTGGCCCGGTGATATCGAAACTATCTTTAAAAAATGCCGGAGAGATTAAAGATGAACGTCGCAATGAGGAGGATTCATAAAAAAAAGTGGAATAAGCCGATGTTTATCCGGCAAATAGCCGAAGGAAAATGATGTTATCGAATAACTTAAGTTTTTTAAAACCTTTCCGAAAATCAAACATTTTCATTGGCTACGTGTTTTTATTACTACAATCATCTTTTTGAAATCTAAAAACTACGGAATATGGAACGACGTCATTTTTTATCACTCGTGGGTATGGCAGCTGTAAGTGCCTGTGTTCCCACAGGGAAAAAAAGTAACAATAACGGAGCAACTGCTTCGGCAGCCGCGACCATCGATGGTCATAAATTTCCCGAACTGGGATATGCTTATGATGCGTTGGAACCATATATTGATGCACAAACTATGGAGTTGCATTACGATAAACACCATCGCGGATATTATGGTAAGTTTATGAAAGCCATTGAGGGAACCGAGATGGAAACGACGGCTATGCATCAGATTTTTGCCAATGTATCCGGGCATAGCGAATCTGTTAGAAACAATGGAGGGGGATATTACAATCACCGCTTGTTTTGGGAAAATATGTCTCCTGATGGAGGTGAGCCATCAGCTCGTCTGCTAAATTCATTGGTTAAGGATTTTGGATCGATGGATGAGTTTAAAAAGGAATTTTCTAATGCTGCCAAGACACAGTTTGGCAGTGGTTGGGCCTGGCTCTATATGGATGCCAATAAAAAATTGAAGGTGTCTTCTACACCTAATCAGGATAACCCTTTGATGGATGTTGTTTCTGAAAAAGGCATTCCCTTGCTTGCTTTGGATGTCTGGGAACATGCCTATTACCTGAAGTATCAGAATATGCGTGGCACTTACGTGGACAATTTCTGGAATGTGGTGGACTGGAAAACGGTTAGCAAACGCTGGGAGAAAGCCAATAAAGGAGAATGGAAGGGATAATTGACAGTTAAAATGATATAAAGGTTAAAAGAAACGATGTGTCTGAAAGGTTTCTTTTAGCCTTTTTCCTTTCCGAAACGTCGCTGCCGAATTGTCCGGGGGCATGTTTGAAGCGATCACTCAGTTGGTTTTTGTTCTTTAATTCCGGTTCTCGATCTCTTCCTTTATATGCTTGTAAACTTATCCTTTATAATCTTATTTTAAACCCAAAGTTCCAATATGCCGGATCGAAATTTACAGACCAACCGGAGTTTTCCGATTCCCAATCAATCATCGTGTGTTTTACACCTCCCAATCCGAGAGAAAGACCAACTTTAGGAGAAATAAACCAAGTCAGCTCCGGTATGATTTCAACATTGAATAAATCAGCTTCGTAAGCATCTTGCGACACTGTCGTATAAGGGGGAGGGGAATACGAAGATTCTGATGGATAATTGGATCTACCGGCAATGAGTGTACTACATTCAGATTTTATTTTACCGTATCCAAATTTTACTTTTCCACTAAGGTACAGCTTGTCAATAATTGAATGATAGTATCCTATATAAATGTTCGGCAAATATGCATTTGATTTTAAATCCATGACTTCAGCCTGATAGAAGTCTCCGATCATTAATTTATTCGTTCGGGACTCTTTTTCCCAATAATAGTCAAGTCCAACCCCCAATTCAACTCGGTCTGCTATAAAATAGCCAACCGACGCTCCAAGATTTAAATTTTTAATTTGTGACGCATTATGATTCGATGTGACACCATTTTCAGTGTTGTTTTTTAAATAATTTCCATCTAATGATACAACTGTCTCTCCTTTTTTTAGTTGTGAGAAAAGATTCAGACTTGAAATTGAAAGTAAAATTATAAGAACTGTTTTTTTCATTGTCTTATTGAATTAGGGATTGGTATTAATTATTCCACGGAAAATCGATCATATTTTGATGAGTTTTATTACTTCTTTATTCAGAAATGGTCCTCCCGGATAACTCTTTGTATAGTCAAAGTTTAACCATATTCCTTCCTCATTCTGAACGACTCCGAAATCTTCTTCGTAGATATCTGTAAATAAAAGGTTAAGAAGCGGTTTGACTTTCAGATTGTATTCATACTTGTCACTTGCTACCAAAACAATGGGGAAAGCATGCTCTTTGACCCAAACAATCCTGGTTTTTCCTCCAACAGCTTTTATGCACGCAGCCATCATTATTGAATAGTCCTCACAATCACCTGCCATAGAATTTAAACTCTCAGACGCGTTTGCAAAATGTTCTTCATCTGACGGATCAGATACATATTTCCATGCTCCATTAATTGTTTTAAAGACTGAGAAATATCTTATTATATTTCCATAATTATTAAAATATTTATCATTATCTTCTGTAAAATAATTTATGGCGGCTTGATTTGAAAATTGTTTTACCTCTGAGTGGTTGTAGTCAATGGAACTGATGATATCACTTTCAACGCTTATAATAATGCTATTTTCAACATCTTTTAAAAGGTTGGGATTGTTTTCAAATTTATTTTCAACAAGAGTTACATATCCTCTGAATGCCTTATTATACGTCAATCCTTTTTTATTAAAATATTGATTATATCCCATTTTAAGAAGTAGGATAATCATAAGTGCAAAAGCAAGTTTTTTAAATTTGAAGATCAGGAGATATACAGATAAAGCGTATATTAATACAACAACAATCATCCTGATTTCAATTGATTTTATGGGTATCCACATAAGATATTGATAGTACCCGATGACAATAGGTATTGAAATGATTAAGGATGATAAGATTAAGGCAATATGTCCGATATAACCTGTTTTTTCTTTTTGTGCTTTATCAGTCTCTTTTGGATTTATCCCGCTGTTTTTACTAATTTCCGGAAGGTCATCATATTCCAGTTCTTCAGCACATGATGGACAAACAAATCTTATCTTTTTTCCAACCGGAATTCTTACTTTTTTAGAACATTTTGGACAGTCAACTATTATTTTTTCGGTCATCTTTTATATCTGTATTTGTTCCTTTTTTTTCTCTGGTTGTTGAATGTATTTCAACCCCCGGATTATTCCAGAGGTGTCGGTTATGGCATTTTTGAATATTTTTCCATTAACCAATATTTTCAGGTATAAAATTAAGAAATCTTCTTAAAAAAACTGGTTCTGGCCTCAAACATTTACAACTTATTTGATTAAGAGTCGAAAGCAGTGCATGTGATTATTTTTTAGCTTACTGGATCATCTCAACGACTGCCTCCAGGCATTCCTGTTTTTTTTTAATAAAGACCTCCGCATCTGTCTTCAAAAGTGTATTTTTGCTTTCTTTTTGAAATGATTATTGAAACATGCATTTAATTCTTTTTAAAAGTCGTCGTTTAAAAAGGGCAGATTATGCCTTGACGCATGGTGCTTATCAAAAGGCATTTAGGCTTGCACTTCCGCTTGTCGATTCAGTAAAAATTGAAATTGCATTTCTGGCAAATCGGATGTGTGGGTTGGCGTTGTATAAGCGAAAGAAATATGAAGAGAGCCTCCATTTTCTTGAAAAGACATGCCATTTAAGAAACTATCGGCACGATTGGTACAACCTGGCAATGGCGTCGGCATTTTGCGGTAATCTGGAAAAGGCTGAAGAGGCTTTTAAAAATATCTATCGAAGCAGTGTACAGCCCGGATATCTGTATGCAACACCTGTACCCGGGTTGTTATTTCAATATATGAAAGCTTTAAAGAAAAAACAGTTTATTGATGCTGCAAAAATTCGGGCAAATGAGCTAAAGCAGATGTATGTCGGGGTGGGGAAAGATATATCAAAGCAAGTTCAACGGGGTCTTCCGGCTTATCCCGCCTTCCAGCGGGAAGTTGAATCGTTATTTCCGACTGATAAAGTTTTGTAGGTAAGGAATTATTTTTGTGCAACTTTACTGATTATGAATTTTTTAAATGCGGTTGATTTTTAATTTTCACTCGTATTTGGTCGGGGTGGCTTCTTCAAAATAGATTTATTATTGAACAACACTGATGTCCTTTTAAAGAAAAGAAATTGCTTTCCTATCATTGTTAAATTATTTTATTGGGTTGGAGGGAGTAATTTTCGATTTTGCTGATAAGTGTCTGTCCATAAACTAAGCGTTTTTCATGTGTTTGAGATAGCAAGCTCAAATTCAAGGCGTGTGAAAAATATAAACCGCAGAATACTAATGTATTTGAGGATTTAGATTTTGAGCAACAACGCAGAAGTTGGACTTTATAGACAAACGCTAATTAGCCCCTCCAACCTGGCCTGTTTTACATAAATGAAATTATTGTAAGTGAAACGAAGCAATCTTTACCTTAAGTTTCGATTTCTCCGGGTACTGGTGGGGTTTTATAGAAACGGCTTCATAACAGTTTTTCAGGATTAGCCGATTAAAATGAGATTCAGGATATAATTGCCGCTGCTATTTCCGTCTTCGTCTCCGTCCAGAATCACTCCATTGGTATCTGTGATGGTCCCGTTTCCTGCATCATTGCCGATGAGAATAAAATCAAAATATAAATCTGGTGAAAACGTACCTAACTCAGAAGCTGTTTCTGTGGTTGTAAATGTCACAGTTTTATTATCATTCGAAAATTCAACTGTTCCCTGTGAAATGATATCTGCTTGGAAATAGATGGTCTCCCCGGGTTTTACTGAATTGACATCTACAGGTCTGTTAAAGGTAACTTCCATGACTAAATGTCCATTACCATCGGTTGTAAATGCTGTGGCAGAATAATAATCGCTTTGATCTGGAGAGACAACCATAAACGGGTTGGGTGTGGCGGAAATATCAACAGATTGTGATTTGTTTCCGTGTTTATCTACAGTTTTGACGGAAAATGTATATTCCGTTCCGTTTGACAACCCCTGGACCGTAATTTGTTCCAATCCAGATGATTGTGTGAGTGTCGGATTCGTTCCCGGAGTATACGATATTTCAATATCTTCGAGATCGTCATCCTCCGGTTCTGTCCAGGAAAGTGTAATTTCTCCTTCGCCAATAACAGCTTCCAGGTCTGAAACTTGTGCTGGTGGTGTTTTATCTTCGTTGTCATCCTCTGAACAGGAAACCAGAACAAGTGAAAATGCCAAAAGTATTGTTGTTATAAATGTATGTTGACATCTAAAGTAAGCCTTCGGCCTCGGGCATATTGTAAGCCCCCGTCTTCAGCCGTTACTTTGATGGCAAAAAATGAGGATGACATTATCA
>NZ_AJKI01000054.1 GCF_000259075.1 Marinilabilia salmonicolor JCM 21150
GCAAGCGAGATGAGTTTTGACGATTACGATAAAAGAACCGTAGTTTTTAGAGCGAAAGCTGGCTAAGTCTTGACTTTTTTTTGATTACTTTTTTTGTGTCAAGACAAAAAAAGTAATTCAGGGTTAAAGGGATGAAATCCCTTTTGGGAAAATGTTTAGGACACTATTGTTCACTTGTTAATCATCTTGAAAGATTATGGCTATAATAATGGTATATCTCCAGTGGATGATTATAATATGCAGAAAAATCAGGAGTTTTATCTTTCGGATAAATGGTGGAACAAGCTCAATTATCAACCTACCAAGAAAGAGGTAGAGGAATATTGTAAGCTCCGCAGACGAAGGATCATTCCCAAGATTATGGGAAAGTTGCAGATGAAGACTTCTAAGGATATCAATATCTTACGCAAAACTCCTGGTGCAAAAAACTGGCAACATGATTATCATGATCATGTAATCCGTGATGAACGATCCTATCATCGTATAAAAAACTACATTATCAACAATCCTAAAAACTGGAAAGGAGATATCTTCTATGATAGGGCATAGCGTAAAGGAAATTCACGAATTTCCTTTACCTTTGCCCTAAAGCTTACAAACTATGAAAAACACAGATATCAGACCGGGAGACAAAGTAAGGTTCCTGAACGATGTAGGAGGCGGACTGGTCACCCGGGTAGAAGGGAAAATTGTATATGTAGAGGATGAGATTGGTTTTGAAGTACCCATGCCAGCCAATGAGATTGTGGTGATAGAACGCAGTGAGGTGGCTCCGCAGACCTCTTCTGCTAGTAAGAGCGAGCAGCCTTTGGTGAAGCAATCATCGCCACAGGAAGAACCCGAAATGGATGAGGATGGCTTTGCAGAAACGGATGAACGGCACGATGACACGCAGCCCCGGTTTTATCTGGCTTTTCTGGATGGGGGACATCAAGGCGACAAACAGATGGTCGATTTTCATCTGGTCAATGATAGTAATTTCTATTGTCTTTACCTGATTGTAGAGATAGGAGAGGACGGACTGGCCCGGGAGTTATACAACGGCCGGATTCAACCCAATACCAAGGAGTCACTCGATCAGTTGGATGCCTCCAAACTGGATGTCTCCTGGCATATTCAGGTGTTGCTTTACCGTAAGGACAAACCATTTGCGCTTCTTGATCCGGTGAAGGAAGTGATGAAGATCAAAGCCCACAAATTTTTCAAGGACAATGCTTTTAAAAATAATGACTTCTTTTATGAGCGGGCCGTATTGTTGCCTGTCATCAAAAACGAACTGGAGCGTCAGATGGAAAACCTGACAAAACAGGAAACCCGTAAAGTGCTCCGTGAAAAAGGAGAACTGAATTCTGCTGCACCTAAGCCGTCCAAGAAGAAAAATTCCGATATTATTGAGGTTGATTTGCATATCCATGAGCTGTTGGATGATACCCGTGGGCTATCTAATGCCGATATGCTAAAGCTACAGATTGATCGTTTCACTGAAGTGATGGAGGAAAACCAAAAGACGAAAGGTCAGAAGATTGTCTTTATCCATGGGCTGGGTAATGGAACGCTAAAACATGAGGTACGTCGCCTGCTGAATACACGGTATAAATCGCATAATTTCCAGGATGCCTCATTCCGGGAGTATGGTTATGGGGCTACGATGGTGATCATTTAGTGTTTGTCCATAAAGTACCTTTTGCTTCGTTACGCTTGCCCGAAAATCGATCATTTAAGTTTTAGTAAACTCCGCATTTTCGGACTTCGCAAGCCTTGCAACCGGGACTTTCTAACCAAACATCTTTGTACTTTGCTGAATGAGCTTAATTTATAGACGGAAACTTTATAGCGTGTGTCCTTACAATGGTTTTTTAATAAAAGATTAAACGAAATGACGCAATGGGTTTCTTATGAGGATTTTGAGGACCGGTGTTATAAGGGATAGGTACTTTATCTATGAATGCAATATAGTATCAGTCATATATCAAACAGAAGGATTTAATTCTTACAATGCCCCTCGTTTTCGCACGAGGGGCTTTTTCTTTTTTATCTCTGAAAAGGGAATACCTATATAGTTATGGTTTTTGTCATTCTGAGTGGCTACCCCAAATAATTTTGGGTCATAATGCGGATATGACTGAATTGTCCCGTCCCCGCAGGGGGCAAATTTGAATAATCCCGGGTGGATAACCCGGGTAACTGGAACAAATGAAACCATGTCCCCGAATGGGGGCCAACTATTAACCCACTGATGTTTTGCATATTACGAAAATCTGTCACTGGTAATGGAGTGGAGAATCAATCTTTCAGCCAGTAAATATTATTGCCATTCTGCCGCTCGCTGTCAGGGGCCAAAACCGGTATGTTGAGGATGCATATTGCCTCCACTGCCCCTTGTCTCCACATGAGGGGCTTATATCACCTCGTCTCTGGTGAGCCAGGCCTTCCCGTAGAGTTATGGTTCTTCTGAATGTCATGAATACTTTTATATTCAATGATCTGACAATTTTCTAAATCTTTATGTTGCTTTTTACAAATTCGTTTAACCTGCTTTGGTGTGGGAGATGACGGTTTATATTCCCCTCGATCGGAATTGAGGGGGAGGGAGATCTTTTTTCATAACACCTTTTTGGGGCTCAGCAACACTTGGTTATTGTTTCTTCGGCCCTTCGCACAATCTTCTTCGGGGCATCGTCGTACCTGCTTCGACTCTTGTTTGGCATATAAGGAGTCGAAAAATGTCGAAAAAGGTACGAGGAAGGTACGACCAGAGAGTGTTTGTGACCTGAGCTTTAGACGTTTAAGGTGCCGTAAGACGGGCTTTTGAGCGATAGTTATGGTTTTTTCTTTCTCAAAAAAAGTTACCTCCCTTTTTGATATCTCAGGGTTTTATATTCAGTTTTGGATTTAAATAACTAATAATCAGCGTAGAAAAATTATTTTTTTATCTGTTATAAAAACTCAATAAATATACTTCATTATTTAGCTTTAAAATCCCATTCATATACAATGGTATATTCTAATTGTTTCTGAATATAAATTTAATTTATTTTATTTAAATAACTCAAAAACAGCAAACTGGAGTGTAATTTTATATATTTTATTATCTATCTGAAAATTTTGTAATATTTACTTATTATTTTTAATATTTTTCAAAGTTTATCTATCTGATATAAAAATTTAAATGAAATTATATTTCAGAATAAATGAAAAAATATTTGCATTATTAAATTGAATTTTAGATATTGCAATAATATTATAGTTTTATTATTTTTAATAAAGATATGCATTATTCAAAATTGCCATTTGATAACTTTATAAATAAAGTTGATGATGTTCTTGGTCAGAGTCTGTCCGACCAGGGATTGGTTTCCTCAATGAGTTCTTTTGGATATGGTTTGAGAGAGATGGAGCAGGGAAGAGAGTTGCTTGAAGCTGTTAGACAGATTGATCAGGAACAGGAAGCTGCTCAGGAGAGAAGGAAGGAGTTGAATCGGCAACGTGGAGAACTGTATAAGGACTTGCAAAAACGATATATGAGGATTGTCAAGCTGGGGCGCATCGTATTTGATGAAAATGAGCTTGCAGGAAAAACCCTTGGTTTGGATGGTCCCAGAGAGAAGCAATTTGATGAATGGTATCGTCAGGTTTATATGTTTTGTAAAAACCTCATTGCTGAAACTTCATGGTTAGATGCACTAAAGGGTTTTGGAGTGAAAAGGAATGATCTGGACAACATTCTGGAAGACCTGGAAAAACTTGAAGAGTTAAATACTCGATTTGAGCATGCAAAGAACTTGTCAAAGGAAATGACCCGGAAAAAGAAGAAAAAGGTAATTGTTTTGCAGGATTGGCTAAATGATTATATTAAAATTGCAAGGATGGCTTTGGAGGAAAAGCCACAACTTTTAAATAAACTTTTGAGTTAAAGGTCTATTGACGAATGAGGTGTATTTAATGATAAAATACACTTTTTAAGTGATTAAATATTTTGGCAGGGTAATTTCCCGGTAGTTTTTCTGAATGAAAAGCCTTTATTCTGCAGGGAGTTGAAACAATCGTCGTTTGTAAACGTACAAAATATGAAGAAATTTATAGTCTTTCTAAATTAACATTTATTTACTGGTGTTTATTTTCAAAGAATGATTAAGGATGATGAGTCTTGTGCATTCTTAACGGATTGATTTTTAGAATTTTTTGTTTAAATTTGCGAGCTTATTTTTGAAATGCACCTAAGAGGATTTTTGTTTTGCTTATATCTCAAAGGTTTATCATTCTTCGTTAAGAAGAGTCTAATTTGAAAATTGTTAATAAATATTTGACCCTAAAGTATTAGGAATAGTTGAATAAAATTATTTTTGTTGTTTGTGTTGATGGCCTAAGTGTAGTTGGATACAAAGCATTACCCTAAACGAGATGCCATGAAGAGATTTTTACTTTCATTCGTTTTTTTATTGACCATATTGTTTGCTTTTTCCGGGCCTGAGGCGTACGCGCAGGGACGTGAGGGAGGAAAAGAGTTAAATTTCAATCCACCTGTTTTAAAAGGAATTCACTCATTGATAGATGAAGTTGAACCCAATTATTGTTCTCAAGGTGGATCTGATGAAATTTATGTTAATGCAGGAAGTGTTCCTTCAAATGCTTCTTATATTGAATGGAATGTTCTGACAAATGTTGGTTCTACAGCAGAACACCCTACATGGATTGAAGAGATAGTTGTTACCGGAGATGTAAACGGGATAATGTTTTTCCCGGATAGAGTTGATTCAGAATATTATGGATCTGTTATTCGTTTTACGTATACAATATATGATACCAACGATGGGCCTATTGCTGTTGGGTATGATGATACCTATGTTTGGAAAAGTCCTGATAAGTTCTCTTTTGATGATGGGGCTGGTAATAGTGTAGTTGAAATTTGTGAAGGAGAATCAGCTGATCTTGTTTTAGGCAACTCTGAAAGTACATATCAGTATTATTTGCATACAACTATTGGTGGTACAACTACAATTTCTGATTTCCCTGTTGGTGGAACAGGAAACCCCCTTGTTTTTACGGTAACACAGGAAGCTGAGTATGCTATTGAAGCCAGACGAGGAGGTAGTCCTACATGTTCAGTTATGATGGATGATGTAGTGAACGTAATCGTTAACCCAAATCCAACTCCCAACCCGGACTATCGTCCTGCCAGCGGAACTTCTGGTGACCCTATTTGTCAGGGATTACCTTTTGAACTTTTTGATAGTGCTCCGGAAACTTCCGGATATGTTTATAACTGGACCGGACCCGGTCTGTCTGGCACTGTTACAGGACATACCATTACGGTTTCTGATCCTGCTGTTTTAACAGTTCCCGGAAATTATGAATACACCCTTGAAATTGAAGATACCAATAATCCAACAAATTGTACTGCTTCAGCTACGGTAACGGTTACTATAGACGATAATCCAACTGCTGCACCTTCTTTAAATCCGACGGCAGTTTGTGAAGGAAGTCCTGTCGATATTAACGCAAATGCTTCAGGTGGTGCAACTCCGTATTCTTATACCTGGTCTACAGCCGATAATCCTTCTTTTTCTACTGTCGATCAACCTACCATAACTATTGCTTCCACTTCTTTAGATGATGATGGGGATGTATATACAGTTGTGGTGACTGATGCGCTTGGTTGTCAGTCTGCTGCTGCTGATGCTCCTGTATTGGTGGTGAATGATGTTCCAGAAGTAACAATAAGTGGTCCCACAGAAGTTTGTGAAGGAAATCCAGCAAACTATACAGCTAATGTAACAGGTAGTGGAACATATAACTATCAGTGGCAATTAGATGGAACAGATATAGCCGGGGCAACCAGTTCCACATTGAGCTATGATGCGACCAGCTTGCCATCAATTGGTAATCATACCATTTCAGTGCTTGTGACTGATGTTGCTAATACGACAAACTGTAGTGCAACTGCCAGTACTTCATTGGACGTGTATGATACTCCTGAAGTAAGTATTGACGAAGGCGATCAGGAAGTATGTGAATCAACAGCCGTAACTTTTACGTCTAATGTAACAGGCAGTGGTACCTATACTTATGAATGGTCACTTGGTGGCACTGTTTTGCCTGGCGAAACGGGTTCAGTTCTGAATATTGATGCGGCCAGTCTTCCAACCGCTGGAAATTATACTGTTACAGTAACTGTTACCGATACAGATAGTCCTTTGAATTGCAATGAATCTGCAAGTGTTCAACTGACTGTAAATGATGTTCCAGAAGTGACAATAAGTGGTTCCATAGAAGTTTGTGAAGGAAATCCAGCAAACTATACAGCCAATGTAACAGGTAGTGGAACTTATAACTATCAATGGCAATTAGATGGAACAGATATAGCCGGGGCAACCAGTTCCACATTGAGCTATGATGCGACCAGCTTGCCATCAATTGGTAATCATATCATTTCAGTGCTTGTGACTGATGTTGCTAATACGACAAACTGTAGTGCAACTGCCAGTACTTCA
>NZ_AJKI01000055.1 GCF_000259075.1 Marinilabilia salmonicolor JCM 21150
ATCCTTTTCTTCCAATAGCCAGAGGCCTGATGGCATTTTCGGCCAGGTTATTATCTGGCAGGTAGCGCCCATCAAGATGATAGCGGGACAACCGCATGAAAAGGTTGTATGTATAAGCCAATGCTCTGCTCATTCTTCCGCCCGGAAGCGCTTTAGGATAATACTCTTCAACCCATTTTTCAAAAGCACGCATAATTGGATAGGCCAGACGTTTTCGAAGTTCCGCCCTTTGCTCATGGTCTAACTCTTGCTCGTCGGCCATTTTTTCAACCTGATAGAATTTGGCAATTTGTGCCAATGCATATTCAGCTCCGGTTTTGTCTTCCGCAAGACTTTCGGAGAATTTTCTGCGCGCATGTGCCCAGCAACCCAGAAGCAAAACACCTTTCTTTCGCTCATAGATTGAGTATGCCTCATATCCATCGGTTTGAACGGCCCCCTGATAATCCTTTAACAGATCAACTACCACTCTTTGCGCCCGGGAGCCTTTGTCGTAGTGGAAGAAAACCAGGTTGTCCATTACTGATCGTACCATCCAAAGGTAAGCTTTAGTGGTCTTGTGCTTTTGATTATTGATAACCGGAATGGTGCTTTCATCCACCTGGATATAATCAGTTTCGAGGACTTTTTCTTTTAAGCGATTGTAGAGAGCACGAAGTAAATCGCTGCTTCCCTGAAACCATCCGTTAACGGTGGATGCGGGTAATCTTACTCCGATCATCTTAAACATAGAGATCTGACGATGAAAAGGAAGATGATAGAAGTATTTGTTCATTATTAGCTCAGCCAACATAGAGGGGCCGGCGTTGCTGCGGGGCAGCGGCAAAAGTGGCATTGGAGCAATACGGATAGCAGGTGCTTCTTCTTCGTTCTGCTCATTCTCGGCATTCTCTTCTGCTACAATTGGCTTTATGGCATACTTCGGGCGTTCTATTCGACGGACATAGGTCTCACCTGGCTTATGTTCAAGAATTTCAGTCACCTCTTCGCCAATACGCACCCAGTTGTCCTGTTTGCCTTCCGGCTCTATGACTTCTACTACTCGTCGAAGGTGATCTGGTAACGGCTGACGTACGGGCTTCTTTTTTTCTTTGTTCGACTTGCGTCGCTCATATTCGATAAGCTCTTTTTCCGCATCTTCAATGGCTTCCTTCTCCTCTGGAAGCACTTCCAGCCCCTCCCAGTCAATCTTTCTTTGGTTGGGGTCTGCTGCAATATGCTTTTCGCTGGAGATGCCAAAAAACTTATGGCGAAACCAGGCAAGTTGATCGGTTAGCTTATGGATTTGTTGATCCTTTTTAGCCACTACAGAGGTCAATTCCTGGTTTTTTGCTTCCAGGGTATCCAAGGCCCCATTGTCAACTTTTCGCAACCGGGAAAGCTCCTGAAATAGCTCATCACGTTCCTGAAGAAGCTCCTGTATTAACATATCCTTATCGGTTGCAAAATCGCTCATTTATCACTGTCTGATTACGAGCTTAAAGATAGCAAAATCAAGGCTTCCAGCCAATTATTCTCAGCTAAAAAACCTGAAAAGATGCTTCTTTTTGTCGCCTTTTCAGGACACGCTTTCTGGGCTTCACA
>NZ_AJKI01000056.1 GCF_000259075.1 Marinilabilia salmonicolor JCM 21150
AAAAGGGTTAAAACTGTTAAGTTCTAACCCTTCGTAGCGAGAGGCGGGCTTGAACCGCCGACCTCATGATTATGAATCATGCGCTCTAACCAGCTGAGCTACCTCGCCATTATTGTTTTCTTTTCTTGGCTTTGTTCAGCTGACCTTCCCGATTTTAATCGGAACGCTTTAACCAGCTAAACTACCTCACCATTAATTCCGCAAACCTTTTATTTCCGTTTTGCGGTTGCAAATGTAGGTGATTTGGTGATATTCTCCAATTTTAATGCCATAAAAAACAGCTTTTTTTTATCCACGAACCGCTAATACTCTCTATTATCGACAATTGAACACACTATTTTCTCTTCCGCAATTCTCTCCACTGCTTAACCAGCGTTTCTTCTTCGGGCGAAAGATTATCAGGCACTGTTACTTTTAAGCGTAGTAAAAGATCGCCAAAACCGCCTTCTTGTCTGGAAGCAGGCATTCCTTTCCCCTTCAGGCGGAAGGTACGTCCGGGCTGTGTTCCTTTGGGGATGGTCACATTGACCACCCCTCCTGGTGTATTGACACGAACCTTACCGCCCAAAGCTGCGGTAAAGAAGTCAACAGGAACCTCTTTTATTATATTGCGGCCATCTATTCTAAATTCTGTGTCGGACTGGATTTTAATTCTCAGATAAATATCCCCATTTTGACCACCACCTGGTCCGGGAGCTCCTTTACCTTTAATCCTTAACTCCTGTCCCATATAAGCTCCGGGTTTTATATTAACCCTGAGTTTTCTCCCATCAACATTCAGAATACGGGTAGCTCCGTGATAAGCCTCGCTAACAGACAATTCCAGATCGGCTTTCAAATCCTGCCCTTTAGCAGCACGAGAACCTCCAAACCCGGTGGTTCCGGCTCCTCCCATTCCTCCAAAAAACATATTGAAGAAATCGGAGAAACCACCCGAACTGCCAAACACGTCCCCCATATCACCTCCAAAAGAATAAGAACGGCCACTTCCGGGCTGCCCTCCAAACTGCGACCAGTCAAAACCTCCAAAACCTGAACCTTGTGCTCCACCGTACCCTGCATTCTCATATTGCTTCCAATTGGAGCCCAGCTGATCGTACTTCTTACGTTTCTCAGGATCCTTCAGTACCTCATAAGCTTCATTTATTTCCTTAAATTTGTTCTCAGTTTCTTTATCATCAGGATTTTTATCGGGATGATATTTAACGGCAAGTTTTCGATAAGCCTTTTTAATCTCATCCTGAGTAGCATTTTTTGATACGCCTAATGTTTTATAGTAATTCTTATATTGCATTTTGGTATGGTTTTTTCTTCAAACTATTGCAAAGTCTGAGCCAGTTTAAAGAAGAAACTCAACATCCGACAAAATGACCAAAAACACAGAAAACCAGACACCTGTGGTTGACAAAATGACATCAAAACCCGAGATTCAAAAGACAGAATTATGCACCATAATTTCCCTGAAAAGAGCATCAACCGGAAAGTAACCACAGGCTTCTTTCTTTTTCTGATTATTGCTGTGCTGGCTTTCTTCATCAGCTATACAGGCATTATCCGTTATTTACACGAAAGCCAAAAGGAAGACCCTCTAAACAAACGCCTGATGGCCCTCAACGAACTGATGTTCCACCTTCAGGAAGCAGATGGTAAAGCCAGGAGTTATCGCATCAAAGGAATTAGAAAAGAGCAAAAAGCTTATCTCGGTTTACAGGACTCACTCCATCAAAGTCTGGAAAACCTGCGAAAACTGTTCGCCGACAGCTCCTATCTTGCTTATACAGATACTCTTGAAAACCTGATAAACAAAAAACACCAAGAAACTCAAAACATCTTTGAATTAAGTGAAATCAACCGATATCGCCAACGTTATGGTGAAATTGTTCCATTACTGCCGGATAGCTTAAGCATTCAAATCGACAAAATTACCTGGTCGAGCGTACACGTTTCTGATTCTGTGGAGACAACAAATACCACACCTGACCAGAAAAGTTTTTTTGGACGTATAGCCAGTTTCCTCTCAGGGAAAAAGAACGAACCTGATTCACCGCCGGCAAAGTCGGCCAACATAGCCCAAATCGTGGATTCATCAACCATCACCAGAACAATTGAAGGACCGGTTTTAAAAGAAGTAAAGCAACAATTACAAAAAATAGAAGAACAGGACAAACACTTTACCAGTCTCTTGTCCAGACGTGAACAAGGGCTAATCCTTCTGGAAAACCAGCTGACCGCTACCATCAGGACCTTTGTAAAAAAGTTGGAAGAACAAGCAATCAAAGAGTCTGAAAAACACCAGAAGCAACTGGAGAACTTAAAAACAGACATATTCTTAAAAGTCATCATATTAGGCTTATCGGGTCTTCTAATCATATTAAGTTTCATCATCCGGATTGGAAGTGATTTAAAAAGAAGTCGCCGATACAAAGAAGAACTCATTGCCTCCCGGGAAAAAATTTCCTCCCTTATGAAAGTGAAAGAAAAATTTCTGGCCAATATGAGTCATGAAATCCGTACTCCCTTAACGGCTATCATTGGTTTCTCAGAACTCATACAGAGCGAAAGCGAGTCCGCCTCCATCATACACAATTCAGCTCTTCACCTCCTTTCACTGGTTAATGACATTCTGGATTATTCAACACTTCAGGAAGGAAAACTGCAATTACAAAAAGAGCAAATTATCTCAGGAAAATTGCTTCAGGAAACGTATCTGACATTAAAGCCCAAAGCTGACCAGAAGCATCTGGATTTCTCTTTCTCTGCAATCCCCGAAGATCTTGCATTTGTTGCTGACCGCACAAGATTAAAGCAAATTCTCTTCAACCTGACGGGTAATGCCATAAAATTTACAGACAAGGGGAGGGTTCATCTGAGTTTCAACATCCGGAAAAACCAATTAATTTTTGAGGTGAGTGACACTGGCCCCGGCATTCCGGAGGAAAAGGCACCATATATTTTTGATGAATTCAAACAGTTTTCTCCTCAAAAAACTATCGAGAAAGGAACCGGTCTGGGACTTGCCATCAGCAAAAAGCTTACAGAAGCCATGGGAGGACAGATAAATGTGGTAAGTAAACCCGGCGAGGGAAGTACTTTTCAATTTTCAATTCCTCATCATGAAGAGAAAAGATCCACCAAACAAGGGAAACACCCTAAAAAAGAAGCACTTAGCCAAGAGAAAATCCTGATTGTGGATGATGACCCGCTCATTGAAAAACTCATAAAGGGATTTTTAGCAGAAAAGGCTCAGGTTACCGGTTTCAGGTCCGCGATTGAAGCTTTAAAGCATTTGGACGGAGAAAAATTCTCACTTATTGTAACGGACCTGAGAATGCCGGGTCTTAATGGTATTGAGTTTATTAAAAAAGTTCGGGAAAATCACAACACTCCTATCCTGCTGCTATCTGCAGCTGTAAATGAACATGCCTCCATAGAAGATTTGGCAAAAACAAACCAGGTTTTCATTCTGCCTAAACCATTCTCAAAAGAAGACCTGCTAAAAAGAGTTGCCCGAATTCAGGAAAAGGATGAGGAGAAGGTAAAGAAAAAAAATGCTTCACCTTCAATCGCTGTTGACAGGCAAAACTTCGACCTGTCCGGGATAACCTCATTTACAGGAGATGACAAGGAGTTTCTGACCACCATAACCGAAACTTTTATTGCCGATACAAAAAAGAATCTTTCTGAATTATCAAAACTTATTTCCTCAAAAAAGCATGGAACCATAGCCGAACATGCTCATAAAATGCAAACAGGCTTCAGACAATTTGGCATATCAAAAGGATCTGTAATTCTCAAGGGCATTGAAATCCTCGGGAAAAAACCAGGAAATACGCCCGAGTTAAAAAGAGGATTGAAACGTTTGAAAAAGCACTGGAACATTGTTGAAAAAGAGTTGTCGGAAGCAATATTTGAAAGAGATTAATACTCTATATTCAGTTTTTGCATTTTATTGTACAATGTTTTCCTGTCCATGCCCAGCAACCGGGCGGTTTCACTTTTATTGTGACGGGTTTTTAAGAGTGCTTCTTCAATCAACTGCTTTTCAGTAGCATTGCGCGCATCAGATAAATTTAGTTTCTGATCTGTTTTTACAGAAGGTATTTCCAACTCCGGAGGGATTGATGTTCTTTCCACATAATCGCCCTGCGTCAACAAAACCGACCGACGTACAACATTGCGCAACTCCCTTAAATTGCCTGGCCACTCGTAACGTCCGAAAACTCCAAGTACCGGTTCGGAAAACCCTTTAATTTCCTTTCCAAACTCCGCTGCAGCCTTCTCCAAAAAGAAATGTGAATACTTCAAAAGATCAGCGCGCCTTGTGCGTAAAGGCGGCACCGAAATCTGAAATTCATTCAACCGGTGATAAAGATCTTCCCTGAATGTTCCGTTAAGCGAACTGTTTCGCAAGTCATCATTGGTCGCGGCAACAATACGGGCTTCAATAGCAAATTCCGTATTGCTTCCAAGTCTTCGTGCCCGTCGTTCCTGAATTGCCCGAAGAAGCTTAACCTGCACTTCATAACTCAGGTTTCCGACTTCATCTAAAAAGATGGTCCCGTTGCCCACATTTTCAAAATGACCAACTTTATTATCCACAGCTCCGGTAAAGCTCCCTTTTATATGCCCAAAAAGCTCACTTGAGGCTATTTCGGGGGTCAGGGCCCCACAGTCAACAGCAACAAATGGTGCATCAGCATGATTGCTCAACTCATGAATACGCCTGGCAACATACTCCTTACCTGTTCCGCTTTCTCCCTGGATTAGCACAGCCACTTCGGTGGGTGCTACCAGCCGGAGGTGCTCCTCCATGCGACGGGCTTCTTCTCCGTCGCCGGAAAGATAATCCGAATTGGAAGAAGAGCTCTTTTGGTTATTTTTAAGAGTATTGGTTACCACATGCAACAACTCATCGGCGTTAACCGGCTTTGTTATATACTCGTAAGCCCCTTTCTTAATAGCATCTACAGCAACCCTTATTTCCGAATAGGCGGTAATCAACACCACAGGAATATTTGAAGCAAGCAGTTTACTTTTTTCCAATACATCCATGCCTGTGCCATCTGGCAGGCGGTAATCCGTAAGAACCAAATCGAATGACTCTCTATTAAGCAAGCCAACAGCTCCGGAAACATTTCCTGCCAGAACGGAGTCATGCCCCTTCTTTTTCAGAAAACCGCTGACCATCATGCCAAATGATGTATCGTCGTCTACAATTAATATTTTTTTTTGCATACCCTGTAAAAGTTCATTTTACAGCTTTAAAGATAATGAATTTTACCCCGGCCTCCGAAAAATACAACAAAAAGGCGCACCCGGAAATCCGGATACGCCCTAACCTGCTTTATTCATGAATTGTTGTGATGAGATGTTCAAATTTCAGGAAATACAACCAACCGCAGACAAAATGGATGCAGGAAATAATAGATTATTTTCAAATCAATTTTGTTGAGGACGGCTGTATTTCGCAGGTAGTTGAACATCGTAATAAATAAATTATGAATAAAGCAGGCTAATTGCCAGAAAGGGGCCTGGTTTTTAAAATTCAATTAATTAACCGTGTTTTAAAGTGTCATAAAGTGAATCTAAGCCTCAGGAACATAACTGTCCCCATTGCTGTTGTAAAGTCCGGTTTGATTAACATCATCGGAATTTTTCACAACAATCTTATAGATCTTCTCTCCGGACACTTCAGCAACTTGTGCTTTTTCCACTTCAGTTCCGGGAAACTCTTTTTTGGCAGCTTCGATTACTTCTGAGGGAACTTCGCTCACCTCAATATCGGTGAAGGTCAACTCCTGCTCAACAGCAGTTGTCACATTGTCCATAGCCATTGCAGAAACAAACGGAGTCACTGCCAAAAAAAACACACTCGTCAATACAAATAAAAATTTCCTTTTCATAACTTTTACTTTTTGGTTAAACATTTAAAATTATACTTGTCTGTTGCCTTATGTATTGAAAAGAGTGTGCCACAATAAAAGCCCCGCGAACCGAGATACCATCAAATACAGTGACTACAAGAGCCTTACACGAACAACTCCATCAATCAATACCAAAACAAAATCTGACGCATTGAGGAACAATATCCACACACTGTGGAATTCTGCGACCTTCAATCTTAAAAAAACTATATTTGCAGAAAGACTCATTAATTATGGAAAAAAAGAAAATACTATTCGTTTGCCTGGGGAATATTTGCCGATCCCCAAGTGCCGAAGCAGTTTTTAAAGGATTGATTGAAAAAGAAGGACTTCAGGAATATTTCATAGTAGATTCAGCGGGAATAACGGACTACCACGCGGGAGGTCCGGCAGATGCAAGAATGCAACGGCATGCCACCAAAAGAGGGTATAATCTTACCAGCATAAGTCGTCCGGTTGATCCCATAACAGACTTCAGGGTATTTGATATGATTATCGGAATGGATAATCAGAATATACGAGACCTGGAACAACTGGCTGCAGGAACAAATGCTGCCACCAAAATATTTAAGATGACAGACTTCTGCAACCACTGCCATTACGAGGAAGTTCCGGACCCTTATTACGGCGGTGATGAAGGATTTGAACTGGTTTTGGATCTTCTTGAATCTGCCTGCAGGGGCTTGCTTAATTTTTTGAAAAACCAGAAATAAACCATGATATGAATAAGGACAAGCTAACAAAGATTCTTGGGGAAGAACCTGTAAGCATGTCCTCTGTCGGAGGAGGTTGCATCGCAGATTCGCAGGTTATTTCCACCCGGGCGGGACAAAAATATTTTCTCAAGCAGGGATTTAGCAACGGTTTGTTTGAGAAAGAAGCCCACGGCCTTGAGGAACTTGCACGCTCCAATGCCATCAGGGTTCCTAAGGTTATGTTTTCAGGTGAGGACTTCCTGATTCTTGAGCACATCGAAAGCGGAATAAAGAGAACCGATTTTTTCATGGAGTTTGGCCGTCGTCTGGCACTTGTTCATCAGCAATCAGCAAAGGGCTTTGGATTTTTTGAAGACAACTTCATCGGCTCCACTCCTCAAAAAAATATTGTCTCCGGAGAGGAAGAAAACAACTGGCCTCTATTCTACTGGAATAAGAGAATCCTCTACCAGTTTCGACTTGCTGAAAAAAACGGGTATGCCGATGCTACTCTTGCCTCACTGATTGCAAAGCTGGAATCTGTATTGGAGAAAATTCTGAAGGAGAGCGAGGAACCGCCTGCTCTTCTGCATGGTGACTTATGGGGAGGAAACTATATGATTGATGAAACAGGAAACCCCGTTTTGATTGATCCGGCAGTATATTATGGTCACAGAGAAGCTGATCTGGCAATGACAAAATTATTCGGAGGTTTTTCAGCAGATTTATATCGGGCGTATGAAGAAGCATACCCCCTAAAACCGGGGGCTTCAAAACGTGAACCTGCTTATCTTTTATACCACGTATTGAACCACCTGAACCTGTTTGGCTCAAGTTATTACGGACAGGCCATTCAATTACTCCGACAATTAACGAAAGCTTGAAATTTAAACAACAAAACCTCTGGATTCAGCCAAAATTACGATAGACTCTATAATTTCCTCATCTGGAAGGGTCGAGCAATTAAAGAAAATGTCGAAATAATCAATATCAGGCCGTTCTTTCTCAAAATAATTGCGAAACATGGTTCTTCGATGATCCATTTCAATAGCTTCCTTACGGGCTTCCTGAATGGTCATCCCCTGCGTTTCTGCAACCCTTTCTGCACGCCATGTCAAAGGTGCCTGGATTTTTATGTGAAGTGAATTTGCAAAGTTCTTGGTAATTGCCTCGGCAGCACGCCCCACAATAACCACATTGCCTTGGGTAGAGGCATTAAAAATAAACTTTGCAATCGTATTTTTGATTTTTACATCACCAGGATAATACTCGTCAGAGAAGAAGAGCGCAAGATTTTCAAAAAAACCACGCTCCCTGTATTCAGATAAATCCTCCATCATGCCGGGAGAAAGCTTCAGTTCCCGGGCAGATTCTTCAATAATCTCCTTACTAATCCATCTCCAGTCACGATTGTTTCCCTGAGCCCGGTTTTTTGCAGTGAGTGTTTCAGCCAATTGACGGGCAATTCGGCGTCCCGGACAGCCATACTCACGGGATATGGTAATTACCGGTCCCGGAGATTCAAAACTGGGTCCCTGGGCGGTTTTCTTCCGACCGGTGCGCTCCCGCATGTATTTTAAAAACAGATTATCCATAACATTTGTCATTTATCAGCCCTGTCAAACCAGGAAAACTGGTATCTGTTTTTAAATTTAAAGATTTTTCCCGAAAAAATAAAATAAAAAAGGGCAGAATCCTCTGCCCTTTCCCTTTAAATCAGCATTTGCTAACCAAATCCAAGTCTATGAAAAAAATCTACAATGCAAATATCGGGTTTTTTTGTATTAACAACACTAAAACGGGTTTAAAGCTTGTTAAACTTTTGCTTTAATTCAACCTGTTTTATTCATAAACAATCTATTCCAATGCTCAACTATCAGCGAAATACAAGTGTCCTCGCCAAATTTGATTTGAAAACAGCTCCCTATTTCCAGCTTTATATTTGTCTGCGGTTTCTTGTATTTACTGGTATCTAAGCATTTCATCAGTATAAAATTTATCTAAGTTATTGGTCTGATGGAACTCGCATGTAAGAGATTTATACATTGTCTTTTGTGGCATCTTTTGCCATGCTCGTTTCATTACAAAGATTCATTAATAAAACAGGCTAAACAGGTTGATCCAAAATTTTCCAAATTTTCCTGGCAAAGAGGGTATGGTATTTTTTCAGTAAATCCAAAAGAAGCTGATGTTGTAAAAAGGTATATTGAAAATCAGGATAAACATCATAAAAAAATGACTTTTAAAGATGAATTCCGCAAGTTCTTGAAAAATTACAATATTGACTACGATGAGCGGTATATTTGGGATTAGGTTGCTTTCGCCCCTTCAGGGCTCTACTTATATTCTTAGGTATTTATCATAGGTCGTTGCCCTATGCTGTTGCTTATAGGCCGTTGGCCTGTTGAAACATGGTTTCAGAATGGACATATTTTTAATCCCTCAAAAGGTTCAACAAACGCAAGGGAAATGCAATTTTTGAATTCATGAATCTCAACCCCACGATGAAAAACAGTTTTGTAACGGGTCATAGCATCCGCTCTGAAGGGGCACAAGCAATAGCCTGGGGCAACGCCCCAGGGAAATTGTAATAAATTCTCCCCCTCTCATTATTGGTCGCGACCAATAATGAGAGGGGGAGTGCGGGATACCTCAAAACCCTATTGATCTCAGGCTTTCAACCTGTTTACACCTTACCTGTCTTATGTACAAACCAGGTTAACTGCGCATAAAAATACAGACAAAAAAAAAGGACAGTGAAAATAATTCCACCTGTCCTTTTCCCTTAAATCAGCTTTGTTAACCAAATCCAAATCTATGAAAAAAAATCTATTACAAACTTAAGTCATAATTCATTTAAAAACCACCCAATCATAGTTAAATGAAGTTAAAAAAACAACTGGAAAAGAAAGAAGTTTTCTTCTTTCTTTAATCCAGTCATTTTAAATCCAAGTTTTATGAAAAAATCCCTATTACAAATATGATCAATTGAGTGTAAAATGGACAACCTGAATGGTTAATTAAAGTTAATTATCGCTCTTTTGCTGAAAATTACACCATTTTGATTAATATTTCCACTCTGTTAATCAGACTCTTTCCCTGATTTTACAACTTTACGGGCAATCAAATAAAAAACAAGCAAAGAGACACCTCCGAAAAGGAAAATCATGGAAATATATGCCACCCACTCAGTTACAGATCCCGCCAAAGCCATCAAATCGCCAACAACAAACCCAATGGCCAGACCTACCAAAAAGATTCCGTATTTCAGAGAACTCAGTTTGGTTATTTTCTCTTCTTCTTTAAAAATAGATGCATCACGCCCGGAGGAGATTAATGCCATCCGTTCCATCCTTTTGTTGCGGTAATAAGTTACCAACACAACAATTCCGAATATCATTCCAAAAAATGCTACCGGAACAACTATTTCTACACTACTCATAACGTTTATTTTTATTGGTTTTGTCCATTGGACGCCATCTCTTTTTGTTCGGTTACAAACTGGCCTGATTTTTTTTTTATTCGTAACTTGTAACCATCTTTAAATGCGGGGCGTCTTACCCTTACAATGAAAACCGGAGAAGAAAAACAAATAATAAAAAAGATAAAGCAGGGCGACGTGGGTGCCTACTCGATACTAATCGACAAGTACCGTCACATGGTTTATACCCTGGCACTTCAGGTTTTAAAAAACGAACCGGATGCTGAAGAAGTTGCTCAGGATACATTTTTCAAAGCTTACAAAGCGCTGGATTCATTTGAAGGACGTTCGGCTTTTTCAACCTGGATATACCGTATTGCTTACCGACAGGCCATTTCCAGATTGAGAAAAACAAAAAACAGAGAGGTGTCAATAAACGAAGCAACCTTTCACCCAGTGGAAAGTGAGACTCCCGGAGATATCCTGTGGGAAGGTGACAGAAGCAAATTTTTAAAAGAGGCCCTGAAAAAATTAAAGGGAGATGAAGCCACAATCCTGACGCTCTTTTATTATGAAGATAAAAAGGTGGAGGAGATTGTGGAAATTACCGGATTATCGCCCTCCAATGTAAAAGTAAAACTTTTCAGAGGAAGACAAAACCTTCATAAAATGTTGCAATCAATACTCCGAAACGAGGTTGATTCACTGATTTAAAGGGAAAATATCATGGAAAAACAAAAAGAAGAAATAGAAGACCGGAAAATAAGAGACCTTTTCAAAACGCAATTTCAACCTGATCACATTCCTTCAGACGATTTTAACCGGAGGGTAATGAACCAGGTAATGGCCGATTGGGTTTCACAACCCCGTTTTTATACGCCCATTGTGGATAAGCAAAATCGTTGGTGGATCGTCCCGGCAGTATTGGTGCTTTTTGCCCTGGGTTTCATGTACGATGCAGGGCTTTTTACCGGCGAAAGCCATTTTCAATGGGTCGATAATTTTGGAGGTGCCTTTCAATCGCTCTATTCATGGGTCGAACCTGTTCATTTGCTGGTTTTGGGAGCTTCACTGGCGGTAGGGCTTCTGCTGGCAATAGATCAGCTTTTGCAGAAATTATCAAACATATAGCCTGCTGGTTTTGACTTTACCAAACGTCACTACATGGAATATGACTTTGGGCTGTCAAACTGTCTCCGGCTTTTTACCGGACACCAATGATAGAAAATCAGGATTACTCAATACCCGAAATAACTGATTAAGACAAAAATTAAGTGAGCCACAATACCGGCCACCACTCCTCCCAGTGTATGTGCCAAAAGAGCTTTTGAGGTAAGTTCCCTATAGCCCAGCGTGTCAAGCATGGCTGTGTGCGTGCTCAAATAACCACTCCAACACATTCCCATGGCAGTAAAAACAGCAATCTCGTTACCCCCGGCAATACCCTGGGCCACAAATGCTTTCACCATCGACAAAGCAGCTCCCACCGCTCCGAGGGAAGTAACCGGAAAGGCAATCAGTTCCGGGTGCTCAAAGCCAAACAAAAATTCAAATACTCCGGAAAAATAACCCGCAAGCCGCGGTAGTAGCGGTACCCCCTCATAAGCAAGCCCCTGATAGCCAACAGATGGATCACTCACCGAAAAAGTAACAACCATAATAAAAGTACTGATTACCAAAACTCCCGGTATAATGGATAATCCCAGGTCAACGCCTGACTTTCCTCCGTCAAGTACTGCATTCAAAAATCGTTGAAACACCGGTCCTTTAGAATCGAATCTTACCTTCTCAATATTTCCATCTTTTCTTGATATTTCCTCATCTCCTTCAGGAAGACCTCTAAGAAGATACTGCATCATGCGTGTACTGACAATGGCACCGGCCACAGCTCCAACCAATCCAATCATGGCTCCCTTAAAGAAACCCAGGCTACTCATAAAAGCAAGCACAATAAGCCCCATGCCAAAAGCCGTTCCAAAGTTTGTCAGGGAGAGCAGTTCCTTTTTCTTAAAAAACCTGTTAAAATGCTTATCGTTGGCAAGACTTATAATTGCCGGATTGTCTGAAAAAAAAGTCATCAATCCTGCCAGTGACGCAACTCCTGGAAGTTTAAACAACGGGCGCATGAGAGGTGCCAGCAACAACTCAAGCAATCGTACCACACCAAATTCAATCATCAATTTCCCCAGCGCACCTGTCAGCACCGTTATCCCCAAAATAAACAACACAGTATTCATCAACAAATCGTGCGCTGTCCGCATCAGGGTATTTAACAAATTGGCCATTCCCATTTCGCTGCCCAGATACCCGAAAAACAGCCCCGAAACTAACAGAAACACTACCGCTTCATATCGCCGCCGCTCCAAAAAACCACGCTCTCTGAGTTTACTAACAGCCCCCATTTTTATCCATTTTTTAATAGTAAAAACACAATTGAATATCGGTGCTAATTTAGGAGGTGACAACTTCAAAAAAACAGACGATTCTCATTATTTCGAAGTCCTCTCACATGAATTATATCAGCATTTTAACAACCCGCAGTGCATGAACAGCCCGATCTTTTATTTAATTTTGCAGCAAAAGAGACGATTGTGATATACCCGGATACATTTGAACAAAAATTAGCCTTCAATAAGATAGGAACTTTCATTACAGAAGGATGCCTGAGTGAAATGGGACGCGAACGCGCAGAAAAGATGACTTTTTCGAATCACTATGAAAATGTCGTCACCTGGCTGAAGCAAACCCATGAAATGATGCATATTTCGGATGACGGACAGGAGATGCCGGCTGGAAACTTCTTTGACGTGCGAGAACCACTTAAAAAATTAAGGGTGGAAGGACTGTTTCTGGAAGTCAGCGAACTTTTTGATCTACGGCGGGCCCTGGGCAGCGTTCGGGAAATATTAAGATTCATTCAATCGAAAGAAAAAGAGGATTTCCCGGCACTTTACACGCTTGCCGACCCCGTGATGGTTTACCCCGCCGTATTAGATAAAATCGATAACATCATTAACAAACACGGACAGGTACGAGACAATGCATCTCCGGAACTTCAACGCATCCGAAGGGAAATCAAAAGCAAGCAGAGCAGTATATCGGGTAAAATGTCCGCCATACTAAAAAGGGCTCAACAGGAAGGAATTGTAGATCCGGAAGCCACCATTTCCATTCGTGACGGGCGTGCAGTCATCCCCGTTTTATCAGCCAACAAACGTAAAATTTCCGGCATTGTACAGGATGAATCGGCCACCGGTAAAACCTCCTACATCGAACCCGCCGAGATTGTAGAAATTAACAACGAAATAAGGGAACTCAACTACGCCGAACGCCGGGAGCTGGTAAAAATACTTTCCGAATTATCTCTCTTTCTTCGCCCCTACATGGAAGAAATGTTATATGCATTCAGGTTCCTGGGCATTATTGATTTCATCAGGGCAAAAGCCATGTTCGCAAAAAGGATAGAAGGAACGGTTCCAAAAGTTCACAAAAACACTGCCTTTATATGGGAAAAAGCCATGCACCCACTCCTTTTCCTTCAAAACAAAGCAGCAGGCAAGCCGGTGGTTCCTCTGAATATTGAGCTAAACGAAGAACAACGCATTTTACTTATATCCGGTCCCAATGCCGGAGGTAAGTCTGTGTGTCTTCAAACAGTAGGATTGCTTCAATATATGCTTCAATGCGGCTTGCCTGTTCCGGTAAGTGAAAATTCTCAAATGGGATTCTTCAACAGTATTTTTATGGATATCGGAGACGAACAATCCATTGAGAATGACCTGAGTACCTACAGCTCCCATCTGCTGAACATGAAAAACTTCATCCGTCACTGTGATGAAAAGTCACTCCTTCTTATTGATGAGTTTGGAACAGGAACTGAGCCAATGCTGGGAGGTGCCATAGCAGAAGCAGTACTGGAACAGCTCAACAAACAACAGGTTTACGGAGTCATCACCACCCATTACACCAACCTGAAACATTTTGCCTCGGAAAATGCCGGCATCATCAATGGGGCCATGCTTTTTGACACCCATCTTATTCAACCACTTTTCAAGCTGGAAATGGGACAACCGGGAAGTTCGTTTGCTTTCGAGATTGCCAGAAAAACAGGTCTTCCGGAAAATATTCTGGAAAAAGCAAAAAACCGGCTGGGAGAAGAACACATCAACTTCGACAAACATTTACGTGAAATCATTCGGGACAAAAGATATTGGGAAAAGAAACGGCAGTCGGTCCGCGACAGAGACAAACAACTGGAAAATATCACCTCCAGATATGAACAGGATCTGGAAAAATTGAAAGCCGAACGCAACAAAATACTTGAATCCGCAAAAAAAGAGGCCAACGAGATACTGGCATCTGCTAACCGGGAAATTGAGAAAACCATCAGGGAAATCAGGGAAGCACAGGCAGAGAAAGAAAAAACAAAATCTCTTCGTAAAAACCTGAATGAATTTAAAGAACGGGTTGAACAATCGGGCGTTGATGAGGAGTTACAAAGAAAGCTGGACAAGAAAATAAGGAAAATTAAGGACCGACAGTCGGGAAAGAAAAAAAGAAAAGAGACAGATACTGAAACTCCTTTGGCAGAGGAGTCTCCCGAAAAAAAAGCAGACCCCAACAAGCCGCTTGAACCGGGTGATGCGGTGCTTCTTGAGGGACAAAGTGTACCCGGGCAAATCATTGAAGTCAATGGGACGGATGCAGTGGTGGCCTTTGGACAACTTATTACCACCATTAAAGCCGTCAGACTAAAACGCATCAGTAAAAACGAATATAAAAAATCACTCCGGCAAAACACAACTGGCAGCAGTTCCACTTATTCAGATCGATTGAGAGACAAAAAACTGTCCTTTAGTCCGGACATAGATGTGCGTGGTATGCGTGCAGAAGAAGCAGTGACGAAAGTTCTGAATCACCTGGACGAGGCATTACTTTGTGGTGCAGAAACAGTTAAGATTCTCCATGGCAAAGGGAATGGGATATTGCGGCAATTAATTCGTCAACATATTGCAACCCTGCCATTTGTTTCACGTTATTATGATGAACATGTCCAATACGGTGGAAGCGGAATTACCATCGTAGAAATTTCATAAGCCGGACTCATCGAAAAACAAAAATCTTTTTGTAACTTAACCTTTCAGCTACCATATTTATTAGACCAAAACTTATGTCTCTATTCCCGGACAACTCTTTTAAGAAACCACTCTTTTTAAGGCTCATGTGGTTCATATTGTTATTGTTTGTGGTTAAAACAGTACAAGGAAATAATGCATCTGCCCCATCATACTATTTCGATAATCTAACACGACAGTATGGGCTCATCCAATCCAACATACGTGTAATAACTCCCGATAATAATGGCTATATATGGATGGGATCTTCCGGAGGACTATATAAATGGGATGGTCTCATGATTTCCATTTATCAGAACGACAAAAAGGACAGTCTCTCTCTGAGTAATAACAATATAAGTGCATTGCAACCGGCTTCCGACAATTCCGGATTATGGATAGGAACCGTTTTCGGAGGACTCAATTTTTTCAATTTCAACACTGCCAAATTTCACTCCTGGCTTCCTGCAATATCCGAAAATGACGGACAACGCTTTTTAAACAACATTGTCAGCATCAGCGAAATAAACGACTCTATCTTACTGCTTGGAACCAGTCTTCAGGGGGTATTAAAAGTTCATCTCGGGAATCATAAAAAACCTGAATCATTTGAGCGCATCACAACCACAGAAGGAGATACAAACTTCTCTGCTTTTGGCTTCAAAAAAGTGGGTAACCTCACCTATGCAGGCACAACAAGGGGCCTTTTTATTTTTGATGAAAAAGGAGCACTGCTAAAGCGAATACAATCTTTCGACGGCGGTTTTACCAAAGAAGAGTGGGTAAAAGACATCGTTCAACTATCTTCGGGAGAGATTATACTTGCCACTCATAATCATTTATGGAAATGGGATGAAAAAAACATGACATCTTCCCTCTTATCGCAAAACACTGACATTGAGCAAATCACCAGCATCACTGCAGATCACCAGGACAATATCTGGATAGGAACCGTGAATAGCGGAATATTTAAAACCAATTCATCGGGAGAAAATGTTCGAAACTATATAGCCTCCGAAAAAGACGGTGCCTTAATAAACAATCAGATTAATGATCTTGAATTTTACGGACATCAACCACTATTACTGGCTGGAACGCCATCCGGATTATCTTCCATCGATTTTCAAAAGCATATTTTCAGGGGGCATGATATTCGTAAGCTATCCAATGCTCAAAACACCTCGGTGTTTTTTCTGATGAAAGATTCAAAGCATCGCACCTGGTTCTGGACCCTCGATGGTCTTTTCAGACAAAAAGGGCCGGATCAGAAATTTGAAAAAATGCTGGACACCGATCATGGAAAAAAGCAAAACATTATCATGGAGGGAGTTGAGCTCAACGGAAAAATATTTCTTGCCTCCTCCGGTGGATTGCTTGAATCAAACTTAAACAGCAATGATTTTACATTGCACACCTTCTCCCATGACTCCGTCCCAAAAAATCGCTTAAATAATTTAAGCAGCATGGCAGTCAGCCCCGACCACAAAATCTGGTTAACTTCTCAGGCCGGAATAGTGACTTTCAACCCCGAAGATGGCACAAAATCCGTCTTCCCATTCCCATTAGAAACCTGGGGCACAGAATTCGTGCACGTAACCGATATGGTTTTCACCCACCAAAACACAAGATGCTGGATTGGCACCAGAAATGAATTCCTCATCCACTTTGACACCGAAACAAAAGAATTTCGGAAAGTTCCGGCAATTCTGAAAAATTCCGAAACCCGGCAACACTCACGCGGAAACTATGTCCTTTCCATGACTGCCCAAAATGATACCTCCATCTGGCTGGCAACTTTCGGGAGCGGTCTTCTGCATCTCAATACCCAAACCCTTAATCTTAGTGACGAATATGCCAACCAAACACTATCCACCAACACCTACGCAGTCTGTTCAGACAACGAAAATAATCTGTGGGTCTCCACTGATTACGGCATTACACGGTTGAATATTCAAACAAAAAATCTTCAGGAATTTGGGTTGGATGAAGGAACTTTTTGTCAGGAATTTAACGAACGGGCAGTACACGTAACTCCCGAAGGAGAGATAATGATGGGAGGCATCAACGGGTTTGTTCAATTTGACCCGGAAAACATCAAACTAAATGATTATGTTCCTCCGGTATTTATCTCCAGTTACTATACCGGAATTCCCAACAGTTCGATTGGAGGACAAAGTGCTATTGATGTAGAAGAGATTACATCCGATATCATCGAAATTCCCTATGAACGCGACAATCTCTCCATTGGAGTATCAGTACTTAACTTCAGCCACCCTGAGAAGAACATGATTAGATGGAAACTGGAAGGATTTGATTCGGAATGGTCTGAAGCTCCTGCCACACACATCATCTCTTACGCCAATCTTCCTCCGGGAAAATATCAGTTAAAAGTCAAGGGAGCAAACAATCACAATGTATGGAATGAAGAAGGAGACGCTCTTCAAATCATTGTGAATGCTCCATTTTATCTCCAACCCTGGTTTGCATGGACTTTCGGACTATTTGTTTTACTGTTGATTCTGGGCATCTTCCTGATGCGCATGCGGCTTCTTAAGCGTCAGAAAATTATACTGGCCGGACTTGTACGTGAAAAAACACGAAATCTTCAGAAAGCAGTCACGGAACTTAGAGAAAGTCAGCGGAAAGTAATGCAACAAAACCAGGAGCTGGAAATACACCGACACGACTTAAAGGAACTGGTGGCCAGGCGTACAGCTGATTTAGAGAAAGCAAAAATTAAAGCGGAGGAATCAGATCGGTTGAAGACAGCTTTTCTTGCTAACCTGTCCCATGAAATCAGAACTCCGATGAATGCCATCGTAGGTTTTTCCACCCTCCTCAATAACATGGAGCTTTCCGATAATGACAAAGCTGAATTTCTGGCATTAATCCAGCAGTCGGGTGAAAATTTGTTGGCTTTGATCAATGACATCATCGACATCAGCAGAATAGAAACAGGTCAGATGAGTTTTCATCCCAAATTTGTAACATTAGGAACTTTCCTGAACAACATAATGAAGACTCTGGAATTCCAACCCAGAAAAAGCCCAGACTTACAATTGGTTCTCGACATCCCCGAATCTCTGAAAGAAGTAGCTGTCTTCACAGATGAACACAGGCTGCGTCAGGTAATCGTAAACCTCATGGGCAATGCTTTAAAATTCACCCCCGAAGGTTACATAAAGCTATCTGTTGGAAAATTCAGCGGTAAAGAACTAACCTCTTTTATTCCAAATCTGGAAATCGAGGACCCGCCGCACCGTGTGTTAATTTTCATGGTTGAAGATACAGGCATCGGAATTACAGAAGAGGAACAAAAAAATATTTTTCAACCATTCCGCAAAGCAGAAAATACCTCCGAATCAATATATGGAGGGATGGGACTTGGATTAAGTATTGTCAAAAGCATTCTGCCTGCACTGGGGGGTGACATCACTTTGCGATCCTACCCGGGACAGGGAACCACTTTTTATTTTTACATCCCCTATAACACAAGAGGTTAACTCACACTTGCTTCTTTTGATTCTGAAAATTATACAGAACCAAAGATAAACCGATAAAAAGCATCCCGGATATTTGTAATACAGAGGGAGCCTCATCAGGAATAATGAGCCAACTAAAAAAAGCCCCGAAAACAGGAATAATAAACTTCCAGATGTTCAGATCAGAAACTTTCACCCCCGGTCGGTTCAGGAGGGTAAACCACAAAGAAAAAGCTGCGGCAGACAAGAAACTCAACCAAAAAAGGGATGCATAATATGGCCATTCGAAGGAAAAACCGCTAAAAGGCTGTTCAACCAATAAAGAGACCAGAAAAAGTGCGGCACCACCAATAATCAACTGAACAGAGCTCAATCCTACCGGTGAGATATTCAAACTGCTTTGCTTACTAACCAACACATTCCCATATCCGGAAGCAACATTGGCCAATATCAGCATCCCGATTCCTGCCAACTGCCCAAACAGTGTATTGCCTGAGAAACTCAATCCCTTTTCCAGAGCCACCAGAACGATTCCGATTATTCCAATGGCAATGGTTCTGAACTTTCGCATGGTCAACAAATCATTCTTCATGGTTACATGTGCCACCAGAGCCGTAAAGAGCGGTTGCGAGCCGATAATAATGGCAGTTGTAGCTCCTTCCACCAGATTAATCCCCTGGTAAAAAAGCGTGTACAACACAAAGGTTTGAAAAAAAGCAATCTTCAAAAATACCGGGAAGTGCTTCTTTAAATCCCTCCACAATCTTTTCCACGATGCCACCAATGGCAAAATCATCAGACCCGAAAGAAAGAATCGGGTCCCCGCAAACTGCATCGGTGTGGTATATTCCAGCCCTATTTTGATCCCCACAAATGCAGTTGACCATAGCAGACAGGCCAGGATGGCCAGAAAAGTGGTACTCTTTAATTTTGATAACATTCGCTTTAATTTGTTTTGGAACCTTTTTTGCCCTAAATCGTTTACAAAGGTATATATTTGATGCTTTTTATAAGGTTCCACAAAATATCTGTTCTTCAACAAATAGTGGGAATGATTTTTTAAACAGCTAAGAATCAAAAGAACATGGGGGCGATTTTTACCGGGAAAAAAACTTTCTTTTTAACACCAATACTGATAATTCTTCAATTATTCTTTATTTCATCTGGTGCCCTGGCTGTCGGGGCATTCCCTTATCCGCAGGAAATAACGCAACCCGATGGTTCGGTGCTTACCATCCGACAGCATGGCGATGAGTGGTATAATTGGACAACCACCGCAGACGGATTTCATATTGTCAGAAATAAAGAAGGAATCTTTGAGTATGCAACACAATTAAAATCGGGTGAAATTACAGCCTCCGGAGTTAAAGCCTCCAATCCGGATAAGAGAACAACATCAGAAATCAACTTTCTCTCATCCACCCCCAAAAACTTAGGTATTTCCCGGGAAAAATATCTGGAAAAGAAATCCTCCAAATACTCCGGAGCGTTAAAAAGCTCTATAATGACCACCTACTTCCCTACCACAGGAAGCCCCAAGCTATTATTGATACTGGTCAACTTTTCTGACACTTCTCCCTCCTATCTGCAATCCTCTTTCGATGATTTCATGAACCTGCCGGGATACAATGGCACCGGAAGTTTTAAAGATTATTACGAGGAAGTCAGCGGGGGCGCTCTAAGTATCACCACCACAGTAACCGACTGGGTTACTGTGCCCGGGAACCATGACTATTACGGTCCGGAAACCAAATGGAGTGAATTTGCACTACATGCCATAAGGGCAGCAGCAAATCAGGGAGTTGATTTTTCACAGTTTGACAATGACGGAGACGGTGTTGTTGAAGGTATTGCCATCATGCATCAGGGACCCGGACAAGAAGTAACAGGCAACGAAGATGATATCTGGTCACACTCTTACTCCTTTTCGTCAGCAGGAATAGGAACAACAGACCGGACATTTAACGGTGTCATAGTGGACCAATACACGGTTCAGCCCGAACTAAAATCTCCGGACGGACAAATGAATACCATAGGGGTGATGTGTCATGAATTCGGACATAACCTGGGACTTCCTGATTTTTACGACATCAACGAAGACACCGACGGACAATATGACGGGACCGGTCGCTGGGATATAATGGCCGGCGGAACCTACAACGGCTCCCCATACGGTTCCTCACCTGCCCATCACAATCCCTTTTCAAAAGCCGATTTGGGATGGGTAAATGTAACCGTTATCGAATCCCCCCAATCCATCTCCCTGGAACCGGTTATCTCCTCCAATGAGGTGTTGCGGATCAACAGCCCGGTAGAAAATGAATACCTGCTCATTGAAAATCGTCGGAAAACAGGCTTTGATTCATACCTCTATTCAGAAGGAATGCTGGTTTATCATGCCGATGGCAACCTGATTGCTGACAGAAGATACTCAAACACCATCAATATAGATGAGCATCAGGGCTTTTATCCCATTGCTGCAAATCACATTATAAATGATGTCTCCTGTCCTTTTCCCGGAACAGCCAATGTTACAGAACTCACAGATACCAGCGATCCGTCCATGACCACATGGAGCGGCGAAGGATTCAACCGAAGCATCACGGCAATTACTCAAGTCAGCGAAACCATACATTTTGATTTCATGTCCTTCCAGGATGGCTCTCCACTTACATTTTCTGCACAGGGGACAGATGAAAAGAGTATTTACCTGAGCTGGACTCCCGGCATACAGGACAATTCTGAGTTACCGGTTTTACTGGCATGGAACACAGCCGACACCTTTGGAACACCGGTAGATGGCACCGCATACAACTCCGGCGATGCCATTGACGGAGGAGGAACAGTTCTTTATTACGGCAACTCGGTTCAGGAATTTATCCATGATAACCTGAATCCATCTACCACCTACCATTATGCCATCTGGACGGACAAAGGCAGTACCTATTCGCAAAGTCTGAGGAGCAGTGCCTCCACAAAGTCTGCTCCTGTTTCAACATTTCCCTGGCAGGACGATTTCGAAACCGGACTTCAGAACTGGAGACAGGAATTTATTTCCGGGACCAACAGTTGGGGCTCAACCACACTATCCGTAAAAGAAGTAACGGTACCAGCCTACTCCGGAAGTGTTTATGCTTCTTTTTTTCAGGGGACTTCCATCCCCAAAACAACCCGTCTCATATCTCCGGTTTTTAATCTGGAGCCCGGAGAAACTTACACCCTGAAGTTCAGACACCTGCAGCCGCTATGGGCACCGGATCAGGACGAACTTAGAGTTCTTATCAGACCATTGAGTACAGGTATTTGGGAAGAACTGGTTCACTACACCGATGACATTGGAGAGTGGACAGCCCGTGCCTTGGAACTCCCCTATTCCGAACCATGTGAAATTGCCTTTGAAGGAACCTCAAATTACGGTTACGGAATTGGAATCGACATGGTGGAAGTGATAAACAGCACAAGTTGCCAGGCAAAACCCGACATTGCCCCTGCGAACATCGAGACATCCAATATCACCAAAGTTTCTGCCGACCTCTCCTGGACAAGCGGAAATGGAGATGCCCTGCTTATACTTGCACGCAAAGACGCTGATATTGTTGACTTACCAGCCAATGGAACCATTTACAACCCAAGTGCAGCGTTCGGCGCCGGCGACAACATCGGAAACAACACTTATGTCCTTTACAACGGATCGGGAAATCAGGTCTCCCTTTCAGGACTGGAACACACCACAGATTATTATCTTCAGTTTTATGAATACAATGAAAATAATTTGTGTTATCAGCTCAATCCGGCAACTCATATTCTTTCCACGGAAGATGTCTTTTACGACATTACTTTTGAGGTTAATGATGATGCAGCCAATGCACTGCCCAATGCCAAAGTAATATTTGAAGGAGACACCATTCTCACGGACGCAACCGGTAAAATCACCCGACAGGTAAAACACGATAATAAATTCACACACGTGGATGTAATCGCAAATGGTTACCACGGAAAAGCAACCCGGTTTATTCCATCTTCGTCACAGACCATCACGTTGGAGTTGTTGCCTTTCAACCCCTTGGCCCCTGCATCCCTGACAGCAACGATTGACTATAAAACTGTCAATTTGCAATGGGAACCGGTCATTAATGAAAACTTTGAGAATTATCAGGATTTTTCTAACAGTATTACCGGATGGACTTTTGAAGATCGGGATCAGGCGCCTACCTATGGTATTTACACCCTTACCTGGCCCAATGAACAAAACCCCATGGCATATATGGTACTAGATGTCTATGATGAAAACCTGTTGCAGATGGAGTACAACATCTCTGCATGGTCGGGCAGTAAAGTACTTGCCGCGTTTGCCGCACAAGAAGTACAAAGCGATGACTGGCTGATATCTCCTCCGTTTAAAGTTAAGGAGGGAGATTTCTTCTCACTTGTTGCCAGAACACTGGCAAACTCATCAGATGGCTACACATGGGGCAATGAGGTTATTGAAATCAAAATCAGACCTGTCGGCGAATCCACCTGGACATCTCTTTCCGGAACAGACTTTTCGGTACCGGTTTCCTGGACCCGCTTTGAATACAGCCTTGCTGCCTACATCGGACAATCCGTTGAAATAGCTGTTCAAAACAAAGGAACAGATACATTCATATTACTCCTTGACGACATTTTTGTAGGGCCCGAACAAGGTGCATTGAATACAGATCCAACGCCTGTCTTCCCTGCATCAGCCCAAATCAGTAAAACACCGAAGGCAAATGGCGGGATCAGCCACAAAGATCATAAGGCCAACAGAACACAAAAATCAAACACAGAAACCAGTCCCGTGTTTTATTCAGGTAATATTGAATATGCTGTTTACAGAGACAATGTTGAGATCGGACATCGAACCGGATTTGCCAATACCTCCTTCAGCGAGATGGTGGATGGCCTCTCAGACTATGAATATAAAGTAAAAGCTTTGTATCCATATACAGGCATGGAATCAGCGTTTTCAAATGTAATTTGGGCAGAAACCGGATATACAATCACATTTGAAGTAAAAGATGATGCCGGAGCGGCGATTGACGGAGCTATCGTAAATTTCAATAATACATCAAAGACAACAGACGAAAACGGAAGAGTACTCTTTACTAAAGTCCCGCAAAGGACAGGTATGGAATACATAATTTCAGCCCTGGAATTTAATGATTATCAAGATACAGTGAACACTACATCCAACAGTACAATTAACGTGACAATGGCGGTAGCCAGTTCAAGTATTCAACAGAGGTCTGCAGAAAAGATTACCGTTTTCCCCAATCCGGTAAAATCAAAGGCCACTATTCAGCATCTTCCGAACACTGTTTTTAATGTAGCTCTTTTCGATTTGACGGGAAAACAGGTTGATCAAAAACAAATTCGTGGAGGTGAACCGGCAGAGTGGGACTTCTCAACCTATAAATCGGGCATTTACATGATGATACTCCGATCCGAAACAGGAAACGTTCAACGTTTGAAAATCATCAAACAAAGAGAATAAAAAAAGCCCCGCAGTTTTGCGGGGCTTTTTTTGAGCCAATGACGGGAGTTGAACCCGTGACCTCTTCCTTACCAAGGAAGCGCTCTACCACTGAGCTACATCGGCAACATCAATTATCAATTACTCTTTTTGATCGAAAAACGGAACTTCCCGATCAATCGGGATAGACTTCTCGTCCCATTTTCTGAGCGAAAAACGGGACTCGAACCCGCGACCCCGACCTTGGCAAGGTCGTGCTCTACCAACTGAGCTATTTTCGCATTTTAATTCATATTTTTAACAACCTTCTGTCGGGCTTTCCCTGTCAGGCGGTGCAAAAGTATAAAAAAAATGTTTTCCGCAAAATGGATTTACCATTAAAATTTACTCAAAAAAGAAAAAAACCATTGCAAACGTTTTTGCAACGGTTTTTCATTTATGGAGAGCAGAAATAAAATTCTTTTTTAAAATATTGGATATCCACAGCTTACCTCTCATCCCAACCCTGCGAATTGTTAACGCTTCAAAAAAAAGGAAGCATCTTCAAAAACTGAGTTAAAAGCATTTTCCACTTTCTCTTTGATAGAAAAATCATTAATTGGAAAAGGCATTTCATGCGAATACTTAAAATCAAAATCGGCCACAGAAACATTACTGCATTGTCCCCCACAGAAAGTATTAAATATGGCTTGTCCGGGAATTACCTTATCCAGAGAAAGCCCAAGTGCTTTAATCCTGTGTGCAAGTGATTTCAGCCTCCATTCGCGCTCCGAGCGCAGATAATTAAAAGAGACCATAGACCGGAAAACCTCCAAAACAGAGTTCCCAAAGGGCTTGAGTACATCAAATAATTTACCGGAGGACTTTCGGATCTCAAAACTCCTCACAAATTCAGACAATGATTCGTAAGCTTTATTGTCCAGAATATTCTTGGAGCGTCCGTCCATTTGATCAAAGGTCGAACCACCGCAAAAAAGAAATGCCTTACTGGAAGAGAAAAGATTATCAGGATTAGACATCAACAAAATTTCAGTAACCAGGGCACCTATGGAATAAGAAAAAAAATCAACTTCGGTTCCTTCCGAAAACAACGGATGATTCCCGGCAGAAATCACTCCGGTAAGTTTCACAAGATCCTGAATGCTTTGCAACCCTGATGAGATAAAAACCTCCGGAGTTTTGTCAAGCCTGCTGCTTAAAGCAACATTGGCAAATGAACTGTTTTGAATAGGCCCAAAAAAGGTTTTGCGTTGGCGAACAAACTCACTCATCTTTCGTGGATAGGCCCATGCTTCGGGAGAACGATTCATGTGATTTGCCAAAGGAAACAAAATCACCGGGGCTCCGGTCCAATCTGCAAGTTTGTAAGCCCAGACAAGATACTTCCCCCATTTCCGCTCGTTCAGTCCGTGCAAAAGCACAATGGCATGGGCATCCTTCTTTTTATGAACCGGTTCAAAAACAGCATATCTAAAGTAACGATTGCAACTATTACCAGACAAGAAATTACCCTCCAAATTGACACTGGAGGACTCATCAGCAGAAGAACCTTCATATTGCGATTCGAAAGGAAAAGTATGAAACACCACCCTATGATCCAACCTCCCAAAAGCGTGCCTGAGATCAAACTTATTCAATAGTGTTTCCTGCAATTCAAAAAGCAATTCCATAATTAAAAAGGTTGTTTTTCCACAATCATTTTCTGACTACAAATAAACATTAAAAAAAAATATCTTCTCCTTCAATGTAGCCACCAACAGCAGTTTGGGATAATTGACAATGTCGGTGGGGCGAATGCGAGACAAATGGGATAAATGAAAACACACAGAATTAAAAAACAAATCCTTGCCATAAAAAAAGGTTGGTAGAAAAAAGATCACTATTTTTGAATCACCAAAAAGGGCTGAAAAAATATTCTGAACAGATCAAAAACATGGATGCTTTTGAGGATCCAAAAATGCGGTTCATGTAATCAATTGCATAAAGTCTGACAAATATCATTAATTTAGCCCTCCCGTTTTCATGTAAAACAATAAATATTAAACGGATGCAAAGGAGGCCAAAGCGAATACCCGATTATTTTGTCACCAGAAAGAATACCATATTGCAGGTATTGTTTGCAACTCTTTTTGCATACATTTTCATCAACATATACCGACCATTTGGGTCAGGAGAATGGTACAACATCAGTTCTGCTGAGTTTATTTTTTATTCAGGACTACTGGTAATAGCGGGAATGCTTGTGGTTTTGCTGAGCAGGATATTCCTGATGTTCCTGATAAAAAAGAAAAATCCCGTTACCATTCGTTATTACATTCTGATGATTGCAGGAGAAATACTTCTGATGGCTGCCATGTATGCTTTCCTGGAAAAATTCACCATGCATGATCCGCGAAGTTTCGGTTTTCTTTTTTACCTGGCGCTTCAAAATACAGCTCTTATACTATTGATTCCTTATGTAATATCATTGTTGTTTTTTGCCTGGAAAGAAAAGAGCATGAGCCTTAACAACCTTTTAAACCAGGTCAGGCACTCCTCCAATTTCATCTCATTTCATGATGACAAGGGAATCCTTCGAATCTCATTAAAACTTGAAGATTTACTTTATCTGGAGTCTTCCGACAATTATGTTTCCATAAAATATCTTCACAACAATCAACCTAAATCGGTTCTAATCCGGAATACGCTGAAGAATATTGAAAAGAAATTTGAAAATTCAACCCTGCTCAGATGTCATCGATCCTACATTGTTAACACCAAAAGGGTGAGCATGGTGAAGAAAGAGGGCACTGCAATGAAGCTATTAATTGAGAGTCCCAACAGTGAAAAGATACCGGTCTCAAGAGGATACCAAACCATGGTAAAAGATTTCTTTGACCAAAAACACAAATAACCTGAAACCTGAAAACAAATGTACAAAGTTGTAATTGTTGATGATGAACCCGGTGCATTAGCCGTTTTAAGCAAAATGGTAAATGATTTTTTTAATTTTGAAGTCATCGGGAAATTTTCTTCCCCTGAAAATCTGGTCGATGAACTGGCCATATTAAGACCGGACATTCTTTTTCTGGACATTCACCTGGGCACAAGATCGGGAGTGGATATCGCCAAAGAATTATACAAAAACCGTTGTACTACCCAGATTGTTTTTGTATCCGCCTATGACCAATATGCCCTTAAAGCGTTTGAATACAACATTATTGATTACATTCTAAAGCCCGTAAGCCCTGATCGTTTACAAAAATGCATAGAAAAAATTGAAAAAACGTTTGCTTCACGGAGCAATGAGCAACCATTAACGGAAAACATCAGCGCTCAAAAAGAGCATCAACTCATCCGATTCAATACACAATCCGGATTTTTACTGGTAAACCCAAAGGATATTGTTTTTTTAGAAGCCGATCATGTTTATACCAAAATTGTAATGGAAAAAGAGAGCGACCATTACGTAGCTCAGAACATAGGAAAAATTCTGGCTACCATCAATTCAGAAGACTTTGTCAGAATTTCCCGTTCGCATGTGATTAATACTACCTTTTTGAGAGAAGTCAACCGCACCCAGAAAAAATGCATCATGTACAACGGTGCTTCAGAGGTGGGATTAAGCATCTCCAAATCGGGGATGAAAGTATTGGAAGAATACTTTGGGTAAAATTCATTCGTTGTGCCAAACCTGCCATTCAGAAAAAGAACCACGCCATTCAGAAAACCACTGATTTTTGGCTTTTTTTACTCAAAATAATCTGTCATCTTTGACTCCTGTAATGCAAGAACCCAGCCCTTGAATCCGGACAACCTGCTCATTTCTTTTCTTTCAGAATCCCAATGGGGATTATGGGGGACATGGTCTTAAAGGGAAAGCAGCAAGTGTTGTCCGGATTTTCTAATAAACAGTTATTCAGCATACAATTGAATCTGTTCCAATGGCAATAAGCATTATCAGGCTTGATGACTGATAAAAACTATAAATGGATTTGCAGCACCGCAAGCCCAACCCTAAAAAAAACCGGGTAGTCTTTTGTTTCTTTCTTCTATGTATGTAATGGGGTATAAACATCTTAGCACTAACAAAAGCAGCCCGGTTTTTCTTTTCAGATTCATGTAAAGATTCTTACCATATTTTTTCATAAATCAGGCTTAGTTGCCCAGAACCTCTTTTTTCAGATGCGCATCATTGTGATGATTCGTTTATAAACTCATTCCATTTCTCCCCTGCAAATCTGCCTATTTCCCCCACTCTGGTTACCAAAAAAGCAGAGTACACAAAAAAGCGAACATTTTCTCTTTCTCAATCCTTACCTTTGCAGTTCAATTCATCAATAGCAAATGTATGGCAGACATTCACAAAACAGGATACAATTTTCAGCCACTGAAAGGATATGAGCATTTTGAGGCCACAACACAAATTATTCTGAAAGAAATAATTGCCCGCAACCTCCCTTTTGAGATTCTGGATGCCCAAAACAACCTCATCGCAGTCAAGCATAACAACAAAGAATACATCATTCACGAAGGCACCATTTCGGATGCCAACAGCCTCATTGCCTATTGGATTTCCAATGACAAATGGATGACCAAACAATTTCTGCAAAGGAAGGGGATCAGTCATGCCAAAGGATTCCTTCTCCAATCGGAAGCTGCGTTAAAAAATATAAACGATCTTAAGTTTCCGTTGGTGGTAAAACCTATGGATACCGACCACGGCATTGCTGTAAGCACCAACCTTGGTAACATTAAAGAAATTCAGAAAGCAGTAAAAAATGCGTTCAAATACTCAAAAAAAGTAATTATTGAAGAGTATCACCCTGGTCAGGAATACAGATTTCTGGTCATCGATGAGCAGGTACGTGCTATTGCATTCAGGGAACCGGCCAACATCACAGGAAACGGAAAAGATACCATTGACAGTCTGATTAAAACAAAAAACCAAAACCGTGGAGATGACTACACCCACCCGCTTCTAAAAATAAAAACCGATGAAGAGGTTTTGCGCCACCTTGAAAAACAACATTTATCTTTGCAGTCAGTTCCGGGAAATGGTCAAAAAATATTTCTGAGAAATAACTCGAACCTGAGTACAGGAGGAGACAGCATTGATGTCACCGACGACTTGCCGGATTTATACAAAGAAGTGGCCATTGAAGCAGCCCAGGCGGCAGGACTCAAAATTGCAGGCATCGACATAATCATAAAAAATCCACAGGCAGCCCCTTCCCCACAGAATTACATTGTGGTGGAACTCAATGCCCCGGCAATGCTCTCCATGCATGACTTTCCTTACATCGGAAAAAATCGCCAGGTGGAAAAATATGTATTGGATGTCATTTTTAGCTCTAAATAGTGCCCGTCTATAAAGTCGGGAAAATTTGCAAAAAGTCATGTGTCTGGTCAGAAAGTGCCAATTGCAAGGCTTGCGACCGCATGCCGCCTAAAGCTTTAGCGGTGGCGCAAGCCGCAAAAAACGGAGTTTACTTGGGTAAATGAGTATTTTGGCGGCAAGCGTAACGACGCAAATGGTACTTTATGGACAGACACTAAATAAACCAATAATTGAATGACAACAATAAGCGATACCATTATTTTGAATAAACACCAACTCACAGACTATCTGGCACAGGGAAGCAAGAGTCCTGATCAATGGGGGATTGGTACCGAACATGAGAAATTTCTTTATCGGAAAGACAGTCGTCAACGACTGGGCCACAACACAACCCCGGGAATAAGTCAGGTGATGCAACTGATGGCCAAAGAAGGCTGGACAACCATCCGGGAAGCCAACAATATCATAGGACTGGAAAAAGACGGGGCTTCTATTACTATTGAACCCGGGGGGCAGTTTGAATTATCAGGGAAAAATTTTCACAACATTCATCAAACCTATTGTGAAACCCGCAAACACTTTGAGGATCTGAGCAAGATATGCCAGGAAACAGGTGCTGTAACGCTGGCCCTGGGCTTCGACCCCTTATGCTCCAGAAAAGAAATGCAATGGATGCCTAAGGAGCGTTACCGGATTATGAAAGAGTACATGCCCTCCAAAGGTGGATTGGGACTTGATATGATGACACGAACAGCCACGATTCAGGTCAACCTCGATTACCAAAATGAACAGGACATGATCCGAAAAATGCGTGTAGGTCAGGCATTGCAGAGCACCGCCACCGCTCTTTTTGCCAATTCCCCGTTTACAGAAGGCCGCCCAAACGGATATTTGAGTTACCGTGCTCAGGTATGGGAAGATACCGACCCGGATCGATGTGGCTTTCTACCTTTCATTTTTGATCAGGATTTTGGTTTTGAACGGTGGGTGGACTACCTGCTGGATGTGCCTATGTATTTTATTCTAAGAGACGGTCAGTACATCGACAGTGAAAAGATGACTTTTCGCGCCTTTATGGCAGGAAAACACAAGTTAAGGCCAACCATGGAAGATTGGGAAACACATATCTCCACGGTCTTTCCGGATATCAGGTTAAAAAGATTCATCGAGATGCGGGGTGCCGATGCCAGCTGTGTTTCACACATTGCGGCACTTTCTGCCTTTTGGGTCGGACTCCTTTACGATGAGGATGCCCTCAATGAAAGCTACGAAATCATAAGGCAATGGGATATTGAAACGCTTCGGGAAATGAGATCCGGGGTCCCCAAGCAAGGGCTAAACGCATCAGCAAAAAACCTGAAAATAAGAGATATTGCACTTCAAATGCTTAGAATATCTGAAACAGGACTCTCACGCCGGTCAAAAAAGCTGGGAATAGAAGATGAAGGACAATACCTTGTCCCCATCATGGAAATTGCAGAGTCGGGTGTTACTCAGGCCGAAAGACATCTTCAAAAATACAAGACCGAATGGAATGGTGACCTAAGCCGGCTGATGCAATGCTGGCCACAGGCAGAACCGACTCAAGGAAAGTAAGCAGAACCATTGCCAAAAATCAATAAGCAACATTGTATGCGCTCGAAATTACTATTTCTGATTAAATACATGCACCGTTTCAGATGGTGGTACACAGGAGGGTTCATTTTCCTGGGACTGACCATCTGGACGTCGGTAACCATTCCTGAGTTTATTCAAAAAAGCATTGACATCATCTCAGATGGAGAGCCTGCCAGCAGGGATAGCTTCTACCACTATGTATTGATTATTCTGGGTCTGGCATTGGTTTTGATATTGGTCCGCACCCTTTCCAGGATTCTGTTCTTTGTCCCCGGAAGGCTGATTGAGAAGCAACTAAAAGGAAAAATGTTTCGGAAACTCTCTTCATTTGGCAAAGATTATTACGACCAAAATAGCACCGGCTCCATCATTTCCCGTATCAACAATGATATCAACGGAGTCCGGATGATAACAGGGTTTGGACTTTTACAAACCGGTAATATCATTTTCTCCTTATCGCTGACCCCCTATAAAATGTGGAATTTGTCACCTGCCCTCACCCTCTATTGTGTGATCCCGATGGTGCTGGTTTTCATTATCGTACGCGTGGGGATGGTTATAATGGTAAAAAACACCCACAGGCGAATGGATGCCCTGCAAAAACTTTCAGGCAAAACCATCTCCTTCCTGTCGGGCAACAGTGTTATTAAAAGCTACAACATCCATCGATGGGCTGAAGATAAGGTTGAAAAAGAGAATGTGTCGTTGTTCAAATACACCATGCGCATTACATGGATTCGGTCCTTCATTATTCCGTTACTGGGCAACCTGGAACAGATTCTTAAAATTGTGGTTCTGTTCGTGGGCGGTTTGTATGTCATCGAAGGCAAATTCACCCTTGGTCAACTCACCGAATACATCGCCTATTCAGCCCTCCTGACACAACCTGTCATGGGTTTGGGCTGGGTCCTTACCGTATTCCAGCAGGGATTTGTAGGGATTTCCAGTCTTCAGACCATCATGGACCGCACAGGAACCGATGACAACAAAAAACCGTTACCTGCAGAACACCAAAAAAACCTGTTCCAAAAAAGCATCACCTTCAAAAACCTCACTTACACTTATCACAATGGTGAGCATCCCACACTCAAAAACATTTCGTTTAGCATTAAACCAGGACAGGTAGTTGGCATAACCGGAAAAGTAGGAGCAGGCAAAACCACCCTTGTCAATCTTATTAACGGCTATCTCCGCCCAAGCCCGGGCCAGCTCTTTTTTGATGAGATGGATGCCGCGAATCTGCATGCCGAAGACATCCGCACTGTGGCAAAAACTGTAACACAGGAAGTCTTTCTTTTCTCAGACAGCATCCGAAACAACATCACTTTCGGTGCAAAAAAAGCCAACCACACCAACCTCTTTGAGGATGTAATTTTTAAGAGTGCTTTTGCGGATGAACTGGCCCGCTTTCCCAAACAAGAAGAAACCCTGGTCGGAGAAAAAGGAATTATGCTTTCCGGAGGCCAAAAACAGCGCATCAGCCTCGCCCGCTCCCTCTATACTCCCAGTAAACTGCTTATCCTCGATGATGTATTCTCCGCTGTAGATACCGATACAGAACGTTTTTTAATAAAACAGATTTTTGAACAGCATCCTGCAGAAAGTTTACTGGTGGTATCGAACCGGACCAGTGTACTGGAAAAAACAGACTTCACCATTGTGCTGGAAGAGGGCCGGATTGAAGCCATGGGAACACATAAAGAACTGATCAAAAAATCGAATTTTTACCGGGAAACCTGGGAGTTGCAGAAATGAGAGATCGAGGAATAAGGGTTGAGTAAAATAGAAAATTGTACTATGGCCAAATTATTATCAAATAAAGACTGGAGCCTGATCAAAAAATTCGGACGTTATTTTGTTCCACATAAAAAATGGCTCATTGTCAGCTTATCATCCATCCCTGTCACCACGACAGCAAGTATTTTGTTTTTATGGTTGGTAGAACGCATTATCGACGACTATATCGTTCCCGGTGACATCACAGGACTGAAGACTTTTGCGATGCTGCTTGCCGGAGTTTTGTTGCTAAACCTTCTTTTTGACGGCTTGTACAGCTACACCTTTTCTAAAGCAGGCGGACTGGCCATTGTGGATATGCGACGTGAATTGTTTGGCAAAGCCATCCGGTTCCCCATGCGTTACTACGACAAACACCCCATCGGGGTTACCCTCAGCCGGCTTACCAGCGATATGGAATCTATCAGTGAATCCTTTGCAGCAGGAATTCTGGGACTTTTATCAGAAAGCATTAAAACAACCGCCCTGATTGGTTACCTGTTTTACCTCAACTGGCGTTTAACGTTGGTTTTACTAATAGTAGTGCCATTAATTGTTCTGGTAATGCGATATCTGCGAAGAAAAATAAGAGCAGCCTTCGATGAATCGCGCACAAGTCTGGCCAAATCAGCCGCTTATCTTCAGGAATCGCTGAACGGAATGAAAACCATTCAGCTTTACAATGCGGAGAATGAAGCTTGGGACAAATACAACAACCTCAACCAAACTTATTGCAATGCCCAGAATCGCTCCAATGTTTACGATTCGGCATTGTACTCCATTGTGGAAGGCATCACCTCGGTGGCCACAGCAATGGTGTTGTTTTACGGCGCCATTCAGGTGTGGGACTACGGCTACACTATGGGAGTCCTGGTGGTTTTCATTACCACTCTTGGGCGTTTGTTCATTCCTGTACGACAGTTTGCCCAGCAAATATCAACTATTCAGAGGGCCCTTTCGGCGTTAGACCACATCAGTCACCTTTTTGAACAGGAAACAGAAGAGGATGGTAAGGAAACAGGAAAAGAAGCACCCTCTGAACTAAAGGAAATACGTTTTGAGAATGTTTCATTCCGCTACACTGAAGATGCTCCCGATGTACTAAAGAACATCTCATTTACCCTCCGGAAAGGCGACCGAATTGCGCTGGTTGGCACTACCGGATCAGGTAAGTCCACCATTATCCGACTGCTAACCAAGACTTATACCGGGTACCGCGGGTCCATCAAAATAAACGGTAAAGAGCTGAAAGATATTCCCCTGGCAGAAATCAGGAATATGATGTCGCTGATGCAACAGGACATCTTTATGTTCAACGACTCCATCCGGTTCAACATCGCTCTGGGCCGTGAATACCTGACAGAAGAAGACATCCGGAAAGCAGCCTCTTTTGTTTATGCTGATCACTTTATCAATCAGTTACCCGGAAAAATGGAGTATGTCATTCAGGACAATGGCGACAACCTTTCCAAAGGGCAGGGCCAGCTCATCTCATTTGCCCGTGCCATCAGTGGAAACAATGAACTCATCATTCTGGATGAGGCTACCAGTGCGGTTGACTCTCTGACAGAAAACTACATCCAGAAAGCCATAGAAAATATTTTCTCCTCACGCACGGTCATTGCCGTAGCACACCGGCTAAGTACCATCAAGCACAGTGATCAGATTCTGGTTCTGGAACAAGGCCAAATCATTGAACGCGGCAACCACGATGAACTTGTCAGTCAGGGAGGTAAATATGCCGGACTGGTAAAAACATGGGAGGAGAAGAAATCAGATGCATCTTAAGCGGAATAGACCCACTCCAATTTTTTTTTATGGATAATTCCACTATATTGTAACCAGAAAACCAAAATTATATTTACGATGGCAGACAATTTAGAAAAAATTGAGCTTGAGTACATTCTCAACACCTCGCCGGCAATTCTTTTCAACCGGCTGGCCACCCCCAGTGGCCTTTCAGAGTGGTTTGCCGACAATGTAAATGTAAAAGGAAAAATTTTTACATTTATATGGGAAGGAAGTGAACAACAAGCCGAACAAACCCTGCGCAAAGAAAACAAAATGGTCAGGTATCAGTGGTTGGATGAAGGGATGGAAGACATCTGGTTTGAATTCGACATCAATGTGGATGAACTTACCGGAGATGTGGCGCTGATTATCACCGACAATGTGGAGCCCGAAGATAAAGAAGACACCATTGAGCTTTGGGATCAACAAGTAGATGTTTTGAAACACGGACTGGGTTCATCCTGACTTAACAACTTATCGAACAACAACATAAAAGAGGAGCATTACGACTTTTACCTCTGTTATTAAGTAGTATTTGTCTATACAGCATTGTTGCTCAAAATCTAAATCCTCAAACACATTAGCATTCTGCAGTTTAGACTTCTCACACGCCTTGAATTTGAACTTTCTATTTCAAACACGCGAAAAACGCTTAGTTTATGGACCGCTTCTAAGTAGTGCCTTTCCATAAACTAAGCAATGTTTGTTTTTAGTCATGTGTCTGGTCAGAAAGTGCCAGTTGCAAGCCTTGCGAAGCCGCCAAAAACGGAGTTTACTTGGGTAAATAAGTATTTTGGCGGCAAGCATAACGAAGCAAATGGTACTTTATGGACAGACTCTAAGTAGTTTTCCTGATTGTGTTTGATAAACCCAACCTGTTCTTCAACGATTTGGAAGAATCTCTGAGAATAGAAGACTTGTATTCAAATTATCTACAAAGCAGGCTGAAAAATACTACTTGTTTCATTAACTTTGCATTCAAAATGTGGTACATATTTTGAATGCTTTTTTTTTGCTTTTACATTTGGGGAGGGCTAAAAATTATTTATCCCAACCCGTTACAAGTATTCAAAAAGTACACAAGTAAACACAGATGAAGAAAGTCCACCTGTTTATTCTCAAAAGTTATCTCGGCCCGTTGCTGATGACTTTTTTTATTTCCATGTTTATACTGGTCATGCAGTTTCTATGGCGGTACGTAGATGATTTGGTGGGAAAAGGACTGGAATGGCATGTATTGTCGGAGCTATTGTTTTATGCTTCTCTTCAGGTGGTACCCATGGCGCTTCCGTTGGCCATCCTATTGGCATCGTTGATGACTTTTGGAAACCTTGGAGAGAATTATGAGCTGACAGCTCTCAAATCAGCAGGCATCTCCTTACCCAGGATTATGCTCCCACTGATTATCCTTACTTTCCTGACATCGTTTGGAGCATATAAATTCTCCAACAATGTTTTACCGGTTGCCAACCTGAAACTGGTATCTATTCTTCACGGAATCAAAGAGACCCGCCTGGAGCTGGACATCAAAGAAAATGTATTCTATCAGGGAGTTGATGACTTCAGCATTAAAGTGAAGAAAAAAGACCCTTCGAAAAATATGCTTTACGATGTTATGATCTACGACCATCGGGATCGTTACGCCCGTAACAGCAATGTTACACTTGCCGACTCCGGAAAACTCCTCATGTCGGACGACAAAAAATTTCTGAAACTGATTCTTTACAATGGAGTACGATACGATGAAAAAGTAGGACTCGAAAAAAACAGTCGCAAGAAACAGGACCATCTGTTCCGGACCGACGATTTTGAAACCCAGACCGCCATTATTCCATTGAAAGGTTTCGACTTCTCCAAGACAGACGAGAACCTCTTCAAGCACAGTGACCGCATGAAAACACTGGACCAGATCAACCACGATCTGGATTCCATAAACGGAGAAAAAGATAAGTTTGTAAATAATCTGGAATCACGTTCCCGCTCCTTCTACTTCTCCAAAGTCAGGCATAAAACACGTAAAACATCCACCAATCCGGGCAATAATCGGGATTTTTCGGAAATAGACTCCACAGCAGCAATAAATATTGACAGTGTCTTTCAAGAACTTAGCAACAGCCGGCAACAAATGGTATATGATATGGCATTGCGTCAGGCCAGAAATACCAAAAGCACGATTGATGAACGCATGAAATTTATCGAACGCCAGGACACCAACTTACGCAGACACAAAATGGAGATGCACCGAAAGTTCACCCTGCCTTTTGCCTGTTTGATATTTTTCTTTATCGGAGCCCCGCTGGGAGCCATCATTCGTAAAGGAGGGCTCGGAATGCCGGTGGTAATATCTGTTCTTTTCTTTGTCGCTTATTACATTATCGATACCATGGGAGCCAAACTGGCCCGCGAAGGAGTGTGGCTGGTATATCAGGGAATGTGGCTTTCATCGGCCATACTGCTGCCACTGGGCGTATTTTTGACCTATAAATCAGCCACCGATTCAGCCATTATGAATTCTGATGCCTACGTAATTTTCTTTCAGAAATTCCTGGCCAGGTTTAAACGAAAAAAGAAATGGGATTAGTTCCGGAATAAAAATATCTCTTAGCTTTTTTTACACTTCATTATCTGGGTTAAATGACATCCGGCATTGTGGCTGATAATTATTTGTGTAATTTTGTAATCTTTAAATGACAATTATTCAAAGCCATGGGCAACACTTCCGAAATTCAACTAAATACAATCGATGAAGCCATAGAAGCATTCCGCAAAGGGGAACTGGTTATTGTGGTGGATGATGAGGACCGCGAAAACGAAGGAGATTTCATAACCTCTGCCGAACTAATAACACCCGAAAAGGTAAACTTCATGGCCAAGCATGGTCGTGGCCTTATCTGTGCACCCTTGCTGGAAGAGCGTTGTGATGAACTGGAACTGGAGTTAATGGTAGGAAAGAATACTTCACTTCACGCCACCCCGTTTACAGTTTCTGTTGATTTATTGGGAAACGGATGCACTACAGGCATCTCTGCTACCGACAGAGCAAAAACAATAAAAGCACTGAGCGATCCTGCCACCAAACCGGAAGATTTGGGCAGACCGGGGCATATTTTTCCGCTCAAAGCAAAGGAAAAAGGAGTGCTTCGACGGTCAGGACATACCGAAGCGGCTGTTGATCTGGCAAGATTAGCAGAACTCTCCCCTTCAGGAGTGCTGGTAGAAATAATGAATGATGACGGTTCCATGGCACGGCTTCCACAATTAATGGAAATTGCCAAAAAATTTGATCTGAAAATCATCACCATAAAAGATCTGATAACTTATCGCCTTCAAAAAGAAAGTCTGATAGTAAAAGGAGTGGAAGTTCATTTACCCACAGCTCACGGAGACTTCCAATTCATCCCCTTCAAACAAAAGTCCAACGGATTGGAGCACATGGCCCTGATTAAAGGCACCTGGGATGAAGATGAGCCCATTTTGGTGAGAGTTCACTCTTCGTGCGCCACCGGTGACATCTTCGGATCCTTGAGGTGTGAATGTGGTGAACAACTCCAAAAAGCTATGGAAACCATAGAAAAAGAAGGTAAAGGAGTTATTGTATATATGAATCAGGAGGGCCGGGGCATTGGACTGATGAATAAAATAAAAGCCTACAAACTTCAGGAAGAGGGACGCGATACGGTGGATGCCAATACCGACCTTGGATTTGAAGCCGACGAACGCGATTATGGCGTTGGAGCACAAATACTCAGGGAACTTGGAGTAAAAAAAATGCGTCTGATGACCAACAATCCCATCAAACGCATAGGACTGGAAGGGTACGGACTGACCATTGTAGAAAACATACCCATTGAAGTGGAACCCAACCCCTACAACGAGTTCTATATGCATACAAAGAAAGAGCGAATGGGACATAACCTCAAATTTTTCAAATACATGGATCATCCGGCTAATTTTAAAAAGAAGAAGTAATTTATAGCAATCAATTGATAGTCAGTAGCGAATAGTAAATTGAAAGAAAGATTCTTAGGAAATTCTAATCCGGAGAATGAGAAGAGGCTCAATGAATGGCTGATTACTTACACAAGATCATCCCTCAAAATATTATACAATGCCGGCTTTAGCCGGCATTTTTTTATCCCACTTTTTAAGCCCGGGAAGAGCCGCGATATTTTTCGTACTTTTGTTCAAAACACAGAACCTATGCAGAATTTAAGAATCGTATTCATGGGAACTCCGGACTTTGCAACGGAGAGTCTTAAAGCATTGCTGAATGCCGGAGCCAATATTGCAGGTGTCATCACAGCACCCGACAAACCAGCAGGCAGAGGAAGGAAATTAAAACCTTCACCGGTAAAAGATTTTGCTGTAGAAAACGGATTAACTGTTCTGCAACCAGAAAAACTTAAAGATCCAGGATTTCTGGAAGAGTTGAAGTCATTGCAAGCCGACCTGCAGGTTGTCGTTGCCTTCAGAATGTTGCCTGAGGTCGTCTGGAATATGCCCCCCAAAGGCACTTTTAACCTTCATGCTTCCCTCCTGCCTGCATACAGGGGAGCTGCACCAATCAACTGGGCAGTGATCAATGGAGAAAAGAAAACCGGAGTGACCACTTTCTTTCTAAAGCATGAAATAGATACAGGGGACATTATTTTTCAGGAAGAAGTTTCCATTTCAAAAAATGACAATGCCGGAACAGTTCACGATAAGTTAATGGAGGTTGGCGCCCGACTGGTTGTTAAAACAGTGGAAGCTGTAGCTTCGGACAATATAAAACCGGTCCCCCAGCCACAAAAAGAATTAAAACCGGCACCAAAAATATTCAAAGAAGATTGTCGCATTGACTGGAATACCGAAAGTGAAAAGATTCATAATCTGATAAGAGGACTCAGCCCTTACCCGGCAGCATGGACAGACATGATATTGCCTGATGGCACTATAACATCAGTTAAAATTTTTGAAACAGAAGAAAACGACTCCGACGGATTAAAAGCCGGAGAAATATACAGCGATAACAAGAAACTCATTCTGGCAGGAACGACCAATGGAGCTTTAAAAATCCATGAACTCCAGGTAGCAGGAAAAAAACGAATGAAAACTGAAGATTTTCTCAGAGGTCATAAATTGGAAGCCGGAGCAAGATTTGAATAAAAGAATTGGGGCAGAGAAATTTCTCTACCCCAATTTTCTTTATTCTTCATCATGGTAAACAAAAGTTACTTTATGGCCCTTGCCCTGATTATTAAAAATATTGTTGAAAAAAGCCGCTGCAGCCTGAATTTTAATAGTCTCCCCACGTTTATTTACCACATCCCAGTATCTGACAATCTCATACTCATTTTTGATAAACATATCATGAGCCGTTTGTAACTTCTCATGCATTTCAGTGGGGACAACCGAAGTAAAGTGTTTTCCCTGGAGTTCTCCCGGTTCATAACCGTAAATCTCATTGTACCGTGGGTTCACATGCGTATAATAGCCCTTATCATCCGTTACGCAAATCCCAAGAACGTCCTCTGAGTCAATAATTTCTCGTGCATTCTGCGGATTCTCGGCAATCTCTGCTTTAATCTCTTTGGTTCGGTGAATGTTGATTCGTCCCATATTCTAATTTCATTTAAAGGTTATCTATTTATATATTTAGATAACCATTTGGGAGTAGATTTGTTCAATAAATCACAATATTTGCTCTACAAAAGCTATCGCAATTTAATCCTGTCCCCCGGTCGTGGTTCTTTCCCCTCGGGCATTCCATTAATTTTATAGAGACTTTTCATTTTGACTCCATAAATTTGAGAAATCTCAAACATGGTTTCATTTTCACGTACCAGATGTGATTTATGATTGGGATGCCCATTCTTTCTTTTAGGCTGAATGTAGAGATACTTATAATCAGTCACCTTTCCGCGTTCGGCACCCAAATCATTATATCGTGGCAACTCCCAGTCTCTGAGCCCAAACTCTTCGGCAATTCCGGAAAACGTATCGGAAGGTTTAACGTTCACGTACTTCACCCCGTTGTTGAAGTGTACCTCATGCCTGGAAAAGGGGTCAATCTCATGAGTTCCTGCCGAAGTTCCTCTTTCAGCAGTTCTTCTCCAGGTTGTCTGACTGCCACCCTCCTCATCAAACAAATACAACTGATATTTTTCAATAAGATCAATAAGTCGCTTGGCATAATTGGGATCAGTGGCATAACCTGCTTTCTTCAAGCCTTTGGACCAACCTTTATAATCGGTTGCGTCTAATTCAAAAAGAGATGCATACCGTGAGCGCCCGGTCAGAAATTTTGCATGATCAGCATAAGAATCATAAACAGAGTTGTATTTCCTGAAACATTCATTTCTTCTGTCATCGTGGTGATAAACTTTCTCGCCGGTCCACTCATGGCACTTAATCCCAAAATGGTTATTGGCTTCCACAGCAAGCCGGCTGTTGCCATTGCCCGATTCGAGCATCCCCTGTGCCAGGGTAATACTAGCCGGAACGCCGGTTCGTGTCATATTCATTACAGCCCATTCATTATATTTCTCGATATAGTCCTGAGGTGAGAGACGGGAAGAAGATTGTCCGGACAAACCAGAAAAAAAGAATAAGAATAATAAGCAACTCAAAAATACTCTTAACGACATGATCAATAAATTTCGTAAACCCTTGAAAGGACTATTGTTTCCAAAAAAATAATAGCAACAAATATATAAAAACATTCATCAGTATAAAATTAGTCTAAGTTATTGGCCCGACAGCACTCGCATGTAAAGATTTTATACATTGCTGTTTATAGCATCCCTTCCATGCTCGTTTCATCCATACAAAATATGTTTTTAAGGTGTCATCCACACTTCTTGAAGTAGTTTCATGAATAAAAAAGACAAGAAATGCCTTAAATCAGTTTTGTCTCCTGAACCATCGTGATAAACTTTTGGGGGACGCATTATTATAATGAACCATTTTTAAGAGAGGGAGAGGGGAACTCTTAATTCTTTTACATTGGTGTCCGGCATAGCATTGCTTTTCCCCTTTCATATTCAATCCCATTGCCGGGCACAAATTATTATGAAAAACATCTCTTGGTGTGTTGGGCAAAAACTACTACTTTTAAGAAAAAACTTTATGTCTTTAAAAACACCTCAAAGCTTTAATTTCCCATTCGAAGAGTTTGAATCATCCTCCGCACTTAACATCCGGGAAAAAGAACTTGTAGAGAAGGCAGAAGAAATAGCCAAAGATGCTTACGCAGTATATTCAAATTTCAGTGTTGGTGCGGCAGTACTTCTTGAAAACGGCATAATTGTCACAGGAAGTAACCAGGAAAATGCTGCGTATCCATCAGGACTATGTGCCGAAAGAGTCGCATTGTTTTATGCATCTTCGCAATATCCTGACACGGCCGTTAAAGCCATCGCAGTAACAGCATTGCGCAACAAACAACCACTTGACGAGCCTGTCCCTCCGTGTGGCAGCTGCCGCCAGGTTTTTGTGGAATGGGAGAAACGATTCAAACAACCATTCGTTGTTCTGATGGCAGGAAAGAAAAAAATCATCAGAATTGAAAAGGCAAGCTGGCTGTTACCGTTTAATTTTCAGTCGGACTTTCTTTAATCCGGTGTTCTATTCCTCCATCTCTTTGAGGACTTTCTCCACCTCCTCTTCTGTGTTTTTTAATTTATTGCGACAAAAGCGCACCAATTCGGATACCCGTTTAACTTTTTCTGACAATTCATCAACATCAAGTTCTTCATTTTCCATTTTTTCGAGAATTTCTTCAATCTCGGAAAGTGCCTGATTATAAGTCAGTTTTTTCTGTGCCATTATCAATTGTATTAATTACTTTTTGTTCAGTCTTACCTTCTCCACTTTTCCGGTCAATTCCCCATCGTAAAACCTCGTATTAACCGTATCTCCGGGATTCATTTCCGCCGCACTTTTTACCAGTTTTCCACCGGCATAAGTCAGGGAATACCCTTTCTTCAATAATTTTTCCGGATCGTTAAGTCTGGAAGCATTCTCCAGATAATTAATTCTTTTTTCTTCAGCAGCAAACCTCCGTCCGGGCAAAGAAAGCAGACTCTGTTGATAATGATGCAACGCAATTCTTTGCTGTTTTACCATTTGTCCTCCGTAATCAAAGATCTTTTCCTTCAACCGGGCCAGCAGATTGTTCTCAATTCCTATCCTCCGGGACGCCATCACCGGCAATTTCCCTACCAACCGCTCCAATGTATTGGTTCGCCGCTGCAGGTCCATTTTCACATTAGGAACATAAGAGGCAGCAATATGCTCAGCCCGCTGCTTTTCAGCCTGAATTAAATCTCTGGCCACTTCTGCTACCTGCAGTGCCTTATCATCCACCACAGCCAGAAATTCTCCGGCCTTTTCAATGAGAAACGCTGCAACGGCCGTCGGTGTCTTCAATGACGTATTGGCCACCAGATCGGCCACCGATTCATCTCTTTCATGACCGATACCGGTAAGCACAGGCAATGGAAACTGGGCTATATGATAAGCCACCCAGTAACTGTCAAAACACAACAGGTCAATGGTTGCCCCTCCCCCTCTGATGAGCACTACTGCATCGAAAAAATCAATGTAATTAAAAATCCGGTCAAAAGCTTCCGCAATAGATTGCTCGGCACGTTCTCCCTGCATCACTGCAGGAAACAGGTGATGATAAAACTTTATCCCGTAAGGGTTACTCTCCAGCTGATTAATAAAATCACCATACCCGGCTGCTGTAGGAGAAGAAATAATGGCAATTTTCTGGATGACTGCGGGAAGTTCCAGGTCCTTATTCATCTCCAAAACACCTTCCTCTTCGAGGCGCATCAACACTTCTCTCCTTTTTCGGGCAAGATCTCCCATTGTGTAAGAAGGATCTATGTCTGTGATGATCAGACTTAACCCAAAAACCTCCTGAAACTGAACCGTCACCTTCACAAGAACTTTGAGTCCACTACTTAACACCTGACCGGTAGAGGATTCAAAATAAGCCTTAAGCATACGGTAATTCCGGGCCCAAATCATAGCACGCGAACGTGCCACCAATTGATCACCGGCATCATCTTTCTCAATTAAATCGAGGTAACAATGGCCGGTACGATTGACTCTCAATTCGCCAATCTCGGCCTTTACCCAGATTGAATGCATCATGGCATCATCGAGAACACCCTTGATTTTCTGATTTAACTGAAATAAAGTGATGGCTTCCTGGCCCATACTCTTTTTTTCTTAGCGCATATACTCTTCCGGATTACCCATAAAATTCTCCGGATCTTTCAATTTTTTCCGATTCTCCTCATAACGCTGAAACTCTTTCATTTCCTTCTCTGTCAGGAGATGTTCATTTTGAACAATTCCCTCTTCGTAGAGCAATGTAAAACTCTTTCTCCCCAACGCATCATAAAAGACCCAGGTACTGTCGCGCAGATTATTTTTATAAAAACCATCAATCTCTTTCTGTCCATTTTCAAAATAGACGGAGTATGGTCCGTGCAAATCGCCATTGTTGTAACTAATCTTTACACGAAGTCTACCATCGGGATAATAACGCTTCTCTGTTCCCTGTTTCTCTCCCTTCTCATAGGTCACTTCAGCGGCAAGTTCTCCGGAATCGAAATAGATTTCGGATTTTCCGGCTTTTTCATCAAACTGAAATTCTTCTTTGGCTTTCAGGTTGCCCTCCATATCGTAGAAATGCCATACACTATCCTTTTGCATATTAAGGTAAAATCCTTCGCCCAGCAGATTTCCGCCTTCAGAGTAGAATTTCCCTTTTCCCCGATTGGTGTTTTCATCAAACACAATCTCCACATACTTATTCCCATTCTTGTAGTACCTGATCAACGTATCCACCGGTTGGTCATCAACAAAGCGGGCTTTGTACGCCGGGGTACCATTGGGATGATAGCGCATCCAGTTGCCCTGCCGCCGTCCTTTTTCATCACGAAGGTTTTCATATTTCTGTTCTCTCTCTTCCTTTGTCTGAACGGCCTCCGGTTTCTCAAAAAGTCCTACCTGAGCATGAACTGACTGAAACATCAGCAGTATAAAAGAAGCTATTAATAATTGACGAATCATATCCTTGTTTTTCTAATCCAATTACAATTATTGTGCAAATGAAGTCTTGCTGACACAAAAGTATTAATTGTTCCTGAATAAAAAACTAAAAAAGAGCTTGGAGCTTAGGGCATAGGGGTTGGAGCTTGGAGCTTGGGGCAGTGTTTATGAGGGTTGAGAATTGAGAGTTGAGTTCCTTTTTTCACTGAGGCTGGATTTTTGGCATGACAATATATTCTTCCATTTATAGGTGGAGTAAATTACTGTTTGATTTTCCCATTTCATGATGGTCCGGCCCGGCCGGAGGACAGTTTAGCAGCAATGGCGTTGCAATGAATGGGAACAAAAAAAGGCTGCCCAACGGACAGCCTTTTTTTGATTAAAACAGCTCTCAAAAACATTGAGATATATGTGGGGATTATTTGACTTCTTCAAAGTCAACGTCGGTCACCTCATCATCGTCACCGCCTTTTTTACCTGACTGATCACCACCTGGCTGTTGTTCACCGCCGGGCTGCTGACCACCCTGAGCTTCCTGACTGGCATTGTACATCTCCTGCGATGCAGCCTGGAAAACAGTATTCAGTTCCTCGGTAGCCTTATCAATGGCAGCAACATCCTGACTCTTATGAGCTTCTTTCAGTTTGGCCAAAGCATCTTCAATAGGCTTTTTCTTTTCGGCAGGAATCTTATCTCCAAACTCTTTCATTTGCTTTTCAGTCTGGAAAATCAAACTGTCAGCAGCATTGAGTTTGTCAATTTTCTCCTTGGCCTGCTTATCTGTTTCAGCATTGGCATCAGCCTCTTCCTTCATACGCTTGATTTCGTCCTCCGACAATCCTGAAGAAGCTTCAATACGGATGCTTTGTTCTTTCCCTGTCGCCTTATCTTTAGCACGAACATGCAGGATACCGTTGGCATCGATATCAAAAGTCACTTCAACCTGAGGCGTACCGCGAGGTGCTGGTGGAATACCATCTAAGTGGAAACGGCCAATGGTCTTGTTGTCTTTAGCCATGGGGCGCTCACCCTGCAATACGTGAATCTCTACAGACGGCTGGTTATCAGCAGCTGTGGTAAAGGTTTCTGACTTTTTAGTCGGAATGGTTGTGTTAGACTCAATCAATTTGGTCATCACACCACCCATCGTCTCGATACCCAGTGACAGCGGAGTCACGTCAAGCAGCAACACGTCTTTTACCTCACCGGTAAGAACACCACCCTGAATAGCTGCACCAACAGCAACTACCTCGTCGGGGTTCACACCTTTGGAAGCCTTCTTACCAAAAAAGTCCTCAACAACCTTCTGAATAGCAGGGATACGGGTAGAACCACCCACCAAAATCACCTCATCCACGTCGGAAGCAGTCATTCCGGCATCTTTCAATGCCATTTTACAAGGCTCCAGAGTACGTTGTACAAGGTTTTCAGTCAGCTGATCAAACTTTGAACGTGACAAAGTTTTCACAAGGTGCTTGGGTACACCATCTACCGGCATAATATATGGCAGGTTGATTTCTGTGCTACCTGAACTTGACAGCTCAATTTTGGCCTTTTCTGCAGCATCTTTCAGGCGCTGAAGTGCCATAGGATCTTTTCTCAGATCCACACCTTCGTCACTCTGGAACTCATCAGCCAGCCAGTTCATAATTACATCGTCGAAGTCGTCACCACCCAGGTGGGTATCACCATTGGTAGATTTCACTTCAAAAACGCCATCACCCAACTCAAGAATACTGATATCGAAAGTACCACCACCAAGGTCGAAAACGGCCACTTTCATGTCCTGACCTTTTTTGTCAAGTCCGTAAGCCAACGAAGCGGCAGTAGGCTCGTTGATGATACGGCGAACTTTCAGTCCGGCAATTTCACCAGCCTCTTTGGTTGCCTGCCGCTGCGAGTCATTAAAGTAGGCAGGAACCGTAACCACAGCCTCTGTAACCTCCTGTCCCAGGTAATCTTCAGCAGTTTTCTTCATTTTCTGAAGCACCATTGCCGAAATTTCCTGAGGGGTATATTGACGGTCATCAATCTGTACGCGGGGAGTATTGTTCTCGCCCTTTACTACCTTGTAAGAAACTCTCTTTACTTCATTGGGGATATCATCATACAGATCGCCCATGAAGCGCTTAATAGAATATATTGTTTTCTCGGGGTTGGTGATGGCCTGACGTTTAGCCGGATCACCTACCTTACGTTCACCATTCTCGACAAATGCAACAATCGACGGTGTGGTACGCTTACCTTCACTGTTGGGTATTACAACAGCCTCGTTACCTTCCATCACTGAAACACATGAGTTGGTTGTACCTAAGTCAATTCCAATTATTTTTCCCATTGTGTAATTTATTTTTTCGTTCTAAATATTTTCAAAATCTGCATCTTCTAAATCAAAGCCTGTGCCAATCCACTTTCATCGGAAAAAGATGTAATTCTGACACAACAGGATACAAAAACACCCGAATCGTGTCATAATTCGGGTGACAAATCGGCAGAGTAATGAAATACGTGAGACCTGTATTTCATCAACAAAACAATTATTTTTTATGGACTGCAACCTCCACATTGGGCCACACTCAATTCAATCAATATAAATCACTCCCCCCTTTTAGTTCTTCATTAATTAATGTTCTTTTTGGCATTGCCCCAAAAAGGAACCCAAAAAGACTAGTCCGCTTAAACCTATCAGCCCTCGAAAGCCAAAATTTCCGGCCATTGCACAAGGCCTTATAAGTCGCCCATTTTGGTTTTCCGCCAACCGCCGGCCCGGAAAGCGGACAGGCCAACGCTCCTTTTAAATAGAAAAAGATCTTCAGGCCTAAAAAATCCCAATTAACAGCAAGTTGCTAATTTATTTTAATCAGAAAAAACTTACTCTAACCTAATTAAAGAAGTTGATATAGTACAGATATCCCTACTCATACAGTGAATCAAGCGATTCATTGAACTGTTTTTTACCCTTTCGGTCGTCAGCAATAGAACAGGGGCCGGAAAGACAGCCGCCCTCGCAAGCCATCACCTCAATGAAATTCCCGGGAGCTTTTCCGCGGGCATACGCTTTCAGCATATTCAGAGATTTTTTATCCAGCCCGTTAATCACCACCTCTTTAATATAAACATCCTCACCTGCCTTTTTCACTGCGTTGGTTACCCCATTGCTCATTGCAAATCCACGGGCTTCACGCGGCACTTTCACCAGTTCGGCTTCTTCAGGCATTTTTCTCACATCGATGCCCATACCTTCGAATATGGCATCCAGCTCTTCAAAGGTCAGCACATAGTCTACCAGTCCTGAGTCTTTAGCTTCCTTGCGCTTAGCAACACATGGTCCAATAAATACTGTTTTAGAATCAGGGAACCGCTCTTTGGCCAAACGGGCTGAGAAAATCATCGGTGATGGTGTTTCACTCACCAGCTTTTTCATGGCAGGAATGTGTTTGTTGACTGCCTCCACATAACTGGGACAACAGGAGGTGGTCATCAATGAACACCCCTCTTCCAGACGCCCACGAAACTCAGCAGCTTCCTCACGAGCCGTTATGTCGGCACCTTCTGCCACTTCTGCCACATGGGCAAAACCAACTTCTTTGATGGCATTTATAACCTGACCGGGTTTTACCCCATACTGACCATGCAGGGCCGGAGCTACCATGGCAGTCAAGTTGCCCCCCTCTTTTATGGTCTTCAGCACATCTACCACCTGAGAAATTTCGAATATGGAGCCAAAAGGACACGCATTGATACATCTGCCACACAGGATGCATTTATCCTCATCAATCTCTTCCACTCCCTGCTCATTCTTTTTGATAGCTCCTACCGGACAGGCTTCCTCACACGGAACGGGGACATATATAATGGCATGATAGGGACAGGCTTTATGGCAGATTCCACAACTGATACAATCTTCTTCCACAATTTGCGCTTTTCCGGCAGCATTTATAATAATGGCATCTTTGGGACAATTCATCTGACAGGAACGGGCCACACACCCGCGACAGAGATTACTTACAACATAATTGACCTTCACACAACCTGTACAGGCCTCATCCACCACTGTCAATGTGTTGCTATTGCTTGCCTCCTTGCGCTGAAGTGCAACACCGGCATACTCCGAAAGAGGAGTCAGCTCATCATTTTCATCATCGGGACTAAAGCCCAGCAAAGGCATAGTTTTATATTTGATGACTGCCCGTTCTTTGTGGACGCAGCATCTTCGCTGAGCACCTTTCTCTTTGGGAGCCATCTCCAGGGGGATGCGGTCAATCTTTTCGATTAGCTGATCTTCTTTCATTAGCCGGGTGAGTCGCGCAAGAATCTCACGACGAATCACCATGGTGTTTTGGATGTAGGCCATAAATACTTAAGGAGTTTTTCTGGTTAACTAACTTGGCCGCAAAAGTAGAGATTAATAAAGAAAAGGTTCTGTAATTGCTGTTAAAAAAGAAAAATTTCTTTAATTCCTTACTCACATAGAAACAGCATTCTAATTAGTGCCTGTCCATAAACTAAGCACAATTAGTTTTTAGTCCTGTTTCTAGTCAGAAAGTGCCAATTGCTAGGCTTGTGACCGCGTGCCGCCTAAAGCTTTAGCGGTGGCGCAAGCCACCAAAAACAGAGTTTACTAATCGTAAATGAGTATTTTGGCGGCAAGCGTAACGACGCAAGTGGTGCTTTATGGACAGAAACTAATTACTTTCCCGAATTGTAACATTGAAAATCAAACAAGTTAAAAACCCTCCTGTAAAAAAACTTTAACACCAGTTCTACCAAACACTCACAGACCATACAAAACCAGTCACAACAGAAGCCCAATTGCAAATACAAGAATATTTTATAATCTTTGGAAACATTAAGCTCCTGCTTTAATTAAAATCATAACAACACCTTAACCCAAACCAATGCAAAGAAACTTTTTCCTGTTTTTCATCTGTTTTGTCCCACTCCTATCTTTCAGCCAGACTTATTCTATTTATGGAAGTATCACAGACGCTGACCAACAACCATTGTCTGGCGTTTTAATTTCTGCATCAAATGAGGATAGTGTGCTATTGGCATACACCATCTCTACTAATGATGGTGAATATCAATTATCTATAAAAAGCCCTTCTTCATCAGGAGGAATAACACTTCACACCTCTCATGTTGCGTATTCAGATACCTCTCTCGCTCTCACCCTATCAGAAGAATCTCAAACTAAAAATCTGGTATTGAAGCAGGAACAATATGTCATTGATGATGTAGAGGTCACTGCCGGAAGACTCCCGTTACGTATGGAAGATGGAAAAATCATAGCGAATATTTCCAAAATCCCCGGCTTCCAATCTACCGATATTCAAAAAATCCTGAACAGACTCCCAGGAGTCACGGCCAATAGCAGGCAGGGGATTTCATTCAATGGTCAAAAAGCAAGTATCTACATCGATGGCAGAAAGCAGAACATGAATGATGAACAGGTTTTAAACTTTCTGAAATCTCTTCCGTCCGATGCAATCCGGAATATTGTCATAAATTCACTGGACCTTGCAGGTTATGATGCATCAACAGGAGTTGTTATCGACATCCAGACAAAAACCAGAAATATTGATGGGTATTATGCCAGCATTGCCGGAAATATTAAGCGTTTCGACAATAAAGAGACAGAGGAAGGAATGCAGGGATTTTACATATTTCAAAAAAACAACTTTGTTTTCAACACCAGCCTCTCATACGCCGATACATATAAATATTCTACTTCAGAAGACAGTACTCTATATAAGAACGGAAACAAAACCCGGTTATTCAACTCCTTTGAGTCACGCTCAAACATTTTCACAACAACGACCAACCTTAACTGGCAACTTAAAAACAATACCTTAAATGCCAACTTTTTTGTTTATTATGAAAAAGGAAATAAAAACAGTGAAACACCTACAAGTACATACCTTCCCGAAGAGAATCATTATACAGAGATAAGCAAGGGAAATCTGCATGATGATTTGTGGTCAGCGCATCTTGAATACCGGACAAATGACTCGTTGCCATTTTCCACAAAGCTTTCCTATGGAATCATCTACGGTGGATTGCGTTCTTCGTCCTCTTTCGATCAATTCGGCGAAACGAATGATCTAACCTCTTTTGAAAGTGATTACTCCATGGTGGGACACCGACATACCTTCAGAGCTGATATTAAATATAATCCTGAAGGAAAAACAACGTTTGATGCAGGTCTCGTTGCAAAATCGGGCAAATTAGACGACATGGTCACTTATACACCCCAAGGTCAACAATCGTTTCCCATTGATAACGGTGATTTCACCGGAAGAGAGGCCATTCTGGGAAGTCATTTCAGAGTAAAATACTCCTTTTCAGAAAAATGGAGCGCCAAGGTAGGAGTTCGGGCAGAATTCAGCAATAATGAATTCATCCTAAGGGAGGACGACAGAACAATTGATGTAAACTACAGGAATTGGTTTCCCCATATTACCACAACTTATAACGGAGAAAACTATCAAACATCCTTTGGATTGGTATCAGGAATTTCATATCCCGATTATGAAAAAATATTACCGGCCAAACGGTATGTCAATGAATTTTTGCAATCCACAGGAACCGTTGATGTGAAACCCATCAAAATATACCGGTTTGGTTGGAATCAGATATTTCATCAATATTTCTACATTTTTAGCCATTACCAGCTTAATAAAGACATATTTGGAACAATTACCTTTAATTTGGAAGACGAATTGACCGAATACCGCTACATCAATTACGCAGATCAACACAATATTGCAGCAAGTATCGGCATTCCTTTTGAATTTTTTGATAAAACCTTAAGCGGAAAAATTGAACCCCGATTCACCTATCATTGGTACTCAAAAAGTCAAAATGATTTTAATATTCTCAAAAACAGAAACGGATCTTTTTCCAACAAGGTTCAGGTCTCTCTGCAATATGAATTCCATGATCGGTTTTCTATTTATGCATGGGGACAATTAATTGGAAAAAGAAAGCATCCGCAATATACCATAGATAAGAAAGAAACGCTGGATTTAGGGATATTTTATACAGGCCTGAAAAATAAAAACCTAACTATTTCGCTGGATATTGAAAACATCTTCGACACCGATGATGAGATAAAGCACCTTTATTATGGAGGGACAACAAAGCACATTCGCTTTTCTCCTGAATCCAGAAATTTTAAACTATCTGTATTGTACAAATTTTCAGGAGGTATGAAAGTAGAAGATAAAGCTAAAGGTAATATGGGGGATGTAAGTCGTTTTTCAAAAGAGTAAAAACCGAAGAAATTCATTCTGTATATCCTGATGAAGAAATTTCGAAACCGCCCCTCTGCCTCACCCACTCAAACAAACAGACACTGGCTGCATGTGAAACATTCATCGACTTCACCATTCCATGCATGGGGATATGAATATTCTGCTGATTAGGAAAATTTACCCCTAAAGGAATTCCGGAACGCTCACTCCCCACCATTAAAGCCATTTTGGCAGGCAGCTTTACTGAAAACAGATTAGAAGAACCGGGGGAGGTTTCGAGAGCGAAAAATGTATAATCTGCAGGAACCAGCTGCTCCACCTCATCTGGTAAACAATAATGCCAGTCAATATTTTTAGCTGCCTGACCTGCCACATATTTCATTTTGGAAGTTTTAAAGGTCACTTCCTCTTCATTCTTTACAAACAAAACCAACCGACAACCCACATTGGCAGCCAGTCGAAGCAGGTGTCCGGCATTCTCAGGAGTCTGAAGATGCCACGCAATGAGTATGGGAGCCGTATCTTCGGAGAAAGGTTTGTAGTGATTGTCTGCAAAAAATTTGTTCGCCTGGTACAAGAGTTTTGTGTTTTGTGTTTTGTGTTCGGGGTTCGGGGTTTTGTGTTCTGAGTTAGGCATCTTCATCCAATGAATAATAATTATCACGCGTGATTGGCAGGAATATTTTAACTTTCGAGGTGGCAAAATCCATCCGTTTGAGATGTAAATAACCTGTCTCGAAAGCATTTGCCAGACTGTCTCTTAATTAAAACCCGGAACTCTCAATTCCCAACCCCAGCTCCTGCCCTTTCTTAAGCATAAACGCCCGGGCTTCTTCATAATCGTTGTGAATCTCCCCTTCCAGGATGGCTTCCTTAATGGCAGCTTTAATTTCCCCTACGGTCTGACAAGGTGGCAGATTAAAAGTTTCCATAATCTCTTCACCTGAAACCGGTGGCTGGAAGTTTCTTACACGATCCTTTTCTTCAATCTCTTTCAGTTTCCGGCGCACAATCTTAAAATTCCGGAGGAATTTACGCACTTTCACTTCGTTCTTGGAAGTAATATCGGCCTCACAAAGTGTCATCAGACTGTCTATATCGTCACCAGCTTCAAATAAAAGGCGACGCACGGCCGAATCGGTCACTTCATCTTCGCTCAGAACGATTGGACGCATGTGGAGCTCCACCATCTTCTGAACAAACTTCATTTTTTCGTTCTGTGGCAGCCGCAGTCGTTTAAAAATTTTTGGAACCATTTTCATCCCCACAAAATTGTGCGCATGAAAAGTCCAGCCAAGTTTTGGATCAAACCGCTTGGTGCGGGGCTTGGCAATATCGTGCAGCAATGCTGCCCAGCGGAGCCATAAATCATCGGAATAGGGAACCAGCTGATCCAGGACTTCGAGAGTGTGATAAAAATTGTCTTTATGCCCAACTCCTTTCACTTTCTCCACCCCTTTCAAATCCTGAAGTTCGGGCAGGATAACGGGGAGCAGTCCTGTTTTCTCCAAAAGTTTAAATCCGAGAGAGGGCCGGTCAGACATCATTATTTTGTTGAGCTCCTCGGCCACCCGCTCCATTGATATTATTTTGAGACGATCTTTTTGAGCCAAAATCCCTTCATACGTCTTATCTTCGATGCGGAAACCCAACTGAGTAGCAAACCGGATGGCACGGAGTATCCTCAGCGGATCATCAGAAAAAGTGACCATTGGATCCAGCGGTGTACAAATAATTCCCTCTTCCAGGTCTTTCAGCCCTCCAAAAGGATCCACCAGTTCTCCAAAACTCTTCTCATTCAAAGAGAGCGCCAAAGCGTTGATGGTAAAATCACGGCGATTCTGATCGTCTTCCAGTGTTCCGTCTTCCACAATGGGTTTGCGGCTGTTGCGCTGATACGACTCCCTGCGTGCTCCGACAAACTCAATGTCCATGCCTTTGTACTTAAACATGGCAGTTCCGAAATTCTTAAACACGCTCACCTTTAAACCACCCAGTTCCCTTGCCACCTCATTGGCAAGATCAATACCGCTGCCTACCACAACCACATCAATATCCGTTGTCGGACGCTTTAAAATAAGATCCCTGACAAAACCGCCAATGACATACGCCTCATTGTCATTCCTGTCAGCAACCCTGGAAATAGTTTTAAAAACCGGTGATTCTAAGTGTTTCTTCATAAGCCTTCAAATCCCCGTAAAGGGTATTGTAAGATTAAAATTAATTTAATAAGAAGTTGAAAACACTCAAACAACTTAGTAACTTGAATGTTTATCAATTAAAGGTTCTTAAAAACTTTGACCCCACTCCGAAAGTTCTAATGTCTGAGTACGCCCAACCTGAAAATTTCAAAATTGCAGGTGCAGTTAAGAACGTGACAAAATTACAATTTATATCCCAATAAGACTAAGGGATGACAAAGGGATTGTGCCGAAATAACCTGACGCTTTAATCTTGTTCTTTTGCCCTAAAACTTCCTTGAAAAGACATTAAATAGCCCGCTATTCGCAGTATTTTCAAGTTGTTTAAGAACAAAATCACATCGTTTAAAACTGTCAACTTATTTCATTACAACCTCCAGACTCTTTTTTTTTGGCACGGGGATTGTATGGATGTATTTACAAATTTAGATATTTTGAATTTATCGAGAGAATTATTAATTTTGTACCAATATTTAAAGCACAAGAATTATGGTTGAATTTTTGACAAAAGAGACGTTTAAAGAGAAAGTTTTTGATTTCGAAAACAATAAAGACTGGAAATTCGAAGGTGAAAAGCCTTGTCTTATAGACTTTTATGCCGACTGGTGTCAGCCATGTAAAATGGTAGCACCTATTTTGGAAGAACTTTCAGAAGAGTACGACGGGAAAGTGGATATTTATAAGATTGATACTGAAGCTCAGCAAGAGCTTGCCGGAATGTTCGGGATTCAGAGTATTCCTTCATTGCTTTTCGTTCCAACCGAAGGACAGCCCCAGATGGCACAAGGCGCATTGCCAAAAGACACTTTTGAGCGTGCTATTAAAGATGTATTGAAAGTAGAAAAGTAATTTTCGGCTTTCTTACCTGTTTTATTCATGAATATAACAGGTTTAAAAAAACAGGAGATTTTCAGACATGAGGAAAAAAGTATCAGTATTTCTTTTTTCGGCAATATTGTTTTTTGCCGGAATTCAAAAGATGAATGCCACAGAGCCGGCAGAGGGAAAAACTTCAGAAAGTGGAGTTATTACATTAGACAAAGCAGCCTTCGTGGCTCAGGTGTTCGATTATGAAAATAACAACAACTGGGATTACAAGGGGGACATGCCTGCCATATTAGACTTTTATGCAGACTGGTGCGGTCCCTGTCGTAAACTATCCCCGCTTCTGGAAGAAATTCAGGGCGAATATTCAGGAAAACTGCAGGTTTACAAGATAGATACTGAAAAATCGAAGGAGCTGGCTGCCGCTTTTGGCATTCGCAGTCTTCCTACCATCGTTTTTATTCCCATGAATGAAGAACCAAGAGCTGTACTGGGCTACGTACCGAAAGAACAGCTCACCAAAATGATTACTGATATTTTAAAAGTATCACAATAATTTTATTCCTGATTTGATTATTATTTGTCGAAACAAAAGCCGGTGCTGTAAAGTGCCGGCTTTTTTTATTGTATAAAGTGGATGTACGAATGCAAAAGTCAGGATAAAATATTAAATTTAATACCGGAAAAAGTTTTCGGAAGAAAAACGAAAATTTTTCTCCGCAATTTTCAACCTCACACTTTTTACAAATGGAAGAAAACCCAAACAAATCCGCCAATTACGCGCTCTTAGAGGAACGACTGAAGCGACTTGACCAGAAAAGCTTTGACTGGTCGGCGTGGAAAAAAGGCACCTTGCTGGTACTTGAAAAAGTGTTCGGAAAAGAGAGTTTATATGTAAAAGAGCTGGAAAACACCGACTATCACTACAACAGCTGGTCACTTCGTGATACTGCAGGAAGTGAAGATCCGGTGAAAGCAAGCGTGCGGGAACTTCTAAACATTTGTCTTACAGACGCTGAACACAGCAAGGAGACCAATCAGATACCTCCCAAAGACGCAAAACCAGAACAATTAAATGAAATCATTAACCAGTTTCTGGATCATGCCACATTGACAGACATTGAAAAAATTGCAAATAGTGAAGTCCCTGCAATGGCACAAGAGGAACAGATTCAGAAAATTATTTCGGAGAAAATTCCTAAGTATCAAACTGCTCTCCTGGCAAAAATCCTGAAACAATTTATCAAATAATTGAAGGATAAACAATCCGAAAGGATGAACAACGAATTGAAGATAATGTAAGGAGCAGAAATAAAAGAGAAAAAAGAAATTTCGAAAAGCAAAAAGATTGCTCCCCTGCTTCAATGTCTTGCAGGAGAGCAGTAATAATTACATTCTTTCCGGTACATCAATACCCATGAGCCACATAGCCTGTCTTATGGTTTGTCCCACCGCATAACTCAATGTGAGACGCAATGACCGCTTGGCTGCATCTTCCTCAAAAACGATGGGCGATTCGTGGTAAAACTGGTTAAACTCTTTGGCCAGATCGTAAACATAGTTGGCGACAATGGCAGGACTGTAGGATTCTCCTGCATCGTTAACCACGTTGGGGAAATTCCCAATCAGCTTAATCAGACCGGACTCTTTCTCAGTCAATGCCATATCAGCATCCACTTTTAAAGAAGTATCGATGCCCTTCTCTCCCGCTTTGCGGAAAACAGACTGAACCCGTGCATAGGTATATTGTATAAAAGGCCCTGTATTGCCATTAAAATCAATCGATTCGCGTGGATCAAAGGTCATATTCTTTTTGGGATCTACTTTCAGAATAAAGTATTTGAGCGCAGCCAAAGCAATGGTACGATAGATCCGCTCTGCCTCCTCATCGGTGTATCCATCCAATTTGCCCAGCTCTTTGGACATCTCCCTGGCAGTATCAATCATTCCGGCTACCAGATCATCGGCATCCACAACAGTTCCTTCACGCGATTTCATTTTGCCCTCGGGCAGCTCAACCATTCCATAGCTAAAATGCACCAGATCTTTTCCCCACTCAAAACCGAGACGGTCCAGCAGGATAGAAAGTACTTTGAAGTGGTAGTCCTGTTCATTTCCCACTACATAGACCATCTTGTCGATTTTGTAATCTTCAAAACGCATTTTGGCCGTTCCGATGTCCTGGGTCATGTAAACAGAAGTACCGTCAGAACGAAGCAGAATCTTCTCATCCAGTCCGTTTTCAGATAAATCGGCCCAGACACTATTGTCGTCGCGCCGGTAAAACAAACCTTTCTCCAGCCCCTGCAGGACCATATCGCGACCAACAGTATAAGTCTGAGACTCATAATATATTTTGTCAAAATCAACACCGAGGGCTTTGTAAGTCTCATCAAACCCAGCGTAAACCCAGTCATTCATGTTTTTCCAAAGGGTGACAACTTCTTCGTCACCCGCTTCCCAGGCAAGCAACATTTCACGTGCCTGCTGCATCAGCTTCGATTCCTTCTCAGCTTCTTCTTTGGAGAGACCATCTTCCTGCAATGCTTTGAGTTCCTTCTTTAACTCCTGGTCAAATTTTACATAAAAATCTCCCACCAGGTGATCGCCTTTTTTCCCGGTTGACTCAGGTGTTTGTCCTTCTCCCCACTTCTTCCAGGCAAGCATCGACTTGCAGATGTGGATTCCCCGGTCATTCACGATGTTGGTTTTCACTACTTTTTTACCAGTCGCCGCTCCGATGCGGGAAAGAGAATATCCGAGCAGGTTATTCCGAATATGCCCCAGGTGGAGCGGTTTATTGGTATTGGGTGATGAATATTCAATCATCATCAATGGACTCTCTTCATCGGATCGGTTAAAACCGAAATTTTCATCACCCACCACCTGCTCAAGAATATTAAGCCAGTAGGAGTGAGACAGTGACAAATTCAGAAACCCTTTGATTACCTCAAAAGAGGAAATTGAAGAGAGCTCTTTTTTCAGGAATTCTCCGATATCGTTGGCAGTATCTTCGGGTTTTTTGCGTGAAATGCGCAAAAGAGGAAAGACCACCACTGTAAAATCTCCGTTCTGATCTTTACGTGTAAGTTCCAGAGGCACATTATTGGCGTCAAATTCGGCCCCGTACAATTCGTTTATGGCCCGGGCTACGGCCTCCCTGATCTGCTGTTCGATTCCCATTATGATGAATTATTTTATTTGTTCCGGTTTTGATTATTTAGTGTTTGTCTATAAAGTCCAATTTCTGCGTTGTTGCTCAAAATCTAAATCCTCAAATACATTAGTATTCTGCGGTTTAGACTTTTCACACGCCTTGAATTTGAACTTTCTATTTCAAACACGTGAAAAACGCTTGGTTTATAGACAGACACTATTTTAACTGACTTTCAGCTAATGCTTACAGCCAAAAAAGTGAGTGCAAAGATAACAAAACGCAAAGAATGATGAAAGGAGCATGGAACAGGAATCACAATAAAATAATAATAAGTTATTGCATGCGAATTAGTCGGAAGTTATTTCACTCTTATACAGGATGCAAAAAAGAAAAACATACAAAACACTGGCAAGATAGAAAGAAGAATAATAAAGTCTGCTAATACAAGAATTCCACCTCCGATTATCAGCCAACAAATGCGCATCTGAGAAAATCTCTTTTGATTTTGCTATCCGATAGTTAATGTAGTCTTCTTTAGTTCCGGTCATGTCAGCAGAACACCCTCTTTTTTAACATTATTGTAGACAGGAGTCATCGAAAATTTGGACTCCCATTCATTCTTCGAATAAACAAAAATTGAAATAGGTTCACCTATTTCTAACTCCAACTCAAACAATTCTTCTCTGTATTCTTTCTCCGTTTCCCGACCTATCTTCAACCCGTTCAACAAAATCAAAATATCCCAGTCTGAATCTGCAGTTGCCTGTCCTCTGACATGAGAACCAAACAACACCACCTGAGCATCAGGATTTTTTGTCAAAATCCGCTGCTTTATCAGATTTGCAATATGTTGATCTTTGGAATTCATATTCTAAAGATACAAAATAAATTTTCACCAAACCCCGCTGTACTTAATTTGATCCGGGAGGAGACACCCGCATTCTCCAGTGCACCATACGCCCAGCCCTATCTAGTGTTTGTCTATAAAGTCCAACTTCTGCGTTGTTGCTCAAAATCTAAATCCTCAAATACATTAGTATTCTGCGGTTTAGATTTTTCACACGCCTTGAATTTGAACTTTCTAGCTCAAACACGTGAAAAACGCTTAGTTTATGGACAGAAACTATCTAATACAGGTAAGCAAACTAATGTACTATAGTCTTTGATAATAAAGCACCAAACACAAGGCTTTCGAAGTTTTTGAATTTAAGGAGTTTACTTTTTGATAAATGACTGATTCAAAAATGAGAATAACGCAGTAGTTGGTGTTTTATAGCAAATACTATCTCTTACTCCAAATAAGTATAACCATACAAACCTGACCGGTAATTGGACAAGAATTCTTTTCCTTCTTCCGCTGAGATTACGCCTTTCTTAACCGAAGACGTCACCCAGGTTTCCACTGCACGTACCATTTTCTTAGGACTGTACTGCACGTATTCCAATACCTCGGCAACCGTTTCCCCATCAATAATCTGGTCAATGTTGTAGCCATTTTCATTTACGGAAACATGCACTGCATTGGTGTCTCCAAAAAGATTGTGCATATCACCCAAAATTTCCTGATAGGCCCCAACAAGAAACACACCGATGTAGTAAGATTCTCCCCTCTTCAACTTATGTACCGGCAGGTAGTAAGAGAAATTGCGTGTAGATATAAAGTTATCAATCTTTCCGTCGGAGTCGCAGGTAGCATCCTGCAAGGTAGCCACGCGCTCGGGTTTCTCGTTCAGACGGTGTATGGGCATCACCGGAAATATCTGATCGATGGCCCAACTGTCGGGCAACGACTGAAACAGCGAAAAATTACAAAAATATTTGTCCGCCAGAAGCTTACGAAGATTCCAAAGTTCATCAGGAATATGCTTCAGTTTTGAGGCCATACTCTGTACTTCGCGGGCCACGGACCAAAAAAGCCGCTCTACCTGGGCACGTGTACGCAGATCAATCAAACCAAAGCTAAAACGGTCCAACGCTTCCTCTCTGATTTGCTGGGCATCATGCCATGTTTCAAGCATACGTGGCTGATTCAGCGTATCCCAAAGGGCATACATATCCTTCACCAACTCATGGTCATCTTCCTGAACCTCTTCCTCTTCATCCCACTGAGGTACCGAGGTCGATTCGAGTGCTTCAAAAATCAGCACAGAATGATGCGCTGTGAGCGAACGTCCTGACTCTGTAATAATATTGGGATGTGGTATTTCGTGCCGGTTGCTGGCTTCCACCATGGTATAAACGGCATCGTTCACATATTCCTGAATGCTGTAATTGATACTGCTTTCGCTGTTGGCGGAGCGTGTCCCGTCATAATCGACTCCCAGTCCACCTCCGATATCCACAAACTCCACGCTGAATCCCAGCTTATAGAGTTCCACATAAAACTGAGCCGCCTCTTTGAGGGCACTCTTAATGCGGCGGATTTTGTTGACCTGACTGCCAATATGAAAATGAACCAGACGCAGACAATCTTTCATCTTTTGTTCTTCCAGATAATCGAGTGCTTCAATTAGTTCACTGGAAGTAAGTCCGAACTTGCTCACATCACCTCCGGAATCTTCCCACTTACCACTACCAGTACTGGCAAGTTTAATACGTATTCCTATATTGGGTCTAACCTTTAACTGCCGGGCAATGCGGATGATCATCCTCAATTCATGCAGCTTTTCAACCACAAGAAAAATTCTCCGCCCCATTTTCTGGGCGAGCAGAGCGAGTTCTATATACGCTTCATCCTTATATCCATTACACACGATCAGGGAGTCGCTGTCGGTATTGGTAGCAATAACAGCATGCAATTCGGGTTTTGAGCCTGCCTCCAGACCGATATTAACCTTCTTTCCATGCCCTACAATCTCTTCCACCACCGGACGCATCTGATTTACCTTGATGGGGTAGATGATAAAATTTTGTCCCTTAAATTCATACTCATTACGAGCCTTTGTGAAACAACTCTGCATTGTTTCAATACGACTGTCCAGTATATCCGGAAAACGAACAAGCATGGGAGCTTCCACGTCTCTCAGCGTCAGTTCATCCACCAGTTCTTTTAAATCAACCTCAACTCCCTCGCCCCGAGGTGTTGCAACAACATTTCCTTTCTCATTTACAGAAAAATAGTTGATTCCCCAGCCACTGATGTTATACAGTTCGACAGAATCTTCGGTACGCCATTTTCTCATTTCGACAGCGATATAGATTTTTATTGTTAATAATTGGAGCCCCCTAAATCCCCCCAAGGGGGACTAAAAAGGCTAAGATTAAAGATTAGAGAATCATATAGCCTTAATAACCTGTACTTTAACAAAAAAACAACTTTTTGCATGCAAACAACTAACCTATTAAATTAAAACGAATAGCCCGCGCCCACTCTAAAGTTGATACCCTGCATGGGGTAACCGGACCACTGATAATACTTGGCTGCAAATATATTCTGAATTCTGGCAAAAAAATGCATTCTTTTATTTAATTGATAATTTCCACCCAAATTAAAATCAGGAACCGATTTAAGCATCTTCACTCCGTTGACTTCATTTGGATTGTATGCTTTTCGATCACCATACAGATTAAAAGCAGCATCCAGCCTCAACTCTTCGTTAAACTGGTATCCGGCCCGCAAGCCAATTTCCATTTCCGGTTTGTGCCAGGCCTGAGCCAAAACATCCATCTCCCAGCCATAGTAAGCCCCTTTGAGCACAATGTCAAGTTCACGGACGGGGCGTACCAGCAACTCACCACTTAGTGTAAGTAACGTAACATCGTCGTAAGCCACATCAAACAGATTGCTCATCCCATAATTGGAGGTCGCATTCTGACCAAAAAATCTGTTCACATAAAAATGCTCATTTTCAATAAATTCATAATCCAGACGAGCAGTAAAAGAGGTGGCACTGCTGAAGTTACCTTTCACACCGGCAAATCCCCGGATATTGGAATGAGCAGTCTCCACCAGAACATCAGGTGACAGGTAAGGATTTTCTTCCATCATGTCGCGATAAAACCCCGGACGAACTTCTCCGGTCATTCCGAGAAAAGTTGAAACAATTCCTTCTGCAATGGTCAGGTCTCCCAAAACATGAGGTGAAAGAAAAAACTCTTCCGTTCCTGAGAATTCTCCTGTTACATTCACACCAACTTCCACACTTAGCTTCTCCCCGGGGATAACCATTTTGGGATTGAGCGTTACATAAATCTGCTCCCTTTCCTCAAAAGTCAGAAGTGCAGGCATCTCATTCTCTCCCTTTGGTGCATTCACCTGGTTATAGCTGACATCGCCATCCATATGCAAAGCCAGTCCACCAAATGGCAGCTTAACATTGCCCCATAAAGAAAAACGATTTTCACCAACCCCTGTATAATTATCAAAAGCTCCGTAGTCAAGTCCAAGATGATAACGGGTATCGTCCACATCCGATTGTTGTCCGAGTAAGCCCAGATGCACATCAAAGGCAGTCTGTCGCTGCTTCCTGTCAGGAATAAGGGCACTACCCCGAGTCAGACTTCCGTCTTCGGTTTCATAAAAAACCGTTGAGCCTTCTGCGGCATCAATGGTGTGAAGCCCATAATATTCATAAGCCCGGCGGTTAAAATCCATATCGAACTCAAGTGTTTTATCATCAAAGAAGTGACGCAGATAGAGTCCTCCATTGGTTTTATGCAAAGGGGCATCCGATGAAGTTCCATCTTCCAGTTCAATATCGCCCCAAGACGATTCCTGCCCCAGCGCCAATGCAAAAGCAAATTTCTCGTTGCGGGTAATATTGTAAAAGATATCACCAAACAAGGTTTCATAATTCCCCATACCGGCACGAACATAGGAGGGATAGAGTTCACCTTTGCGCTGACCAGCCAGCCTTGCAGCACTTAAAGACTCCACCTGTGGAGTCCCTGACAATGGTTGACCCACCACCCGGTAGTTGAACTGCGGATTTATTTCCAGCGTATCTTCCCTGTCAGGCATACTATTGATTTTCATAGCATCCGACACCGTGGGATCAAACTCACGCACAACTCTTACGTCCTGACTCAAAGGCTCCTGTGCATTAATACCAACAGCTATAAAAAATATTGCAAACAGGGTAAAAATATTGATGGTCTTCATAAGTTCTTTGCTAATATTCCTGATCAATTAATCATTATTGCTTTACCAAAGTTATTCTGATTGTGCCTTTTCAAGTTCTTTCAGCCGCTTATTGGCACGATCGCGAATATCATCGTCCGTTTCCTTATAGTTTTCCAGCAAACTTTCTATGTACTGACGGGCCTGAAACAATTCACCGCGTTTCTCATAAATATCTGCAAGCAGCAGGAAGCAACGGGCAATCCAGTATTGATGAGGCGTTCCCACATTCACAAAATCAAAAATTTCTTCCTCCGACTTATCAATATTATTGCGTTGAAACAAGATATCCGCCACCCGGTAACGGGCTTCAGCCCCTTCGGGTGAACTGGGATTGACTTTTAATTTCTGAAACTCCTCAAAAGCCAGATCTTTCTCTCCCAGTTCTGTATGCGCTTTAGCTTTTAAATAACGAGCCTCCCTAGCCACTTCAGGCGATGTTTTGGCATCTGCAAGCACTCGTTCTGCCAACCGGGTAACATACCCCGGACGATCGCCAAGTTTTCCAAGACAACGCATCTGGCCAATTAAAGCTTCACGACGACTCTCCTCTTTCTCTGCTTCCAGCTCAAGCCGCTCATAATATCCCAAAGCATCCTCGAATCGTTCCTGATGATAGCTTATTCGTGCCACGCCAATCAGGGCGTCTTCCATGAAAATATTACCCGGGCGGGAAGCCACAAATTCAAATGACTGACGGGCATTTTCATAATCTTCATTACGGAACTGACAATCGGCTTTGTAGAAATGAGCATTCACGGCAAAACGTCCGTTTGGATATTTCCTCAAATAAGATTCAAACTGATTGATCGCCTGCAAACACTTATTTTGCATATAGAGTTTCTCTGCGGTCACATACGAGAGGGAGTCTTCCTGACGCTCATCAATACTGGCAAATCCGCCAACCTGACGTGAATAAGTAATAAAACCATCCGCATCATTACGATCAAGATAAATATTCCTGATTCCCAGCAAGGCATCTTCCGCCTCTGGTGTGCCCGGAAACTCATTCACCACCCGCTTATAGAAAGCCAAAGACTGATTCAGGTCGTCGCTGTTGTAATAAACCAGTCCCAGTTGCAGCATTGCTTTCTTCGAAAAATTACTTCGCGGATACCGCTCCTTGATGGTTTTGTACATTCTTATGGCTGAGGTAAGATCATTCAGCGCCACATAAGAACGCCCCATCTCATAATAGGCATCATCAACATAAGATGATTCCGGAAAGCGATCCACCAGTTCTTCCAGTTGATTTATCTTCCCCCGATGGTCCTGATCGATCCCCATGGCAAAAGCTTTCTGGTACATCGCATAATCAGCATTGGCTCCCGGCACATTGGTGGCTCGCTCATAATAATTGATGGCCCTTGAAAAATCGCGCTTCATAAAAAAGGCATCCCCAATTCGGTTCAATGCATCACCCAACATCGGACTCTGCTGATTCCCCATCAGGTTTTCATATTTTCTGAACCAGGAAGCTGCCTGATCGTATTTTTTTTGCTTAAACCATGCATACCCAATATTGTAGTGCGCTGTATTAAACTCCTCCAGACCATAAGATCCAGGGGTACGAATGAATATATCAAAATTCTCGATGGCCTTATTGTATCTGGCCTGACGGTAATAAGCCTCCCCAAGCCAGTAACGTGCTTTTACCTTAAGATCACGATCATACTCTCCGTATTGAAGACTGTATTGCAACATATCAATCGCCTGATCGAACCTTAAATTATTAAACAACTCCAGACCTCTGTGGTAGGCAATCCGCTGTAATGCACGATAATTATCGGCAGTTTTATTCTTCACCTGCTCCAATGCTTCCAGTGCCTGCTTGTAATTCCGGCTGGTCAGCAATGCCTGCCCAAGGTACTGCCAGGCCTCATCGATGTATCTGCTTTCGGGGAAACGATCAATAAAACCGGTAAAACTGTCAATAATCTCGTTAAACGGTGAAAAGGAAAGTTCGTAATTCAACTTTATGTAATTAAACATTGCCTCCTCGGTGATTAACAAATCAAACTCCATTTCCGAGGCAGCCTCAAAAGCTACGCGGGCCCGTTTTTTATCATTCAGTTTCAGGTGACAATCCCCCAAATGAAAGAAGGCATTCTGAGCCATCACATCCTTTTTACCTGTAACCTGCGAAAAAGCAGTGGCTGCATTTTCATACTGCTTCAGATGGTAATAACTCATTCCCAGATGATAATAATCCTGACGTGGCGGTTCTTTCACCAAGTCCACAGCCATACTCAAATATTCAGCGGCTTTGTCATAATCATTTACAGCATAATAAGCATTTCCGACGGCCTGGGCCATATCTCCTTTTCGGGTTCCACGGGCATCCTTTACCAAAGGCACACCATAATCTATAGCTTTCCGGTATTCTTCCTGAAGATAATAAATCTGAGTAATGTAAAAGGGCACTTCAGAACCAAAACCGGGCTCATCTTTCAACTTCTCAAAGATGGATAATGCTGTATTGTAATTGCCCTGCTCATACTGAATATGTGCATAATAATAATTAGCAGCCCCCCACCATTTTGAATCCACATTCCGGATTTCTGAGAATGCGGATAGTGCCTGTTCATTTTCGCCTTCCATAAAATGGCAGTAACCGGACTTGAACCTGAAATCGATACGCGTTTCACGATCCAGCTTCCGGGCATCCACATAACGATACTGACGTCCCGCCTGACGATATTTGCCATCTTCATACTCCATGTCGCCCAGACGCTTATAGACATAAGGGCGCATGCCGCTTTCTGGATAATCAATCAAAAAGGCCTCCAGCATATCCTCAGCATCCTCATTTTCGAGCAAGGAAGCCGACATGGCAGCATAATAGGCCGACTCAGCTTTCAGATTACTCTGCCCCGGGGCAAATTTATGTTCAAGATTTTCAAACAATGATCGTGCTACTCCATAGCGCTCATTCCGGTAATGCTCCAGGGCCTCATCAAAAAGCCGTTCCGGCTGCCGGACATCATACGATTCCTGTGCCGAAGTATATGTTACCGCAACCAAAAACAAAATAAAAGCCGAAAAAATGTATCGTTTTATCATGGTATCACTAAGATTATTCAAATCAGATTAATTCGTAAGCAAATCAAATATTACAAACCAATCCCTTACAGGAGTTTTCATTATTGTTTTAAACAACGAAAATAGAGAAAATTTGGTGTATATCCTGATTGTTTTTTGATTTGTTTTGATTTTCCGGATTTCAGACCCGTGAATCCTTTTCTATTCTCAAAAACCTGCTTATATTTGCAGCAACAAATCGGGGGTGCCCATTCAATGGCTGAGAACAGACCCTTTGAACCTGAGACGGATAATGCCGGCGCAGGGAGATGTTCCCACCTTTTATAATCATTCCCGGTTGTTTTAGTTTTTAGTGAATAGGCCGTTTAGTTTTTAGTGAATGACAGTAGAGAATAGATGATTAAACTCATCTGCCTGAAAATTCTATTGACTACTGACTAAAAACTAATCACTAATAAAATGCTGTGAATAGAGTTAGCAGCAATTGTACAATTCTATGTGGCTGTTCAGAGAGTACCAGTTGCAAGACTTACGAAGTCGCAAAAGACGAAGTCCCGAAGAAGCTTTTGTAAGGTTTTTTGAACAAAAAAACAACAAAAAGCACAATCGGATGAGTATTTTGGCAACAAGCATAACGCAGCAAATGGTGCCTTATGGACTGACACTAATTAGTGCCTGTCTATAAAGACGGGTAAGTTTGTAAAAAATCATGTGTCTGGTCAGAAAGTGCCAGTTGCAAGGCTTGCGAAGCCGCCAAAAACGGAGTTTACTTGGGTAAATGAGTATTTTGGCGGCAAGCATAACGAAGCAAATGGTGCCTTATGAACTGACACTAATTAGTGCCTGTCTATAAAGACGGGTAAGTTTGTAAAAAATCATGTGTCTGGTCAGAAAGTGCCAGTTGCAAGGCTTGCGACCGCGTGCCGCCTAAAGCTTTAGCGGTGGCGCAAGCCGCCAAAAACGGAGTTTACTTGGGTTAATGAGTATTTTGGCGGCAAGCATAACGAAGCAAATGGTACTTTATGGACAGACACTAATACAACTACAATGGGGTGCCTGATATCAGGCTGAGATCATACCCTCTGAACCTGGCCGGGTAATGCCGACAAGGGAATGTATGATGTTTTTCCTCATTGCAGTTCAGTTTTATTTTAAACTTTAACTGCTTTGTCATGCAAAAATTATTTTTGATCGTGGGTCTGATTTTCTTTTCGACCCAAATGTTTTCACAAAACAATTTAAGTGGTATGGTGACCACTCCCGAAGGGGAGTTGCTTGCGGGTGCTTCGGTGCTTGTAAATCCAGGCAACCATGGAACCGTCACCAATGAAAAAGGGGAGTTTAAGCTCTCAAACATTCAGCAACAACAGGTAACATTAACAGTTTCCTTTCTGGGATACGAGAACCGGCAGCAAAGTATCGATCTTTCTGAGACCGGCTTCATCAAAGTTACGATGACACCCCGTTCACATCTGACAGAGGAAGTGGTAGTCACAGCCTACCGTGCCGGCAACAAATCACCGGTAGCTCATACCGACCTGGGACGTGAAGAGCTGCAGGAAGCAGGTGCAGGAAATGACATTCCCTCTCTACTGAAGCTCACTCCCTCACTAATCACCACTTCCGAAAGTGGAACAGGTTTGGGATATACTGCTTTTCGCATCCGGGGAACTGACCCTACACGTATCAATGTGACCATGAACGGAGTACCAGTGAATGATGCCGAAAGTCAGGGTGTTTTCTGGGCCAACATGCCTGACTTTGCCAGCTCGGTGGAAAATGTTCAGATTCAGAGGGGGGTAGGCACATCAACCCAGGGTTCAGCAGCCTTTGGTGCAAGTGTCAACTTTCAGACCACCACCAGCGAGCCCCGGGCTTATGCCGAACTGTCCTCCACTGCCGGGTCATTCAACACCCTCAAAAACAGCCTGAGAATGGGAACCGGTATGATCAACGACAGATTCTCTTTTGAAGGCCGCTACTCCCGTCTGAAAAGCGACGGATACATCCACAATGCTTTTTCCGACCATCAGTCACTTTATCTGAGCGGAACCATGCACTTTGATCACAGCTTTCTGAAGATGATCGTTCTTCATGGAGATCAGGAAACCGGAATCAGTTGGTGGGGTGTACCGCAGGAACTGCTCGAAACCAACCGCAAATACAATCCGGCCGGCGTTTACACTGATGAGTCTGGGCAGGAGCAGTATTACGAAGACCAGACCGACAATTACAAACAAACGCACTCTCAGCTTTTTTACAGCGTTGCACCCAGCGATCGGCTCCACTTTACTGCAGCCCTTCACTACACCCGTGGCGATGGCTATTACGAGCAGTACAAAGAAGACGAGGCTTTCGCTGATTATGCCCTCTCCAACATCAATATTGAAAATGCCGGCATTGAAAGCACCGATCTGATCCGCCGCAAATGGATGGGCAATGATTTCTATGGCGTCACCCTTTCGGGAAATGCGTCTCTCCTGCCTGGGCTGGATTTTACCTTCGGCGGAGGATGGAGCCGGTACGACGGAAATCACTTTGGTCGCCTGATTTGGATGCGCTATGCCGGCAATACCGAAAAAGAACACACCTGGTATTACAACAATGGATTGAAAACCGAATCTAATGTTTTCTCCAAACTCAACTGGCAGATTAGTCCTGCAATACGTGCCTTTGCTGACCTGCAATACAGAAACATCAATTACGAAATGTCGGGTGAAGATGATGACCTGATGTCCCTGACTCAGGAGCATGATTTCAGTTTTATAAATCCCAAAGCAGGATTTTACTTCACTCCCAATCAGCAAAACAGTCTGTACATCTTTGCTGGTATTTCCAACCGGGAGCCAACCCGCACCAATTTCAAGGATGCCAAAAATGATCCCAATGCGACACCCAAAGCCGAACGACTCATGGACATTGAATTGGGACACACTTTTCAATCGGCTGTTTTCAGCAGTGGCATCAATCTTTTCTATATGCACTACAATGACCAGCTGGTGCCCACAGGAGAAAAAAGCAGTGTGGGGTACGATATCATGACCAATGTGGAAAACAGTTATCGTGCCGGAGTGGAACTGATGGCAGCCATCCAACCAGCCTCCTGGCTGAACTGGGATATCAATGTCACCCTCAGCCGAAATATTATCAGTGACTATGTGGAAACGGCTGAAAACAGCTTTCCGGTAATGGTGAACGGAGAAATCCTAATGGAAGATGGCGAGCAGGTCTGGGACTCAGAGATCATTACCAAAGAACATGGAGATACCCAGATTGCCTATTCTCCACCCATAACAGGAAGCAGCAATCTTACTTTTGAACCACTAAAAGATTTCAGCATCTCAGTATTAAGCAAATATGTGGGTGAACAATACTTCGACAACACCGAGAGCGAAGCAAGAAAATTGGATGCCTATTTTGTGAATGACCTGAAGTTTGGTTGGTCACTGTTCCCAAAATCTTTCAAACAACTGGATTTGCAACTGACCATCCATAATGTTCTGGATCATGAATACGAAAGTAATGCGTACGGAGGTAACTGGTACGAGCAGGGCGATGAAAAAACCTGGGCCTATTACTACCCCATGGCAGGGAGGTATTTTATGGGACAGGTGGTCATTAAGTTCTAAAGTTCGTAGCTCTTAGTTCGTAGCTAATTCAAAAGAAAATTGGGGATGTCCACTTTCAATTCTTGCTACCTCAAGCAATGTTTACACAGGGGCTGCTGACATTTTCAGCAGCCCAATTTTTAATCTATATTCTACTGTTCTTATTAATTCTTTACGAATTTCAATAGGTTGCGGCCATTATAGTTTGGTTGATCAGGAGACATAACACACTGCGTCTTTACATTATGTATTCAATGAATCATCATGCCATTTTGTAGGATTGCGGATAATGTAATTTTTTATTCGCTGATATTCTGCATCATTTCGGATAATATGGTCGTGGAAACGGGATTGCCAGGCGAAATGAACATTGTTGTTCCGTGCATATTTCGTAACCCCTGTTTTATAATCACGAATGATGAATGCCAAATTTTGTGATTGGAATCCGAATTTGTTTTTTGGGGGTGATGGTGGTTGTAGAGACGCAAAATTTTGCATCTCTACGTTACGTCCCACAACGCGTTCATCGTTGCGTCCCCCATTACGTTCATCATTTCGCCCATCATCCGGTTTGTCAATTAAAACAATTCCATGTACATGGTTTGGCATAACAATATGGACATCCAATTTCACGAATGGAAAATGTTCCGATATTTCAAACCAATATTTATGGACCATTTCACCAATTTCAGATAATCTCATTTTCCCATGTACAATATCCCCAAAAAACAAATCCCTGTTGGCCGTGCAAATGGCAACAAAATAGGCTGCATTCCACCCATAATCCCAATTTTGCATCCGGGCAGAAGGAATACGATATTTGTTTTGGAAAGTATCCATTCATCAGTATAAAATTTGTTTAAGTTATTGGCTTGATGGAACTCACATGTCAGAATATTATACATGATCCTTTGTGGTTTCCTTGCCATGCTCGTTTCATTCGTATAAAATTAGTTTATCAAGGCCGGCTAGAACTCGCATGCAAGTACTTATATACATTCTCCTATATGCCTTATATGGTTCAGAAAAAACCCCTACTCCTCCACCTCCGGATTTATCAGCAATCGTGAAAACCAATGCCACTGCCCGTCACTGTCACGAGTGGTAATGGTAACCGGGGTTCGCCTTCGGTTGGCCGGCGCTTTGAAGGAAAAAGAAAGTTGACCTCCGCCATGCACTACGGCCTCAGGAGAGGATTGCCCACCGATAAAGCAATTAAACGGTCCGCTGAGGCCATCCCCTATAAGTTGTATTGAATAATCTATTTGTTCTCCTGAAGCTACAGTAAGAGGCAACTGTTCGGCCTTGCCAACTTTGAGCGAATGCATATTAACTTTGCTGATGAATTGCTCCATGGAAACATGGCTGCCGGCCACCGGAAAACGGGGGACCCCATAGGGATGAGATGCATTGCTCAATACACCTGAATTCTGAGCAAAAGCAATCAGGTAATCATAATTTTTCACCACCTCCACCATTTCGGTAGAAAATTCTCCATAAGGATACACAAAGGTTTTTGGCACCATTCCCAGATGTTCTTGAAACAGAGATTCTGCTTTCAGCAAATCCTCTTCAAAAACCCCTGCCCTTGAAGAATCGGGTTCATTCACAAAATAATTGTGCTGATGTGAGTGACTGCCAATTTCAACACCTTTGTCCATCAGTTCTTTCAATTGCGTCCAACTGAGGTAATCGCCCCATCCCACACTTTCGGTGTTGACATACAACGTAGCTTTCATATTGTATTTCTCCAAAACGGGCATTCCGTGTTCATAAAAAGAGGCAAAGCCATCATCCACTGTGATGAGCACCTTTTTACTGCCATCTGTCAGGACTGAAGTATCGTTCAGCAACCCCGTGACTGTATAGGATTTGAAGCCCTTTTCCGACAAATATTTCAAATGCTCTTCAAAAACCGATACAGAGGTATTGGTGGAGGGATAACGGGAGTCGCCAAAGCGATGATAAACCAGACATACAACTTCGAAATCTGCATTTAACTTTTGCCAAAGAGGCTCCCCTGAGTTATCGGAAGAGCTGTTTCCTGATGTATTGCCGACGCACGCAGAAATAAATGGCAAAAAAATGAATATTCTGAGTCTATGAATCCAGCAGTTTCTTCCAGTTTTCATCATTTTTATCAATTTTTTCCAACAGGTAATGGTCGTATTGAATAAAATCATTGAATTCGATAATGGTTCTCAAGGATGCCACATATCCCAGACGCTTTTCAGAGTAATTACTTAAAAACCAGATCAACCGATACGGATTTTGAGATTTTCTCCTTACATTTCGAAAATCCCGATAGGCATGCCCCCTTGCTACCACCAACAGATAATCATAAACCGAATCGAAAAGTGTGTCATAGCTTCTCAGAAAAATCGCGTCCTCACCTCTCGACTCACCAGCAACAATACGCTGCTCATTGCTGTTGTATGACCAGATTCCAAAGGCGTTGCTGGCTTCTTTAAAAAACCGGGAACTTCCCCATCCACTCTCAATAGCAGCCTGAGCAAGGATAATACTTGTGGGGTGCGTATGCAGGCGATTGAGCAGATCGCTTTCGTTTTTAGCATTAAACTTCTCTAAAAAGTGATTCAGCTCAATGCTGTCTTTTTGAGAAAAACTCTGCTCTTTCTTTTTTTTAAGAAGCTGCTCAACCTGAACCCGTTCGACTGCAAGTTTTTCCTGGGCTAGAAGAACAGCAGGCAGCATCAGATGAATAAATTTCTTCTTGCGATCTTTTACAGCCAGTTCCGACAGGTCAGGCAATTTGGAATAGAGTACCGGTTTCACCAGACTGTCTGAATGAATCACAATAGAATCAGAAGTATTAATATGAGCAATAATAACGGGGCTGCCTGCAGATGTCTCCAAAATTTTGACCAGGATAAATGTTATAGCTCCAATTAACACCAGAGCTAACAGAATTTTCAGTCCCGAGAGATTTTTAAGTATTTTATTTAGCATTTGTTGTCAGATTTATTCATGACTTTATTCCCCAACTTATTCCTCCTCAAACGCAAGCAGGAAATTCTTCACACACTCTCCAACAGCGGATGTATTGTATCCTCCCTCCTGACAAATCAAGGTAGGGATATTCAGGCAATTTAATGCTTTCCCGATTTCAAAATAGTCATCGGTATGCAGATTAAATCCACCAATAGGGTCGTCTTCATGTGTGTCGAAACCGGCAGCAATAATCAAATAAGCAGGATTAAAGACCCTGATTTTTTCAACAATTCGCTTCACCGCCTCAAGATAGCCCTGTAGTTCCGTTTTTTTTGGCAGCGGCTCGTTGTGATTGGTCCCGATAGCCTGCCCCTTCCCTTTCTCTTCAGCATAACCCCAGAAATAGGGATATTCAATGGAAGGATCGCAATGAATAGAGGCCGTAAAAACCGACTTCACTTCCTGAAAAAATTCCTGCGTCCCGTTTCCATGGTGAAAATCCAAATCCACAATCGCCACAGTACCCGAAGGTAACAAAAATTCAGCTGCCGTGGCTGCATTGTTAAAATAGCAGTAACCGCCAAACACCCGCGGACCGGCATGATGTCCGGAGGGACGACACAAAGCATAAACCCTGCTTTCTATCTGATCACGTAACAGCTCTGCTCCAGTGAGGGCAGTTTCAGCAGAAGCCTTTGCAACATCATACGTCTTTTTAGTGATGGGCGTTACCGCATCGGTACACCAGATACCTCCCCACAGCGGAGAATCCACTACCTTGGGCAGATGGGCACCTTCTCCCGGAAACAAATCAGGATAAAATTCCTCACCCTCCTTCATCGATGCAGCCGTTTTTTTGATGTAGTCGTGATAGGGATGAATTTTCGTAATGTACCGCTCGGGAAACTCTTTGGCGGTAACAAACCGAAACCTTTTATCTTCCCGAAGCGCTTTTTTTATTGCCTCCACCCGCCTAGGGGTATCTTTTATTTCATAAGCTTCAGGTCCCAATTGAAATTTCCAGTAAGGATTGTGAAGGCTATCGTTGTATTTTTCGATGACGAGCATGAAATAGATGTTAGAAATTAGAGAATAGATGTCAGAGATTTAAAGTTAGATAATGAGTAGTAAGGCAAAAGTGTCTTAAAAAAAACGCTGTGCGTATTGAAATCTTCAGTATTAATCACAAAGAGATTCTTCACGACTTTACAGATTACAGAATCCGTCAAACCTGGTCGGAAAACAAGCTATCCTGAAGAATTCTATTGCTGAACACCCCAACTTGTTTTAGCCCGGTTTACCCGCTCCCTTTGCGCAAAGTCTCCAGCACACGATCGTGTGGAATGGCGGGGCACCAGCGTTGCAATCTGCCACCCATTCCTCCCGAGCAAAACATGGCATTAAGCACCGCTTCTTCCGTAGCCTCCACCACCGCCTCATACACCAGATTGATGTGATAATCTGAGATACATTTCAGTGTAATAAAATTACTGCTTGAAGGTGATGGCCTCGGTTTTCGGTTTCCGGTGCTGAACGCCACGATAATCTCCCCACTGGTGGAAGCTGCATAACTACCTGTTCTTCCCAATCCCAGGGCAGCCCGTTTGGAGAGGCGGTTCAACTGACTGCTGATCAACGGCACATCGGTGCCCACCACAACAATCACGGAACCCTCAGACATTTCCCGGCGTCCTGCATAATCAAACTCACTGTCCAGTTGTTTCCCCACCACAGCCCCGTCAATGGTCAGGTTCCGCATCTTTCCAAAATTTGACAGCACCAGCACGCCCACTGTAAAACCACCACCTTCCGGCATATCAATAATGCGTGAGGAAGTCCCGATACCACCCGCAAAATCGAAACTGGTCATCCCTACACCCGCCCCCACAGAGCCCTGCAAGACAATTTTTTCGGTGGCGGCTTCCATTGCTTTGGAGGCATCCTGAGCACTGCAACTCCCTACCCGCACATCATTCAAAAAAGAATCATCGGCCTCCCCGACCACCGGCAATACCACATCTGTTTCCGTTCCCAAATGAGGATATTTTTTGATCATCTGGTTGATGACCCCTGAATGCACCCTCCCCACCGAATGCGAGTTGGTTAGCATTATAGGAGTTTCGAGCCATCCGGTTTCAATAACCTGTGTCAATCCGGCCATTTCGCCCACACCATTGAGAATAAAACCTCCGGCCACCAGTCGGTTGGTATAAGCATGACCAGCAGGCAGAATGGCTGTCACTCCGGTTCGCACACTGGTCGTTTCCGGCTGTCCCGGGAGCTGCACATTGTCCTCTATACGTGTAAAATGCCCCACGCGCACCCCTTTTACATCTGTAATGGCATTTTGAATTCCGGGTTGCAGCCGTCCTACCTGGATCCCCAACTCACGGGCCGTGGGTCTTTGTTCACCGGCACGATAATCACTTTTCGCACTTTTCCGTGGCTGACGCAACGGAATCCTGTAACGCCGGGCAGCTGAACGAATAATTAACCTGATGACCTCCCGGAATTCCAACCCGCAGGTTTTGGCAGCCACCATAAGAGATGCATCCGGATGCAGACTCGGTAACGGGTTTAGCTCGATAAAATAGGGCTGACCGTTGGAATGCAGACGGATATCCACCCGCCCCAGATCGGGACATGTCATAATATCAAACACCTGCCGGGCCATTTCCAACACAACCTTTTCTTCCTGCACATTGATACGTGCGGGGCAAATAACACTGACTGAATCAGCCGCCGAAGTTCCCTGCTTCAATCCATAATCGTAAATATTGTATTTGCCTCCAGTCTTGTTCAAGTCGAAGGTATGTTCTACAATATCGAGAATTTTTCCGGGATAGTTTTCCAAAAAAGGAACACTGAGCTCACGACCAGTGATAAACTCCTCCACCACTAACCCTGCCGGATAATGGTTCAGCATTTCCCGAATGCGTTTTTTAGCTGCCTCGGGGGCCTCCACCACTGAATCCTGTGAAATACCGATGCTCGATCCCTCGGAGTTGGGTTTAATGATGAGAGGGTAGTTGAGTCCATCAGGAAAAATACTATCTTTTGGAGTAAGCAAAACACCCTGGGGAACACGAATTCCTCGTGAAGCCAATACTGTTTTAGCCAAATGCTTATCGAGGTTCAGGTGCAACAGCGAGGCATTTCCTCCGGTAAAAGGAACCCCCATCTGCTCGTAAAGTCCCGGATAAAAGGCCTCTCGGGAACTGCCGATGGTCCCTTCGGCCAGGTTAAAAATCAGCTCAGGCTCACTGTCCAGTAGCCGCTCAATCACCTCATTGGGTTTGCCTGACACTTCCACAACAGTGACTGTGTGTTGCAGACTGCTGATGGTTTTGTATATCCGGTCGATATCTTCGGCAGATATCAGTTCCGCAGTAGCTTCTGAATCGTCGCTACGCAGATTGTAAGCAATGGTGATACGCATAAGAAAGGGCCTTTTAGTGTTTACATAATTAGTGTCTATCCATAAAGTACCATTTGCGTCGTTACGCTTGCCGCCAAAATACTTATTTACTCAGGTAAACTCCGCATTTTCGGGAATGCCAAGCCCCCGAAGAAAAATCGGGGCAGGCTTTGCAAACGCAACTTTCTGAACCGACACAGCTCCAATTACCATTTTTCCCGACTTCATTGACGGGCACTAATTAAAGCTAAGCCCTTTTTGAGTAAAAAGTCAATACTCTGCGTCCCGTTCTCAAATGGTTTACACGTCACCGTTCTATACTATTTAACCATTTTTCTGTTTTTTAGTGCATCTTCTTTCATCGGTTTCCGTATCATAAAACTCTTTCCCTCGTCCCTCCTTTTTTAACAGCCGGTACTAACCTGAATAATTCATGCAAAAAAAAAAAATGAAGAAGATCTCCAATAAGATTATCACACTTGCAATCATCGTAGCTTTAATAATCGGAGTGGCTATTGGACTGGTCACAACCTACTTGTTAAACCAAAAACAGAATACTGATCTGGAGCAGATAGAAACAATGCTCTATCAAAACTTCGATCAGCTAATCAAATACGAAGTTGAGACTGCGGAAAGTATGCTTCTGAAAATTGATAAACTCAGCAAAAACAAGGTTATTTCAAAGGGACAAAGAGACACTCTTGCACAAGAACTTCTGCGCGACTTAAGGTACGGTGATGAGGGTTATTTCTGGGCAGATACACGCGAAGGACAAAATATTGTACTGCTTGGTGGCGAAAGTGAAGGGACAAACCGGTATGAGCTGCAGGATGAGAAAGGAAATTATCTGATTAAAAACATCATTAAAGTGGGTATCCAGGGTGGTGGATACGCCGATTACTGGTTTTCGAAAAAAGGAGGTAATGAGCCCCTGCCCAAAAGAAGCTACAGTATATTAGTTGAACCTTTCGATTGGGTTATTGGTACCGGTAATTACATAGATGATATTAATGAAATTGTTAATCAAATAGCAGCCAAAAACAGAGTGCACACAAGGCAACTTCTATTCACCATAATGGGAATAATTACTCTCCTGATTGTTTTAAGTGTCGGGGTGGCCTGGTTTATGGGAAAAAGAATCTCCAACCCTATCATTAATCTCACCCGCTCAGCCGGGGAAATTGCCAGAGGAAATCTGAAAGAACAAATCACCAATTCTTCAAACGATGAGGTGGGCCAGCTGGCTGAAAGCATGCGCCAGATGGCCATCAAGATTAAAGAGATAATTCTGAATATTTCGCGAGCTTCACAAGACATCAACGGTGCCAGTAACCAAATCAGCGACAGTTCACAATCACTTTCGCAAATAGCGCAGCAACAAGCCAGCTCATCAGAAGAGGTATCGGCTTCCCTTGAGGAGATGTCTTCCAACATTCAACAAAACGCAGATAACTCAGGTAAAGCTCAGCGTATAGCCCTGGAAGCAACGCAAAGTATGAACAAAATGGAAACTGCCGGAAAGGAAAGTATTCGCGCCATTCAGGATATTGCCGAAAAAATCACTATTATCAACGACATTGCCTTTCAGACCAATATTCTGGCCCTCAACGCAGCGGTAGAATCGGCCAGAGCAGGAGAGGCGGGGAAAGGATTTGCCGTTGTTGCTGCTGAAGTTCGCAAACTCGCCGAACGAAGCAAAAATGCAGCAGACGAAATCGCCAAATTATCAAAATCAACTTACACAATCTCCGAAGAGTCAGCGGACATCATTCAACATCTGGCACCTGAAATTACCAACACGCATATGCTGGTTCAGGAAATCAATAGTGCCAGCCAGGAACAGAACATCGGGGTACAGCAAATCAACAATGCCCTGCAGGAGCTGAATGAATCGAGCCAGGAAAATGCTGCTGCATCTGAAGAACTGGCCTCCAGCGCAGAGCAATTAACGGCTCAGGCTAAAGCACTTGATGAACTGGTGGAATTCTTTAAATTATAAAGACGCTGATTGACAAAACAGCTGTTCTCATCAAATAGAGCCTCCCGGTAATGTGTTGATAAGCATTCCCGGGGGGGCTTTTTCAAAATACGAACTCACTCCTAAGAAACAGGTTGTCACTTCTCTTTCTCAAAACTCAAGTTTCAGAAATAACAAGGGAGTAAATGTCACTGCCTCAGCATCGATATACGCCGTGTAGAGCTGCTCCAGTGGTATCTGCTCAAAACTAATGTATTTTATATTGTAATGATCAAGTGCGTTAAGCAAAGATATTCCGGCTTCAGCAATCACAGATTCCTTTCTAAGCCTGTAAACCAAGGCCACATCCAAACGCGAATAATCGGGCTCGGTATATTCCTCGCTCATATAGTTGGCATACAACGGAAATCCACTGCCATAAACATAAGCAGCTGAAAAATGAAAGCGCTTCAGGAACCTCATCAGACCGGCTATTTTTATCTCATGACGCTGATCATGCGGTGCGCGATGATAATCATCATTCACAAAATAAGTAAACCGTTCTTTTGCCTGAGCCAGAGAGTAAGAGACCCACATCGTATTGGCATTGAAATCCTTCTTCAAAAACAGATCCACCCCGTAACTGTGCCCATCTCCACGATATACACTTTCCTCCGATTGATTAAAGCGAACATACCGTGTCAGGCCTTTCACTGTTTTGTAATAAGCATCAATACTCGCGGTAAAATCTTTCGTCTTCCAGGAAGTCCCCAGCACCCAATGTTGCGCATCCAGCACCGGAATATTCTTTTCATCAGCCAAAGACCACACATATCTGAAATTTCCCGTTTCATCATACAGAGAACTCTTGACCAGAAACTGATGATAATTCCCCCAGGCAGCATTTGCGGAGAATGTTCCCCCGGAATGATAATTCAACTCCAGCCTGGGATCCGGGTATCCCGAAGAGGTATAAAAAGAATAATTATATCTTAACCCGGGCTGCACACTTACTCCTGGTAGCAAAGAGATCTTATCGGTAAGAAAAGCAGTGATTCGAGCTCCGGAAAAATCGGTATCCAGGGTCGTGAAATTGGCCGAATCTTCCCAAACAGAAAGCGTATTATTAATGCCTTCGATGCCGGATGTGAGTCTTTGATTTTTCAGAAAGTGAAAATTATAATCAAATTTCAGACTCCCTTCTCCCACATTGGTTGCGGTTTCTTTATCAATTCCGGTAAACTGACCATTAAAGCGGGTATTGAAGATGTTACGTTCAACGGCATAGGTTGAGAAAAGTCCCGACCATGCTCCCTTAATCTGATAACGGTCACCGTTGTTCCGGTTCTTCCCCCAATACACAGCACCTCCCAGCTGATGGTTTTCTTCTGAAGTACTTTGGTGAATGGTATTTCGTTGTCGCTCCTGCTCCGCAGTGTATGCAAAATCGTCATCTCCTCCCAAAAGACTGAGATAAAACAAACTCCCGTCATCCTGTTGATAAGCATATTTGGCATTAAAATCCCGAAAACGATAATCCGGTTTCACTGCTATCCGATATTGCAGGTTGTCAGCATCAACATCCGTCGCATCAAACAAGTCGTAGTATGTCTGTCTGTATGCCAGTGTTAAAGATGATTTCTCAGACAGGGGAGTTTCCGCCATTCCGTTTAGGGTTTCATTATTAATAAAAAAACGAAAGCCCGGTTGAGGCCTCCTTCCGGTTCTTCCTGTAATATTCACCACTCCTCCGGCAACATCCTCAAAAGAAGCATCATAGCCTCCCTTAAAAACCTCCACACTTTTTGTCATAAAAGGGTTGATGGCACTGATGTTGTCATTAAAATTCTTAAGTCCCCATATAGTTATTCCGTCAAACTTAACCCGGCTGGTTCCCTCATAACTACCCCAGATAATCAAATCGCTGGCTTGTTCACCGGCAGCCACCACACCGGGCTGAAGACGTAACAGATTAAACACCGAATTGTCGCCATTACCCGGCAGATAATCTGCAATATAAGTATTCAGACTGGTCAGGCCCGGACGTTCTCCCACCTGAACCGATCGGGCAATGATATTGTCCCTGACAATCACTTCAGGCAAATCGTAAGAAAAGGGCATTAGGAAAATCTTATGATTCCTGCCCGGGTAAAGAAGCGTATCAACAACAAAACATCCCAAATGAGATGCCTTCAGATTAAATACAGAATCCGTTTCCGAAACAAAACTGAAAGAACCCTTCACATCCGTCACAAGACGATGATCACCTAACTGAACATGCGAAAAAGCCAGAGGTTCACCCGACCCTTTTTCCAGCACCTGACCGACAAATAAAAATCGGGATGGCAGAACAATCTTCTCATCTCGATAGATAACATATACATCTCCCATTAACTCCCATTGAAGCGGTAATCCTGCCAAAAGAGCATTCAGCAATTCATCCACAGAATAAAACACTCCGGAAACAGAAACAGAATACTCAGCCAAATGACGGTCATCGAAGGAAAAACGAAGTGAATAATTTTGACGAATTTCAATTAGCACCTTGTTCAGCGGCTTTTCCGTGAACTCCACCTTGTATTCCTGCCCCTGCATGCCGGACAAACAAAGGAAAACCATCAAAAGAAGAATCAAAACCCCTTTTTTACTCACCGCCATCTTACCTGCTTTATTAACAAATAATTTATTCCGACGCCCAACTATCTGCAAAACACAACCGTTCTCAACAAAATGGATTTGAAAATAATTAATACGGCTATTAATATTTCGGATGGTCGTATTGAACCCACAAGTTTGCTCGTTTCATCATTTCCTGCATCCATTTTATTTGAGGTTGATTGTATTTCCTGATATTTGAACATCTCATTACAACAATTCATGAATCGAAGATCAACGAAGTCAATAAAGCAAGTTTAATCATTCACAATTCGATACCCCTGACTGGTTTTCTGAAAATTCAACCCGTATGGGCGACAAACCATTTTCAGTACCCGATCCAATGGCTGATTACGCGAGAAGTTCCCCGAATAAAGGTAATCCGGAAGATTTTCTGTCTGAATCTTTACTGCATATTGACGCTCAATTTCGGCAAATACTTTTTTAATTGGAGTAGCGGTGAACATAAACATCTCATTTCTCCACGATACCACTTCCTCTCTGTTTTTCAAGGTCGACAAGCGCAAGCCTCCTTCTTTGGTCAGAGTTGCTTGTTCCATAGGTGCTATTTCCAGTAAATGCCCGCTTTCGAAAGCCTCCACCTGTACACGCCCGGAATAACAGGTCACCTGATAATCACCCTCACGGGCATAAATATTAAAACTGGTACCCAGCACGGAAGTCGTTCCGGCCGAAGATTTCACACTAAATTCATCCCCCTTTTTTACATCAAAGAAAGCTTCACCTGTCAACGCTACTTCGCGATTCACAAACCACCAAAATGGCTGATATTCTATTTCAGAACCGGCATTCAGTTCCACCGAAGATCCATCCGGTAACTGTGCGGTAATGTGCTCTCCCAAAGGTGCCGCTACATCAGTGGTATAAAGTTTCATGAACACCCCTGTTCCAAGCAATACAATAAAAACAGCCGCCGCCCACCAGATCTTTTGCGAAAAACCCCAGGAAACCGGCTCTGAATTTATTCTTCGCTCCAACCGGATAGCCTGCGAAAGTTCACTCCATACCTCATCCGCAGATTTATCATAGGAGAGATCCAGCCCGGGAAGATGATTGAATCGGTTGGAATTCTCAGGACTGATATGTGTGTTTTGCTTTTGCATGTTCTAAATTTAGAAATCCACCTGTAATTGTATCATAAAAGTGTTTCCTTAAGAAATTTAAGTGCTTTGGTCATGCTTTTCTCCACCGCTTTAACACTAACGCCCAATCGTTCTGCTATTTCTCGGTTTTTAAGATCTTCTTCACGACTCATCAGAAAAACTACCCTCAATTTATCTGACATAGATTGTAAAGCCTGCTGATATTTTGCTTCCAGTTCCTGAAGCTGTAATTCAGCCAGTGGAGATGACACCTCCTCCTGGTACCCATTGTATTGAAAAGCAAAATTGGCTACAGTTTTGGAGTGTCTGTATTCACTAATAAAAATGTCGTGTCCTATTTTAAAGAGGAGACCCTTTAATTTGGCAGGGTCTCCTTTAGGCTGTTTTTCCCAGATGCGCAGAAAAGTCTCCTGTGCAATATCAGTGGCAAGCTCTTTGTTCCCCGACCGGTAATAAAGATAGTTGCGCAATCCTTCGAAATTTGCATCAAACAAGAATTTAAAGTCTTCTCGTGTCACACCCGGAATTGAATTAATATTATTCCCCTTATTGATTCTGACTGCCTTTATTGGCTTGTTCTCTGACACGTTTACCCACTGCAAACCTTTTTTGCTCTCTGGATGCAGTCATTTCACAGGTATTGTCACAAGTCCCGTCACCATAATTCAGCGCTCCAAAAGCAAGACCATTGGCAGAGTACATCACTTCACCTGCAGCAATATAGCGACAATCTCCTCGGAGTTGCAATGCCTGACGGATTTCACGACGGTATTCATTTCCGTCAGAATCCACACAGTTGGCAAATCCGGTAATGCTCATCTCATCATCACCAAAATTAAAAGGTGTTCCCATACCGCGATTCCAGGTACGTTCCAGTTCTGCATAACATTCAACCTCAGTACCGTCAGGCAAAGTAACCACAAGGTCACGCACTATATGCACCACTCGTCCATCATCCAGACTTACAACTTCTTTGGTGATGGTACCGTTAATCATCAAAGAATCCACACTGAAATCGGTAAAAGTCACTGTACGGGTTGCCCCCTCTGTATTCATGGGTGCAGAGATAACAATCTCAACCAGTCCACTGATAATTCTTCCGTTTTCCAATTCTGTCTCCTCCCCATAATCAAGGGTAATGGTTTTGGGAAAATCACCATCATTCTGGTCCACATTCACATCTGGAGCCTCACCCAATCTGTAACGGTTCCGGTATTGATCGCCGGTACCTGATTTCAGTTCATCAATTGTTCCAGCATCAGCACTCAGACCATCCAGGGTTTCAGCTGTCCCGGAAAACAAATCCACCTCATAATCAACCGATTCAATGGCATCCTGAATAGCCACATCTGTGGTAATCACTGATTCAACCGTAACAGAAAAATCAGGAGTTACAAAATCACTTGCCGGAATGATCTCATCATCCTCATTACATCCCGTGAAAATCATCGCGGTTCCCAACATCAAGCTAAATAACAACTTTTTCATGGCTTTAATTTTAAAATCTGTTTTTAATAATAGCTTTTATAGAGATACCGCATGAAATAGTTTTTACCCTACCTTTTTTTTACCATTTTTTTTCAACATCCCTGGATGATTAAAAAAACTCAAACAGACTTAAAAACAATCAAACAGGAACAGTAAAGAAAAAAGTACTGCCTTTACCCAATTCTGATTCAATTCGCATTTCTCCCCCAAGCATTTCAATATAAGCCTTGGAAATAGACAATCCCAGTCCGGCCCCTTCATAACCACTTGAATAGCCAGAGTCAACTTGAATAAAACGCTCCAGCACCGCCTGTTGATTCTCTTTGCTGATCCCGATTCCCGTATCCCTAACAAAAAACTCATAACAACGTTCCTTCCTTGTATAGCCAAATTTGATGCTTCCTTTATCGGTAAACTTGATGGAATTTTTAATCATATTGGTCAGGATGGCATACAGTTTTTCCTTATCTGTAGTAATAATAACTTCAGCATCCCCTGCCGGAAGGGATCTTATAAACTCCAGTCCTTTACTTGTCGCTTCTACCGAAAAGAACTTATACAAATATTCAATCTGCTGATGAATATTCACCGGCTCAAACTTCAATTCCATCTGACCCGATTCAATTTTGGATATATTTATCAAATCATTGATTATCCCCATTAACCGATGCCCGCTTTTTCGAATAATTCCGACATATTCTTCTTTCTCATCACCTGTCAGATGCGGATCTTTCAACAAATCAGTAAACCCCAGAATACCATTCATAGGAGTTCTGATTTCATGACTCATATTGGCCAGAAAAGCAGATTTCAGACGATCCGACTCTTCAGCTTTTTCCTTAGCGAGCAACAACTCCTGATCCGCTTTTTTCCTGTTTGAAATATCCACCCAGTATCCGATCAGTTCAACAGGGTCGCCATTCCTATCAAAAATAAGTCGCGTCTCATCCAGTATCCAGATGTATTTTCCATTCTTGCACCGAAACCGATACTCAGTCACACAATGCCCTTTATCAATACACTTCTCCAATGAAGGCAATGCATCTTTTTGATCATCCGGATGTAAATGATCCGTCCAGAAATTATCATTGCCCAGAAAATCGGAAGGGTAAAACCCGGTAAGAACAAAAACATTTTCACTAATAAAAGTCCACTGAAACGGCGGATTTGCTTCGGAAGTATAAATAACAGCAGGGTTTGAAGACAACATATGCCGCATTCGCTCACTGTTCTTCCTCAGATTTTCCTGAGCATTGATCCTTTCTGTAATATTTTCGTGCATCAACACGATGTACTCAAGTTTTCCGTCGGACAGAAAAACCGGAAACATAACAGACCCGATACATATAGGATTGTCGGGATATTTTACATCTACCAGGTGTGCATTGTACCATATCGGGGGTGTTTGAATTACCTCACCTTTGAAAACCTTTGCAAGCTGTTCCTGCAGGCCCCCGCCTTCAATCTGAGCATCCTTTAAAATCGACCAGTCTTTGTCGGGTTCTGTTTTAAATAGATCCAAAAAAGCTTTATTGGCTCGAACATGAAAGCCTTTGTCGTCCAAAATCTGAATACTGTATGGGTTGTGTTCAATAATTCGGTTCAGAACATCAGACGTTTTTTGAACCTCTGCCTCTGATTGATAAATTTCGGTAATATCCTGAGTTATTCCGACCACCTCAATCACCTCGCCATCCGCGTTTTCAAGGGAAGGCACCAATTTTACGGAAAAAAAACGTTGATCATGCAAAAAACCTCTGAACTCTGACGATTTACCGCTGAATGCTCTGTCGTAATATGGTTTTAACTGAGAATATAGTTCATCACCCAGTAACTGGCTCAATGTTCTTCCTTCCAGTTGATGCGTTTGAAATTTATAGGTCAGGGCAATTCTTCCCTCACTGAACAGGGGATAATATTCACCGTTTTTTTTGACAACACGATAAATATGGTTGTCCAGTTTACTTAAGATATTCAGAAGATCATCCTCGCGGGCCTGCATCCCGGTAAGTTGCTTCTTTAGATCGGTAATATTCTTTTGAGCCTCGATTAATTCTTCCCGGATGCTCATAGTCAAGAATTTAAAGTTATAACCTGAATAATTATTAATGCCAGCAAACAAATGAGCGAAATAATCAGGCTAAGTATATAAAAAACGGTTTAATTCATTTATATAATATGCTTCCTTCTCATATATTTCCATATAATCGGTGACCAGTCGAAAAGATGCTATCCCTTTTTCTTTTAACAAATAATCAATTCTGTTTGTTTTCTCCTCCATCACCGGACAGTTTCGAAAAGAATAGTTTATTACAGCATCAATCTTATATTCCTTTATTTTTTGCATCAAACGCTCTTCATCAATCCCGGAGAGGCAGGAACTTGAATTATGATCAACACACTCCATCATATAAGTCACGGCCTGCGCAACCGGATCTTCATCCTGACCAGCCAGGTCGAGGAATGTATTGAAGTCATAATTGATATTGGTAATTCCCATGTCTGATTCCTCACACACAATGAGCGCACCCGTCTTTTCGACGAGACGGTATATTTGTCCAAAAGGAGGCATCACCCGCGGAGTAATGAGCATCACTCTTTTTTTGGTCATCTCCGAATCATAACCCATGCCCTGTTGCAGTCGAAACAGAAGTTCACCTTTCAGTTTTTTGAGAGCAGAAAGCAGTTTTCGGGGCTCTTCAACCAAAGCCAACTGCTGAATCCACAAACTGTTTTTTCCGTTGATAGGAGGATTGGGATGCTTTCGAAAATCCAAAACAGCTTGATATTCATCTCTAATTTCGCAAAACAAACGGGAATATCCAACCAGTTTTTCTTTATTTAGACCTTTTCCATCTGTTATTTTCATAACCCATGTATGGAAATCGTCAAAATTAAACGTCACTTTCCCCTCAGGCATTTTCGTCATTTGCAGACAATGTACCTCAAAGTCATTGGAAGTTTCGCCAACCAGATCAGTGGCTCTTCTAATGGAAGGGCAAAGATCTGACCCCAGAACATAATCAGCCAGATTGAAAAACACACACATTCCTGTGTGTAGAAAGCCAATCATAGAGCGGGTGAGCGAACACATACCCCGGGTATAATTATCGGCAAAAGGTTCTACCTCACCAGCGCCCATACAAACACTTACAGGAATAAAACCGTCCAGGGCATAAATCAATTCCGGAGGTATTGAATTACACAGTAATGCCATAATGTGATGCCCCTCACGACGGTATTGGTAAAGATCCTTGACCCGCTGACCATGCATACCGTTCATCATTTCATCAAACAACGTCATGGTTTGGGGTCTCTCCTTTTCTGTAATCATTTCACTGGCAAAACGTACGATTTTCTCTTTCATCGCATCGTTCAACCTCATCTGCTCATCTTTGAACAGAAAGCGGGTTTTACTCTTATTGTATGCTACATCGGCTATTATATCAGCTTTATCAAAATTTTTCATGGAAATTATATTTGCTTTAAAGTCCAATAAAAAAGCTCCTCAGACCATCCAAATTGTCTTGAATTTAAAGTCTTTTGTCAGTTTGAACGTAGTGAAAACTCTTATTCGACTCTTCCTGAGCCTAGATTCCGATAGAGGCGCTCCCCCCCCCGTCGTATGTAGCGACAGAACCTCAAAAGAAATGCTAATCAGCCGTAAGCTTCCGTTGCCCGATGGGAGGGATTTCTGATGAATCAATGAGTACATCAATAACAACGGGCTCATTTATTTTGATTGCCTCCGAAAGCGCATCATAAAAAGTAGCCCGATTATCCACTTTGAACCCTCTTACTCCCATCGACTTCGCCATTTTTGCAAAATCTGTACTTCCCAGTTCCACTCCGATGGTACGATTGAACATCTTTTTGATGGAAGCCTCCGGCATACTGTATCTCGAATCGTTGAACACAATCCAAATAACAGGAATGTGGTACTGGCCGGCTGTAGCCACCTCATTGCCTCCCATAAGAAACGATCCGTCTCCGCAAATACAAATCACCGGAGCCTTTGGCTGACTAAGTTTAATTCCGATGGCGGAACTAATAGAGGCCCCCATAGCCCCCAGACCAAGAGTGGGGAAAAAGTTCCCATTTTCACCAATGGACAGGTAATGCATAGCCCAGGCCCAGTGGGAACTCGAATCGGCCAGGAATAAAGTATTATCAGGAGCAAGTTCCTTTACCACCCCAAAAAGACTCTGAGGTTTAAGCGGTCGTCCCTCATACCTCATTAAGTGAGGATTTAACAATCGTCCATCTTCCGCAATTAATTGCTCCGCATCTCTTCCTGATTGTTTAGGAAGCACACCATTGTGCTCCACTATTTTCAGCAATTGGTGCATAATTATCGCTGCATCTCCATTCAACCCCACAGCCACACGATAATTCTTCCCAATTTCGCGCTTATCAATATCCACATGAATAATTTTTTTGTCTTTCAAAAATCGCTGATCCCAACCATAAGTGGAAAACTCGCCAAAACTGGTTCCCACCGCAATAAGTAAATCAGATTGATCAAAAACATAATGCGCTGCAACAGGGTGACCACAAATCCCTAACACCCCCAAACACAAAGGATGTTCCGACGGAAGTGCTCCTTTTCCCTGGATGGTGGTGGCTACAGGGATCCTAAGCTTTTCGGCAATTTTCAAAATATCCGTGCTGGCCCCACTTTGCACTGCTCCCCACCCCACAAGAAAAACAGGCTTTTCAGCTTCACCGATCAGCCGGAGCGTCTCTTTCAGTACAGCACTCTCCACAAACGAACCACCCGAGAGTAACTTATCATTGTCGCTCAAGGGCTCATATTCTATTTCTGCCTGCTGAATATCAAAAGGAATATTGACATGAACGGGGCCTTTTCTGCCTGAAGTGGCACTTCTGATGGCATACTCAATGATTTCAACAATCTTTGCGGGGGCCACCGCAGCAAAACTCTCTTTAGTTATTGACCTGAAAAAATCCACCGTGTCAATAGATTGTCCCAAACCGGTGGATTCCTGAAAGGCTCCCCTGCCAAAGTCTGAGGTAGGAATCTGACCTGTAATAACCAATAAAGGAACAGAATTCATAAAGGCAGAAGCTACACCGGTGGCGAGATTGGTAGAGCCGCCCCCTGTAGAGCCGCAACAAACGCCTACCTTACCGCTCCCCTGAGCATATCCGTAAGCCATCAGAGCACCACCGTTCTCATGTTTGGTGGCAATAAAATCAATTTCTTCATAATCAAGCAGGGCATCCAGAAACGGGGCTATCGTTTTTCCTGTTACACCAAAAACATATTCAATTTTTTTACTGATCAGCACCTCTGCAATAACATTTACAACTCTCCTCTTCATAAAGCAAGAAACTTAGGGGGCTTAGATGGTATAAGTTACACAAAAAAACGGAGTTGTAAATACAAAAAAACTATCTTTACAAAGGAAGTCCGGCCAACTTTACTATTTTAGTATGAACAAGAAACTGAATACACCGAAACAGCCAAACCTCATCAGTCCGGTATTAAATCGACATCTTTAAAATCATAACATTCAGGAAAATGAAGACCGCAATCATCTATTCATCGAAGCATGGGACAACCCGTAAAGTAGCGGAAGAAATAGCCAACCTGTTTTCGACGGATGAAGTAACACTAATTAAGGCAGGACAGCCGGAAGAGCCCGATCTCGGGAGCTATGACAAAATAATCATCGGTGGTTCCATCCATGCAGGAACCATCAGTAAAGCACTAAGAAAATTTTTAAAATCAAACCGAAACCTTCTGCTACAAAAACAACTGGGACTATTCCTTTGCTGCATGTTTGAAGAGGAAGCAGAGGAACAGATGCACAGAGCCTTCCCCGAAGATATACGTAGCCACGCCAAAACCTGTCATTGGGTTGGAGGGGAATTCCTCTTCGAAGAAATGAATTTCATTGAAAAAACAATGACACGCAAAATAACAGGCGTTACCGAATCGGTTTCAAAGCTAAAACACGACAAGATCAATCAACTGGTTCAGGAGTTAAGTTAAAAATGCCCTTATCGTTTCATCACATTCTCAAACTCCTGCCAAAGGTTATCATCTTTGGGAACAGGTGCCTCAATCATAACAGGCTCCTGCTTCACCGGATGAACAAAAGCAATACGCCTGGCATGCAGCGAAATACCTCCCCCTTTGTTGGAACGCGAAAACCCATATTTCAGATCTCCTTTGATAGGGCAGCCAATTTTGGCCAGCTGACTACGAATCTGGTGATGACGTCCGGTTTGAAGATCAACTTCAAGCAAATGATAATTTGAGGTGCTGGAGATAAGGCGATACTTGAGAATTCCTTCTTTGGCTCCCAAACGCTTTTTCGGAAATGCATAAGACTTGTTTTTATTGCTGTCTTTAAGCATAAAATGGCGCAATTCACCTTCGTCCTGAGGTGGTAAATTCTTTACTACAGCCCAGTAAGTTTTTTTGACCTCTTTCTCCTGAAACATTTTATTCATGCGACTCAGCGCCTTGCTGGTTCTGGCAAACAAAACCACACCACTCACGGGCCTGTCGAGCCGATGCACAACACCAAGAAACACATCCCCCGGCTTATTGTACTTCTTTTTAATGTAAGTCTTTACCTTATCACTAAGCGGTTCATCGCCCGTTTCATCGCCCTGAACCAGGTCTGATCCGGTTTTATTTATAGCAATCAGGTGATTATCTTCGTAAAGTACTTCTAAGTCCATGGTAAAATTTTCTTTATTAATCAAAATCGCGCGAATATCCTGCCCGAATAAATAATCTAAAATTGCTTACTCCCATTATATCAATACTGCTCCCGCTCATTGGGGAAATCGCCCGATTTCACATCTTCAATATAATTCTGAACCGCACCTGTAATTTCAGCAAACAAGTTGTGGTAGCGACGGAGGAACCGCGGCGAGAATGATTGATTAATGCCGAGCATATCATGAATCACCAGAACCTGTCCGTCCACTCCGTTTCCGGCACCAATGCCAATTACAGGAATTTTTAATTCAGATGCCACCTGAGCTGCCAGTTTCGCAGGAATTTTCTCCAACACCAACCCAAAACAACCCGCATCCTCCAGTAAATGAGCATCCTCAATCAGTTTTTGAGCCTCTTCTTCCTGACGGGCACGAACGGTGTAAGTTCCGAATTTATGGATGGACTGAGGAGTTAGTCCCAGATGTCCCATCACCGGAATCCCCGCCGAAAGGATTCGTTTTACGGACTCCACAATCTCTAGTCCTCCCTCAAGCTTAATAGCGTCAGCTGCTGTCTCCTTCATAATCCGAATGGCAGAGTGCAACGCTTCACGGCTATTGCCCTGATAAGAACCAAAAGGGAGATCCACCACCACAAGGGCTGTCTTGACAGCTCTCACGACCGATGCTCCGTGATAAATCATCTGATCAAGTGTGATGGGAAGGGTCGTTTCCCATCCGGCCATCACATTAGAAGCCGAATCTCCCACCAATACCACATCAAGTCCTGCCTGATCAACAATACTGGCCATGGAATAATCATAAGCGGTGAGCATGGAAATCTTCTCACCTTTCATCTTCATTTCACTTAAAACGTGTGTCGTCACCTTCCTGGGACGTTCATTTGCAGCTGACATAATGAAAATATTTTTTATCCAATCGGCAAAGTTACCACTTTAATTGAGAGAAATCCCAATTTCAAGATTATTAACACCGGAAAAGAAATCACAAAAACCCGTTACCTGCAAAAAAGAAGTAAAATTGCCTAGTGCGCGTCTATAAAGTCGGGAAAGTTTGTAAAAAGTCATATGTCTGATCAGAAAGTGCCAATTGCAAGGCTTGCGAAGCCGCCAAAAACGGAGTTTACTTGGGTAAATGAGTATTTTGGCGGCAAGCGTAACGCAGCAAGTGGTACTGTATGGACAGACTCTAAACCGACATTGAGATAATATCAGCTGAACCATTGACAAATAGCAATGCCGTCACAACCAATACCGTTCAGTTTCATCCGACAATCATAAATCACAATCTGTAAAACCATATGTTTTGCTATTTTTGCATAAGAGCAATCTGAAAAACAGAGCAATGGCAAAATCTCCAATTACGATAAACGACCTCGCCCGAGAACTAAATGTGGCTCCTTCAACCGTTTCCCGTGCCCTGAACAATAGTCCCAAAATAAGCGATCTGACCAAACAAAAAATTGTTAAAAAGGCAGCAGAACTGGGATATAACCTGAACATGGTTGCCTCAAGTCTCTCACGTAGCCGCACCAACACCATTGGAGTAGTCATTCCTTTTCTTAACAACTTCTTTTACAGCGAGGTGGTCAATGGCATTGAAGAACTTGCTTTTAATAAAGGTTACCGGATTCTGATTGCCCAAACAAGAAACTCTTTTGATAAGGAGAAAGAAATTTTGCGCACAATGAGTGCCACCAGAGTTGACGGAATTATTGCATGCCTAACCACCGAAACCACCAATACTGACCACCTTAAAATACTGTCGGCAAATGACATTCCGCTAGTGCTGTTTGACAGGGTTCGCTTCGACTTCCCCTGCAGAAAAGTCATCATCGACAACTACAGCGCAATGCAACAATCTGTAGCGCATCTTGCACGTTCTGGCTACAAGAAAATTGCTCATCTGGGAGGTCCCATCACCTGCAATATATCGTCAGAACATGCAAAAGCATTTAAGGAAACACTAAAAAGAGAGGGACTTCCACTGCTTACTCAGTTTCACTTATCCACGGATCTTACCGAAGAGGACATTATGGAAGCCATAAAAATCTGGCTAACCTCCAGACTTAAACCGGACGCTATCATTACGGCAACCAGTTATGCGGCATTGGTAGTATCCAAGCTAATCAAAGAACAAAAACTGTCAATTCCTGAAGATATTGCGCTGTCCTCTTTGACCTCTGAACCGGCCCTGCAATTTGTTGAACCCCAAATCACCTCAGTCGCTCTTCCCGGTCGGGACACGGGAAAAACGTCAATGGATTATCTGCTAAATGAGATTGAGCATAAAGAACAAAAGAGCGATACCACCATTAAACCCTATCAACTCATCATCCGGAACAGCTCTTTCAGAAATAAATAATTAAATCTTACAATCCGCCAACCATAAGGGATTACTAAACAGCACCCTAAATACAAAAGTTAAAAACCAATTATTTTAGTGCAAACGCTTGCATATATTTTTTAATTTTATGATGTTTGTATAATATTAAATACTGTAATTCAACACATAACAAAAGGCAACGAAGGCAAAAATACATTAATACTGAAAAAAGAAGTTCTGTAAAATTAAATATCAGGTTAAACTGACCATTCAACTAAATCCTGCAAAAATGAAGAAAACAGCTGTTATTATCCTCACCCTAGCGACAATCTCAGGCATCATTCTTTCCTCCTGCCATAAAAATGAAACTGTAACCAAAGATGTTTATATCAATGAAGGATGGGAACTTTTCCCGACCTCTAACGGCAACGACAGCATCATTTCAACAGGCAGTTTTACCCCCCAAAAAACGGAAAAGATTAAGCTGCCGGCAACAGTACTCTCCGGGCTTCGCCAAAACGGCCATTACGAGAATATTTATTTCAACATGGCCCTGAAAAAAATAGACAAAAAACCATTTAAGCGGCCCTGGTGGTACCGAAAAGAGCTGACCATCTCCAAATCCGAAATAAAACTCAACCATCAGCTGATTCTGGAAGGCATTAATTACAAGGCGGACCTGTGGATTAACGGAGAAAAAATCAGTAAATCCAACCAGATAGAGGGCGCTTTTGGCATTTATCGGTTCAATATTTCCCCCTTCCTCACCCCGGGAAAAAACATCATTGCCCTCAAAGTATCTCCTCCCAAAAAAGGGGACCTCACGCTTGGATTTGTGGACTGGAATCCTGAAGCTCCCGACGGCAACATGGGGCTTTGGCGAGGGGTAAGACTTAAAACCTCAGGAAACATTTCCCTAAACCACCCAAATGTTCGCTCATCAGTGAATACCGAAACGCTGGACGAAGCTGCAATCACCATATCTGTTTTTACGGAAAATCTGACGCCCGACACCCTGGATGGGCTTCTTAAAGCAGAACTTTTAAATCAAACCTTGTCAAAAGAAATAAAACTGGCTCCGGGAGAAGAAAAAGAAGTATTCTTTACCCCGGATGATTTCCCTTCTTTACAAATTAAAAACCCGGAGCTCTGGTGGCCCAACAACCTGGGAGATCAACCATTACATTCGCTAAAAGTCAACATCACCGAAAACAATCAAATTTCAGACGCGGTCCAAATACGTTTCGGAATACGCCAGGTAGAGGACTATTTCACAGAAGAAGGACACAGAGGCTTTAAAGTGAATGGCCAAAAATTTCTGGTAAAAGGAGGCGGATGGGTTGATGACATGTTGTTAACTGATAGCGATGAAAAAGTAAAAGCTCAGATCGACTATGTAAAACACATGAACCTGAATACCATCAGACTGGAAGGATTCTGGGGCAACAACAACACCTTATACGACTATTGCGACGAACAGGGAATCATGCTTATGATCGGATGGAGTTGCCAATGGGAATGGGAAAGCTATTGTGGCAGACCTGAAGGACCATATATGTCCATCTATCCCGAAGAGTACGAAAGAGAATCCAACGCCTACCGTCAGCAGGTCTTAAGAACCCGTCATCATCCAGCCATGCTTTTGTGGACTTATGGAAGTGACAAATTGCCACATCCCGATCTTGAAAAGATTCTCGATAAACACATGACAGAAATTGCTCCCGGTGCACCCGTTGTGACCACCTGCCGGGGAGTAGAAGTTGGTGGACATCAGAACACCAGTGAAGTAAGTGGTCCGTCGGGAGTGAAAATGCTGGGACCATACGACTGGGTACCCCCGGTTTACTGGTACACTGACACACTTTATGGAGGAGCCTACGGTTTTAATACAGAAACCGGCCCCGGACCACAAATCCCTCCCATCGAGAGCATCAAGAGGATGTTGCCGGAAAAACACCACTGGCCGGTTGATTCCATGTGGCTATACCATTTTGGTAGAAATGAATTTCAAACGATAGACAGATATCTCAGGGCTTTTAACAACCGCTACGAAGAAAGCCATTCATTAAAAGAATTTGCTTTCAAAAACCAGATATCCAGCTACGAAGCAATACGCGGAATGTTTGAAGCCTTTGCAGTTAACAAATACGAGGCCACCGGCGTTATTCAGTGGATGCTGAACTCAGCCTGGCCGGAAATGTACTGGCAACTTTACGATTACTACCTTCGTCCCAACGGCGCGTTCTATGGCACAAAAAAGGCCGGTGCCCCACTGCATCCAATTTACAATTACAAAGACAAAAACATTTATGTAAACAATGACTATCTGAATGGTTTTGAAGATTTGTTTCTGGGAATCAAAATCTTTTCATCAGAATCCGAAAAATTATTTTCGGCAGAACACGCCTTCTCCATTGGAGCTAACCAAACGAATATGATTTTTGAACTCCCTGAGATAAGCAACCGGTCCACCACCTGGTTTCTGGACCTGAGAATTACGGATAACACCGGAAAAGAGCTGGCTAATAATTTCTACTGGCTATCCACAAAGAAGGATATTCCCGATTTCGAAGCCACCACCTGGGTACATACCCCGACCACGGAATTTGCAGATTTCTCGGCGATCAATGAGCTTACTACTCCTGAATTGACTCTTGAAGTAACGAAAGAAGAAGTAAAGGAAAAAATATTATTTCATTGCACACTGGAGAACAAGGAAAAGAAACTGGCATTTTTCAATGAATTGATGGCCGTTGACAATCGCTCCGGGGAGGTAATACTCCCGGTATTATGGGAAGACAACTACATTACATTGCTTCCGGGTGAAAAACGAACCATATCGGGCAGTGTAGATCTAAACAACCTAACACTGGAAAACATCAACATAGAATTAAAAAATTTGAACACAATCAATAGTACATCCGGGAAATAGCCCTTTTTGATCTCACTTCAAGCATCCGGGATTAGCAGAAAAGTCGGGAAATTCATTAATGAGAATTTCCCGACTTCAATACACAAAAAGAACTCAAAGCAATAATGCAAAAAACAATCATTGGCGTAGATCTTGGCGGCACCAACATGAGAGCCGGCAGAGTATATCGGGACAACATGGAGCAAGTGGCCAAAAATCTTGTTCCTAAAACAGACAATCCTGAAATGGTTTACGAGGAACTTCGGAAAACCATTAAAGCTGTGTGGACCCCCCATATTTCTGGCATTGGGATTGGTGTTCCGGGAATTGTGGACTATCAGACAGGAGTAATTTTTGACATTCAGAATATCCCTTCATGGAAAGAGGTGCCTCTGGGGCAGATGCTTCAGGAAGAGTTTAAAGTTCCTGTTTACATCAACAACGACGCAAATTGCTTTGCAGCAGGTGAACGATTTTTCGGTGCGGGAAAACAATTTGACGATTTTACGGGTCTCATAATAGGCACAGGTCTGGGAGCCGGTATAATCAAAAACGGGCATCTTCTTCAGGATCAGAATTGCGGTTCCGGTGAATTTGGAATGATACCTTACCTGGATCATAGTTATGAACACTACTGCAGTGGGAGGTTTTTCGAACATCAGGGCCACTTAAGTGGCAAAGAGGCTGCCCAACTGGCCAAACAAAACAATCCAAAAGCCACGGAACTGTTCAGCAAATTCGGACATCATCTGGGGAATGCCATCAAAACGATTATCTTTGCAGTGGATCCGGCAGCTATAATTTTGGGAGGTTCGGTTTCAGGCTCTTATCGCTTTTTTGAGAAAACGCTCAAGGAAGAACTGGCAACATTCCCGTATGCCAGAAGTATCAGAAACCTGAAAATTATTCTCTCCCAAATACCCGACATTGCAATTTTAGGTGCAGCGGCGCTCTATTACGAACAGGAACAATTCAGAAACCATAATCAATAAGGTCATGATAAGAGACTTAACCCGTCCGGAAGAACCGGTCATCGGTGTTTTTTTAGAAGGAAAAGACCTCAAGGCCGGAAGGATTGTTAACGACAAAGTGGATCAATATCTGGAAGTTGAAATTGACAACACTGCCGAAGAAGAGGTTGTTTTAAACCAACTTATAGGTGCAATTTCCAGACTCTACACACCCGACATTGCCGGAATCGGAATAGGAGTTCCCAGTTTGGTAGATGTACACAAAGGCATTGTGTATAATGTGGAACACATCCCCTCATGGCGAACAGTGCACTTGGGCGAACTTCTGAAAATGCAGTTTAAGACCGGGATTTACGTAAACAATGATGCCAACTGTCTGGCTATTGGCGAGAAATATTACGGGAAAGGTACCCGGTACCGAAATATGGCAGCCATTGTTGCCGGCATTGGGTTAGGTGCGGGAATTATAATGGACAACCGACTTTACAGCGGCTCCAATTGTGGTGCGGGCGAATTCGGATATATTCCTTACAAGGACAGGAATTACGAATATTACTGTACCACAGGATATTTTGAGGTAAAATACGGCATAAAACCCAAAACCCTGTTGGCCAGAGCCCAAAAACAAGACAAAATTGCCCTGGCCATTCTGGAACAATTTGGCTTTGATTTTGCCAACTTCGTCATGACCGTTATGTTTTCCGTTGATCCGGAACTTATTGTCATCAGTGGCCCAGTTGCAGAATTCTTTCCTTATTTTAAAGATTCCCTAAGAAAAAACCTCAACAGTTTTCCTTTCGAAAAATCGGTGGAAAACCTAAAAATAGAAGTCAGCTCCAGCCCGAACATAGAAGTACTGGGAGCAGCGGCTCTCTATTTTGACGCTCAACGAAAAAACTAACACAACGATATATGATTCAGATTGGCCATTACAACAAACTTAAGGTTGCAGAAATGTCTCAGTTCGGGGCTTTTCTTGACGGAGAAAACCTTGGCAACATTCTATTGCCCAACCGCTATGTAACGTCTGACCTGAAACCAGGTGAGGAAATAGAAGTTTTTATTTATCTGGATTCTGAAGACCGTCTGGTTGCAACCACCGACCACCCGCTTGTTACAGTAGGTCAGTTTGGCTATCTGAAAGTTAACGACATCTCCAATTATGGTGCCTTTCTTGACTGGGGACTTCCAAAAGATTTACTGGTTCCTTTCAGAGAGCAAAAGGTAAGAATGGTTGAAGGAAACAGCTACCTTATATATGTTTATCTTGATGATGAGACCAAACGAATTGTAGCCTCTGCCAAAATTGAAAAATTTCTGGACAATATCTCTCATGATTATCAGCCGGGCGACAAGGTGGATCTCATCATTGCAGGTGCCACTGAATTAGGATACAAAGCAATTATCAACCAAACACATCTGGGACTGATTTACAAAAATCAAACCCATGAGTCTCCTGAAACAGGCAAAAAAATGCCGGGTTATATTGTCCGCATCCGTGAGGACGAAAAAATAGACCTTTCTTTGTCTCCCATTGGAGCAGGAGGTATTGACGACAATGTGGAGCAGTTGTGGGAAAAACTCACCCAAAACAATGGATTTCTGCCTCTTACTGACGGATCCTCACCTGAGGAGATAAGGTTAGTGCTGAAAATGAGTAAAAAAGCATTCAAAAAAGCGATTGGATCCCTCTACAAGCAAAAGAAAATTGTTTTGGAAAAAGATGGCATCAGGGTAAAGGAGGCCTGACAAGCTCCACATATACCGGCAGGTGGTCACTGAACCCGCCATGATATTTCAATCCCCGATAGGTCCTGTTCAACATTTTTCCGGGGTACATCGGGTCATCCTCCAACAAAAACGGGGCACTTATAATTTTCATCTTTTCATTTTTAAGGACCAAATTACACCCTTCATAACAAGGCAATAAACTTTCAGAAACCAGAATCTGGTCAAAGTAGTCCCATTCATGACGGTATTTTATGGTGCCCGGCACATCACCATCTGCATTATCGGCAAGATTTACAAGGCACCCCTTCAGACTACCAATACTCTCATCTTCCGGACCGTCATTAAAATCACCCATTACAACAATTGAGGCTTCCGGAGACTCTTTTAAAACCGAATCACAGATATTTGCCAGTTTGGAAGAGGCCACCTTTCGTTTATTGCTTGTAGCCATTTCACCCCCCCAACGCGATGGCCAGTGATTCACCACCACATGCAACGTGTCTTTCTCATCCAGCATTCCTTTCACATACAATATATCCCTCGTGGGACGATTATCCTCATCAAAAATAACCGGTCGGGGAGCAGCATGCAGAACCGAAAAACGGTCCCTTCGATATAATAATGCCACATCAATCCCTCTTCTGTCCGGAGAGTCAAAGTGAATAATGGAATAATCGAGATGTTGCAAACCGGTATTAAAGACCAGACTTTCCAACACTTTTCGGTCCTCTACTTCACACAGTCCAACCAGCACCGGAGGGTTCCACCGGCCTGCAAAAAGAACTACCCGGCAAATGTTATTCTCTTTTTCAGTCTGTCTATAACGGTTCCATCGACGATCACCGTCCGGAGTAAACTCAAGGTCATTCTGTCCCTCATTATGCTCCGGATTGAAAAGATTCTCCACATTATAAAACATAATTCCGGCCGGTTCTGAATCCCGGTTCTGACCAAATAAACAGACAACTACTAAAAAAAATAAGAACAACAATAAACCTCGAAGAAAGTAAAGAAAAGACATAATAAGGGTCGGTTAAAGGAAACTAAAACAACTGATTAAAACTCATCAATACGTTCAAAAGCTCCCATATCCGGTGCTTTATCATCCATTCTGCTCATGCCTAAAGCATCCTCGGGAAACTCTTTTGCGATATTCACATTTCCGGCATCGCGTGCAACAGAGAGAGAATCGAGTTGATAATCATATTTTGAAACATCTACAAAACCGGGATTCTCATTGAACAACACCCCCTCATCAAAAAATGCGGAATAGTTCTCTTTCCGGTCTTCATCAATCTTGACCAATGAGTGATCAAAGCTCACGTTAATCAGTTCATCCAGTTTCATATCGTCGCCCGACTGGAAATCAAACTTAACTTCATTGTTGTTTCGTCCGGCTATAATGCAATTATAAAAGTTAGCAGCATCCAGCGAGAAATACTGTTCCATATCATTGGCATCCACAAAATAATTGGAAATAATCAAAGCAGGAGTGCTGCGATAATTAAACGTAAAATAATTGGCAATGGTGCAATGATAAAAATTGTAATCGCCGCCAAGTGTCAGGGCTACAGAAGCACTTCCGCAATTACCAAACAGGGAATTAGAAGCCTCAATGGCAGAATGCTGAGCAATAAGTCCCTGGGAAGCAACATGTTCTATAATCACATTTCGAAGGTAAAGAGGCTGGTCATCAGGCTTATACCCCACAGAATCCACCACCAACCCCATCGTACTGTTCCGGATGGTTGCATTTTCTATAATATGATCTTTGCTGTCGGGCATCAACTGAATATACCCCCACTGCCCGGTTTTATCAGCATACCAGTCATCCAAACGATCACTTGTAAAAGTAACCGGATCTTCCAGGGTTCCCTTTACTTGCAACGATCCAAAAACCAGTAAAGAAGCATCCTTATGAAAATGCAATTTTGCTCCGGGTTCTATTGTGAGTGTTTCGGCACTGTCAACCACTACCCAGTCATAAATCAAATAAGGTTTATCCTTGGTAAAAGTAGTGGTCTTCAGATTTTCTTTTCTGAGGGGCACCACATTCTGACCATAGGCCATCAACTGTATAGTGTATATGCGGCTTCGAGTATAAACAAGCAAAGAATCAGTAACGACAAAAGGAGCATTTTCGGAAGTAGGATTAATGTTAACCTCTACAAAAACAAACAAACTGTCATTCCCTCGCAGCGGAATATCATAAACCATACTGCCGGCTGTTCCGTTTACATTCATCAGAAAATCAGAATTATCCCCACCGGCCAACTCAATGGCTTCAATCATCATATCTTCCTGAACTGGATTGTAAACTCTCAGATTCTGGGTAGTGGAGCCAACGGAGGTAAAAATGGTATCGAAAGCAACGGTATCGGTACTAAATGCCAGGGTTTCATTCCCATCACGAAAGACATACTCCCGCTCACATCCGGCAAACAATAATACCGAAAGCAGAGTGAGCACAAATGTAACCCGTGTAACAATATTTTTTTTTCTCTTTTTCAAATCAACAAATCAATCCAACTACAATGAAATCACCTTTATCTACTCCCCTTAAAATCCTCTCCAAAAGCGGGTTGACAACACAAACTACTCAAAAGAACCATTTCGCTCCGGATTATACTGCAAATTAAGCAAGGATTACTCAAAATACAAAGAATTTTTTATTAAAGTCAAACTTTTTTTTACATATATTAACAATGAAATTCTACGATTGTTTTACTTTTAAGTTTCAAATTACACTATAAAAAAGTCCCTGATTATTCACATTTCCTTATCAGGCATAAGAGCCTGGCAACAAAAGGAAAAGCATCTTTAACTGCATACCATGAAAAAAGAGCAAAGTAACGACCGGCAACACATCGATAATTTCTTTTCCGGAAAACCATACACGTTCGACAAAGTCACAAGAATGGTGATTGCGGCACTGGTTATTACAGGAATGATATTGTTGGTTCGTTATCTAAGTAACGTATTGGTTCCGTTTTTTATTGCTGTCCTTTTGGCTTACCTCATCGACCCGTTGGTCTGCTTCATCCAGAAAAAAATGCGGATAAAGCATCGGGGACTTTCAGTAATGTTTGCACTTCTTTTTCTGTCTCTTATCATTTCATTAATACTTTGGTGGCTCATCCCCCAATTTGTGGAGGAGATGCATAAAATGGCTCAATTGATTAAAACCTACCTCAAAAACACATCATATCACGATATCTTACCGGCCAGAATCGACGAATGGTTAAGAGATTTGCTGGCAAGCCGGGATCTTCAGAAAATTCTGAACACCTCAGACATTACCGAAACACTAAAAGATATTTCCAAACCAATCGTACAGGTTTTCTCAGGATCCTTGAACATTCTTTTTGGCACATTAGGTTTCCTGATTGTACTTTTATACCTGATTTTCATCCTTATTGACTATCCCAAGATGGAATCCTCATGGCCCAAACTGGTTCCGCTCAAATACCGGTCTCTGGCACGTGAAATAGCTGAAGATTTAAAACTGTCGATGCGGATTTACTTTCGAAACCAGTTTTTAATTGCCATGACGGTGGGTGTTTTAATGGCCACCGGGTTTAAAATCATTGACCTTCCCATGGGGATAACCCTTGGGCTGCTTATTGGCCTGTTAAACATCATCCCGTACCTGCAAATGGTTGGATTCTTACCAGCCATTTTGCTTGCATTATTAAAATCGATGGAGACAGGAGACAGTTTCTGGTCAGTATTACTATCTGTTTTCATCGTAATAGCCATTGTTCAGATAATTCAGGATACCATTCTGGTGCCTAAAATCATGGGAAAAGCCTACAACATGAACCCTGCCATTATTTTGCTGTCTTTGTCTGTCTGGGGATCCATCATGGGCCTTTTGGGAATGTTACTTGCCCTGCCACTTACTACCCTCTTCATATCCTATTACCGCAGACTTATTATTAAAGAGCCGATCAACTCAGGCCCGCTCGCAACCAAAGAAAATCCTCCCGGGGAGGAGGATTCCTAAAGCCGGTAATTAAGGAATACCGCTCCGTTTCTGCACTTTAACGGGCTTCATGCACCCTTCCGATGCCGGTGACATTGGTATAAACCTGTTCGGGATTCCCTTTATAGACAATGGAACACGCTCCAGAAGCATCTACATGAATACGTTTACTGGCAAAAACCTCTGCCTTTGCAGCACCGGACATGGACAAGTCCAACTCTTCTGTCTTCAGATCAAAGGCATTAACTTTACCGGCTCCGGGCATATTGAGTTTCACCTCAACTACTGATCCGCGAAGATTCAGGTTGGTGGCACCGGCAAATGTTCCGGTTAAACGATCACCCAGGAGTTCCATATCCATCTTCAGCGCCCCGGCACTCTCAATATTCAGAGAATCAAACCTGAAAGGAAGCTCAGAAGTAATCGTCGCTGCCTCTTTAACTTCAATTGATATTATTCGGGGTGCCTTAATAATTAACTCAACTTCTTTCCTGTTGTTGAATCTTCGTTTTTCAACATTACTTACCGTCAAAACGCCTTCATGAATGTCCAGAAAAATATTCTTTCTCGTCTCCTCATCCGTAATTATCTCAACAGAGGGGACCTCAGCATTTTCCAATCGTACAAAATAGTTTCCGGATAGTTTGACAGAAGAGAAATCTCCGGTCTCATGCTTTATATTCAGCTGGTTTTCGGAATGATTATCCGAATCAGAATAATCATATAAACATCCGGTCATCCCTGCCGGAATTAAAAAAGCTGCAATCATTATCAGATAACGTGTCATCGTTTTACCCTCCATGTTTTTTTATTTTCTTATAGCACAACGCGGGCCAAAGCACACAATACGCTGAGATATTGGCCAATAAAATATCAGCTCGCAGTAACCTGACTGAAAAATTTGTGCGGATTCGAAACCTCAGTGTACGAAAACGCACAAAAAAAGACCGGAACTCCAGGGAATTCCGGTCAGACAATAAAGAGATATTTTTTAGCCTGGTTTATTCATGAGTTCTCATTATGAAATGTTCAATTGACAATAAATACTGGCACTCGCAAAAAAAATGAATGAAGGAAATAGTGAACTATTTTCAAATCAATTTTATTGAGGAGGCCTGTATTTAGCAGGTAATTGAACATTGTAATAGCTAATTTATCAATAATCCAGGTTAGCTCAATCGCTCCAAAACAGCCATCACTTCTTTAACATGCTGACGACTATCTTCCAGCAATGCTTTTTCATCACTGTCCAGGTCGAGTTCGATAACCTTCTCCACTCCGTTTTTACCCAGAATAACAGGAACACCAAGGTAGCAGTCATCGATACCATATTCTCCGTCTAGTTTGATACATACAGGGAAAACACGTTTTTGATCACGCACGATGGCTTCAACCATCTGGGCAGCAGCAGAACCCGGTGCATACCAGGCGGAAGTTCCCATCAGTTTCACCAACTCACCACCTCCAAATTTGGTGCGTTCAATAATTGCATCCAATTTATCCTTATCAATAAGCTCCGTAACAGGAATACCTCCAACAGTAGTATAACGTGGCAGTGGAACCATAGTATCACCATGTCCGCCCATCAATACAGCCTGAATATCTTTAGGAGACACATTCAATTCTTCAGCCAGGAATGCACGGTAACGGGCTGTATCCAAAATACCGGCCATCCCAATTACTTTGGTACGGGGTAATTTTGATGAAATATGAGCCTGGTAAGTCATCACATCCAAAGGATTGGAAACAATGACAATAACAGCATCTGGAGAATATTTAATAACCTGCTCAGTAACAGACTTAACAATACCTGCATTGGTTTCAATCAGATCGTCACGAGTCATACCGGGTTTACGTGGCAAACCGGAAGTGATTACCACTACATCCGAACCTGCAGTTTTTTCATAATCATTGGTTACACCGATAGTTCGGGTGTCATACAAATTAATAGGCGCTTTTTGCCACACATCCAAAGCTTTGCCTTCGGCAACACCTTCTTTTATATCCACCAGAATAACTTCATTGGCAATCTCGCGATAGGCCAATACATCGGCACAAGTTGCGCCTACATTTCCGGCGCCAACAACTGTTACTTTCATAAAAACTAACTTTTGAGAGTTTATATTTATCCAAATCTAGTATGCATGCTCAATTCAAGGGCAAATATAAACAAGACCTTCTGATTACAGAAAAATTTCTTCATTTTTTTTTCAATCTTCAGATCAAAGAAGAAAGAAACCAAACAAGCCCTCAAAAATTAACAAAAAACCGCCATTACCTAAAAAACACAGGCAATGACGGTTTGTTCATAAGTTGATGATCAGTACATTTACTGTGGAGGATGCTCCAATATTTTATCTCCCTGCGAAAGGCCTTCGGTAACTCTTACCATCTTTTCGTTCTCACCTTCGATCTTAATTTTCTGCCGTACAATTCCCAGAGGAGTTTTCTTATATACAATCTGTTCATTGTTTTCCACAAAAACCACGTCGCGTGGAACCATCAACTGGTCATCAATGGCCTGAATAATAAACCTGTTGGTAGAGGTCATGCCCGGAAGCAGATCAAAACCGTTAGGATCCACCTCTATTTCGACTTTAAATCCATTGAGAAATTGTCCTTCTATCTCTTGTCCTATATTGGCAACCGTACGAACTATGCCACTGAATTCCTCACCGGGAAATGCATCAATGGTTATCTTTACGGGCATTCCTTCCTGAATTTCGTTAACATCAATTTCTTTCACATAGGTAACCGACAGAATGGTAGATAAATCGGGAAGTATCGCTATTCGGGGATCCCAACGGCTTACCATATCGCCAACTTTCTTTTTCTCTCCGTCCCACTCCCGAACATACACCACTACCCCTGCTGAAGGAGCTTTAATAACCAAGTCTTGCTTGAGTTGCTGAAGTGTTACCATCTGCTGTTCTTCCTGTCTGACATTATCTTCAATACGTCGCAAACTCAGTTCATTCTTTCTTTTCTGTTGCTGATAATTTCTCTTTTTTTGCTCCAGTTGCCTGCGCGCCATTTCCAGTTCAATTGCAGCTTGTCGCTGCACAGCTTTACTTTCATAAACCGATTGTTCAACCTTCACCTCAGCGTCCAGCACATTGTCATGACTTCGACGAATGGCATCCCTGGCATCGGTAAGGTTCAACGAACTATCCATTTTGGCATTTTCCAGATTTGCATAAAGCATATCCAGGGTCTCCTGAGTACTTTTCTGCTGCTCTTCAACTTCAGAAGGATCCAGCGTTGCCACGTAATCACCTTTTTCAACCTCAGTACCTTCACGCACCAGGTCATTTATGGCAATACGACGGATGCGAACGGTTTGGCCCAACAACACATCCGGGATCAAAATATCTTTAGATTCATGAGCTTCCAATTCGCCCATTGAAACCACATAATACTCAAATCGTCCTTTTTCTACTTCTACCAGCTCATCCTTATCAACAGAATCTGCCATGAAGAAGCGATACCCCAGAAAAACCAGGATAATAATGATCGGTGGTATGAGTAATAACAATTTTCGTTTCATCCGTATAAAATTTATCTAATCTGACTACTTTTGTTGCAACAAATAGTCGAGCTCCTGCATCAAGGGCTGGTTTTCAATAAAGTCGAAAAGCGTATATTGACGCATCTGATAATAACTTCTCCAGTACTGCCGAAGAGAAGATATATAATTCCTGCGGGCAGCATCCAGTGAATTTCGGGCCGAATTGAGTTTAATCACATCCACCTTATCAATCAGGAAACGCTGCTTAGTGACGTCATAACCACGTTGGGCAATGGTATCAGCCTTTGCGGATATCTCCACCTGTTTTTCCTGCATATTAAACTCCATAATCTGAATAAACAGCTCCTGCTCAAAATCTATACGTTCCTGCTTCACAGTAGCTTCTGTAACATCACGATTCGACCTGGCCATCTGTATCTGCCCTTTCCGCAACCCCCAGTCAAGCAGCGGAATACTCAGTGACACCCTCAATTGCTGCTGGTCAGCAAACGGAGAACCATAAGCCACCCCCACGTCATCGGCATTTTTATTAATCCCGAAATTTGCACGCACATTGGCATTCAGACCACTTTCCGATCTGGCCCTGGCAATGGATTGCTCAGCTTCAAGCATTCGTTGTTGAAAATCCAGTATGTCAGGATTGTTTTCGATGGCCAAGGTCATTGCCTTTTCCGGATTAATCTTCAACTCTGGTATTTCATCAGGAATTTCACATTCTATTACCACATTGTCTTCCAACCCCAGAAAAGAACTAAGTTCAGCACGTGATTGTCTCAGATTAACCTTAGCCCGGGTCACCTCCATACTGGCATTCAAAAGACTCAGTTCCAGGTCAAGAAGTTCATCCTGAGTCACAGTTCCTATTTCAAAACGTCCTTTACCGATATTGTAAAGAGTATCTGCATTGGAATAATTGGTTTCCGCTATTTTCAGATTAATCTCGGCTGTTACCTGACCAAAAAAATAGTCCGTGGCCTGAATGGCTAAGCCTTCCAGTGACTGCAGATAATCTCTTTTAGCTTTCTCAAATTTCAGTGGCTCAATCCGCGCTTCCCAGCGAAAACGGTTGTAGCCGTTTAGCGGTTGAGAAAACCCGACGCTCACCGGAACCGAGGCATATTGAATATCTTCTTCGTCATCAAGATTCTGGGACCGTGACAAAGAGGAGGTAACATCAAAAACACCGCCTGTAAGTGGCACATTCTGACGCAACGAAAGAGATGCATCAGAAGTAAAATAGGACCGTTGACTGAAATACTCAGTTCCTGTTTCTGAATCAAACCTGTTTACCACCGAACGGTCATAATCAACCGGAGTAGCCTCCAAACTGAGTATCGGAAGGCGATCGGCTTTATAACTCCTGAATTCCCAATATCGCGCCAGATACATATTCTTAGATCTGAAGCTGTAAAGCGACTGTTCGTGCGCCAGATTGATCACGTCATCAAGTGCCATGGGAAGTACAACTGCATCTTCCGGCACCGGGTCAACAAAACTTTCCTGTTCCTGTGCTGAAACCAGAGTTACCAGTCCAAACAAAAAAATGGTAGTAATGGAAAAGATAAAACGCATAATTTTTTCAATAGTTCGTAAGATTATTAAAACATAACCGACAGATATTCTTATTGCCTCAATGATTCCACCGGATCTTGTTCGGCAGCTCTTTTGGCAGGCAGATATCCAAAGACAATACCCACGGTTGCAGAAACTCCGAAGGCTACCACCACCGAAAACAATGTCACAATTGTCTCTATGTCAGCCATCACATGAATAGCGTGCGCAAGCACCACCCCGAGTATCACACCAATCATTCCTCCGGTTACACTGATAAGAGTCGATTCGGAAAGAAACTGCACAATAATATCTTTTCGGGAAGCACCAATGGCCTGACGGGTACCGATTTCACGAATTCGCTCCCACACCGATGCCAGCATAATATTCATAATCCCGATACCGCCCACAATAAGGGAAATACTGGCGATAGCCCCCAAGACAATGTTAAATATATCGTTGGTTTTCTGCTGTTGTTTAAGCAGCAATTCAGGTACGGTTACCTCGAAATCATAGATATCGGAATGTCTGCGAAGCAACATCCGTTTTATCACATCGGCCGAAGCGCTAAGCATCTCTGTCTCCTCCACCTGAACAATAATTTTGTCCAGTTGATTGTCCAACTCAAAGTCGTCTGACGTGTCCTCCCCGTTTCCTCCGCCTCTTGAGGCCTGCTCCAGCACCTGAGGGTTGATCCGTGCACGATCTTTAAAACGACGCAACATGGTTTTTACCGGAATAATTATTTTATTATCGGTACTACTGATACCCAGCTCATCGGAAGCTGAAGCTGTAAAATCACGACGTTCAATAACACCTATCACCTGAACCCAGGTTTCGCCGCATTTGATGTATTCTCCGATAGGATCTTTAGTATTAAAAAATCTGTTTCGGATATTGTCACCAATAATAGCTACAGGTTTTCCTCCCTCTGCCTGTTGCTCGCTAAAAACACTTCCCCGGGTAATATTGATATTTAACAACTCAAAATAGGCAGGTGACACCCCCTCCAGAACCACAGGATAACTTTTTCCTCCCAGGATGGCATGATAATTTATGGAAACCACCGGACTAATGGCCGAAACAGTCGGGATGGTTCTCTTTATAGACTCCGCATCCTGGAGGGTTAATCCGGGAGAATACCGCGTAGTATTATCACCTCCTCCTTCGGCATTCGCATCAATGGAAACTTCGGAGGGTGTGACAATAATATTGTTCACTCCAACAAGCTTTATTTGTTCCAGCACTTCCTGCTGAGCTCCCCGACCAATGGCCAGCATACTGATAACCGCCGCCACACCAAACATAATGCCCAATGCTGTTAAAAAAGACTTCAGTTTGTTTGCCAAAATAGCCTCAACTGCAATCAACACATCATGAAAATACCTGGAAAATAAATACTTTAACCTTTTCATCGGCGATTCCCCCCTTTCATCGGTCGTTCATTCCCGGGGCCAACCCCGGGAGGAGGCCCCCGTCTTTCAGACTTTTTTTCTTTTTGCTGTTCGGCCCTCTCCTTTTCACGTTCAAGCGCCTCCTGTTTCAGAAATTCATAAATTTCCAGACCTTCAAAAGGCAATTCTTCAGCATCGCCCGGTTGGGTCAATGCTACCTCCATGTCCTCGGCCAGCCCTTGCTCTATCACCAGATAATTGGCATTTTCGCTTCCGGGATCAATAATTTGTTTTACCCAATCGTTCCCATCCCGGCGAAAAACATATTGAAGGGAATCATTTCTAAAAACGGCTTCCAGTGGAACATAGCGAACATCTGACAAGGAGTCGGTAGTAATAACATTACTGGTAGTCATGGCCGGCCGTAATTCAGAATCAGTTTCATTGAGTTTTATGATTACCTCAAATACCTTGGAATCCCCATCGGGCAATACCTGTCCAATATTGGCCACAGACATCACACTTCCTTCAAAGGACTTGGCAGGAAAAGCATCAATTCCAACAACAGCTTTTTGCCCTGTTTTCACCCGAGAAATGTCTATCTCATTAATGTATGTCTTGGATATCATTGAGGATAAATCAGGTAATTCAGCGATGGTAGGCATCCATCTGCTCACGGTAGAACCTGCCTGTATTTTATTCCCAAACCGGTCGTAACTGTAAATAACCATTCCCGGTTTTGGGGCCTTAACCTCCAATGCATCAAAAAGAGCATCAATCTCATCAATTCTCTCACGACTTTTCCGCACTTCTTCCCATGCTCTTCCCACATCATAACTAGCCTGTTGCTGCTTTAAGTCATAATTTCGAATGGACTGCTCCATATCGCGCTCTGCCCGCTCCAAATCGAGTCGTGCCTGACGCTGAACCGCCGGAGATTCGTACACCGACTGTTCCACCACCAGTTTTTTCTCCTCCACCGATACTTCAGCATCCAATAAACCGTCCCGCAGGTTGCTCATATTGATGTTGGTATCAATCTTGGCATCCTCATAACCTTCCATCGCTTTTTCCAACTCTTCTTTTGCCTCAGTCATAAGTTCCTCTACTGCACTGTGATCCAGTGAGGCAACAAATTCACCGGAATCAACAACCGTCCCCTCTTCAACAATATCGGTTACCTGGATTTCATAAATACCCAATCGCCGCCCCGATAATGCGGAGGGAACCTCTATCGAGGTGGCATTTTCGGCCTGTAACTGGCCGGTTGATATTACTTCAGCCACAAAGGCCCCCTTTTGCACAGGTACTGTAATCATTACATTATCGGATACCACCGATCGTCCCATGGACCATATTAGAAGAACAGCAACAATAATTATGGCGGGAACATAATAAACAGGTCGTAAAAAACGCTTCATATGATTGTAAAAAAAAATTTCAGAAGTAATTTGTTTCAAGTCAAACCGGATAATATGACAGACCTCAGCTTTGATGGTTTAACTCACTCAATGTTTTATCTAACATAAAAACAAACCAAAACTACAAAAAAGCCGCCGAAAACAGGTATCTCCGGCGGCTAAATAATTTCAAAAACGATAAAATTCAATTCCTGAAAATCAGATAAAAGACTTCATTACATCCATCATAGATTCTGCAAGCGACCTGGCTTGTTCCACAGAACCGGCTTCGGAATAAATCCGAACGATAGGCTCGGTATTGGATTTTCTCAGATGAACCCAGGAATCAGCAAAATCAATTTTCACTCCGTCCACTGTACTCACTTGTTCATCCTTATAATGCTCCTTCACCTTCAACAACAATGCATCCACATCCACTTCCGGCGTCAGTTCCAACTTATTTTTCGACATAAAATAAACGGGATATTCTTTCCGTAAATCAGAGGTCTTTATTCCTTTTTTTGCCAGATGGGTCAGAAATAAGGTAATACCTACCAGGGCATCCCGGCCATAATGACTATCCGGATAGATTACCCCTCCATTGCCTTCGCCGCCAATCACGGCTTCGGTTTCCTTCATTTTAGCCACCACATTCACTTCTCCCACAGCAGAGGCATTATACTCCCCCCCGTGTTGTTTGGTAACATCGCTCAAAGCACGTGTAGAACTGAGATTTGACACTGTATTTCCCGGGGTTTGACTTAAAATATAATCCGAAACGGCCACCAGCGTATATTCCTCACCAAACATACTGCCATCCTCATTAATTATTGCCAGACGATCCACATCCGGATCTACCACAAAACCTACATCGGCCCCTTCTTTACGTATCAGTTCAGAAATTTCGGTCAGATGCTCGGGTAAAGGTTCCGGATTGTGGGGAAATTGTCCATTGGGCTCACAATATAATTCCAGAACATCTTTTACGCCCAAAGCTTTCAACAATGGTGGAAGCGCAACTCCTCCTACAGAATTCACACAATCAATAGCAACTTTGAAACCGGCCTTTTTGATGGCTTCCACATCCACCAGGTCCAGCGCCAGCACCTCGTCGATATGACGCTGAGTATAATCCTCTTCTTCGGTGATGGTTCCCAACTCATCCACATCTGCATATTCAAAACTCTCATCTTCTGCCACTTTCAACACCTCAGCACCATCTTCGGCAGTCAGAAATTCCCCTTTATGATTCAGCAACTTCAGAGCATTCCATTGTTTAGGGTTGTGGCTGGCTGTGAGAATAATCCCCCCGTCAGCATTCTCTTTCACCACGGCAATTTCGGTGGTAGGGGTAGTAGCCAGACCGATATGAATAACGTCTATGCCCATTCCCTGAAGTGTACCGGCAACCAGATTTTTCACCATGGGCCCCGAAATCCGGGCATCACGGCCAAGCACTACCCTGTATTTGTCTTTCTTCGATTGTTTTTTTACCCAAACAGCATAAGCTGATGTAAAGCGAACCACATCCACCGGACTCAACCCTTGTCCGGGCTTTCCTCCAATAGTTCCTCTGATTCCTGATATTGATTTAATTAAAGTCATAATATTAGATAGTTAGATTTTTAAGGCCCCCTAAATCCCCCCAAGGGGGACTTAAAAAAGCTTAACAGATTATTGTCATAAGATTATCGACTCTTAAAATATAATTGCAAAATTGCAGAATATAAAACTGTTTTGCAATGAAAAGATAGACAACTATTGTCCGGAATGGGGGTTGGATTTTTCAGAGGGAGCAAAAAGCATGATTCTAATTCATTGGTCTCCGGTCAAATAATTAAGTTTGCTTCACTACGCTCGCAATGAGGACTTGGCAGAATATTGAGGATTATGATGAAAACCCTTCTTTTCCTGACAACCAATATGGTAAAAGTTTAAAATTATATGCCGGTTACTTTGTGTCGCCAAAACTAAGTCTGAACGCAGGTTTTGGACTCGAAAGGTACGAAGGAATTGGGGCCAACACTGCTCCTCTGGTAGTGCAGGGAAATTACTATCTCACCCCCAGTAAGAACAGCTTTTTTGCATCAGCAGAGCTGGGGACACAGATCGTGTTTGCCAAAAACTCCACAAACAACAGAGGAAGTACAGATGCTGGCTATGTATATGCACTTATGATTGGAAGAGAAATTACATTCTCGGATAAAACCGGACTTAACGTTTATTTGGGCTATAATTTTCAGCAATCAAACAATGAAGGTTTTTATTATGAGAAGATTAAACGGAAAAGCTTAATAATCGGTATTGACTTTGTAGTCTTTTAAATAGCATCTTATTTTAATACAAGAGCCAGGGATTTACTTTCACATAAAGTAAGTCCCTGTTTCTTTTATACACAGGTGAATGTCATCAGCATTAATTCCATTTTGGAAGCATCCTTATTATATAAATTACCATCTCTGAATTCATTTACTGAGAATATCATTACTAAACCATATCCTTCACATTACATCCTGAAAAGCATTCTGGAAAAATGTTAATTTTATTTTGATATTATTTCCCAATCATCCATCCAGGTAAAAAATCAATTAAAAATATTCTTATAACTTATAATGATAATTTTATGAATATTGTTGATATGTACATCAGCCCTAATAACTAAATCATCTTTCTCAAAATAGGTATCTGAAAGATTGAACACTCTTTGCTTTTTAAACCAAGGTAAGTTTTCAGCGCTACCATTTTTTTTTAACACTATTGGAGAGACTTCTGTATAAGAAATTCCGAAACAACATCTAAGTTTAAAAAACAGAATTAACAATTCACTTGTTTCAAGGCACTTACATTGTTGACTGTACGGACTTTTTAAAACAACTACATTATCATTTTTCATTAAAGGACTTGTCTGCACGGGAGGTTGAAATATTTTAATCTTACATAATCTTTCGGAAAAAATAACAGCTGATTTTTTCAGTCTTTTTTTAACCAATCCACGCAGCAAGGATTTGTATAAAATATCTCCTGTATATAATATTAAAGAAAGAAAAAGAAGAACCACAAAGAATGATGATTTAAGTTCATCTATTGTTATTATATATAGCCACCTAATCAATAGCCCTATTTCCATTATAAGAAAAATGATGTACTTCGATGAGCTTTTATCAATCATGGTAATAAAATTTTATAGATGCTTTTATCATAATATTTTATACCACAGACTAAGGTATTTTAATTATTTTATATTTAGTATACCATTTTAATTTTATTTCAATATCCCTTGATTTATTTCTATTTACGGCACTTTCAACTGCACTAAACACACTATTAATATTTTTATCAAGACGCAATAAAGATAAAAAGTCGACCACCATTACCAGTCCATTTTATAGTATCACCTTTCTAATCAATCGATATACCATTAACAGGTTTTCTGATTTCTTTTCTCAGAGTCCCACAATCATACCATATATCAATAGAATCCTGATGAATTTTAACACCTCCCGCCTTCTCCATCGTACTCTTCCCCCTAACCTGAGCGGATTCTAAATCGTTGGGCCATCCGGCCAACTCTTTGGCCGATTTGTTGGATTGCCAGGCTTCCGATACATTGGTGCTGAACACCGCCAGTTTATTAAGCGAATGCAGGAACCGGGTCGATTCTTTTACCATGTTTATTAAAACGTTAACATTTCGTTTAGTATATTTACCGGCCGGAAATCGCTTACTGCTTAATCCAAGCAGCCCGGGCAGTGTATCTACATCCACAAACCTTATTTTTACTGCACCGCTAGCCCGTATGGCCGGTCCACTTCCGCCACGCGATAATGTGAGGGGTAGGAAAACGCCTTTGTTGAACATCCACGAAGGAGCCTGATCGCCGGCGCCACGCATGGGAGAATCTGTCTTTAAATCCCTGCAAATATTTGGTAGTAAAAGGGTTAAAGCACTTAGGCTATTGATTACAACTCTCTAATAAATATATTACACTTCTACGTTTAAGAATTATAATTGACTTTTAGCTTAATGTGATAAAGTGGTTATGTTTTTTTCTAAATACAGATGTTTTAAGCAACCTTAATTTGACAAATATGGTTCACATATTTCTTTCATTCCCAGCATTTTTTGTAACTCCAATTTTTCATACAGGCTAAATAGGGTAGTAAAACCTTGCCTTACCTTTCCAGTATCACCTTCAAAAACTTTATCCCTTAAATATTCTATCCTAATAATTTGATGATCGCTTAAAGTGGTTTTTGGAATAAATAATGGTTTTGCATCTTCTGCCATAAATACGAAATCAGGTTCTTCTAACTTGACTTTTGTTGTTTCAAACAACTGTATTTCATAAGATAGCATGTCCCTCCCCACAAAACTGAACTTTAAGGAGTCCTCAAGAACAGCAACATACATATAAAGGCTTTCATCAGGATATACCTTTAAGTTTCTATTAACGGTTAACATTTCATTAATGAAATTGGGCATCCACGCTCGAAAGAAACGGTAATCAATTGTATCTTGATTATATCTAAGAAAAACACCCTGTCGAACAAACTCAATGCGGCGACTTAGCGTATCCCCATCTTCTGAAAAATATAATAATTCTTCATCCAAAAAATCATCGCCTTCCTGTCTAATATTCCATCGTTTTTCATACTCTACATTTCCATTTGGATAGTAAGTCTTTTCTTTATGAGTATAGTCCCTATGATAAGATTCTGGTCCTCCATTGGAATTACAACACGATATAACACTTATTATAGGCAGAACTAATAAAATAACACTCCTCATAATCGCAAAAATTAATATCTTATTATTTCCAGAAATTAACACTTGAATTTCTCGCGGGAGGATATAATCTATCTAGCGAATCCTTCTGTTCCTTAGTTATTATTTGGCCTTTATTCTTTTTATAATCCAAGTGTGATCCCATTCGATATTCTTCTATAAGCCTTCTAAAATTTGTCACAGGCCAAGCCGCTGAATCAGGCAAATAAGAATTGATTTTTGTAACATCCATCCTCATTCCCGCCATCTCCATCGCACTCTTCCCCCTAACCTGAGCTGAATCTAAATTATCATTATATATACTATCTTGCCTGAATCCAAACTCTTTTAATGGCAACCCAAAGTTATTACCAGTTTCACGCCGTTTCTTATTTAAACTCTCTTGCTCTTTGACCATCCACTCCTTAACTGCATTTGTTGCTTCCTGGAACAGAGAAGATAAAGCACTCATAAAAGCAGGCCATGCTTCGGCAAAACCATTTGGTTTTCCACCAGGTTGTGCGCTGAAAGCCGTATCAACACCTGTAATATTGAAACTCTTTTCGGGCCGGCCTCCTGCAAAACCATTCCCTTTAGCATTATCACTCCAGAACATATATCCACCAGCATTATTAATACTAAAAATTTGATGAAAGGCAGACCAAAAGCGTGTCCAAAAATTATCGGTACTATTGATAAATCTACATTTGGGCTCAATAACGGACATCAACATAAATTAATGACTTTTATGGTTTTCTCGCTTCGGCAATTTTAAAACTTCACCCGGATAAATGTAATGGCCGTTTTGTCTTTCTCCAACCCAATCAATGTCAGGGTTTGACAATTCAATAGATTCAACGCTTATGTCGTATTGACTTGATATGATTGTTAGATTTTCGCCTTGCTTTACCTTATGAAGGTAGTTATTACTCATCAATCGCATATGCGGTGAAACATCAAGAAACTGTAGAATACAGTTTTGAGTAAAGCTATCATCGTCAGAAACTCTCGCTAGTGGATTACTGGATTGACGATGAGGTGGAGGAATTGAATAAACCATTGTAAAAGCATAACCAGCTCCCTCAACAAAACATTCACAAGGAGTACCATCCCTTAATTGTCCTTCAAAAATTGTTTGATTGATTAAATTTGCCATATTTTTAATAATTTACCCAATGATTATCAAAACTAATTCCGTTAATTCGCAACTCTTCTGGTGAAATGGAGAGAGAGGTCCTAATGCCACCGCCAATAGAATTAATAGAACGATTAAAATTAAGACAGTAAGCGTTGAAAAACTCAATTTTCATAGGTGAACTGCCGCTTTCTATCCGAAAATCAACTTTCCCATCTTTGGTGCTTGACCGCATGGCCCAATTGTAAAGACTTTCGGGCAATGTTTGATTTAATGTCATCGTCATCTGGCCGCCCCGTACATGGTCTTGAGGTTCTCCTTTGCCATCAACTCCCTGAAAAAACGAAATGTCAAATTGAGAAACTTCATACTCTTGTCCGTCCAAAGTAAACCATACGGTAACTTTGCTATCAACTTGTGGTAAATTATACATGATTCAATTATTTAATATTAACCCATCTTTTTTCAATTGATACATTCCCAACAGTCATTTTTCGAACATCAACCTGAATATTAGTTGATACATATCCGTTTCCACTTTGTTGATATCCAACTTTCATATTGGTACATGCCCCTTTTTCAAAATAAACCTTCTCCAGGGGCACATCATTCGAGTCGCAAATAACAATTGCTCCATCTTCTACTTTGCCCGATGTCAGCATCCAGTCAACAATTTCTTGTGGGGGGACATTGGGATATACCATATTTATAGTGCCTCCACGAACTTCAGACTGGGCTTTGCCATTTCGATCAGCTCCCTGTGCAAACCCATACTCGCATGAGAGCAGTTCGTAACTGTCGCGATAAAGACCGTTGATGCTGCCGTCTTCGAGCGGCCCTATGCGTAAAAAACATTTGTGTCCAAAGATATCTTTTAATTATTTCTTTAGAGTTTTATTAATACTCTGTCATACATTTTCAATACAAATAATCTACTTCTTACTTCTTAAATTCTAAATATCTGATGAATATTTGTCGGTGTAATATCCCGCAGTCTGATGTGAGCAAAATGAACTAAGATTTTTCATTTTCTGAAAAAGAAAAGGTCAAAAACAATAAAAACCGAGTAGTTAGTATTTTTTACACAGGACAGTGAAAAATCAAGGTGGGAATAAAAATAATATCATATTTGGGGTTTTGGGTTTAGTTTTGATTGGATATTGTTGTAAATTTCCGCAACAATTTATTAAACCGCAACCTGGCTTGATTTATTTAGAATAATTCTAAGCCTGTATTTGATTGCAATCTTATATTCATCTTTGCTCAAGAAAATAGATTACTTTATTTTTTTTAAAAGGGAGCTGAATTTTTCAGGAGTTGAAATAATATGACTTTTATTCTAAATATTTCTTCATATTTGTTCTTAAAATTTTAAAACCCCAATCCAATGTTTTCTATAAATCAATTCCTCCCATACGACAACAATCAATATCTTTCATAATCCTAAGAACCTTGTCTACATGAAAAGAACTTTAATTATTCTATTTTCTCTCTTTCTTTCCGTTGCAACCTTCAGCCAGGAAAATGCATCTCATCGTAAAGGTTTAACATTTAAAATGGGTCCCCGATACTTAGGTTGGACAAATGGATTTTATCCTGACCAGGAAGATTCTGACGTAAACATCATAGATCCTGAAAACCAATATGGCAAAAGTCTAAGAGTCTATGCCGGATATTTTTTATTACCAAAGATAAGTCTGAGTCTGGGTTTTGGGTTGGACCGATATGAAGGATATGGCACAAATACGGCGCCATTGGTAATGCAAAGTAATTATTATCTCACCCCCAATAAAAACAGTTTTTTCGCCTCAGCAGAGATAGGAACACAACTTACGTTTTCTTCTGATGCCCTTGACAAAGGTTTTGTATATGCCTTTGCGCTTGGAAAGGAAGTTGCCTTATCGGACAAAACCGGATTAAACATATATGTGGGATACAATTTTCAGCAATCTCGTTTCGAACACGAAAATAAACACCCTGACATAATTTATATGGACAAACTTAACCGTAAAAGCTTAATGCTAGGCATTGACTTGGTAATTTTTTAGATAACATCTTATCTAAATACCAGAAAGAGGAATTTACTTTTCATAAAGTGAGTCCCTCTTTTTTCTAACCTTCCTTACACATAAAACAGGTAAGATTAAACAAGCTAAAAGCCTGATAGCAACAGATCAAGGCAACTTCTCGGGCTTGAGGTATCCCTCAGGCCCTCGCTCATGATTGGTGGCGTCGCGACCAATAATAAGTACGGGTGTCCATATTTCCTGATATTTGACCCTCTCATTACAACAATTCATGAATTAACCACACCAAATACCCGATTAATCATTTCTTTTTTACAATTTTGCAGTGTAAAAGATGAACCGGAAATACCGGAAACACAAAACACAGAAAACGACATTCAGGATGGCTAAGAAAGGAAGAATTCCGGGTAAATATACCAATAATGAGCGGCGCTCACGCAATGATAGATTTCAGGAAGGTCACAAAGCAAAAAACACCAAAACTCCGGGTAGCAAAGAACATTACTCAAAAGAGGAACGCATTGCTTACAAAAAAAGCAATCCGGAGAAAATGCGAATAAACAAATTCATTTCCAACTCAGGCGTATGCAGTCGTCGGGAGGCAGATACCCTGATATCTAAGGGAGAAATAAAAGTTAACGGCAAAGTGGTTACTGAACTGGGAATGACCGTTACCACCAATGACACTGTAGAGTATCAGGGCAAAAAGCTGAATCCCGAGAAAAAAGTATATATGCTCCTGAACAAACCCAAAGATACGGTAACCACCTCCAAAGACCCGGAAGGGCGTAAGACCGTTATAGAAATTGTTCGCAATGCCTGTCCTGAAAGAGTTTACCCCGTCGGACGGCTTGACAGAAACACCACCGGCGTATTATTACTTACCAACGACGGGGATTTGTCCAAAAAGCTCACCCATCCCAGTTTTGAAGCTAAAAAAATATATCATGTCTTTTTGGATAAACCGCTGGAACCCAAAGATCTGGAAAGCATAAAAAAAGGCGTTGAGCTGGAAGACGGACTGATAAAACCCGACTCCGTCAATTATGTGGACAACGACCCAATGCAAGCCGGCATAGAAATTCACTCCGGCAAAAACAGGATCGTCAGAAGAATTTTTGAGCATTTTGATTACAGAGTGGAAAAACTGGATCGCGTATTTTTCGCCGGACTTACCAAAAAGAACCTGCCAAGAGGCAAATGGCGTTTCCTCTCAGAAAAAGAGGTACGGTTTTTGAAATCAGAACTATCCGGAAAATAATTCGTCTCACCTAACACCACCTGATTCCCCATGTATCATCTGATAAAACATGGTCTATTTGTTATAATAATCCTTCTGGGGGTTGCAGAAAACTGCAACTCACAGATTCAGGGATCACTCACCGATTCAGAAACCGGCTCCCCCATTCCATTTGCCAACATCGCTTATAATAAGGGTAAGGCCGGAACAATCACAGACTTAAACGGACAATTCACCATCAATACCGTTTCTGTAGATACAATTCAGATAAGTTCTCTGGGCTATCATACCACTACTTTTCACATTAGCCAGATAGAATCTCCTGCTCACCTCCAATTACAACCCAAAACCATAGAATTACAAGGCGTGGATGTATTCCCCGGAGAAAACCCGGCACTTGTCATTATGCAGAAAGTTCTTGACAACAGTTCAGAGAATAATCCTGATCTGGCAAGCAACTACTCATGCATCGTCTATCACAAAATGACTTTCAGCCTTGATATTCCCGATACGTTAAGCACTCCTGACAGTACGGAACAAAGGTTTATCGACATCAATCGCAGCAACCATTTACTGCTGATGGAATCGCTATCAGAAAAAGCACACAAAGTTCCGGATAAAACTTCAGAAAAAATCATCTCCGGACGTGTCAGTGGATTTAAGGATCCGGCACTGGCGATTCTTCCCGGATTGATCCAACCTTTCGGGTTTTATTCTCCGGAAATAGAATTAATGAGTATAAAACATTTGAATCCAATCTCTAAATCCGGATTAAAAAATTATCTTTTCCTCCTGGAAGATACACTGATAGAAAAAGGAGATTCCTTATTTTACATTACCTACCAACCTCGAAGAAGGAGTAACATCAAGCCTTTGACAGGCTCATTTCACATCCATAAAAAAACATGGGGAATCCGGTATCTGAAGGCAAAATCAGCCCTCTCTACCTCTCCTTATATTATCGACATCAGTCAAAGTTACGATCGGGTTGAAAAGCAATGGTTCCCTTCAGAATTAAAAAGCAATTTGATTATCAAACCCGGCGAAGGTTTTAATTCCCTGCCGTATGCAATGGCGGGAAATGCCAAAAGTATAGTCACCGCAGTAGATCTTAATCCCGACCTTAGTAAAAAGAAGTTCTCCAACATTATACTGGAAGACAAAATGCCAAGAAATACAGGCAACATCAGAAGTCTTCGATATGAACCTCTGACTGCAAAAGATTCATCCACTTACCATTTACTTGACAGCATCGGAAAAGCGAATAATCTTGATAACATCATCCGCTTACAAAAAGAACTCATCAGAGGATATATCCCTGCAGGTAAATTTCTTATTGATATGAAACACCTGATAGGTTACAATCAGTTTGAAGGGCTAAAACTCGGACTCGGTCTTTGGACCGGACCCGATCTCACCAAAAATCTTTCACTTGGGGGATATTACACTCGAAGTTTCAAAGCAGAAATGAACAATTATGGCGGAGGAGGTAAATGGAAACCCTCACAAAAAAGCCGAACCCAAATAGAGACAACCTTTAACCACGACATGCATTCCACCGGGGCATTCAACTTTTATCACGGTAGTGTATTACAACTTGATGAACAACTCCAGGAATTATCAGTATCTATCAAAGACCGGGAAGAACGATTTCTTGCTTCTGCGCAGACATCTCTGGGGACTCTTTCCGGAAAAGCATTTTTCTCATGGTCGGATGTAACCCCGGTTAGAACTTATTCCTTCATGCCTGATGCCACTTCTCCGGAAGCCCCGTTTGAAACGATGGAAACAGGAATCAGACTTCGATGGGCTCCGGGAGAAAAATTAACTTCCACTGCCTTTGGGCTGCTTCCGGAGCCCACTAACGGACTAAAATTATGGGTAAACATTATTAAAGGAACAGAAAAACAGGAAGAATCAAAAAACAATTTTACAAAACTGGAAAGTCAACTGGAAAAGAGCTTCAGAACTGGGCCTGCATCCAGAACAACTGTAAGAGTTTCCGCTGGCATGATTGACGGCTGGAACAATCCAGGTAATATCTATAGTTACTTCGGGACTTTTGAACCAGTATCTGTTGAGGTACCGGGACTTTTTGCAACTATGGCACCGAACGAATTCGCAGCCGACCAGTTTCTGATGACCACTTTTAATCATCGGATTGCCTTACGCCAAAATCACCCCGGAAACTTTAAACCGGAAATCAACTTTATGACCAAAGCCGGTTGGGGCGTCATAGCATCAGACTACCCGGATACAATCGACAGTTTTGAAAAAGGATTCTATGAATCAGGCCTTATATTCGATAATTTACTTCAGGTCCTTTTTATAAAATATGGATTTGGAGCACATTACAGGTACGGTCCATATCAAAAAACCGATGTATTAGATAACTGGAGTTTCAGAGTATCCATCAGCTTCTCATTATAAAACATACAGAGACCTCTCCCGGAATGAACTTTATTACCGGATTCTTGCTTTATTAGAAAAAGTCAAGAACAAAAAAACCTGACGTATGGATCTGAAACTGAAAAACCTGAATTATCTGGTTACCGGAGCAAGCTCCGGACTCGGAAGAGCCGTTGCGAAAGCTCTTCTGGAAAATGAAGCTCAGGTAATTATCACAGCAAGAAATGAAGACAAGCTGGAAAAGTTAAAGGAAAATTATCCGGATCAGGCAACAATATTGGCCGGAGATGTTACGAATACAAAATTCCTTGCCAGATTAAAAAGCACTTTACCGGATAACCTTTACGGTGTTTTTATTAATGCAGGAGGACCAAAAGCAGCCACCATCTCTGAAACCACGATGCAAGACTGGGACACTGCTTACCAACTGGTTTTAAGATGGAAAGTGGAGCTATCAAAATCCATTCTTCCAATCTTTCAAAAAAACAAACAAGGCCGTTTTCTTTTTAGTGAGAGTGCTTCGGTAAACGGCCCCATTCAGAATCTGGTTCTCAGCAATTCATACCGCATGGCAGTGGTTGGCTATATGAAAACGATGGTAAAGGAAATATCAAACCTTGACATCACCGCCAATGTAATAGCTCCAGGCTATCATGAAACTTCTGCAATAGATCGTCTTTTCCATAAATTGGCAGAACAGGAAACTGTTTCGATTGAAGAAGCCAGAAGACGACTGGAATCAAGAGTTCCGGTTGGAAAACTTGGAAACCCTGATGATTTTGCGTCATTGGCAGCCTGGTTGCTTAGTCCTTTGGCAGGTTTTGCTTCAGGCCAGGTATTTACCCTGGATGGAGGAGAGGGAAGATAGGCCTCCCCTAGCCCCTCCCAGGGAGGGGGACTGGATTCTTTGTTATGGAAAAAGGGTCTGGTCCGGCTTTGCTTCTTTCAAAAAATGGTGCGAATTGGAATTCGCACCTCCTTATAACAAAA
>NZ_AJKI01000057.1 GCF_000259075.1 Marinilabilia salmonicolor JCM 21150
GATGAATGCCTTAAATATCAAGGAGTTTAATGATTGTATAAATATTTTGTCATGTACTTAGATGAAAAATAACCGCCAGACTTTTTAAAAAGGATGTTCTGTTTTTACGCAGAATATAAACCTGGAAGCCCGCTCCCATGAGATAAGTAATTGAGCCCATTAGCAAAATGAGCTCAATTATTTCTATTATAGGGGTTGGTTGTTGCTCCATGAGAATTCACCTAAATGGTGGTTAGTCGGAAATCCCGACATACCATATTTTTAATGAGTAATTGCGGCTAATCTGGCTTTTCATTCAAATTCAAATTGTACCAGTCAATCTTTCTGGAGAAATACATAACCAGACCCAGAATAATAAATATGCCTATGCTTCCGATTAACAATGCGTAATCCTGTAATTGAATTATTACAAAAATGAATGTGTAAAGGACGGCCAGTATTCCGGAAATCAGCATTGTTAATTTTCCTGATTTCAATATTGCCCTTACATAACCTGAAACCAACAAAAGGGTGGCCAGGGCAGAAACAATAAACGCAATATTGTATTTCAGATGTTCAGATATTGACAAGAGTAAGGTGTAAAAAACCACTAAAGCAATTCCCACCAAAATGTACTGGATCGGGTGGATAAATATTTTATTCAGAACTTCGATAAAGAAGAATACCAGAAAGGTAAAACCAATAAACAAAATGGCATATCGGATAGACCTGTAAGATTTCTGGTAACTATCAACCGGAAGCAGAAGGTCAATACCGAAAGCAGATTCACCAATAGAGTGTCTGCTGTTTGTCCAGGATTGAGGGAAATTCCGGTTTAGGTGCAATACGTTCCAATTGGCCTTAAAACCTTTATTGGTGACTTCACGGCTATCCGGCAAAAAAGCACCGTTAAAGCTTGGATTGCTCCATGCAGATGAAATATTTATATCGGTTACTTTTCCAACGGGTGTAAAATAAAGCAACTGACTACCCTTCAGATCCAAATGAAGATTGAAATTGTACTTTTGGTTGTTATCAGGATTCATTGTAAGTTGTGCATTGATCCCACTTCTCACAACATCATTTGAAGACACTCCAGGGTTGAAAGCTATCTTGTCGTTGTTCCATTCTAAAGAAACCTGTTCCTCTATCCCTCTTAAATCGTCAATACCAACTACAAACTCGGCTTTATCCAAAAGAATATTTTCTGTCGGAATATCGAAAGTGCTGAAATCAACATTGTCAAAGTTTCCTGAAATATTGATATTGGAATTGTAAACAACAATTTCATAAATCCCTCTATATCTTTTCTCCGGATTAATATTTCCGGAGATGTTAAGTTTCGATGGAAGAATGTGAAGATATTCTTTTACCTGGATGACTTTTTCAGTTGAGTCTTTTTTGGAAAACTCTTTCACATACCTGTAATACGGAATGGAGATAAAAGGTCCTGAAATAGTTTGCTCCTGCCCCCACTTTGAACTAACCTCAGTGATAGCCTGTCGCTGAGTGTTTTCCCGCTCAAAAATCAAGCTTTCAATCATGGAAGTAGGGATGAGTAACAGCAGAGCAATGACTACGATTGCTCCAACCTTAAAATAGATGTTGGTTTTTAATGTTTTCATAATAACCTTTTATTTTTCTTATTTTCCTATCTCGGGCCCAAATCATAAAACAGTAGTTGTTTTATTTTATCAGGGATTATTGGTGACATCCATCTTTTGGATGTTATGATGTTCTGCGATATATATGGTTATTCCATCTTCTTAAAACCATGAAGCCCAATCTGATGTATCATATATGGCCAGATTTCTGTCCCCTTAGCCCCTGAAAAAGTACCAACATTTGATGTTTCCTGAAAATCACCATCTTCATCAGTTTGTATATCTGACTTATATGACAAAGAAAAATCCGTTCTATTTTGCATCAAAAGGAGAACCTTCATATTCTCTTCCTTCTCGCTTTCTGTATCACCACTGGTGGATAAACAAAAGATAAATTCAATAGTCCCTTTTTGTCCTTGCTCATCAAATATAGAATCGTTTTCCCAGGTATCAATAATATCCTGAAAAGGAGTAAACTCAATAATTGAATAATCAAAGCTGGTGCTATCGATAGGATGCAACATTATTGTAAATTTTGAACCAAGGGGAAAAGCAAATCCATTCGCAGGTTCTGTCGGTAAATCTTGCGCATTAGCAAGAATATTTATTGAGATAAAAAATAACAGTAGTATGTTTTTCATATTCAAGAAAATTACTTTAGAATTAGGTCAGTTTGCAAATTGATTTTTCTTATAGTGTTCTTCTTATTCGACTCCTTGTGACGTCCCTGCTATATACGCCTGGCCCTTGGCTTTCAGACCAGATGCTATTTTATCAGCTTTAACGCAGCTTTTTGTTAAAACAAAACCTTCAAAATGCTGTGGACACACGGCTGGCGAATAATAGCCTTATTGTAAGATGTATTAATTTAATCTTCAGATTTTTTTATTTTCTTCTGAATAAAATCAATCAAATAATTGCTTTTTGTCATCATAAAGAATCCAATAAATACCTTAACGAAGTAGAAAATTACCCAACTAAATTGAGGATCTTCTCTAAACACTTCTTTTTGCTGAAACGAAGAGAAAATTTGCTTACAAAGCATGGGGAAGGCTTCTACGAATATTAATCCACCAATCACTATAATGGCAATTGTGAGCACTGTCCTTAGAGAAATGTTTATATCAATCTTATCTTCCTGAAAGCCTTTATCCAGTTTTAGTTTATCTATTATCCAGTTTGAATTAAAAACAAATATTTTCAATACAATAAAGTATGCTCCAATTGTTATTAGCAATAATATGGAGACATAAATAATTCCCAGAATGTTATCATTGGGATTACTTCCAAAAAATGAAAAAAAGCTTACGAATTGTGTAATAACGGTCAATCCACTCAGTACAAGCCAAATTCCCAAACTTTTTAGAAATAGTGTCCAAAATGTTCTAATTGTCATGGTTTTTTTGTTTTAGTTTCCAATCTAATCTTTTTTGTCAATGTTTAAATTGGAAGCAATATTGGTTAATATACTATTATTCATTTATAGAAAATTTTTACTCATAATGCACCCCTGCTATAATATTTGTTTGAGCAATCAACATCAAAGCAATTGGTAATAAAGCGCTGAATATAATTGATCTGATAAATTCGCCGTATTTCATTTTGAATTGAAAATTAATGATGTCTGATGATATTATTATCGATTTTTATTAATCTGAATCTTTTTCTCAAAGTTCTGGTTCCTTAATTTAGCATTACTGGAAACAGACAATGCTAAGAAGCCTGGCTTGTATTGCGCCAGTGACAGGCTATATTTTTTGAGCCATTGCTGAATTATATCCGTTTTTAATCGAGAGTATAACATTGATTATATGCAAGATGCACGCCTGACGTTTAATAGCGTTGTTGCCACCAACTATTTCTTTAATTCATCTATTTGTTGTTTTGCGTAAGTCTTTGCTTTTTCGTCTCCGAATTCTAATGTCTTTTCATAATATTCAATTGCTTTCTTTTTGTCTCCTTTTAATTTATATCCTTGAGCAATATTTAACAAAACAATATAGTCTTGTGGATTAATTTTCTCCGCTTTTAATAAAGGCTCAATTCCTTTATCATATTCACCAGTTAATAAGTACGTTACAGATAAGTTTGATAAACTTTCAATGTGGTTTGGATAATGTTTTAAAATTGAATTCGCTATTTCACGCATATTTAGAAGTAAATCATCGTTTCCCGTATTGTATAATTGCACTTGATAATCTTGCAGTGATGAAAGAAAAAAATCTTTACCATTTTTTTTCTTCAAATCATTTGTCCAGGTCCAATCGTTGTTATTTACTGCTGAATAATCAATAGTTTTCACTATTTCTTTTGTAAATGAATTCCAGTCTTTTATTTGCCCAAGAACATAAATTTTACCAAATCTCATATCTAACCTATTTGGGTATAGATTAATTCCTTCGGTAATCTTATCTAATCCTTTTTTCAAGAATGATTTATCATAATTTATCTGGCTTCCGATGAATCCCGCATAATTCCCCAAACTATCTGAAAGTGATAAATATTTTTCTCCTTTTGGTGGGTTTCCTGCTGCTACGACTAATATTTCTTCTTTACTTTTACTAAAGTAATAATTAAAGTAAGATGTAAATAATTCAGGATCTTTAGGGTTTGATTTTTCCCATTCAGTCAATGTCCTAAGTTGATTAATCGAGTCATTTTCCTGAAAGAACTTATTAAAATCATTTTGATAGTCTTGAGCAACTGCAAATTTGAAAATAAAAGCAGTTAGTAATAATCCAAAAATTTTCTTCATTGGTTTTTGCTTTTTACAATTACCGACAATTCATAAATACATGATAAGCAAGCAATTACTCGATTCACACCTATCAAACCAAGATGAAGTTGGAGTGGGCTAAAGCCGTTGACTTTACTACAATACAGTCTACTTGCTAAACACATTGTTAGCTGGCGTTTTTATTTAAATCAGTCAAAATATATGTTAGGCAAAAAATCATTGCCAATGTTGCAACTATAAAAATTACAAATCCCCATATTGTTATTTTTTTCCTTCTCTTTATGGTTTTGTTCCTTTCCCTTTCGATTTCTTCGGTAATATCAAGGGAAAATTTCCCAATCTGAGGATAGTAGCCAACAGTAAAAACTATTGAAGCTATCAAAAAGATAACGGCTGGAATTACTGTTATAATCCCTTGATTAAAAGTCAATGTATACTTTTCAGGAAGAACGAATTTCAAAAGTCCTAAATGGATAGGAATTGCACTTGTTGAAACAGTAATCATAAATTTACAAAACTCTCGTCCAGTAGTAATAGAATCTATTAATAGCGATTTCCCTGTTTCGTACAATGCTTTGTTGTGTGGTGTAACTTCAGTCACATTTTCTACAACAATTAGAGGATTTTCTTGGTCACTCATCAGCTATTCCTTTTACTGTTACATTTTTTATCTGTCTGTCAGATGTTTCATACATTGTCAAATTTCCTTGGTACTCACTTTCCTTTATTGGACAATAAAAAATTCTCGTAATTCTCACTGGTTTTGGTCTTTCTCTTGTTTCATTTGCCGTAAACATTTTAATTACAAAAGAACGTTCAACTTCAAGGTTGTATGTGTGTGATTTTCCACATAAAGGACATTGATTAATAGTTATAGTCTCCATGATTATATTTTTTAATTGTTCCTTTATTTGTAAGGATCAATTTTTGCTGTACGGTTTTAAATGCCAGCAACGTCCCGGCTATATGCGCCTGGGCGTGGCTTTCAACCCGCTGTGGCTTTATTGGCTTGAAAGCATGGTTTTGGTAAATACAAAACCCTCAATTTGCTGTGGATGCCACGGCTGGCGTATCATAGCTTTGTTGTGCTTAGTGTTTCCTATTCATTTCTGAGTGAGTCAATTAATCTTTTATTGGATTCAGTTTTTAAACTCTTAGATTCAATGTCCGATTTCAATTTAACATTTTCGGATTTTAATTTATCTCTTTCAATCCTTAATTCATATTGCTCATTTTTTGAAATAGAATCAGAGTATAACATCCCTAGTTTAAATGCCCCACCAATTATTGCAATAATGATTGCAAAGAAAGCCACAATTTGACCAATAGGTAGATTAAATAGTAATTTGAAAAGTTTTGAAAAAGAGATGTTTGATAGTTGAACTGTATTTTCAATCAGTCCGTTTATTTCATTTTGTTTTTCCCTTTTCTCTTCTTCAGCAAACTCTATTCTTTTTAAAAGCCCGTCTTTTTCCTTTAACAGGGCATTATAATCTGGAACAAGCTTATTCCAATCATTAAGTAGTTCGCTATATTTCTGGTGGTAGTTATTTTCCACAATAATTTGTTTTTCTTCCCTTATTTTGGAATACTCACGTATTTGTTCAATATATGATTCAATAAGCTGTTTTGCTTGAAGTTTTGCTTTTTGAAGAACTGAATATTTTTCTGATTGAATAACAGTTTCAAAATGCAGTCCGCTGATTTGTAGCCATCTTGTGTCACCAAGTGGATATATTTCTTTTAAATCATTAATGACTTTATCCTTCCAAACTTTTGCTTGAAAATTGAAATCATTCAATTCCGTTATCCTTTTTGATAGGACTTCAATTGCTTTATCCTCTGGTATTAATAAGTTCATTTTTTTGGTTTTGATTACGATTACTCAATTTTGTATACAGTAGATGAATAATATCCACCATTAACTTTTAAAATACACTCAGTTCCGTAACCAGCATAACCAAAATATCCATTGAATGTTATAAATATATTCGTTCCCTTTATTTCATATAAGTCGCCAGGTCCGTCAGTTAACTCAATTTCATATTTGCCTTGGTCTAAATCTGTTTCTACAAAAATGAAATCTATAGAATTTCCATCTTCATCTAACGCACCATCGTCCAACCCAATTTTTTTATAAAATTCATCAACTGTATATCCATCGTTCGACATAGAATTATTGGTGCTTTTAGTAGTGAATCCAAATAAACCGAATAATACGATTAGTCCAATAAGTAATTCTTTTTTATTCATAGTATTTTGTTTAATTATTTTGTGTCCATAATAGGATTGGAAGCGTCTTTTTTTGACATTGAGCACAACAATTCTGTAACAACACCTAGGTGCTATTATATCCAATTTAACAAAACAAAAGGTGCACAAAACATCCAAACCCGGAATGTCTTGTACACCTTTAAATTCTTTATCACTCCTCCCCGTACTTTTATGGAGAGGAATCTCAAATTTTCTTTAATTCTTATGTGAAGTTGGGGCTTCAATTTGTTTTATAGATTAGAGTTTATTTTGGTTACCGTAAAACTAACTTTTTTGTTTTCTTTTTCCAATAAAAATTAACATTTTTCCACAAACTAATTGTTTTGAATTGAAACGAGCATGGCAATGATTGCCAAAATAACATTTATAAGTTCCTGCATGCGGGTTCCATCAGGCCATAATAAGTATTTTTTCTACGGATAAGGAATGCTACCCATAGGCAGCATTTATATAGAAAAACAAAATCAGTTCAAAATTATCGAAACGCGCTTAATGACAAAAACCAGCAGCCGAATGGAACGGATGGCTGCCATTGAGGCTTTGCGTTTGTTCAGGTATCCCTGCAAAGTGAAACTATATACCAATTCCCGTTACCTGGCTGATTCTGTAAATAAGGGATGGCTAAATACCTGGTTGGCTTCACCCTTCTTTCTTAACCGGAAAAATGAGGATCTCTGGCGAAGATTAACCAATGAAATGCAGAAGCACCAGACCACTATTCACTGGGTAAAGGGACATTCTCAAAACACCCTGAATTGTCATGTGGATCGACTGGCCTCCGGTGCTTGCAGCAGCGGAAAGTATTTAGCAGATCCTGGATATGGGCGATAACGGTATTGATTTAATCTCCGATTTTAATTAATTTTGAAAAGCGGAGGGGCCTTGCCTCCACCGTGCAAGGGTCGGTTCCGGAAAGGGCCGGCTTTTTTTTTTAGATGAATTGCTACAAATTGCTTTTTCCAGAAAGCATTTTTTTATATATTTGTTTAACAATCAAAACAAAATGGAAAAGCTTTTTCAAAAATCATATCAGAAACTATACCGGGTACCAACTCAATTCAAGAGATACCTGGCAGACAAAATTGACTGGAACAGTCGCCTGATTGGAATTAAAGGAGCTCGAGGTGCCGGTAAAACAACTCTTTTGCTCCAGTATGCAAAGAAATTTCTGCCACAGGATAATCAGACGCTATATGCGAGTCTGGATGATCTGTATTTTACAGAAAATACCCTTGTCGATTTCGCTGAACAATTTGTCATTCAAGGCGGCAAATATCTGCTTTTGGATGAAGTTCACCGTTATCAGAACTGGTCACAGGAATTGAAGAACATATATGATGATCAGCCGGATCTTAAAATTATTTTCACAGGCTCGTCTTTGATACATCTGAATCAGGCAAAGGGCGATTTAAGCCGGAGAGCTGTTATGTATGAACTGGCCGGATTATCATTCCGGGAGTTCCTGAACTTCACCAAGGGAAAAGACTTTAAACCAGTCAGCTTTGACCAAATAATAGAAAATCACACCAACCACGCACTACAAATTGCAGAAAACATACGTCCACTTGCTCATTATTCTGATTTTCTGGAATATGGTTATTATCCTTATTTTAAAGAGGCGCCTAACCTATACCACCAAAAACTGTCAGAAACCATTTCTCTGGCTCTGAGCATTGATTTACCGTCCTCTCACGACATCAGTTTTGGTAGTGTGGAAAAGATAAGGTTACTCCTGCATGTTATTTCAGAATCCGTACCGTTTAAACCTAATATTTCTAAACTAAGTGAACGCATTGGTGTTAGTCGTAACAGTCTGATACAGTTTATTCGTTACCTGGAGGACATCCGCGTAATTAAATGCCTGTATACTAATACCAAAGAGGTTGGTGCATTACAAAAGCCGGAGAAGATTTATATGCACCATCCCAACCTACAATATGCGTTGGCTACAGAGAATCCCAATATCGGAAATGTGAGAGAGAGCTTCTTTATCAATCAACTGGGAGTATTGGGACCAATGAAATATACTCCTGAAGGGGATTTTGCCTTTAAGGATTCAGTATTTGAAATTGGTGGACGTGGAAAAACCAACAAGCAGGTTAAACATCTTAACAACTCATACGTGGTTGCTGATGGGATTGAAGTGGGGCATTTACACAAGATACCGTTGTGGGTGTTTGGGTTTTTGTATTAGGATATTTCTAAGTACATGACAAAATATTTATACAATCATTAAACTCCTTGATATTTAAGGCATTCAT
>NZ_AJKI01000058.1 GCF_000259075.1 Marinilabilia salmonicolor JCM 21150
GATGAATGCCTTAAATATCAAGGAGTTTAATGATTGTATAAATATTTTGTCATGTACTTAGATGCGTTACAATGGCATTGAAAGGGGGTGAGGCGATAACATTAGTGTTTAGTTCATTTGTTTCCAGACACATATTTTTCTTTGATAATGTAGATGATGACAATCTTAAACAAGATGTTGCAAAGACCATCGTTGAATTAAATTATATAACTGACCATGAGCAGTTTGTTGCTGAGTTAGAAAATGAATCTCAGAAAGATGAATTATCTAAACTATTTGATGCTTGTGTTGAGAAACTGAATTTTTTTCTGACAAGCTATTTGATTACAACTAAGGATGTATCAGTTTATCAGGTGACTCCAAAAATGTTTGATGTAGTTTGTATGTATCGTTTTATGAACCCCAATGATTGGGATTATCAACCAGGTATGTTGCTATTACATCCGAATGTTGCTTACAAGAAAACTTTATTATCCAAAGAAGAAACTAATGAAATAATTTGGTATGCTAACGTAATAAACCAAGAATGGAATCCATTTACGCTTGCATTAGAATTAAAATTGAATGCAAGCAGGTATTTTATTAATGGACAGTTCCGAGAGGCTGTTTTATATTGTCAGACTGCATTTGAAACATTTCTACGAACATTACTTTTAGAATTGTTTAAAGAAGAAGGAAAAAACTCTAATGAATTGGATGTAACCTATGAGAAATATGGATTCATTGGAGTTTTAAAGCGAGAGTTTAGTTCAAGACTTGGTGGGACTTGGGATTTAACGAATTCAACAACTCCCTTAAACGCATGGCATGACAACTGTTACAAAAGAAGAAATAGAATTATACATGGTGGATATTTGTAAGCCTTCGGCCTCGCGCATATTGTAAGCCCCCGTCTTCAGCCGTTACTTTGATGGCAAA
>NZ_AJKI01000059.1 GCF_000259075.1 Marinilabilia salmonicolor JCM 21150
TTTGTATTTCCCAAAACCATGCTTTCAAGCCGATAAATCCACAGCTGGTCTGAAAGCCACGCCCAGGCGCATATAGCCGGGACGTTGCTGGCAACTTAAAAAAACCACATATACGACTAAAAATCAATAACCTAAATTGGATTTTTTCGCGAAAAGTTGGTTAATAACGAAAGAAATACAAGCAAAATTGGGCAGGTTGATAAAAAACCAATAACAACGAGTTGATAATATCGGTCAAAAACGAAAACGAAAAATAATCAACGGATAGAGAAACGTTTCTGGACGTTGAAAAATTCGTAAAGATTGATACAGGCCAAGTAATTGATAACGAAATAATTCCGGCGGGAGATTGTGCAGGTTGATAAAAGCTCATTTGTAACGGGCCGATAATTCCGGCTTGAAAATGAAAACCAGAGAATAATTAACAGATTGAAAACCGCGTTTGGTCACTGATAAATTCGCAAAAATTGACACAGTCCAAATGATTGATAACGAAATAATTCAGGCAGAAAATTGTGCGGGTTGATAAATGCTCAATTGTAACGGGCTGATAGTTCCGCCCTGAAAAATGAAAACTAAAGGACAATTAACGGCTTGAGAAACGAATTTGGTCACTGATAATTTCGCAAAGATTGAGACTATCCAATTAATTGATAATGAAACAATTCAGGCAGAAAACTGTGCGGGTTGATAAATGCTCAATTGTAACGGGTTGATAATTCCGGCTTGAAAAATGGGACAAAAGGACATTTAACGGCTTGAAAAATGCGTTTTGTCGCTGAGAAATTCGCAAAATTTGAAAATAACGAACGGATTGAGAAACGATTTTGTCAGAAAATTTCTACTTTTAAGAACCAAAATTTTATAATTGAATAAAAACCAATGAAAACCCCAAACCCGATACTACATGAAATAACTCTCAAATTGAAATCCCCAACGGACAGAAATATAAGCAGCCAGCAACAAAGCTATGATACGCCAGCCGTGGCATCCACAGCATATTGAGGGTTTTGTTTTACCCTCACCCCTGCGTTCAAGCTGATAAATCCACAGCTGGGCTGAAAGCCACGCCCAGGCGCATATAGCCGGGACGTTAGCGTTCAGCCAAAAGAAACATTCTGCAAATGAGAAAAATTTTTAAAATATCAATTTCTAGTATCGGAGTAATAATTGGACTGATTTTGGTCGGACTGATAATATATAGATTGAATTACTACAAAGAGAGAAATAAAATTCACAGAGATTTAGACAAATTACCAGGAGTAAAAGTAATTGAGATATGGGGACACCCAGATACAAAACTTGAGGAGATTAGCGCATTGATTGATATTGAAAAAAAAGGACAAATAGTAATTACTAATCTAAACAAGGATGATTATAACTATCCCGAACATGTCTCAATACCTTACATTGATGGATATAAGTTTAAATCCTATAATTGCGATAAAATTTTAGGGATAAGTTCGAGTATTTCAATTGGATCAAATGACATTCTTGGTAAAAAAATTGGATTACTTTTTAATTCACCTATTGATATAATAAACAACTATGATACAATTTTGAGATTTGTAAATTCGTTGCCCAAATATCCTGATTTAGGACATTATTTTGGAGATAATAACGAGGAATTATTTCTAAAGGTGCAGTCTGACAAAGAAATAAACACCAAAGATCCATTGTTTGATTTGGTGGGGATTGAGAACGATTTTGAATTTGCAAAGACTCTTGATTGGACAAATAAAAAATGTATAAAATAATGGCCGAAACGCTAACAATGTATATAGCAAATAGGCGTGATAGGGATAAATTCAACAATTGTAGCCCGCTCAAAATTCATCTCGGTTTGATAGGTTCGAAGCACGCAATCGCCTACTTGCCATATACTCAACGTTGTGGTGCATTATAAAACAACACAATTAACTGAATATAAAAACTAAACATGGATTTAATTAATAAGCACAAAAGATATTTTTCGACAATTTTAGATTTAGGCGTACTGATAATAATTTCATTGCCTTTTGCCTAAGTACATGACAAAATATTTATACAATCATTAAACTCCTTGATATTTAAGGCATTCATCAT
>NZ_AJKI01000060.1 GCF_000259075.1 Marinilabilia salmonicolor JCM 21150
CCGTGGCATCCACAGCATATTGAGGGTTTTGTATTTCCCAAAACCATGCGTTCAAGCTGATAAATCCACAGCTGGTCTGAAACCACGCCCAGGCGCATATAGCCGGGACGTTAGCCACAAGCCAATTGAAGATTCTGCATAATGAAACTTAAAGATTACATAGAGACTGTTTTTTATCCGAAGCTAAGCTACCATGTAGATTATTCTGATTTTTTTGAGAAACAATTCGAAAAGTTTCAAAATAAAATTGCAGCAGTAACATATGAAAAGCATCCAATATCGTTCTATTGCTGGAAAGATGAATATGATGAATTTAAAGAATTATTACAAACTGAGAAGCTGAAATACAACGATAAGATTGTAGGTAAAGATGAGAACTATGAATATTTGATTGAGTATTCAAACTATTTTGAAAAAGGTTTTGATTCCATAGATTCTTCAACGCCATCAAGTATAATTATCTCAAAAGTTCCTTTCTGTAGCACCTTGAGTTGTATATATCCAGAAAATGAGAAAAATAAGGTTGTGTGTATAGGGCGAAAGAACTCGAATAGCAAGCCATGCATTGCTGGAATGAGACCAGTTTCCTTTTATTCATTTTTTGGACAAGGATTATTAAGGTCTAAAGAAATCAATAACGTCACTAAAGAAAGATTACTGAAAAAACCACAAAAAGTTGCTTTTGAGGAAGGTATTATGTTTAAGTCTATAATTCAGATAATTGAAAGATATCCTGAATTTGAAGACTTCTTTTATATTGAAGACAAACAAACGGAAGATTTTGCGGAATTTTTAATTAATGGAATTAAAGAATTGCAAGTTCAAGATGATAAGTGTGAGGGAGTAAGAATCATTAAAAAACAACCAAACAAACGCCAGGAAGAACCTTTTCGAGATTGGTTTAAAACTTATATTAAAGGGAAATATTTTTCAGCGAGCGCCGAGCCGATAAAAGGAAATGGTCGTATAGATTTAAAAGTTGAGGATATGCAATTGGGCACAAAAGTTCTCGAATTTAAAGGTTGGTGGAATCGTGATAAGAAAATGCTACCTAAACAAATTATGGGTTATCTAACTGATTTTGAAAATTCTGGATTTATTCTGATGATTAATCATTTAAAACAAAAGAGAATTGATAAGGAATACCTTGACTTGATTAGAACAGAAGAAATGGACTATATTAAAAAATCCTTTGACGAGAAAGAATATCAAGATACAGGGTACAAATATTACATCACTAAACATTCTGACAGAATTAGAACTAAAACAATTTACCATTTGATAATAAATGTATACTAAGGCCAGTGGCTAACAAAGCTATTATACGCCAGCCGTGGCATCCACAGCATATTGAGGGTTTTGTATTTCCCAAAACCATGCGTTCAAGCTGATAAATCCATAGCTGGTCTGAAAGCCACGCCCAGGCGCATATAGCCGGGACGTTATGGGCAAGCTAGCAGCTGCAACAAAACAAACAGGATATGAAAGACTTTGAAAAAAATA
>NZ_AJKI01000061.1 GCF_000259075.1 Marinilabilia salmonicolor JCM 21150
CCAAATTTTTAGACTGTTATTTTATTGATTTTCAATTATTTAACTGTTTTGTCATGTACTAAGCCATTAGATATAATCCTCCTTTTGTTCCAACCCATATTCTACCCTCATCATCTGCGAAAAGAGATATAATATTATTGGAATAAGTTGGAGGTTCCTTAATGAAGAGATGCTCAAAAGAATTTGATTCCGGTGAGTATAGATTAAGTCCGTTAGATGTACCTACTAATATCTCTCCTTTCTCAGTCTCTGTTATGCATTTGACATATCGGTTACTAATTCCGGTGGAATCCGTCGCAACAAAAAAACTGTTAAACCCATCTTTTGTCGGCAGATAACGATTCAGTCCATTGGCAGTTCCTATCCACAACTCTTGTTTGGAGGTCTCAAAAAGACAGTTCACATGGTTATTCGACAGACTTAAAGAATCATTTAAACTATATTCATAAACTTGTGTTTCAATCCCATTATATTTGTTCAACCCACCACGGGTTCCAATCCACATTATTCCATCATGATCTTCAAGTAAACACAAAACAGAATTATGCGACAACCCCTCCTCCATGGTAATTTTTCTAAATTCCAATTTCTGACCGGGTAATATCTGGAACAACAGAAAATAAAGAAAAAGAAAAGACAGTACCTTGTTTTTCAATTTTTACATTTTTTATATCTTCTGCAAATATAAGGAATACAAACAATAAGGCAATTATAATTCAAAAAGAGGTTGCCAATGTAATCAGCAACCTCTTCAACTTTAAAATATATACAAATCAATCATCCTGCTTCTGCATAAAATCAGGAAAGCCACTTTTTGTCCACGCCACAACGCGGGCGCGTGTAGCTCTGTTAGGATCGTTCAGGGCTTCACCTTCAATCTCTTTGTAGTCGCGGGCATGATAAATCATTACCACAGTTTCGCCATCCTGGGCTACTGTGAATGAATTATGTCCTGGCCCATATCTCTTAAAATCAGGGTTTGAGTAAAAAACGGGACCGGGAGACTTCTGCCAATTCTTCTCATCCAGCAAATCAGCATCTTCATCAATCCACAAAAGCCCTAAACAATAATTGTGATTGGTTGCACTGGCAGAATAAGAAACGAAAATTCGCCCGTCTCTTTTTATAACTGCCGGACCTTCATTCACATTGTACTTCACTTTCTCCCAGCTATACTCCGGCTTAGTGATAACAACCTCTTTACCTGTGAGCGTAGTAGGATCCTTCATTTCGGAAAGCACGAGTCCGGTTCCATGTCCTTCATCCAGAACATTCTGTGCCCAAATCATATAATGCTTGCCGTTATGCTCAAAGGTGGTAGCATCAAGAGAGAACGAGTCATGTTCGGTCATTATACGGCCCTCCTCTTTCCATTCTCCCTCCAGAGCATCATCAGCCTCATTAGAAAGGGCATACATCCGGATATTCCAAATGTCCCCAGATTCACCTGCAGCAAAATAGATGTACCATTTACCGTCGATTCGATGCAGTTCGGGAGCCCAAATGTGACTTGCCATTACGCCGGTTTCATGTTTTCGCCACACAGTTTTTTCTTCCGCATCTTTGAGACCATTGATGCTTCTGGCCTTCCTAATTACAATGCGGTCATACTCCGGAACAGTGGCAATCAGGTAATAGGTACCATCATCACCTTTATACACCCATGGATCTGCCCGCTGCTCAGCAATAGGATTATCAAATTCAATCTTCTGCGCGAAAATTGAGGAGGAATAGACGAAGGTCATGATTACCACCAGAAAAAAACTAAACGATCTCATATAATTTCATTTTGTCATAAAGATTACCGGAAGGATATAATTGCTACAAAACCGGATATTCTCTATAATTAGTTAATACTTTCATTGTGCTATCCTGCCTGTCCCTTAAAGGTCTGCGATAGCCATATGCAAGTTTAACTCCGGATGATTTCAAACATGAGGACTTTAGTTTTTTTTAGGGGGATAAATGTTTCCGGCTATAAAAATAAAAATATTCAATTTTACCTCACCATCACATTCATTACAACAACAATCTAATAACCAAATCATTGATTCCGAAACTTCAAAAACCCGAAATAAAAGAATTTTTTTTACCCCTGTTAACTTTTAATCTATCTAGTGTTTGTCCATAAAGTACCATTTACTGCGTTACGCTTGCCCGAAAATCATTCATTTACTCAAGTAAACTGCGTATTTTCGGGCTTCGCAAGCCTTGTAACTGGCACTTTCTTGACAAACACATGACCAAAAACAAATTTTGGCTAGTTTATAGACAAACTCTATCTAACCTGAATAATTCATAAATAATTTATTACGATGATCAACCAACTGCGGTTGTCCATATTTCTTGCTGTTTGACCGTCTCATCACAAAAATTCATGAATTAATCAGGCTAAAACAATATTTAGAGGATTATCTGTCATCAAAAACCAGAAAACAAAAAAGATCTGTACAAGGTGTTTTGTACAGACCTTCCTGAAAAAATAATATTATCCATTGGTGTCCGATTAAAGAACCGGCATACAGTACATAGCCCACGAGGAAGGTTCTGCCTGACCTCCAACAGAGACATCCTCCATCACAATATCCCTGGCATAGCGCAAATCACTTGATCAACTCAAGCCCTTCAATATATCTGACAAAAGATTCCAGACTGTTAATTTCTTCTTCCTTTTCACAGGCTGAAGTCACCCACAGCGAAAGATACTTTGTTGGCTCTGAAACTAATTCAAACTGCTTATCCGCCTTGGTAATACTCGCAAAATCATCAGGATTAAACAACAAAGCTCCTCCAATATTCAATTGAACTGCCGCCACATCTTCGGGATGGATGCCCCATGTACAAATAAAATTATCAGACTGTCTGACCTCCGTTTTATCATGATAATTGATGCCTGTCAGAAAATAAACCGGGTTACTGCTCAATGCAAAAGCCTCGACCTTAGCCTCCCGGTGTCCGGAGAAAACGGTAACCCGCACCAACACATCAATGGTATCGCCCATATAGGGAATACCTTCCGATAACATCTCCATATAAGAAATTCCGGCTTCTTTTTTTACCCGGGCTGTTCTCTTAGTGACAGGATCCAGAAACATCTCTTCTTTGGTCTCCGGATTCCATAATCGAACACCTCCCATACCAACAGTGGAACCTACTTTGTACTGATCTGCGCCCCATCCCTCATTCTGCTGCTCTTCGGTAGGATACCAGCCTGCTTCGGCCAGTTCTAGCCCGGGACGTGTTTTATTATACACATCGATCGCCACTTTATGGTCAAAATAGAGCCGCAATCCCATCCACTCGTTCTCAACAGCAGGTCCGTGATGCGCCAGTTGCTTATACAAATTACCGGTTTCAGAAGAAATTTCAGATTTCTGTTCGGCCGCATCTTTCCATTTAAGGCTGATGTCGGTTTTGTTTTGGGAAAAACTACCTATTGTAACAAAAGTCAGTAGAACAATAAGAATTCTTTTCATATCACTTTTTTTTAGAAGCATTCATCATAATTATTAAGCCTGGTTTATTGATTTCTTCGAACTTCGTTTCATGAGTTTTCGTTATGGAATCCATAATGGTGTTGCGTTTTTAAAAGGCCGAAGGTCTATAAGCAAGAGCCTGGAAATTGTAACAACTCTCCCTCCTCTCATTATTGGTCGCGACGCGACCAATAATGAGAGGAGGGAGAGGAATACCTCAATACCCCAGGAGGTTGCCCTGGGGTATTGCCCTCAGGCTTTCAGCCTGTTTACATCTTACCTGTTTTATGTATAAGGCAGGTTAAATTTTTCAGTCGAAAAATATCATTCCCTTAAAGCGTCTGCCAGGGGAAGTTGCATCCTCTCAAGCTCTTCTACAACAAGACGTGCCATTTCCCGGGCTCCGAGAGGAGAAAAATGGGTGTCATCCTTTTCTCCCTGAGGGTAATTGGGATGTCCAGCTTCTACCCATAAATACAATACCTTAGAAAGGGAATCTCCTTTTTCACTTACCAGTTCAGCACTCAATGCGCGATGATCAATTAACGGGACATTCATTTCCTCAGCGACCTCCTTGGTGGCATCCGGATAATTTCCATGTGTGGGTATCAATACTCCGTTTTCATTGAATTTTCGACGAACCACAGAAGTCATCAAAACAGGAAAAGCCTCTCTGCTCCTAACATCCGTAACATACTTTCTGAGATGATTCTTAAATTCCGGGAGTGTTGAGTATCTTTCTCCCTTTGATGGACTTTCATCATTATGGCCGAATTGAATGAACACATAACTACCCGGAGTGATTCGCCCCATTAAGGAGTCCCATCGTCCTTCATAAATGAAACTTTTGGAGCTTCGCCCGTTTTTTGCATGGTTTTCAAACTTAACTTTAGCAGAATCAAAAAATTCAGGAAAAACCTGTCCCCAACCGGTCTCCGGAAAGGCATCCGGTTTCTTATCGGCCATTGTGGAATCTCCGGCAAGGTAAACGCTAAAAACAGTAGGATTGGAACATCCTGTTATTAATAAAATCAGTATAAAAAGGAAAAAAGATCGTTTCATGGATAAAAAAAATTTTGACAACTAATTTGCAATACTCCGGTAAGTCCTGTGGTTATGAAACACTACTCTACCAGACTATTGAACCAAACCTCGATGTTCACATAATCATCAGAGATTGATTTTAAAACTGCGTCTTGCGGATTATTCGGATCCAGGCCGTTTTCTTTTTCCCAGGCATCCGGCATTCCGTCATTGTCGGAATCCTTCGGGTATTCTGTGGATTTCAGTTCGGGCCAGCCGCCAACATCGGTCTGTGAATTGATTATTCCGTTGTCTCCGTATGTAAAAGTTCCCTGCTGAACTTCTTCCATTATCCTGCTATCAACAGCATCGCGGTTCAGAGAAGCTCCGGCATGTAAAACAACCTCTTTAAAGGCATCTTCGGCACTAAGCGGAGAATAATCGGAGATTTGATGTGGTTCTGAAACAAAAACAGAATCAGCAGGAAAATCATCGATGTCTATCCCTATAATATTATTCTCAGTTATTTCAGCATTTCCGTGCATCACATTACCGGAAATATAATAATTGCTGAAGGGCTGATAAGGCTCCAGGAACTCCTTTGATGAGCTCTTTGAAGTTGCCGGCCCCGGCTTAAAATAATTATTTACAATATTATAGTTTCCGTCCTCACCGGCGTACATACATTTCGACTTCCAGTTGTAAACCACATTATTTACCAGTTCAGCTCTTTCCAACTTAGGTTGTTTATGATATCTGCTTCCATGCAATCTGGGATTGCGACTGGTGTGATGCACCATCAGATTACCAATAAAGGAAGCTGTTTTTCCACCCCAGATGCCACCATATCCGTGATCTCCTTTGTGGTGAGCTGAAGAATTCATGCTCTCACTGATAATACACCATTGCAGAGTTGAGTTTTCATTGTCGTAAATGGAACAAACCTCATCGTTTCCCCAACTAAAGCTGCAGTGATCCACAATTAAATTGCGGTTTCGCATGGATGTGAAAGCATCAACTTCATCACCGGACTCATCTCCCGCACGAACTCTGATGTAACGAATAATAACATTATCATCTTTGACCTTTACAGGATAACCTGTTAAACATATTCCGTCTCCCGCAGCTGTTTGTCCTGCAATAGTTAAGTTACCATTGTTAATATCAAGTGGACTCTTCAAATCAATATTACCGGATACTTTGAAAACCACAATCCTCGGGCCATGCTTCCGAACAGCCTCACGAAGGCTGCCCGGTCCCTCATCATTCAGATTGGTTACCATTACTATTTCCCCTCCGCGACCACCAGTCGTATATTTCCCGGCACCAAGAGCTCCGGGAAAAGCGAGTGTGGATTCACCGGACTTCTGCTGAGAACACGCCCATCCGGAAATCATCAGCAGGAGGAGTGTTCCTACGACCTTTATTCTTTGAATCATCTATTTCTTTTTTTATTATCAACACGTAAAATATATTCTTCACCCATTGCCCCAGAGTTATCTGTTTAACTCAATGGCAGCGAGAATAAATGGTCCAACACCTTTGGGATCATTATCAACCTGCGTTTCGCTGATATAATATTCAAAAGTACCATCGCGATATGGATTTCCGCCTAATCCACAGGCTCCACAAATATGATGCATGGTTACAAGGCCGTTTTCATCTACTGTGATCAAATGCTCCAATATGCCATCAAAAATACTGTTGGCAGTTTTCAGGTAAGATTTATCCAGGTATCCTTTACGGGCTCCCTTGGCAAAAGCATAAGCAAACATTGAACTACCGGAACCTTCAATGTAATTTCCTTCACGATCCCCCATATCCAGCACCTGGTACCACAGACCTGTTTCTTCATCCTGAACGTTCATCAAGGCATCGGCTGTATTTTGAAAAACCGTAATCATAGAATCTCTTTTGGGATGATCTTCAGGGAAATAATCCAGAACATCCACAATGGCCATCATATACCAACCCATAGCTCGACTCCAGAAATGAGGAGAGCGCCCGGTCTCCGGATCGGCCCACTGTTGCTCTTTGCTCTCGTCCCAGGCATGGTAAAGCAGCCCGGTCTCATCATCATGAGTAACCTGGTAGGTCAGCAGAATTTCGTGAGCCACCTCATCAAACCATTCAGGAGCATTAAATTCCCGCGCGTACTGGGCAAGAAATGGAGTAGCCATATAAACTCCGTCAAGCCAGATCTGCCAGGGATAGATTTTTTTGTGCCAGTACCCGCCGCTTTTTGTTTTGGGATGATTGCGCATCTGTTCCACATGCATTTCAATGGCCTTGCGGTATTTTGCGTCGCCTTTCCGCTTGTAAACAGTAATAATATTCTTGGCGGGATTTATCCTGTCAATATTGTAATCGGTAGGATCATACTTTCTAACATCGCCGGACTCTGTAACAAAATAGTCCACATAATCCTCCATATACTGAGAATAAACTGAGTCCACATGTCCCAATTTGTCAATTGCCTGTCCCACCATCGCAATATCGTATTGCCATTTTATTTTATCGGGATTCAGATAATTTACCAGGCTGTCGTGACGTTCAATAACCGAGTTGGCCATTTTTACAGACCATTTCCCGTTTTCTTCGGCAGGCTTCTCATTGTTACATCCCACAGAAGAAAGGATGCCAAACACGGCCAATATGTATATTAAAATCTTCATGATTCCACTTTTTGATGCATTAATAATACTTGCCTCTTTTCATTTTTTAATCAGACAACTCAAATCAATCCTCCTAAGGCTATCTCTATAAGACAAGAAGAGAGGACTCAACTTCCAAATCCAATTCCTGATGTTACCAGTTCGTTCAAATATATTTCAAGATTCGTGTATGTGTCATCCGGTTTATTACCTGATGCATCCGAAGCATCATTTGGGTTAAGCCCTTTTTCTGTTTCCCATGTATCCGGCATTCCGTCTTTGTCTGAATCATCCGGAGCAGTTCCGGCTTCAATGTCGGGCCATCCGCCTACAGTGGACTGAGTATCGATAATCCCCAGTGCCTCTCCATAGCTCCCGCCATAAGTGGCATCTCCATTTCTTACTTCACCCACAATCCGTTCATCAACCACATCACGAACAAGACTTGCACCCACATGTTCCAGCACTGTGCTATAGGCATCTTCGGCAGAAGTATGGTTAACCTCTGTGATATCAAATCTGGATTCAGCAACCAAAGCATTTTTATCACCACCGCTTTTCAGATCAATCCCTAACCAGTTGTCGGCAGTAACCGAAGGAAATCCATCTACATAATTGCCGGAAACATAAAATTTACCATAAGCCTCTTCATAGTATGCTTCAAAAATACGGTCGGGATGACTTCCCGTAGCAGGCCCTGCTTTGTAATAGTTATTAACAATATTGTATTGTCCTCCTTCACCCCCATAAGAAGAATTGTCTCCCCAGTTGTAAATTACATTGTTGACCATCTCTGCCATTTCGCGGGTTATTCCGTCACGCACCCCATAAAACCGGGGATTACGGCTTTTGTGGTGAGCCAACAAGTTGTGGTGAAACGTGGCATTGTAACCACCCCACAGTCCGCCATATCCATGTGCTCCTTTGCCATGAACCGATTCATTCAGACTTTCAGCAATCAGGCACCACTGCATGGTGAAATTTTCATTGTCGTAAAAAGAAGCGCATTCATCGGTGCTCCAGCTCATACTACAATGATCAATAATAATATCCGCATGACGGCGCCCCCAAATGGCATCGCCCTCCACGGCATTCTCGTCCCCCATTCTGAAGCGAAGGAATCGAAGAATTACATTATCAGCTGCCACCGTAACCGGATATCCGGCGAGCGTTATACCACCTCCGGGTGCAGACTGCCCTGCAATAGTAAGATCACCATTCGATATTTTTAACTCAGAATTAAGAAAAATTGTCCCTCCAACAGCAAAAACAATAGTACGTGCACCTGACTGACCAATTGCGTAACGAAGCGTTCCTTCAGAAACTCCATCTTCCAGCGAAGTAACCACATATACATCGCCTCCACGACCACCAGTGGTGTACATACCCCCACCTTCTGCACCGGGAAAAGCTATAACAGCTTTTTCTTCCTCGTCATCAAGCTCATTTTCGTTATCCTCATTATTGTCGTCAATTTGCTCTTCATCTGTATCACTAAGTTCATCTTCCCCACAACCGGAAAAAGAAAAGACAAAAAAGGAAAACAACAAAAGGTATAATAACATCTTAAGCATACACTTACAAAAAATAGATAAACTCCCCGTAATTAATAATAGAAGGGATGCACCACATCAGGTGCATCCCAATAATTTGTTTTAATTCAACCAACGAGGGTCTCCTATCTGATAGAAGATAATATCCTCATCACTAACGGTAAAATCACCATTGTCAGGATCGGCAAAGCCCGGATCCAGGGTATAAAAAGTAGTCGTATAATCGTAAGAAGAAAAACCATCACTGTATAAGTTGGGTGAATTGTGATAGTTATTACTGTTGTACTCAACTATATTTGTTTCAGACTGACGTGAATAATTTGCCAGCACATTACTAAACAAGTTATTCTTAACAGTAATCTGATGATCTGCATGGCGAACATACATTATCCTGCGGGTAGTTCCTTCCTTACTTATTACATTGTAAAGGGTATTGTTTTCAAAATTGACAATACAGGCATTCCCGGGGAAGTTTGTTGAACCTCCGGAATCCATCCGGATAAGATCACGATCATTAGCACTATTGTAAATGGTGTTATTGATAAAATCCAAACGCTTGGTCATTCCGCCACGGAAGTCAATGAAATCACCTCCATCACAAATAATATTAGAGTAAACTGTATTACTAATTGAAACGGATTCGATCAATACAGCGTTACTTGCATAGAATACGCCTTTGGTATAGTTGGTAATTTCACATGCATCAATTACAACATCACCATAAGCTTCTGAAATCTCTTCATCATAGACAATAGTCTGATTACCGTCAGATGTAGCTCCATCGAGAATTAAATTACGCAACTCCAACCCTGCCAGTCCGCTCATTTTAACAATGGCACCTTTAACAACAGGCTTATCATTAGGATAAACTCCTTTTATTGACAAAGTTTTATTGATGGTCAGGTCTCCATCGATAACATACTCGCCTGGCATCAATGCAAAACCGGCTCCTGGATCTGCTGCCGCTATCATAGCCTGCAAATCATCTTCGGGGAATACCTGCGTTGCACCTCCAAGATCAATCAAAGTCCGGAATTCCATGGTTCCGCGTGTATCACCGTCTCGTGTCATAACAGCTGTATAATCAGTTTCACTGGTTAAGCCTGAAATAGAGACTGCTCCTGCTTCAATTTCCTCGGTCGTGATTTCATGAACAATATTTCCGGGGTTAACAGTGATGGTAGTTGCTGTTTCACCTGCAGGCCAGCGTAGTGTCACTGATTCATGTGTCAGATCATCCACCACTACATCAAAAAAGATCTGTTCTGTACCCGTTTCAAAAGTAGCTGTTGTCCATAATGATTCCGAAATTCCTTCACCAATTGCCATTACTCTTACAGAATACAGGGTTTCTCCCCTGAAACCAGGAGTAATGTAGGGGAGGTCAGCAAACTTTATATCTGTACCTGTTTTGACAGGCGTTCCGGAAAAATCCTCTTCTCCATTTTCATAAAACTCAACAGTATAACCAGTTGCATTCTTGACAGGCTCCCAGGTAAGACGTGCAGTTGTTTGATTAAGAATACGCACTTCCAAATCGGTAGGAGAGAACAAGCGGCTCACCTCCAGTTCGGTCAATTCCGGATCTATATCATCAGAACAGGCATTAAACCCAATCAATCCGACCAGACCAAACATTATTGCTGTATATTTAAAAACCTTCTTCATTGAATTACAATTTTATTAAGTCTCCGGGAAATTTCCGGACTTCACAATAAAACATCCGGAAATTCCCCATTAGACTACAATTAACATAATAACACGATACTGCATTAGTATCCGTAACCATCATTGTTCAACTGACCATTGCTAGAATCAAGAAATACCTGCCAGATAGGCCAATATTGTCTTTCATCAGGATCGGCCCTATATAAGGCATCCCAATACATGATTACATCTCCTTCTTCATTGAGGGACCATGTTTTTTCTTCAGAAAAACCAAGTGAAGTTCCTTCTGCATCCGTATCCCCATAATTTAATCCGTAAATAACAACCGATTCTCCATCATCGGCTGTTGAGAAGTAGATCTTCTGGGGTAAATCTGCATACTTTCCCTGACGGTTTTCCAGCATTTCAAGTTTTTGGGCAGATTCTTCCAGCTTTTGTCCCAGCAAATTCCAACGGATAAGGTCAGCTTTACGCAGTTTTTCTCCCACAAACTCCAAAGCCCGTTCATCAACAATGGCATTAAAGAAAGCTTCTTTACTTGCAGTAACATCAGCCATAAAAGCATCAACTTTATCAGGATTGTCAGGGAATGCCCTTTCACGAACCTGACGAAGATAAGGAGCTGCAGCAGCCGGACCATCCAACTCATTAATAGCTTCGGCAGCCATGAGCAAAACGTCCGAATAACGCATATAAAGGAAGTTCAAACCATCATCGTTTGGCGCATCCACTCTTCGTTTTGATTCCTCAAACAGCCATTCATAGCGGTATTTACCAAAATAAAATTTATTCATATTGGTTGGAACCTGCACCCCATCAGTCCACTCATAAGGCACACAAGAGATGTCTCTGCGAACATCCTCCACATCATAATCATAAAAAATGGCTGGATTGGCACCATTACTTCCACCTCTGTTTTGAGCTGTATATTTATCAGCGTTGGTATGCCTTACACCCAAATCAAAAATAACCCTGCCACGACCATCGTTAAAAGGAATCTCCCAAAGAATTTCTTTTCCTGCAACATAATCTTCACGATGTAAAGAGCGAAAAACACCTTCAAAAGATTCTAACTGAGCAGTTCCGCTATTGATAACATCCAGACACTCCTGTTTTGCAATTTCATACATTTTTTCGGCGGCAAGCTCAGGATCATTACTTCTTCTGATGCCATCAGGTCTTTGACCAAAACCTCCGGCTGCAAGTGCCAACCTGGCTCGCAATCCCTTCACAAAAGCTTTATTGATGCGCTCAGTAGATTGAGTGATACTACTTCCATTTGGCCAGGCCACAAGATCTGCAGCTTCATCCAAATCAGCAAGTAATTGTTTATATATCACATCCCTGTCAGACCTGGGCAAATATACAGTCTCTGCACTTACTGGCTCAAATCGGGCTGGTACATCACCCCATGCACGCAACAAATCGTTGTAAACTACTGCACGTAAAGTCAATACCTCTCCCAGCAACTGTGCCATAAAAGGATCATTTTCAACATCACCGTAAGTTCGTAATCCACGAATAGCCACGTTTGCCCTTTCAATGCCTTCATAGAATTTCGCCCAGGCATTATTATCAGAATTCATCTGACCGTTGTTCACATTTGTATTATAATTAGACAACCGGGCTTTATCACCGTCCACATCCCGTAAAGAATGCGTAACCTCAATATCTGTATTCATACCATAATAAAGGATAAAACGGCCTCTATAGGAGTTTGTCTCCCCAAAAGAATGGATTACTCCCGCCACTGCACCTTCTGCCAAACTGGGATTTGAAAAAATTACAGATTCATCGAGTGAAGACTTTGATTCCACCTCAAGTGTATCCTCACATGAGACCATCACCCCGGCTAGCAATAGTGCCATAAATGTTTTATATAAAATACTCTTCATAATTTCTCAATTAAAATGTTAAATTCAAACCAACAACAAATGAACGACTCTTCGGATAAGCTGAATAATCTACACCAGGTGTCAATGCTGTCCTTCTTCTGGTCGATACCTCAGGATCAAACCCGGAATAATTGGTCCATGTAAATACATTGTAAGCACTTGCATAAACCCTGAAATTACTCAGTCCGACACGTGATATGAGATCGGAAGGAAGTGTATATCCTAAAGTCAGAGTGTTCAAACGAAGGAAAGATCCATCCTCTACTGCCCAATCAGAAAAAACGAAACGCTGCATATATGGGGACCACATTGTGGTGTTGGCATTCATCTCTGACAATTCCTGAGGATCATTACTTATAGTTCCGTCTTCACGAAGATTGGTCCAACGCTTCCCATCTTCCATAATGGTCAACATGTTACGCGAGTGATACTTACTTGTTGATGTATATTCAACTTTGTTGGCATTGTAAACATCATTTCCATAGCTCCAGTTAAAAGCTGCAGACATATCAAATCCATAAGCACGCGCATTCAATGTAAAACCACCAGTGTGCAATGGATTAGCATCTCCAATAATTACTCTGTCATCAACATCCACCAGATCATCATTGGTTTCATCGTAAAGCTTCATTGTTCCGGGACGAAGACTTCCCACTACAGGAGAGCTATCCACCACTCCTTCCTTCAGAATCCATGCTCCATCAACATATCCATCAAAATCGTCAACACTATATCTTCCTGCATTTCTATATCCGTACATCTCACCTACAGAGCCTCCTTCTTCTACAATAAAATCAGCACCCACTTCAGTTGATGCCCAGCCGGAATCCTGAGTAAACGTATCCATCAAACCAAGAGAAATAATCTCATTTTGGTTGAATCCAATGTTTCCACTAAAGCTCAAACCAAAATCACGCTTGTCAAGAATCACCCAGTTCAGTGACATCTCAAAACCTTTATTTTGAGTTTCTCCCATATTGCGGTATTGATTATCATATCCGGTACCCGGTGTGGGGAACTGAATCAATAAATCCTTGGTATTATTGATATAGGCTTCCAGACTACCATTAATTCGACCCCCTAAGATATTATAATCCAGTCCAAGATTTCGGGTAACTGTAGTTTCCCATTTCAAATCGGGATTTGCCATGGTTTTTGAACCCGCCCAGTAGCTATCGAAACCATTCACATAGTTGGTGGTTTTTACCTCAAGGGTCTGAATTAACTGACCGGATGGAATATTATTATTACCCGCAGTACCATAGCTAAATCTCAACTTCATATCATTAAGCCATCCACGTACCCCTTCCATAAACGGTTCTGAAGTCACACGCCATGCAAATGCGGCTGACGGGAAATATCCCCACTTATTGCCATCTGCAAATTTTGAAGATCCATCGGCCCTAAAAGTGGCGCTTAATAAGTACTTATCATCAAAAGAGTAATTGGCACGACCAAAGTAGGAAAGCAACACGTCATCAGGACTGTAATAGTTTTCGATAGAATGTGCAGATCCTTGAGCGGACAAAGCAGATGCTTCGGCCAGGGTAAAAGACTCAGGTAAACCATGAACCGTTGTTGTATGCGATTCATTTTTTCTTAGAAAATATTCTTGTCCAACCAAAACATCCAGACTATGAGTTCCGCCAATCAGGTTACCAAAGTCATAATTTAAAGTATTGGTATTTCTAAAAGAATCCCGATTCCGTTTGGTAAAGATAATGGCAGGCATTCCGCTATTATCCGCTGAAGGACGATCCTTTACATAATAAGTGGTCAATCCATAAAAACGCTCATCATCGTACTTATAATCATCCAGGCCAACTTCTGTTTTCAAATTTAGGTTGTCAATCACTTCCCAGTTTGCACTTGCATTCATATTATACCTTCTCCTTGTCTGAAAGCGATCATTGTCGGCCAAAGCTGTTACAGGATGGTACAAATTGAAGTCCGGATCTGTTTCCCCCGAATTGGTTAATCCACCAACAGGGAACGGAGGATAAATCATTGCATATTTCAGACGAGAATCGGCAGAAGAAACCTCATTCTGCTCATTAGCTCCTCCTCCTTCAACTTCAGTATCAGAATAACGAAGGGAAAAATCAAGAGTTACTTTTTCATGAGGTTTATTATTCATCTTTAAAGTCAGGTTATCACGTTTAAAACTTGACATCTTCATAATAGCTTTATCATCAATATGACTATAACTGAAAGAGTACTTTGTCTTCTCACTACCTCCATTTATGCTCATATTGTGATTAAAAGTGAACCCAGTACGTCCAAAAACCTGTTCCTGCCAATCATTTGGTTCTACTTCTCTGTACAAATCCATGTCCTGATAATTCCCGAAATAATCGGTGTAATTTTCAGGTTTCTCTGCTAACTGAGCTCGTTCATACTGAAACTTAGCATAATCGTATGGACTTAATACATCAAGCTTATTCGCAAGTTTTTTCCATGCTGCATAAGCATTGTAATTCACAGAAACTTTTCCCGCTGAAGCTGTTTTGGTTGTAACGATAATTACACCATTGGCTCCACGTGAACCATAAATTGCAGTAGAAGAAGCATCTTTCAACACATCAATAGATTCAATATCATTTGGAGCAATATCGGAAATGGTCTCCACCGGAAAGCCATCAACAATCAAAAGAGGGGTATTATCTCCTGTAATAGAACCACCACCTCTAACACGTATTCTAATTTCTGCATCAGGAGATCCTTCAGTAGCAGAAATCTGAACACCTGCCAATTTACCGGTAATAGCCTCTGTGGCGCTTGCAACAGGAATGGCTTGTAATGACTCACCACTTACTGAAGCAACAGAACCGGTTATATCCCGTTTTTTAACAGTTCCATAACCGATAGCAACAACCTCATCCAGACCAATGGAAGATTCCTCCATTGTTACATCAATGACAGACCGCCCATTTACCTGGATTTCCTGGTCAGAAAATCCGATAAACCTAAAAACAAGTATGGTATTCTGAGCATCATCAACCTCCAATGAATAATTCCCTTCGATATCGGAAACTGTTCCTGTGGTTGTTCCTTTAATTATAATATTGACACCCGGAAGTGGGTCACCATAATTATCAGTAACCGTTCCCCGGACGGACAATTGTTGCTGGGCCCATGTCGTAGCGGAAATGCAAACGAGCAGTCCCAAAGCAAATAAAGTTTTAAAAAAAGACTTTTTTCTCATAACAAATCTGATTTAAATAGAAATTTAAAAAATTCAACCATATTGCACATTCGTTTGAATACTTTTTCACATTGCTAAATTACATTAAGCCATCACAGCCAACTTCCGAATAAATATCTAAATAGGTGTTGCAAATTGTTAATTTCGAGGGGGTGCAAATCATCTAAACATTGACTTAAAGACACTTAATCACATTTTGCCAAAAATAAAATTCATAGAACAACGCATCTTATTATCAGCAAACACAATCTGAAACCTCCAAGAGATAAGGATTTGCAAATTTTCAAGGCAGGAGGGTTGTTTAATGAGACAATGGTCCACTTAAAACGATGAATAATACTTACTCGTAAGAACTCAAAAAAAGATAAACTCTCCCCGGGAAATATCCATTCATCCCAGACCCTTAAAAAATAAAGAGGGTTTGAAACTGTTCTGATCCATACTAACTTGGCAGTAGCTTCAATACAAATAAATAAAATATACATTATTGAGTCATTCTAAAGCCAAATCAAAGATGAAACTGTTACAAAGCAGAACCAGAGCTCACCTTTACAAATTCTTCTGAAAAGTCAGCTTTCCTTTCTGTTTAAACGCAGTTTCCCGGCCATGACAGAATCCTGGAAATATCGGATTGCTGCCCCTGACAGGCAGTTAAGACAACCTTACATTTAGTTTTAAAGTTTAGAGATCTAATCGGCCATAGTCAACCATGCGAGTTCCATCATACCAACAACTTAGACTAATTATTTATTGATAAAATGAAGAATTCTTACAATAAACGGTCAATATTACGGCAACAAAAGCAGGGGCTGCCCATTATATTTTGGACAACCCCATTTTACCCTATTAATTCGCAAATTTACCGGTAACAATGCCTAAACTATCTGCGAAATAAAAATGTCCTTATTTAATCTTCACCTCATCAGCCTCAACTTCACTACCAATATTCACGACCTTTTCCACGACAGGCAAGGAGTTTTGCTGAATATTGATATTATCAGTAAGTTCCCCAAAGACAGCAAACGCAGTATTGCCGTAAACTTTGAATTCCAACTCATCAACATCAATATTTTTCCCGTTGTAAATCAAGAAAGCCGGTCCCTCGTCAGCAGTAACTTTCACATTTCTCATTTTTATCCCGTCCGCATCAATTATACTTATCCCTTGCGCCCCCCTTAAAACAGCATTTTCCAGGTGCACATTCTGCAAATTCATTTCGGGAAGTCCCATAAAGAATGCAGCATTCCCAAAACCATTAGCACGGATATTTTTCATAAAAATATTTCTGAACGATGGCGTTTCTTCAGTTACAGAAACAGCTTCAGCAGGCTCTTCAGAGGGAGCACTGTTGTCTCCATCATCCATCACCGGAGCATTTCCACCATAAAACAAGTTAAAGCGAATAGGTTCGGTAGGAATATCAATCATATCAATATTGGAGATATAAATATTTTCAACAACGCCTCCCCGACCACGGGTACTTTTAAAACGAAGTCCCACATCGGTTCCCATAAAGGTGCAATCAGAAACATGAACATTTCTAACGTCACCCGACATTTCACTGCCAACCACAAACCCACCATGTCCGTGATACACAATATTGTTTTTTACAATAACATTTTCGGTGGGAATGCCACGCCGGCGGCCGTCTTCATTTTTTCCGGATTTGAAACAAATTGCATCATCTCCCACATCAAATGTATTATTATAAATTACCACATTTTTGCAGGACTCCAAGTCCAATCCGTCACCATTTTGCGAATACCAGGGATTTCGAATGGTCAGATTCCGGATCGTTACATCTTCACTCATCAAAGGATGGATATTCCAGGCAGGAGAATTCTGGAACGTTGGGCCGTCGAGCAAGATTCGCTTACATTCTTTAATACTCACCATCACAGGACGCAGAAAATCCTTCACCTCTTCAAACGCGTCACGGTTATCAAAATCAGGAACATTAAAATTATCCCTGCCATCCCCGGCTTTTGATTTCTCAGATGGATACCAGATTTTACCATCATCACTAAGGACACCGCCCGATTGTACCAGTTTTTTCCATTGTGAAGGGGTCATTTTACTTTTCTTGACGGGCCTCCAGGCATCACCGTTACCATCAATCACACCATTCCCGGTAATGGCGATATTTTCCAGATTATGCGCATGAATGGGCGATATACAGCGATAGGTATCCAAGCCCTCGAAGCTGGTTTTAATCAGTGGATATTCATCAAAATTGGAACTGAAGCGAATCACCGCACCATCCTCCAAATGAAGATTAATGTTACTCTTCATCTGAATTGGTCCAGTTAACCAAATACCTCTGGGAACAATTACGCGTCCCCCCCCTTTTTCACTCACCTGTTCAATGGCCCGGGTAAAGGCTTCCCCATTTGGAGTAACAGCATCTCCGACTGCTCCAAATTCTACTATCGAAACAGCATAATCGGCAAACGAAGGTTCTTGAACCTTTGGCATTTCAAATTCAACTCCGCTATAAACAGAGTGTATTTCAGTTTCAGGAGATTTTTCTACTCCCATACAACCCGTGCTGATTGTAAAAATTAACAAAGCAGCCAGGCTTCCTTTAATTAAGAACGCTGGTGTTCTCATAGTTTTCCATTTTTATTATAAAAAATTGCTCTTTTTTTTCTTAATTTTCCGACTAAAGCAGGTTGTGACAATATAAACTCAATAAAGAATAATCAAGAGACGCAAAATATCAAAAAAACTATTCTTAATTGTTTTTTTTATCGGGGTCATTCTATCAACACACTGATTAACTTTGTTTTACCAACCACTCATCTACTTAATTAAATTATATAAAATCAAAAAAATGTTGCATTTTTGTAAGCATCCTGTTACAAGGACATGTGCAATATAACTTTCAGAAAAAATATCATAGGGAACCATTTATTATTCGAATTAAAATATGCCGGCACTCAGGTTCATCACTTCTTTTTTAATTTTCTCTTTATCATTTCCATCAGTATTATTGGGACAGGAAATTTTTCGTTTTGAGCACATCAGTACACAGGAAGGGTTGTCTCAAAACACAGTATCCGCAATGTATTGTGATAAAGATGGATTTATCTGGGTTGGTACCAACAACGGTCTTAACCGTTACGATGGATACACTTTTAAAGTGTTTAAGGGAAATGACGATGACTCCGGAATGCTCATAAATAACCGGGTTACAGACATCTGGCAAGACAAGCAGGGATTTATCTGGTTTATGACCCACGACGGATATTATCATTATTTTCATCCTGCTTTGGAGAAAATTCATACTCTCCCGGGATATTTGGAAAAAGTTTCGGATGATAATTTAATTATTACTGATTTTGAACAATACAACGATGATGAAATATGGCTGGGATTGAAATACCAGGGTGTTTTCCGACTGAAAAAAGATGATGAACAGCTTCGATACAAAGTAACACACTTTCTCAACCGGGGGCAATTTGCATTATCCAACAATGATGTCTCGTTTGTAAAGAAAGACAGCAAAGGCAATTTGTGGATTGGGACTCACCGGGGAATCAATTTTGTTGCAAAAAAGGATATTGATTCCGGCACTCCTACATTCCAGCACTTTTTTGTTGATTACTCATTTACTGCTTTTTGTGAAACTGATGAACATGTGTGGCTGGGGACAAACGACAATGGGCTTATACTTAAGGACAAGGATGACAATCTTTTTCTTCAGGTTAATCAGGAAAACACCTCTGATCTAATCAGTAACCAACTGACCAGATTATTTATTTCAGAATTGGGAGATATTTATGCCGGATTCAGGGACAACGGAATAATGCAATATGACACCAATCAGAAGAAATGGCGAAAAATTGACATTGCCGGAAAAAATGTGGATAGGATTTATGAAGATAACCACCACCAAATCTGGATAACCACAGAAACGTTTGGTGTTGACCGGTTTAATCCTTTGGATAAATCCTCCCGGCATTACCGCCTTTCACCATCATCAAGAGAAAATTCCACTGATCTCGAACGTCATGTGTTCTTTGAAGACAATAACAATAATTTCTGGATTGGATTGCACGAAGGAGGATTAGCCCTGTATAACAGACCCAACGATCAGTTCAGCTTTTATCTCAACGACCCCAACAATCCAAACTCCATTAATTCCAACATTGTTGCCAGCATTATCCATGACAACTCCGGACAGTTATGGCTGGGTACAGGACAATACTTAGGCGGTATAGAGAGAGTCATCCTCAGAACACCGGGCTTTAATCATATCCTGCCTCAGAAAGAGATCAAAGAAATATCAGACAATGTCACCAGGGCATTACATGAAGATGAAACAGGTCGTCTTTGGGTTGGATCCAAAGCAGGTCGTTTGCATGTAATGGATTCCCTCTACAATCAGCTGGCTGTTTACAATGAATTCATGACCGATGACACGGTGGTGTCAGGAGCCAATATATACTCCATCCTTACCGATTCCAATGGCTACTTATGGCTGGGCACCAAAGGAAAGGGTCTTTTGGTGAGCCAAAAGCCCCTAAATAATTATTCTGACCCTGCACGACTCAGATTTTACAATTATCAGCACAACCAGGAAGACTCCACCTCACTTACCCACAACAATGTTTATTGTATTGTGGAAAATGAGGAAAAAGAAATCTGGATTGGCACTTATGGCAACGGATTAAGTCAGGTAAAAACAAAATCTGACGGATCCCGGTATTTCCGGAATATACACAGTCAAAACAGCAGCCTGGGGAGTAATATGGTTCGAAACATTGTTTTTGACTCCACGGCACGCATGTGGGTGGCCACAGGTTTTGGATTGTATATGCGTAACCAACATGAAAAGGGCCCGTTCATGAGTTTCTTTTACACACCCGACAAAGATCAAAGTCTGAGTTACAACGACGTGGTACACATTTTTGAGGATTCCGACAAAGACTTATGGTTCGGGACTCTTGGAGGAGGACTCAATAAGCTGGAAAACATTAAAGATTCGGTTGCATCGTTTATGCACTACAACAGCAACAATGGACTGGCCAACGATGTAGTACTGGCCATGCAGGAAGGAAAACCGGGACACATCTGGGTAAGTACCGAAAATGGATTAAACCGCATCAATAAAAACACCGGAACCATAGAGGCATTCAATGCTAACAACGGCCTGAGTTTTAATATGTTTATGGAGAACACCTGTCTGAAGCGTAAAAACGGTGTTTTACTCTTTGGAGGTTACAAAGGCATTGAAGCGTTGGACAGTGATAAAATCAGCGTAAAAAACTACAGTCCTAAAATAGAACTCACCAACTTTCAGCTGTTTAACAAAGATGTATCAACTCTTGAGTCTAACTCACCTCTGAATAAAACCATTACTTACACCGATCACCTCAACCTGAAACACTTTCAATCGAGCTTCAGCATTGAATTTTCGGCACTGGATTATCAGGATCCGGGCATTGTTCAATATGCTTACTTCCTGAAAAATTTTGACAACAACTGGAACCTGATCGGCAACCAAAACAAGGCCACTTTCACCAATCTTCCTCCGGGTGATTATGTTTTCAAAGTTAAATCGACCAATCGGATGGGTGGGTGGATTGAAGCACCACGTGAACTGAAAATTACCATTTTACCGCCATGGTACAAAACCAACTGGGCCTATCTCGGCTACATCATCCTGTTCATAGGCTTTCTGGCAGGAATCCGAAAAATTGTTATCAAAATTAACCGCTACAGAAACGAACTTACAGTTGAAAAGAGGATTAATGAACTCAAACTGAAGTTTTTTACCAATATTTCGCATGAAATCCGAACTCCACTGACCCTGATTCTGGGACCGCTGGAAGACATCAAAAGCAAAACCCGTCAGATATCTCCTGAAATCTACAAAGAGTTGCAGATTGTGCACAAAAACGGGAAGCGTATGCTTCAGCTCATTAATCAGTTATTGGATTTCCGAAAAATCCAGAACAACAAAATGCGTCTTAAAGTAAGTCGGTTCGATATTATAAAGTTCGCCCGCGAAGTGTTTGACAGCTTTGGTCCTATCGCTCACCACAAAGATCTTGAATTTATCTTTCAATCCGACCAGGAAGAGGCAGACATATGGGCCGATGCCACCCAAATTGATGTAGTGCTCTACAATATATTAAGCAATGCCATAAAATTCACCTCAAAAGGGAAGAAGGTAATTTTTAACATCCGGCAGACCAATCAAAAAGAGCTCACTCTTTCCATCACAGACGAAGGCAAAGGCATTCCCGAAAAAAACCTGCAGGATATTTTCTCTCGCTATACCATCTTGAGCGATCAGGAAATGTCAGGCACCGGCATAGGTCTCTCTCTGGCCTACGAAATCACCCGACTGCATGGAGGACAACTATCGGTAGATTCCACCGAAGGTGCCGGAAGTACCTTCAGCATTACACTTCCCATAGGCAAACAACATCTGCTGGGAAGGAGTGACGTGGATTTTGTTGAAGAAGAAACATCTCACCATCACCCGGTAACAGAAGACACCTTCACTCCGCAGGTCCCTGATATCCAAAATCTTCAAAATCCCTCGACGGCCGGCAAGCCCGGAGTGCTTATAATAGAAGACAATGCCGAAATACTGGATTACATCGATCAGGCCCTCAGACCATGGTTCAATACAACAAAAGCATTCAATGGAGAGGAAGCCCTGGAGATTCTCGGAAAAATTCATCCGGACCTCATCTTAACCGACGTAATGATGCCCGGAATTGACGGCATGGAACTTACGGAACGTTTGAAAAAAGACTTTAGCACCAGTCACGTACCCATCATTATGCTCACAGCCAAGACAGACATCGAAGATCAAATCTCAGGTCTGCAGTGTGGTGCCGACGCATATCTGCCCAAACCGTTTAATACAAAGTTGCTCAAAACGGTGGCACTAAACCTCATTGAGCAACGTAAGCGTATTATTGCAAAATTCAGGGATAACAAAACCATCGATCCTGAAACACTGAAAGTGACCAGCAAAGATGAAGAGTTTCTGCAGCAACTGGTTACGTTTATTCAGGACAATTATTCCAATGAATTCTCCATAGAAGAACTGGCCGAACAAATGTGCGTCAGCCGGACAGTATTCTACAATAAAGTGAAAGGTCTTACAGGTATGAGTCCGGTGGAGTTTGTTCGCCAGATGAAACTCAAAATTGCTGCTCAGCTTTTAGAAAAAGGCTACAATGTTTCTGAGGTCTCATTCAGGATTGGTTTCAACGATGTGAAGTATTTCAGTAAGCAGTTTAAAAATCTGTTTGGATATCCTCCAAGCAGGCATAAGGAAGGTTAACATAGGAGCTGCTGATTTTTTATGTATTTGCAAAAAAAATGTTATCACCGAAATATTCTGCTCATAGGGATAGGGGGTGAATAATTGTGCCAATTGACGGGATAAACTTTGCGTCTTTGCATTTTTGCTTTTTTTAAAGGACTTTAGATACTAAATTGCAGAAAATTAAATGCACTTTCAATATGTCTCCTGACAAACGAAAACACAGAGGCCCGGCACCAAAGGACCACCTCCTTTTTTCACCGGAACAGGTTATTATCCTGAAAAAGGCTGCGGCAGATTACTGTTGGTTACTCGACCGGAACTATTCAGCCAAAGCTGCCCTTAAATTAGTAGGTGACAAATTCAAATTACAGGAAAGACAAAGACAAGCCATTGACCGCTGCTGTCAACCCCTAAGTCTGGCGGAACCTATCAAACAAAAAGAAATTAAAAAGCCCACCTCACTCAAGCACCAAACTATTGTAATAGATGGATTTAATCTGCTGATCATTCTGGAAGCTGCTCTTAGCAGAGCCCCTTTATTCAGAGGCAGAGATTCCCTAATCCGGGATATATCCGGGCTACATGGCTCGTATCGAAAAATCACTGAAACCCCACAGGCCATTGAGTTGGTGGCTGACTTTTTTATAATTTATCAACCAGAGCAGGTTTTTTGGGTTTTCGACAAGCCGGTAAGCAACAGTGGACGACTTGCCAAACTGGTTGCTGAAATCGGCCAAAAAACAGGCATTAACTGGAGCACCTCCCTTGAGGACCAGACTGACAGTAAAATTGCACATGCCCATGGAATTGTTATCTCATCAGACTCTCAAATCCTCTTGCACTGCAAAAAATGGTTTAATCTTTCTGCTTACATAATTGAAGAGAAGATTCCTGACAAGTGGATGATTGACATCTGGAAATAGCTGAAAAACACATCCCAAAACATAAACCTCACCAGTTAAGATTTTTTTAAAAAACATTTGTTTAATCTAATTCAGAACCTCGTTTATCTACAAATACAACGCATTCACCATATTTTTCTGAAAACCAGATAGATTAACCTCCAAATCAGGTAACATATTAATTATATTTGGCGTTCAAAAGATAAGAGTGAACATTTTTGGAAAAACACATCTTCCATAAAAGATTATTTCCTGATCACTCCTGATTTTCACAATTTTTAAGGGCCATAAATGCGCACCCCGGTATTTTACCGGTAAGTGCATTGGATTGTCATACTCTGAAGAGTTATAATTAAAACGACAATATTATGAAAAGGGCCCAAAAACATTCCGATTACAGAGAGACCTCTCGTATTTTTAACATTCCCATTATTATCCCCGGTAAGTTGCATTTGCATCTCATAATGTTTCTGTTTTTGTGAGTGAAGCGAAGCTATAGCACCATTCTCTGAATCCCGACACTAATTTGATACCAATTCCCCAAAAGACCACATACCATGAAGAAACTTCTACCCCTGATCATTTTCCTGACAACATTTTCTGCAACCTTTGCCCAGGAAGGCACCAAACAACTGATGCCGAACTCCAACGACAGACTTTTTATCGAGTTTAATGTGTTTGATGGTAATAACTTCGGCCTTTACAATTGTGATGAAAAAGAGCGCATCAACATCTTCTTGAATGAAGGGGAAAAGATGTTCTTTGGGATGAACCTGAATGAAGCAGGTTCTAGCTTCTGGGCACCTTATTATACCGATTTCAGAATAAAAGCCCCCAATGGAAATGTTATCTTCAACGAAACTCCCTTAAGAACTTATAATCAGGCAGGCTATATCAATAATTATAACGAAGCTGTAACCGGTCCAAATGGGGTAAGATTGAACGGCACCATTATTACCAATGGTTATAATCCACTATCAATAACAGCCAACACAACCGGTAATTTTTATATTGAATTCTCAGCGAACTACCGTTTCTCTCTCGAATATTTTGACGTAACCGTCACTGACAGCGACAACAACATTATCACCAATCCCGGTGAGCCCAATAAATCGGCCGGTCGCCTATGGTCTTACGGCTGGCAGCTCACCAACCTCAGTTTTGATCAATACCCTGTGAACGCTGACTTCTATGTATTCACTTCCGATGAGTTTATCAACAAGGTTAACTTCCGGATGTATCCCTATTCCTTTGTTTTTGTGGCCAACCGATTTGGGATTACACCCTATTCGGAGGAAAACTACATCAAACGGGTACAAAGTATGGAAGGCGACCAGGTAAGCGGGGAAGACCTGGCAGAATATAAAGTATTCCTAAATGATCCCGACCGCAGCGTGTGGCCCAACACACGGCTGGCACCTCCTACGGTACAGGTAAAAGCCGAGGATCAGCTTTATATGGATTATCAGTATAACCGATATCCGGCCTACAGCGACATCGAACGGGGAACCATCCTTCTGGAAAAAAACAATGAATCCTGCCCACATGAAGACATCACTTTTTTCAGCATCGAAACCAATATAGAAGGCTATACCGCCATCATGCTGGATCTGGATGGTGACGGAGAATATTCTGCAGAAGGCAGCGACCGGGTCATCTACCGGGAGCTGAAAAAAGGGCTCAACTATGTGCTGTGGGATTTCAAAACAGATGGTGGAGCCGAAGTCGCCGATGGAGAATACTCCGCATCAGCAACTTTCTTCGGACGGGGCCCGGCCCATTTCCCCATGTACGATGTGGAACAAATGGATGGGATTACGACCTCATCCATCCGACCATTTAATCGTCTAAACACTACCATCTACTGGGATGACAGTCAGATTATGGAGTGGGGAGACATTGAAGGACTCGGAAGAATGGATGCCACTAGTCAAAAACAACTCAAAATAGGTCAAAACACTCCAAGAACCTGGATTTATGAAGGAGATAATCACGTCAACGTTCCTCATAACGGTGAGGTAAACACGCTCAACACCTGGTTCAATGCCATAGATTTGGGGTACAGCGACATCGTTTTCGAAGTGGCACAAAGCGATACCAAATGCCTCAACGGAGAAGCTCCCTGGGTGGGCGACGTTTACAAAGAAGGTCCCAAAAACAACGACCTCGTATTTGAAGCCTCAGATTTTGACCCCAAATTCTCGCATCCTGCAGGCACGCAGTTTCAATCCATCAACATTACCTCTCTTCCTGAAATCGGAGAACTTCACTACAATGGAAGCCCAATTTCTGTACCCCTGGAGGTTACGAGGGGAAATCTCACAAATCTAACCTACACCCCTCCCACCGATTGGATTGGCAAAACTTCTTTTACCTGGGAAGCCTATGATGGCACGTTATGGAGCAACAACGATGAAGCCGTTTACTGCATCATCAACTCAGCCCCTACCATTACCAAAATTGACGACCAGGTCCTCTGTACCAACAGCGAGACTCACCCATTAAACTTTACTGTTGGCGACGACGACACAGCCCCTGATGAATTGACCATCACAGGATTCTCAGCCAACCCGTCTGTGGTACCTCACAACGGCATAGAAATCGAGGGAACCGGAAGCGACCGAACCGTTACCATCAAGCCTGTTCCTTACGAATCGGGCCACGCCATCATTTACCTGATGGTAGAAGACGGCCTTAGTCAGACCATCGAAGAGTTTGCCGTAACCATCGCCCCCAGCCTGCAGTTTTCGGGGGACACTTCTCTTTGCGTGAACGACCCGCTTCAGCTCACCGCAGAAGAATTTGGCGCTGACAGCTACTCCTGGCAATTCGATGGTTCAGAAATATCGAGCGACCGCACTGTAGCACAAACCTCAGGTAATGTAAATTATGGCGAATGGTCTCTCTCCATCGAAAAATACATCGAAGAACACGACATCACTTGTACCTCAACCCGCGATTTTGATGTCACCTACTCTCCCAACACCAATTTCACGGGTGACCAGGAAGTATGCGTTGGGGAAGAAATTTCGCTGGTGGCCGATGAAGTAAATGCCACCTACCAGTGGCGCAGAGACGGAACGGACATCGAATCACAAAACACCGGTACATTTTCCAAAGAGGCTGCTCTGGCCGACGACGGCAACGACTACACACTTTGGGTGAATAAAGATGGTTGCCAGTGGGAATCTGCTCCGTTCGCCATCTCTGTAGTGGTGATGCCGTCAACAGGCCTATCCATCACTCCCGGAACTGTTGACCCAGGTCGTGACGGTGAATTTGTCATCAACAGCACAGAAAACGGTTTTCTTTACAAGGCCTATTCCGAGGGAGCTGAAATTGCTTCAGCAACCTCAACCGGAGAAGAACTCACCATGACCATTCCGGCCCAATACCTGGAAATTGGCGAAAACACTTTCGAACTGACAGTGGACAACATCAACTGTGAAGTCCCGCTGACCAATCCGGGAGTCATTAACGTCAACGAACCCGGAATAACGGTTGCACCCACCGAGCTCACCACAGCAGAGGATGGTGAAACCAGTACTTTTTCTGTTGTGCTTCACACCGCCCCTCTCAATACTGTGAGCATCAATCTTTATTCTGATGACGAAACAGAAGGAACCATAGCTCCCGAAACACTGATATTCGATGCAGGGAACTGGGATACTCCGCAGACCGTAACGGTAACTCCTGTCAGAGACCGGGAGGTGGATGGAGACATCAATTATTCCATCATCCTGGAACCGGCTATCAGCGATGATACTTATTACAGCGACATGAATCCTGAGGATGTGAGCGTGACCAATACCAATGTGGATGTTGCCGGCATCAACATCTCTCACTCAGAACTGACCACCTCTGAAACCGGAACTACTTCTGGGTTCACAGTCGTGCTGACTTCAATACCATCAGCAGCAGTCAGGATTGAGTTTTCTGGACTTGACGCTTCTGAAGGAAGCATGAGTGCCAACGAACTGATTTTCGATGCATCCGACTGGAATGTACCTCAAACCATCACCGTCACAGGAGTGGACGATGACATCGCCGACGGTCTGCAATCCTATATGCTTCAGGGAACGGCTTTCAGTGGAGATGCTGATTATGATGACATTTCCATTAGCAGCATTACCGTCAATAACGAAGATGACGATACCGCAGGACTCAACATCAGCGAAACTGCCGTAACAACTTATGAAGACCAGACACAACCTTCCGCTACTTTTGAGGTTTCCTTAAACAGTGAACCCGAATCTACGGTCACGGTCAATATTTCTTCCACCCAACCAGGTGAAGGTCAGCTACCCACAACATCTCAAACACTAACCTTTAACAACACCAACTGGAACACACCCAAAACAGTAACCATCAACGGAGTGGATGATGAAATCGAGGATGGAGACCAGACATATTCCATTAATATTTCAACAACAGCCACGGATGCCAATTACAACGGTCTTTCAGCCGCTGTTAATGCCACCAATGTGGATGACGACCAGGCAGGCATCAGCGTTTCTGATAATTCCATCGAAACCTCCGAAGATGAAACCACTGCGACCTTCTCAGTTGTTTTAAATTCCGAACCGGTTAGTGATGTTACCATTGACATTGCCTCTTCCGATACAGAAGCCGCCGAAAGCACGATTTCTGCCTCACAGCTAACCTTTACACCGACCGATTGGAATATCACACAGGAAATAACTGTTACGGGCGTGGATGACCATCTCATTGACGGAGACCAGAACTATACTATTACCCTCTCTGTAAACAGCGGAGATGCCAATTATCAGGCCTTAAGTGATATTACCATTAATGCCACCAATACAGACAATGATGTGGCAGCTATCATTGTTTCCAAAACCACATTGCAAACAAGTGAGGACGGAGCATCTGATAACTTTACCATCCGATTGTCGGCTCAGCCGGAAAGCGATGTTACCGTTACCCTAAACGGGCTGGACGCCTCGGAAGGAAGTCTGAGCACCTCATCGCTGACTTTCACCCCCGGCAACTGGAATACCAACCAGACAGTCACCCTGACGGGTGTTAATGATGAGATTGCTGACGGAAATATTTCCTATACATTGTCAGGAACATCGAGCAGCGGCTACACCCCGTTTAATGGCATTAACTCGGATGACATTGAAGTAACCAACCTTGATAACAATACAGCGGGTATCAGTGTCTCTCCTCGTAACATCAACCTAAATGAAGGAGAAAACGAGACTTTCAGCATTTCACTGAATTCGCAACCCACCTCTGATGTAACCATCACCCTTTCATCCTCCGATGAAAATGAGGTAACCATTTCAACCGGCAGTGTTTCTTTTTCACCCACCGACTGGGCCACTAAAACCGTAACAGTCACTGCCATCGACGACCAGATTGATGACGGAGACCACAGCTACACCATCACTACCTCAAATGCATCAGGAAGTGAACCCAATTACGATGGAATGACTGTAGATGACATCAATGTAAACATTACTGATGTTCATTCAGCAGGTGTCACCACATCGGTTGTTTCAGGCAATACCACTGAAGCCGGTGGAACAGCCACCTTTACTGTGGTACTCGAATCCCAACCTACGTCAAATGTGGGAATCACGGCAACTTCTGATAATTCCACCGAGGGCCAGGTGACCAACAATTCACTTGCCTTTACCCCGGCAAACTGGGATACACCCCAAACGGTTACCATCACCGGTCAGGACGATGACATTGATGATGGAAATCAGAATTACAATATTGATGTGGAAGTAAGCAGCGCTGACAGCAATTATGGTTCTGCTTTCAACACATCTGTAGCCTTAGTCAACGAAGACGATGACACTGCAGGTCTGACCATTGTGGAAAACACCCCGTTTGGAACCACCGAGGCAGGAGGAACAGCCACATATACCGTGGTGCTTGATTCAGAACCGATATCAAATGTGACCATAGGCTCTTCATCCAACCAAACAAGCGAAGGAGTCGTAACCAGCGGAAACTCATTAACATTCACTGCATCCAACTGGAATACACCGCAAACAGTTACCATCACCGGTCAGGATGATGCTATTGACGATGGAAATCAGATTTATCAGATTGACATCGAAGTCAGCAGCAGTGATACAAATTACGAAAGTAACCTGAATACCTCGCTTTCTCTGATCAATGAAGATGATGATAATTTCGGGGTAACCCTCTTACCGGTTACCTCGGCATCCGACAGACTGGAAACCAGTGAAGACGGCGGGCAAGCAACTTTTACTGTGGTTCTTGAAAGCCAGCCCACCCACCAGGTTTTTTTCAACTTTGTTTCCGACAACACCGGAGAAGGAACAGTCACTTCAAGTGTAAGTTTCTCGTCTTCCGACTGGAATACACCAAAAACCATTACAGTTACCGGAGTCAACGACAATGTGGATGACGGAGACCAGGATTATGTGGCCAGCATTTCCACCAGCAGCAGCGACAACAACTACAACGACTTGTCCATCAATGATGTTTATCTGACCAACATGGACAACGACGATGCTGGTATTGTGCTCTCCAAAACCGCTTTCGAGACCTCAGAACCTGATGTTACAGACCAGTTATTCATCAGATTACAATCAGAACCAACATCGACAGTTACCATCACCTTTGAATCTTCTGATGAATCGGAAGGAACCGTCTCGCCGGAAACGCTCACTTTCGAGGCAGGCAACTGGAATGTTGATCAGGAGGTAATCATAACCGGACAGGATGATGCAGTCATGGATGGAGATATTTCATACACCATTTCTTATGCCGTATCATCAGGTGATGAACAGTATAACAACATCGAAAATCAGGAATTACCCGCCACCAACCTTGATGACGACAATGCCGGCATAACGGTAACTCCCACCGCGGGACTGTACACCACAGAGACCGGAGGAACAGCCAGCTTTGAAATATCGCTCAACAGTGAGCCCACCGAGGCAGTCAGCATTTCTCTTGCATCATCAGATATCACCGAAGGAGTCATTACTGCTGTTTCCCGTGGTACTGTCGATACAGATGCCAATACAGCCACTATTACTTTCCAGCCTAATGAATGGAACAATGCGGTTGAAATCACGGTTACCGGACAAGATGACGACATTGATGATTCGGATGTGGCATACAGCATCATTACGCAAGCTGCAGAAAGCACTGATACGGATTACAATAATCATTCTGTTTCCGACGTTTCCCTTACCAATCAGGACAACGATGCTTACGGAACGACAGTCACACCCCAGGACATCACACTTGATGAAAACGGGGAAGCCAAAAGCTTTACCATTGTCCTGAAGAGTCGTCCCACCTCGGAGGTCACCTATAATTTCACGGCAGAAACACAAGGACGTGCCACTGTTACACCGGCTTCTGTAACCTTTACCACAGACGGAAATGACTGGCAGACGCCCAAAGAGGTTACCATCACCCCGGTCAACAATGACATTGATGACGGCAACCTGACATTCACAGTGGTTCCCGGAAAAGGAGACACCGACGATTCTCAATACAAGAATCATTCACCAGCCAGCGTATCGGTCACCATCGCGAATGAAGACATCGCCGATTTCGATATCTCAGAACCATCAGGACCGACAACCGAAGGTGGTGGAGAAGCACACTTCTCCATGGCACTCAAGAGCGCTCCCATTGACCAGGTTCTGCTAGAAATGTCCTCTTCAGATACCTCGGAAGGAAAAATCACCCGGGTGTCCAACAACAGAGGAACATTCGATGGCGAGAACAAAGTTTATGTAACGATTGACGATACCAACTGGTCGGAACAAGTTACTGTCACAGTCACAGGTCAGGCAGACAATATCGCAGACGGAACTCAGACCTATGAAATTGAGTTTGCCCCCATCATTGGTGGAACAAGCATATACAACGGCCTAACTCCCGAATCTGTTATTTTTGTAAACCAGGATAATGACACGCCGGGGTTCATGATTAGTCCATCAGGCGGACTGGAAATTACCGAAGCCGGTCAGAGTGATGATTTCAACATATCGCTGAACACTAAACCTGAAGGAAATGTGGTCGTCAACCTCTCTTCGGACGACACCAGCGAAGGAGTGATTACGGCGATCACCGAAGGACGAGGCACTGTAAATGTGGCCACCAACGAAGCCACTGTTACATTCAATACCACCAACTGGGATGTCCCTGCAACTGTTACCATTACAGGTGTGGACGATGAAGAGCAGGATGGGGATGAAACTTTCAACATCAGCACCTCTTTTGATAATGCACTGACCGAGGATGAAAACTACAAAACTGACATTAGTGATGTTTCTGTCACCAACATTGACGATTTCATCCCCCGCCCGCAGGATGATGCGGCTACAACCGATCAGGAAACACCGGTTAACATTGAGGTCCTTTCCAACGATTCAGGGCTGGAGTATGGTGCCACCATTGCCATTGTTTCGCAACCCGGGCATGGGGAAGCAACGGTCAATCCAGACAACACCATCACTTATACACCGGACAGGATGTACCATGGAGCATTTTCATTCGAATATGCAATCACCAATTCCATCAATCAATCCGCAACTGCAATGGTCAATCTTACAGTTACACACATCAATGTGACACCTGTGGCCAACGACGACAGCAGAGGTACAAGTATCAACACCCCGGTGGAAGTGGATGTGCTTAGTAATGATGAAAATCTCTATGATGCCCCGATAACCGTAACCATTGCTGATGCATCAACAACCAGTGGAACAGTATCGGTTTCACCAACCAACAGCATCATATTCTCTCCCGAACAGGATTTCACCGGAACCACCACTTTCAGCTATCGCATCACAGATAATGAAGGCGATACCGATGAAGCAACTGTAACCATCCAGGTGAGAGAAGAAAACCACCAGCCGGTAGCCAATGATGACGAGCTGATAACTTACACCAATACCCCGGCAAACATTGACGTATTGGGCAACGACAGCGGCCTGGAAGACGGTTTGCAAAACTTCAGCATCTTTGCGCAACCAGCCAACGGAACCATCAGCATAAACAGCAACCGGACGTCACATTACGTTCCGGATGCAGATTTCACAGGAAATGACCTGTTGATTTACCAAATTGAAGATGTGGACGGTGATTATGCCCTTGGCGTGGTCAATATCCAGGTAGTGGAAACACCCGATGCCACCCCGGTTGCCAATGATGTGGCTGTTGCTACAGAATTTGAAACACCGGTAACCATCGACCTCCTGTCCAACGACACCGGTCTGGAAGATGGAGTGGCAGGCATTACCATATCGCCTCAACCCGTCAATGGCACTGCTAACGTAAATGCAGATTTCACCATCACATACACGCCTGATGCAGGCTTCAGCGGCACCGAAACTTTTGGTTACCAGGTTTGCGACCTGGACGGTGATTGTGCATCAGCAGACATCACAGTAACTGTTCTTGAAGAAAACGTGGAAAACCATTCGCCAATTGCCAATGATGACCTGGCAACCACTTATCTGAATACACCCGTTACCATTGATGTATTGTCCAACGACACCGGGCTGGAAGACGGAATGGGAAGTATTACCATTCCGGCAAGCCCGGCATCCGGTAGCGTTCAGGTAAACGCCGACCATACGGTAACATTCACACCCGGATATTTCTTCGTTGGAGACATCAGCTTCTCTTATATTGTGGCTGATGCAAACGGGGACTGGGATATGGCCCTGGTAACTGTAAGTGTCACAGAAGACGAAAATGTTGTACCTGTTGCAACCGACGATGAGGCAACTGTTGAAGAGAACAGTTCGATAAATATTAATGTACTGGCCAATGACACTGGTCTTGATGACACACCGGTATCAGTGGGTGTTAATCAGCAACCAGACAACGGAACTGTTGTGGTAGAAAATAACAATACCATCACCTACACCCCGAACAGCGAATTTTTCGGTAATGATACCTTCAACTACACCGTTACCGATGCCAACGGAGACGCGGATGAAGCAACAGTTTCATTGACCATTACTCAGGCTGCTAGCGGCATCCCTGTTGCAACCGACGACGAGGCTTCAACCACTGAAAATACGGCTGTTTCAGTTGATGTGCTGAGCAATGATTCCGGATTGGCAGATGCACCAGTGATAGTAACCATCAGTACAAACCCGACCAACGGAAGCGTGGTAGTGGAAAGCGACAACACTATCACCTACACACCAAACGATGCATTCTCGGGTAGTGATTCATTCACCTATACCGTTACAGATGCCAACGGAGATGCCGACGAAGCGGATGTTGCGGTAACTGTAACTGAGGACACCAACATTGTGCCTGTTGCCAACGACGATGAAGCTTCAACCACAGAAAATACGGCTGTTTCAATCGACGTACTAAGCAACGACACCGGGCTTGAAGAGGTACCGGTGACAGTAACCATCAGCATAAACCCGACCAGCGGAAGCGTGGTGGTAGAAAGTGACAATACCGTTACCTACACACCAAACGATGAGTTCTCCGGTAGTGATTCATTCAGCTATACTGTTACCGATGCCAACGGAGATGCGGACGAAGCGGATGTTTCGGTGACTGTAACTGAAGACACCAACATTGTACCAGTTGCAACTGACGATGAGGCTTCAACCGCTGAGAACACGGCTATTTCAATTGATGTGTTGAGCAACGATACCGGACTTGAAGATGTTCCGGTGGTGGTTACTATCAGCACAAACCCGACCAACGGAAGTGTAGTGGTAGAAAGTGACAACACCGTTACCTACACACCAAACGATGAATTCTCCGGTAGTGATTCTTTCAGTTACACTGTTACCGATGCCAACGGAGATTCAGATGATGCCGAAGTAGCGATTAATATTGTTGAAGACAGCGATGAAGAGATCAACAATGTGCCGATAGCAGCTGATGATTTCGCAGAAACCCAAATAAATGTTGCTGTAAACATTGCTGTTTTGGACAACGACCAGGGACTCGAAGATTCTCCTTTAACCCTAAGTGTAAGCCAAATAGCAGAAGGAGGTTCAGCGATTGTTGAAAGCGACAACACCATAACTTTTACACCTGAAACAAATTACATCGGTCAGGTAACTTTCCGTTATGCAATAGTAGATGCCAATGGGGATCAGGATATGGCTACAGTTACCGTTGAAGTTCTTCCCGGTTTGACAGCGGTCAACGACACCATTGTCCTTGAGATGAATGAAACAGTGAACATCTCACCTTTGAAAAACGATCTGGGCATCAACGGACAGGTTCAGTTCTCCATTCTGAAGCATCCGGAAAACGGGATTGCCGGATTCAAAGGTGCAGGCGTCCTTACCTACGATCCCATGTTTAATTTCGTAGGTAATGATTCCATCTCATACCAGGTTTGCAGTGAAGACAACAGCAACGATTGCAGCAGTGCCTGGATTATTATCCGGATTGAAGAACCGGAATTTGTTCCGACAACTACATTCAGGATTCCGGAAGGATTCTCTCCCGATGGAGATGGGATCAACGACCATTTTGAAATAGAAGGCCTGGAAGAGCTTGACAGGGTGACCATCCATGTATTCAACCGTTTTGGGAACATCATCTACAAAAATGACCATTACGAAAACGACTGGGACGGAACTACAAGAAAGTCACTGGGTGGATCCGGTTCTCTCCCTACAGGCACCTATTTCTACGTAATAAAGATTGTAGATACCGGAAAGCAATACAAAGGCAATGTTTTCCTGAAGAAATAAGCAAGATAAGGGACCAAATCACTCGGAAAAAATCAAAAAATGACACCATTATACAGAAGTTTCTCAATCATAATGCTCTCCCTGTGTATACTCACTGCCAAGGCACAGGAGGAGCCCCTTTACACCAATTACATTAACAACCCGCTGGAGATTAACCCCGCCATTGCAGGTACGCTAGAAGGACTTAATATGAATCTCCTGACGCGTCATCAATGGGTGGGAATTGACGGATATCCGGCATCTTACAGTTTTGGTGCCCATACCCCGTATCAAAAACAGAATTTTGGCATCGGTATGAGTCTGATGACAGACAGGGTTGGGCCGGTCAGAAACACCCACTTTAAAGCATCCTATGCCTATCAGATTAAGGTTGCCCGGGGGATGCATTTATCGATGGGGCTCAACGCCGGAATAACCAATTTCAGTGCAACAATCTCCGATTTGGAACTTACCGAAAGTAACGATCATCACTTCCAGAGTGACCTGAACAGGACTTCACCTATTTTTGGAATTGGTTTTTACCTCTATACGGATGAATATTTTGCGGGAATTTCTTCTCCCAGAATGATACGGGTAAAGCTGGAGGATGAATACCGGGAGAGTAATACCTCCTATGATGCACCAATATTCCTAATGGGTGGCTATCAATTTAATATCGACCATGAGTGGCAGTTTCTTCCCTCAGCCCTGATAACAGTAGTCCCGGGAGCTCCCATATCTGCAGATATAACTACCAGATTTCTTTATCAGGATCAATATTATATGGGGGCTCATTATCGCATAGGAGATGCTGCCGGCCTGTTTTTCAATATTCAAATTACAGAATTTCTGAAAGCCGGTTATGCCTTCGACTTTACACTTAATAAATTATCGAGAGTGAATAGTGGTTCTCATGAATTTATGGTGGCGTACAGGTTGGATAATCTGTGGTGAAATTAAGGCTATAATCATAAGAGCTCCTCAGGCTCTGACTGCCTCAATTGCTTCAACAAGGGATTCTTCGCAAGCTCAGAATGACAAACAACACGAAACCCATAACTTTCACCTTAAAGCCTGGTACAGAATATCAATGGGATGCAATGCAATCTCTCCCGTTCCGTCCTTTATCTGATGCCGGCAACTGGTTCCGGGAGCCGCAATCAACTCATCCGGATTTTTGCCACGAATGGCAGGAAAAAGAACCAACTCTCCTATCTTCATAGAAACGGTATAATGTTCTTTCTCATAACCGAATGATCCGGCCATACCACAACAACCGGAAGGAATTACCTCCACTTCATAATTTCGGGGCAAACTCAGCATCCTGACCGTTGGAGTCTGAGAAGCAATGGCTTTTTGATGGCAATGCCCGTGAAATTTCACCTTTTTTGGCTCTGACGTAAAAAACTCAGAAGTAATATGCCCTTTCTCTATCTCCCTGACGATAAACTCTTCAAAAAGCAAAGCGTTTTCACCCAGTTTTCGGGCATCCTGCCTCAGATCATCAGTTACAAGGTCAACATATTCGTCCCGGAAAGTAAGAATGGCGGACGGCTCTATCCCCACCAATGGAGTTTCTTTTGTAACAATATCCTTCAGACCGCTGACATTCTCAATGGCTATTTTACGGGCTTTCTTTAACAGTCCTTTGGAAATATAAGCCCTGCCACTCTCCCTATGCTTCGGAATCACCACCTCATAACCCAAATGCTCCAGTAGCATGACCGCATTTTTGCCCATTCCCGAATCGTTGTAATTGGTAAATTCATCATTAAACAAATAAACCCTCCCTCTGGGGAAATTTTTCTGACCCGGCAAGTAGCGTTTTTTATACCATTTCTTCACAGTTGTTTTTCCCAATAAAGGAAGGGTACGCTCCTGTGCAAAACCCGAAATCCGTTTGAAGAAGGCGGATGTAAAGCGGTCTGAAACAAAAAAATTATAGATTGCAGGCCAAAACGAAGTCAGCTGATTAAGTTTAGATATTTCGGCAATCATCCGGGTACGCAACGGTACCCCATTGGCTTCATAGTAATGTTGAAGAAACTCTGCCTTCAGCTTAGCCACATCCACACCCGAAGGACATTCAGACTTACAAGCCTTACAGGAAAGACATAGATCCATTACTTCATAGATTTCTTTGTGGTTAAAACGATTCTTTACATACGGTTTACGCAAATACTCACGAAGAATATTAGCCCGGGCACGGGTGGTATGCTCCTCATCACGGGTGGCCATATAACTTGGACACATCGTTCCTCCAGAAAGATGCGTTTTCCGACAATCGCCTGAACCGTTACAAAATTCAGCGGCCCTGACAATACCTTTCTCCCGGCTAAAATCGTAAACAGTATTAATTTCGGGTGTTTCCACTCCGGCTCGATATCGCAAGTGGGTATCCATTGGCGGGGTATCCACAATCTTCCCCGGATTGAAAATATGGTTCGGATCCCAGGTCTGCTTTAAATCTTTAAACAACTGATAATTCTTATCCCCAACCATCGGCCGGATAAACTCTCCCCGCAACCTTCCGTCACCATGCTCACCGCTTAGGGAACCTCTGTATTTCTTTACAAGGACTGCCGTTTCTTCCCCGATTTTTCGGAAAAGCTTCTGCCCCTCTTCGGTTTTAAGATTAATAATCGGACGCAAATGCAACTCACCGGAACTGGCATGACCATAAAAAGTACAGGTCAGATTCAGGCTTTCCAGCAACTTTCTAAAATCAGCTACATAAGCAGGTAAATCTTCTACAGCCACCGATGTATCCTCAATAACGGCTACCGGTTTCGCATCTCCAGGGGTGGTAAACAGAAGTCCCAAAGCAGCCTTTCTCAAGGCCCATACCTTTGTAATGTCATCACCCTTTACCAACGGATAATGATACCCCAATCCGGAAGATTTTAAATCTTCAGTTAACTTTTGTGCAGCCTCCTCAATTTCGTCTATTGAATCACGTGAAAACTCAACCACCAAAAGGGCATTGGGTTCTCCTTTAAGAAAAAACCTGTTTTTGCTGTGTTCCGGACTGTTTTTAGTGCAATTCAGGATAAAATCATCCAACAGCTCACTGGCCGTAGGTTGATGCTTCAATACCGTCAAATTGGCTTTCAGGGCCTCATCCACAGATTTAAAATGCACACAAACCAACCCTTTGTGTTTGGGGGGCAATGGGTGACATTTCAGTTTCACTTCGGTGATAAATATCAGTGTACCTTCAGATCCGGCAATTAACCTTGAAAAATTAAAATCAAAACCGTGTTTTTCAAATACATTGCTTTCAGCAATCTTATCCAGCGCATACCCTGTATTCCTTCGAATGATGGATGGTTTGGGGAAATCAGCTCTGATTTCTCTTCTCACCTCATCATTGTCCAGTGTTTCGTAGATATGACGATACAAGGCGGTTTCAAGAGATTCTTTCTCCCCTGCCATTTTTCCCTGAAACTCATCAGAGCTTAAATCAGTAAATACCACATAAGAACCATCACTTAGAAATCCTTTAACCTCCAGAATATTATCCCGTGTGGTACCATAAACCACAGAATTGGCCCCCGAAGAATTGTTCCCCACCATACCTCCAATCATCGCCCGGTTAGATGTGGATGTCTCAGGCCCAAAGAACAAGCCATGAGGTTTCAGATACATATTCAGTTCATCACGAATAACGCCAGGCTGAACCCTCACCCATCGTTCTTCAGAGTTTACTTCAGGTATCTCTGTGAAAGTTTTGGAGATATCTACCACTATTCCGGATCCCACTACCTGACCAGCAAGTGAGGTCCCTGCAGCTCTGGGAATCAAAGGGATTCCATGCTCTCTGGCAAATTGAATCAGTAATCTTATATCAGACTCATCCTCCGGAAAAGCGACAGCCAAAGGCCTCTCTTTATACACCGATGCATCAGTGGCATACAATGTTCGGAGAATCTCGTCTGAAAATATTTTTCCTCTATGAGTTTTAGATAACTCCTTCAGGTCTGCTTTCATCACATTCCAAAATATAAAAAACCAAACTATCACAAACAAGCAGGGCCTGCCGAAAATTCAGCAAGCCCTGTTAATATCTATCAAGAAAACTTTTATCAACTTCTGCCTTCTCACTTCTGCCTTTTACCTGAATAGCGCAAAAACAGCTCCATCTATAGAAAACAAAAGAAAAACATTATGCCTCCTAAGCTTTCTCTTCGGCCAAAGCAGCAACAATTTTCTGTTCCAGCTCTTCGGCCAGTTCGGGATTGTCACGAATCACATCCTTCACTGCTTCACGACCCTGCCCAAGTTTGGCATCCCCATAACTGAACCAGGATCCGCTTTTCTTAATCACATTGTGCTCCACACCGATGTCAATGATTTCACCGATTTTAGAAATTCCCTCACCATACATGATATCAAACTCAGCTTTGCGGAACGGTGGTGCCACCTTATTCTTAACAACTTTAACACGCGTGTGGTTACCAACCACTTCATCCCCGTTTTTCAACTGGTTCACCCTCCGGATGTCTAAACGAACAGAAGAGTAAAACTTCAGGGCATTACCACCGGTAGTAGTTTCGGGATTACCGAACATCACACCGATTTTCTCACGCAACTGGTTGATAAAAATACAACAGGTATTGGTTTTACTGATATTTGAAGTTAGCTTCCGTAAGGCCTGAGACATCAGACGAGCCTGAAGTCCAACCTTATTTTCGCCCATTTCACCTTCGATTTCAGCTTTGGGAGTAAGAGCAGCGACCGAGTCAACCACCACCAAATCGATGGCAGAAGAACGAATCAACTGATCGGCAATTTCCAATGCCTGCTCACCGTTATCAGGCTGAGAAATCAGAAGATTTTCCACATCCACACCCAGTTTTTCAGCGTAAAAACGGTCGAAGGCATGCTCTGCATCTATAATAGCTGCAATTCCTCCCAATTTCTGCACTTCTGCCATAGCATGAATGGCCAAAGTTGTTTTACCTGAAGATTCAGGTCCGTAAATCTCTATCACACGACCACGGGGAAATCCACCAACACCAAGTGCCCGGTCGAGTCCGATGGATCCTGAGGAGAACGAAGGCACATTTTCGGCCACAGACTCACCCATTCGCATGATGGCGCCTTTACCATAGGTCTTGTCAATTTTATCCATGGTCAGCTGAAGCGCTTTGAGCTTCTCGGCATTCACTTTTTTAGCTTCTTCTTTTTTCTTGTCCGTTTTTTCCTGTTGTTCGGCCATACTAATTTTCTATGTTATGCAGTTTAATAATCCATGCAAACTGACAGGACTCTTCAATCAGCTCACTTACAGCCAATAAAAAAAGCTACACCCTGCAGTATTTCCACCGATAAAGATAACCATAAATATTAAAGATTCAACTCGGAAAAAATCTGTTCAGAATGTTCTTTGGTTTTCACCTTCTTGAAGATTTTCTCTATCACACCCTCTTCATCAATCACAAAAGTAGTGCGAACCACGCCCATATAAGTTTTACCATACATCTTTTTCTCGGCCCAAACACCATATTTTTCCAGGATTTCTTTTTCTGTATCTGCAATGAGATCAAATTTCAACCCGTGTTTTTCGATAAACTTGCGGTGCGAAGCTTCACTATCCGGACTTACCCCGATGATTTTAAATCCTTTATCAGCAAACTGATCCAGGTTGTCATTAAGGTTGCACGCTTCTGCTGTACAACCGGAAGTATTGTCTTTGGGATAAAAATAGAGAACTACTTTCTGCCCTTTAAAATCATCCAGAGAAATTTCTTTTCCATCCTGATTCTTCCCTGAAAACATAGGAGCTTTTTGTCCTTCTTCCAATTTTGCCATAATTAAATAGGTTTTTAAATGCAATAAAAAAACAGCCTACACCGCGTTTTGTTTAGGCTTTTTGCAGTTAAAACCTAATTCCAAGCATTCCCCGAAAACCGGAAAGAGAAATTTCTCCCTGATTCATAATACTCAGATTCTGATGAAGTGCAGCACTGGAATTGTTTTCCGGCCCAGGAAATAAAATATCCTGTTTCTCTGTAAAAGGATCGTTGCCGGGGAAATAATATCTGGCTTCAAAAAACAGATGATAATTTTGTCCGGGAAAAACCACCCCAATACCGGCAAAGGGCATCAAAATATTGTCAAGCTCCAAATCAGCATCATCCACCCATTTAGGGTAATCAGTATAATACCCCAGATCTGGGAGGTTATCCAACAATAGGTCATATTCTTCATAATAACCCTGATGCGTAAACATTCCATTCTGCTCATAGGTACTCTTAACCGGTAATCTGTACTCGGCACCGGCTTCGGCAAAAAGGTCCCACTTTCCAACAGTAACAAAACCCCGAATCAAAAAAGGAAATTCTGCCCAGGTATATTTTTGTGTCTCCTCCACGCCGGTTGCAGATACACGTTTTTCAAATGTATCTCCTTCATCATCTATCCAGGGCATAGAGGCTGAGACTTCCCCGACCTTGCCTTCTGTAGATTGCAAGGACAATCCTGCACCAGTTGACAGTTCAAGCCACTTAACAATTCTGAAATTAAAAGCTACTCCTCCACCGTATGAACGAACAGGATCCAATGCCACTGAGGGATTAGAGTGTGTCCATTCAAACTGGCCGCCATGTGCAAAAAAAGTAGCGGTAAAAAGCTTTTGCTTTGTAATGATTTCTTCCTGATTGAATCCGGAAGCCCCCTCTGCCCTATTATGACTTACGGTTAAAGTGTCTGGCACCTGGTTGCTTTGTCCCTGCAAAGCAGGGCAGAAAACCATAGACAGAAGTAGAAAAAAACCAAATCCTTTTATGCGAATAGTAGAAATAATATTTTTATCCATAGTATAGGGTATTGCATCTAAAAAATTAATCTAAGTAACAGGCAGTTGTCCGGTTTAAGGGCAGACAACTGCCTGAAAAATCTATTCAATAATCAGTTTCCTATTCTCCATGAAACCATCGTTGTATTCAATCTGCATCAGATAAACACCGCTGCTCAGATCTGTATTTTTCAACTGAAGAATACTGCTTTCACCATATTCCCGGTCAATCAATAAAGAACCTTTCATGTCGTAAAGCCTTATTCTTGACATTTCTGACACAACGGGAAGAATAACATCAACCGGATTTCCGGCAACCACAGGATTCGGTGAAACCACAGCCGATTTCAAAGAGGCACTCTTCACTCTGTTTACTTCTCCGAAAATCAAACATTGAGACGTTTCATCAAACGCAGTTACTGTCAGATCACCATCTCTCATTGACTTCACATCCACATATTGCTTTTGTGAAACTTCCTCTCCATTCAGATACCACCTGAATTCAGACAGATTTCCTGATGAATTATCCACAAAATAAACGGTATTCCATTTAGGTTCAGGAATTACCAGCTCGGTTCCGGTCTTATACTCAAGATTAAGGGTTATCTCATCAGAGGAACCACACCAATCATTGACAGAAACAGTGTAAGAACCTGTATTTTCCGGCATCACAGTTTCGATAAACAAAGAATCCGAATCTGCAACAACAGCTTCCTGATCATTAAATACCCAGGAATAATCCAGCGCATCACCCTCTATCTTGACACCAAGAGTAACCGAAGTTCTCGGACAAACCGAAACATCAGAATCTTCAACAGATAAAACAACCGGAACACAAGCCCTGGTGGTAAAGTCGAATTCAGCAAACCAATGGATAATCTTATCATTGTTGAATAATGTAACCTGTCCTCCCGGCAACTCCAGATGATAATCAGTCGAAGTCTGAAGTCCGGGATGTGAAATAATCAACACGGACGGATCCTCCGGTGATACACTCAGCTCTGCTTCCACATCCGGAGTAATTAGCGGAGACACTGACTGATCAATAGCAATAGGCTGGTTGAAACGAATGGTAATTGAGTCAATAAAGTCAGTAAGTCCATCGGCATCAACAGAGCTTTCAACAATTTCCAGCTTCCCATTTTCTGTGGCTTCAAAAGCTCCCATATCCGTGGTCATCCAGTGTGTACGTGAATTTTTAGCCAGGTCATAACCAAAGAGTCCGGTAAACCATTTATTGTTTCCCTGCTCAATACATGGAGAGAACATCTGAAGAGAATAGTCTCGATTCCCGGGATCTGTCCACATCGGATCGTAAGAGATGTTTTCCTCTCCACCGTAACCACCTTCAACACAAGAATAGACCACCTGAGAAGCAGCATCTGAGAAGGCTCCGTTTTCGTTGGAATAAACGATGCTGTTCTTCACATCAAAAGTTCCATATAATCCGCCGGTATTGGATGCTCTGTTATGAGCAACAGTACAACTGAGCAATTCGGGTTCAGAGTCACCATCAGCAAAGATTGCCCCTCCACTTCCTGAAGCTTCATTGTCATGGAACAGAACATTAAAAAAGCGGGGACTTGATCCATCATTGTAAACAGCACCACCGTCATCACCCATATTGTTGCGGAATACAGAAAACTCGACAGAAGGTGAAGCATTCACATTGTAGATGGCACTTCCTGTTGCATCTTCAAAAATAAATCCTTCAATAACGGCTCCCTGTTCAAGCGGAGTAGCAGCATCAAACTCATTTCTAAAAAGATGAATACTATTATCAGAATCATCATCGGCAACACCAATATCACCACTCAATATGACAGGATGTTCCACATGATTTCTATTCCATGCGTTGAATTCATCACCTGCCAACCCACCGTAAATGATCATTCCCGGTTTGAGCGAAAGGGCCTGTTCACGTTCCGTATGCGTAACATTATTGGGGTCAGCGGGAGTTACAGGATAGTATGTTCCTTCAGCTACCCAAATTTCATCACCCGGTAAAGCAAATTCAAGGGCTTCGTGCAAAGTTCCAAAAGCATCATCCCATGAAACTCCTGTTGTTCCGGCACTGCCCTCTTTTACCTTAATGGTGTAATCATGACCGATGTAGAAGGTGGACGGCTCCGACCAATTGACATAATCACCGTAATCCAGTCCAATGGTCCATTGATAAGCGGAACCATACTCCAGTCCACCAATAATTGTGCTGTTATTCGTTCCATCAATACCACTACGTGTACTGAAAGAACCATCTTCCAGGGGATTCTCCTCATCACCAACTTTCCACAATTTCATCTGATACTCAAAGTCGGAAGGAATGTTGGTCTGTGGTTCTATCGTACCGTCTGATATTCCCCAAACAAGATTTAGCATCATCAACATACTGTATTCCTTCGTCCCGCTACCTCCATTGGCAGGGGCTACAGGTTGAATTTGCACGTACTCAAACGGACCAATATCCACATTATCTCCAAAAATACGGTCAAATCCGGCAAAGTCTGTTAATAATTCATCGGCAACCAGGTCATTATCTCCTGCATTAATAGCAGGCGACCCATCTTGCAGATGGAAAATATCATTTTCAGCATCCACAAAAAGAGGATCTTTGGCAATGTTTCCATTGGAACCGTCAGCATCCGCAAAAACAGAGTTTTCAATACCGGTTGTGAAATTAAAATCGGAATCTGACGAATCGTGATTGTTCCAGGCAATAGAATTATTAACCTTCACAGCGCCATAGTAATTTCTATAAATAGCTCCACCTATGTCGGTTGTTGTATTTCCGTACCATAAACAGTTATTGAAAGTAGCATCAGAAGATGCCATCACTGCAGCTCCTGCTGATGCAGCACTGTTATTTACAAACAACACATTAGAAAACGTGGGATTACTACCATTTTGGGAATAAACAGCTCCTCCCCACCTGTCAGCCTGATTGTCTCTCAACCAGATATTTCTCAACCTGGGAGAAGACCAGCGAATATATACACCACCGCCATCATACCTAGCTTTACCTTTTTCTATGATAAAACCGTCCACCACATTACCCTCAAAAAGGCGATCCTCAGCACCCCTGATTCTCACAACATTGTAGCTATTGTCATTCACATCTCCTTCCACGCCAATGTCTCCGCTGAGTATGGTTTCGTTGGCCATCCAGTCACGCTCTTCCACAGAAGATTCGAAACCGCCAAAACCACCATAAAGTTTCATGCCATTCTTTAATTCAAATGTGGCATTTCTATCCCCGTCATCAGTAGGTTTATAGGTTCCGGCCGCGATCCAGATCTCATCATTTTCAATGGAAATCGCCATTGCATCTTTGAGATCCATCGCATCCAGCCAGGAGGTACCATTGCCTCTTGCTCCGGGTTTTACATACAGTGGCTGATCACGGTTAACCGTAAAAGTTCGACTCTCTGACCAGTTTGTAAAACCGGTGTCCTCCAGACTACCTACACGCCATGAAACCTCATCGGCTGGTTGAAAACCGGTCAGTTCTGTTTCTAAAGCAGTCAGATCTTCAATCAGTTGTGGCTCACCACCGTTAATGACATACTCAACAACAAATCCATTAACATTGTTGGGAACAGAATCATTCCAACCCCATTCAAGGGTAGTTGATGTGAAGTCGGCCTCCAACCAGGATTCTTCAGCAGGACTTACCAAAACAGGAGTAATAACATAGCCCTCTATAGCTCCCATATCCACAATATCTTCATCCACTCTGGAATTTCCATAGTAGTCGCCTGACAACCAGTCAGGAATACTTTCGGTGCTTCCTGCATTAATGGCAGGACTACCCTCTTTTAATCTGAAATCATTATTCGAAGGATCGACAAAATCAGGATTTTGGGAAATGTTATCATCACCGCTATAACCTCCGCTGTAAATGGAATTAGTAACATCTACCCAATATGTAAAATCATTATAGGACCATTCAGAAGAATTCCCCCAAGCAATAGAGTTATTTACTATTGCATTATCACTATAAACAGCCCCACCATATGCACCAGAAATATTTCCATACCATAAACAGGTGAAAAACTTCATAATACCAAGACTATAAACTGCTCCACCATCACCTCCTGATTCATTGTTTGTGAATATTACATTTCCATATTGAGCATGGCTTTCATTATCTCCATAAACAGCTCCGCCATCGTCAACGGCATAATTATCTCGCAACCAAACATTTCTTACAATCGGAGAAGCCCACTCCAATAGGAGACCACCACCGTCCATATATTGTTCATCGGCATAACCTTTTTCAATTACCAGCCCGTCAACCACTGTCTTAAGAGTAATAGGCACTGCCTGGCTACCAATCATCTTGAAAACATGATAGCTATTATCAGTATCTACTCCCTCTTCCCCGATATCTCCACTCAGGATAGTCTGATTTTCAACCAAATTTCGTTCGGCAAATTTCGTTTCGGTTCCGGCAAAACCTCCAAACAGTTTCACATTCTCCTTTATTTCAAAGGAAATATTTCGATCGTCTGTATCGGTCGGTTTATAAGTTCCCGCTGCAACCCAAATGGAGTCACCAGCCACAGATATATCCAGTGCATTCTGAAGGTTTGTTGCAGTAGCCCAGGAAGAGCCGTCTCCGGTGCCACCGTGTGCCACAAATACCGGGTGGCCCCTGCCAATAAAAAATGAAGATTGAGCGGACCAGGTAGTAAATTCTTGCTCATCGGTATAGCTGACACTCCAACTTACAGAGTCTGTTGGTTGAAAACCACTGATTTCAAATTGTTGCTCGGAAATTCCCTCAATCAAAATTGTATCATGATTTACGATATATTCCAATTGAAAGGCAGAAACATTTTCCAATACCGACACATCTTCAAGAGTCCACTCAAAAAGAACAGTCTCATCGCTGCTAATATGATAAACAGTATCCTGCAAAGGAGATAACAATCGAGGAATAATCACGCTACCCTCAAAAATACCAATATCAGGGACATCATCAATAAGCCGGCTGTTTCCATAAAAATCAGAAGTCAACCAATCAGGCAAATAGTCGATATTTCCGGAATTAATTGCCGGGCTACCCTCCTTTAGTCTGAAATCCTCTTTATCAACAGATACAAAACCAGGCTCCTGATTCAAATTACCATTCTCATCAGCAGCATTGTTGAATATGGAATAGAAAGAAGAAACTCCATAATGGAAATTATCATAACTCCATCTTGCCTCATTATCCCAGGCAATGGAATTGTAAACCATAGAGGTACGACTATTATCATATACCGCACCTCCGTAATAACCAGAATAATTCTCCAACCAGACACAGTTATAAAAATTAACCTGAGCACCTGAATAGACCGCACCTCCGTCATCTCCCGACTCATTCTTCCAGAACAGTACATTTCCGAACAAAGGATTACTCAAGTTATCCACATAAACGGCACCACCATCGTCCGAAGCAAAATTATTCCGAAACCAAACGTTTTTTATTATCGGGGAAGCACTGTTTATTATCAGGCCACCTCCATCATTATCGCCATAAACATCAGCGAACCCGTTTTCAATGGTAACCCCATCCAGGATCATTTGTTCTGTAACGGGCTGATCCTGAGAACCGGTAATCCTGACCACATGATAACTGTTGTCACTTTCAACGCCTGGTTCCCCAATATCTCCACTCAAAACTACCTGGTTTTTATAGGTATTACGTTCTTCAAAGAAGGTTTCAACACCCGTGAATCCACCAAACAGTTTATAATTCTCATCTATTACAAAAGAAGAAGTTCTGTCTGTTGTAACAGTTGGTTTATAAATTCCCTCCGAAATCCACAATGAATCTCCCCTGACAGCAATATTCAAAGCCTCCTTCAAGTCAATACCATTTTCCCAGGAAGTTCCATCTCCTGTACCATCAACAACTACAAAAATCGGATGCCCGCGATAGATATTGAAGGAAGTATAATCAGACCAGTTGATATTTCCATTTTCATCGTAATATCCTACACGCCAATCTATCCCATCGAAGGGAACAAGTTCTGAAAGAGTATATTCATATCCTTCAATATTCTCAACAACGGTTGTATCTTCTCCTAAAACCCACTCAAGCTTAAAACCGGATATAGTGGCAGCAAGTTCACTGTCCTCAATACTCCACTTAAGCACAACTGATTCCTCCTGGTTCACAGATACAACAGAATGATCCTCCGGAAAGATTATTGAAGCAACAACAATCTCTCCCTCTGAAATTCCCAAATCGATTGTCTCTTCTAATATCCTTGTTTTACCAAAATAATCAGCAACCAACCAATCCGGAACAGCATCATTATCCCCTGCATTCAAAGCCATACTCTCTTCCCTAAGCCTAAAATCACCGTTTTCGGCGTCTATAAAACCCGGATCTCCTGCAAGGTTACTAACATTATTTCCATTTTCAAAAATGCTGTAAGAAACAAGATCTCGATCCGTCAAATCATTATTAATACCTGTCTCTGTTGAATTCTTCCAGAATATAGAATTATAAATTTCATTATATCCAAAGGCTGCACCACCATCATTTGTGGAGGTATTATTAAACCATACACAATTGTAATACCTCAGATTCTTACGCCCATACACAGCACCACCATAATAACCGGCAGAGTTATTGGTGAAAAGCACATTCGCAAACTCAGCCTGGCTTCCTGCTGCGTCATAAACTGCACCACCATTATAGAACGCATAATTATTCTTAAAATGCATATTCACCAACAAAGGAGACGCACACTCCAAGTATATTCCTCCTCCATTTTCATGGCCATATCCATCTGCATATCCATTTTCAACGATAAAGCCATCAACCACTGTACGCCAGTCATCAAGCTCATTGTAAGTTCCAACTGCAGATAACACATGATAACTATTATCATTAGAAACATTTTCCTCACCAATATCCCCACTTAAAATAGTCTTATTTTTTACATGATTCCGCTGACTAAACTCAGTTTCTGTTCCTTCAAATCCCCCAAACATCTTTATATTCTTCGGCAATGAGAAAGAGATATCACGAGAAGTAGTTTCAGTTGGTTTATAGATCCCTGCAGCAACCCAAACAGAGTCTCCATCCATAGCATTAGTTAATGCATCCTGCAAGCTCATTGCATCACTCCATGAAGCACCATTGCCAGTTCCATCAGGGGTAACAAAAACCGAACGTCCTCTCAAGACAGAGAAGTGATATTGCTCAGACCACACTTGCTGACCGTCATCTGTCACGCTGCAAATCCTCCAGGCAACCTTTCTTGCAGAAGAAAGCCCGGAGAGATTATAAGCAGTATTTTGAAGATTCTCAACCAAAACAGGATCTCCCTCATTCATAGAATACTCCAGCATGTAATGACTCACATCCTCCGGAACACCATCCTCCCAGGTCAGAAGTACTTCCAGAATTTCACTCTCAAGAGTCTCGCCATCAAGAGGAGATAACAACTTTGGACTTTCGACTCCCCCTTCAAAAACACCAAGATCCACTACACTTTCCAGAATCCGATCATTATTTAGGCCATCCGTTGTCAACCACTCAGGAACATCCTCGTTCACTCCGGCATTTATCCCCGGACTCCCAACCCGTAATCTAAAATCATTTTTATCGGGAGCAACAAACATAGGATCCTGAGAAATATTGCCATTAGTTCCATCAGAACTTTCAAAAATAGAATTTCGTACATTTACCGTATAGGAGAAATCATTACTATTAATACCCGAATAATTATCCCAGGAAATTGAATTAGTAATGGTAGCATTTCCCACAACAGCAGCCCTCTCCCGTCGTGCATAATTCCCAAACCATGTACAATTATAAAATTCGGCAGTTCCGGATATATAAACCGCCCCCCCATTATCCATGGAAATGTTGTTTGTAAACAAAACATTTCCGAACTTAGGATTACTTCCATAACTACTGCGAACAGCTCCACCCGCAGTAGAAGAGTAATTATCCCGAATCCATACATTCCGAACTATAATTGAAGCATCCTCCATAAAGATTCCGGAGGTTTGATTACCATAACCATCTTCTATAATAAACCCATCCAAAACAGTTTCCTCAGTAAGAGGATTTGCCGAAGTTCCTATGGCTTCTACAACCAGTTCGCTATTATCGGTCTTTGATTCTTTATCTCCTATATTCCCACTCAGAATTGTTTCATTGAGACTCCAGTTTCTTTCAGCAAGGGTTGATTCCCCTCCTGCAAATCCACCAAATAGCTTAACCTGTTCTTTTAATTTAAATCGGGAATATCTCTCTGATGTATTGGTTGGATAATAAGTTCCTGCAGCCACCCAAATAGCATCTCCCCTTCTGGCTTCATCAAGAGCAGATTGAAGGTTCATGGCATCATTCCACGAACTACCATTCCCGGTTCCATTCGGGGTTACATACAAAGGATGTCCGCGTGAAATCCAAAAATAAAAAGTTTGTGACCAGCTCTGATTCCCGGATGCATCCACCCCAGCTACACGCCATTGAACAACACTATTGGGATTCAAACCGGTTAAAGTATAACTAAAACTTCCAGGATCTTCAACAGAAACAGGATCATCCTCATTGATACGATATTCTAAAGTATAACTCTCCACTCCATCCGGTTGAGTCCCGCTCCATCCCCATTCCAGAACTACACTATTCTGATCTGCTTCAAAACCGGCATCATTCGCGGGGCTGAATAATTCAGGACTCAATACGACTCCCTCAAACACCCCTATATCTACTATACCTCCCTGAATGCGTTCTCTACCGGAATAATCGGTTGTCAACCATTCCGGCACTACCTCATTATTCCCGGCATTCAGCCCTGGACTGCCGTCACCAAGGCTAAAAACACCTTTATCAGGAGCAACAAAAACAGGATCCTGAGAAATATTTCCATTGGAACCATTAGCATCTTTAAAAATAGAATTCTCTATTACAGCACTGAAATTAAAATCATTACCATCACTCGAAGCATTGTTCCATGCTATAGAATTATAAACCTGAACAACTACGCTTGTACTTTTATAAATTGCCCCGGCCAAATCTGTAGTAGAATTACCGTACCACAAACAATTTACAAAAGTGGCATCAGACGAAGCCATAACGCCAGCTCCGGCAGAACCGGAACTATTATTCACAAACAACACATTGAAAAATTCCGGATTACTGCCATTTTGAGTATAAACAGCGCCCCCCCAGCGTGTAGCCTGATTGTCTCTCAACAAGACATTTCTAATTTGAGTTGTACAGTAACGAATATAGAGACCTCCCCCATCGTAGAGAGCATTCCCATGCTCTATTATAAAACCATCAAGCACATTTGATTGAATTGGTTCACTCTCTGTACCTCTGTTTTTAATGACAATATAACTGTTATCACTATTATCCCCCTCAACCCCAATATCACCACTCAGTATTGTTTCATTCAGGCGCCAGTCTCTCTGAGAAAGTTCTGTTTCATTACCAGCAAACCCGCCATAATAATGAACTCCATCTTTAAGATCAAAACCGATGGTTCGGTCTCCATCTGTTGTAGGTTTATAAATACCGGCAGCCACCCAGACTTCATCACCGGCCACAGCAGCAGCCAGGGCAGTTTGTAAATCGGAATAAACATTGGTCTGATTTTGCCAGGCGGTACTCACCGCACCCGGCTTTACATAAAGGATATCGGCTTTTAATTCAGAAAAAGAAATTGCCAGAATCAATGAAAAGACAAGGTAAAAGTGCTTCATAATCGGGGTCTAAAAAGTTACAATTCACCCCACCTTATGAACAAACAAGTAACCAAGTTCTGTTATTCTGCTGACTCGGTTTTGTTAAAGATCGAACCGGGAAGGGTTGTGTTTTTTTAACAAAATCGAACAATATTACCAATTATTAAATAATTGACCAACCACCCACCGGGAAATTTTGATGAACATCAAAAATCCTTTTAGGGATTTCACCTCGAATGATTAAATTTGATGCCGGAAATTGTATTAGTGAATAGCTAATAGTGAATAGGTGAAAGGATATCGTTAGAAAATCATTAACATGAGGATTCAAACAGCTAATGATGGGCTACCTTAAATCATCTATAAACAAACGATATACGAATATCACAAATAAAAAACAAGTCCCTTTTCATAATAAAACAACAACAAAACTCAGGAAGGCATGAAGCAGTTTTTTACCATAATTATTCTCAGCATACTCTCTCTCCACATCACGGGGCAAGAATCAGTCGTATCTCCCGACCGGGCACTGGAGTTGTTCACACAAGGGAACTATGCCGAGGCTCTCCCTATGTACGAGCAGCTTATTGAGCGATATGAAAGGGAAGCAAAATACAACTATTACCTGGGTGTTTGTCTTGTTGAGCAGCGCCAAAACCTCAGTGAAGCCATCAAAAGATTAAAATTTGCGCAGTCAAGAAGAGTTAACCGTGACGTTCATTTCTATCTGGGAAAAGCCTACCAAAAAGCTTATGAATTCGAACCGGCCGAACAGGAGTTTAACAATTTCCTGAAATACGCAACCAACAATGACCCGAGAAGAGCCAAAGCACTCAGAGCTGTCGAGGATTGTAAAAGAGCCAACACACTAATCAACAAACACTTTAGCATTCAGGTTATTGACAAAGACACCGTTCCGGAGTCTGCATATCTCTCGCAATACAACTTGCCTGAAGAGGCCGGTACAATTGCCAAAAACAAAACCTTTTTCAAAACAGGTGTCCCACCCGAGAAAATCATGTACCGAACCGAAAAAGGTGATGATGTTTACTTTGTTTTAGAAGAGCCCGACACCGCGCTTCATGATATTTACTTCATGGAGCAATTGCTTGACCGCTGGAGTGGAAGCAAAAACCTGGGAGAGCCTGTTAATTCTGATTTTGATGATCGTCACCCCTTCCTGATGGTGGACGGAACTACATTTTTCTTTGCATCGGATCGTCCCGGAGGAATGGGAGGTCTGGATATTTATCGTTCAATTTTTGATCCGGAGAGCGACACTTTCTCTGCACCCGAAAATCTGGGCCCTCCCTTTAATTCACCGGATGATGACTTCCTGTTTGCTGCCGATTCGTTTGGAGAAAGAGCCTGGTTTACTACCAATCGGGGAGTTGAACCCGGAAGTGCAGTTGTTGTTAAGATCGTTTGGGACAACAAAGTTTTCAAAAACCTGACAGAAGATGTCAACCAGGTACGTGAGCTTGCCCTGCTTCCCATGAGTGAAGGCAATTTCTGGGAAGATGGCATCAAACAAGAGCAGGAAAAACAATCAGCAGCAAAACGAAACAGTGAACAGCAATTTCAGTTTTACATCAATGACACACTGGTTTACACCAACTTTGATCAGTTTCTGAGTGATGTTGCCCGCCAGGAGTTTAAGCGAGGACGCAGCGTAGATATGCAAAAGGACAGCCTTGAACAAGTCATGCGCAACAAAAGGGAACAATATGCGCAAAGCTACAATCAGGAAGAGTTGAGCCGACTTATGGACGAGATTCTTGAACTGGAAAAGAAAGTTTACGGCCACGACGACCAGGTAAAAAGACATTACATCAGAGCCCGGCAACTGGAGATGGACAAAATATCGGAACTTAAAAGCCGGGGAATGTATAATGAAGCGCAAAAACCGGCACCCGGGGCGTCATCCAACAATAGTCTGACTACTCCGGCTCTGAAATCAGGCAATTTTTCATTTTATTCTGATGAAGAGTTCATGACCCGACAGGAGCGTTTAAATCCGATGTATAAAAGTTATTTTTCACCGTCACAAGTCCAGGTACTTCAACAAACCGACAGTATGTACACCTGGGCCAAAATCATGCAACTGGAAGCCTCTAAACTGTTGGAAAGTTCTGTAACATCAGAAACAGAAGAAGAACAACAACAAAGTCTTCTTCAAAGGGTTAAAAACCTTGACTCTTTGTCAAAAAACAACCAGGAAGAAAGTGGGGAGTCGGTTTCCAAAAAGAGCAGATACATGCAACAACAGGCTTTATCGATGTATCATGAAGCCCTGGACAAAAAGTTTAACATTTACAAGCCGGTTCTTAAGCGAATGGCCGAAAACCAGGGCAACGGGCACTGGGAAAATCTTTTGGGAGAGGCACAGAGCAGATTCGAACAAGCCAATAACGGCATCGAAAAAATGGCTGTCTGGAACCCGGGACAATATGAAAATCTGGGAGGATTAAAGCGCCAGGCAATTGAGATGATTGAGCATAGTCTCCTCAACAGTCAGGGAAGTAATTTGACGGTTTCTGCAACATCATCAACAGCCAACAATGAAAGCATCAACCGAAAACCGGAACCCGGCTCCGTTGATAATCAGCCATCAATAACCAAAGCTAAACAACAAAACGCAAACAGCATTGTAAAAACAGCTTTAGGGGAACCTGATAAAAAAGCAGCAAGCCTGAAGCCTGTTTACAAAATTCAAATTGGTGTTTTCCGCAATTCTCCTGATTCGGAAGCGCTGTCACGCATACCTCAAGTAACCTCTCAGGCAGTGCCGGGAAAAGATCTGACCCGGTACTATAGCGGAGCATGGTCGGGATATGCAGAAGCCGCACAAAACATCGAAAGAGTCCGCAACAATGGCTTTCCAGGTGCTTTTATTGTAGCATTCATTGATGGAGAAAAAACATCCATTGAAAAGGCAAGGGAACTGAGTTCAGAATGACAAGAAGCACAGAATAGGCGAAAACTCTTGTTTGGAATGAAATATTTTCCTATTTTACAACAAATTTTTGAACTATGGCACCTTACGACAAGAGGAAAGAAAATTCAGGTTCCAGCAAAGAAAGCATTGGCAACCATCTGCTGATATTGCACAACGATGACATCCATTCTTTCGATGACGTCATTGATGCATTAATAGAACACTGCAATCATGACACATTGCAGGCCGAACAATGTGCCACCCTCACCCATTACAGGGGTTACTGTGAAATAAAGAAAGGTTCGTTCAACGAACTTGCTGATTTGCAAAAACAATTAACCGGAAAATCCTTAAATGTCACCATTGATTAACCCTATACAATGACAATTATTATCTTACTGATTATCACCGGTCTTCTATTGCTCATTCTGGAATTTTTTGTAGTTCCCGGAATTACCATTGCCGGCATTGGAGGACTCGGAATGATTGTCGGTGGTATTTTCATGGCCTACGGGCTGGATACTGCAACAGGCCACATCACTTTGGCACTTACCATATTTTTTACGCTAATCATCCTTTTCTACGCGCTTAGAACCAAAACCTGGCAAAAACTGATGCTGAGTTCAAGCATCAACAGCAATGTGGATACCATCGTGGAAAATTCCATCAATATTGGCGATACGGGAAAAACAATTACCCGCCTGAACCCCATTGGAAAAGCGAGAATCAACGGACAGGATGTGGAGGCCCGTTGTCCCGGTCAGTTCCTTGATCCTAAAACAGAAATTGAAGTAACCGAAGTATATAAAACCTACATTATTGTTAAACCAGTAAAATAATTACTATGGAAGTTTTCGGAACACTCGGGCTCATTGCAGTCATCATTGTTCTCTTTTTTGTAATACTGTACTATGTTCCCGTAATATTATGGTTCTCGGCACTGGTAACCGGTGTTCGCATCTCACTTCTTCAGCTGGTGCTTATGCGCATCCGTAAAGTACCACCATCTGTCATTGTAAGGGCCATGATTGAGGCACATAAAGCAGGCCTGCAAACCATCAAACGTGATGAACTTGAAGCTCACTTTCTGGCAGGCGGCAACATCGACAATGTTGTGCATGCCTTGGTGTCAGCATCAAAAGCAAATATTGAGCTCACGTTCCAGATGGGTACTGCCATTGATTTGGCAGGGCGAGATGTTTTCCAGGCAGTACAGATGTCTGTAAACCCAAAAGTCATTGACACACCCCCTGTTGCAGCAGTAGCCAAAGACGGAATTCAGTTGATTACCAAAGCCCGGGTAACCGTTCGTGCCAACATCAAACAGCTGGTAGGTGGTGCCGGAGAAGAGACAGTGCTGGCCCGTGTTGGTGAAGGCATTGTTTCCTCAATTGGCTCTTCCAGTTCACACAAAGCAGTACTTGAGAATCCGGACTCCATATCAAAAGTAGTTTTGGGCAAAGGACTGGATGCCGGTACAGCTTTCGAAATTCTTTCCATCGACATAGCTGACATTGACATAGGTAAAAACATTGGTGCTGAACTGCAGACCGATCAGGCAGAGGCAGATAAGCATATCGCTCAAGCCAAAGCAGAAGAGCGTCGTGCCATGGCCGTAGCCGAAGAACAGGAAATGAAAGCCAAAGCTCAGGAAGCACGGGCTCATGTAATCGAAGCGGAAGCAGAAGTACCCAAAGCCATCGCCGAAGCATTCAGGTCAGGAAATATCGGAATCATGGATTACATGAAGTATAAAAACATAGATGCCGATACGCAAATGCGTGACTCTATCGCAAAACCCCAACAATCGTCAGGACGATCCAAAGATGACAAGTCCAACGATAAAGGGAAAAACGATAAATAATCTTTGATACAAATACTCACATCAATGAAGGCCGGCCGCACAAATGGCCGGCCTTTTTTTGAACAACAATAAAACAGCAATAAAATGAGAACCATTTTCAAAATGACATTATTGATTGCCACCATTTCAACACTGACGGGGTGTAGTAAAGAGACAAAGCTTTCTCTTCCGGCAATCTTTTCTGACAATATGGTGATTCAGCAAAACAGCAACATCGCCATTTGGGGAAAAGCCACCCCTGGAACGGAAATAACAATCTCGGGCAGCTGGGACAAATCAGCGACTGCGGCTGCGGGCGAAGACAGCACCTGGCAGGCAGAGCTAGCCACCACTGAAGCCGGCGGACCTTACGAATTGTCATTCAGCTCCCCGGACACCACGCTCACCATTAAAAATGTAATGCTGGGCGAAGTCTGGCTGGCATCAGGACAATCAAATATGGAAATGCCACTGAAAGGCTGGCCTCCCAACGACACCATCCTTAATTCAGCCCAAACAATTGCCAACTCTGATAATGAAGCCATCAGGATGTTTACGGTTGCCAGAAATATGTCGTCCGAACCGCTCGAAAATGTTGCAGGAACATGGACTCAGGCTAATCCGGAGAATTCAGGGAACTTCAGTGCTACTGCCTACTTTTTTGCACGGAAGCTCAATGAAGAACTGAATGTCCCCATCGGAATTATCCACAGCAGCTGGGGGGGAACACCCATTGAAGCCTGGATAGGGTCAAAAGAGCTCACGGAAAATGAAGACTTCTCAGACATTATTAAAGACCTGGAAAAATTAGCCCCACAGGCTGAAGCCTACGACAGATGGCTTGCAACCAACGAATCTGTAAATATTCTTCCCACTGCCGGGAATAAGGAACCCTATAAAGACCTGGATGCTTTCGATGAATTTTGCAGCGATCCTGCAACCAATACAGCAAATTGGCCATCCGTAACCCTCCCCACAACCATCGAACAAACCGAAATTGGTGAAATGGATGGAATTGTCTGGTTCCGAAAAGACATTGAAATCCCAAAGACCTGGGAAGGACAAGAGTTAATCCTTTCCCTGGGCCCCATTGATGATATGGATGTGACCTATCTAAATGGTAAAAAAATAGGAGGAACCGAAGTGGAAGGTTTCTGGCAAAAAGTAAGATATTACACTGTGCCGGAAGAACTGACTAAGCCGGGCAGCGCCACTATTGCCGTGAAAGTAATGGACCATCAGGGTGGTGGTGGAATATACGGTGAGCCGGACCAAATGAAAATTCATCCCAAAGGGAATGACGCAGATGCCATTGCCCTTAACGGAGATTGGAAATACAATGTGGTCGGACAAATAGCCGGAAGCAAACTATATCTCTTCGATCCATCAACCAATGCTTATGAGTCTCGGCCTGAATTGTCAGTACAACTTAGTTCGCACACCCCCACCGTTCTTTACAATGCCATGATTGCACCTATCGTTCCTTATACAATCAAAGGAGCCATCTGGTATCAGGGCGAAACAAATGTGGGACGGGCCAACCAGTACATGGACCTTAAATCGGCATTGATCAACAACTGGCGTACTGATTTCAAAAACCCGGAGATGCCATTTTACTATGTACAGCTGGCTCCCTGGAACTACAACGATGTGGAAGGTATTTCATCTGCCAACCTGCGTGAAGCCCAAAGGCGTTCCCTGAGTATTCCAAATACCGGTATGGCAGTAACACTGGACATCGGGAATGTGGACAACATACACCCGGCAAACAAAACCGATGTTGGAAAACGCCTTGCATTATGGGCTTTGACAAAGAACTATGGAAAGAACATCGCTTTCAGTGGCCCAACTCCAGATGATTTTAAAGCACTAGAGAGAAAAATCATTATCACATTTACCAATACTTTCGATGGATTGGAAATCAATTCTGATGTCCCAAACCAGTTTGAAGTTGCCGGCGACGATGGCAAGTTCTTCCCAGCAAATGCAACAATAAGAGGGCAACAGGTAATTGTATCCTCCCCCAAAGTGAATCAACCGGCATATGTACGATATGCCTATAAAAACGGTGCTGAAGCATCTCTGTTTAACGGAGCAGGATTACCGGCACCATCATTCACATCAGAAGAAACCATAAACGATTAATCCAATCATTTAACTTTTTAAGACCGCTCAGAGGATCTCCCTTCGTGCGGTCTTTTTTATTTCAAAAACCATCCGAATACTTTTTTGCCAGAGGAACCCCTGACTCTGAAAAAATAATTCAACATATTTATTTTTTAATCGAATAAGTATCAATTAACTCCAATTTAAGGTTTAATTTTTTTTGCTTTTCCATGCAAAAAAATTTGCCAATTCAGAATCGAATTGATACATTTGCAACCGCATTTGAGATAAGCGTCACCCTCTACAGACAAAGGTCTGCAGAATATTTTGGAGAGGTGGGTGAGTGGCTGAAACCACCGGTTTGCTAAACCGGCGTACGGGTAATTCTGTACCGGGGGTTCGAATCCCCCTCTCTCCGCTCATATTATTTTTCGGGGTATAGCACAGTCCGGTTAGTGTACCTGCTTTGGGAGCAGGGGGTCGCAGGTTCGAATCCTGCTACCCCGACTTTTCAGAAACCATCTGAAAACAAAAGCCTGTAAATCGTTTGATTTACAGGCTTTTTTGTTTTTTATGATTCAGTTCAATTTAGTTTATTTCAATAAAAACAAGAACAAAACGGTGAGTCAATTATTTTTTTATTTTTGACTCACCAGGTCGCTACAAGTCTTATATACAAAGGCTTTCAGCGTTTTCAAGCTCATTTGTCTTGAATCGAATCAGGTGTTTTTGGTGAACAAAACGGTGAGCCATCACCAGAACCAGGTCAATTCATTTCAAACATCAACAAATTGAATGGTTATGAAAACATCAAACACCTTTGGTGTGCAATTCATTGTACGGCCAAGCAGAAACAAGAAAGACAACAACCACTTGCCGGTTTACGCCCGCATTTCAGTCAATAGAAGACGTTTAGAAATCTCCCTTAAAACCACCATCCCTTCCGAAGATTGGATTCCGGCAAAAGAAAAAGCAAAAGGCTCCAGGGCGGGAATAAAAGAGTTTAACCAATACCTATCCAATGTCAGGTCGAAAATAAACGAGTGCTACCGTGAGTTACTCATGAGTGACAAAACCATTACAGCCGAAGCAATCAAAAACCTTTACTTAGGCAATAGACCTCAGGAGCACACTCTTCAGAAACTTATAACATATCACAATGAAACATTAAAAGACATCCTGGCTCAAGGAACACTAAAAAATTACTACACGACTCAAAGATATTTAGAAAAGTTTCTAAAGAATAGGTCCGGGAGCATAGATATTGGACTCAGTGATTTAGACTATCAGTTTATCACAGACTTTGAGCACTACCTAAGAACCTACATCCCTGTTGACCATCAAAAACGACTCGCCAATAACGGCGTCATGAAGCACCTGGAGAGATTAAGGAAGATGGTCAACATGGCAGTAAAAATGGAATAGATCAGTAAAGACCCGTTTGCAAGGTACAGATTAAGATTTCAAAAAAAGTCAAGGGAGTTTCTTACCTCTGGGGAACTTCAGGCGATTGAATTAAAACAGCTGACAATTGACCGGTTAGACTACGTTCGGGACCTATTCATTTTCAGCTGCTACTCTGGACTGGCGTACATTGATATTATTGAATTAAAGCCCGAAAACATTAATATTGGTATAGACGGTGAATTATGGATTACCACATATCGGGCAAAAAAAAGCCAACCCGTCAGAATCCCTCTTTTGCCCAAAGCTTTAAGCATTTTAAAGAAGTATGAAAACAATCCACGATCCCTTAATGCTAAAAGAGTCTTTCCTAAGATATCAAATCAAAAATTAAACAGTTACCTGAAGGAATTGGCAGATTTATGTAATATCAGGAAACCCTGACATTTCATATCGCCAGGCACACCTTTGCAACCACTGTAACTCTGACCAACGGAGTTCCCATTGAAACTGTTTCAAAATTACTCGGCCATACAAGCATCAAAACGACTCAGATATATGCCAAAATCGTTGAAGAAAAGATTTGCTCTGACATGCACAATCTAAGAAAAACCTTAAATCAAAATCAAATTGGCAACGATTCGAACCCTGGCAAAAAACAAAAGAGATTATCTAACCTTGGAAAATAGGCTAAAAATCAACTCTGTCCTATATAAATATTTTAACAGAGCTGTCGGGCTTGTTGGGGGCCGACTTTGGCAGGTAAGCCAAAAAACAAGGTTGTTTCATCGAAAAGTCGTCTTTGTTTGAATCTTACACGCGGAGCAAATGAGATGAGGTTAGACGATTTCGATGGAAGAACCATAGTTTTTAAAGCGAAAGCTGGCTCAGTCTTGATCATTCTTGATTACTTTTTTTGTGTCAAGACAAAAAAATAATTCTGGCTTCCAGGGATAAAATCCCTTTTCACCTCCAATTTTTGAAACATTCAACTGCTATGTTCCGTACTTTATTTTTCTGACACTTTAAAATATATATTATGAATAGTAATTCTACTAAGTACTCTGTTAACCTTGGTTTCGAAGAAGTAAAACTCCCCCCTTTCGAGGACATACTCATTGTTGGCAGAAAATCCCAACAGGGGAAGAGAGGAGTAACAAAACTCTTCGAGCTGCTGGTTCCTAATGAGTTCGAAACAGTAGACTTGGAGCATCCTAATGTAGAAGTAGTCTTTGTTAATAGACGGATCCTTAAAAAAATTGAACTGAATCACGTCATGGAAATTTTAAAAGAGAAAGTTATTCCGTATATTTCGCCTTCCGAAATCCTCAAGGTGGACTTTCAATTGAAAGTGCATTACGACACCATTGAGATAGATATCTGAGACCATGCTTATCACACCTTACATTGAAAAAGAGTATCCAAAAACTGAACTTTTTACCGGAGTTAACATCATTGAAGAGGAACTAAAAGAAAAAAGGTTCTTTGTCGTGATGGAAAATAATAATTCTTTCCAGGGGCTACTTACCGTCTCTGATGTCTTTGAACGACAGAAAAAACTGGTCGCTGACTGCCTTACGCCAAAACCTTCCATTTCTCCCAATGCCACAATTCACCAGGCATTGGAACTCATGCACAAAACCCAGGCACCTGCTCTTCCAGTCATTGACAGCAACCAACATTTTCATGGGATCCTTTCATTAACTAAACTAAAAGAATTATTCAAAAATTACGAGTTAAACCGAACTAAAAATTTTGAAAAAAAGATTTCTTTATCCCAAAAAATTAAAGAGCAGTTCTTTCGTAATTTATCGCATGAAATCAGAACTCCACTCAATGCAATTCAAGGCTTGACTGAAGTGTTACTCTACTCAGACATCCCGGATGAGGAAAAAAGTAATTTTGCCGGTATGTTACACACTAAAACCGATGAACTCCTCCTCCTTATCGATTCCTTACTCAACCTCTCTCGTTTACAGGCGGGAGATTTTCGTTTCAGCCCTGATGATGTGGTGCAACCATCCGAAGTTTGTGACAACCTCAAACTAAAAGCTGATGCTCTCAAAGAGGCTTACAGCAAATCACAAATTTCTATCAAAATCGCTTTCAACCTTCCGGAAAACTTTTCACTAAAAACCAACCTGGCATACCTCCAGGAGGTTATGATTCACCTCCTGAGCAATGCCATCAAATTTACGAACCAGGGAGTCGTGGAATTTGGCTGTTTTGCCAACGAAAATCAGGACGCTGTTTTCTTTGTCAAAGATACAGGAGCCGGAATACCTCTTGAAAATCAGGCATCCATCTTCAATGCTTTTGAAAAAATTGAAACCGACCATACACGAATAAACCCCGGAATGGGACTCGGCCTCACACTGGCCTCAAAAATCATCGAAGGCTCCGGTGGTAAAATCTGGCTGGATACCGAACCTGGTAAAGGAAGTGCTTTCTATTTCTACCTAGGTCCAAAACAAAAACCCTTAGAAACAAAATCAGAGTTAACAAACTTCAATTAACCACCATAAACCCAATAAATACCAACCATATAGATACATAAAAGAACCGTAGTTTTTAGAGCAAAAGCTGCCGCAGTCGTGATGTTCTTTGTCTCTACATAGAATTAATCTCTCACATTTTTTCAAATTGCTATTAGTGAAAAACGAAGCTAACTATTTAAAAGGCGCGGTGTCCAGTCCAATTTCCGGGCCTGCGGTGGCGGGAAGCCAAAATATGCGATTTTATTACGCATGTATTTTTCTTTTTAAGGTTGTAATGAACTCGGATGTCTTGTTATAGGAACCACTTGGCGGCTTGGAAAATTCTCAGCTTAAGCCTCGTTTCAAGGCCTGGCGCCAGTGTCGTTTCGTGCATATAATAATGTAAAAGTTGAAATTGATTTTGCTTTTTTCAATATAAGAAAAAAGAGCATAGCCTTAGTTTTTATCATGCCGAAAAAAGTAAAATCAATGATACTTGGTGCATTTTTTTATGCGGGATACGACACTTAGGCCGGAAATTTTGGCTTTCTCGGGGGGATAAGATAAAGCGGACTAGACCTTTTGGGTTCCGTTTTTGCATCAAGACAAAAAAGTAATTCAGGGTTTAGGGGATGAAATCCCTTTTGGAAAATATTTAGGACACTATATACTTAAAATGCTTTAAGCAAAGCAAATAAGGAAATTTTAAAAAAATATTAGTATATTTTGACGGTTTTATGATAAAAGTCAGCTTACTTAAATCTTTGAGCAGGTTGATTTTTATCTCTTAGCCGTTTTGGACTAATAGGTGGTTACTTGCTATTTATATTAACAGCATTATTAAACCCTACTACCTAAAACAAATATGCTAACCCAACTAATCCAGCTTAAGGAAGAGCTTGTGTCCGATCTATATTGTATTAAAAGTTCAGGAAAATCCGACCAGGCAATTCAGTCCATTAATCTGATCATCCGCTGTCTCACAGATATGAAGGACATCATCTGCCATAATTCCTTCAAATCCCAAAGGGAAGAAATTCTGTTTTTTAAAAAGATTAAACCGAAGGTATTTCACAAACTGATTCTCTTAAAAAAAATATTACAGATTGAATCAAAAATGCCGGTTGATGGCAGGAAAAGTCAAATAAAGCTCCTCAGAAACAGACTCAAAAAAACATCCAGGTTCTATAAGGAAAACAAGGAATTTTGTTCGTATATGCGCCAGGATGCAACCCACTTTGACAATGTTTATTTCACAAGAAATAACCAATTTATCAATTCCTTTGAATCACTGGAATATTTCGACTTTGATCCTCTGTTTTCAACAGTCCACAGCATCAAAGCAAGCCATCTTCAGGCTTGTGACAAAATCCGGGACTATTTGAACCGGAAGATTGAAGAAATCAAACATGAGCAGAAAGTACCCTCTTCATCTGTTCATAAGACATTGAGATGGACAGATTCAAAAACAGATCTCGTTGAATTGATTTATGCTTTACATTCAAAAGGCTCTTTTAACAACGAACTAGCGGAAATAAAAGAAATTGCTCATTACTTTTCAAAAGTATTCTCTATCGAGATAGGAGACTTTTATCGAAATTTCCTTGAAATAAAAAACCGCCAAAACCCAACTAAACTGCTGGAACAACTACAAGAAAAGCTAAATAACAGAATTGAAGAGCAGGACTTAATCTGAATTTAAAAACACATTACCAACTTCGGGATTGTCTCTGGTTCAATTGAAACCTGCCTTCTATCATACAAAATCTAATCAATTTCAGCCAAAAAAAATTTCTTCCCAACTTGTGTGCGACTTGGGAAATTCCTTTTCATTAACCATTTATTTTTGAAATGCTAACCCAAAAACTAATGGAATATGGCTTCAGAAATAATCACTTTAGAAGATTTGCAGGATTTTAGAGCAGAACTTATTAATGACATCCGTCGGATAATAAAAGAAACCTCTGGCCAACCCACAAAGAAATGGCTTAAATCCTATGAGGTTCGGGAAATCCTTAACATTTCTCCCGGAACTTTGCAGAACCTCAGAATAAACGGCACTTTACCTTATACAAAAATAGGTGGGGTAATGTATTATGACTATACAGATATTCAGAATGTACTGGAACGAAACAAAAGCACCTCATTCTAAATTAATCATGAATGCTTTCTAAATGAACTACATAAGACATCTTTCAGCTGTTTTTGAAAAGATGGATAATGAATCTCACGTCACCCCGTATCACATCAGTTTATATATGGCATTATTCAGAAAATGGAATATCAATTTTTTCAATAATCCCATGTCAATTGCCCGAAGTGAAATAATGAAATTAGCTAAAATCGGTTCCACCAACACCTACATACGTTCATTGCGGGAATTAGACCAGTTGGGCTTTATTAAATATAATCCATCACGGAGCAGACACAGAGGTAGCTTAATCTACATGTTCACTTTTGATAATACTGGTGAACAAGACGTGCGACCATATAAAAACAATTATAAAACAAACACTAATTATAACGACATGAAAAAAAGAGTTTAATTCCTTCAAATAATGAAAATAATAATTGGTCTTGATATGGACCTGAAATTCCACCATCCAAACATCATATTGAAATCTATTTCGAAGAAAAAGGATCTCCACCTGATGAGGGCGAAAAATTTTTCAATTATTACCAAAGTAATGGCTGGCTGGTAGGTGGCAAATCAAAAATGAAAGGCTGGAAGGCTGCTGCACGAAACTGGATTCTCAACCACGATAGATTCAATAATAAATCCAAAAAAAAGAGTCACTCCAAAAAACCACCACAACCAGGTTGCACAAAACTAAATCAGAACAAAGATTACAATACACCTCTCTAAACTCAACATTATGAACCTCTCTGACCATTTAATCCTTTCACATTTGCCATCTTGGCTTCCTTTGCCATATTCCAGGCTCCCTGCTCTCTGTTCCATGCCCCATGATTCACACTCTTCTACCCCCTCAACCATTCCACCATCGTACCTTTTAACCATTATTCCCATGTCTCCCTACTATCAAAAAGCATTCACTTATCTTCAACAAAAAGGAAGAGAAACTTATGGCAGTTTTTTCCTGCTTTATCCACAAGACACCCAGATTATTGGTCGGCTTCTCACTTGGTTTCTAAGCGATGAAGCTACAGCCAGCTATAAAGAAGTAGATTTAAACAAAGGAATTTTACTCTCCGGCCCGGTCGGATGTGGGAAAACTTCTTTAAGGAACCTCATGCGTCACTTTTCTCAAGACAAAACACCTCACTTCATCAAACCATGCCGTAACATTGCTTTTGAATTCGAGAAAGAAGGTTTTGATGACCTGGGGACAGAACAAATTCTAACCCACTACGGTAAAGAGTGCAACGTTATGGCTGAAATAATCCTCTCCCGGTATGAAAATTTCACCCGGCACCACAGGTTAACACACTTCACAACCAACCTCTCTGCCGATGAAATTGAAGATTTATATGGTTCCCGCGTTCGGTCTCGCCTGCGCGAAATGTGCAACCTCATTGCATTTCCGGCAGAGACATCAGATAAAAGAAAATAGAAATTATTGTTTAGCCTATAATCTTCACATAGAACACATTGACTTTTCATTATCAATGTTTTACATTTGAATTGGGTTAGGGTTTTAAGGTTCATCGGCACGCCGGTGGATCTTTTATTGTTTTTTTTGCCCATTGTGTTTGTAATGTATTTCAATGTTCATTAAAACATTCAATACAATTCTGATATTTAAGTTGGTCGCATAGCTTAATTGACTAATCTTATAATAGTCGTAGCATTTATTTATTTGAGAATACCTTCTTGATTAATATCTTTTTAGTATAAAAATCTACTTGCATGAAAAAGGTCAGCAATAATGAATTGAAGCAATTGCTTTCTAACGGAATTATTGAAAATATTGATTTGACTAGTAATGATTTAACGATTCCTGAATTTAGTCATAATTCATTTAAAGGTTGTATTTTAAAGAATGTAACTTTTTCTGAGAATAGCAGTGCATTGAAATTGCTTACCAATGTCAGTTTTGAAGACGGAAAATTAATTGATGTTTGCTTTGCTAATTCTATCCTTTTCAAAGTGGATTTTAGAAATTCATCTCTCGAAAATTGTTCTTTCGATAACAATAGTAAAGTTCTTGAACCAACAATTACTAAAGTGAATTTTGCAAAAGTTAAAATGAGTCACTGCAGGTTTAAAAATTCAGTAATTACTTGGAGTGATTTTAGATATGCCGAAATTGAAAATTCAACATTTCAAGGTGCTACCATTGATTTTTGTGATTTTTACAGGGCATATTTTCATAAAATAAATATTTTTAAAAAGAGCCAGATTAGTAATTCAAGTTTTAATTTCACCCTTTTTGATGGGAATATGTTTAGAAGAGAGAATATCAAATCTCATCGTATTTTACAAGAACAAAAAAATAAGTATAAAAAATTCCTGGAGGAATGGAAAGAAAACGGACCTGGAATAAGACAAACAGATGACAAAAAGCACTGGGAACCAGACAATTTACAAGATGAACTAGATGAAATGTACCAACATGCAGAAAATATATACAGAAATCTAATTGGCAGCTGGATAAGCAATGGTTTTGTAATTGATGCTAACTGGGCATACATCAAAGCTAAAAGAATGGAGCGTAAAGTATTGAAAGGCATGATGAAGAGAGAAAAAAATGTGTTTAAAAAATCAATATACTTTTTTAAAAGATTCACAAATGGTTTTGTAGATTTTGCATTTGGATATGGAGAAAGTGTTTACAAAGTATTAAGAACCTACGTCTTGATTATCTTATTATTTACAGTTTTTCTTTATCTTTTTATTCCACTGGATAATGTTGGCACTTCAATACTCTGGAGTTTTAAAAATATGATTGCCCAGACACCTGATGATATTAAAAATTCCACCTCATTCATAATTCTATTAATAAGTGTAATACAGTCAACTCTTGGAGTCTTATTAACTGGTATTTTTGGTTTTATTATGTAAGCCTTCGGCCTCGCGCATATTGTAAGCCCCCGTCTTCAGCCGTTACTTTGATGGCAAAAAATGAGGATGACATTATCAACGTTTAAAAAACTCTTTCAGGAGTATAAGGAATCGAGTCTGAACATAAAGGACTTTTGCTCCAACCAGGGCTTATCCCCTTCAACGTTTTACTACTGGAGAAACAAATTAGAAGAGACATCGCAACATCAGCCCTCGAGTTTTGTCCCCTTGGTGTTTGATTCTAACCAACAAGCTACTGAGAGGCGGACAGTCCAAGCTCCCATTAAAAGTTCTCACGCCCCAGGTAATAATGCTCCCATTGAGTTTGTGTTTCCTAACGGCACAAAGATGGTGTTAAGGGACAACATCGATATGGAGTTACTAAAAGCGATTGTTCACTTATTTGATTGAGGCTGATGTTTCATTTACATAGTAAGCTAAAGTACTTTCTTTATCCTGCACCGGTAGATATGCGCAAAAGCTTCTACACCCTTAGCGGTATCATAAAGTCGGAGATGAAGCGCGATGTTCAAAACGGAGAAGTTTTCATCTTTGTCAACCGGAGGCTGACCACCATGAAGATTCTTCATCTGGAACATGGGGGACTGGTGATCTACCACAAGAAGTTAGACGGTGGTGTTTTTAAATTGCCCAGCTTCGATGAAAGCCTTACGTCACATGCCATCGGGTGGTACGATCTGATGATGATTGTAAAGAATGTGAAGCCCAGAAAGCGTGTCCTGAAAAGGCGACAAAAAGAAGCATCTTTTCAGGTTTTTTAGGCAGAAATAATTGGCTGGAAGCCTTGATTTTGCTATCTTTAAGCTCGTAATCAGACAGTGATAGATGAGCGATTTTGCAACCGATAAGGATATGTTAATACAGGAGCTTCTTCAGGAACGTGATGAGC
>NZ_AJKI01000062.1 GCF_000259075.1 Marinilabilia salmonicolor JCM 21150
GATAGTTGCCAGTGCGAATCTGTTCGGTCAGGGTGGAACGATGCTTGTGAAGATAGGCTTCCAACTCACTTACCTTCATGCCGTCGATTCCTCCTGCTCCTTTGTTACGTACTACTTCCTTGCAGGCCATCGATAGATTGGCCGCTTGCAGGATTTTCTCAATCAGTTTTTCTTCCATTTTCCTTGCTGTTTCCTGTTACGTTTTCGACGGGCTGGAAAGCTTTTAACTTAGACCTCCCGGACAAAT
>NZ_AJKI01000063.1 GCF_000259075.1 Marinilabilia salmonicolor JCM 21150
AAAAACCCACTGGGTTAATTGAAAACCCAAAAAACCCAAGCGAACCCAAAAAAGCCGATAAAGATAAAGAGAAGGAGAAGGATAAAGATAAGGATAAGGGAAAAGATATCTGCGATAATGATTTAAGTTTTGTTAATGATGGTTTTAAAGATTTGGTAATTGAATTTATCCGATATCGGAAAAAGGACATAAAAAAACCATTTAAAACGAACAGGGGCGTTGTAACTTTCTACAACAATCTTATGGAGCTTTCAAATTGCGAATATTTGAAAGCAAAAGAGCTAATCGAATATGCTAAGGGAAAAGAATGGCAGACAGTTTATCCAATCAAAAAAGATATGCAGAAAGTAACAGACAAAAAACCAAGTAAATCGAGAAGCTATAAGAATGAGGAATTCTGGGGGGCTTAAAACTTAAATTTTAAACACTTAAATACGATCAAATGCCTAATTTTTCAATTAACAGCGTATTCAGAGCCATTGACAAGGTCACGGCCCCGGTAAAAAGAATGAGCAAAGCTACCACGGCTTATGGTCGAAAGGTTGACGCAGCAATGAGACGGGCAAGTTTAGCAACCGCTGGATTTGTAAGACGGTCAAATAATGCTATGCGGTCGGTTTTTAACCTCCAAAATGCAGTTGGGGTAATGGTTGCTTCTATGGGTGTAAAGAAACTCATCCAGTTTGCTAATAGAACCGCATCCATAGGAGACGAAGCTGCAAAAACCAGCCGCCAAATTGGAGTTACGGCGGAATTTCTTCAACAGATGAGATTTGCAGCCGACCGACAGGGGGTTTCTTCCGATGTTCTTACACAATCCCTAAAAAAGTTAAACCGGAACATTGGTGATCTGCAATTCAATCAAGGGATGTTACACTCCACACTCAAAAGAGTAGATCCTGAGCTATTGAAACAGGCCAGAAGTGTAACCAGCAACCAGGAAGCTTTTGAACTTGCAACAAAAGCCATTTCCGCACAGGAAGACCAAATGAAGAAAGCAGCTATTGCACAAGCTTTTTTTGGCCGTGCCGGTATGGACATGTTAAAACTAATTGAAGCAGGTCCGGGAGGAATAGCAAGCCTCAGAAAAGAAGCTGAAAAACTTGGGTTAGTTCTAAATAACGAAGCAGCCAGGGCCGCCGAAAAGTATGTAGATGCACAAACCAATCTTAACGCATCAATTACAGGCATAAAAAACACACTTGGGATGCAACTAATGCCACGCCTACAAGCAGTAATTGAGAAAATGACCGACTGGATACAGACCAACAAATCATTAATCAATGAGAAAATATCTGCTTTCGTGAATAAGTTCTCCAATGTACTTAATAAGGTCCTGGACAACTTACCTCAAATCGTTTCTTGGATTAAAAGGATCATTGTTGTTATGGCCGCATGGAAGGCGGTAACCATAGCAGCCAACCTGGTTTTGGAAATAAATAACGCAATTATTGCAGCAAATCAAATTACAAGTTTTATTAAGAGCATTCAGTTTGCAACTGCCGCACAAAAGACATGGGCAGCTGTTCAATGGGCTCTAAATGCAGCTATGAATGCCAATCCTATCGGTTTGATCATAGCTGGAATTGCAGCACTAACCACGGGCATTGTGTTATTGATTAAGAACTGGGAAAAAGTATGGAGCTGGCTGAACAAGGTATTTGACAATAAATGGGCCCGACTGGCGATGTTTATTTTCACGCCTTTTATTGCTGTCCCTTTGGCTATTGCCAGAAATTGGGAGGTTGTTAAAGATACAATGTCCAAAGTTTGGGAGTCTATAAAATCAGGTGTTAAAACAGTTGGGCTTTTTATTTTCGATTTTCTTATTACACCTATTGAAGACATTTTAAAAGTAGCATCCAACCTTGGGGTGGATATGGCCACGAATGCTTTAAAAGGAATCAATGCGATACGTACCGGACTGGGAGGCGAAGAGCAGGAAGAGGAACCTGGAAGTCAAATTTACAATCGTGAATATGCATTCAACCAAGAGACCAGGCAGCAAATAAGAGACTCAAACATCAATATGAATATCACAAAACAAGATGGTATTGATATTAGTGCAAATACGGCCGGAAATGCGGCTATTAGAGTAAATAAAACAAGTATGTTTTAATCATATAGGGGCTAAACGTAGCCCCTTTATTTAACCTTTGAAAGTTTAGATTTTTCGATATGACCAGCAGGAAGGAATTTCCCATTTTGTTTAATGTAGATTACTTCCCGGTTAGTTGATTCTGAAGCATCAAATAGATCGATCAGATCCACTTCCAAAACATCTGCAATTTTCTGAAGACTTTTCACAGTGGGGTTGCTATTTTTCCCAATAATCCGACTTAAACTAACACGGTGCATGTTCAACCTTTGTGCAAGTTCATCCAGGGTTATTCCTTTTTCTTTGGCTATTTCCTTTATTTTAAACATACAGTTTGTTTTAACGCTACAAAGTTACATTGTTTTTAAAAAGTATCATTAAAACATTACAAAAAATTTGGTATTTTAATATTGCAGTGCTACTTTTGCCATGGATTTAAACTGTCTAATGCTACAAAACTAAGCTATGGTACAAATTGACGAGAAAAACCGGAAAATCATTGTTGAAATTGATGGAACAGAAGAAACCTTAACCGACATGCAACTTTCCATTATGGATTTGATGAAAAATTACAATTTCCAACAGGTCGGACATGAAGCAGAAACCACATTTGGTTATGCTTTAGAGTTATTGGAAGAGCTAACCGTAAAAAAAGCCTGAAGCAGATTGAATGAACAAGGAGTCAGGAGACCAGCGAAAGCATTATCTGATTTTCATTCGAGACCGTAATTCCGGCATCGACTTTTTAAGAGCAAACAAAATAATTAAATGAAAGATAACTTATGGAAACAAGAACACTTATTGCCACGAATGCCGATAAGGCCGAACGGAAAATAAAAACCATGCTTGAAAGTGCCAGAGTGGTAAATGAAAAGCTTTCCATTCTCTATGAAGTGGAAGGCATGGAACCGCTAAAGAGCAAAGAAGAGGCTATTGAGTTTCTAAGAGATCCTGCAACAGGATTAGAAAAAAAGATAGTCGAGAGCTTTGGAGGGGATTTTAACAGCGGGAAAAGAAAGCTTAATGGCAAAGTATTAGCAGGACTGTATAACATCCCCTTTGATGACATTCTGTCTAATTTTAGACACATAAGCTATGCTACTGTTACGAACTGTGATTTGGATAAAAAAGGATTCTTTACAGTAAACAAGGAGACAGAGACCGCCATATATGAGGAAATGAAAGACTACATCGAATCTGAAGCAGAAGAGAAAGCCTTTCAACTTCAAAAAGATATGGCCGATGCAGTAACGAACTACATCAAGGTATTTGATAAGCTGGAGTTCCCTTTGTATGAAAACCAGAGGGCAGCGTTTGAATATCTTGGAATAGAAACTGGATTGAAGGATGGGGAGATAATATTGCAGCCTGACATAAGATATATAAGAAGGCGCCTGAATGATGAAAGCAAACAAAAGACTTTCCTTGAAAGGGTAAAGAAATTTAATTAGCGTCGTAAGTCGTTGGCCTGAGACACATGCCCTAAAACGTTAGGGGTGTGTTTCTTTTAAGGTACTGGGAGCTTTCGACAGTCCGAAACACAATGTTTTGCGGGCCCGATGTTTTTACTTTAAACATTCTGCAAATTTTCAGGTCACGCTTTCTACGGGTTGCCCGTCACACATTCAAAAAACAAAATTGCAAACATCTAAAAATCAAGACAAATGAACGTCACGCTAAACCGTAAACAACTCGCTGAAATTTTGCGCCACCGTGATACAACGAATATAAGACAGGCAATAAAAAGAGGTTCCATCATTGAAGACAAAGCCGGAATTAATCTAAAAGACCCGGCAAACCGGCAATGGCTGGAAAATCAAATTCAAGCCGGGAGGCAAAAAGGTTTTTTAATTGACATTAATTTAGATGACACCCCTAAAAAGCAAGGAACAGGGAGCCAGGAGACCAGCGAAACCATTAACCGGGAATTAAAAAAAGCCAGAACCGAACTTGTAAGGGAGCAAACCAGGACAGCACAATTAAACAGGGAAATCGCTTTTGGTAATTATCTGAAAACATCTCACATCATTGAGGCAGTTACAGTGTACCTGGACCAGACCATGAATGTAGGAAATACCAATTTATCAAACGTAGCATCCCGATTTTGCCAACAGCACGGAATAGATAAGCCTGAAGAGATTATTAAACTCAAATCCGAACTTACAGAGACGTTAAACATGGCAATAGAGGCAGGCAGAAAAGAAGTAATGAAGACCATCGATAGGATGGTATCTGACCAAATCGAAAAGCTTGCAACGAAATGAAATTTTGCCGGCAAACCCTTTCATTATGCAGATGACACCCAAAGACATTAAAAAGCTTCAAAATATTGCCAGAGTGCTGGGGAGTGCAATGGCCGAGCTTGAAGAGTTGGCCGCTAAATATGAAACAAGCGGCCAGCCTTCAACTCGAAAAAGACGAAATTTAAAGGATGAGAGAGTGGCTAAGGCCAAATTTTTACTTGAAAAATCCAGACGGAAAAAATAAGACTCAAATCAAACCTACGATATTACATACCCAGAATTATGGGTATTTATAGTTAAATCAATCATTTTTAAACAAAAACAAAAAAAGCTATGACAAAGGAAGAGTTAAAGGAAAAGAACCCTGCGGTTTACAACCAGGCGTTTAATGAAGGTTTTGCAACAGGCAAAGCAGAAGGAAAAGAAGCTGGCAAAGCAGAGGAACACAAAAAGACAGTGGCATGGATGGACGCCTGGATTAATCATTTTAATGGGGATAAGGAAGCAGCCGTTAAAGCGATTCAAGAGGGGTTAACCATGGATTCCGCAAAAGCACTCAAAGAAGACCTTGAGTATATTCGGTCCAATTCTTAAAAGGTTTCGGTTCAGAAGTAGGTCAATTTTAAAGGCCATTCCTTAAAAGGTTTGGCCTTTTTTATTACGTAGAATTTACGAATTAAAAAGAGGAACAATCTCACATTTGAGACGGTTCCTCTTTTCGTGTAAATTCAAAAGCTTGCTTAAGGCTTTAGAAGAATTCCAAAGATACTGATTAAACTATTTGGATACAAAAAGGGTGCAAAATATTTTAAGGGTGCAAATCAGGGTGCAGCCGTAAAAACAAAAAACCACAACCCTTTTAAATTTAAAGAATTGCGGTTTTTAAATGTGATCCCGGGAGGACTCGAACCCCCACCATAGGAACCGGAATCCTACGTTCTATCCAGTTAAACTACGGGACCATTTTGCGCGGCAAAGATAGTTTTTTTTGTGGTTCGCTCAAAACCGTTTCGATTTAACCGGAGAAAATAATTTTCTTTCATCCGAGTAATATTTGTTTATTAAGGTCGGATGAAACTCATCCATAAACTTATACACATTCTCTTGTGACAAACATTGCCATACTCGTTGCATCCTCCATAATCTCTAACCGAAACTATTTATAAACAACTATCCTGATGAACCATTGGTGTCCTCTTAAAATATTGAGATTGCTTCACTACGCTACCAATGACAGATTTTTGTAATAAACGAAAAATCAAGATTAGAATCATTTACCTCCATTCGTTCAGCCTTACCACGGGTTAACGACCCTGCCTGTCCAGGTTTTTATCAGGAAGTTTATTCAAATTTGCTCCTGCGGGGACGGGCTGATTCTGCAAGATCCCCATTATGCCCCAAACTTTTTTGGGTAGCGACTCGCGATGAACGGGGTTTTGAAATTAATAGAGGGGGTGGTAAGGGTATTTATGAAACAAATCTCGACGAAGTCAATAATCCGGCCTAACCAGCCACAAAAAAAAACAAAATACCCCCCAAAAAGAAATAACTCTTCATCATGTTCAGCGAACAGAGAATACTATTTTTATTGCTTAAAAGAAACAGCTTCCTGCTACTTTCAGCAAAAAGCACCTTTAAGCTGCTAAAACCATCTGATATGAAAAAATTATTCTTACTGACATTACTGATCATCATTGCCTCTAATGTCAGCCCCCAACCTAGTGTTATCCCCGTAGACACCACGTTTACGGTTCATTCAGCCCTGAACAAAATCAAAAACATCTATCCGATTGCACGCATTGTCAACGAACCGCTCCCGGATGGAGTAACCGAATACCGCGATATTGCCTATACCACACTAGAGGACACAGAGTATGGCGACCGCAATTTACATCTTGACCTCTTTCGTCCCGAGGGAGGGAAAAAACTACCGGCATTAATAATGATTCACGGAGGAGGATGGAGTTCGGGCAATAAATCGATGGAAATACCCCTGGCACGTCAAATTGCTTCAAGAGGATATGTAACCATTACCATAGAATATCAATTATCACCGGAAGCTCTTTATCCTGCCGCAGTTCACAACATTAAGGCAGCCTTAAGATGGACCAGGGCACATGCCAAAGAATACGACATAGACCCTGAAAAAATAGCCATTTCCGGAAGCTCCGCAGGAGGACAACTCGCTGCCCTGGTCGGACTAACCCCGGGAGTTCCAAAATTTGAAGGAGACCAGGGATATAAAGAATACCCAACCGATGTTCAGGCAATACTGGTAGTGGATGGCTCCATGAACTTTCTGGCACCTCTTTCGCTCAACAAACCACGAAAAAGAAACTCTGCTGATGTGGTATGGCTTGATGGTTTTTATTATGAAAAACCTAAAGTTTGGAAAGAGGCTTCCCCTCTTTATTACGCCGGTAAAAATTCACCACCAATGCTTTTCCTTAACAGCGGTTACCCACGGTTCCACGCCGGACAGGACGAACTAATCGGCATTCTGAGCCGTCACTTCATTTACAATGAAGTACACACCTTTCACGTTAAAGTGCATCCGTTCTGGTTGTTTCACCCCTGGTTTAATCCCACAGTCGAATACATGAGTAATTTTCTGGATAAAACATTAAAAAAATAACACTTACATGACTTCCATTAAACATATTTTTCTTCTGACCTGTTTTTTACTGATTTTAGCATCCACAGCATGCGCTTATGAGACCCGAATCACGGTAGCTATCGATGGCAGTGGCGATTATACGTCAATTAACGAGGCCATTTACAACACCAAAGCATTTCCGGACAAACCGATAACCATTTTTGTAAAGAACGGGGTGTATCATGAAAAAATCAAAATCCCCGCATTCAACACAAAATTATCCATAATTGGTGAAAGCAGAGAAGGGACAATCATTTCGTGGGATGATCATTTTCGGAAAATTGACCAAGGACGCAACAGCACCTTTTACGCCTACACTTTTAAAGTGGAAGCCAATGATTTTTCAGCGGAAAATCTGACCATCAGAAACACTGCAGGCCCGGTCGGACAGGCCGTTGCATTGCACGTAACAGGCGATCGGGCAACCTTTCGCAACTGCAGTATTCTGGGACATCAGGACACCCTTTACAGCGCCGGAGAAAACAGCCACCATTACTTATACAACTGCCTCATTGAGGGAACCACCGATTTCATCTTTGGTGAAGCTACCACACTGTTTGAACGCTGCACTATTCACAGTCTGGCAGACTCGTACATTACAGCCGCCAGTACTCCAAAGGGCAAACATTTTGGATTTGTCTTTTTAGATTGCTCCCTGACAGCATCTCCGGATGTTTCAAAAGTTTATCTTGGGCGCCCATGGCGTGATTATGCCAATGTTGTATTTCTTCGCTGCAACCTGGGAAGCCATATCCTACCTGAAGGATGGGCGAACTGGGGTGGAACCTCAAGAACCGAAACAGCTTTCTATGGCGAATATGAAAATAACGGAGCGGGCGCAAACCCCAAAAGCCGTGTGCCATGGAGTAATCAACTAACAGAACACGAAGCAGAAAAATACACAAGAGAACAAATCCTGTCTTCTTTATTCGCACCGAAGGTCCCGGTTTCTCAATGGACTTCACAAAACCACTAATAACCAACATCACTCTCTTATAATTGTCTGAAACTTTTTGTATTTTCGCAGCTTTGACAAATAAAAGCAAGAAACTACATCAATTTGCACCATGGAGTACAATTATAAAGAGATTGAGAAGAAGTGGCAAAAACACTGGAAGGAGAATAAAACCTATAAAGTAGAGGTTGACAACAGCCGCCCCAAATACTACGTCCTGGATATGTTTCCATATCCATCGGGAGCCGGTTTGCACGTAGGACATCCGCTGGGATACATCGCCTCTGACATTTTCAGCCGTTATAAACGATCCAATGGGTTCAATGTACTCCACCCCATGGGATACGACGCATACGGACTTCCTGCCGAACAGTACGCCATACAAACAGGCCAACACCCGGCCATCACCACCGAAAACAATATTAAGCGTTATCGTGAGCAACTCGATAAAATAGGTTTTTCTTACGACTGGAGCAGGGAAGTCAAAACCTGCGAGCCAAACTATTACAAATGGACCCAATGGGCTTTCATTCAAATGTTTAACCATTACTACAATTACAATGCCGATAAGGCAATGCCCGTAAGTGAACTGGTCAAACATTTTGAGACCAAAGGTTCCGAAGGCATTCATGCCGCCTGTTCTGAAAACCTTTCGTTCACCGCCGAAGAATGGAAAGCGATGTCTGTTAAGGAGCAACAGGAAGCCTTACTCAATTACCGCATTGCATATCTGGCCGACACAATGGTAAACTGGTGCCCGGCATTGGGAACCGTGTTGGCCAATGATGAAGTTAAAGAAGGAGTTTCTCTGCGTGGAGGCCATCCTGTGGAGCAAAAAGTGATGCGTCAATGGTCATTGCGGGTTTCTGCTTATGCAGAGCGTCTACTGAAAGGTCTGGACACCATCGACTGGACCGAGTCGCTCAAAGAGATCCAGAAGAACTGGATTGGACGCTCGGAAGGTGCCGAGATGATTTTTCAGGTGAAGGACTCTGATGTTTCCATGAAAATTTTCACCACCCGTGCCGATACTGTTTTCGGAGTTACCTTTATGGTTTTGGCTCCCGAAAGCGAACTGGTAAATCAGGTGGTTACCCCCGACCAAAAAGAACAAGTATCCCAATACATTGCTGATGCAAAAAAACGCACCGAGCGCGAACGAATGTCAGAAGTCAAAAAAATGACAGGAGCATTCACCGGAGCCTACGCCATCAACCCACTCACCAATGAGGAAGTCCCCATCTGGGTCAGCGACTATGTACTGGCCGGTTATGGCACCGGGGCCATTATGGCGGTACCTGCGCACGACAGCCGCGACTTTGCTTTTGCACGCACCTTCGACCTGCCGGTCACGCAGGTTGTTGTACCCCATGGTGAAGAACCTGCAGACACCAGCAAGTGGGACGATTCCATAGATTCCAAAGAAGGATATCTGATCAACTCAGGCTTCATTAACGGGCTCGATGTGCCGGAAGCCATTGAGAAAACCAAAGAATACATTCGGGAGAAAAGCATTGGTGAAGTTAAAGTAAACTACCGTTTGCGGGATGCCATCTTTAGTCGCCAGCGTTATTGGGGAGAACCATTCCCTGTTTATTACAAGGATGATATGCCTTACACGCTGGATGAGTCAAAGCTCCCCCTCGAATTGCCCGAAGTGGACAAATACCTGCCCACAGAACAGGGAGAACCTCCTCTGGGACGTGCGAAAAACTGGAAAACAGAAGAAGGTTATCCACTCGAACTTAACACCATGCCCGGGTTTGCCGGCTCCTCTGCCTATTACCTGCGCTATATGGATCCGCAAAACGATCAAAAACTTGTCAGCCCGGAAGCCAACAATTACTGGCAGGATGTGGATCTTTACATCGGGGGAACCGAGCACGCCACAGGTCACCTGATATACAGTCGATTCTGGAACAAATTCCTTTTTGACCTGGGCGAAGTTTGCAAAGACGAACCGTTCCGCAAACTTGTAAACCAGGGAATGATTCAGGGACGATCCAACTTTGTTTACAGAATTAAAGGTACCAATAAATTTGTCTCCTATAACCTGATAAAAGAGTATGATGTTACTCCAATACATGTAGATGTAAACATCGTACACAATGACATTCTGGACATCGAAGCTTTTAAAAACTGGAATCCGGAATACAAAAATGCCGAATTCATTCTCGAAGAAGGCAACAAATACGTTTGCGGATGGGCCGTTGAGAAAATGTCAAAATCGATGTTCAACGTGGTCAACCCGGACGATATCATTGAGCAATACGGCGCCGACACGTTGCGTCTCTATGAGATGTTTCTGGGCCCACTGGAGCAGTCAAAACCCTGGGACACCAACGGCATTGACGGGGTGCACAAATTCCTGAGAAGAACCTGGCGTTTGTTTGCCGACCGCGACGGGCAACTGGTTGTCACCGATGAGGAGGCAACCAAAGAAGAACTAAAAGTATTGCACCGCACCATAGCCAAGATCTCTGACGACATCGAACGATTCTCTTTCAACACCTGCGTAAGTGCATTCATGATATGCGTAAACGATTTGAGCGATCTGAAATGTCACAAACAATCGATCCTTGAGCCCCTGACAATTTTATTGTCACCTTTTGCACCCCACATGGCCGAAGAGTTATGGCATCTTACAGGACATAAAACCTCTGTCGTTGATGCACAATGGCCCCGGGCCGACGAGAAGCATCTCAAGGACGACAGTGTGGTATATCCTGTTTCTTTCAACGGAAAAATGAGATTCAAACTGGAGATGCCTGCCGATGCATCAAAAGAAGAGATTGAAGAAGCAGCTCTCGCACATGAAACAGCAGCCAAATGGACTGAAGGGAAAACCGTTCGCAAAATCATTGTGGTGCCCGGAAAAATAATTAATATTGTTGTAGGATAAGAAATAATCGGGTCTCAAACCACTGTGAGAACCGGACTGTAATCAACAATAACCGAAGGTTAGCAGCCTGATTTATTCATGAATCTTCGTTAATAGAAGTTCAAGTATCAAGAAGTACGGGAAACCGCAGACAAATTTTAAGAAGGGAAAAGTGAACTTTTTTCAACTCAGATTTGGCGGGGAGGCTTGAATTTCGTCGATAGCTGAGCATTGTAACAGATTATTTATGAATAAACAAGACCGGAACTTTTTCAATAAAAAAACAGCGTAGAAGGAGGTGGTTTTCGACATGATTGAAAGCCACCTCCTCACACATCGCTAAATTCAAATTTTGAAATCAAAGTAATTTAACTGCCCAAAACTAAACCGGGTAAGAGAATTCTTTTCCTGTAACATTTTTTACAATAGGAATATGAAGCGAGACTATCTCTGGAGAGAAATAAAATCTTATCTGATAATCACTGCCGGCCTGGCATTGGGAGCCATCGGGTGGACAGGTTTTATTATCCCCAGTGAAATAGTAGGAGGAGGCCTGACAGGAATCTCAAGTATTCTGTTCTTCCTGTTCGATATTGACGTGGGAATGAGCAGCCTTTTAATTAACATAGGTCTTCTGCTGCTGGCCATGAAAACCATCGGAGCATCCTTTGGCATAAAATCCGTTTACAGCGTTGTGGTTTTTGCTGGGTTTCTGTCATTTTTCAGCAATGTATTTACCGAACCTTTGGTTTCCGAACGAATGATGGCAGCAGTGTCCGGAGGCATCATGAGCGGCATCGGAGGTGGGCTGATCTTCTCAAATGGAGGAAGTGCCGGAGGAACCGACATCATAGCCAGGATCATCAACAAATACCACAACATCAGCATGGGAAGGCTTCTTTTGGCAATGGATGCCATTATAATTGTTTCAGCATATCCCATTTTTGGTTCCATCGAAACCATGGTTTACGGATTTATGACCATGGCAGTAATCGCTTATACAATTGACCTGGTGATTTCAGGTAACACCCAGACAGTTCAGTTTTTTATCTTCTCCAGAAAACACAAAGAATTAGCCGAACAAATTATTTACACCGGGAAAAAAGGCTTGACCATAATTCCGGCCGTTGGAGGATACACCGGAGAAGAGATTAAAGTGCTGATGGTATATGCCCGCAAAAAAGAATCTTCCATATTATTTCGCATCATAAAAAGTGTGGATCCGGAGGCCTTCATCACGATGGGCAATGTAATGGGAATATTTGGAGAAGGCTACGACCGGCTGAAAATCAGAGAAAAAAGAAAGAAACCAATCAGCGAGATTGAAGCAGAATTATAATCATTTTGCTAATACATTGCGCAATATAAGCCCAATTCCCCAGACAGGTCCGGAAGTGTCCTAAACAACACCCGGAAAGGCATAATTTTTGATACCCCGGTTGCCGGATTTTTTTGGAATTCTTCAATCATAATTGAATAAAAAACTTCGCATGCAGAAAAAATATATAATCGGCATTGTCATCCTCATATTGTTGATATTCTCAACCTTTTGGTGTTATCGCCACTTCAGTGGTTTACAAACGCCTGACCCGTCAAATCTTCCTGACAGCCTTGATCTGGTTGTGGTGCCACCTCCGCCTCCTCCCGAAACACTTTACGGTATTCAAAAAGATTCATTCATAATTGAATCGGGCCGGATAAAATATGCACAAAACCTGGCATCCCTGCTCACGTCCCACGATGTGGATTATTCAATCATCCATAATCTGGCCATTGCCTCCAAAGAGGTTTTCGATGTAAGACGAATAAAAACAGGAAATAAATATACTGTTTTTTCATCCGAAAAAGATTCAACACTTGTACCCGAATGGTTTGTCTATGAGATTGACCCGATTGAATATCTTGTAATGTCACTAAAAGGCGACACCATCGTTTACCGTGACAAGAAAGAGGTCATTACCCAAAGAAAAACCGCCATCGGGGTTATTGAATCATCTCTATGGAATACCATCAACGACAATGAACTAAACCCCAATCTGGCGCTTGATCTGTCAGACATCTTTGCATGGACGGTTGATTTCTTCGGTATAGAAAAAGGGGATCACTTCACAGTTGTTTACGACGAAGAATATGTGGACAGTGTATCCATAGGAATCGGAGAAATTCATGCAGCCTATTTTAACCATCGAAAAGAAGCCTACTATGCATTCCGCTATGAGCAGGACAGCATTATGAGCTTCTTCGATGAAAACGGAGCCAGTTTAAGAAAGGCATTCCTCAAAGCTCCGCTGAAATTCTCACGAATCAGCAGCCGATTCAGTAACAGCCGGCTACACCCAGTCCTGAAAATTCGTCGGCCTCACAGAGGAATTGACTACGCAGCACCTACAGGAACTCCTGTTTACGCATTGGGAGACGGACGAATCACCCACAGGGCATGGGACACCAAAGGTGGCGGGAATTACATAAAAATAAAGCATAACAGCGTTTACACCACCGTTTACATGCATCTGTCCGGTTTTGCCAAAGGAATTAAAAGAGGAATGCTGGTAACCCAGGGACAACTAATAGGCTATGTCGGAAAAACAGGACTGGCAACCGGCCCACACCTGGATTTCCGGGTATATAAAAACGGCAGGCCCATGGATCCGCTAAAAATGGAAGCTCCTCCTGTAGAGCCCATCTATGAAGGACGGATGGAACAATATCTGCAATACATCCGGCCATGGAAAAACGAACTGGACAGTCTGACCACAGGTTATATGGAGCATAAAAAAGAAACTACTGATTCTCCAGCAACTCATTTATAACCCGCGGATAATGCTCATACTCCAGTTCATGTATTTTTGAAGCCAGGGTAGCCGGGGTATCATGCTGTTCAACAGGACATTTTCCCTGAAAAATAACATTGCCCTCGTCGTATTTTTCGTTCACATAATGGATGGTTATGCCGGACTCCTTTTCTCCATTATCAATAACAGCCTGATGCACCCGATCTCCATACATCCCCTTGCCACCATAGGCTGGAAGCAACGCGGGATGAATATTTACTATCCGATTGGGAAACGCTTTAACCATCTTTTCGGGAATCAACCACAGAAAACCGGCTAAAACAATCAAATCCGGAGAAATTTCAGAAAGACGGTTTAACACCTCATTTGAATCAAAAAACATCTTGCGATCGAAAACAAAAGTTCTTATATTAAGCTTTTTAGCCCGTTCAAGCACCCCCGAATTCGACCGGTTGGAGAAAACGTACGAAACTTCAACTCCGGGGACATTCCGAAAAAAAAGTGCAATATTTTCCGCATTGGTACCCGACCCCGAAGCGAAAAGAACAATATTCTTCATTATCAAATTTTTATCTTGTAAAAAATTAGTATTTTTGCCCCGTCAAAATTAGAAAAAAGAGGCCTGAAAACTAATTTCCTTTGAGGAATATTTGATTTATTTTGGGCAAATCTTTTTCTTTGCACAGTTGTTTTAAAACCAAATTTTCAATTATTAACTTAAAATTTAAAGCTATGTCAGACATTGCATCAAGAGTTAAGGCAATTATTGTAGACAAGTTGGGAGTTGACGAAACAGAAGTAACAAACGAAGCCAGTTTCACCAACGACCTCGGTGCTGACTCTCTTGACACTGTAGAGCTGATCATGGAATTCGAAAAAGAATTCAACATCGCAATTCCTGATGATCAGGCAGAAAACATCGGTACAGTGGGTGACGCCATTGCTTACATTGAAGAAAATGCAAAGTAATTAGTCAAAAAAGTAGAGTTATACTTTAAAAGCAGTTATGGAGTTAAAAAGAGTAGTAGTTACAGGGATGGGCGCCATTACCCCGATTGGGAAAACCGTCGATGAGTATTGGAACAACCTGGTTCAAGGAGTAAGTGGTGCTGCACCCATTACTCGATTTGACGCCACCCCATTTAAAACACAATTTGCTTGCGAGGTTAAAGACTACAAAGCAACCGATTACTTCGATCGTAAAGAGGCAAGAAAAATGGATATGTTTGCTCAGTTTGCAGTCATTGCAGCTGAGCAGGCATTCCAGGATTCCGGTATCGATCTCCAGACCATAGACCAGGATATGGCAGGCGTCATCTGGGGTGCAGGTATTGGTGGCATCATCACTTTCCTCGATGAAACCCGTGGTTTTGTTAAGAACAACGAAGTTCCCCGTTTCAATCCTTTCTTTATCCCGAAAATGATCTCTGACATTGCAGCAGGTCATATTTCGATAAAGTATGGATTTCGCGGGCCCAACTACGGAACAGTATCGGCTTGCGCCTCGGCATCACATGCCATTGGCAGCGCTTTTGACCTTATCCGCCTGGGAAAGGCAGAAATGTTTATCACAGGTGGTTCAGAAGCTGCGATCAATGAAGCAGGTGTAGGCGGTTTTAATGCCATGCAGGCAATTTCAACCCGCAATGATGACCCGGCAACAGCTTCTCGTCCATTCGACAAAGGCCGTGACGGATTTGTTATGGGTGAAGGCGCCGGAGCCCTGGTAATAGAAGAATATGAACATGCCGTGAAACGCGGTGCAAAAATCTATTGCGAACTGGTTGGTAGCGGTATGACTGCCGATGCTCACCACATTACAGCTCCCCATCCGGAAGGTAAAGGGGCTCAAAGAGTAATGGAAAATGCACTCAAGGATGGCAATATCAATCGTGAGGAGGTTGATTACATCAATGTTCACGGCACATCCACCCCATTGGGAGACATCGCTGAGCCACTGGCCATTCAAAGGCTTTTTGGAGATCACGCGTACAAACTGAATATCAGTTCCACCAAATCGATGACCGGACACCTTCTGGGTGCTACCGGGGCCATTGAAGCCATTGCATCGATTCTGGCTATGAAGAACAGCATCGTTCCTCCGACTATCAACCAGTTTGAACTGGATCCGGAAATTGATCCAAAACTCAATCTTACGCCCAACAAGGCACAGGAGAGAAAAATCAAAGTGGCAATGTCGAACACATTCGGATTCGGAGGTCACAATGCATGTGTGGTATTCAAAGCATTAGATTAAGTTGTGTTTATACCACTTTTCAAATCCATAAAACTTTTTTCCCGCCAGGGAAGGAGGTTTTATGGATTTATAAATTCTGTCACCGGTATCCGTCCCGGAAAAACCGAACTTTACCGGCAGGCCCTGGTACACAAATCAGTTCTCAGACGGAAATCCTCCAACGAGCCTTACAACAACGAACGTCTTGAATATTTGGGAGATGCTATCCTTGGAGCCATTGTAGCCCAGGAACTTTATGCGCTTTTCCCTTCGGAAGATGAAGGTTTCCTTACCAAAACCAGGTCCCGCATAGTCAGCCGGGTAAATCTCAACCAGATTGCTCTAAACATGGGCTTGAACAACTGGATAAAGTTTCACCCACCTGGTGATATATCGCAAACACATATTCTGGGTGATGCCCTTGAAGCAATGATTGGAGCCATATTTCTGGACAAAGGATATGGAAGTGCCAGAAAATTTGTTCGCAACCGCATCCTCAACCGCTATCTGGATTTGCAACAAATTGTAGAAAACGATACCAACTACAAATCCATTCTCATCGAATGGGGACAAAAACATAAATGTCCGATTCAATTCGTCACTGAAGAGTATCCGGATCCTAAAGAAAGCGGACCTGTATTTATCGCCAAAGCCATTATCAGGAACCAGGTTTCAGGACAGGGAACAGGAAACTCGAAAAAAGAAGCGGAACAAAAAGCAGCCAACGAAGCACTCGAAAATGTGGAGACACTGGAATTGCCAGACGAAGATTATGCTGCCTCCGACAACCTTTATTAACTGAAAATCAACGCATAGAGTTAATTAATGTTAATCAAAAGGAAAATCCCAAACAACCCGTTATTTTTGTAGCATGAGCAGGAAATTCATTTGGGTATTAACCGTTATTATAGCATTCACACTTTCAGGGCTGATATACATTCAAACCCTTTGGATTAAGAATGCCACAAAAATCAAAGAGGAGCATTTTGACCAGACCGTGAGGCAAACCATGGATCAGGTTATCTCCAGACTGGAGATTAACGAAACCTCACGATTGGGCGCTCAGTTGAAATTAAACCCCATCAATAAACTCCCTGAAAATCTCCGGAAAGAAAACAAATATTTTTCAGGCAATAGAAACAATCTTCAGTCCGAAGAAATTCCTCAGCTGGACATCACTTTCGACTTCTTCATCCAGGGATCAAAGATGGATACAGAACTTTCCACCTATAAGAAAGACTCCCTGGTTTTTTCCTATAGGGAGACTACCCCGATGATTTACAATAAGTCAGAAGCTACTGACCCATTAGCTACAGCCTTCAACAACATCCAGATTCAAGTTCGCAACATGATGGAGGAACAACGCCGCCGATTGCTCAAGGACTTGTTTGATGATGTTCCCATAGGCCAGCGAGTGGATCGGGAACTGGTAGATGCATTTCTTCTGAAAGAATTTGAAGAACGTGGCATTAAACTACCTTACGAGTTCTCAATTGTGGATTCCAGAGGAAACAGGGTAATGTCCACCGCCGGTTTTGATGAAAAAGAGGCCAATGTAATTTACCAAAAATACCTGTTCCCCAACGACCTTCACCCAAAGGCCAACCACATTCAACTCTATTTTCCACAGCGGCCCAATTACATCATGGACTCCATGGGGATGGTTCTGCCAAGTGCTGTCTTTACCCTTATCATGGTTTTGGCATCTATTCTTACAATTGTTATTATTGTAAAACAGAAGCGACTGGATGAAATTAAAAATGATTTCATCAACAACATGACCCATGAATTCAAGACACCCATATCCACAATCTCTTTGGCATCACAAATGTTAAAAGACATTTCAGTTGCCAAAAGCCCTGATAGTCTGAAACATATATCAGGCGTCATTCAGGACGAAAGTAAAAGACTTGGATTTCAGGTTGAAAAAGTCCTGCAAATGGCTATCTTTGAAAAGGGAAGCGGTAGTTTAAAGATTAAAAAAGTCAATATTAATGAACTAATTACCTCCGTAACCAATAACTTTAAGCTGAAAGTTGAGAATAAAGACGGCCAGATTCTGGAAAAGCTGGATGCTAAAAACCCGACGGCATATGTGGATGAAGTTCATTTCACCAACGTTATCCATAACTTATTGGATAATGCCCTTAAATACCGCCGGGGAAAGCCCATTTTTCATGTAAAAACATGGAATAGGCCCAAAGGAGGAATCGTAATTTCGATTCAGGATAACGGACTGGGTATTTCAAAAGAGAATTTAAAACGTATCTTTGAAAAGTTTTACCGGGTACCCACCGGAAATATACACAACGTGAAAGGATTTGGTTTGGGTCTTGCTTATGTTAAAAAAATCGTGGAAGATCACGGCGGAACCATTAACGTTGAAAGTGAACTGAATTCAGGCACTAAATTTGAAATATTTTTACCTTTTAAAAGTACCAAGGAATGGAAAAAGAATATAAAATTCTCCTGACCGAAGACGATGAGAACTTAGGCATGTTGCTTCGCGAATATCTTGAAGCAAAAGGCTATGAAACGGACCTTATGCCCGATGGGGAACAGGGTTACGATGCATTCATGAACAAAAAATACGATGTTTGTATTTTTGATGTTATGATGCCTAAGAAAGACGGCTTCACACTGGCCAAGGAAATAAGAATGGTTAACACTGATGTGCCCATTATTTTCCTTACTGCTAAATCGATGAAAGAAGACATCTTTCAGGGCTTTAAAATTGGCGCCGACGATTACATCGCCAAGCCGTTCAGCATGGAAGAGTTGTTGTTCCGCATCGAAGCTATTTTACGCCGTACCAAAGGCGGACTGGCCAACCAGGAAGTGTTTCAGCTCGGAAAATTCAAGTTCGACACACAGAAACAGCAATTGATTGATGGCGAAAAAGTTGTAAAACTGACAACCAAAGAATCAGAATTGCTGAAGTTGCTTTGCAATAACGCCAACAAAGTATTGGAGCGTAACTTTGCATTAAAAACCATCTGGGTGGACGATAATTACTTCAATGCCCGCAGCATGGACGTTTATATTACCAAACTGAGAAAACACCTCAAAGAAGAGCCTGCCGTTGAAATCATCAACGTTCACGGCAAAGGATATAAGCTGGTTCTTTAAACTCCTTCTCTGGTCGGGATATTTCAAAAAACAACCGGTTCGGTACACCTAGTGTATTACGGACCGGGGATTTTTGTTGGCAGCCACTGAATCAAGCATAGCAAAAATTGCTTCATAAGAACATGAGAAAGTTCTTGCATGCGAACTTCATCCAACCTTAACAGGTTAATATTATACGGATGAAAACCAATAAAAAAACCGGAACAAAATTTTGCTCCGGTTTTTCTATCTTTTCTATCTTTTGTATCGTTTAATCGAGTTTCAAAATCGACAGGAAGGCCTTCTGAGGTACTTCCACATTTCCAACCTGTTTCATCCGCTTCTTTCCTTTCTTCTGTTTTTCCAACAATTTACGCTTACGGGATATATCTCCCCCGTAACATTTGGCAGTTACATCTTTTCTAAGTGCTTTTACTGTTTCACGAGCAATAATTTTAGCACCAATGGCTGCCTGAATGGCCACATCGTATTGCTGACGGGGGATCAATTCTTTCAGTTTCTCACACATCCTGCGACCAAAAGGATAAGCATTGTCAAAATGTGTCAGCGTGGAAAGTGCATCCACAGGCTCTCCGTTCAACAAGATATCCAGACGAACCAGCTTTGAAGTACGATAGCCGGTAGTGTAATAATCAAATGATGCATACCCTTTGGAAATACTCTTCAGCTTATCGTAAAAATCAAAAACAATTTCGGCAAGCGGCATCTCATAACTCAGTTCCACCCTGTCAGATGTAAGATAGTGTTGATTAATCAACTCACCACGTTTCCCCAGACACAAGCTCATAACCGGACCGATATAATCGGCCTGGGTAATTATCTGTGCTTTGATGAAAGGTTCTTCTACCCGGTCAATAATAGTTGGTTCCGGAAGCCCTGAAGGATTATGTACTTCAAGAACCTCCCCCTGCTTTGTATGCACCTTGTAAGGCACGTTAGGCACCGTGGTTATAACATCCATATCGAACTCCCGATCAAGCCTCTCCTGAACAATCTCCATATGAAGCATTCCCAAAAAGCCGCAACGAAAGCCAAATCCCAAAGCAACAGATGACTCCGGCTGAAAAGTCAGAGATGCATCATTGAGTTGCAATTTCTCAATAGAAGTACGCAAATCTTCGTAATCATCAGTATCGATAGGGTAAACTCCGGCAAACACCATAGGCTTCACCTCCTCAAAACCGGAAATGGCTTTATCGCACGGACGGGCTACATGCGTAATGGTATCACCAACCTTTACCTCCTTACTGGTTTTAATACCGGAAATAATATACCCCACATCTCCTGTTTTGAGAACCTTCTGCGGAACCATTCCCAGCTTCAAGGTCCCTATTTCATCTGCCTCGTACTCTTTCCCGGTGTTTACAAACTTAACCTTATCTCCCTTTCTGATTTCTCCGTTGACCACCTTAAAGTAGGCAATAATTCCCCGAAAACTATTAAACACAGAATCAAAAATAAGCGCCTGCAGAGGGGCCTTGGGATCTCCCACCGGAGGGGCAATACGCTCAACAATTGCTTCAAGAATCTCCTCCGCACCCATTCCTGTTTTTCCGCTTGCACGGATAATCTCACTGCGATCGCAACCAATCAAATCAATGATCTGATCTTCCACTTCTTCGGGCATCGCACTATCCATATCCATTTTGTTCAGCACCGGAATGATGGTTAAATCATGATCCACTGCCTGATAGAGGTTACTAATAGTTTGTGCCTGAATCCCCTGGGTCGCATCCACAATAAGCAAGGCTCCTTCACATGCTGCAATAGATCGGGATACCTCGTAAGAAAAATCCACGTGTCCGGGGGTATCAATCAGATTTAAAGTAAATACCTTGTCATCTTTGGGATATTGCATCTGAATGGCATGGCTTTTAATGGTAATGCCACGCTCACGCTCAAGATCCATACTGTCCAGAGTTTGCTCAAGCAGTTCCCTGTCCGTTACAGTTTTGGTCCGCTCAAGTAATCTGTCTGCCAACGTACTCTTTCCATGATCAATGTGGGCAATAATGCAAAAGTTCCTTATGTGATCCATATATAAGAAAATGTTTTTCAATAAGCTTATCGAAAGCGCTTTGCCTTCGGTACAACGATAGCAGTCACTTCCACTAAAAACTACTATCCCAATTTCAGGCTGCAAAGATATTCAAATTAAATCGCATAACCACAAATAAAAGCACTTTAGGATGATAAGCTTAGAGAAAGACTTAAAGAGAGATTGAAATCAGGTTTAGACCAGGATTAAGGCTGAGCCTAAAAAAAGCAGAACCAAACAACTATATCCCTGAAAAACATATTACTCACCAAAGATTTGATGTGTTTGGAAAATAAAACCCGGTACTGACTTGAATTTGACCCCAAAATAGGTTAAAATAGCATCTTGAAAAAGATAAACCACCATGTATAAAATTATAGTAACCGGTTGTGCTGGATTTATTGGCTCACATTTAACTGAAACATTACTTTCCAGGGGACATATCGTTACCGGAATTGACAACTTTGATCCCTTCTATGATCCGGCAATAAAACGAAAAAATCTTTCAGACTTCATCAATCATCCCTCATTTTCATTCTTTGAAAATGACCTAACCGGGGAGGAATCCACAAGTCAAATTTTCTCAAAAGGGGCAGACATTGTTATCCATCTTGCAGGAAAAGCCGGCGTACGACCCAGCATTCAGGATCCGCAAAGTTACATCGAAAACAATATTACCAGCACCAGAATTGTATTAAGTGCCATGGAGAAATATCAAATAAAGAAACTGGCCTTTGCCAGTTCTTCTTCCGTTTATGGCAACAATCTAAAAACTCCCTGGCACGAAAACCTTATTGTGGACAATCCTATTTCACCTTATGCATTTTCCAAAAAGGCCTGCGAGTTACTGAATCACACATGGCATCATCTTTACGAAACGGATATCATAAATATGCGGTTTTTCACCGTTTACGGGCCTCGTCAGCGCCCGGATCTGGCCATTCATAAATTTACAAAAATGATGTTTGAGGACACCCCGCTAACCCTTTTCGGAGACGGATCCACCTCACGGGATTATACCTTTATCAGCGATACCGTTGCAGGAATTTGTGGCGCTGTTGACTATCTGATGTCACACAACAATGTTTTTGAAACCGTTAATCTGGGAAATAACCATCCGATTTCACTAAATGACCTTGTCACAAAAATCGCTGAAGCCACAGCAACTAAACCAAAGATAAAGCGATTACCCATGCAACCGGGCGATGTGGATGTGACTTTTGCCGACATCAGCAAAGCCCAAAATCTTTTGGGTTACCAACCTCAGGTAAGACTTGAAGACGGGCTGAAGGCTTTTGTGAAATGGTATAAGAAAGAGAATGATGAATAGAGAATAGAGAGTAGAAAAAGAGGAAAAGGAAAGAAGTCTCCCTGGTTTATTGACCTCGTCGATCTTCGATTCATGAGTTTTTCGTTATGCAATGTGCAATCACCAATAAATACAGGCACCCGCAAAGAAAATTGATGTCGGAAATAGTGACCCATTTTCAAATCAATTTTATTGAGGACGCCTTTTCTTAGCAGGTATTTGAACATTGTAATAGATAATTTATAAATAATCCAGTCCTCCAAAAAGCAAGGCTTTTTCCTTTTAAAGGAATACATAATGTTGTTATGTTTTAAAAAGGCCGAAGGTCTTTAAGCAACAGCCTGTTTCCACCTTACCTGTCTTATGTATTAGCTCGGTTAGAAAAAGAAACCTTTAAGAAGCAAAAAAAGGGTGCCGCAAAGCACCCTTTTTATTTGACAGACAATGGTCTGTTATGATTACATCATGCCCGGCATGCCACCACCCATTCCCGGGTTAGGCATTGGAGCTGGTTCATCTTCTTTCTCTTCAACCAAAACGCACTCGGTAGTCAGGAACATTCCGGCAATAGAGGCAGCATTCTCAAGTGCCACACGGGTCACTTTCGCCGGATCAATCACTCCGGACTCAAAGAAGTCCTGATACTCGTCGATGCGGGCGTTATAGCCATATGCATCTTTACCCTCTTTTACTTTCTGGACAATCACAGCACCTTCTTTGCCTGCATTGGCAACGATCTGACGTAAAGGCTCCTCAATGGCACGCTTCACAATCTCCACACCTGTAGTCTGATCTTCATTCTCACCTTTCAGATCTTCCAGATCAGCAATGGCACGAATGTAAGCCACACCTCCACCTGGAACGATACCTTCCTCAACTGCGGCACGGGTTGCACTCAGAGCATCATCCACACGGTCTTTCTTCTCTTTCATCTCAACCTCTGATGCAGCACCTACGTAAAGTACAGCAACACCACCAGCTAACTTGGCCAGACGTTCCTGAAGCTTCTCTTTATCATAGTCGGAAGTGGTGTTGGCAATCTGAGCTTTGATCTGCTGAGCACGCTGGTCAATGGCATCTTTGTCACCCAGACCATTGACAACGGTTGTATTTTCCTTGTCGATGGTGACTTTCTCTGCCTGTCCAAGCATCTCTATGGTTGCATTTTCCAACTTCAAACCAGTTTCTTCGGAAATTACAGTACCGCCTGTCAACACAGCGATGTCCTGCAGCATTTCTTTACGACGATCACCAAAACCGGGCGCTTTAACAGCAGCTACTTTCAGAGATCCTCTCAAACGGTTTACAACCAATGTTGCGAGAGCTTCCCCGTCCACATCTTCAGAAATAATCAACAAAGGACGACCTGACTGAGCAGTCTGCTCCAACACAGGAAGCAAATCCTTCATAGTACTGATTTTCTTATCGTGAATAAGGATATATGGATTATCCAGTTCTGCCTGCATTTTCTCAGTATTGGTCACAAAATAGGGAGAGATGTAACCACGATCGAACTGCATACCTTCCACCACTTCAACGGTAGTTTCGATACCTTTTGCTTCCTCTACGGTAATTACCCCTTCATGGCCAACTTTCTCCATGGCTTCTGCAATCAGACGACCAATTTCCACGTCATTGTTGGCAGAAATACGGGCAACCTGCTCAATTTTGCTGTTATCTTCACCAACAACTTTAGCTTGTTTGCGGATATTTTCCACAACTTTGGCAACAGCTAAATCAATACCGCGCTTCAGCTCCATTGGGTTGGCACCTGCAGTAACGTTTTTCAGACCTACTCTTACAATAGACTGAGCCAAAACGGTAGCAGTAGTGGTACCATCACCTGCATCATCACCGGTTTTGGAAGCCACTTCTTTTACCATCTGGGCACCCAGGTTGGCATAAGGCTCAGAAAGTTCAATTTCTTTTGCTACAGTCACACCATCCTTGGTGATTTGCGGTGCACCGTATTTTTTGTCGATAACCACATTACGACCTTTAGGTCCCAAAGTCACTTTCACAGCGTTGGCCAGCTGATCGATACCCTTCTGAAGTCTTTCGCGGGCGTCAATATCAAATTTTATTTCTTTAGCCATATTCCTTATTTTTTTTAATGTTTTAATTTTTCTGAAAAATCGGTTATCCTTCCGAAATATTCAAATCGATAATTAAGCAATGTAAAGAATGTCGGATTGTGAGATGAGCAAATAATCCTCACCATCGATATTCAGTTCTGTTCCGGCATACTTACCATACAAAACCACATCACCGGGCTTAACTTCCATAGTCTCGTCTTTTTTATCGGCCCCGGTCAGCACTACTTCGCCTTTCAATGGCTTTTCTTTTGCTGAATCGGGAATGATAATTCCGCTTGAAGTTTTTTCTTCGGCTGCCTGTGGTTTCACCAAAACCTTACCGGCAAGAATTCTACCTTTCAATGTTGACATTTCTATTTTATTTAGACGTTAAACAAATTAATTATTCCGAAGCCTATTTATTCACAAATTATGCCAAATGGCGTAAAGGCGTATTCACATATAAAAACCAGACATTTTTGCACGCTATTCAAAAACCAGAAGTAATTCCTGTCATCCCAATTAACCATAAACAAGAACAAGACCGGACAAAGCACGCCATGGCAATCAACCGTTTAACAGTATTCCAGGCAAAAACTTTCAAAAAAATGCAAAAAAAAGAGTGTCAGCACCTGCTGACACTCTGTCATTTTTTCTTTGAACAACTTCTTACAAGCTATCGCCGGCAGCATCTTCACCACCTACACCAAAATCCGGCAATTCCTGAGAAGGAACATTCATATTTTGAATTTCTTCATCAATTGCAGCTCCCGATTGCATCTCTCCGCGTGGCAATACCATAACTGAAACAAAAGCGAGAACCAGCAGACCACTGGCCAAGGACCATGTAGCCTTTTCAAGGAAGTCGGCCGTTTTACGCACTCCCATTACCTGATTAGAGGCCGAAAAATTGGAGGCCAGACCACCACCTTTGGAATTCTGAACAAGTACAATCAATACCAACATTATACTCACCAGAATTACCAAAACTGAAACAAACTGATACATATCTTTCTTAATTACTGATTATTAATAAGATCTTCCATCTCTTTTATACGACGTGCAAAGTAAACACTTTTTTCGGGATATTTCAAGCGCAAACGTTCGAATATCTCCACTGCTTTCTGATATCTTTTTTGTTTGATATGAATATTGGCTAATGTTTCGGTCATCAGATCATCACTCTCTACACCACTCCGGGCTGAAAAGTCCTCATTGGAACTTTCTCCTGACTCCTTAGGGACGATGCGTTTTTGACTTCCCCCGCTATTCAGAAAGTTATCTATCAAATCCATTTTGTCCGGCTTCTTTTTCTCTGCCTGTTTATCCTCTTCATCGACCTGAGACGAGACAGAAGACTGATACTTCATTAATTCCAACCATTCGGAAAACGAATGCGGAGCAGAAAAATCAGGTTTATCCGGTGCAATCTCCGTTTCCAGAGAGTAAGCAGAAGAGACAACCTCTTTCTCATAATCAAGAAAATCACTCTTCGAGGCCGGCAGCGGTTCTGCCTGTGGTTCTTCCTGCGGTTCGGTTACGTTTTCATTATCCTCATGTCTTGACAGGGAGAAATCAACAAGATTTCCCGAAAGAGTAGTGAAGGAATCATCCACATCAAAATAATTCGCTTCGGCACCCACCACCTGATCCAGGTTTTTCCCTGAATCATCAGTCTCTTCATAATTGTCGGATAACGCCTGATCCTTCTCCGGATTATCTTCACTAACAACAGGAAAAACTGCAGGAGCATCCTTTTTCTCATTTTCTTCATCCCCGGACTCAGGCGCTGAGAGTGAAGAAAAAGCATCATTGATAAGGAAGAATAATTTTGAACGATCTGGAATAAATGCCGCCGAAAGCTTTAATTCATTATTGTACCGAATATGATCGAGCTGGTAAAGATTTTTAACCCATAGCATACGTCCGGCCTGAAAAAACGGATATGCGTCCAGGGCTTCCCGTAATGTCTCAAGGGATTTTTCGTCCAGTTTTTCAGGATGAGAAAGAAATTCAATTAAACGCATGCGGCTCATAGAGCAAAATTTTTACCAGTCGGCGAAAGCTTTATTAAAAATATTTTCAGTCAATTCTTCCACTATTTCTGCTACCAGTTCTCCCTCAATGGCAGTAATATTTTGCTCACTGGGGAAGTCACGATAGGCCGAAAACGAAGACTCCCAACTTTTCTCCGGGTCTTTAAAATTTTCATACCTGACATTAATCCTGACAGTCAGTCGGGTTTCAGTAGAAACGGCATCCGCTTGAATGGCCAATGGTTCTGTATCGTATCCGGTTATTTCTCCGGAAAAATCCACATCTCCCGTTCCATCCGCCAACGTAAGTCTTGATCCGTTGATGATGCGATCTTTCAATCCTTCAGTAAAAGTCTGACTGAGAACCGGATTTACATAAGCAGCACGATTTTCGAACAATTGCACCGAAGCAGTATTCACATTTTCCGGGATGGAAGCCCCGTCAAATGTTACCTGAATAGCACAGCCCTGCAAAACCGGCAAAAGCAGCAAAGAAAAAGCTGCCAACATCATATTTATTTTTCTCCAAATCATCATCCGTCAATATTATGTTCCTTAATTTTTCTGTAAAGCGTTCGTTCTGAAATTCCCAGTTCTTTAGCGGCGTTTTTTCTCCTTCCCCCATGCTTTTCCAGGGCTTTTTCAATCAGCTCCACCTCTTTTTCCTCCAAAGAAAGTGATTCTTCCACAAACTCTTCGGTGTCTTCAATATGATGTTCCTCATTAACCGGTGGTGCAGAAGCAGTCTTATTGTAAGGCACCATGGCTCCCTGATTTACCAACGGAGCTGCCCGTTGCAAATCTTCTCCCGATTCCTGATAAAGATTCTGAATAATTTCGGCATTCTCCCCTTTCAGACTCACATCATTCCCGTGTTGCATAATCTCAAGTACCAGCTTTTTCAGATCATTCATATCGCGCTTCATATCAAAAAGCACTTTATACAGGATCTCTCTTTCATTGGAAAAGTCAGCACCCTGCGAGTTTTCTTTTTTCCCCACAACAGCAGGCAAATTGCCTCCAGAATGGTAAGGAAGATACTTTTCCATATTCAGAGCTGTCAATACCCGCTCCTTCTCAATAATGGAAATCTGCTCGGTAATATTTTTCAATTGTCTGATGTTTCCGGGCCAGCGATAGCGCTCAAGCATCTCCCGCGCACCTTCATCCAGTTTCACAGCAGGCATCCGGTAACGGTCAGCAAAATCGGAAGCAAACTTGCGAAACAACAAATAAATATCCTCAACTCTGTCACGCAAAGGGGGAATTATTATGGGCACCGAGTTGAGCCTGTAGAACAAGTCTTCCCTGAATTCACCTTCCTGAATGGCTTTTTCCAGGTTTACATTGGTCGCAGCCACCACACGCACATTGGTTTTCAGAATCCGGGAAGAACCAACCCTCATAAACTCACCTGTTTCAAGGACACGCAACAACCGCACCTGTGTAGCCAGGGGCAACTCCCCTATTTCATCCAGGAAGATAGTTCCATCATTGGCCTCCTCAAAATATCCCTTCCGATCGGAATAAGCCCCCGTAAAAGCACCCTTTTCATGGCCAAAGAGCTCTGAGTCAATGGTTCCCTCCGGAATAGCACCACAGTTTACGGCCACATAAGCTCCATGCTTACGAATGCTGTGCTGATGAATGATTTGAGGAAAAGACTCCTTTCCCGTACCACTCTCCCCGGTAATTAGCACCGACAAATCAGTTGGTGCCACCTGAACGGCAACATCAATGGCTCTGTTAAGGGCTTCTGAATTACCTATAATTCCAAACCTTTGCTTGATTTGCTGTATATTGACCATATTTAACTGCTATTTTTTCAGTACCAACTGACAAAGTTACAATTCTTCAACTGTTTTTCAATTTGGAAACTCCCGAAAATAGAAATTCTCCAAACAAAATAGTAATTTTACCTGAATTCCGGCCTGTCAAATATTTTCTTATTGTCCGGTAAAACACATAAAACTGACACGAAATGAATAAAGACGATATTTTAGGAATTATTCCCGCCAGATATGCATCCACAAGATTCCCGGGAAAGCCCCTGGCCGACATCGGAGGAACATCTATGATTCAACGGGTTTATCACCAAACCTCACAGGTCCTGAGTCAGGTCGTGGTTGCAACCGACGACCAGCGAATCTTTGATGCAGTAAAAGCCTTTGGAGGGAAAGTAGTAATGACCTCGGAAAACCACCAAAGTGGAACAGACCGGTGCACCGAGGCACTCAACAACCTCGAGCAGGAGACCGGGAGAAGCTTTAAAGTGGTTGTAAATATCCAGGGGGATGAACCATTTATTCAGCCGGAACAAATTGAAAAACTTACCTCCTGTTTTCACAATGCCGATACTGAAATTGCAACCCTTGTTAAACCACTAAAAAACAACGAGGAACTTTTTGATCCCAACAAACCCAAGGTTGTTTTAAATAAAAATGCCCAGGCACTTTATTTCAGCCGCTCCCCAATTCCTTACTTCCGAAATGTCCCGGAAAAAGAGTGGCACAACAGACACAAATACCTCATTCACATTGGATTGTATGCCTACCGAACCGATGTACTAAGGGACATTACGATGCTGGAACAAGGAGCCCTCGAAAAAGCAGAATCTCTGGAACAATTAAGATGGCTCGAAAACGGATATGTAATATCCACACGTAAAACAGAATTCGAGAGCTGGTCGGTTGACACCCCGGAAGATATTGAAAAACTTAAAAAGAACGGTATTTTTTAGGTCATTCGATTCTACCCTTTGTCTGCAATTATAGTATATTGCAGAATAAAGCCGGAATTATGAAAAAAATACCCTTAATCGAAAAAGACGGATGGCTGGCTCCTCATCGTGGGGCCATTGAAGCCACTCTGACCGAATACAACGACATTCTGGATGAATTAACCGACTCTCACGACGGAATTATTCCCTTTTCTGGAAATCACCTCTTTTTTGGTTTGCACTCCTACAGTGAAGGATGGGTTTTTCGCGAATGGGCACCCAATGCAACGGCCATATACCTCATCGGCGACTTTTGCAACTGGAAACCCAGCAATACCTATCGTCTTCAACGCAGAGATCATGGGGTCTGGGAAATTTTCCTTCCGCACACCACCTTCAAACACGGTGATTATTTCAAACTCTTCGTGGAATGGGAATTCGGAGCCGGATTTCGTCTGCCTGCCTATGCCAGAAGAGTTGTACAGGATCCCGAAACACTCCTTTTCAGCGCACAGGTCTGGCAGCCCAAAGATCCCTTTTACTGGACCGACAAGGATTTTCATCCGGAAATCAAGCATCCGCTCATCTATGAAGCTCATGTGGGAATGGCGCAGGAGGATGAGAAAGTTGGAACCTACGACGAGTTTACGAAAAACGTCCTTCCCCGCATAAAGGAAGCCGGCTATAACGTCATTCAGCTGATGGCCGTTCAGGAACACCCCTATTATGGCAGCTTCGGATACCACGTTTCCAATTTCTTTGCCCCAAGCAGTCGTTTTGGCACTCCTGAAGAACTTCGAAACCTTGTCAACAAAGCCCATGAAATGGGAATGGCTATCATCATGGACATAGTGCATTCTCATGCGGTAAAAAATGAAGAAGAAGGGCTAAGCAGATTTGACGGGACGCTTGATCAGTATTTCTATCCGGGCGGACGTGGTTTTCATCCGGCCTGGGATTCACGGTGTTTCGATTATGGAAAAAGGGAAGTGATGTCCTTTTTACTGTCGAACTGCCGCTATTGGATTGAAGAGTTTCATTTTGACGGATTTCGGTTCGATGGAGTCACAAGTATGCTCTATACCCATCATGGTTTGGAAAAAGCATTCACCAACTACAACGACTATTTTGACGGGAGTCAGGACAGAAATGCACTGGTTTACCTGATGCTGGCCAATCATTTGATTCATCAGTTGAAGCCCCATGCAATTTCCATTGCGGAGGAAATGAGTGGATTTCCCGGTGTGGGTGCACCTCCTGAAGAAGGAGGTCTTGGATTTGACTTTCGTTTGTCAATGGGGGTTCCGGACTTCTGGATAAAACTTATCAAAGACCAACCGGATGAGAACTGGAATATGCACGCTCTTTTTCATGAACTATCGCAGCATCGCCCCGAAGAACGCACCATCTCATACGCCGAATCACACGATCAGGCCCTGGTCGGTGACAAGACCATTATTTTCCGCCTGGCCGATAAGGAAATGTACGACCATATGAGTAAGGAAACCCCTAACCTCATCATTGACCGGGCTATTTCGCTGCATAAGATCATCCGATTAATCACACTAACCACAGCAAACGGGGGCTACCTCAATTTCATGGGCAATGAATTCGGGCATCCGGAGTGGATTGACTTTCCCAGAGAAGGAAATAACTGGTCATACAAATACGCCAGGCGCCAATGGGGGCTTGCCGACAATAAAGAACTGAAATACGAATGGCTGGCCACCTTTGACAAAGAAATGGTCAACCTGATCGTTGGAGAAGAAGTGCTGAATCCATTGCCTGCATACCTCAACCTGGCCAATGAGAACGATAAAATACTGGTATTCAACCGAGGAGATTTCCTGATGGTCTTCAACTTTCATCCCTCTGCATCATTCCCTGATTACGGAATTCCGGTGGCACCGGGCAAATATAAAATTCTTCTGAATTCTGACAATCCTGAATTCGGCGGGTTTGACCGGATAGACCCAAATATTGTTTACTTTACGGAACCCGTTGGCGGAAACCCAAACAACGGGCATCAGTTAAAGCTATACATTCCCAACAGAACAGGCCTTATTTTGAAAAAAGTTCCGACTCCCAGTATCTATTAGCCTGTTTTATTGACTTCGTCGAACTTCGCTTCACAAAAAATTTATTCTGATGCCCAACTATCTGATAAATACAACAATTCATAAAAAAAGCAGGCTAAAGACAAAAGGGTGGTTTTCGACAGAACCGAGAACCACCCCCTGTTAATCAGAACCAGCGAACCAGTCCAAAATCCTGTTGATGAGGAAGGAACTCATTTCGCGGGAACATCCGAATTCCAAACTTAAACGATCCGGGAAGATTCAATTTATAGTTCATCTCATAATGAACAACCGCCCCTTCTTTACTGACCACGTTAAATGATTCTTTATGCAAAATAGGCGGAAACTCCTCATCTGCTGATTCAACAATCAACATTTCAAGTCCTACATCAACACCTTCAAGTTGTTTAAGATTGAGCTTAACATCTACTGTATAGATATCTCCAATCCCCAGTTCCTGACGAGCGATGTCCGGCATATTCACCTCCACCAGTTCAATTTCGTTCCATCCGGCAGCCACATGACGCTTCCATCCGGCAATGTCTTGAACCAAAGCATAATCGTTCAGGCATAACCTCTCCAGTCGTTCAAACATCGGATTGTAAAACCTGTTAAGATAATCATCAATCATACGACGGGTAGTAAACTGGGGAGCAATATGGGCAATGGAGTTCTTGATATACCGAACCCAACCGGCAGGGATATCGTTTTTATCCACATCATAAAACAGAGGCACAATTTCATTTTCCAGAATACTGTAAATGGTGGCAGCATCCAGATCGTCCTGAAAATCCTGATTTTCGAAAGAACGCTTTTCGGTAAGACTCCATCCGGCTTCTTCTTCAAAACCTTCGTACCACCAACCATCCAACACACTAAAGTTCAACACCCCGTTGAGTTCCGCTTTCTGACCGCTGGTTCCGGAGGCTTCCAATGGTCTGGTAGGAGTATTGAGCCATACATCTACTCCACTGACCAGCCTTTTGGCCAGTTCCATATCGTAGTTTTCCAAAAAGATGATCTTCCCGATAAACTCAGGTTGTTTGGATATCTCCACAATCTGTTTGATAAGCGCCTGTCCACCGCCATCGGCAGGGTGTGCTTTTCCGGCAAATATAAACTGAACGGGACGTTCAAAATCATTCACAATTTCAGACAATCTTTCCAGATCACGGAAAAGCAAGTGAGCCCTTTTATAAGTGGCAAAACGTCTGGCAAAACCAATCGTCAGCGCGTCTTCATCCAGGATATCGAGCACTTCAACAATATGACCGGGTGAATCGTGCCGCTTAGACATGCTACCTTCGAGCCGCTGCCTGATAAAATCCATCAGTTTCTTTCTCAGGGTGTGGCGGATACTCCATATCTCACTGTCCGGAACATCATAAATTCTCTTCCAGTAGTCTATGTTAGAAACATCAGAAAGAAAATCATCTCCAAAAACTTTTTTATAGTATTCCTGCCACTCTGAAACAGTCCAGGTGCCATAATGCACTCCATTGGTAACATGTCCCACATGCAACTCATCAGGGAAATAACCACTCCAGAGGGTTCGAAACATCTTCCGGGAGACATCTCCGTGCAAAGCACTCACCCCATTCATTTCCTGAGATGTTTTGGCAGCCAACACACTCATCGAGAACTTTTCATCACCCCCATGATGTTCACGCCCCATATCCATAAAGTCATCCCATGAAACATTCAGTTTCCCCGGAATATGCCGCAGATAAATACGAAACATATCCTCTTCAAACTTATCATGACCGGCAGGAACAGGCGTATGTGTAGTAAACAGGGACGAAGCTCTGACAATCTCCATTGCTTCGGCGAAGCTGTATTTCTGCTCCACCAGATCCACCAAACGCTCCACATTAATAAGTGCAGCATGTCCCTCATTGATGTGAAAAATATCCACATGGGCATTCAGGGCCTGAAGCAAACGAATTCCGCCCATACCCAGCAGTATTTCCTGTTTAAGCCTGTTCTCCCAATCGCCACCATACAACTGATGGGTAATCTGACGATCGCCAGGAGTATTGGTATCCACATCGGCATCCAAAAGGTACAACGGCACCCTGCCTATCTGAGCCTTCCATACTTTAGCATGAAGACTTCGACCGGGGAGTTCAATGGAGACAAACAGAGAATGTCCGTCCTCTCCTCTGACCTCTTCAAGAGGCAACTGAGAAAAATCCTGTGCTTCGTAACCGGCGGTTTGCTCACCGTTTATCGATAAAGTCTGTGTGAAATAACCAAAACGATACAACAGACCTACAGCAACCATTTTCACTCCGCGATCACTGGCTTCCTTCAGATAATCTCCGGCCAGGATCCCCAGTCCGCCGGAGTATATTTTCAGCACACTGTTCAGCCCATACTCCATACTAAAATAAGCAAGACGCGGATTTTGGGTAAAATCCTTATCCATATATTCCCTGAAACGGGCATATATGGCATCGAGTTTTTCCACAAATTCCTTATCAGACGCCAACTCTGTCAAACGGTTAAACGAAACCTTATCCAATAATTGCACCGGGTTTTTCCCCACTTCCTCCCATATTTGCGGATCGATGGCCTCAAACAACTCCATCAAAGAATAATTCCATGACCACCACAGATTGTGTGTTAACTCATGCAACACCTTAATTCTTTCGGGAAGACGGGACTTCACCACAAGCTTTTTCCATCCCGGAACAGGACTGGTTTCAGGCACATAGCGAACTCTGACATCCCGTTTAACAGCTCTAAACTTATCGCGACGATTATTGACCTCTTTCAAAGCAAAATCAAAAGCCTCATAGTAATTCTTAATCAACAAATCCCACTCCAGCAATTTGGACAATTCACGCGCTTTTCCCCTGTAATTATCGACATCTTCAGTTTTTTCTGAGGAAAAGTCCTGCACCACTCCGGCAATGCGATCAACTACCTCCTGATAGTTGCTGTCGGTCCGGGGAGCTACCTCAACGCCATCTGCAATTCCTTTGGAATGCCCTGATGCCCAAACACCAAAACCTGCAAGAGTTGTTGTAATGGTTGGCACCCCAAAGGCCACACTCTCCTGTGGTGTATATCCCCACGGTTCGTAATAAGAGGGAAAAACAGTGAGATCCATTCCCACCAGTAAATCATAATAGGAAACATTAAAAATTCCATCATCACCATTCAGGTAACTGGGCACAAAAATCAACTTCACCCGTTCCTGGCCTGTATTACTCAGATGAATATCCTGAATCTTATTAATAATCGGATCATAACCAATATCATTAAGCCCATGTGTAAGAAACGGATTGGGCAAAGGGGTGTGCCCATCTCCTTTCGACAACCTTGTCATCAAATCTTTACGAGGACCATAAGTATTGGCCGGAATCAATACAAAAGCAAGAATCTCACGGTCATTTGATTTATCTTCATTGAGTTTTTTCAGGACGTCCAGAAAAACATCTGCTCCCTTATTCCGATATTCATAACGGCCGCTATTGGCAATAAACAAGGCATTTTCCCGTACTTTTATCCCAAGCAATGCCTCGGCCACCTGAGTGAGCCGTTCCCTGGCTTTTTTACGTTTTGCCTCATACTCACCACCCACAGGAACAATGCCATTATTAAAGCCATTGGGTGTGACAACATCCACATCGCGTGACAGGAAGCGAGCGCATTCCCGGGCGGTTATTTCCGAAACAGTAGTAAAACAATCCACATTGCAGGCGGTGGTTTTTTCCATCGAATGTTTCGCAACCACATTTAGTTCTCCTGCTTTTGAATCGGCATCTATTTCATCAAGTTGCTCATAGATATTGGCACCATGACCAGCAAGAGACCGGCCAATTACAGTTGCATGAGTGGTAAAAATGGTTCCAACCTGAAGCAGATTGTCCCTTAAATAAAGAGCTCCGCTACCGGTCATCCACTCATTAAAATGAGCAACCACTTTCTCACTGTCAGGGATACGAAATTTATAGAAACTTTCAATAACCATTCCGGCCGCGTACCCAAAAAGCACCGGCTCCACATAATCCCATTGTCCGGAAAGGCTGTCAAGCTTAAAGCTCTCCCACATTCCGGCCAATATCTCATTCTTACGGATCACCAAAGGGCTGAAGTCAACCAACAGCACAACAGGTTGCCCCGGAATATTCCAACGCCCTGTTTTCACCCGCAAACCTTCACGACCCAGCACATCCTGCCATCCGGGGAACAATGCCGGATCGGGTAGAAATTCAGGGTTTTTGTGTTGTCCGCGCCAGACATCGGGTCCAATAAAAATTACATTATCCCGAAATTGTTCCACCAAAGTATTCGCCTTCGATGAAAGCACCGTGTGAATGCCACCGGTTTTATTACAAACTTCCCAACTTGTTTCAAAAACAAAGTCCGGCTTCAGAAAACTATCCATCATTCAAAATTTAATTTCAAAACTCATTTCTTACTTTTCATTTTTGCAGATCCCTTCTGAGATTTCTCTTTCGTTTTAGAAACAACCCCCTCCTTCTTTACAGTTCTCTTTGCGGCAGTGGTTCGTTTTCTACTTCTTAATTTTTGAACCTCCTCTTCCAGTTTCTTTATTTTCAGGTCACGCTCTTCAAGTATTCCCGACAAGTTGGCGATTTCTTTCTCTTCCGAACTAAAAGGAACGGCCGCATTGAGGCGAATGGCAAAATCGCTGAGTACATTCATATAATTGATAAAAGCCTCGTATGGAGTCTCGTAAGGATTAAAATAAGCATGCACATCCCCGTCGGAAAAAAACTTTGTACACATGTAATAAAAATGGTCGCTACACTGCAAATAATTCCAGTCCTTCAACAGTTTGGAGTCGGCACATCGGTTCATTTTAGGAAGCTGAGCATACAATTTATCAAAAGCTTCCTGCTGCATCTCATTTCCAAGCCAGGCAGTCAGATCCCTCTCCTCGTCAGCCCATGAAACGGGATTAGGAACATTCACCGGCGCAACCACCTGCAATCGTGATGCGACCTCGGAAGGCGTCCCAAACTTCAATGATTTATGTTTAAGGATTTCTTTAGGCAGATATTCCAGAAATTCAAATATTCCTGATTCCTTCTTTTGATGTTCTCCAAAGGTTTCGTAGTCCATAAAAAGATTCACCACCTCTTCTTTCTTATCAAGATCGTTCAGCCATCGGGCAAATTTTGTACTTGTAAGCGGCCATTCGTGCCAGCCTTTGTCACCAAACCGAAAAGCAATATCGTCACTCAGCTTATAATTTTTGAGGAGAACTTTAAGCCGTGGATTAATGGCGTTGCAGTAAAGGAAGTTGGGACTTTTCCATCCCAGAATATGTTTGGCCCCCTCTGTAAGCATTGCTTTGAACCCCATACGCGCCACCATATCCCCGATATGATCAGAGTAAATAAGTTCGGTATTCCGGAATACCAGCGGTTTTTGACCAAAAAATTCTTCGACCATATCGCTGTGCATAGCAACCTGTTGCCTGAAGGCATCCTCATCCTTAAGAGCCACCAGGGAATGAGCATAGGTTTCAGCCAGAAACTCCACCTGACCGGTTGCTGCAAGTGCCCTGAAACTATCAAGCACTTCGGGTGCATAAAGTTTAAATTGCTCCATGGCCACACCTGTTATGCTTAAGGCCACTTTAAATGTCCCTTTATGCTGGGTTATGAGTTTAAGCAAAAGCTTATTGGCCGGCAAATAACAATTTGCGGCAATCTTATTTAAAATAGACTCATTGGTATAATCATCAAAATAATAATGGTCATTCCCAATATCGAAAAACCGATATCTCCGGAATCTGAAAGGCTGATGAACCTGAAAGTATAAACAAACTGTCTTCATATTTCTATAATTTTCTTTTGGTATCAGAAAGAATTTTGAAGTTGCAACTACAACAGAAAAAATTTTGGGAAAGTCAAACAATGACAACTCCGGTTAATGAAACCCCTTCAACACAGTGTCGTAAACCACTTTAACATCAAGTGCTGATTTCTCCCATTTGAGAGAATCCACCTCTTTCTTCCCGTATTTCACAAACATCTCGGAAAGGGCAGGATAATGCAATACACCGTAAATGGCATCCGCCATTGCATCCACATCCCAGAAATTGGTTTTTATGGCATAGGTCAGGATCTCGGCCACCCCAGATTGATGTGATATAAGCACCGGAACATTGCTTTGCATCGCTTCGAGCGGAGAAATACCAAAAGGTTCGGAAACCGAAGGCATCACATAAAGATCACTCATGGCAAGCATGCTAAACACCTCTTCTCCACGCAGGAACCCTGTAAAATGAAACTTATCCATAATCTTAAGTTGTGCTGCACGACGCACCATGTTGTGCATCATATCTCCACTCCCGGCCATCACGAATCTCACATTGCGGTTTTTTTGAAGCACTCTGTGGGCTGCTTCCACAAAATACTCCGGGCCCTTTTGCATGGTAATGCGCCCCAGAAAAGTCACCACCTTTTCATTGGTTCCTTTCTGAAAAGCAGGTTTATCTTTCTTCTCCAGAGGTTCAACAGCATTGTAAACCGTCACCACTTTTTCGGCATCAATGCCATATTTCTCTATAATCGTGCGGCGTGTAAGGTTACTTACGGCAATTATTTTATCGGCAGCTTCCATTCCCCGTTTCTCAATATCAAACACCACCGGATTTACACTTCCACCACTTCGGTCAAAATCAGTTGCATGCACATGAATCACCAGCGGCTTACCGGTTGCCTCTTTAGCTGCAATACCGGCAGGGTAAGTAAGCCAGTCATGTGCATGAATCAGGTCAAAAGAATAATCCTGGGCAATAACATTAGCAACCAGGGCATAGTCATGTATTTCCTGCAAAAGATTCGCACCATAAGTTCCGGTAAAAGGAATCTGACCGGCATCATCAGTCTGAACAAATTCAAAAGCCCCTTTTTCCTTCTTTGATTTCTGAATCCGGAAATATTCATCAGGGTCGGTATAAGGCATCATGCGTGAGCCAACTTCAATGTAATCCAGTTTGCGGCTAAAGTGTTTCAGATTCAGCTTACGATGTCTCACAGGAACCTGGTTGGCTCCAATTAAGCTGATTCCCTGTTGCTCCTCATCGCCAAAAGCTTTAGGAACCACAAACAAAACCTGCAAATCGGAAATATAGGAAAGACCTCGGGTAAGCCCGAAGCAGGCAGTACCCAAACCTCCGGAAATATGTGGGGGAAATTCCCATCCAAACATTAATACCCTCATAGGTTACTATATTTTTCAATTAGATTAATAATACTTAGGACTCCCCCAACATTCCAGGCCATAGAAACAGCTCCTTTGCCAACATGGGGCGGGTTTCCGTTAAAACACTCCGAAATGGTTCCCACACAATGATTTCCCATCTCTTCCTCAAAACCTTCCAGCATTCTTTTCACAAATGAAAGGCCGCCCTGTTTATGAATATCGAGATATGCTTCAGCAAAAAATGCTGCAAGCCATGGATAGACTGTTCCCTGATGTTGAGCCAGATCACGTTGTGGGGCATCCCCCTCATACACTCCTTTATACCGGGGATCCTGGGGTGACAAGGTTCGAAGACCACGTGGTGTTAAAAGCTCTTTCTTGACCACATCCACAATGGCCTTACGCTGTTCCACACTGAGTGGAGAATAAGGCATTGCAGCAGCAATCAGCTGATTGGGACGAATAGCAGTATCCCGATGATCCCCATCCACATAATCGTACAAAAATTCATCCTCAGGATTCCAGAAAACATCAACGAAAGCGACCTTAACGTTCTCCGCCAGCTGTGCATAAGGGGCTCCCTCTTCAGGTTCGTTCGCCTCTTCAGCCAGAAAAGCATAAAAAGAAAGAGCATTGTACCATAAAGCATTCAGCTCAACGGTTAAGCCCGGTCTCCAGGTAACAGGTTTTCCATCCATCACTGCTTCCATCCACGTCAGAGGCACCCCTTCTTTTCGTGCATATAAAAGACCATTGCCCTCCATTCGCATAGATTCACCATCCAGCGCCTGATAATGATCAAGCACAGCCTTCATTATATCTTTATATTTTGCCCAAACCTGTGGCGGACTACAATTGGTTCTGCATTGACGAACCGTCCAGAAGAACCATAATGGCACATCGATATCGCGACTGAGAAGGCTCTTATTTCTGGACAGATACTTTTCAGAAATCTCTCCCGAAATATATTGCAGAATACTCTTATAAACCTCTTTATCTTCCTGGTAGTAAGACAAGCCGGGCAATGCCAGCAAGGTATCCCGATGTCTTTCCTTGTACCAGTGATAACCTGCCATCAGACGAACATCCTTACCGCGTGAGAATAAAAACTGCTGACCCGAATTCAACAGATTATTAATCATACTATCCCTGGGAATACGTTTCTTTTTCTCCCGGGTGAACTTTCCTTTCAGACCATTTGGCTTCGACTCAACCGTACCTGCAGACATCACGATGCTTTCCCCTTTCCTGATCTCTGCCTCAAAATAACCGGGAACAAACAAATCTTCCGTAAACGGATAACCACGTTGTTGCTCTTTGATGTATTCCACCCCCAGGTACCAATCGGGGACAGGAATAAATTCAATTTGCTTGCTCGATTGCAAATACAAGGATGGCAATCCCTCATACATTTTTACTGAGATTCCATGATCAACCTCCTGATAGCGGGTATTCGCATCCATATTCCGGAAGGTAAGTTCGTTGACACTCCTAAACGCCAAAAAAGGTTTAAAGCGAACTCTGGTCGGGGAATGGGCATCTTCAAGAGTGACCTTATACAGAAGTTGTTCCTCATTTTCCACCAATAACATCTCTGTGGACAAAATCACTCCACCCACCCGATAATATCGTTTGGGAATATCATCAATCTCAAAAAGGGTTAGATACTTATGCCCCTTGGGTTCATAATGACTGCCCTGATATTTATGAATTCCCAGATTAAACACCTGTCCGTGCTGTTCCACAGACACATCAAGAGAGGAGAGCAATACAAAGTGATTACCCCCCAACTGCTCAAGCGGGCAAACAAGTAAGCCATGATACTTACGGGTGTTGCAACCGATAATGGTAGTACTGCAATAAGATCCGGCCCGGTTTGTTCTGAGTATTTCCCGATATAAAGAATACTCCAGATTTACCAGACGATCTTTCTCCAGTTGAAAATATGTCATAAATTTAATTTTAGCCTGATTTGTTCATAAATTGTCGTGGTGAGATGATCCGATATCAGGAATTACAGACAACCACAGATAAAATTGAACCATGAAATAATTAATGATTCTCAAATCAACTTTATTGAGGAGGTCTATATCTCAACGATAGATGAGCATCGTAATAGATTATTCATAAATAAATCAGGTCAGGTTAGCTTGTAAAAAAGCGGGTAAAAACCTTCATCAAGTTAGGTAGAAAGCCATCAAAAATCAATCGATTATTTTATGCTCTGAACCCCACCGCTTGAAAAATCATTAAAAAAACAAAAAATGAAACCCCGGATTAAAATTTCCGATGAACACACTTTCCCCAGGAATCAGAATACAAAATCTATTTTCCGATCATTTCGACTAAAAACCTGGTTTCCCAAACCGATATTCTGTAATTCCAGGAAGCGTTAATGCAAACTCAACGCTAAAATGCACCCCCTTCGCTGAGAAGAAATAAAATTTTATATTGTCAAAACAACATCAACGGCAGGAAGAATTGCATTTTGGATGTATTAAAGATAAGATCTTTTATATACTTTTGGAAACGTTTTTTAAACTTTTTTAACCCGGATACTGTAAGAATATCCACACTGATTAAATCCGGAGTGAATCAGACTGAAAACCAAAGCAATCACATCAATCTGCTAACAAGATATTGAGATAGAAAAATCTTCCGGCTCAAAAGCATTACCACATTCATCCGTATAAAATATGGCTCAATTCCATAGGTGTGTGTCTTTCTCGAAACTGCCTCGAACGCGGTGGTATGAGAAGAGAAAACAAAGCGCCGGGCTAATTTCAGCCTAATTGTTCTGCTTTAAGCAACTCATTTCTGAAGTATTCGGCATCTGAAGAAAGGTCGGTTCCGGGGAACTGATTTGTAACATCACTCACCAACTGCAAGGATTGTTTTAAAAAAGATACAGTTTCGGGACCGGAAGACTCAGACAGCCTGTGATTCCGCGCTTTTGCAATTTTGGAAGTTAAATAGATGTATTTTTTCGCAGAGGGACTAAAAAGGGCATCGGCAAGACGCTTCCAGATATAATCAATAGCTTGCTCAGAGGGATTAAACATTCGTGAATCATAAAACCTGTAATCGCGCAACTCATCCATAACAATCTCATAAGCCGGGAAATAGTCAACTCCGTCGAACAATTCCACCAGTTTATCAACTGCAAGAAAAAGCACTGACTTGCTGACCTGATTTCCATTGGCTCCATCCTTCCAGTGACGCACAGGGCTGACTGTAAAAAGAATCTTCAGACCCGGATTAAACATTCTAAGAGCGACAATCAGCTCTTTATATTTTCCCACAATCTCTTCTGGCTCAAGCCTGTAACGCGAAAACAAATCGGAAGGAAATTTATGACAGTTGGCTACCACATCTGACGTATCAGTGCGCTCGTAAACATAAGATGTCCCAAAAGTTAAAAACAAAACATTTGCTTTTTTCAGCACTGAATGTGTCAACTGAATAGCGCTATTTATCTTTTCACAAACAGACTGAGCCTCTTTCCCGCTAAATATTCCATGAAAATCGAAATGCTGCCATTTATTACTATGAAAAACCAGCTCATCAGAAGTGCACATAGCCCCTTCAATGGCACGTTCCACAAGGAAGGCCACGGACAAGGGGTTGTAAACCACCCCGAATGGATTCACCAGCGCATTCATTCGTGACATGGTAAAACGCCCCCCAATATTATCGGAAAAACAAGAACCCAAAAACAACATTTCTGAATCCGTATCAATGGAAAAATCAAACTTTCCAACTTTAACTACGGTCCGGAAATCATTCTGCATAGCTATTCGTTTTGAGAGTGTCTCCAATCCAGGAGGTTAGAAAGAAATATAAATCATCAGCCACGGGCTCACAGTGCAATTCATGTCTGGCATTTTTTGCGCCATAAAATCCCGCATTATCTCCAACTCTTTCAGAAAACTGCCTGGTTGTAGAGAAATCAGTTATCACATCGGATGTACCATGAGCAAAAAACAGAGGAATTGAGAATCGAGATGGGTGTTCCAGGATTTCTTTTGCAGAGCGATTCAGTTCATTGAATAAACGTACTGAAATCCTGTGATGCATAAGTTTATCCGTATCACTTGATTTCTGCTGTTCAGGAATGGAGCTTAATTCGTCAGATTTTATCCCCGTTGAAAAAGTCATTTTTGGGAAAAAATGATCAAAAAAAGAAGCAGCTTTTTGAATAAACGGAGATGGGGGCTTGACTAATCTAAGCCAGGGGGAAGTAATAACGGCACCTGCAAAATCCTGTCTTTTCTTAAGCAGAAAGTTTAACACCAGGTTACCTCCCATGCTGTGTCCGTACAGAAACACCGGCAGCTCATCCCAATTGTGCTTCACCAATCTTATAAGACTTCCGATATCATCCAGATAATTACCTATATAATCAATATGTCCGCGTCTGCCCTCTGACTTGCCATGGCCACGCAAATCAACGGAATAAATCAAAAATCCCTGCTGGCAAAGCAATTTAGCCCACTGATCATACCTTCCGGAATGTTCTCCTATTCCATGAACAATACAGATAACAGCCACAGCATCCCCTGCGGGCTTCCATAAACGACCGATAAGGAAAGTCCCGTCACTGGCTACCAGATTAAATTCACTGCTCTGCATCGTATGTTTTGACTCTTCTATTAAAACGGGTGCAAACATAACATTAATGAATACATTTCAAGCACTGCCGGGGCAAAACACAAATGCTAAATTTAGTTAATTTCTAAAAACCAAACAAAAAATAAAACAGCAATTTCCGCGCCATAATTCTGAAAAGTTTGATTTGCGCTATTGGAACCAGCTAACCTGGATTATTCATCAGTATAAAATTAATCTAAGTCATTGGTCTGATGGAACTCGCGATTCTTTTATACATGCCCTTTTGTGGCTGATTTGAAAAATCAATGCTCCATGCTCGTTTCATTCTTTCCACCATGGAGAGGAAAGAAATTTAATGCCCAAAAATCCTCAAAATGCCAACAAGTTCATTATTTTAGCAACAATGTGTTTCCTAAAATCCACATAAAATGTAGAAAGATGCAAAAAACACTGCTTTTTAAAACAGAAAAACACGAAGAACTGTTAGATATAACCAACGAAGTAAGTCGTGTAGTTACAGAATCAGGGATAGAAACCGGCATCGTGAACGTTTATGTGCAGGGCGCCACAGCAGGCATTATGATTCAGGAAAACTGGGATAATTCGGTCCAAACAGACGTACTCAACTGGCTTAAAAAGACCTTCCCCAATGGTATTTGGCAGCACGATGCACAGGACAACAATGGCGACTCACACCTGAAAGCTGGTTTTCCTGGACCATCCGAATCCATTCCTGTTATTAAAGGAAAACCAGGTCTTTCAACCTGGCAAAACATTTTTCTGTGCGAATTTGACGGTCCCCGGAGCAAACGAAGCGTTGTGGTGACCATTTATGATGCTGAATAAAAACAGTAATTCAAATATTTTGCTTTCAACTTTTCTTTCTGCGAGGCAAAACATTGAGACATAGCAATAAATAATTTAACGATACAGAAAGAGGATGTAAAATATGAAATAGCATTTTGGGGATTGCAATAACTGTGAAAAAAGTTTTAATAATCCGGTATATTTAGATTCTTTACATTTGAAAGTTTACGCTTTACCTGGATCTGCAAATCGTATATTCCGCATCAGCCCCTTATAACCGGCACGACGAACAGCGCTTCCTTTTGACAACTCGTCGAATGACGACTCAGAAAGTGCCCGCCAATCCACTTTTGTCATCTCCCGAAAAGCTGGCCTGAGATTAAAATCCTCTTCCTTATGAGGTCGGGCTTTCCAGTTCCACGGACAAACGTCCTGACAAATATCGCAGCCGAATATCCAGCCCTCAAATTGTCCTGAAAACTCCTCTGCAATATCGCCTTTATTTTCAATGGTCAGATAGGAAATACATTTATTGGCATCCAGCTCATAAGGGCCTGTTAGAGCTCCTGTGGGACAGGCATCCAAACAACGGGTGCAGCCACCACAGGCCTCTTTAATGGGAGCTCCGTAAGGCAATTCAATATTGAGAAACAACTCTCCGATAAATACAAATGAACCCAGACGAGGATGTATGAGATTGGTGTTTTTTCCGCGCCATCCAAGTCCCGCACGAGCAGCAAGCGAACGTTCGGAAACCGGGGCTGAATCGACAAAAAAGCGTCCATCGGCTTCCAGAGCGACCTCCGTCTGAACAAAAGACATCAGTTTCTTAAGCCTGTTTTTCACCACTTTATGATAATCCCGTCCGTAGGCATATTTGGAGATCTTAAATCCGTCACCCTGAGATGTATTCCTGTCTGGTTTGTAATTTTGAAGTACTACCACCACTGATTTGGTTCCCTCCACCAGCAATCGGGGATCATTCCGCTTATCCCGGTTCCGGGCCATATAGTCCATGCCTGCATGAGCACCTTTCCCGAGCCACCTCTCATACATTTCAGCTTCTTTTCCCAAAAACTGAGCCTCCACAAAAGCAACATCATCAAATCCAAGCTCCAACGCTTTTTCACGAATCATTTGACCTCGTTGCTCAGCAATCAGATCCATCTCAAACAAATTTAAAGCAGTCCCAACTCCAGAAGGGCTTCTTCAGAAAGCATATCTTTCGTCCAGGGGGGATCAAAAGTCAGATTCAATTCCACATCCTCAACCCCTTCTACCGACAACACTTTTTCATAGACCTCTTCGGGCAATGATTCGGCCACCGGACAATTAGGGGATGTCAATGTCATCACTACTTTCACTTTCCCTTCTTCACGGACCTCCACTTCATAAATCAGTCCCAGATCATATATATTGACCGGAATTTCGGGGTCATAAATGGTTTTAAGAACCTTTACAATATCGGTTTCGGTATTTAGAAATTCTGTACTCATATCTTTCTTCTTTTACACCTAACAATCATATCCGGACCGAAGTTCACAATTACCCCTGCTTCGCTTTAAATGCCAGGGCATAAGCCTTAATTTGTCTCACCATAGCCACCAACCCATTGCTACGGGTAGGTGACAAATGTTCTTTCAGTCCTACTTCATCAATAAAAAAGAGGTCAGTTTCAAGTATTTCGTCGGGAGTATGACCGGAAAGCACACGAAGCAAAAGAGCCACAATTCCTTTTACAATAATGGCATCACTATCTCCCTGTATTTCTATTTTTCCGTTGTTCATCTCCGCATGCAGCCAGACCTTCGACTGGCACCCTTCAATAAGGTTTTGTTGCTGACGATTTGCCTCATCAAAAGAATCGAGTTCATTCCCCAGCTCAATGAGCAAGGAATATTTATCCATCCAGTCGTCAAAGGCTGAAAACTCTTCAATAACCTCCTGTTGTTTTTCTTTTATGGTCATGCTGATATTTTTTTTGCAAAGATAGCAACTTCACAGGAAAAGGCCTGATTATCCAAGCATCATTGCCACCCGTTTCAATGCGTCCACAAGACTGTCTGTTTCCTCTCTGGTGTTGTAAAAAGCAAAGGAAGCTCTGACGGTTCCAGGGATTCCGAATCGATCCATCAGCGGCTGGGCACAATGATGCCCGGTACGCAATGCAAAACCCAGCTTATCCAGGAGAGTCCCCACATCAAAAGGATGAGAATCTCCTAAAAGAAAAGAAATTACACTGGTATGATTTTGAGCCTGCCCCACAAACCGGATACCGGGAACTTCCCTCATTTGCTTCACGGCATATTCAAACAATTCGTGTTCATATTCCCAGACAGCCTTCGTTCCCAGATTTTTCAGATAATCAATAGCAGCACCAAGACCGATAACACCGGCATAGTTCGGTGTTCCTGCTTCAAACTTGTAAGGCAAGTCGTTAAACGTGGTTCCTGAAAAAGAGACCTTATCAATCATCTCTCCCCCTCCCTGATATGGATTCATTTGTTCGAGCCACTTTCTTTTTCCATAAAGAACTCCCACACCGGTTGGTGCATACATCTTATGCCCACTGAACACATAAAAGTCACAATCCAGCTTTTGAACATCAACAGGCACATGATGAATTGCCTGGGCTCCGTCAACCATTACAGGTACACCGGCAGCATGAGCGAGAACAATCATCTCCTTAACGGGATTGATGGTACCCAGCACATTACTGATATGCGTTACTGCAACCAACCGGGTTTTCTCATTCAACAGTTCGGTGAAAGCCTGCATATCCAGCTCACCCTCATCTGTTACCGGCACCACCTTTATAACAACACCCTGCCGCTGTGCAAGAAGCTGCCAGGGAACAATATTGCTGTGGTGTTCCATTTCGGTAAGGATTATCTCATCGCCCTGCCCGAGAAAAGTCTCTCCAAAAGAAGAAGAAAGCAGATTTACTGACTCGGTGGTTCCCCGTGTAAAAATAACCTCATCGGAAGAACCTGCATTCAAAAAGTCAGCAGTTTTTTTGCGGACATCCTCAAAAGCTTCTGTACACACATTGCTCAGATGATGTACCCCTCTGTGAATATTACTGTTTATCGTCTTGTAAACTCCGGCTTCAGCATCAATCACCGACAACGGCTTTTGAGTGGTTGCGGCATTATCGAGATAGACCAAAGGTTTACCATTCACATCCTGATGGAGAATGGGAAAATCGTCTCTAATTTTTCGGATATCAAAAGCCATAGTATGAAAACAAACAATCCGGTACCTGCCAGCAAAGACGGGTACCGGAAAATATTATTACCAAATAAACATGCTTAAAGGCAGGTTACGTCGGTACCCTTTTGACCGCAAACCACGCACGAGTGACATTTATCCAGCTCTCCGCGGAAGCGCTTCTCTACCAATGTACGGATCTGCTCGCGCAAAGGCTCTACCTTTATTTTCTCAATCACCTCATAGGCGAAAGCATACATCAGCAAAATGGTTGCCTCTTCCTTATTGATTCCGCGGGTACGCAGATAAAACATGGCATCCTCATCAATCTGTCCCACTGTTGCACCATGGCTACACTTTACATCGTCAGCATAAATCTCAAGCTGCGGCTTGGTATTCATTTTTGCGTCATTGGTAAGAAGCAGGTTATTGTTGGACTGATAAGCGTTGGTTTTCTGAGCATCGGGACGAACCATGATTTTCCCGGTAAATGCACCAGTTGAGTGATCATCCAACACCCCCTTAAACAACTCATCACTAAAACAATCCGGAACTGCATGATCGATGTAGGAGAAGTTATCCACATGCTGATTTTTATCCAGCAGATACAAACCATAGGCATGACCTTCGGCATGAGATCCGGCCAGCTTCAGTTCGATGTTGTTGCGGGCAACACCGGCATGCAATGTAAGGTTATTGGTTGCTAAATGTGAGTTTTCATGTTGTTCAAAATAGAACCCGGCTACCTGAGTGGTTGCGTTGTGCTGGTTTTGCAGATTATACAAATCCAACCGTGCATCTTTACCCACATAACCTTCTGTTACACTATTCATCACAAACTTACCGGTTGTCAGTGTATGGTCGCATACCATGATGCGCGCCTCACTGTTGTCCTCCATCACCACAAGGTTGCGCTGAGTAGTCATCAAAGCATCTTCCGACATCAGAATATTCACGATCTGAATGGGTCTCTCAACAGCAACCCCTTTGGGGACATGCACAAAAAAACCGTCCTGAGCAAACATGGTATTAAAGGCCACTGCACCATCCGACAAATGGGGAGCTCTGGTACCGTAATACTTTTCAATCAAATCAGGATTTTCCTTTGCCATCTGCGCCATACTGCCAATTACCAACCCTTTGGGCAGTACCCCCGGATTATTTCGGGTATAATACCAGCCGTTTACCAAATAGATGGTAATTGAATCAAGGGTATCCACATCGCAGGAAAAAATATCCTCCAGATTCTCTGTGAGTGTCTCAGGCTTCAACGAAAAGGTAAAATCTCCGCTGAATAATGGTTGAAGATTGGTGTATTTATAATTCTCAACTTTATTGGAAGGGATTCCCAACTCCTGAAAAGCATCAAAAGCCTCATCGCGCAAACTGTTAAGCACCGAAGAGGAATGCGATTCAATGGCAGCCCTGTTTTCGTCAAACAGTTCAGCCAGAGAGATGTCCTTTCCAATGATATTTTTGATTACATTATCCATTCAATTCAAAATTAAAAGTTCGACTCCGGGAAAGGCAATTTATTTATCGCCAAACTCCTTCTTTATCCAGTCGTACCCATTGGCCTCCAACTCATGAGCAAGTTCTTTTCCGCCGGTTTTCACAATACGACCGTGATAGAGCACATGTACATAATCGGGGACAATATATTCCAGAAGTCGCTGATAGTGTGTGATGAGCACAGTGGCATTATCGGGACGTTTCAACTTGTTCACCCCGTTGGCAACCACTCTCAAGGCATCAATATCCAGCCCTGAATCGGTCTCATCCAGAATGGAAAGCTTAGGCTCAAGCATAGCCATCTGAAAAATCTCATTTTTCTTTTTCTCTCCCCCGCTGAATCCTTCGTTTACTGAACGATTTGTTAAATCAGAGTCTATATCCACCAGATTTTTCTTCTCACGCATCAACTTCAGAAACTCACTGGCAGACAACGGTTTTTCTTCTCTGTATTTACGCAGCTCATTAATAGAAGTACGTAAAAAATTTACCATACTCACACCCGGAATCTCTACAGGGTACTGAAAACTCAGAAACAAGCCTTCCCTGGCTCTGTCTTCCGGAGCCATTTCCAGGATGTCTTTCCCGTTAAACTGCACTTCTCCCTCACTCACTTCAAACATTTCATTTCCGGCAAGCACGGAAGCCAGAGTACTTTTCCCTGAACCATTGGGGCCCATAATTGCATGGACTTCTCCTGGTTTTACCTTCAGATCAATCCCCCTGAGGATTTCCTTATCTTCTATTTTAGCATGTAAGTTTTTTATCGAAAGCATATTTTCAGAACTTATATGATGATTATATGATGGAATTCTGCGCCAACAGGACTTACAAAACTCCCAAAAATTTATTTCTTTTTAAGTGCACACTACCCAACGCTACCTTCAAGGCTTATTTCAAGCAACTTCTGGGCTTCCACCGCAAACTCCATGGGCAACTGATTGATTACTTCCTTCACATATCCGTTTACAATCAGTCCAACAGCACTTTCAGTATCTATGCCACGCTGGTTGCAATAAAAAATCTGATCCTCGCCAATTTTGGAGGTGGTAGCCTCGTGCTCAACTTTTGCCGAGTTGTTATTGATTTCCAGATAGGGGAAAGTATGCGCTCCGCATTTATCTCCCATCAGCAATGAATCGCACTGTGAGAAGTTTCTTGCATTTTCTGCTCTCTTGGAAACTTTTACAAGTCCGCGATAACTATTTTGGCTTTTCCCGGCAGAGATACCTTTTGAAACCACCAGACTTTTGGTGTTTTTCCCGAGGTGAATCATTTTTGTTCCGGTATCGGCCTGCTGATGATTATTGGTCAGCGCCACCGAGTAAAACTCTCCGGAAGAATGGTCACCCATCAGTACACAACTTGGATATTTCCAGGTAATGGCTGATCCTGTTTCCACCTGTGTCCATGATATTTTAGAATAATCTCCTTTACAAAGACCACGTTTGGTAACAAAGTTATAGATTCCCCCCTTGCCGTCTTTGTCGCCAGGATACCAGTTCTGAACGGTTGAATACTTCACCTCTGCCCGCTCCATAGCCACAATCTCGACAATGGCTGCGTGCAACTGATTCTCATCCCGCTGGGGAGCAGTACAACCTTCCAGATAACTCACATAACTGTCATCTTCGGCCACAATCAGAGTACGCTCAAACTGCCCCGTATTCATAGCATTGATGCGGAAGTAAGTAGATAATTCCACAGGACTGCGAACACCTTTGGGGATATAAACAAATGAACCGTCGGAAAAAACAGCAGAGTTCAATGCAGCAAAGTAATTGTCATTGGGTGGCACCACACTACCCAGATGCTTCTTCACCAGGTCGGGATACTCTTTAATAGCATCACTGATACTGCAAAAGATAATCCCTTTTTCAGCCAGCGTTTCCCTGAAAGTTGTCTTTACAGAAACACTATCCATCACTGCATCTACAGCCACGCCTGCAAGCTGTTTCTGTTCCTCCAGAGGAATTCCCAATTTATCAAAAGTCGCCTTCAGTTCCGGATCCACGTCATCCATACTATCCAGCTTGGGCTTACTCTTTGGTGCAGCATAATAAATAATATCCTGAAAATCAATTTCGGGAATATTCAGATGAGCCCAGTCCGGTGTTTCCATCTTTAGCCAGTTGCGATAAGCCTCAAGACGATACTCCAGCATAAATTCAGGTTCTCCTTTACGTTTGGAAATCTCCTTGATAACCTCTTCACTCAACCCTTTGGGCAGCATATCCATCTCAATGTCGGTATAGAAACCGTATTTATACTCCCCTTTGGTTACTTCTTCTAATATTTTATCTTGTTCTGTTGCCATATCAAAAATTAATCAGTCATTCTGGTGGTTAAAACAACGATAATGAGTATAGGGTTCAATTCATTAAGGATTAATAACAATTGCGGATGCAAAGGTATTAAACATTTAGATTAAATCTAAATTTACACAGGCATTTTACTTTTCGACTGACTTCTTGATATTTATTTAGAAAAAGAAGAACCCGACTATTATTGTATCTTTGCAAAACAAAAGCAAAATCATGAGTAAAACGGTTACACCACTATCAGAAGTAGGCCTTTTTGGTCTCATCGAACATATTGAAAAAACGTTTCCCAACAGACGAAGCAATACGTTATGCGGAATAATGAATGACGCCTCGATCACCGGTGCGGAAGGTGATGAATTGGCGGCCTCACATAATCTGATGCTGGAGGGCATTCATTTCGATCTGACCTATTACCCCCTTCGTCATCTGGGATACAAAGCTGTAGTATCAGGGATCTCCGACGTCATAGCTTCCGGAGCTGTGCCCACACACATAAATCTGGCACTGGGTCTCAGCAGCAAGATGTCTCTGGAAGCCGTTGAATTACTTATGGAAGGTGTGGCAATGGCATGCCAGAAATATGATCTGGATCTGACAGGGTTCCGCCCTTCCTCATCGCTCACTGGGTTGACCATTTCAACTTCTGCATTTGGATTTGCTCAAAAAGAGAAAACCTTCAATCGCATTGGCGCCAAAGACAATGACTTGATTTGTGTTACCGGAGACCTGGGTGCGGCCTTTATGGGCTTGCAACTATTGGAAAGAGAAAAACAGGTAATGAATAAGACCGGTCAGAACGATCCGGATTTTGCAGGTTACGATTATTTGCTGGAAAGACAATTAAAACCGGAAGCTCGTATAGAATTACTGTCACAGTTACAGGAGGCGGCACTGGCTCCAACATCAATGAGCCTTGTGCGGGAAGGACTTGCTGCTGCTCTGCTCAGACTCTGTAAAGCATCCGGAACGGGCTGCAATATTTATGAGAATAAGGTCCCCATTGATCATGCCACCTCCACTCTTGCAGAGGAAATGGAGATAAACCCACTTGTCGCAGCACTTAACGGAGGGGAAGATTATGAAATTTTATTTACGTTGTCGCTGGAAGATTACCAGAAAATAGAAAAAGAAGGAAAAGGGCTGAAAGATGTATTTGTGATTGGCCATACAACTCCCGAATCGAAAGGGTATACCCTGGAAACCAATGCCGGAGAAGAAATTGAATTGAAAGCCCGCGGATGGGGAAATGAAGATAACAAAAATTAAAAACCATACAGCATTCCTGATAAGACTATATTATATTTGCCAATATGGGAGAAACATTTAGGCAGTATCCGTCATCCGTTAAAACAATGAATAACGACTAAAACAAATATATGTACGAGTTTATTTCCGGTAAAATTGCACAAATCACCCCTGCCTATGCCATCGTTGAAAACAATGGAATAGGTTACTTTTTAAACATTTCGCTTTTCACATATGAGGCCCTGAAGGATCAAAACGAGGTTCAGTTATACATCCACGAACACATTCGTGAAGATGCCTTTTTATTTTATGGATTTTTTGAGACCAGGGAAAGAGACCTGTTCCGGATGCTCATCTCGGTTTCGGGCATTGGCTCTAACACGGCCAGAATGATGCTCTCATCTATGTCGCCCGATGAGTTGCACATAGCCATATCCACAGGAAATGTAAATCAAATTAAAAGCATCAAAGGAATAGGACTGAAAACGGCACAGCGCCTGATTGTAGAATTGAAAGACAAAATAGGCAAGGCCGCTGAAGGAGAAAATTTCCTGATGCCTGCAGACAATACAAAAGCAGAAGAAGCGTTATCTGCTTTAGTGATGTTGGGTTTTTCAAAAGGGCCATCGCAAAAAACAATTGATAAGATACTTAAGGAAGACCCCGGTCGCAAAGTTGAAGAGATCATCAAACTTGCTTTAAAAATGATGTAACCCGGCGAACATTCCGCAATTTTTCTGAATGCACACAAAATACAACAAACATAGCCTCATCTCCTTTGCCCTCCTTTCTCTCCTGGTTTTTACAGGAGCCACTCCCGGCATGGCCTCATCCCTCGATTCCCAACCCGGCGCAACCATCCAGCGCCCCGATACCACCGAAACCTTCCGAATAGACCGCATTATTCATCCGGAAGAATTTTCAACCCCCGAAGATCAGGAAACATCTCCAATCATTCCACAACCGGAAAACAGCTCCTACCGCGCAGAGTATGACCCTGCAACCGGGTTGATAAATTTGTTTAAAATGGTAGGCAGTGTTCCCGTAAAACTCCCATACACCATGACCGTTGAGGAGTATCGCAAACAGGAGATGCGCAAATCAATGATGAGATACTGGGACGAAAACATGGCGGCAACAGAGGAAGACGGGGCCGGAGGAATTCAATTCGGAGCAGGACAGGCCGTTGAAAGTATTTTCGGAAGCAGTACCATCAATATTCGCCCCCAGGGAATTGCAGAACTTCAAATCGGCGTAAACCATACCCGCATCGACAACCCCACCCTTCAGGAGAGAATGCGGAAAACCACCACGTTCGACTTTCAGGAAAAAATTCAAATGAACATCACCGGAAACATTGGTGATAAACTCCGCATGGGCATTAATTACAATACTGAAGCCACTTTTGATTTTGAAAACCAGATCAACCTGGAATACACCGGTCATGAAGATGAAATTCTGCAAAAAGTGGAAGCTGGAAATGTAACCCTTCCTCTTCCGGGAACCTTGATTACAGGAAGCCAGAGTCTGTTCGGTGTCAAAACAGAGATGCAGTTTGGCCGCCTCACGGTAACTTCCATTTTTTCTCAACAAAAAGGAGAAACCTCCACCATGGATATCCAGGGGGGAGCCCAACAGCAGGATTTTGAGATAAGTGCTGATGAATACGATAAAAACCGTCACTTTTTTCTGGCCCATCATTTCAGAGAGCGATACAATGAGGCCATGAAGAATCTTCCCATTATCAATTCTCCTTTCAATATCACAAAAATTGAAGTCTGGATAACCAACCGCAGTAACGATTTTAATGAATCCAGAAACATCATTGCCTTTGCCGACCTGGCCGAAAGTGCCAACAATATGGCCAACCCGGGCCTATGGACTGCCCAGCCGGGTGCCATCCCCTCCAATGAGGCCAACAACCTCTATGCCAACATGAACAGCACCTATTCAGGAGCAAGGGACATCAATCAGGTTTCATCTACTTTTGCATCGCTCGAAAATCAGGGTTTCAGAGGATCCAGGGAATATGAGAAAATAGAAAATGCCAGGTTGCTCAACAGTTCACAATATACGCTGCACAGCAAACTGGGTTATATATCATTAAACAGTCCTCTTGATGATGATGAAGTATTGGCAGTAGCCTTCGAATACACTTACAACGGACAAGTATATCAGGTAGGAGAATTCAGTACCGGGGGTATTGAAGCGCCAAACAGTTTATATCTCAAACTTCTCAAAGGGACACTGCTCTCTCCCAGACTCAAAACCTGGGATTTAATGATGAAGAACATCTACGCCATTGGTGCCTATCAGGTTAGCCCTGAAGACTTTATCATGGATGTGGTTTATCTGGATGATTCCAAAGGTTCATTTATCAACTATTTCCCAGAAGGTCCTGAACCTGAAGATGGTGGGATCAACGGCGAACTTCTCATCGGCATCATGGGCCTCGACAGGCTGGACAGCAATCAGGAACCATATCCCGACGGAACTTTTGACTATGTCCCGGGATACACCATTCTTCCGGAACAGGGACGGGTGGTTTTTCCTGTTGTGGAGCCCTTTGGCCGTCATCTGGAAGAAAAACTGACAGGCAACCAGGCGCTTATCGACAAATATGTATTTCATGCCCTGTACGATTCCACTCTGACCAATGCATCACAATTTGCCGAAAAAAACAAATTCAAACTTTCCGGAACCTACAAATCATCCGTAAGCAGTGAAATTTCTTTAAATGCATTCAACATTCCTGAGGGATCAGTTGTAGTTACCGCAGGAGGCATCAAACTTACCGAAAACCAAGACTACTCGGTAGATTATACCACCGGACGCATCCGCATCCTGAATGAAGGTCTTTTGGAGTCTGGGACCCCTATCCAAGTCTCTCTGGAGAGCCAGGAGATGTTTAACCTTCAGACCAAAACATTGCTGGGAACACACCTTAACTATCAGTTCAACAACGACTTCAACGTCGGAGCAACGCTGATGCATTTGCGCGAGCGACCGCTTACCCAGAAAGTCAACTTTGGTGATGAACCCATTGCCAACACCATTTGGGGAATCAACACCTCTTATTATACCGAATCCAACGGATTAACCGCTCTCATTGATAAATTACCACTGGTGGAAACCACCACACCCTCTTCCATTTCATTCGAAGGAGAATTTGCTCAGTTAATCCCCGGACATCCCAATGTCATTGACAAAGAAGGGACATCGTACATCGACGATTTTGAAGGCAGTGAAATCCCTATTGATATCAAAAACTGGACAGCATGGAAACTTGCCAGTACCCCGCAGGGACAACCCGATATATTTCCGGAAGCTGCCAATATCAACGATTTGAGCTATGGATTTAACAGGGCAAAGATAGCGTGGTACGTCATTGACCCTCTCTTTTTGCGCAATAACAACCTTACGCCCGGCCACCTTCGCCAGAATTCTGACCAGCAATCCAGTCATTTCGTACGCGAAGTATATGAAAAAGAGATTTTCCCTTACCGCGAAAGTGCCTATGGCGAGCCAACCAATATCCCGGTTCTCAACCTGGCCTATTATCCGGACGAACGGGGACCGTATAACTTCGATACCAATCTGACACAGGACGGGAAACTTGAAACCCCAAATCAACGTTGGGGAGGTATCATGCGGGAGATTCAGCAAAGTGATTTCGAATCTGCCAATGTAGAGTACATAGAATTCTGGGTCATGGATCCCTTTGTTTACGAAGACGGCCCGGAACAGGGAGGCGATTTTTACATCAACCTGGGTAATATTTCTGAAGACATCCTTCGCGATTCGCGTAAATTCTTTGAGCAGGGGTTACCCGGGCCCGAGGATCCGTTTGAGGTGGACAGCACTGCCTGGGGATATGTTCCCACCAAGCAAAGTCTGGTCAATGCGTTCAGCAATGACCCGGCAACCCGATATGCCCAGGACGTCGGATTAAACGGCATGAATTCCGAAACGGAACGTTCCTTCTACCGGGACACACCGCATCCATTCCTTAACCTGATAGACAATTTGTTTGGTTCCGGTTTGCTAAGTGATGAGGCTTACCAAAAAATCATCAACGACCCGGCAGGAGACGACTATCACTACCACAGAGGCAGCGATTATGACCAGGCAGAAACAGGCATTCTCGACAGATACAAAAATTTCAACAACCCGGAAGGAAACTCCATCCCTTCCGAATACTCCAACGAAAGCTACAGCACAGCGTCAACGACGCTCCCCGATGGAGAAGACATCAACAGAGACAATACGCTAAGCGAAACAGAAAGCTACTTTCAGTACAAAATAAGCCTTCGCCCCCAAGATATGAATGTGGGAGAAAACTTCATAACCGACCAGATTGAATCCACTGTAACCCTGAAAAACGGAGAGACCAGCTCTGTAAAATGGTATCAGTTTAAAGTGCCGGTAAATGAACCTGACACAACAATAGGAGAATTAAGTGACCTAAGTTCTGTCCGCTTCATGCGAATGTTTATGAAAAACTTTTCAGACACCGTAGTCCTCCGTTTTGCAACCATGGATCTGGTTCGCTCCGAGTGGAGAAAGTACAACGATGATTTGTTTGAGATTGATGATATGGTATCTCCGGTTCAAACCACACAATTCGAAGTGGCTACCGTAAACATCGAAGAAAACGGCACCCGCAAGCCCGTGAATTATGTGCTTCCTCCCGGTATCGACAGAGTTATTGATCCGGGTAATCCACAAATCAGGCAACTCAACGAACAATCGCTGGTACTCAAAACCACGGACCTGGCCGGGAGTGATGCCCGGGCTGTTTACAAGACCCTGAACATGGACATGCGCCAGTACCGCCGCATAAAAATGGAAGTTCATGCCGAAGAAGTCTCCGGTTATCCGTTGGAAGACGATGACATTGTAGCGTTTATCAGGTTGGGGACTGACTTCAGAAATAACTATTACGAATATGAAATACCTCTGAAGCTTACTCCGGAGGGGACCTATAGTAACAATTCAACCAGCGATAGATACATTGTCTGGCCGGAAGAAAACAGTTTTGACTTCCCCATAGAGTTGCTCCAACAAATAAAACTCAGACGCAATGATGAATTACGAAGCGGGAATCAGGATGTGGCCATTAACAAGAAGTTTTACACTGCCGACCCCGATAATCCGGATAATTACATTGGGATAAAAGGTAATCCGAGTCTGGCCAATGTCCGCTCTGTCATGATTGGTATTCGGAACAACACCATTGATTTAAAGTCCACGGAGGTATGGTTTAACGAACTCAGGCTGTCCGATTTCGACGAAGAAGGAGGTTGGGCTGCCAATGCGCGGGTAAATGTAAAACTGGCCGATCTGGGAAGCGTATCCATGGCAGGAAAGGTGAACACCATTGGCTTTGGAAGCATAGAACAGAGCGTTAACGAAAGGAGCCGGGAAGATTACTATCAATACGATATCGCAACCAACCTGGAGCTGGGCAAACTGCTGGGGCCAGAGTCAAGACTATCGGCTCCTATGTACATCAGCGCCAGCGAACAGGTTGCAACGCCTGAATACAATCCGCTGGACCCTGATATTACCATGGAGCAGGCACTGGACAATGCTTCATCACAGGCAGCAAGAGACAGCATCAAGGATTTATCTCAGGACCGGACCAGCCGAAAAAGCATCAATTTTACCAATGTCAGATTAAAACCCAAAGACAATCAACCAAAGATCTACGACCTTTCTAATCTGAGTGCCACCTATTCCTACAACGAATCGGAACACAAGGACGTCAAGACAGAGTATAAAATTGATAAAACCTACCGGGGAATTTTAGCTTACAATTTCTCCAGTCAACCCAAAATTGTAGAACCCTTTAAAAATATTAAAGGGGGGGTCTTCAAACTGATTCGTGATTTCAATTTCTACCTGCTCCCCAGTCAGATTAATTACCGATGGGAGTTGATGCGTGATTATTCAGAATCCCAACTGAGAAACGTTAACAACCCTACATTTAAGATACCTGTTTCGGTGCGAAAAGATTTTAACTGGAATCGCTACTTTGAAATGACCTACAATCTGACAAGGTCGCTGAAGCTTGATTTCCGCACCACAACCAATGCCCGTATTGATGAGCCCACAGGTGTTGTCAATAAAGACCGCTACCGCGATGAGTATGAACTATGGAAAGATTCGGTGATGCGCAATATCATGTCATATGGCCGAACAACCAACTACCAGCACAACATCAATGCCAGTTACCGGTTGCCCATCAATAAGCTTCCTATGCTCGACTGGACTTCGGCAAATATCAATTACGGAGCTCAGTTTAACTGGCAACAAGGCCCCATCACTGAAGAACAGTACGAATGGGGTAATACCATCAGAAACTCTAACACCATCCAGGGGAATGCACAATTCAACTTCACCGGGTTGTACAACAAAGTTGACTATTTGAGAAATCTTTCGCGTCCACAACAAAAATCAGGAGGAACCGAACAACTGAGATATACCAGTCACAGTCTGAATATTCAAAAAGACACTCCCCTGGAAATTGAGCACAAGCTTAACACCACTGATGTTCAGGTACGCATATTTGACAGCAACGGACGCCCCGTTCAGGGAACTACCAGGGTCATTGACAACAACAAGGTTGCTTTTGTTGCCACGCGGGACATCTCCAATGCAAGAACATTGATTACAGGTCAACGAGAAACTACCACATCTCCCATAAAGATTGTTACAGACAATGTACTCAAACTGGCCACGGGAATTAAAAACCTCTCGGTTTCCTACTCCTCCAATAATGGAACCACTCTTCCCGGATACCTGCCTAAATCAGGATTCCTGGGCAATCAAAATGTCCGCGGTATCAATGCACCCGGTATTCCATTCCTTTTGGGCGTTCAGGACAGAGATTTCGCAATGACAGCGGTGGAAAATAACTGGCTGACCACCGACAGTACACTGAACACTCCATATATCATGACGCACACTGAAGATCTTAATATTCGTGCAACCATTGAACCGATCAAAGATCTCCGAATAGACATCACTGCCAATCGCCGGTATTCCAACAATATGAATGAGTATTATCTCTTTAATGGAGAGCAGTTCAGAGGGGCGTTCAACACCATGGAGTCGGGAAGTTTTTCCATGAGTTTTATTACCCTGGCCACTGCCTTCGATAAAGTAGAAAAAAATGGTGATTACAGTTCACCTGCTTACGATCAGTTTTTAAAAAACCGGACTGAAATCGCCGAACGACTGGGTAGCGAAAGAGCAGGAACCACATATCCGGAAACAGAGTACTATCAGGAAAGAAACATTTCGGGACTGGCTTACAACCCGAATGGATACCCTGACAGAGGACATTCTGTAGAATCTGGCGTGGACGGATACAACCTCACATCAAGGGAAGTATTAATACCGGCCTTTCTTTCGGCCTATTCGGGCAAAAGTGCCGATAACATTTTCCTGGAAACATTCCCTTCATTAGCGTACATCAAACCCAACTGGCGAATTAATTACAGTGGCCTTTCCAAGATTAAATTCTTTAAAAAGTTTGTAAAATCTTTCGACATCAGTCATGCATACACCTCCACCTATTCCATCGGAAATTATCAAACCAATCTGGAATGGCAGGAAAATGGCGACGGACTGAGTTTTGTAAGAGATGCACAGGATAATTTTATTGCGAAATATCTGATTAGCGGCGTTACCATTACAGAACAATTTGCACCTTTCCTTCAGTTCAACATTACCTGGCCGGGCAACTTCAGCACCCGCGCCGAATACAAAAAGGGACGGATTCTTAACCTTAGCCTCAACAACAACCAGCTCATCGAAAATTACAACAACGAGTGGGTGATTGGAATTGGCTACCGATTTGACAAGATGGATATGATTCTGGGAAAATCGGACAATCAAACAAAAATATCCTCCGACCTGAACCTGAGAGCAGACATCTCTATGCGTGAAAGCTTTTCAATCATCAGAAAAATCCAGGAACGATCGAATCAAATGACAGCAGGACAAAAGATTACCACCCTGAAGCTGACGGCTGACTATGTCCTGAGCGACAGGTTTAACGTTCAGGTCTTCTACGACCGTCAGGTCAACAATCCCTACATTTCATCTTCCTATCCTACATTTAACACCAATGTGGGAGTAAGTTTCCGTTTCTCACTGGCTCAATAAGGAAAAAACACATTAACCGACCTTATACATAGTGCTTGCCCGAAAAGTCCAATTTCTGCGTTACGTCCTTTCTGAAAACAGTTATTTACTAAAGTAAACGCCTTGATTTTCAGAAAGGCCAAGCCTTGAACTTGAACTTTTCAAATCAAGCACTCAGAAAAACCATAGTTTTATTGCTGGCACTACATAATATCAACAACACATTTAAATTCAGATAGTTGATTTATGTATTTCTCTAAAAGAAAAAAGCCTCGCTTTTGGGAGGACTGGATTATACATAAATTATCTATTACAATGGTCAATTACCTGCTGAATAGAAGCGTCCTCGATAAAATTGATTTGAAAATAGTTCACTATTTCATCCGAATAAAATTTACTTATTATGGTCGCATGGAACTCGTCCCGAACAATCGGGTCTCGTTTCTTTCATCAATTTTCTTTGCAGGTGCCGATATTTATTGGCAATTGAACATTTCATAACGAAAACTCTTGAAGCGAAGATCGACGAAGTCAATAAACCAGGTTAAGGAACACAGGAAATCACCTACTTGAAATATATGCAACCTTTCTGTTAGATAATTCTTAAAATTTTATCTAATTTTGAAAGGAAATCCATAAACAACAAAAAGATATGAACATACCGGAAAACCTAAAATTCACCAAAGATCACGAGTGGGTTAAAATTGAAGGTAACGTAGCCACTGTAGGTGTTACCGACTTCGCACAGAGCGAATTGGGAGACATTGTATTTGTAGAAATCGAGACTGAAGATGAAGACCTCGAAAAAGAGGAAGTTTTTGGTACCATTGAAGCTGTAAAAACTGTTTCTGATCTTTACATGCCTGTTGCCGGAAAAATCATTGAGGTTAACGAGGAGTTGGAAAGTCAGCCCGAATTGGTAAACAAAGAGCCATATGAAGGTGGCTGGATGGTAAAGATTGAAATGGCTGATCCCGATCAGGCTGATGACCTGCTTTCTGCCAGCGATTACAAAAAATTAATTGAGTAGCGAAAACTATTCTGAACAATTAAAAAGGCGACCTGATTTATTTCAGGTCGCCTTTTTTATATTATTGAGAGTTGATTTTAAAGTGTTCTGGACACCTCAACTTCCTCAAATGCTTCGATAATATCTCCGATTTTAATGTCGTTAAAGTTCTTGATATTTAATCCGCATTCGTACCCGGAGGCCACTTCCTTAACATCATCTTTAAATCGTTTCAGAGACCCGAGTTCACCGGTGTAAATCACAATTCCGTCACGGATAACCCTGACTTTGGAGCTGCGTTTCACTTTACCTTCTTTAACCATACAACCGGCAATTGTACCTACCTTGGTAATTTTGAATACATCGCGTATCTCAACAGTCGCTGTAATTTGCTCCTTGATCTCAGGCGAGAGCATCCCCTCCATAGCGGCAGTAATCTCCTCAATGGCATCGTAAATAATAGAGTACAGACGAATATCAATCTCCTCTTTCTCTGCAATACGACGGGCAGCCAATGAAGGACGCACCTGGAAACCAATTACGATTGCGTTTGAGGCTGCAGCAAGCATGATGTCTGATTCAGAAATCTGCCCCACCGCTTTGTGGATCACATTCACCTGAATTTCTTCAGTTGAAAGTTTAATGAGCGAATCGGCAAGTGCCTCGATAGAACCGTCCACGTCACCCTTAACCACAAGGTTTAATTCCTGGAAGTTTCCAATGGCAATACGACGTCCAATTTCATCAAGTGTAATATGTTTCTGAGTTCTGAGTCCCTGCTCACGTTGCAACTGAGAACGCTTGGTCGCAATATCTTTAGCTTCCTTCTCATTCTCCATCACATGGAATTTCTCACCCGCCTGTGGTGCTCCGTTCAACCCGAGAACCAATACAGGCTCGGCAGGACCGGCCTCATCAATATTCTGGTTACGTTCGTTAAACATGGCCTTTACGTGACCGAAATACTGCCCCGAAAGCAGGAGGTCACCTGTTTTGAGAGTTCCTGACTGAACCAGCAATGTGGCCACATATCCGCGACCACGGTCCAGGGTAGATTCAATCACAGAACCAACAGCAGGTTTATCCGGGTTGGCTTTCAACTCGAGCAAGTCGGCTTCGAGCAACACTTTCTCCAGAAGCTGATCAATATTAATACCGTTCTTGGCACTAATATCCTGTGACTGATATTTTCCGCCCCACTCTTCAACCAGATAATTCATCTTGGCCAGTTCCTCTTTCACTCTGTCGGGGTTGGCATTGGGCTTATCAATTTTGTTAATGGCAAACACAATGGGAACGCCGGCAGCAGAAGCGTGATTAATCGCCTCGATGGTCTGTGGCATCACATTATCATCGGCAGCCACTATAATAATGGCAATATCTGTTACCTGAGCTCCCCTGGCACGCATGGCGGTAAATGCTTCGTGTCCCGGAGTATCCAGGAAGGTAATCTCCCTGCCATCAGCCAGTTCCACGTTATAGGCACCAATGTGCTGGGTGATTCCACCAGCTTCACCGGCAATCACATTTTCTTTACGAATATGGTCAAGCAAAGAAGTCTTACCGTGGTCTACGTGTCCCATCACCGTAATGATTGGTGGACGAGGCTTCAGATCTTCAGGATTATCTTCTTTCTCTTCAATAGCTTCAGCAGCATCCACGCTAATGAATTCAACGGTATAACCATACTCTTCTGCTACAAGGGTAATGGTTTCAGCATCAAGACGCTGGTTGATAGAAACAAAGAGACCAAGACTCATACAAGTGGAGATAATCTGCGTCACCTGTACATCCATCATACTGGACAGATCGTTGGCAGTAAGGAACTCCGTCACCTTGAGCACTTTGCTCTCCTCTGTCATCCGGTCCATCTCGTCCTGCTCCTTTTGAGCAGCAGCATCACGTTTATCACGACGATGTCGGGACGTTTTGGATTTTCCTTTAGAGGTAAGACGAGCCAGTGTTTCCTTAATCTGCTTTTGAACATCCTCTTCACTCACTTCCGGGCGGGCCGGACGCTTCTTAGCCTTGGTCTTTTTACGTTTTTCCTTTTTATCCTGAGGAGCCACTTTCCCGGCACCATTGGCATTTTGAGGCTGTTGCTTATCCGCAATATTTACGCGTTCCTTTTCTTTACGGATGCGTTTTCTCTTTTTCTTCTTCTTGCGCTGCTCGTCACGACTCTCGTTGTTTCGGGCATTGGCAGGAAGATCAATTTTACCAACAACAGTAGGACCCGACAATTTTTTCACCTTGGTAGGCATAAAACTGTCTGCATCTTTTTTTCCGTTGTCTTCCTTTTCGGCAGCCGGAGCTGTTTCCGGAGCAACTTTTTCTTCAGTTGGTTTTTCTTCTGCTGGTTTTTCTTCCGCAGGCTTTTGTTCCGCAGGCTTTTGTTCGGCAGATTTTTTCTCCACCGGAGCAGCCTGTTCTTTTTCCGGCTTCACTTCCTTTTTGTTTTCTTTAGAAGCTCCCTTTTCTTTCTTTTCAGAAACATCTTTGGCTTTCACCTCTTTCTGATCGGTGTTCTCCGGTTTTTTCTCAAGGTCAATTTTTCCAACCACTTTTAAATCTTTGTCTGGTTTCTCAACCTCCACCGGAATATCTACTTTTTGATCGGGAGTTTCTTTTTCCGATTCATCCTTTTTGGAATGACCAATTTCGGGCTCCTTATCTTCAGTCTTCTTTTCTTCCTGCGAAGATTTTTCAGGTTTATCAGCAGCTTGAGCAGTTTCTTTAGATTCAACAGCCCCGGTTTCCTCAACCTTCTTCTGTTCCTCCTTTTGTTGCTCTTCGGCTTTCTTCTTTTGGTCGAGGTCAATTTTCCCCACAACCTTAACATCCATTTTTTGCTTGGGCGTTGAAAATTCGGCAGTTGGTTTTTCCTCTTTTTTCTTCTCCGGTTTCACGACAGGAGGCACCTCGTCTTCAATATCAGCATCCTCATCAACGTCTTGCTCCTCTTTCAGGTCATCAATAGAGACAGACGATTTTTTCCCTTTCTGCTTGCGTTCAACCAGTTTTTCCGACTCTTGCTTAACGGTAAAGTCAGAACGGTATTCCTGTCTCAGAAGATCAACCATATCTTCCGAGATCTTGGTATTCGGATTGGATTCAATCTGAAATCCTTTTTTATGCAGAAAATCAACAATAGTGCTGATTCCCACATTACATTCTTTTGCTATTTTACTTAGTCTTTTTCCAACTGCCATATAAGGGACTTTCGTTTTTACAGGTAAAAAAGATTAATCTGAATAATTCATAAACCAATCAGGCAACAATCTTTGCCAACAAAGATAAGCGAATTATTCAAATTCAGCTTTCAGAACATTGATTACCTCACGAATGGTCTCTTCTTCAAGATCTGTCCTTTTGGTAAGATCCTCCACAGTCAAATCGAGTACCGATTTAGCTGTGTCGCAACCAATCGCTTTAAGTTCATCAAGTATCCAGCTTTCAATCTCATCTGAGAATTCATCCAGAGAAACATCTTCCTCATCTTCATCCTCAGTTTCACGATACACATCAATTTCGTAACCGGTCAGCTGACTGGCCAGGCGAATGTTCAATCCGCCCTTCCCGATAGCCAGAGAAACTTCTTCTGGCTGCAAATAAACATCGGCACGCTTCTCTTCTTCAAAAAGTTTGATGCTCGATACTTTGGCGGGGTTCAATGCACGTTGGATAAACAACTGCGTATTGGCAGTAAAATTTATCACGTCAATATTTTCGTTGTGCAGCTCTCTAACGATGCCATGAATACGAGATCCTTTCATCCCCACACAGGCACCCACGGGGTCAATCCGGTCATCATAAGATTCAACAGCTACTTTAGCACGTTCACCCGGTGCACGCACAATTTTTTTAATGGTAATAAGCCCGTCATATATTTCGGGCACTTCAAATTCGAACAAACGCTCAAGGAATACAGGAGAGGTACGCGACAAGATAATCAACGGAGTATTGTTACGCATCTCAACTCTGATAACCACAGCGCGAACGGTTTCACCTTTTCGGAAAAAGTCTCCCGGAATCTGCTCAGCCCGGGGAAGAATCAACTCGTTTCCTTCATCATCAAGAATCAGCATCTCCCGCTTCCAGATCTGGTAAACCTCACCTGTTACGACATCTCCGATTCGTTCGGTATATTTACTGTACAAATGATCCTTTTCCAACTCCATGATCTGACCTGCAAGATTCTGTCTCAAAGTCAGAATAGCACGTCTGCCAAATTTATGAAAATCCACTTCATCCACCACTTCTTCTCCAACTTCGTAATCTTCATCAATCTTACGGGCATCCGAAAGTGATATCTGTGTATTGGCATCTTCCACTTCTCCATCCGGCACCACTTCGCGGTTACGCCAGATTTCAAAGTCACCTTTGTCAATATTTACGATGACATCAAAATTCTCGTCGCTTCCGAAAATTTTGACCAAAACACTACGGAATGAATCTTCGAGGACCCTGACCATGGTGGCACGGTCAATATTTTTCAGCTCTTTAAATTCCGAAAAAGTGTCTATCAAATTAATATTTTCCATCGCTGCTGTTGTATGTTCGTTCTGTTTTATATCTGCTCAAAACCGGCTTTATTCCGGCATTTCTTCAATGGGTTTACAAAGAGAGGATTTCTTTGACTCTTTTTACTTCATCAAAACTAAACTGATGGTGAAAAACCTGCAACTCTTTTTTCTTTTTTCCTTCAGGTTTCACCATTTTTTCTTCTTTCACAACAAAACCTGAATCCGTTACCTCTTCCAAAATACCTTTTTGCACTATTCCATCATTATCCATCACTTCAACCGGGCGGTTCAGACATTTATGATACTGCTGCATCACTTTAAACGGCTGGCCAATACCGGGAGAAGAGACCTCCAACTCAAAATCCTCTTCCTCACGATCGAGTGAGTGCTCCACCAACCGTGATATTTCCACACAGTATTCAATAGGCACTCCATGGTCACTATCAATCAGAATCTCGATTCTGTTACCGGGCTTAACCGCCACATCCACCGCGTAAAAACCGTCAGCTTCGAGCTTCCCGGCAATCAGATCCATTATTTGTTGTTTTGCTATCATAGACAAGCCATTAATAAAATAGGGGACTCCTGCCCCCTACCCACACTTACTGTGAAAACCGCTGCAAAGATAAGGAATGAGAAACAAATATGCAAAAACCTTTTTGCCTAAAAATCAAATCATTTTGCCTGAAAGAAGAATAAATTGCCAACATTGAATCATCCTGCCATCAAAAACGCCCCTTTAATCGATGGCCTGTGTTTGTACGATTCATTCCGAATAGCTTTCTTTGTACCACAAAACCAGAGAGAAAACATTGAAAACAGCACCACATTACAACCAGCGAAAGATTGTTAATGATCCGGTTCACGGTTTCATAAGCATACCTGACAACATTCTGTTCGAGCTGATTGAGCACCCTTATTTTCAACGATTAAGGCGCATCAAACAACTGGGACTGACCTCCCTTGTATATCCGGGGGCGGTACATACACGGTTTCAACATACCCTCGGGGCGTTTTACCTGATGGGAACCGCCGTAAATGTATTGCGGGACAAAGGTCATGAAATTTCTGACCGGGAATCCATTTCTGCTCATGCCGCTATACTCATGCATGATCTGGGACATGGTCCTTTTTCGCATGCACTAGAACAAACACTTATTGAGAGTCTGGATCACGAAGATATCTCTTTGCTTTTGATGGAAAGGCTCAATCAGCATTTTGACGGACAACTATCAGCTGCCATTGACATATTCAAAGGCAACACAGATAAGCTTTTTCTCCATCAGCTGGTTTCGAGTCAGCTCGATGTCGATCGGCTTGACTACCTGAAACGGGACAGTTTTTTTTCAGGGGTTTCAGAAGGAGTCATTGGATCTGACCGAATCATAAAAATGCTGGAAATTAAGAACAATGAACTGGTGGTGGAAGGAAAAGGAATTTATTCCATTGAAAAGTTTCTGGTGGCAAGACGCCTGATGTACTGGCAGGTTTATCTGCACAAAACTGCCCTGGTTGCAGAAAAAATGCTCATTAATGTCTTAAAAAGAGCCAAAAAGCTGGCGTTACAAGGCAAAGACGTTCCTGCACCGCCATTTCTGGAAACATTTCTCAAAAACCGCTTCTGCAAAGATGATTTCAAAAACAACCTGCAGATATTAAATGACTTCACCATGCTGGACGACAATGACATCATGGGTGCGCTGAAACTCTGGCAAAAAAACAACGACAAAGTTTTGGCCATTCTCTCCTCCTGCATCCTGGATAGAAAGCTTTTTAGAATTGAAGTCGCAGACACTCCTTTTTCACCAGAAATTATCGATGCCCTCAAAGAAAAACAAAAAGATGCCATGAAGTTGTCATCCGAAGAACTGGACTATTTTGTTTTCACCGATCATGTTTCTAACAGCACCTACAAAACAGGTGGAGAAAACATCAACATCATCTATAAAGACGGATCCACCAAAGACATCTCCCTGGCATCGGACATGCTGGATCATACTGCCTTGTCAAAGCCCGTGAGCAAATATATTCTTTGTTACCCCAAATAACCGGTTATTCACTTGAGACCTGGAATACGCAAAAAAGCGTTTTATCGTTTAATTTTTACGTTTCAATCCAAAAAAGAGGGTAAAATATGCTACCGGCCGCAACTATATTTTACACCAAAAGATATATTTATTAGTTTTGTCCCAAATTTTTAAACATGGAATTCACTGCACAACAGATTGCTGAACTTATAAACGGAACCGTCGAAGGAAATGAAAACCAGGTTATCAGGGATGTTTCCAAAATAGAGGAAGGACGCCCTGAAACCCTTACATTTCTTGCCAATCCAAAATATGAGCAGCACATATACAACACAGATGCTTCGGTAGTTATTGTGAACAATAGCTTTAAGCCCGAAAAACCTGTAAAAGCAACATTAATACGTGTGGAAGATGCCTACCAGGCACTTGCGCGACTGCTGCAGATGTATGAAAGTTCATTACCCAAAAAGACCGGAATTGAGCAACCCTCCTATATCGATTCGTCGGCCTCCGTTGGTGAGTTTGCCTATATAGGAGCATTTGCCTACATCAGCGAAAAAGCAAAAATCGGGAACAATGCCCAAATTTGGCCGGGTGCCGTTATTGGAGAAGGAGTAGAAATTGGTGAGAACACCATCATCTATTCAGGAGCCAAAGTTTACAAAAATTGCAAAATAGGTGGCAACTGCATCATCCACGCAGGAGCGGTAGTCGGATCGGACGGATTCGGTTTTGCTCCCGGGCCGGATGGTGATTATCAAAAGATTCCACAGGTAGGCAATGTAGTTATCGAAGATTTCGTAGAAATAGGGGCCAACACAACCATAGACCGGGCAACCATGGGATCAACCATTGTTCGAAAAGGCGCCAAAATAGACAATCTTGTGCAAATAGCACACAATGTGGAAATTGGTTCCAACACAGTGATTGCCGCTCAGACCGGCATTGCAGGCAGTACCAAGATTGGTAAAAACTGTATGTTTGGTGGTCAGGTGGGCATTGCAGGCCATTTGAAAATAGCCGATCAGGTAAAAATGGCCGCCCAGACAGGCATCGCCAAAAGCATCAACAAAGAAGGATCTGTCATGATGGGGTCACCCGCCATGGACGCTATGCAATACAATAAATCCTATGTGATGTTCAGAAAATTGCCTGCACTTTATCAACAACTTCAGGAACTGGAGAAAAAAGTATCAGAAAAATAAGGCACGCCGGCACTGTTGTAAAGCATTGCCGTCAGTTATGACTTAATGATAGTTACTATGTCAGAAAAACAAAGAACGATTCAGAAATCAACTTCTTTAAAAGGCACCGGTCTTCATACCGGCGCAGAAGTTACCCTCACGCTAAATCCCGCCCCGGTGAATTCGGGGTTTTCTTTTAAACGTACTGACCTGGAAAACACGCCGGTCATCAGAGCCCTTGCCGACAACGTGGTATTCACCGAAAGAGGCACTGTCCTGGAAGAGAATAAAGCTCGTGTAAGCACCATTGAACACTGCCTGGCCGCTTTACGTGGGATGGGCGTGGACAACTGCCTCATTGAGATAGATGGCCCTGAGGCCCCCATTCTGGACGGAAGTGCGCATTTCTTTGTACAAGCGATTAAAGAAGTAGGCATCTCGGAACAGGATGCCGAACGTGAATACTTTATTGTTAAAGAAAAAATGATAGTGGAAGATCCGGAAACAGGAAGCTCTATAGTCGCTATTCCTGATGATGGACAAAACTATCAGACCATGATTTCATTCAACAACTCCATGCTGCTTTCTAACCAGTATGCCAACATGGAGAGAATGGAACAATTTGAAAAAGAAATCAGCAACTGCAGAACTTTTGTTTTTCTTCATGAGTTAGAACCATTGCTAAACAATAACCTCATTAAAGGGGGGGATCTGGACAATGCCATTATCATCATTGACAAAGAAGTACCTCAGGAAGAACTGGATCGTCTGGCGGCTCTTTTCAACAAACCATCAGTGGAAGTAAAACCCATTGGAATCCTCAACAATCTGGAGTTACACCATTCCAACGAGCCAGCCCGTCACAAGTTACTCGATGTAATTGGCGACCTTACTCTTGCAGGAATGCCCATAAAAGGAAGGATTATCGCTGACAAACCAGGACACAAAATAAACGCCGAGTTTGCCAAGGCGGTTCGTAAAGAGATCAAGCGACGTCAGCTAAAAGCGGACGCCCCCGAATACGATCCCAATGCTGAGCCGGTTTTTGACATCAATGAAATAAAAAAACTGTTACCTCACCGCCCACCATTCCTGCTGGTAGATAAAATCATTGACCTCAAAGATAAAACCATCATTGGGGTGAAAAATGTGACCATGAATGAGCCTTTCTTCGTGGGACATTTCCCGGAAGAACCTGTAATGCCTGGAGTGCTCCAGGTGGAAGCCATGGCGCAAATCGGAGGCATTTTGGTTTTAAGTCAGGTAGACGATCCAAAAAAATACAGCACCTATTTCCTGAAAATTGACAACATTAAATTCCGTAAAAAAGTGGTTCCGGGAGATACCATTGTCTTTAAACTGGAAATGATGACAGACATTCGCAGAGGCATTGCCAATATGAAGGGCACAGCATTTGTGGGAGACGCCATTGTTGCAGAAGGAGAGTTTATGGCCCAGATTGTAAAAAACAAATAATCAGAAACCGCAGATCACTCTGGTTATGTGACTGAAGGTAAAAACACGAAAAGAAGTAATATGAAGCAACCATTGGCATATATTCATCCCGAGGCAAAAATTGCACCCAACGTTGTAATTGAACCCTTTGTCACCATTGACAAAAATGTGGAGATTGGCGAAGGAACCCGCATCGGTTCCAACGTAACAATCCTTGAAGGTGCCCGCATAGGTAGGAATTGCAACATCCTTCCGGGTGCTGTCATTGCAGGAACTCCTCAGGATTTAAAGTTTGAAGGCGAAGATTCGCTGGTTATCATTGGAGACAATACCACTATCCGAGAATTTGTTACCATCAACAGGGGTACCAAATCAAAGGGAAAAACAGTGGTGGGCAACAACTGCCTGCTGATGGCCTATGTTCACGTGGCGCACGATTGTGTTTTGGGAAACAATGTAATTCTCGTCAACAGTGTGCAGGTAGCCGGAGAGGTGAAAATTGACGACTGGGCCATTGTTGGCGGACTTTCGGCCATCCACCAGTTTGTACACATTGGCAAACACGTAATGATTGCCGGCGGAACCCTGGTTAGCAAGGATGTTCCTCCCTATGTCAAAGCCGGCCGTGAGCCCATCTCATATGCAGGTGTAAACTCTATCGGTCTGAGAAGGAGAAATTTCTCCAACGAGCAGATTCGGGACATCCAGGACATCTATCGGTTTATGTTCCAGAAAGGATTGAACAACACCCAGGCGATAGAACGCATCGAAGCAGAATTAACGGCCTCGGATGAGCGGGATGAAATTATTCTTTTCATCAAGAATTCGCAAAGAGGCGTTATAAAAGGGTATAATCCCGACAACAGTTCAAACAGTTAGGAAAACAATAAGATCCTCAATAAAAAAAGCCTTGAAAAACTGTGTTTTCCAAGGCTTTTTTATTTGTCAATACCATAACACATCAATCTTTCTCATAATCTGACTTTTCCGCAGATTTGAGCGGATCTGATGAGATTTCTTTATGGAGATTTCTTCGTTTAAAAACATCCACTGCAAGATAAACAGCCTCTCTGAAAGAAGACTCATCAGCTTTGTTTTCCCCGGCAATTTCAAAAGCCGTTCCGTGATCGGGCGAAGTACGTACAATCGGCAAGCCGCCTGTAAAATTAACTCCTTCTGAGAAAGCAATACTCTTGAATGGAGCCAATCCCTGGTCGTGATACATAGCCAACACAGCATCAAACCGCCCCACATTCCCTGAACCAAACAGACCATCTGCGGGATATGGGCCAAGGGCCATGATACCTTCACTACGGGCAATCTCGATGGCCGGTTTGATAATATTTATCTCCTCATCACCCAACAAGCCTTCATCTCCGGCATGGGGATTCACTCCCAACACGGCAATTCGGGGTTTACGAATAGTAAAATCAACACGTAAGGTTTTATCCAACACCCTTATTTTATCCAGAATCTTCTCCATGGTCAGTTGCTCAGGGACCTCCTTCAAGGGCACATGACCGGTTACCACCCCGACCCTGAGTTGGGGCGCCACCATCAGCATAATATGCGACGGATTTTCAAATTGTCCGGCAAGATATTCTGTATGGCCGGGAAATTTAAATTCATCAGAATAAGTAGCATTCTTATTTATAGGAGCAGTTACTAAAACATCCACCACTCCGTTTTTCAAATCTTCAACAGCCTTCTCCAATGCGGCAAATGCAGCCTGCCCTCCGGCTTCTGTAGCTTTTCCCAGCTCTACCCTGACATTATCGTCCAGACAATTCACAATATTAACTCTTTTGGGATGTGCTTCATCACCCGACTTGATACTGTTAAGACTAAAATTGGGGATATTCAGTGCCTTACGATGATATGCTGCAACCTTGGAAGAACCATAAATAACAGGAGTATAAAGCTCCAGTACCTTGGGATCGGCCAATGCCTTAAATATAATTTCATAACCTATGCCATTAATATCTCCCTGAGTTATTGCGACTCTTACTTTTTCTGTACTCATAATAGCTAACTTTTAAATGGTCACATGCCTAAAACATGTGATATATGGATTTTTAATGCTCTGAGTTCCTAAAATATTCTCTGATCAGGATTTTCTTCAACTCCCTGTGAATAATCAATTCCGTAAGAACCTCAGGCAGGGCCCTCTCCGGAAACTCTCTTTGGTAACTACTGATTTCTTCCGGGGCAACATCAATACGGTACAACAAATTAAAAAACTTCTCTCCGCTTTCTCCCATGAGTACCTCTACGTGCTGTCGCATCTGGCCAAAAAGCTCACCATAAAAATCATGAACATTGCCCGAAAATACAATTTCCAAACTAAACTCGGCAAAATCCTTAATGATTTGCCCGGCCGTTTCACGAATTAGATCTTCCCGCTTCACAGCCTTTCTGAGTTCATGATCGGTAAGGGATGGGAACTTCATTCCGCACTCTCCTCTTTTGATTGATTCTCTCCCCGAAATCTAAATGAATACAACATGGCTTCAAGTTGCCAGATAAGATTTCGCTTCTCAGGTTTTTCCGGGGCATATACATATCCTTCCGTCACCACCACACGGGCATTTTCCGGATCAATGTGTGCAAGACTCACAAACGGGCCTCCCATTAAATCGCCTTCCACACGCCACAATCCGCGCATCTCCACCATCTGATGGTCGTTGCGCTCAAAACGTTTGTAGGTAACGGGTAATCGACTCTCTGTTGTCATGTAGGACCCTTCCGCCGAGCCGGGAACATTAATACGAAGTACAGAATCCCTCTTATTAAGCAGATTGGCTTCCGAGAAAGAATCATAATCAGTATAATCAAAGGAGTAAACAAAAACACCCTGACTAATGAGAGGTGTCTCCTGCGACATCCACATAAAATCCTTACCCGGCTTATTCTCATTAAAACTTGACGGAATAATCATATAAGCATCCCACTTCTCCTTAAACTCTTCCATCAGGTCGCGGTGGCTGTATTTTTGATAATAGTTAAGACTTCTGTCTCTTTCTGCTCTCACAAAAAACCCTGTAAGAAGTATCTCCTCGGATTCTACAAGAGAGTCAAGTTGCCAAACATCCTTTGCAGTGATATGTGCCATGGCATGTTGTTTTGCCCACCGGTTCTTGTAATATTTCACATCCGGCTTCAGGTTTTTCGCCACATCCACAATTATAATATTCCGAAAATTACGCAACCGTTCCCCAAAAGCACGATGGGGAATAATGGAGACATCAAAGAGCGGTTCAGCCTGAGGCAGGGCAACCACAGCCTGACGCAAAGCGGCCTCCAGCGTTTTACCGCCGACACTGTCTTTAACGGCATCGTTCATTACCACTAACATTTCGCCTGCGCTCCCGGATATATTTGGCTTGTAGGCCCCTCCTTTATCTTTACACCCTCCGGTGAATAACAGAATCAGGAAAAATACAGAAAGAGGAAAAAACGATTTTATGTACGTTGAAGGTCTCATTGGTTTAAATTATTTCTAAGTTATTGGTCTGATGGAACTCACATGAAGGGATTTATACTTTATCTTTTTTGACAATCCTTGTCATGCTCTTTTTACACCTTAAACATTTCTTAATTCTTAGCAGACAACTGCCGGTCCCTTAACTCCCTGTCTTTATGTCTTCTGAACCGGCATTGTAATAATTGACATCAACTGATTGCTCAATTTTTGACACGGACACTCTGTCGGAATTTTCTTCTGCAGGTTTCCATACAACCAACCGCTGTCCGGCATGAAGAAATTTATTGTCCAACCCGTTCCAGGCTAAAAGATCTTCTATCCTACACTGATACATCATGGCAATTTCGTGAAAAAACTGTCCGGGTGCCACAATATGACTGTCTTTTGTACGCCCCACAGTATCACCGGGCGCAGGATTTCTATTTGCCACGGGCTTTGTTTCCACTTCAAAGAAAGGCAGCTTCTCATGAAAAACATCAAATTTATCCTCAGGAAGCACAATCCTTACCGGTTCAGGCTGCACGGGGATGTAATCCATTTTATAAACCGGATTGAGCAACCGCAAAATATCAATAGGTATTTGAGTGTGAGTCGTTATCTGCTCAAAAGAAATACCCCCATTTACCGAGGTGGTAAGTAGATCTTCGTATCTGAATTCAACAGATTTTTTTTCAATCCCGTATCCTTCGTAATGATTCATCACATAATTTACAGCCACAAAGGCGGGAACATAACCTCTCACCTGATCGGATAAGTAAGGTCTCAGTTTCCAGTAATCTTTTTCCCCACCAGCCTTGGCAATGGCTTCTTTCACGGCACCAATACCTCCGTTGTATGCAGCAATGGCGAGCAACCAGTCATTAAAATTGGCATGCAGATATTTAAGATAACGACATGCAGCGTCAGTTGCCTTTACCGGATCAGCACGTTCATCAACATAGGAATTCACTTCCAGGTCAAACATCCGTGAAGCCTGAAATAAAAATTGCCATAACCCATAAGCCCCAGATGAAGATTTAGCCCTGGGATCAAGTGCTGACTCAATAACTGCCAGGTATTTTAATTCGAGTGGCAAATCATATTTATCAAGGTACTCTTCAAAAAGCGGAAAATACATTTCGGAACGTGCCAGAATGCCGGCCAGATGATCAGGACGTTTCAGGGTATAAACATCAATATAGGCCTGAACATGTTCATTGTAGGTAAGTGATACAGGAGTTTGAAGGTTCAGCTTTTCAATTCTTGAACCCACCAGATATTCAGGCACATGAACCTCTGCTTTATCAGTCTGACTATGCCCTTGACCGATAATCACAAATAATACAAAAACAGCAACCAGAAGTTTTCTGATCATACAAAATCCGAATAAAAACGTTCCGCAAAAGGTTTTCTTCAAATATTCTTCTTACCCCTTACCAGGGGCAATAGGTCTATTTCGAAGCATTATCTCCGGTCTCTTCCTCTTTTTTATGTTTGTCATCAGAGGCCTCATTCCGGGCTTTTTTAAACTCCTTCATCCCTTGTCCAAGTCCTTTCATTAATTCAGGAATTTTTCGGCCCCCAAACAGGAGCAGAATTGCCAGAACAATAATAATCCACTCCCAGCCGCCCGGCAAAATCAGGAAAATCGTGTTAAGCGTCATATCTTAAACTATTAAGTAAACAATCATTTTTAATGTGCTCATCCGTCAAAATCAACTCCTAACAAATGTAAAAATAAATCAGGAGCCTCCATGCTAACCGACACTAAAATATTAAACTTTTAATCCTGCAAAGTTTAACTCATTTTAAACCGTGTTAATAGACCTTTTAAAAGAGTTCATCTCTTCAGGATGCAAAATTTCTGACCTATTTGCTAATTAAAAGGTAAAGACCTGCCAAACAGAGGCAATCACCTCATTACTCAAAAAGCCACCTAAACAAATCATTTCCGTTGGCATAAAGCAACAGGGCCACCAGTATGATCATCCCAACCAACTGAGCATGTTCCATAAACTTCTCGTTTGGTTTGCGTCGGGCAACAATTTCATAAAGCAAAAACATCACATGACCTCCGTCGAGTGCCGGAATAGGCAAAATATTCATAAAGGCCAGAATGATAGACAGAAACGCAGTAGTAGTCCAGAAGCTGAACCAATCCCAACTGGCAGGAAACAAACTGCCAATAGTTCCGAAGCCTCCAACCTGACGGGCTCCCTCTTTTGTGAAAATCAACCTGAGCTGCTTCACGTAATTCACCAACAAATCAGTTCCTTTTTTTATTCCCGCCGGAAATGCCTCAAAAAAACCGTATTTCCTGGTTTCCACCCTCAGATAATTGGATGGAGAACGAGGTGCTATTCCAATTTTTCCAGACTTGTTGACATTGATGGGCAAAGTCATCAGTTCACCATTCCTGTAAAATGCGACGGTTGTGGAATCATCCTTGTGATGAAACAACTCATCCACAAATTCATCAAAGAAAGGTGCCTCCTTTCCGGCTACGGCCACCAGACTATCGCCTTTAAGCAACCCCGCTGCCTCTGCAGGCATCCCGGCAACCACGGAGTCCACCACGAAAGGGAATCTAGCCTGTGCAAATCGCCTTACCTCTTCACTTAAAAGCCTCTTACCCAGATCTTCCGGCAAAGGCAAATTAAAAACAGAATCACCACGCTGAACCGTAAAAGTGGCAGGATCTTCCAACAATACATAATTGGATACATCAGAAATGGTATTTACCTCCATCGTATCCACAGAAAGCACAACATCTCCATCCTGCAGACCGATTTCATGACCTATGGAGTGATAAGCATATCCGTAAGAGGCCCCATCAACAGGAATGTATGACTCTCCCCATTTGAAAAGAATCATCCAGAAAATCACCATGGCAAGGATAAAGTTCACCAATACTCCCCCTATCATGATCAGCAATCTTTGCCAGGCCGGTTTGGCACGAAACTCATGTGGCTGAGGGGGCTGCTTCATCTGTTCCTTATCCATTGACTCGTCAATCATTCCGGATATTTTAACATATCCGCCAAGAGGGAGCCAGCCAACACCATATTCGGTTTCTCCCTTTTTAAATTTAAACAGTGAAAAACCGGCATCGAAGAAAAGATAGAATTTCTCTACCCTTGTTTTAAATAGTCTTGCGAAAAGATAATGTCCAAACTCGTGTAATATCACCAATATAGACAAACTAAGAATAAGCTGTAATGCTTTTATCAGAAACTCCATGCTATCAAATAAAAAATAAAATCAAAAAAATCATCACTCTCACGAGCCCTTTCCCTTGGAAAAAAATCATTATTCAAAAAAAATCCATGGTCTAAGATTTTTTCCGGAAGCCAACAAATATATTGATTTTCTTCATTTTCCCACAATTTCCAGGGCAACTCTTCGGGCTTCATCATTCGTTTTCAGATAATCGTCAAGACCGGGATGCTTTACAAAAGAAACTTTCTGCATTGTTTGTTCAATCACCGACGACATCTCCACAAAACCTATGCGGGATTTCAAAAAGGCATCCACAGCTACTTCATTAGCAGCATTCAGAATACATGGTATATTTCCGCCCTGACTCATGGCCCTAAATGCAAGTGAGAGGTTACGAAATACATCAACATCCGCCTTCTCAAACGACAGTTCAGGGTAATCAGTAAAGTTAAAACGGGGAAAAACGTTCTGAAGACGCTTGGGAAAACCCATGGCATATTGAATCGGCAACTTCATATCGGGCAGCCCCATCTGAGCTTTCAACGAACCATCGGCAAACTGAACCAGTGAGTGGACTATAGACTGGGGGTGGACCACGATCTCAATCTGTTCGGGAGTGACATCGAAAAGCCATTTTGCCTCAATGGCTTCAAAGCCTTTATTCATAAGGGATGCTGAATCAATAGTGATTTTATCCCCCATTTTCCAGTTGGGGTGATTCAACGCCTGACACCTCGTAACTTTTCGTAAAAAATCCACACTTTTCCCTCTAAAAGGTCCGCCGGAAGCAGTGAGAATAATCTTTTCAATTTTATTGTCTGCCTCTCCCACCAAACATTGAAATATTGCAGAATGCTCAGAATCAACAGGAAGCAGAGGCACTCCTTTTTCCCTGGCAAGGTTCATCACCAGGTCGCCGGCCACCACAAGTGTTTCTTTATTGGCCAGAGCAACCGGCTTACCGGCCTCCAGCGCTCTGAATGTAGGCAACAGTCCGGCAAAACCCACCAAAGCCACTAAAACCATATCCACCGTGCTCATTGCACCCACCTGAGCCAATGCTTCTTTTCCGGCATAAACCTTAACAGGATGAGCCGAAAGTTGCTCACTGACCCAGGCATATTTCCCCTCATCCCCAATCACCACTACATTAGGCTGAAATTCAACAGCCTGCTGCACCAGCAATTCTGCATTCCGACCGGCAGTTAACACTTCTGTTTCAAAAAGTTCAGGATGTTGTTTAATAACCTCAAGGGCCTGGGTCCCGATGGATCCTGTGGACCCAAGAATGGCGATGCGACGCTTCATTTATTTTTCCAAAAAAATTTACCCGGACAGACAAAAACACCCGGAATAACAATTATTAAATATGTTTCCTTGAGCACCGGCAACATCGTTCATCAATCCGAACGGGTACCTGTTGCTAAAATAAGAAATCAGAAGGATATGTACTCCTGTGGATCCAGGGGCATTCCATTGTACCAAAGTTCAAAATGTAAGTGAGGCCCGGTTGTGAGCTCTCCGGAGTTTCCAACATGAGCAATGGCTTCACCAGCCTTTACATGATCACCGATAGATTTCAGCAAACGCTCATTGTGCTTATAGCTTGAAATAAGATTGTTTGCATGCTGAACCTGTATTACATATCCGGTCTCAACCGTCCATCCTGAAAATACAACCACTCCATCCATCACTGCTGAAACCCTGGCCCCAGGTCCGGCAACAATATCCACACCAAAATGACCGCGAGGATCCCCAAACCGATTGACCACCATCCCCTTCAACGGAGTAAAAAAGAAAGTATTTTCCAGAACTGTGCCTGGGTTCATCTCTGCAGAATAGGAAAGATTGTACTTCTCCTCTTTCTCCACCAATGCTCTGAAAGCAGAATCCTCCTCCGAACGGCTGAATTCCACATCAACAGGATTCCCTATAGCGGGAGACCCCACATCTTCAGACTGCTCTTCAGGATTTTCAACAATCTCTTCAGGTACTCCACCACGAATAATGTGCTGAACATTGTCAATAAACTTATTGCGTTTCTCAATTTCCACAAATAAAGAATCCACCCGCTGGGCATTCCGGACAATCATTAATCGCTGATTGGCATCAGGATATCCCGGAATATACTCTCTCAACCCGGTAAACGCTATAAGCAGAATGACCAATACAATCAGCAAAATAGCAGATGCCCCCACAATAGTAAATACATTTAAACGGGAAAGTCTTATCACAAGAACCTCCTGATAAGTCTGTTCATTAAAAATGGCCAGCTTATATTTGTTCTTAAGCTTTTCAAAAAACCTTTTTCCCTTACTATCTGCCATGTTGTAAATTCAATATGAAAACCAAATACATCTTTCCGACAAAATTAATTATAATTGATGAGGTTACGAAACAACTTCATAAAACACCACCCCAAACATCCTCAAAAAGAAGCAGGAAGAAAAAAAGTTAATCTTTTAGCAGATTTTAACACACAAAACATTTGGCAGACGCGATTAAAGCCCCTATATTTGCAACCGCAAAAGAGAAGAAACTTATTGAAAATATATTGCGGGGTGGAGCAGTTGGTAGCTCGTTGGGCTCATAACCCAAAGGTCGTCAGTTCGAGTCTGGCCCCCGCTACCAGGAAGCCGAGAAACAAAATTTTGTTTTTCGGCTTTTTTTATGCTCAAACCCAAAATTCTCGCCGGTTCTGTTGACTTAAAAGTACATTTTACCTATCTTTCGTTTTGTAACCATCTATTTAAGACCATAAAGTTCCGGTAACATGCAACACTCCAGACTCCTGACCTTTTTATTCACTATCTTTTTACTTCTTTCAACCCCGGCCTCAGGGCAGGATAGAATTACTGGCCATAATTTTGCCACCCGTTCCGAAATCATTGGTAAACAAGGAATGGTTGCCACCAGCCACCCCCTTGCCACCCAGATAGGCCTGGATATTCTGAAGCAGGGAGGAACGGCGACTGATGCAGCCATCGCCGCAAATGCGGCTCTGGGCCTAATGGAGCCTACCGGCTGTGGCATCGGCGGTGATTTGTTTGCACTTGTTTGGGATGCAGAAACCAACAGTTTAAATGGAATAAACGGCAGCGGAAAATCACCTCAGTTATTGACCATAGATTATTTCACTTCCAACAGATTGGAGAAAATCCCTTCCTACGGTCCTCTTCCTGTCACCGTACCGGGATGCGTGGACGCCTGGTTTGAGTTGCATGAAAAATTCGGAAAATTATCCATGGAGCAAATCCTGCAACCCTCGATTAAATATGCTCAAGAGGGATTTCCGGTTACAGAACTTATCAGTCACTATTGGAAGTTATCATTAAAAAGACTTGGCAGATACCCCAATGTAATGGAAACATACTCTATTGATGGCAAAGCACCCGGAAAAGGAGATGTTTTTAGAAATCCTGATTTAGCCAACACTTACAAACTACTTGCTAAAGATGGAAGAAAAGCTTTTTACCACGGTTCCATAGCCAAAACCATAGTCAACTACATACAAGGTCAGGGAGGATTTTTATCCGAAGAAGATTTTTCCATGCACAATTCTGAGTGGGTGGAACCAATTGCCACATCCTACCGTGGATACAAAGTATGGGAGCTCCCTCCCAACGGACAGGGAATAACCGCCCAGATAATGCTCAATATTCTGGAGGGTTTTCATTTTTCTCCTGAAAATTTTGGCACTGCCAGGCACCTTCACCTTGTAACCGAGGCAAAAAAGCTGGCGTTCGAAGACCGGGCACGATTCATTGGTGATCCGAATTTCTCAAACATTCCTGTGGACAAATTATTGTCAAAAGAATATGCCACCGAAAGAAGAAGTCTGATAGACACAACCCACGCCCGGGCTTTCAGTTACGGAACCCCCAATCAGAGCGAGACGGTTTATCTCACCGTGGCTGACCAATGGGGCAATATGGTTTCATTGATTCAGAGCAATTACAGGGGCATGGGATCGGGAATGGTTCCTCCGGGGCTGGGCTTTATGCTTCAAAACAGAGGAGAGTTATTTTCGCTTAATCCCGGCGATGTAAATGAATACGCCCCCGGCAAAAGGCCTTTTCATACCATCATTCCGGCATTTGTAACCAAAGATCAAAAGCCATGGCTGAGCTTTGGTGTCATGGGAGGAGATTTTCAGCCGCAGGGACATGTACAAATCATCATGAACCTGATTGATTTCGGCATGAATCTTCAGGAAGCGGGAGATGCACCCCGTTTTTCACACACCGGAGGAAGCACCCCCACCGGCCTTCGGGAGAAAACGACAGGTCAGGTTTTCGTTGAGAGCGGGATGCCATATAACGCTGTCAGAACTCTTATGGAGATGGGCCATCCGGTTAGTTACGATCTGGGAGGGTATGGTGGATTTCAGGGGATTATTTATGACCACAGGAGAGGCGTTTACATCGGGGCTTCGGAGTCCCGAAAAGACGGACAGGCAGCCGGTTATTAAAACATAAAACAATCGGGAAAAACAAACGCTCTCACATCATCGGTAATAACCTGTTCGTCAAAACTTTTTGATAGTTTTAGTGATAATATTTTTCTTTGATGCTTGTAACAAGCACATTTTTGGGAAACACACATTTTTGGGAAACACATGAGCTTATCCAAAGCAATATTCAACTTTTTTAAATCTAAAGATTCTTTCCCCAAAGAGCCTTCTGACTTTTTTTCCGGAGAGAGAACCACAGAATTAATAGAACGTCTTAATGCCAGATCTCCAAGAGCGATCGGCCTCTCTTCTCTTGACGCATTAGCACTAAAAATATGTGAAATCAGCCAGGCAGACTACATTTTCATTGCGAAAATCTCAAAAGAAGGTACTTACCGGACAATCAGCATATGTAACCAAACAAGTCCGATACAAAACAGCCATTTTGATTTTAAAATAAATGCCTTTCTTAACGACAAAAATCCTGACATCCCTGTATCCTTTGATGCACAAGTCATTTTTTCCCAGACAAACCTTCCGAAAAGCAAAGCCAACAACTGCATAGCCCTGCAAATTACGGACAATGACAAAACACCTATGGGCATTGTGCTGGGTGTCACAAAATCCGCAAAAACAAAAACCCTGACCAATGTAATCAAGTTCTTCTCCAATCACCTTACCACAGAGATGCGACATCTCAACTCAAAAGAAAAACTTGAAAAAAAGAACAAAAAACTTCTTCGCACAGAAGAAGAATTGAAACTAAAAAACCAGTTGCTGGACAACCTGAATAAAAATATTTCCAAAGCCAAACAGGTAGTGGATGAGAGCAGTCGGCTTAAATCTGCATTTCTGGCAAACCTGAGTCATGAAATCAGAACCCCCATGAATGTAATCATGGGGTTTACAGAACTGTTAAGTGCAGCAAACATGACCCCGGAACAACGACGAAACTATATTGATATCATACAGCAAAACGGAACACGGTTGCTGCAGATCATGGATTCTCTGATTGACATCTCCCGGTTTCAGGCCAAAAATATCGGCAAGGAGCAGCAGGCATTTTCTTTAAATCAGATGCTGCAACAATTATACAACAACTTCAACTCCGAAATTGAAGCCTCCGGAAAACCCATCACACTAACACTTACATTAAGTAAAAATCATGGGGAAGACGTGATCATTCTGGACAAGGAAGCCACTTACAAAGTACTGAACCACCTACTGGACAATGCCGTAAAATTCACTGCATCAGGGACCATCCGTTTTGGGTATGAAATTAAAGAAAAACAAATTCTGTTTCATGTAGAAGATACCGGAATAGGCATCCCGGAAGGGAAAGAAAAAGAGATATTTGACCTGTTCAGACAAGGCGACCTGCGCCTTAGTCGTCAGTTTGGGGGAACCGGCCTGGGGCTTGCCATTGCCAAACGCTATGTGAGTGCGATGAACGGTCAAATCTGGTGTAATAACAACGAAGACTCCGCCAGGGGTGCCACCTTTAAATTCTCACTTCCACTGCTCTCCAGTCATAAAGAAAGAAACGAAGGCCTCTCTCAAAAAACAGCCGGAGCATTCACTACATCTTCGATAACCATGATTAGCAACGAATCCTTATTGTAATTAAAAAGCAGCCATCAGCAATCCGATATCCTTTGATGGCAGATTCAACCGCTCTCCAACCCTGTAACTGGTTAAAATTCCCTTATAAAGATACAGTCCGTGACTCACCCCCACATCCTGCATTATCAGCTGATCGATACCTCCTGCCATAGCCAGACGGAGCAAAACAGGGGCAAAAATATTACTGAGGGCAATGGATGATGTTCGGGCCACCCGTGAAGCAAGATTGTGCACTCTGTGATAAATAACTCCATGATGAATGGTTACAGGACTTTTGCCACCTTTTCCCCCAACTGCTTCAAGACATCCACCATTCCCCATATTCAAATCCACGATGATGCTCCCCGGCTTCATCCCTGCCACCTGTTCATCAGAAATCAGAAAACCACTTTGCGGATCAAAATAACGTATGCTTCCGATAACTGCATCCGCCGAACGCAAGGCCTTACTCAAAACCTGAGGATGTAAGACGGAAGTAAAAAGTCGTTGCCCCACATTTCGCTCCAGTTCCCTGAGATTCCGGTATGAATTGTCGAAAACTTTCACCTGACACCCAAGTCCAAGAGCCGCTCTCACAGCAAATTCACCAGCAGTACCGGCACCTATCACCACCACTTCGGCGGGGGATATTCCCGTAATGCCCCCCAGCAAAACACCCTTCCCCTCCTTGCTGTTACTCAGGTATTCCGAGGCAATCATAATGGCTGTATACCCCTCAATTTCACTCATACTGCGAACCACGGGGTAACAGTCCGACTCATCTTTCAGTAATTCGTAGGCCAGGGCATTCACCTTTTTATGCATTAACTGCTGAATAGAATCCCTGTTTTGACTGGCCAGATATAGCAACGAGATCAGCAACTGACCGGGAGATAACAACCCACGCTCTTCCTCATCTGGGGGAGCCACTTTTAAAACTACATCACAGCGGAACGGATCCTCATGATTGGTAACAATTTTGGCTCCGGCTTCAGAAAAATCATGATCGTAATAATTTGCTGCATTTCCGGCCCCGCTTTCCACAATAATTTCATGCCCGTTGGCGGTAAGTAATTCTACTCCCTGAGGTGTCAGAGGAATACGGTTTTCACCCTCCTCCCTTTCTCTGGGAATGCCAAAAGACATAGACTTTTGTTTCCGGCCGATTTCCATTAACTCCTCCTTGGGAGCAAGTCCGGCCTGATTCATAGCAAAATAATACGATGCTTTTTTTCCTAAATCCCCCATAGTATTTTCTTATTTCGGGATTAAGTTACAAAATTCATAAGACATTCAATGTTCTGGAACCATCCTCCTCTTCCTCTATTCGCACATCGAGTCGATAATCGGGCAACACATCAGCTACTTTTTCAGGCCATTCAATAAGGCAATAATGGTCACTATAGAAATAGTCCTCATACCCCATATCAAAAACTTCGGCAACATTCTTCAACCGATAAAAATCAAAATGAAAAATTACCTCCCCTTCATTGCCTTCGTACTCATTCACAAGCGCAAAACTGGGACTTGTAACGGCTCCTTCAACGCCCATTTCCCGGCACAAAGCTTTGATAAAAGTCGTTTTTCCAACCCCCATTTCGCCATAAAAAGCCACTACTTTATATTTTCTTAATAGCGATAAGAAGTCCCGGGCCGTGGATTCAATGTCCTTCTCGGTTGGAATAAAAAAAGTCTGATTCATTGTTCCTGAAATATTGATACCTCAACAAAAATACAACAAAGATTATTAAATCAGCAGACAGGAAATTAATCTGTTTTATTCATAAGTTGTTGTGTTTTTAAAGGCCGAAGATCTTAAAGCAATAGCCTGGGGTACGGCCCCAGGAGAATTGTAAAAAATACTCCTCCCTCTCATTATTGGTCGCAACGCGACCAATAATGAGAGGGACGTGGGGATACTTAAAAACTCAGGGCTTTGCCCTGGGCTATTGCTCTCAGGCTTTCAGCCTGTTTACAGCCTACCATGTATTAGGTAGGTTAAATTCATCTCAAAGGGCTCAATTCAATCAAGGGAACCATCATTTCTTCCAGAGAAACACCCCCGTGCTGAAATGTATCTTTGTAGTAATTAACGTAATAATTATAATTATTTGGATATGCAAAAAAGTCGTCCCCTTTGGCAAAAATATATGAAGTAGAAACATTTGGCCGGGGAAGAAAGAAATCTCCCGGGCTCTTTGCTTCTAAAACATCTTTCGCTTTGTAAGCCAGATTTTTCCCGTGTTTAAACCGAAGATTGGTATTGGTATTGCGATCGCCCACCACTTTTACAGGATGCTGAACCCTAATAGAGCCATGATCGGAAGTTACAATCACTTTAACTTTTTCTGCTGATAATTTTTTCAACAAATCAAACAGCGGTGAATGCACAAACCAGGAACGGGTAAGTGAACGGTAAGCAGATTCATCGGATGCCAGCTCACGGATCATCTTTATTTCGGTTCGGGCATGAGAAAGCATATCTACGAAGTTATATACCAGCACAGAAAGGTCGTGGTTTAGCAACTGACCATAATTGTCGGTGAGTTTCCGACCTGTTTCGTTGTCACTGACTTTATGATAGGCAAAAGAGAAATCACGGCGCATACGCTTAAAGAAAGTCCCGATTAATTCTTCCTCAAAATTGTTTCGACCGCCCTCTTCATCATCATCTACCCAGTATTCGGGATAAAACTCCTTTATCTGAGTGGGCAGCAATCCGGAGAAAAGTGCGTTACGTGCAAATTGAGTGGCAGTAGGCAAAATACTGCAATAAGTATTATCGGAAACCACATCGAACAAAGACCGTATGTCATGCCGGATTGTCTCCCACTGATCGAGTCGAAAATTATCTATTACCACCCATATTACTTTCTCGCCCTTATCCAGCTTTGGCAGGACTGTATGTTTAAACACCCGGTGCGACATTAACGGACCATCCTCATCCACCAACCAACGTTCATATTCATCATTTACAGTACGTGCGAACAGTTGATTGGCCTCACTCTTTTGCATCTTCAGCACCTCATCCATGGCGCTGTCGGCACTCTGCAATTCAAGTTCCCAATACACCAACTTTTTATACACCTCCTTCCATTCATCCATGGTCAGCTGATCGCTCATGCGAAACCCAAGATTAGTGAATGCCGCCTGATAGGCACTTGTTGCCTTTTCGGAAACCAATCGTTCCCGGTCCACATGACGCTTTACCGAAGACAAAATCTGATTGGGCTTCACCGGCTTTATAAGGTAATCCGATATTTTGCTGCCGATGGCCTGATCCATGATATCCTCTTCCTCACTTTTTGTAATCATAATGACCGGAGTTCCGGGCCTCAGCTCTTTCATTCTGGAAAGTGTTTCCAATCCACTCAGTCCTGGCATATTTTCATCCAGAAAAACAATATCAAACTGCTGTTTTGCAATAGTCTCCAGCGCATCATTCCCATTCGAAGCGGTCTCTACCACGAAACCCTTCTCCTGTAAAAACAATATGTGAGCCTTCAAGTGTTCAATTTCATCATCCACCCAAAGAATTCTGATCTTTTTTGTTTCTTCCATATCTCTTCAATTCTCCATTAAAACGCCAATCGAAGCGCTTTTCATTCCAAATCTTACGGCGGTTGCTAATGACTTTTATAGGGCTCCTCCGGAATTTCATTCTCCGTAACAACAATGGCTGACGGATCACTTCCCGGCAAGTAATTATCCAGAAAAAACTGCCGGTACAGTTCTATGTCCGAGGCGTTGTTCAATTCACTGTAATTGTCTTCAGAAACAAGCAATAACAAAGGTCGTCCCGGATTATCAACTGCAAAAACAGAAGGATTGTTCAGCAATGCAAAAAAGTAGTCCAGTCCCACCCGGCTGTTCTCAAAGGGCCCTGTTTGCAGGGTGTTATATACTCCCCCAAGCGTACTGCTTTCCAACCGCAACCCGCCAATGGTGTATCTGTCAAAGTTAAAATTAGCCAAATAAAACAATATCTGATTGACATCCGCTTCCGGTTGGAGCACAATCATCAAATAATGCGTGGAATCAGGACTAAAGGAAAACTTCTGACTCTCCGCCTCAGTAGAATCTCCTTCAGCCCCATGGGATTCCGGGCTTTCTGAACCAGAAGTTTCGGCCAGCAACTGTTCCGGCTCTTTCCCCTGTTTCAACATTTCCAGCCAGTGCCGTGCCACTTCTGCCTGTGAGGATTGCGGATATTGGTCTGTCAGGGTAAGCAGGCCGTCTCTGAAAGCATTTGTATTTCCCATTCGGCTGTAAGCAGCAGCGTTCAGCAACAGAGCATTGGGTTTTATGGCATCATAACCGGATTCAACAATCATGCTCGATTGCTCTAAAACTCTGCTCCAATACCCCTTCTTATAATCATCGAATGCTGAAACATATAAAGAGTCCAACTCAAGATGTCTTTTTTCGAGTTTTGCAAAATAATCCGGATCTTCGACAAAAGCAGCAAAGCGACTATCCGGGTAATCATCCATAATCACTTGACCGTAATGGGCCATACACTGACGATCGGGGATTTCAGCACACGACAGATAAATTCCGGTGAGCGCCTGCTCCCGCAAATCTGTTTGGGGATAAGCACTAATGAGCTCCTCAAATTGCTCAATAGCCTCTTCATGTTTATCAAAATTCTGAGCCAGCAGATGTCCGGCATTAAACCGTGCCTTCTGAACTTTCAAATGCGACTCTTTCAAGGCTTCAGGTGTAAGGGGCAACCCGGCAACTAAAGACTCCCGGTCAGGTTTCCCGCCACCTTTTTCGTCTGCCTCCTGCCCGCCCGGGCCAGGAGGTTGCTGACTAAAAGGATCATCGGGCATCATTCCATCCATTTCGCCCGGGTTTTGCCGGTCGGCAAGTGATGTCTTATTTTTCCTGCGCCAGTTATCCTCATCATCCCTGCGTCCCCAGCGTTTCTCAAATTCCATTTGTCCCAGACTGACCATTGTTTGATTGTAAAAATACCATTTCCCGGATTCATCAGTACTTCGACTTCCCCGGTTGGCAAAATTCCTGTAAAAGAAGGCATCATCCATTGGGGCACCCCCTGCCTGAGCCTGCTGCTCTTGTTCCTGCATAGCAGCCAGGAGGTTGTCAATAAAAAGGGCCCGTTCCTCTTCAGGAAGAGTAGCGATGCGTTGCACACTATCTTCATATTGAAAAGTACGCAAATTTTCAGCAAGCGGAGCCAGACTCCGACGAAACTGATGAATTTCCTCAATACCGGGATAATCCTGGGGCAATACGGTAAGCGTAGAATCATAATAAGCATCTGCTGCCACGTATTCTGATGATTGAAAATAAATATCGGCCATTCGATGATAAATATTCCCGGCAAGAATTCGGTCTTTGCCACCATACCCTGCAGCCAGCTGAAGGTTTAACAGCGCATTCAGCGTATCCCCTTCTTCCAGGTAGGTTTGAGCGAGTGCATAATAAATCTGATCTCTGTAATCCAGGTTCTTAAATTCACGCGCATATTTCTTCAGAACTTCTCTCGCCTCTTCAGTATCTCCCATACTACCGGCAATCATAGCGTTTTTCACCCGGGCATGAATAACCATTTCATAATCGGGATTCATAGAAACAACCTTCTCGTATGCATCAATTGCCATAGCAGAATTATCGATTTTCTCAGCCAGCTGCCCCATTATGAAATACCATCTTACTCTCTGCCATCTGTCGGTGGCATTCTCTGCTGCCAGGGGACAATATTCCATGGCTTTTTCCGGCTGATCCTGAGCAATCCAAAACCAGGCATGGGTTGCAGCAGCAGTGGAAAGAAACTTTTTTTCATCTTCCACACCGGAGGAATATCGATCAAGATATAATTTTGCATTCTTAAAATCCCCCATCTCAATGTAGGCTCTGGCCATCCACAACATAGCTTCGAACCTCACTGATTTTTCGGGAAATAATTGCAGAACCATGTTAAATGCGCCAATCCCTTCGTACCAGTCTCGCGAATAAACATGAGCCTTCCCGATCAGCATATAAGCTTCATCTACCCAACGATTAAACTCCCGCTGATTGTAAAAAGACCGGTATTCCTCACCTGCACCACGCACTGAACGGTTGGGTTTTGCAGTAATAGAGTGCTTTTCAATAAGTTTGTATCCTTTCCGGATGGCTCTGTTCATGTCGGATGATGGCACCTGACTTCCTGAAATATCAGAATAAGCAAATGCCGGCAGAATCCGGGTATAATCATTTTTTACCGATTCACGCATTTTCTCCTGACCGTTGCTAAAACTCTGTTGCCCGTTAAATAACACATTGTATCTTGCAGTGAGATTGTGATAACCACGCGACAACCAGGTATTTTTTTGAGTTGAACATCCCAGAGAGACCAAAAAAATAAATATGAATATGAAATTCGTTTTTTTCATGTACAAAACCGAACTGATAATACATTATAAACTAAACTGCGGCAAAAATATTTCACAAATTGAGGAAGAAAAAATACTTTTAACCCGATAAACAGAAGCACCTCAATGTCGGAAAAAATTTTATTAATTGCATTTCCACAGACAAATCACAACAAAGATAATCATCTGAGTGGAAGTTTTTTTGAAGCATCATGGCTAATTTCCATTAAAACCGGGTACAAGATGCCTTTTTATCAATACGAAATAAAACAATTACAAATTCCCGGCTTATGAAAATTGACATCATCGAAGATGACGTTCTGTTCAGCAGAATGATTGAACATATACTGGCGCAATCCGGGAACTATGAAACCCGGAGTTTCCCTGACGCCCGGAGCTTCCTTACCCGGGTTACCGCCCTTCCGGATGTGGTTACCCTGGATCTTGGGTTACCCGATATGTCAGGAACAGAGTTAATGAAAAAGATCAAAAACCTGAATCCGGAAACTGAAATAATTATCATCTCCGGTCAGGATAACCTGCGCCTGGCAGTTCAATTGTTAAAAGAAGGTGCTTACGACTACATCACCAAGGACGAAAACATTAAGGAGAGACTTCTGCACACCTTAAAAAAAATCCGTTCGAATCAGGAACTCAGGAGCCAATTGGATCAATTGAAAAAAGAGGTTTCAGTTAAATATCCTTTTCACGACACGCTGCAGGGAAACAGCCCCGCACTTAAAAATACTTTCTCACTTATTGACAAAGCCACAAAAGTTACGAAAATTAATGTTTCCATCCTTGGTGAACCCGGCACGGGTAAAGACCTGGTTGCAAAAACCATTCATTACAATTCTGACCGAAAAAATCATCCATTCATCAAAGTGAGCATTACCTCCATGTCGAAAGAAGAACTCCGGAACACCCTTTTCGGAGTAGAAAAAGGAGCCTTCCCGGATACACTGATGACAACCAAAGGAAAATTTGAGGAAGCAGGACAAGGCACATTGTTACTTGATGACATAACAGAGTTTGATGAGGAATTGCAAAAAGAACTCCTCCATGTGTTTCAGGAGAGAAAAATAAAACGCATTGGCAGCAACGAAGACCAGGAGGTAAAATGCCGGGTCATAACAACCACCTCTTACGATATGCTCCAGGCTGTTAAAGAAAAACGGTTCAGGGAAGATTTATATTACTACGTGGCCGGGCTCCCAATCACCATGCCCGCCCTCAGGGAAAGAGGAAAGGATGTAATCATATTGGGCGATTTTTTCCTGCAGACCTTTTGCCTGAAAAACAATTTACCCCCAATGAGCTTGTCATCGGGGGCAAAGAAAAAATTATTATCCCACAATTATCCGGGAAATATAAGAGAACTAAAAGCCATCATCGAACTTGCTGCTGTATTAACCAATAGCAGTGTTCTGGAAGAACGGCATATTGTTTTTAATTATACCGATCCAACCCCCGGAATCTTCAGTGAAGAACTAACCCTGAAAGAATACAACGAACGCATCATCATCTATTTCATTAAGAAATACAAGAATGTGATGGAGGTTGCCCGGCGACTTGACATTGGCAAATCGACCATTTACAATTTACTGAAAAATCAAAAAAAAGAGGATCCGGACATTGAAATCTAATCCATCAGTACAATTCTCCTTACTTTACAGCCACAACCTCAAGAATCTCAGGCACTTTCTGCTTCACCACCATCTCCACTCCCCCTTTGAGGGTTTGCAAACTCATCGGACACCCATCGCAGGCGCCCGTCAATTGCACTTTAACCTGCAAATCGTCGGTCAGTTCCACAAAAACAATATCACCACCATCTGACTGCAAGTAGGGCCTGATGCTATCCAAAGCCTCCAGAACACGTTGTTTTAGTTGCTCCTTTTCCATATCAAAAATCCTTTATTTCCTGGTTATTTCAACTACCTTGGTGGGAGGAAGATCCTGATTTCGTTTCTCTACCGCTTTCACAACGGCCTCACCAAGCTCTGCAAAGGCCTTTCCTGTCACAGAATCAGGATTGAGTGCTGATGGTTCCCCTTTGTCACCACCTTCCCTAATGCTTTGGACAATAGGAATCTGTCCCAGCAATTCCACATTCAGTTCTTCAGCCAGTCTTTTACAACCACCCTCCCCAAAAATGTAATACTTATTATCAGGAAGCTCAGCCGGTGTAAACCAGGCCATATTTTCCACAAGTCCAAGAACAGGAACGTTAATTTTCTCACCGGTAAACATGCTGATTCCTTTTCGGGCATCGGCAAGCGCCACATCCTGAGGGGTACTAACCACTACCGCACCTGTCAGTGAGATGGTCTGCACCACAGTAAGATGGATATCACTGGTTCCAGGTGGTAAATCAAGCAAAAGATAATCCAGCTCCCCCCAGTCACCATCGCCAATCAACTGCTTAATGGCACCGGTGGCCATTGCACCACGCCATACCAGAGCATCATTGGGTTCCACAAAGTATCCAATGCTCAAATTTTTCACTCCGTATTTTTCCACCGGCACAATTTTATCTTTACCCTCTACTTTGCGCAATACAGGACGAGCTCCTTCGGTCTGAAACATTTTGGGAACAGAAGGTCCGAATACATCAGCATCCAACAGCCCGACTTTATACCCCATATTGGACAACGCTACAGCAAGATTACTGGCCACAGTGGATTTCCCCACTCCACCTTTACCGGAAGCAACCGCAATAACATTTTTTACCTCCGCCAACATTTTTTGCTCAGGAATAGGTGCCCGGGGATTTATTTTAACAAAAATATTTCCTTCTATCTCGGCATCTTCGCCTACATATTTTTTTATGGCATGAACCGATGCTTTCTTAATGGCAGATACAAACGGATCATTGGCCCGGTCGAATTTTAGACTGAAACTTATACGCTTTCCGTCAATCCGGATATCGTCCTCAACCATTCCCAAAGAGACAATATCTTTCTCTTTTGCCGGATGGATTACGTGCTTTAAAGCATCAGTTACAAGCTGTGGATAAAAACTCATATCTAATTTTATTTAAACTTTTTAAATATAAGGGCAAAGGTAAAAAAAATTCCGGAAAGCGAACAAATGTTTACTTACCGGAACTTCCCATTATACATTAAGAAACCATTAATGTCCTGAAAATTATCTCATTTATTTTCTGATTACTCCGGGAAGACATTAAAGTCGTCCCAAAACACTTTGTTAAAATTAACAACAACATCATCCGCCACATCAACACCCTCACTTTCAAGTAATTCCTGCATCGTATCGGCATTGGGAAAAGCGTGTTTACCTGTGAGCATCCCGTTTCTGTTGACCACCCTGTGCGCGGGAACAAATCCGGGATAAGAAAAAGCTTTATTCATAGCCCATCCAACCATCCGCGAGGCTCCAGGAGCCCCTACAGCAGCTGCCACAGCACCATAACTGGTTACGCGGCCCGGCGGAACCTGCTTAACAGCCTCATAAACACGTGTAAAAAACCCCTGATCCATATCAATGATTGTTTTCCGTCCTCCGGGGCTTAACCCCCCTTCCGGCACTGCGATATTCATCAGGTTCAATCTCCACCTCCGGTTCCACCAGGTTACCGGAATTATGCAACTCAAACTTCAGATATTTTATAGGAATACCATGCTCCAGCCATTTCTTCTCATAATAGGTCTGAATGCCCAGAATTTCATCCTGATATCCATCAGAATACAAATCATCCTCATCCACCAGAGGGTCAATACCATTGACTTTTAAAAGTTCTCTGGTATAAGTGTACATGAACAAACTATCGGTCTTGAGATGGATGATGCCACCCGGTTTCAGAAAACGCCCGTAAGCGGCAAGAAAACGCGTACTGGTAAGGCGTTTTCGAAATTTCTTAATCTGCGGATCGGGAAAGGTAAGCCAGATCTCATCCACCTCGGAAGAAGCAAAGAATGCATGAATGGCCTCAATCCGGGTCCTCAAGAAACCTGCATTTTTTAGCCCTTCATTCAGTGCATCCGTAGCCCCCCGGTGCATCCGGTTTCCTTTGATGTCCACACCGATAAAATTCTTCTCCGGAAACATACGGGCAAGTCCTACAGTGTATTCACCTTTTCCGCAACCCAGTTCCAGAACGACAGGGTTATTATTCGAAAAAAACTGCTCTTTCCACTTACCATACAGTGCATGGTTATTTTGAAAAACTTCATCAAAAGGGGCCTGTACCACATGTGGATATGTGGCCATTTCTGCGAACTTCTTTAACTTATTTTTTCCCACAACAGGTCAACACATTAAAAAAACAACAAAAAAATGATTACCGCGTTTCAGGATCGATTTTTTCAACCCACATGGACAGCGAGCGTACTCCATCCAACCGGTCTCGTCGCATTCCCTGGCGAACAACAAAAGAATATGTACCGGGTTGTCGCATTTTCACCCCCCTTTTGTAAAGCCAGTTGACAGTTCTGGAGTCATCATCTCCCCGTCCCAGCCATCTGCCATCAGGCTCAGCCAGAAAAAACTCCATGGTATCGGTTTGCTGATGTCCTCCGGGGCCTTTCACATCGATAAACAACCAAAGATTACTATAAGGATAATCATTATTGTGCTCAAACGAAAAACCAAAATTCAAAACATTTGAAGTATCCTCGATGGCAGGTGCAAAGACTACCAGAGAATCTTTATGCCAATTTATGCCCGGCATTTCCCGGTTTTCTTCATACACAAGACTTTGGTTACAGGATGCCAGACCGGCCAGCATCAGCATCAGTAGTAACCTAATTTTTCTGATTGCCGGAAGAATTCGATGACCTGTCATTTCTACGTTTGCGATTTGAATTATTCCCATTACCGGTCTTATTTGGATTTTTACGGCGTTTGTTCTTACGACGTTTATTCTTAGGGTTTTTATCATCAAAACGGGTGATGCTATCTTCCCCTACCACATTGGTATAATCGATGTCCTTCACAACGGTAACAGATGTTTCGCTGGCCAGTTTATCAATTTTTGTCCCCTTCTTATTGAATTCAATAATCTCTTTGACCCGGTCCACCGTAAGCATTACCACATTTCCGGTACTTTCGCGTCCCGAAGAAAACCACATCAGTCGTTTAAAAATATCGGTCTTAAAATGGTAATAAGTTTCGTTCTCTGTTCTCAGAGGGATATCTGTTCTCGGAAAATCTTTTTGGGCATCAATGTATGCATCCAACTCGTAGTTGAGACAACATTTTAGTTTCCCACACTGTCCGGCAAGTTTCTGGGGATTCAGGGAAATCTCCTGATAACGCGCTGCATTGGTCGTTACCGACACAAAATTGGTCATCCAGGTTGAACAGCACAGCTCACGTCCGCAGGGACCAATTCCCCCGATACGTCCGGCTTCCTGCCTGGCGCCAATCTGGCGCATTTCAATACGTACCTTAAATCGGTCAGCGAGCACTTTGATCAATTCCCTAAAATCAACCCTTTCATCGGCAATGTAATAGAAAATCGCTTTTGTCCGGTCTCCCTGATACTCAACATCTCCGATTTTCATATTGAGACGGAGGCGATCTGCGATGCGTCTGGACTCCAGCATGGTTTCATGCTCAAGCGCTTTGGCTTCTTCCCATTTATCAATATCAACAGGTTTGGCTTTTCTGTAAACCCGTTTAAACTCATAACTTCCGGGATCAAAGCCGTTTTTCTTCATTTGCAGAATTACCAGCTCACCCGTAAGTGTTACCTCACCAATGTCATGTCCGGGTGAAGCCTCAACGGCAACCACATCTCCCTTTTTCAGTTTCAGCTGATTGCTGTTCCGAAAAAAACTCTTACGTGTATTTTTAAACTGAACTTCCACAATATCAGTCACATTGCCCGATTGCGGGAGATCAGAAAGCCAGTCGAATACATCCAGTTTGCCACATCGGCTGCTGCAGGTACTACACTTGCTCTCCTGCGGAATTGTTTCTTCTTCCATAACATTCCTGATTTTTGAAGAGAACAAACAATTTCAGCCCAAGCCCGGGCTACATCAAGAAACCGGGATGCTTTGGCATGAAAAAATACTCCGTTGAGTACCTTAAAATCATTTGTTCTCAGGTATATAATAATAATATGGAAACCGCAAAATGCCGTTTCCGCCAGGGGGCAATCAAACCAGCTTATTAGAAATTCTGAACCAACTGCTTATCTTGATTGCCATATCGAAAAGCACAAGCCTGATGTTACCGTTCTGTTCAATGTGAGCCAAAGCCAGAGAGAACTCTTCGACCATAGACTCCACATTGCGATCGTTCACAAAAGGTTTGAACTTATCAATAAAGTTGTTCTCTGCGGGGGTGGCGTAAACCAAATCCGCTATATCATAGTTCGCGATGTAACTTTCGCGTAAAATTGCAATACAATAGAGCAATAAATTTTTCAACCGTTCTTTAGGCAGTACTGCCAATTCATCCACCCAGTTTGAAATTTCACCCAGCTGCCCCTTGTAGGAATACCTCATGAAATTTACAAACATCTGATTAAAATACTGCTTTTCTTCACTATTCCCAATAATATCCCGGGCTTTCACAAAATCACCGCCTGAAATACGCGCCACGGTCTTTGCCTCATCCTCCGGGACTCCAAAGGCTTCCATCAATCCACGGGTCATAGAGGCATCATCTATTCGGGGAGTTTTCAACTGCTGGGTACGTGACAATATGGTAGGCAAAATGCCGGCAGGATAATCGGACACCAGAATAAAAAGAGTACGGGCGGGAGGTTCTTCCAAAATTTTAAGCAACCTGTTGGCCGCAGAATTATGCATTTTCTCCGGTTGCCAAATCACCATTATCTTATACTTACCCTCAAAATTCTTAAGACTTAACCGCTTAATAATTTCATTGCCCTCCTGTGTGTAAATCATTCCCTGACTTTTCTCTGCATTCAGAAACGAGAACCATTCATGAATGGTGAAATAGGGGCTTCTAAGAACAAATTCTCTCCATTCGGTGAGATAATCGGCACATACTGGATTCTTTTCATTTCCCCGTTTTACGATGGGAAAAACAAAATGAAAATCAGGATGAATCAGTTTGGCCATCTTTTTACAGGAAGGACAAACCCCACAAGAGTCCTGAGGTCCGGGATTGTGGCAATTAACATACTGCGCAAAAGCCAGTGCAAGAGGCATCACCCCTGCTCCGGAAGAACCGGTAAACAGCTGGGCATGACTAATCCTGTCTTCCCTGACCATCGATATCAGATGGTCTTTGGCGGGCATTTGTCCTACAACGTCTTTGAAAAGCATAACAATCCTGACCTCTTTTATTCTGATTGAGGTCAAAGATAACAAAAACATCGGCACGTTGGATTCTAAATTATCCTCACTTTTCAGACCCAATCCCCCGGTCTATTGCTCCAATACCTTCGACCTTTTAACTTCCTTTAGACTGATCCGCTCCATACAAAGATTTGTAATGCAGAGGCCGGGAAAATCAATAATTCGGATTAAATTAGTGGTCCATATTTCCTAACCTTCCTTATATATAAAACAGGTGAGGTGTAAACAGGCTGAAAGCCTGAGAGCAATAGCCCTGGGTTTAGAGTTATACCCACCCCCTTTCTCTTTATTGGTCGAGTTGTGACCAAATAAAGAGAGAGAGGAATGATTTGTTACAATTTTCCCTGGGCACTGCCCCAGGCTATTGTTTAAAGACCTTCGGCCTTTTAAAAACAAAGCTTTATCAATATACCATCCACAGACTGTAAGATGCCGCCACCACAAAAAACCATACTCTTTTGCCCGCTTGACTGGGGACTCGGACACATCGCCCGTGATTTGCCCCTCATCAGGGAGTTTATCCGAAACGGGCACCGGGTGGTTGTTGCCGCATCAATAAGCCTCTGCAAATGGGTTGAAAGTGAAGAACCCGGTATTGAAACAGTATTTTTCGATGGTCCGGAAATTCATTATTCAGGTAAACAGGGAGCTTTTTCAGAAATACTATTTCAATTACCGAAGTTAATGCGCTGGCCCGGCAAAGAAAAAAAACGCATCAGAGAGCTGACGGATATGGTTCATCCTGACCTGATCATTTCAGACAACCGCTATGGCGCCAGACATCCCGGTATAAATTCGGCAATCATCACCCATCAGATATGCATTCAACTTCCCCGGAATCTTAAATGGGCCGAATACCTCCTGCACCGTATGGTGAAATATTTAATTGGCAAATTTGACCAGTGCTGGATACCCGATTTCCCAAAAGAGGACTCTCTCGCAGGGAACCTTGTCCACCAATATTCGCTTCCGTCAAACGCTGTTTTAATCGGTCCTTTGTCCCGTTTCGACAGTATTTCGCAGGAAGCCGCTCTAAACATCCCGCAACAAACCGTGCTGGGAATCATTTCGGGACCTGAACCCCAACGAAGTATTTTTGAAGAATTGCTCCAAAAAGCACTGGCAAAGCGGGAAGGTAAACACACGCTTATTAACGGACAAACCAACGGACACAAAGCAAACAAGGAAATGACCAATCCTGTTTTAATGAATCATCTGCCAACTCAGGAAATGATCCGGCTGATTCAGAATCATAAGGTTATAATTTCCCGTTCGGGTTATTCCACCATCATGGATATGTATTTTCTTAACCGAAGCATCATAATGGTCCCAACCCCGGGACAGACAGAGCAGAAATATCTTGCGCGACTTCATCATGGTCGCAGGCATCAAGAGCTAAATCAAAACCAGATTAACGGCACAGAATTTTCAATTACAATTGACTCTCCAATAGTGCCCGGTGCCAGTTCAAAAAAGCCGTTAACCTTTCGGACTGTATTGAAATCAATTCTGCAAAACCCTTGTCAAATCACCACTATTCGACAAGAGAGACAGCCCTTCAAAACCGCCTCAAAACGTTTGTCCAAAAAATAAAGCACTTCGTCACTCCCAAGAATGATTTCATAATATATTTGAGATAAAAACCAAAAACAGGAAACCTTTCTGACCGACTGACGTAACAGTTCAAAACCAGACAAACAGACCAAAGTCAAAAACGCTTATGTCATTATTTCCTGTTGCTTTTGCATTGGGGTTAACAACTGTATTAACCTACATCGTGTTGCGCAAGCTGTACCCGAAGTGGGTTAAGAAACAAGCGCAGAAAAAACTGGAATCGCGGCTTTTTCCGCAAGGATACCAACAAAAATCCGAAGTTTTAAAAACCTTCAGGAGTTTCACAGGAGAGCGTTTTAGTGATGAGGATATTTTAGAGTATTTTTTCAAAATTAAAGGACTGCAAACAGTCGATATCAACACCAGAACAAATTACTGGGTAAAGAAATATTTATTTAGTCCCACATCTATTAAACTAAATTATTTTGAACAGGTAAAATTCTACGAAACGTTTCTGAATTACCCTGTCAAAACGGGTAATGAAAATAGATCATTTTTCAAACCCGATAAATTTGCCCGTGAAAAAGTTAAAACAAATCGTGCTCCACAAATGAGCAACCATTTAGCATAAAACAACTGACACACCAGTCGGTAAAAAACAAAACACCCGGTACGTATCTCACTTTATCTTCATGGCCCTTGATAGTGAAATATAACGACCGGGTGTTTTTCCTTTATAAGAATAGAAATTAGTCTTGAACAACTTCCGAATTCATAGGATGTTTAAGTCCTTTGGCGCCTACGAAAACAGCCTTTACAGATCCCACCAGTATCTTTGCCTCAACCACAATGGGAATCCGGTTTTTATCGTCTGTAACCCACACAAACATTTTCTCACCCTCTTCAAAAATGGTTCCCTCCACCAACAAAGGTGAAAATTTCAGACAATTAAACTCACGCCCCGATCGGTCTTTAACAGATTCTTTGCCCAGGTAACGGATGTACAACGGATGAATTTCACCATCAACAATTAAACGAATTGGTATCCGGTCTCCTTCTTCATAACGGGAAAAATCAATTTTTCTTGCCTGATAAACCATCGATAATAAATCAAATGAGCACTCAGGCCAGTCAAAAACAGTATCCCTGTAGGCTTCTCCTCTTTTACTGATAGATGCATTTACTTTCCGGCGGGACGAATCAAAAACATAATGATGATGCGCGGTATAGGACCCTTCATTGGTACGGCGATGAAACTCCAAAGGCTCCAGGGACAGGGGATTCACCCAAACATCAAAACTATCACGAACTTTGAAAAAAATATCGTAGGCTTTATAGGTCGCTCCATACGACCTGAAATGCAGGGCATCCTGTCCTTTCCATTGGTCCTTTGCCACCCCAAAAGTCACTTCGCCGGCATTTATCCATACAAAGCCCCAGTTATAGTAGGCATGATAGGTAACTTCTTCGCCGGGAGCAAAACTATGCACTTGATCATAACATTGCCCGAAAACATGGTTGCTCCACCCGACAAGCAAAAAAAACACCAACAAATTTCTCATCACAAGGAAACCAAACCACTCTTTCAACTTCTTAATCATTTGCGCACCTTTCCTAATTTTGCTTCCACAGCCTCAATTTTTGCACTCATCCGGCCAACCGGACCTTTGCGGGCATCAATATTTATGGTTGTATAAATACGATCGGAATATGGTTCAAGTATTTTGTAAGCATCATTCACCACCCTTAAAGCCTCCTCCATAGTCTCTGTTTCGATAGATGTCCCCATCGGATTCAACTTATAATTAACACCTGAATGATGCAGGAAATCAATCACTTTTGAGACATATTCACTAACACTTGCTCCCTTGTCAGTAGGAAACATTGCAAAATTAAGCAATACAGACATAAGCTACCTTCTGTTAGAATTCCGGTTATTTTTCTTCACCCGGTTTCGATTTACAAAATCATATACCTTATACTCATTGATATCCCATGGCACCATTTGGTCCCAGTTGGCCCGAATTTCTATCACATCCGGATAATAAAGCATCCTCTCCGGTTGTTTTTCTTCCGGGAAATTTCCTGTATCCCATTTGCCGTTCCTGTTTACATCCTCCAGCAAGCGGAGGAAATATTTCCCCGGCTTAACATATCTGAAGGCGAGCTTTCCGTTTTGAGGCAAAATGCCCTGTCGCACCACACTTTCCTGATTATCCAACACCTGCAGAACAGCATCAGCAGGCATTCCGGAAACATCCACATATAATGTTCCATAAGTATCCTCCTGTTTAACAGTCAGATTTCCTTTCAAAGGAACATTAACCCTGCCATAAATATCCCTGAACGCAGCTGAGTCAACCGTCAGCTGATACTTCATTCCGGGTTGCCAGTCATGAATCAGCATAAACTGACGAATGCGAACGGAATCCTGCCGCAAATCAAATGCAACGGGACTGTAAACGGTATCTACCAGAACCGACAACTCAATTGAATCAAGATAGACATCAGCCAGTGGAGCAGGAAAATTAAAATAAGGATTACTACCAATTTCAAGGTTTCCTCCAGGACTACGAACGCTCAAAGGTTCAGCTCCGGTTGTTTTTTCTTCATCATCCCTCCTGTTACGTCTCCGCTCCTCCACTGTTCGGTGAAACATGTTAAGCGTATCTCGTTTGTCCACAAAATTCTTCAGTGAATCCAGAACAGGATAGACAATCTCCACTGAAAGTGAATCACGGGCAATCAAAGAACTATCGCTAAGCCACACCATCACCGTATCATTTTGAGGTGTTCCCTCATAAACAAACCAATCTTCCCTTTCAGGCATAGCATTGATAACATCAACTTCAAGTTTCTTTTCAAGACTTCTGTTGAAAAAGAAATCCAGCCGATGACGATCCTTTCTGCCTCTTGAATCCAGATATTGTTCTTTGTAATCTTCCTGGAACAAAAACAGTTTCAGACTATCAGGAATATAGGCAAGTTCTTTGGTAATAAGCACCGTATCGAGAGTCACCGAATCGGTAAAAAGGGAGTCAATCCTGTCGCGGTACTCAAAAGAAGGTTCCACCGGTTCGTTGAGCCATGCAATTCTTTCGCCGGGCTGATCAAATTTATAATCCCTGTTCATATCCTCCAGGGCATAAATCCGGTATTCACCCCCGGCCAGGTTTCTGATGGTAAACTCTCCCAGCTCATTCGTCTTGGCCACACGGGGAGGCACAACATTAGTCAGGGCAGTGTCCGTAAGATTGGTATGAGCCATGACCATCACGCCGGCAATGGGAGCATGTGAGAAGGCATCAAAAACATGCCCCGAAACTTCCAGGGAGTCCTGCGTCTCTCCTGTTGAAAAAGAGAAAGCAAACCCCTCCAGCACATTTCCTTCATTGTTATCCTGAATCGCATCGGCAAAATCGATGGTATATGTAGCCCCGGGCTGTAATTCCTCCTCAAAAGAAACCGTTACCTTGTTTCCCATACCTCTGATTACAGGTGGAGTGTTTAACGGAGGAGAAACCACCACTTTCTGAAAAGCATCTTTAAGAACAATCAGTTCATTAAATTCCATAACAATTTCATCTCCGTCAAAATTGGTGGCATTAAGTGATGGTGTGGAACTAACCATCACGGGAGGCGTTTCATCAGCTGGGCCTCCCTCCGGATATCCGATATTGGCACATTGAGAAAACCCAAGAAACAATAAAATGACAACAACAAAAAAAGAAATATTTTTAAGCATCAGACGTTTATTTTCGGTAAAGAACAGGACAAAGTTAGACTAAAATGATGAAACTTTTTAAATTTGTCCGGCATTCAATAAACAAAAACCATGCAAACTCAGGAAACAAACAATAACGGAACAAAAAGACCACTGTTTATAGCTCTTGCGATATCCGCTTTATTACTCATTGTCATTGCCATACTTTACATAAGCCAAAGTGTGGAAATGAAAGAAGTGGTGGAAGAAATGACCATAGAGAAAGAGATTCTTACCGAAGAGTATCAGGATCTGGCTTTAGGGTACGACTCTCTTGAATCTACCAGCGACACCCTAAATACGATGCTGGAGCAGGAAAGACAAAAGGTGGAACATCTGATTGAAGAAATAAAAACCATCAAAGCCACCAATGCATCCAGGATGAGGGAGTTACGCAAAGAACTTTCCACCATGCGGGGGGTACTGAAAAGTTATGTACACCAAATTGACAGCCTCAACCAGCTGAACGAAGAACTTAAGCAGGAAAACAAACAATACCAGCAACAATACTCACGCATTCAGAACTCATACCGGGAGCTGGAAGGGGTTAAAGAAGAACTTGAAGGAAAGGTGGAAGTTGCAAGCCGTCTGGAAACTGTGGGAATAAGAGCAACAGGGCTGAACACCCGCGGCCGGACCACTGACCGGACGAGCAGAATTGACAAACTGGAAGTATGCTTCACCATTCTCAAAAACGTCACGGCCCCTGTGGGTATTAAGCCTTTTTATATAAGGATTGAACGACCCGACGGGCAATTACTGCTTCACAGCCGGGACGACCTTTTCGACTTCGAAGACTCTGAGATCAATTTCTCGGCCATGAGAGATGTCGAGTATGGAGGCGAGGAAATGGAAATCTGCATTTATTACAATGTGGATATGGGGGAACTTATGCCGGGAGTTTATACCGTAGATTTATTTGCAGATGGAGCCAACATTGGCCGGCACTCATTCGAACTTGATTAAACACCGTGGGTTCACTATTCCCCCCACTCATAAGGCGTGGACTGATAAACGTAATAGTTGAGCCAGTTGGAGAATAGTAATTGCGCATGACTACGCCATCTGACAACCGATTCCCTGCCGGGGTCGTTGTCTTTGTAGTAGCTTTCCGGCAATTTTGTTTGCAGTCCCCGTTGCTTATCGCGATGATATTCCTCACCCAGCGTAAACCTGTCGTATTCGGGATGTCCTGTAAGAAAAACCTGACTGCGGTCTTTTGACAACGCCAGATAAGGTCCGGCTTTTGATGAGTCAGACAACAAAATCAGATCATCGACTTTTTCAATATCAGACTTGCGTACTTCTGTATAACGCGAATGCGGTGCCCAAAACACATCATCAAAGCCGCGCAGCAAAGGTTCCTCAGGGGATTTTACGGAATGTTCAAAAACACCGAAAAGCTTAGCTCGAAGCTCATATTTGGGTATTCCGTAATGATAATAAAGACCGGCCTGAGCTCCCCAGCAGATATGCAATGTAGAGGTAACATTTTTTTTACTCCACTCCATAATGGTGCATAGCTCCTCCCAATAAGTCACCTTTTCAAATTCCAGCAGTTCCACAGGAGCTCCGGTAATTATAAAGCCATCGTAATGCTTGTCCTTAACCTCTTCAAAAGTTTTGTAAAAACTGATCAGATGTTCCTGCGGGGTGTTTTTTGGGGTATGCGACGATGTGAAAAGAAGTTCCACCTCCACCTGCAACGGACTATTAGACAAGGCTCGCAGCAGATGTGTCTCTGTCTTAATCTTAAGAGGCATAAGATTGAGCACAAGAATCTTAAGAGGCCTGATGTCCTGTGTCACAGCACGACTTTCACTCATCACAAAAACATTTTCGGCCTCCAGTAAACTTTTTGCAGGCAACAAATCAGGAATATTTACAGGCATAACAAAAGTCTGATTGGTTATAAACAGAGCATACAAAGATAGGGGAAAGATGATAAAAATCAACCCGGGGAGTGAATTCTACCCGGTCTTATGATTTTGGACATCACAAAAAAGAATACCCCGCCGGAAATTCTGGCGGGGTATAATATCTGCTGGCAGGAGACTAACGCTTTAATATCCCGAAGAAAAGAATATTCAGGATATTATCCAGTTGAAGCCGGAAATCATCAAAATTGTCAACTCCTCTGAAAAGTGGCAATTCCAACCCCCGCAAAGCAGTGCTGATACCCACAGCTGCCAGTTTCAGGTTTTTAATATCAAATTCACCCACCGAAACCCCTTCTTCCAGTACCGAACGAATCATTTCCTGCTCGGCTTTTTCGGATTTTTCACGCACTTCATCCAGAAAATGATAGTCGCTGTAAGTTTCATCACGCATCGCTTTCTGGTAATTGTTCAGTTCTCTGAGTGTCTCCATTCGAACCAAAATGTAGTCGTTGAATTTTTGACGCGGAGAGTACTCACTTGACACTACCTCCCGAAGTCGATGCTCCAGAATATTTGCCTCAAGTTCAATTACCGCTTGAAAAATCTCCTCCTTATTTTTAAAATAGTAATAAAGAGAACTCTTCCCTTTGCGCAGAGCCATGGCTATGTCCTCCATGGTTGTTTTCCGGTACCCGAACTTTGCAAAAAGCTCACGTGCCGACTTAAGAATGGAATTCCGGACTGTATCTTCTCCGGAAATTACAGAATTAAAAATGTCGCTCATAATATTTATAATTAAGGTTTCAGGGTAAATCTATTTTCGGGTTAACTCTATAAACCATGCCAATCGTTCAAACAAAAACACTATTTGATATTTTGCACACGCACTTCCCGGTCACATACCTCCTGTATCGGGCATGACCTCATCAGGGTGCCAAAACAAAATCCAGCTGTCTTTTTTCCAGGTTGGCTTTGGCAATCTGAATTTTCACGGCATCCCCAAGCTGGTACTTTTTATTTCTCCGACGACCAACCAGACAATAATTATCTTCATCGAACTGGTAATAATCATCATCCAGATCCCGGATCGGAACCATCCCTTCGCACTTATTTTCATCCAGTTCAACATAAACACCCCACTCGGTAACCCCGCTAATGACACCATCAAAAACGTCTCCGACACGATCTTTCAAAAACTCTACCTGTTTGTATTTGATAGAAGTTCTTTCAGCATCGGCAGCTCTTATTTCCATTTTAGAACTATGGTCGCACAGCTCTTCATATTTTTCACGTGAAGCCGACCTTCCCCCATCGAGATACCGTTGCAACAGGCGATGGACCATCATATCGGGATACCGTCGGATGGGTGAAGTAAAATGTGTATAATGCTTAAACCCTAAACCGTAGTGCCCTATATTGTGGGTCGAATACACCGCCTTAGACATAGTTCGTATAGCCAGAGTTTCCACAATGTTCTGCTGTTTCTTGCCCTGAACTTCGCCCAGCACCCTGTTCAATGAACTGCTGATGGTTTCACTCTGTTTGGGGGCAGCTTCAAAGCCAAACTTTCTCACAAACTTGCTGAAAGATTCATATTTTTCAGGATCCGGCTCATCATGGATACGGTAAACAAAAGTTTTGCTGTTTTTGGAAGACCGCTTATTCTCCGGCGTTAACTCGTTACGACCGATAATCTCGGCCACCCGTCGATTGGCCAATAGCATAAACTCCTCAATCAGTTTATTAGCCTCTTTGGCTTCCTTAAAAAAGACATTGAGCGGTTTTCCTTTTTCATCCAGTTCAAACTTCACTTCGACCCTTTCAAAATCAATGGCTCCCTTACTGAATCTGATGGATCTTAATTTCTGTGCCAGATCATTAAGGGTAAGAATCTCCTCTTTAAGTTCCCCCTCACCTTTTTCAATCACTGACTGGGCTTCTTCATAAGAAAAACGACGATCACTGTGAATGACTGTACGTCCCACCCAACTATCAAAGACAACACCCTGATCATCCATTTCGAAAACCGCAGAAAAACAAAGCTTATCCTCATTGGGACGCAGCGAGCACAGCTCGTTGCTCAACCGCTCAGGCAGCATAGGCACCACTCTGTCAACCAGATAAACCGACGTAGCACGACTCACGGCCTCCTTATCCAAAATAGTGTCGGGCGTAACATAGTGCGTTACATCGGCAATGTGCACACCCACCTCCCAATGACCGTTTTTAAGTTTCTGAACTGACAATGCATCATCAAAGTCTTTGGCGTCTGCAGGGTCAATAGTGAAAGTGGTTACCTTTCTGAAGTCGCGTCTTTTTTTAATTTCTTCAACCGGCAGCTTATCCTGGATCTTTTCAGCAGCCTCCACCACTTTTTCAGGGTATTTGTAAGGCAGGTTAAATTCTGCCAGAATGGCGTGCATCTCGGTGTTGTTATCCCCCGGATCACCAAGTACATCCACTACTTTACCAATAGGATTTTTTGCTTTTTCAGGCCATTCAGTAATACAAACCACTGCTTTTTGCCCCTGTTTACCGCCGTTAAGTTGATTGGGCGGGATGAAAATATCGTGATGCATCACGCGCGAGTCGGCAACCAGAAAAGCAAAATTATCAGAAACTTCCAGTGTTCCCACAAACTGATCACGGCTGCGCTCCAGAATTTCTACAACTTCGCCTTCAGCCTGCCGGTTACGCTTGCGGGCATACTGAAGCACTTTCACTCTATCTCCATTCAAGGCATGTCCCAGATTATTCTGAGAAACAAAAATATCTTCATCCCCCTCATCGGGAACAATATAAGCCGCTCCTTTGGCGGTCATATCCACCACCCCATCAACATAGGTTCCGGGAACCATCTTCATTTTAAAGCGACCGGTGGATACTTCGTTCAGAATATTCTGCTCGCTTAATTCGAACAATAAAACTTCCACCTGCAGACGACCGGTTTTCCTGGTAATTCCCAAAGCTGCCGACGCCTGTTTATAATTATATGTTTTCTGAGGATTATTGGAAAACAGGTTTTTTACCTGCGATTTCAAATCACTCTTTTTGGTTTTCTTCTTATTTGTTTTTTTCTTCTTTGACATAAATTTCTTTTAATTCTTCAATTCTAAAAATAAAGGTTCCCGAAATATACCGGGACTCCTGACTTCCTTAACTTACTCCAAAAGCTAACAATTCAGCATCACCCACCCAACAATCATCGGATTCAATTTCTTTAAACCTGAACTATTCATAAATTATCTCTTACGATGTTCAACTACCTTCTAAATACAGGCGTCCTCAAGAAAATTGACTTGAAAATAAATTATTATTCCCTTCATCAATTTTCTTTGCGGTTACCCTTATTTATTGGCATTTGAACATCTCATAACGAAAATTCATGAATAAACCAGGTTAATAAGATTTCCGGCTTAACCGGGTCTGTTCAAAAAACAAGCAGCAGAGATACCTCCCGAACAAACCAAGTTAAAGGATAGGATTTTTAAAGTGGTTTTTCTTCCCTGAAAACCAATTCGTCCAATTTTTCGGCCCTTTATTTAGCTCAAAGATAACAATATCGGCAACAAAAATAAATACTTCGATTGAAATGTTCGATTATTTTCATCTAAATACCCCCTTTCAAACATGATTAAAAGCTTCTTTAATGGCAGCAATTAAATCCTCCGGATCCTCCAACCCTATACTCAGTCTTACCAGATTGGGATGAATGCCCAGTCGCTGTCTGTCCTCTTCCGAAACATCGACGTGCGTCATGGTAGCAGGATGCTCTGCCAGACTTTCCGTTGACCCGAGACTTACAGCAAGCTTAAAAAGTTTCAGATGATCCAGAAACCTGAATGCTTCCTCTTCTCCCCCCGGAATGGTAAAGGATATCATGGAACCTGTTCCCTCACATTGGTTTTCAAAGATTTTCTTCTGGGCATCTCCCTCTTCCAGGAAGCCAAGAAAATGAACAATCTCAACTTTTGGGTGACTTCGCACATATTCTGCCACTTTTATTGCACTGAGCGCTTGTCGCTCCATCCGGATCTTCAGTGTTTCAAGGCTGCGCATAACCAACCATGAAGAGTGCGGATCCAACATGCTTCCCAGAAATGTACGCATTGCCTTTATTCCGGCAATAACATTCTTACTTCCAACGCAGGCACCGGCAATCAGGTCGCTGTGCCCACTGATAAATTTAGTGGCCGAATAAACGACCAAATCTGCACCATGCTTCAATGGATGCTGAAAAACCGGTCCGAGAAAAGTATTGTCAACGGCCAGCAAGCACTTTTTATCTCCGGATGAGAAGGACTTCGACAACCGGTTGCACATTTGAATATCTATGAGATTATTGACTGGATTGCCAGGGGTTTCCACATAAATAAAAGAGGGAACCTCTCCAGGATACTTGGCATTGAGAAGTGCCCTGATGTCATCCTCCGTTTCTTCTGATGAAAACATTAAAATTCGTATCCCAAACTGCGGCAACACATGATGAATGAAATGATCAGTCCCCCCATACACAGGGGAACCAAACAGCAGAATATCTCCGGGTTTGAGATAAGTAAACATCATGGTTGAAATGGCTGCCATTCCGGATGCAAAAAAAGCAGCGTCCTCTCCATCATCCCAAAGCTTCAGCCGTTGCTCTGCCAGATCAAGATTGGGATTGTTTACACGGCTGTAAATCATTCCCATCTCCTCACCCTCATTCGGTTCCCGAAGGCCATAAGCCAACTCAAAAAAAGCTTTTCCTTCACGAGCAGAATTAAAGGCAAAAGTAGAGGTCTGAAACAATGGACATTTAACAGCGCCCTGATGTTCGGAAGCATGATAACCATACGACATCATCAGACTTTCAGGAGCATAGAAGTTTTTTTGCATAACACATGGATTTGATAATTCATTAATAAATCACGTCAAGTTAATTAGTTTAACTAAAATTAACAAAACCATTGATAACTATCCAGTCTTTTCCACAAAAAAAACCGGTTGTTCGAAGTGATTTATATCATGCCTGACAAATTTTTCTATTTTTGCAAAAACCCTGACTCGATTATGAAACATTTACCTCTTTTTCTATTCCTTTTTATTACAGTACCGGTAAACGCACAAATAACCACCAAACATCACCTGGGATTTTCGCTGGGCGCTGACCCTTTCCTGCTAGCCCGGTTTTATATGGAAGATGATGACGACAATGACTACGATAACGATTATTCTTCAGAAGATGAGACGACCAGTTCCGTTGCACTTGCCATGTATTACAAATATAAGCCACATGTGAAATGGGAATTTGACATTGGAACCAAAGTGGCGGCCATCACTGACTATGAAGTTCATTATCGTACTGAAAACACACAAGCTGACATGGAATTCGGTGGTACTTTCAGCGCCTTCACTGCCATCAACTATTCAACCCATAATGCATTCGCAAAAGAAGGGTACACCCCGTTTTTCGCTGCGTTGGAAACAGGATGGACCGCCGCCCCCGGCAACTTAACCATTCACAATCAACAAACCGGCGATACCGAAGTCATTGACAATCTTTCAGGCTCCGTCTATTTCGAAGTCAGGGCAGGATTCAAATATGGATGGGACAACAATGCTGCAGGCCTGTTTCTGGCGGTAAACAATCAATTCAACACCCGGACCGCAGACCGCGAATTGCGGGCAAGAGGTCTTCGGGAACTCCCTAACATCGGACCAATCATCCTGGTGGGAATAAACTACGAATTTGGTTTAAGAAAAAAAGAGAAAAGGAAAAGACGGAAATCAAAGTCTGAAGTCACCTATCCGGACTGGTTTCAACCGGGAGAAAAAAAACACTAATCAATCAGAAAAAAACCCATTTTTTCAGGATGATCCAGCACTTTCTTATGCCCGGGAATTTTCTTCAGCATTTTAACGGCTACTAAATCCCCCCCTGCACCAATAATATAAATGTATCCGAAAACCCAAAGGCCCAGAGAGCCTGTAAAGAGTGCAGCCACATAAGGGACAACCCCCAGCACCAGAAATGGCATTAAAGCACCCAACCTGTAATATTGAACCCGGATAGGCGTAGTGCAATGACAATAAGGAGTGTAAGAACGAGGTTCAATGCCGAACTTGATAGACTTATACCCCCCTCTGGCAAACATCCCGAATATCAACGCATGCAGTAATTCATGCATCGGAATTCCCAATACAAGACATAAAAAAAAGAGAAACACACCGCTCCAACTCCAGTGAAGAAAGGGTTCCAGTCCATGCAACACAAAAAACGGAATTCCGGTAGCAAAGAGCACAGGAAGGATAAGCCCCACAGCTTTACGTGCTGTCTCTTCTATGGTCATCGATATTTCTCTCATTGAATCAATCCAAATGCGCCCTTGGTCAAAAAGGATGCGTTCGCATCAAACTCTTCATAATTCAGAATACCTGACATCCCTTTCGCCAGATCAACCGCCTCAACCTCCCGGGGCATAAAAGAAAAGACACTATCGGTTTCGGCCTCTTTCAACAATACCCATTTACGATTTTCCACATCTACCACAGCCCCTTCAGGAAGCGTCCACATCTCGTCTGCCTGCATCAGAATCCTCGCACGCACATACATATCAGGCAACAGCGAGGGAGCCGGTTCGTTCAATGAAGCATGAACCAAGATGGCTCTGGTTTCCGGATTTACCCTGCGTGCAATGCGGACAATCTGTGCCTCATACACCGGAGAGCGTCCATCATCAGCTCCGATTAACACTTTCGTCCCTTCTGAAAGATCAGAAATGGCAGATTCATAAACATCCAGTTCGACAAAAACTTTTTCGGGATTCAGAACTTCCATCACCTTTAGACCTGGATTTAGGAACATCCCCTGCCGCACCTCCTGAAGTGTGACATTTCCGGCAATGGGAGAACGAACATTAAGGGCGGAAATTATTTCTCCCGACTCTTCCAGGCGAGCAGCATCAACGCCCAAAAGTGAAAGCTGAGCCTTCAAAGCAGAATATTCTGCACGGGCAGATAAAAACTCTGCACGAGCTTGCTCAAAAACTTTCCGGGAAGCAATTTCGTCCTCTAAAAGACCTTTCTGTCGCTCAAAGTCTGATTGTAATACAGGCAAAAGGGCAGCAGCGTTAAGATACTCTTTTTGAATATTAATCAGTTCCGCCCCTTCAAGAACGAAAAGAGTTTCCCCCCTCTTCACCCAATCGCCCCGGGAGACATGGACCTCCCGAACACGTCCCCCTATAAGCGGACTTATTTCGGACAAATAACCGGGCATAACTGATACCTTCCCATTAGCATTAACTTCCCGGGAAACATCGTTTTTTTGCAGGGAGGCCAATTCCATCCCCGATGCCTCAAATTGTTCTTTGGTAACAATTACTGCTCCGTCTGAAAAAGAGGATTCATAATTGCTCTTTTCTTCCTTACTGCCTGAACAAGCTGTTATCAGCATAAGAGCTATTAGTGACAAAGAGAGTATCTTGTTCATAACTTACTTTTTTTTCATTAACAATCACCGCAACCAACCTACCTTATTAATAAAGTAACTAAAAGGTTACAGGTATTTAGAAAGACTAAATAATCAAAGCACCAGATAATTAATTTCCAGAACAATCCGGTTATAAGCCCGGAGATTTTCCAGATAATCAAGGACCAACTGCCGTGCCTGATCCATCACTGTAATGTACTCCAGCACGCTAATCTGTCCTGAATCAAAGGATTTCCGGGCCACTTTTATCATCTCTTCGGCTTGTGCTTTTCGAGTGGTTTCATAGACCTCCAGTGTTCTGGAATATTTTCTGTATTGCCCCAACAAAGCCTTACGGTGCCCCGATAGTTGTATGCCGAAATTTTGATATTCGAGTCGTGCTGCTTCCATCTCCAGTCGAGACGACTTGACCTTTGCATTCTGACTACTGAAAAACAGAGGGAAAGCAAGTCCCACTTCGAATCCCTTGTAAACCGGGGCATTCTTCACATCGTTGGATCCCTGAAAATACCCCAGACTGATATCGGGGAGCCAGTTCATCTTATGGACATTCAACTGACTTTTCGCCATTTCTCCCTCAGCATTTTGCATAAGCAGCGCCGGATGCCCTGCCGGGTCGGATTGCTCAACAGACAAACGGGGAAGAGTATCTATTGATACACTGAAATCTTCATCCACCTGAAGTAACCCGGCCAAACGCTTCAAAGCTGTAGCCTTATCCTCAGAGGCCTGCATCAAGGTCACAGCCACCTCCTCTTTTTTGTTTCTGGCCACCAGGATATCCAATCGACTGCCTTCTCCGGACTTTTGCTTCATTTCTACTGCATCTGAATAAACCGAATAAAGAGAATCCAGTGACTGGTAGTGTTTTTCAATTTCCTCAAAGTAAACCACATCATAATATGCCAAAAGCACATTGCGCGTAAGTTCACGCTGATAAATACGATGACGATACAACTGCACCTCCTCATCGGCCTTCAGCACCTTCTTTTCAGCCATATAGACCAGAGGAAATTTCATTTGCTGACTCACCCCGAACACAGTAATGGGGTCGGTATTGTCAGCAGCAATATTGTTCTCGTCATAACTAACCGTTACTTCTGTTTTATCCAGCTCCCACGCAGTTGACGTCCGTTTCTCCGCAGCTTTCACCTTCAGCTCTGAAGCCAGTACACCGGCATTATTTTCCAGGGCGAGCTGAACAGCTTCCTCCGGACTAACCGCCATTTGGGCATTCATCACGACCGGCGCAAGCAAAACAAACACAATGGTAAGCCACTTAGGCATACCATATTTCCGAAGCTTAGACCGATCTTCCATCAGACAATATAACACAGGCAGAACCACCAGCGTTAGCAGTGTTGCGGTTACCAGACCGCCTACCACCACAGTGGCCAACGGTCTTTGAACTTCAGCACCTGCTCCCGTGGAAAACGCCATCGGAAAAAATCCGAACGCAGTCGATGTTGCGGTCAGTAACACGGGCCGCAGCCGTTGACGCGCTCCTGTCAGAATCAGTTCTTTTAAATCGGTCATTCCTGAACGTCTTAAATCATGATAATGGTCAATCAACACAATGCCATTGAGCACCGAAACCCCAAACAATGCCACAAAACCTACTCCGGCGGAGATGGAAAAAGGCATCCCCCGCATCCATAAAAACAAAATTCCACCAACCGCAGATAACGGGACAGCAGAAAAAACCAAAATTGCAGGACGAATACTTCCAAAAGCAAAATGCAGCATTATAAAAATCAGCAACAAGGCCACAGGCACCACAACAAGTAATCGCTGGCGGGCGCTGCGAAGATTTTCAAACTGACCTCCATACTCCACGAAATAGCCTGGCGGCAAATCAACCCTGGCTGAAATGACATCTGCAGCATCTCCCACAACCGACTCCAGGTCTCGTCCCCTCACATTAACGCCTACCACAATGCGGCGACGTGTCTCATCCCTTGAAATCTGGGCAGGACCTTTGGCGTAAGATATATCTGCAACTTCTCCCATCGGTATTTTGCTGCCTTCCGGGAGTGTTACCATAAGATTGTGAAGATCTTCCACCGAATTGCGGGACTCCTGCGTGAGCCTTACCACCAGATCAAACCTTCTTTCACCCTCATAGACGGTCCCCACCGAAGCTCCGGCAAACGCGACATTGATCAATCGGTTAACATCGGCGATATTGAGCCCAAGAGAAGCCAGTTTTTTCCGGTTATAAGACACCAGCATCTCGGGCAATCCCGTGGTTTTTTCCAACACCACATCAGCGGCACCGGGAACTTCACGCATCAACTGCTGAATCTCTTCACCTTTGCGGTTCAGCACTTCCAAATCATCGCCAAATACTTTAATTGCCAAATCGGCCCGGACTCCGGTGATCAACTCATTAAACCGCATTTCAATGGGCTGGGTAAACTCAATCTCCAGTCCCGGAATTTTCTTCTGAATCCGTTCTTTAAATTTATCAGCCAGTTCATCTTTAGTTTCCGCGGTTGTCCAACTCCCCTTTCTTTTCAGAGTTATAATAACATCAGTCTCCTCCATCGACATGGGGTCGGTAGGCACCTCTGCGGCACCGATGCGGCTGACCACCTGTCGGGTTTCGGGAAATGTTTTAACAATTTTTTCTATGCGGGTCATTATTTCGATGGTTTCCCCGAGGCTGGTGCCGGTTTTTAAAACCGGTTGAATTACGAAATCGCCCTCATCGAGTGTGGGAACAAATTCTGCCCCCATACGGGTAAACAAAAAACCCGAACCTCCAAGCACTATTGCCGCCAGGATTATCACCGCTTTTTTATGATTCAATGCCCAGGCTATGGTTGGGGCATAGAGTTTATTCAGAAAATCCATCAACCGGTCAGAGATGGTTCTTCGTTCCCGGTTGGAGGCTTTAATAAAAAGTGCTGATATGGCCGGAACAAATGTGAATCCGAAAACCATCGCCCCAAGGAGTGCAAAACTAAACGTGAGAGCCATCGGCCGGAACATTTTACCCTCCACCCCGCTCAAAGTCAGAATGGGGATAAGCACAATAATAATAATGACCTGACCGAAAACAGCTGACTTCATCATTTTTGAAGCGCCCTCAACAGATAACGAATCCCGGGCACGAAGCCGTTCATCTCCGGAAAGTTCCATCAATCCTTTTCGTCGGACATTTATTTTATACGAGATATACTCTACAATAATGACTGCCCCATCGATAATAATTCCAAAATCAATGGCTCCGAGACTCATCAGGTTGGCATCCACACCTGTCAGATACATCAGCGAAAGGGCGAACAACAGACTCAATGGAATAATTGAAGCCACCACAAGTCCTGAACGCCAGCTTCCCAGCAAGAGTACCACAACAAAAATCACGATCAATGCCCCCAAAATCAGGTTTTCAGCAATGGTAGTAGTTGTCCGGCCGATTAACTCACTTCTGTCAAGGAAAGCATTGATATAAACGCCTTCCGGCAATGTCTCCTGCACCTCTGCCACACGCTCTTTCACACGGTCTATTACCGCCTTGGGATTGGCACCTTTGAGCATCATCACCTGCCCCATCACCTTTTCACCTTCTCCGTTACCTGTAATGGCACCAAACCTGTTGGCACTTCCAAACTGCACCTCCGCCACATGGTGAACCAACACGGGGGTTCCGGAACGGTTGTCAACCACAATATTGCGAATGTCATCCAAGTCCTGAACCAATCCTTCGCCCCGCACAAAATAACTCTGCCCGTTGCGTTCAATATAACTGCCGCCCGCAACATTATTATTCTCCGATACCGCCATGTAAACCTCATCGAGAGTTATGTCAAGAGCCTTTAGTTTGGCCGGATCAACAGCCACTTCATACTGTTTCAGCAAACCACCCCAGGTATTTACCTCCACCACACCCTCGATACCCGACAATTGCCGTTTCACCATCCAATCCTGAATAGACCTCAATTCCATTGGAGTGTAACGACTTTCATATCCCGGTCTTACCTCCAGTGTATATTGATAAATCTCACCCAAGCCGGTTGAAACAGGGCCCATAAAAGGTTTTCCGTATCCTTCGGGAATAGCTTCGGATGCCGACTCTATCTTTTCAGCAATAAGCTGTCTCGGCAGGTAAGTTCCCAGGCTTTCATCAAAGACAATGGTGACCACAGACAGCCCAAACTTAGACACTGACCTGATTTCCTGAACTCCGGGAAGATTGGCCATCTCCATCTCCACCGGATAGGTCAAAAACTTTTCCACATCCAGCGTGGAAAGATTCCGGGAAGTGGTAATGACCTGCACCTGGTTGTTTGTAACATCGGGTGTAGCACCAATGGGCAACCGCGTTAGCGAGAATATTCCAAATGCTGCAACGGTCGCGGTAAAAAGAAACACCATCAGCTTATTTCGTACACTAAATCGTACTATAGTCTCAATCATAGGAAGTGAAGTTGATTGCTTATTGGTTAATTCTTTGACTAATCAGGGTTAAAAACCACTGGTAATTTACAAAATAAAAAAAACAGTTTCATTCAAAAAAACCAGTTACTATAAAACAACCTTTAGACAAGAGAGAATCTAAAATCATTCGTTGCGATTAAACATTAAACAATTATGCTCCCGGACTGTAAGTTATAAAAACCTATTGTTAAACCAAAAAAGGAGAATATTATGAAAACACCTGAGAACTGGATTATTGAAAACAATCAACTAACCCACACTTTTGAATTAAACAACTTTGTAGATGCTGTAGAGTTTGTAAATAAGATTGTACCGTTGGCGGAAGCAGCCGATCACCACCCGGACATTGAGCTATTCGGGTACAAAAAAGTAAAGATTAAATTAATGTCGCACGATGTTGGCGAAATTACTGATAAAGATGTAAATCTTGCAGAAAAAATCAGCAAACTGGCTGACTAAGAGTATTACTCGATCATATTGACATCGAGCGCGCGCGCCAGTGTATGATCAAAGTTTTCAGGTAGAAACAAAAGAAATTCACTCCCTTTGCCGGGTCTGGACTTCAACTCGATATGGCCGCCCAGCATATGTGCCAGATGCTTACAAAGGGCCAGTCCCAGCCCGTTGCCTCCAAACATACGGGTGTGTCCCTCATCTGCCTGCCTGAAACGACGGAAAATAACCTTGTGCATTTTAGCAGGGATACCAATCCCTGTGTCTTTTACCGAAAACAATACCCACCTGTTATCAGTATAAGAGACACTGATTGTGATGCCACCCTGCTCTGTGAATTTCACAGCATTGGACAACAAATTCAACAGAATCTGACGAAGTCGTGACTCGTCGGTTATCAACTTAAACTTATCCGGCAGGGCATTTTGAACGGAAACCTGAAGCTGAGACTTATTCATCTTTGTTTGATAACCTTCTGTTTCCCGAAGCAAATCATCCAGTAGTTTGGGAATCTTAACTTTCACCGGATGAACCTCTACCAAACCCGAATCGATAAATGAGAATTCGATGATGTCATCCATAACGTGCAGCAGGTGTTCACTGCTCTCGTTAATCATATCAATGTACATAAGCGACTCATTGCGTGTAATGTGGTCATCCTTCAGCAGTCCTGAGAAGCCCATCACGGCATTAAGCGGAGTCCGGATTTCGTGGCTGATATTGGCCAGGAATGCTGATTTGAGACGATCGCTTTCCTCTGCTCTCTTCCGGGCTCTCACCACCTTGGTGACATCACGGAAGATCGTCATCTTGGCCTTATAGGCTCCATCAAAAACCACCGGAACTGTAGTTATCTGATAATCGCGTTTATTAATTCTCTGCTCGAGTCTCTTTCGAAAACGCGACATATTTTCTTTAGCGGCCATACACCAGGGACACGGCTCTTTTAATCCAAACATCTCCTTGTGGCATTTGGCATTTTTCTTTACACTTCCGAACCGCTTTTTAAATGTACGATTCACATAAACAATTTCGAACTTGTCGTTGCTGATCATCACCGGATCCTGGAGATTCTCCATCATGGTCTGATACTTTATCTCACTCTTTTCCAGCGCCTCTCTGGCCCTTCTGACTTCTGTAACATCTTCCACAAAAGTCACTTTTTTAAACTCCCCGGAAGCATCATTTATGCGGGTAGCATCAGCAACAATAAAATGTTCTTGTCCCTTCTTATCAACAACTGTCCAGTTGCCTTTGATTTCTTTTCCATGTAACAGAAAATCATCATGAAGGCCGTACATAAATTCCCTGTTATTTTCGGGAACAACCATTGTAAAATGCTTCCCGATCAACTCATTGGGTTTATACCCGTAGATTTGACAATACTCCTCGTTTACAAATTCAAAAAAACCATTCTTATCCGTAATACAAATACCAATAATACAACTTTCAATGATAGATCTGAACCGGGCCTCACTCTTTTTAAGATCCTCTAACGCTCTTTCCTGAAAAGTAATATTCCGGGCCACTGCAAGAATGGCTTTTCGCCCTCTCAGGTTAAATACACGAGCATTCACCTCAGTAGGAATTTCCTTTCCCGTGCGGGTCCGATGCATCGTCTTAAAAACAACAAACCCTTTCTCATCAAATCCCTGTACAACCGCCCCATAATCGGTAGCTCCCGGGACATCTATTTCGGACGGAGTCATTCCAGCCAGTTCTTTCCGCGTATATTCAAGTCTTCTGCAGGCTACATCATTGGCTTCAATAATTGTTTCGGGCACACCATTTTTCTCATCCCAATAAAAAAGAAGAACCGCATCACGAATATTTTCGAAAAGTGTGCGGTAAAGGCTTTCACTTTCAGACAAAACGTCTTTGTTCCGGTTTTCTGCAAGTACTTTCTTTATTACCTCAGTCAGATAAGGTAAAAAGGTCGGCTGGTCAGACCAATACAGCACTTGTTCCGCTCCGGCCCTTGTCAATACAGCGGCTTGCTGAAAATCGTCCTCTTCACAAATCACCACCACCGGAACTTTTAGTGCATTTTCATTCATCCAGCGCAGGAAATCATCCGCCCCGGAACCATCGCGCCTGCTTAACAACAACACAACATCATATGCTTCTCCTGCCAGTGTTTTTCTGGCACTGGCAGCGTCAGTATGCACCATCACCCCCCCATAAATATCAGCAAGACATCTCTGCAACACGTTCCCCTGCCGGGAATCTCCGAAATATAATATTTTTGATGATTCAGACATTCAGCAAAAATTTAGTAAGTCTAACCTGCCATAAGCATAAACCAGGTAATATGTAAACAGGCTGAAAGCCTGAGAGCAATAGCCCAGAGCAACGTCCTGGGTTTAGAAGTATCCCCCTCTCCTTATCTATCAGATATTTATGCATTCCGTTAAAAGGAAAAAGCCTCGCTTTTGGGAGAACTACCTTATACATAAGCCAGGTGTAAACAGGCTTTCAGCCTGAAAACAATATAACCTATTCCAATATGCAGGTTAAAATAAACCGTACTTTACGTTCAAAAAAAATAATGGTTCCAAAAAATGAATATCAAGATACAGGAAAAAAAAGATCAACAACAACAACAACACAGATGCAAAAAGCAGGATCAATCAGACCTGTTCTGCTTAATTCATGGATAAGGCAGTACATGTAACGGCAATACCACCGAGAAAATACTTCCATTGCCAATGGAGGAACGCACTTTTAAACGTCCACCCATCCCCTCCACCAGGTTTTTACTAATGAACAATCCCAATCCGTTGCCCCCTGCCACACGGGTCGAAGATTCATCAACCTGCCGGAATCGCTCAAAAATGATGGGTATTTTATTTTTCGGAATCCCGATACCCGTATCTTCGACATTAAAAACAACCTCTTTGTCGTTGTGAAATGCTTCCAGCTTAACAACACCTTTTTTGGTAAATTTTATTCCGTTATTCATCAGATTCATCAGAACCTGCTTTAGCCGCAACGGATCTGTTTTCACCGAAAATCCTGCCGGGAGATGATTGTCCAAAAGCAGCTTAAGCTCGGGTTTGCCACCGTCAACCAATTCCAGCCTCATCACATCCATCACTTCCGACAACAAAACATTTAAATCTGTCGGTATAGTGGAAATACGCAGATCTCCCTGCTCAATTCTGGCAACATCCACAATGTCATCAATAATATTCAACAACTGCAGCCCGCTCTGATGAATCAGATCCACAAACCGGTTTTTATCCTCTTTAGATAAAGTATCGTCGTTCAGGATGTCTGAAAAACCAAGAATGGCATTGAGCGGGGTGCGAACTTCGTGACTCATATTTGCCAGGAAAGCTGTTTTCAGCCGATCACTCTCTTCTGCTCTTTTTTTATCCTGAAGAATTTCTGTCAGATCTCGAAGTACCACCATCTTCCTCATTACCCCGGGCTCAAATTCCACCGGCACCATAATAATCTGAAAAATACGCCCATCCGACTCCCTGAAATATTCGGATTCGAATTTTTCACTCATGCGAAGATCTGTAACTTCCTTACACCACTGACACTTCTGATAAGCGCCCATTATTTTGCGATAACAAAAAGCCTCTTCATCGATGGTTCCGAAACTTTCTCTAAAGGCCTTATTGGCAAAAACAATGCGACAATCATTATCAGTAATATAAAGAGGTACATCCAGCTGCTCCATCATATTCCGGTATCTTTGTTCACTTCTGCGAAGCTCCTCTTCTGCCTTTATATGTTCGGTCACATCGCTAACAAATGTCACCAACCGTTTTTTCCCGTTTACCCAGGTTATGGGAACCGTATCCACCACCACCGTTTTGGCGACTCCGTTTTTATCACGTACAGCCCATGTTCCCTGGCGCCCTTCATTCCTGTCAAACAGCTGGGCATGTACTTCCAGTACCGTTTCCCGAAGATTCTCATCAACCAGCATGTCAATTTTATTCTTTAGAAACTCATTAACCTCATAGCCATAGATTGCACAAAACGCAGTATTCACATACTCAAAAACACCATATTTGTCTGTTATACAAATACCGGACACGGACTTTTCAATAACCTTTTTAAATCGCTGCTCACTCTGCTCCAAAGATTCAGAAAGTTTTCGGTTACGGTTTAGATAATTCTTTATCATCAGCAACAACAGAATAGCAACCGTAATAACAAAAAACTCTCCTTTCCACGATTGGATGTTTGTATATTCTTCCGGATTGTCAAACAACAGAAACACCAGCCTGTCACTGAACAAAATCCAGGCACTCCCAAGCAGGAAGAATGTCACTGAAACCCGGATGGCCATCATCCATTCAGGATCTAGGTGTTGTTTGAGACGGGTGAACATATAGTGTTTTTTAGATTTTTTACATTTAATCTAACGTATGTACGGAAAAAATCGTTCAATGGATTCAAAAAAAAGGGATGCCCCGTCACAGAACATCCCTTAACCATTTGTAAAAAACCTGTCTATAAAACGACAATCTTTTCTAAAAGTGTCCTTTCTTTCATCTCTATTTTAAGGAAATAGATTCCGCTCTTTAAAGAAGTCACATCAATCCGCACAGCACTGGCATCCGCTTCAACATAATGCACTTTCAAAGATCGACCACTCAAATCAATCACCTCCAGATTTAAAATATCCGACACATTGATTCCACCAATAAAAACATAAGTGTCGGCCGGAACAGGGAATACAGAAGAACTCTCTTCCTGTTCAGCCAGCACAGTGTTGGCAACTGTAACCGTCAACACTCCGGATACTTCATCATAAGCAAAGTAATAATTATTGTCCAACCCTCCCGAAACCTCAATATCATATTCTCCGGGCACTGAGGACTCATCAGCAATACAGGAAGCTATAGGCACCTCATCGATAACAGTGACATCATCGGCATTGACAAATCCAGAATACTCCAGTTCAAACACAGGATTGGTTTCTCCAACCACCCGTGTAGCATCTTTTGCCTTCACGGTCAGTGGTGCCTGATTAACAGAAAGCACTCCGCTCACATAACTGAAGTCGTAGTTTTCATCAGATCCCTCGCCCAGGGTGATAGCATAATCGCCCACATTGCTGCTACCATCTGCTTCAGTCGAAACCACAGGAAGAGTCATCAAAACTGAAGCATCTTCTCCATTTACAAATCCGGAATAATTAAAAGTAAGTTCAGGATTAACCTCTCCGTAGAGACGGGTTTGGTCATCAGCAGTCACTATAAGCGAAGCTTTGGAAATGGAGGCCGTCAAAACAGGTTGCTCAAGAGCATAATTAGTGACATCAGTACCGGTAAGTGTCATGTTGGTTGTTACAGTAATTCCATCTCCTGAACCAACCTGAGCAAATATCCCGGATGTATGATTACTCAGCACCACATCATCATCACCTTCCACCGCATTGTCCTCCAAAACAGCGTTACTCACCGCAGCCACTGTTGTGCCATCGTAAATTTTATCCTGAGCGACAGCATTTACCACCGACACAGGTTTAGGTAAAACATTGAGGGAGGTGCTACCGTTAATAAGAGGCAGGTAAGATTCCGCGTCAATGGGAAAAAATGCCACCTCTTCTTCCACTGTACCCACTTCGTTCATATCGGAGACAAACATAAAATAAAAAGTTCCTGCAACGGGGCTGCCTTCATGTGTGGCCTCCCCTCCCGAAAGGACAGATTCTCCAACAGCTTGTCCGTAAACAATGTCTGATGCCTCAGGCCAGGAAGTTACGGTAACTTTACCGATAGCTCCGGGATGCGGATTCTCCTCATTATCGAGAAGATAGGGGTATGAAACATACTCTTCCAGGGCATCAATGCCCCAGGTATTTGTAAAATCCCAATCGATAAAAGAAGTAGCCTCGCGCATCTCTATACCGTTTAGACCAATGCCGCCGACTGAATTCTCCTGCCCGCTGGCATTGATGTCCCAATAGGAAGAGATAACCTCTCCATCGTTCACTCCTGCGAAACCACCAATGGTAGCATCAGAACCATTAACGGCAGTAGCGGAATAACAGTTCGTGATGTTACCTGTAATTAATCCACCCTCTGTATTTTCCTCCGCAATTTCAAGGTTTTCACCAACCAGTCCACCCGCGTTAAGCGGTGCATTTATTCCTCCCAATGCATAGCAGTTTTCTATATCACCGGTATTTTGTCCAACCAGTCCACCAGCTGCTCCATCGGTTGCAGTAACCATCCCGGAGGCATAGCTATTATTTATCCTACCTGCATAATTTTCAAAAACCATCATCATATCTGCCTCAACCTCCTCATTGTTTCCAACCAAACCTCCTGATTTTAAAGGTGCGTTTACCGTTGCAAATGAGGAACACCTCGTAATGTCTCCCGTATTCTGTCCAACCAGACCTCCACACTCTCCTGTTGTTGCAGTTACCACTGAATTCGCTCCCACAGAGCACTGCTGAATCATCCCTCTAAACCCTTGCACGGGTTGATCATTACTAATGCCTGCAATACCTCCAACATACTCTCCTCCTGTAACAGCCCCCTCAACATGGCATCGCAGTATGGTTCCGCTATTAGCGCCAATCAACCCTCCAACAGCACTTCCGGTAGATACCACCTCAACCGTAGCAGAACAGTCACTAATAACTGATCCATTTATGAATGAACCTGCCAAACCACCAACATTTCCCGGCTCAGCATTAACTTTCCCGGAAACATGAACATTACTAATTATGGAACCTTCGGAAACAGAACCTGCTAAAATAGCCGTTGCGGATTTTCCAACAATTTCTGCTAACGGATCAACAGAAACATTCAGATTAATAATTTCAGCAGAATTAACGTAACCAAACAATCCGTTGATATATTCATTAGGCCTGTTTATTTTCAGGTTTAAAACAGAAAAACTATTTCCATTTAAGTGACCTTCAAAATTCTCATAATAACCTAAACGCTCCCAAAATAACCCATTATTATACCCCGGATTCCCTTCCGACAGATACTCCTGCAAATCAATATCATTGACCAACACATAGTATTTATCCGCATGCGAACTACCGAGATAATTCCTGATTTCATCCAGGTCTTTAGGTGTTTTAATACGGAAAGGGTCAGCCTCTGTGCCTGCACCGCCGGAAAATGGAATTTCATCAACATTTACCACCACATTTTCTTCAGTGTAAAGTTGCGCATCGTTCTGATCGGTGGCACGCACCAGCAATGAAAAACTTTCATAATCATAGCGATTCACCCCTTCCTGCAGAAGAGTCAACTCACCGGTTGCTGCATCTATTGAAAAAAATCCATCTTCATTGCCACTCTGAATGGAGAAAACAGGAGCATTGTCCGTGGCATCTTCATCGGTAGCTGTAACCAAACCGATTGAAATTCCGGCAGGTGACTCCTCATCAAATCTCAACATCTGACCAGCGTCAACCACAGGTGTTTCGTTTACATCAGTCACGTCAATTGTCATCATCCCTGTAACAGGTTCACTAATGCCATCGGAGACCTCAACTTCTATCTGGCACTGACTAACTTCCTCATAATCGAAGGCAGAAGCCGTTTCCAGATTGATTCCATTACTAACAAAGAGATCATTATCCGTTGCAGCATTTGCCGTCAGACTAAATGTCAGGGGATCGGAATCAGCATCAGTGGCAGAAAGAGCACCAACCACAGTGCCGGCCGATAAATTTTCATCAAAAGTATTGTTATCAAGGGCAAGACCGGCAGGCTGAGCATTCAAAACATATTGCCGGATGTTGTCGATGTAAATATCCTGGTTGCTATAATCATCAAAAGTTAGTCTTACATCGGAACCACCAACAATAGGAATAGCCACCTCACACCATTCTTCGGAATAAGATGTTGATCCGGCATAATAAACACTAACTTCAAACCGGATTACACCCCCGACCAAAGCTCTGATTCTATATGACTCTGAATGATTAATTTTCACATTAAACGTCAGCATATCAACGTCCGGATCGGCAACCTGAAACTCAACATATTCGCCCGGACTTCCATCCACATACAATGAATATGACGAATTAGCACCATCAGTTGCTATGTTACTTGTACTACCAGAAACAATCACATCAGAAGGTATGGTTTGATCTTCAAAATCAACACTACTTATTTCACACATTCCTTTCGGACTATGATCTGGAATAACCAATTCTCCTAATTTTAAATCCGCCGAAGGATCCTGAGTATCCCAGTAATATAACTTTAGCGTTGTATTTTCCAACGCTGCCTGTTCTGTCGGATCTGTGACAGTCCCCGAATTAGAATCTACAATACTTCCGCTGTAATCATCCGAACAAGTTACTACCGAAAAATTATAATCCGCATCAACCGTAATGGTTGTGTATAGCCACTTATTCAAATGATTACCGCGCAGATTACTAATATCATTTGTCGAAACAGTCGTCTGAGCCAGTTTTATCCCCCCTCGTATATAACTACCATTATTCGTTACATACCATTTGAATTTAACAGTTCCATTAACAGCATTAAAGGCATCTTTAAGAAAAATCAGATTCCCATTTCTATACCCGACGGATGGAATTCTCAAACCATCCACTTCTTCAGTAACAGGTCCTGAATAAACGATACTAAAATTATCCGCGGTCATGGGAACACTTCGTGTTTGGGCCAAAACGTATCCCGTAATAATTACAAACAAAACAAAGAGTAAAAATTTCTTCATAGCATAAGCGTTTTTTGGTTCTGTAAATTGTCTTGAAGTTTATACGCCAACGCTCCCTGAAGAGTTGAAAGTATATGGGATTCGAAAAGTGCTAATTAGAATTCGTGCAGGTTCTCAGGATATTCGTTTGGCAGCTCTTTCTCTCGGTTTATCTAAAAAGAAGTGCTAATCATCAAAAGCAGACAACCATTTCCCTCAAAAAACAATAAAAAGGAATGTATAGCCCTTTACATACCTTAGACATAAAGCCGACAAGGTGCAACCAGGCTGAAAGCCTGAGAGCAACAGCCCTGGGCAACGCCCAGGGTTTAGAGTTATCCCCCACGCCCTCTCTCTTTATTGGTCGCGTTGCGACCAATAAAGAGCAATTAATCAGGTTTAACAACCGGATAGAATGAAAAAATATTGCAAACAATAAAAATTTTCCATAAATAGTGTTTATCTAAAAAGTCCAACTTCTGCGTTGTTACTCAAAATCTAAATCCTCAAACACATTAGTATTCTTCGGTTTAGATTTTTCAAACGCCTTGAATTTGAACTTTCTATCTCAAACAAGTGAAAAACGCTTAGTTTATAGACAGGGCACTAAACAGCGCCCCCGTCTATAAAGTCGGGAAAGTTTGTAAAATGTCATGTGTCTGGTCAGAAAGTGCCAGTTGCAAGGCTTGCGAAGCCGCCAAAAACGGAGTTTACTTGGGTAAATGAATATTTTGGCGGCAAGCGTAACGACGCAAATGGTACTTTATGGACAGACTCTAAACAGAGTCGTGTCAATCATTAAAATAACGCACCACTAACCAGTAATGGCCAGTAAAACTTGTTTCCAGAAAAAAAATTATCAAAGCCTGAAAATGATGAACCTACGGTGGTTATTTCTCTACTTTGTGTTTCTGAGTGCATCGGCAAACGCCCAGGGCCTGCCCATTGAGCAGGATCGTTACACCCGTTTTGGTCATCTGACAGTAGCCGACGGGCTTCCCGACAACCACATTACGGTAATCCGGCAGGACTCAACCGGATATCTGTGGATAGGAACACGTGAAGGTCTGGCCCGATACGACGGAACCCGGTTCCTCTCATTTCTGAATGCCCCCGGCGACAGCACGTCTCTGCCATCCAACCACATCTATGATGTTCTTATCACCTCCGAACAACAGATATTCGTCGCCACCCGGAAGGGCCTCGCCCTTTTTAACCACAGAACAGCAAATTTTGTGCGAGTCCCAACGCTCTATGAAGATGGATACGGTCTGCTCGATAAACACATCAGAGCACTTGAAACTGCTGACAAAGACCACATCTGGGTAGAAACTTTTAACGGTACGCTACACCTGCTCAATACCCAAACCTTCAGAGCGCGTACCTGGTCGCATCCGGCCCCAACTCAACCTTACTACGATTACCATGCTTTGCTTCAGGACTCCAAAGGAACTTTGTGGATTGGCGGTCGTAACATGGGCCCGCTGAAGATGCAGAAGGAGTCGATTACCGCCATTGAGACCGATCCGGAAAACACTGACAGAAAACGAGACCGTGATGTGGCATTTTTCTTCGAGGACAGCGAAGGAGACTTCTGGGTTGGCGGACTTGACGGCTTATATCAGTACAACCGTGAATCCGACATCTTCAACAAACGATTAAATACCTCCTCCTACCAAATGACTGAATCGAAGCAAGGACTCCTATGGGTGGCTACCGGAAATGGTCTGGTACAACTCAACAAACGGACAGGGAAAATCACCCTGTTCCTGCCTTCTGAAAACGACCCGTCATCACTCATCCAGGACCACCTGAATTGTGTAATGACCGACCTGGAAGGCAATCTCTGGATTGGCACCAACAGAGGAATCAGCATCCTGAACCCGGTGCAAAACCTTGTTCACCACTACCGCCACCTGCCTGAGTTACCCAATTCACTCAGCAGCAATCATGTTTCAGACATCCAGGAAGGCAAAAATGGAAATATCTGGATTGCGACACGAGGAGGAGGAATGAACCGTTTCGACCCGGAAACTGAGACTTTTACTGTTTTTAGAGAAAATCCAACAGATAAATCTACCATCAGTTCCAATCAGGTGTCTGCGCTGCATCCCGATGAAAACGGAATCATCTGGACTGGCTTATGGAGGGGTGTGGGGTTCAACAGCTTTGACCCGAAAAGAGAAGAATTTCAACAATTTGCACTGGATTCAACCTCCCGAAAACAAGACTGGTATGTGGGCTTTGAATCCTGGGGAACCGACACTTTGGTTGCAGGTTTTTGGGGGGCACAAGGCATCAGACTATTCCACAAACAAGAAAAACGATGGCTTCCACACAATTTCAATCCCTCCTATCATCCCTCAGATGGAAACCTGCAAAACATCCTGGCAACCGACAGTATTCTGTGGGTTTATCAAAATGGCGGCACCATCCGGTCGTTTCATCCCGAATCGTCCAAATGGCAGGCCTGGAGATCGTCTGTTCATCAGACAAGTAACCAATTTCATAAAATCAATTCCGTAAGCCTACCCGATTTTTCCAACTTAAATGAAATGGTTCACCATCAGAACTTAACTCTTTTTCTGACCGATAAAGGAGTAGGAATTTACGACCATCGAAACGGTCAATTCTCCACGCCGGACCCAAGAAATTTTCTGATGGCGACCCAACATGGCCAACAATTACTTTTGCTCTCCCCCGAAGGATTATATGCATTCGATGGTCTGAACCACAAAATTCAAAAACAATTGCCGGCAAAGAACCTTGTCACCCCCCCATCCCACATCACAGACCTCTTATTATTGGAGGATAACAAATTACTGATCACCTCTAAGTCCGGTATTGAAGCAATAAACGCAAGAACCGGCGAGCAACTCCCCCTGTCACCAGAATTTGAATCCATTAACAGCTCGAAAAAACCCATTCAACAAATCATCCATGGTCACAAAAATTCTTTTTTGATCGCCTTCGACCGCGGTATCGCTTATCTTCCAGGTGATGGTCAAACTGAAATTTACGACACGGACAATGCTTATTCTTCCGGGTTAAAAAACGATGCCGTACGAAACATTTGCCGATGTACAGAAACACCGGGTTTCTGGATAAGTAGCGACCGGGGCCTTTTCTTTTTTGACACCTCCACCCGTACATTCAGCACCATAACCTCTTTTTCTGAATACCGGATCAATCACACCACCCTCCTGTCCAAACAACTATTTATTGCCAGCGACCACGGACTGGCAGTCCTTGATGCAAAAAGCCGTAAAGTCACTTTCTTTAACCGCGCACCTGCTGACAAACTCTCATCGCACCTGACCACTTTTATACAAAAGGATTCCAAAGGAGATATATGGGCGGGCACCACCAATAAAGGGATCAACCAGATAGACCGACAGACTCTGGAAATAACTCATTTCTATCCCGGACAGAGATTTCATGGTCGTGAAACACTTGCTTTCCTTGAAACATCCGCGGGTACTATTTATGCCGGAGGCGATTCTCTGAATATTTTCAATCCTGAAAAAGAAGTTTTTGAAATCCCGCAGATAGCAAAACAGCTTCCCAATGGCAAAATATTATCTCTCACCGAAGATTACCTGGAACGGATTCTTATTGTAACCAGTCACCACATCCATATTTTTGACCCGGCATACAATCAACTGTTCGACCTCACCCCCTATCTGGGTCTGAAGAATCCCACATTCACCCGGGCTGCACTTCAAACCGGCAACAATGATATCTTAGTGGGATCAACACGGGGTTTTCTTCGTTTTAACCCTGAACTATTCAGTCCGGCCGAAAAATTGCAAATTACAAGAATTACAGAATTCCGCATCATGGGTGAAACTGTTCATCAGACCAACCCTGAAAAGAACATCCTGCTCAAACACGATCAGAATTTCATTGAATTCTTTTTTTCGGATATGAAGTATCCTTCCCTGCACGACAGCTACCAATACCGGCTCAGAGAAACCGACCAGGACTGGACCATCACCTCACAGGCATCAGTGAGCTACAAAATGTTACCTCCTGACGATTATACCTTTGAAGTGCAAAAAATCAACCCTTTTGGAGAAAGCATTCCTGCACAATATTCATTCACAATTCATCCTCCATTCTGGAAATCTGCCTGGTTTATTATCCTGATAATCTTTAGCAGCGGAGCAATCCTGTTTTTCTGGTGGAGAAACCACCTTCAACACCTGAAGCTGCTAAAAAACAATCTCACCCTAAAACATCAGCTGCTGCTTTCGCAGATGAATCCGCATTTTCTGTTTAACGCACTCTCCGCAATTCAGGCGTTCATTTTCCAGAATCAACCACAGGCAGCCGGAAGCTACCTGGCAAGATTTGCCAAGCTCATGCGTCTTTACCTCAACAATATGACATCGGCCGTAACAACCATTCACGACGAATCCGAAACACTGAAACACTACCTGGAATTACAACGCCTGAGACATAACAACAACTTTGATTACTCCATTGAGGTAAAACCACCCATAAGTGAACAGATGCCGGGATTACCAACCATGATGATACAACCCTTTGTGGAAAATGCCATCGAACACGGATTCAGTGACATCCCGGACAGGACAGGCTACTTAGAGGTGAAACTCGAATTAAAAGAACCACACTGGCACATAACTATTCGTGACAACGGAGCAGGAATTGATAAAACGATGCAAAAAAAAGATGAGAAACCACTCCAACGCAAATCTATGAGTACCGGAATCACTAAAAAACGAATAGCCCAATTACAAAATCAGTACAAATGTCAGTGTTCCCTGGTGATTAAAGATCGGTCAAAAACAGAAGAAAACGAAACAGGAACCGAAGTATCTCTGGTTCTTCCCGCCATTTCAGAAGAAAAAAAAGCCACAAAGAAAACAGTTTTGTGAGTTAATCGTACCAAATACTACACCAGCAAGCAAAATGAAATCATCAAACTATGAGAGCAGTAATTATCGATGACGAAAAGAATGCGAGAGAAACCGTAAAGGGGATGTTGTCTTTTATAGCTAACGATATCGAAATTGCAGGAGAGGCCGATGGAGTAAAAAAGGGTTTAGAAATCATCCACCGGTACGCCCCCGAACTGGTTTTCCTTGATATTCACATGCAGGACGGAACTGGTTTTGACTTGCTGCGCCGGCTTGAAAGCTATGATTTCGCACTGGTTTTTCTTACTGCGCACGACAACTATGCACTTGAAGCTTTTCGCTTCGCCGCCATCGACTACCTTTTAAAACCCATTGATCCCGATGAACTGAAAAATACCATTGAACGCATCCGCAAACAAAGCTCAGACAATGCAAAAGTCATGGACGCATTGTTCGAAAACCTGCAAAAAGCCACGTCCTCTCCGCGAAAAATTGTTTTAAAATCTTCAGATGCACTGCATCTGGTATTTATCGATGACATAATTCACTGCGAAAGTTCAGACAATTACACCCGTTTTTTCTTAAAAGGACAAAAACCGTTACTCATCTCTCAATCGCTGAAGAATTTTGAAAAAATGCTTGCACCTCTGGGTTTTTTCAGGGTTCATCAGTCACACCTTATAAATCTCTCCCACATAAGTAAAATAGACCGTAAAGATGGGTGTCACGTAGAGATGAATGATGGAACTGAAGTACCTGTCGCTGTCAGGAAAAAGGACATTTTAATGAAACGACTGGAAGAATTGTAACGTTTTTTCTCTTCGCCATAAACCCGCAGGCGGAAGCACAGGTTCTTTCTTAAAGCATATTCGGCGAAATAGTCAACTCCACAAATGCAAAGTTGGGAAAACGCTCATTCCCGACACCTTGCATCTGACGAAAAGAATCAGTAGGGACATAAAAAAGCCATCCTGCCTTCAATGAACCCCAATCATTAAATTTATATTTTAGTTCAACTTCATTTTCCATCCCCAGAGACTTACTTTCCGGCGTGTTTTGATTTGTCTCGGCCAAACTGAAAAAATGAGTCGTGTTTTTCAGAAAAACTTTGTCAGACATTTTGTATCCCAAAAAACCGTACCAATCTGACAGTCCTCCACCTCCGGTATGTGAAGCCATATTCCGGAAATAATCCATATGCCCGAAAAAACGGTGGCGTGCTCCGTAAAGTAAATCAAACAAATTGTCCGTTTCTGTATCACCACCATCATTTCCTGACAGATAGCTAAAGCCTGCTCCCCCCGTATAACGACCAAGGAGTAAAGCAGCATCAACATCCATCAAATAAGCACTCACTGCATTGCCTGTCTGATTTTCACCATACTGATAATAAAAATTTCCCTTCACCGATAAAGTACCGTCCGAAAACTGAGCATATAGGCCTGAGGTCTGCCTGAAATTCATCGCATTTGTACTATCGGTTTCAGTTACTCCGGAAGCTATGTGACTAAGAGAAACATTCAGTTGTTCTCCCAGGTTTTTTTTCAACCACAAAAAGTTCAACGATTTAATCCGTTCGGATGGATAAGTATTTCCTGAAGTAGTAGCTGACAATGAATTCCAGGAAGTTCCGGCATGAATATCCCAGGTACCCCGGTGTGTTTTAAAAACCACCGCATCATAAGAAAGACCATGCTGATTCCAGTTTCGTCCCGACAATAACCGCTGATTGTCGTACGAAAGTTGCTGACGTCCTACTGAAACCCAGCTTTTATCCCACAATCTCAATTCGGCATAACCCTCGAATAAATCAAAAGAGCCCTCGTCTCCAAAAACTCCGGTGGAACTGGAAATTTGCTCGTCGCCCCAGATACGTATATCCTGAAGAGTAACCTTAAGTCTTATTCCATCAGACTTATAACTGACAGACATCCGCAATCTCTGCGAAGCGATGAGGGATGGAGAAGCCCCCTCAGACAACAACTCCTTGTAACCATCCCTATATTCAAAACGAGGACGGTACTCCACATAAACTTTCATTTGTCCGGTTACAGCCAGCGGCATCTGGGAAAAAACAACAAGCAAAAACAAAGCTCTCAAATGCTTCATTACTTTCATATTTTTTTCTTTTAACCGTTCTGACAAAAAAAATGGAAAAATCATTCGAAAAATTTTCACAATAATATTCCAACTTCACCACAACAAAAAGCGTCTTTTATCGTAAAATAGCCTATACGCTTTTTCACATAGCGAATCAGTTCTATTCAAAAGGACTTTTTGAAACCTTTCGCCTCATTTTTACGATAAAACAAAAATAAGACAAACACTTTTTGCTACTGATAGCCAATGAGTTTATCTTAAAAAAACATGAAGCAAATCCTTCTATTCATATTGTCTCTAACACTCCTGATACCGACACCTGCCGGAAGCCAGGAAAAAACCAATGCCATAAACATGTTGGATGAGAATAACCAACGTACGGGTGGCTGGGAGATATTCTACGATAGCGGAGAACTGAAAGAGACGGGTACTTATGAAAAAGGACAACGTACCGGGCTTTGGAAATCGTTCTACAAAAACGGCACACTGAAGCACGAAATCACCTACGACAAGGGGATGGCCCGGGGCCCGGCAAAATTCTACTATCGTGACGGGCAGCTTTGGGAAGAAGGCTACTGGGACATCGACCACTGGAAAGGAACATACATCCTTTATCATGCCAATGGTCAAAAATTCTATGAATGGAATTACAATGATGCAGGTGCCCGATCGGGAGAACAAAAATACTTTCATGCCAATGGCGAGGTGCAGTACACAGGGAACTGGAAAAACGGAAATATTGATGGGGAAATCCTGGTTTTCAACAACCGGGGAGAACTGCAGGAGAAACGCGAATACACCGACGAAGGATTCAACAAAAGCACCGTCGTAACCTCCCGCCCCGAAAATGCCGATGAAGACCCAGACCGCAAGATTCTTCCATTCTACGGCACCGGACATTACACTCTGCAATCAATGGACGGCCTCACCATAAAAGAAGGCTACTTCAGAGACGGCATCCTGCAAGATGGTAAACACTTTATTTACAACGAACGGGACAGTCTGATTGAAACCAGAATTGTGGAAAACGGCAAATATGTGAAGTAGCCAACAGCGCTTCAAACATTCAACACTCCTGATATTTTTCTTAACTTAGCCGTCTGAAATTAACACTTAACAAGCAGACGACTACCATGGAAAACAATCTGACGCTTTACAATACGCTTTCGCGAAAAAAAGAATCATTCAACCCCATAAAACCGCCACATGTGGGACTATACGTATGTGGACCCACCGTTTATGGCGATCCGCACCTGGGACATGCCAGGCCGGCCATTACTTTCGACATTCTGTTTCGCTACCTGTCACATTTGGGATATAAAGTTCGCTACGTTCGCAACATTACCGATGTGGGACATCTGGAAAACGATGCAGACGAAGGCGAGGATAAAATCGCTCAAAAAGCACGCCTGGAAGAGATTGAGCCCATGGAGGTTGTACAATACTACACCGACCGTTATCACAAATTCATGGAAGCACTCAATGTTAAACCGCCCAGCATTGAGCCGAGAGCCTCAGGTCATATTATTGAGCAGCTGCAGATTGTCAAAGAAATCCTTGACAAAGGGTATGCATACGAGAAAAATGGTTCGGTTTATTTCGATGTACAAAAATACGATAAGGACCACAAATACGGAATCCTTTCGGGCCGCGTACTCGAAGATTTGCTCAGCACCACCCGTGAATTGGAAGGACAGTCTGAAAAGCGGAATAGTTTTGACTTTGCCCTCTGGAAAAAAGCCACGCCCACACACATCATGCGCTGGCCATCACCCTACAGCGACGGTTTTCCTGGCTGGCATCTGGAATGCTCGGCCATGAGTGCCAAATACCTGGGCGAAGAGTTCGACATCCACGGAGGAGGCATGGACCTGCTCTTCCCTCATCATGAATGTGAGATTGCACAGTCTGTCGCAGCCCACGGCAAAACACCTGCCCGTTATTGGATGCACAACAATATGATTACCATCAACGGACAAAAGATGGGCAAATCCCTGGGGAACTTCATTACCCTGGAGGAGTTTTTTACGGGTTCTCATAAATTACTCGACAAAGCATGGTCGCCCATGACCATCCGTTTTTTTATATTGCAGGCTCATTACAGGAGCACAGTGGACTTCTCCAACGAAGCACTTCAGGCTGCCGAAAAAGGAATGGAGCGACTGATGGGAGCTCTTCGCCAAATGGAAAAAATAAAAGCGGCAGATAAAACCACATTCAACCTGACTCAGTTCAGCGATAAGTGCTACAGTGCAATGAACGATGACTTAAACAGTCCCATCCTCATTGCGCACCTGTTTGAAGGCGTTAAAGCCATCAACAGCGCATTGGCAGGCAAAGAATCATTTACCTCAGAGGATCTGGAAGCCTTTCGGGAACTTATGCATCTGTTTGCAGAAGAAATTCTGGGACTCACGCAGGAAACAACAGCCGAAACCGGAGATTCTCAGGTACTAACCGGAGTTATGGAGCTGCTGCTTAACGTACGCCAACAGGCCAAAAAAGCCAAAGATTTCGATACTGCCGACCGCATCCGGGACGGCCTGAAAAACCTTGGCATTGAAGTGCGTGACGGTAAAGAGGGTGCCGACTGGGAAGTAAAAGCCCCCTAAATCCCCCCAAGGGGGACTTTGGAAGAAGGTTAGATATTAGTGAATAGGGGTTAGAAGCCAGAAGTTAAATCTCAATTACAGCTTTCTTTTAAACAGCCTGAAAACCTGTAAAAACAACTGTCAGGGAAACTGTCCCGGGAAAAATGATTTATTCATCTAACCCAGTTCGCATGGTGCCACACAGCAATAAGGGTGAAGGAAGATTAAAAGACAAGTTATTTCAATAAAATCTGAATTAAATGCAAAACCGAATCACGCATTTCATCAAAATACCATTGCTACTATCAGTGGTGTCTTTGATATCCCTTGGCTCAGGGTGTAACAACACAGGCTCAAAGAAATCCTCCGGAAACGAGAACAAAACACTTCCGGAGCTTCAGACACCGGAGTTTAATGCCGATTCTGCCTATCATTACGTTCAGAAACAGGTGGATTTTGGCCCCCGGGTTCCCAACACTCCCGAACACGAAGCAACCGCCCAATGGCTGACAGCAAAAATGAAAAACTTAGGGGCGGATGTTATTGTTCAGGAAGGCAAAGTGACGGCTTTTGACAATTCCGTTTTAAACATCAAAAACATTATTGCACAGTTTCAGCCCGAAAAAAACAACCGCATTCTGCTGTTTGCTCACTGGGACACTCGGCCCTTTGCCGATTACGACCCCGATCCGGCAAAACGAAATCAGCCCATCGACGGGGCCAATGACGGAGCCAGCGGCGTAGGGGTGTTAATGGAGATTGCCCGGCATCTGAAAGACAACCCCACGCATCCGGGCATCGACATCATCTTTTTCGATGCCGAAGATTACGGAACACCTGATCATCTTAATGTGAAATACAAATCCGACACCTGGTGCCTGGGAAGTCAATACTGGGGGAAAAATCCACATGTAAAGAATTATTACGCTCAGTACGGTATCCTGCTGGATATGGTAGGTGCCAAAGGTGCGCGTTTTTATCAGGAGCGCGCCTCCGTGAGATTTGCGCCCGACCTGGTCAATCACATCTGGGACACTGCAGCATCCATCGGTTATGGCAGTTATTTCATCTTTCAGCAGGGCGGATACATCACCGACGACCACATCTACGTCAATAAGCACACCGGCATTCCTGCAGTAAACATCATCCAGTACGATCCCTCCACCAACACTTCATTTGGCAGCTATTGGCATACACATGATGACACAATGAAAAATATTGACCACAACACACTGAAAGCTGTGGGACAGACGGTAATGGAAGTGATTTATGGTCCCCTCTAACTCCCCCCAAAGGGGAGGGTAAGGCCCCCTCCAACTCCCCCAAAGGGGGAGGGTAAACAAACATAAAAGGAAGATGGCTGGCAGAAAAAGGAAAGTAAAATTAAAGAGAAAAACACCAACCGATGGGAAAGGGTTGCTTGCAGCTAATGGAGCGTTAGTTGCCGGTTGTGATGAAGCCGGCCGTGGTTGTCTGGCAGGGCCTGTTACCGCAGCGGCAGTTATTCTGCCTGAAGATTTTGACCATCCTTTATTAAACGACTCCAAGCAAATTTCTGAGAAAAAGCGGGATATCCTAAGACAAATTATTGAAGATGAAGCACTGGCCTGGGCGGTTGCCATGGTGCATAACGAAGAGATTGACCAAATAAACATCCTGAATGCGTCCATTCGGGCCATGCATTTGGCCGTAGATCAACTGTCTCCTGCTCCGGAATCCTTACTTATAGATGGCAACCGGTTTCACAAATACAAAGAAATACCACACCAATGCATCGTGAAGGGCGACAGCATTTACCGTTGCATAGCAGCAGCCAGTATCCTGGCTAAAACACACAGAGATGCATACATGCTGCAACAACATGAAAAGCATCCTTTTTATGCCTGGGACAAAAACAAAGGCTACCCCACCAAAGCACATCGCTCAGGAATAGAAACTCATGGGCCTTCGCCCATTCACAGACTATCTTTTAAGTTGACGGAGCAACAAATTAGTATTCAGTGGAGATAAATAACGGTTTTTATATTCGGAATTGGGGAAGAAATAAAAAAGTCACTTCCTCATAATACAGGAAGTGACCCTCATTAACAAAAAGCTAATTCTCAGTTGACTAGAAGCTAAATCCTACTGTAACCTGAAATGTTTTGTTCTTAATCTCAACACCATCCATATCCTCTGAATCTGATATATCCGACAAACCCAGAATATAACGGGCATCAATACTCAAACCTGCAGGAAGCTCATAACCTAACCCTAAGCCAAGTCCTAAATCCATACCCTTAAATTCATCTTTGACATCTTCCTCTTCACCACCTGATTCGACATCAGCTGATAATAGAAAATCAAAAGTAGGCCCAGCTTGAAGATTAAACCCTCCAAAGTAATATTTGGCCATAACCGGAACTGACAAATAGTTCATCTTTAAATCCATTTCTTCTGATGAATCAAAAATACCACCATCGAATTTCGTTCCCTTTGATGCATAAAGTAGTTCAGGCTGCAAAGCAAAATCATCTGAAAGTTTCAAGTTTACAAATCCACCAAAAACCAGACCAGTCTTTGAATCCGGACTTAAACTTAAACCCTCAGAGCTCCAGTCTTGGTTTGCAAAATTCACACCGGCTTTTAAACCAAATTTAGCCTGAGCAAAAGAACCTGTAGAAACAACAAGCAGCATTACCGCTACAAGAAAAATAACTTTTTTCATAATTAAATAAGTTTGAGTAAATAAAAGGCAAGGTCTGCCATGATTAATTTCTCCGAAAATAGAATAAATAGTTCTCAAAGGTTCATAAACATATTTTTTATTCCACTAATTTATGACGAACATCAAGATTTCATACACAAACGAATGCTTTCTGCTGATAAGAAACTTTTATTAACATCCTGTGGAAAACTTCATTTCAGCATTCCACCAAAATGCAAACACCAATCACCTCTGAAAATCAACGCCAAAACCACTTCTCAAACACATCGATTCACTACCGATAACCAATATAAATTAACCTTTTTTTACATTCTCCGGTTTAAATTGGAAACTAATAATTACTTTTGCGTTTAGTCTTAATCAAAATCATATTTATTATGAAGAAACTTTTAATCGTTCTGACCCTTGTATTGGGTATTTCTGCGTTTACCACAAACGCCAGTGCATCTTACACTATTGACGATGCTCAGATTGAAAATCTATTTGCTTCAGCTACGGCCACCACCTTCAGTATGGTTGCTGATGTAGCAGAAGCTGCTCCTGCAATGGCTGTTGCTTCAGCCAGTGGCGGAAAAGACCCTTTGATTGCCATTTTGCTTGACTTCTTCCTCGGAGGTCTCGGTATTCACCGTTTCTATCTTGGAACAAAGGTTATGACAGGTATCGGTTACATCCTTACCTGCGGTGGTATCTTCGGACTGCTGCCTTTGGTTGACCTTATTGTTTTGGCAGTCAACTGGGACGACATTAGTGCGTATGTTGACAATCCGAAATTCTTTATGTGGTAATAAAGAACCATTTGAACAAAAAACAAACAGGTCTGTCGTTCCGACAGGCCTGTTTTTGTAGTTCCAACTTCCTATTTAACATTATGAACACTGTTTTCGGTAAAAGATATTATTTTCATAAAACCGTCTTGCTTTTGTTGGGGCTGTTTTCCATTACAGCAGTCCATACTTCCGGACAAACCTACACCGGTCAGGTGAGTGTGGATGCACTCTACCAAAACTACCAGAAAGGCAACCTCTTTAGCGCAGAAGCCTCTTCTTTTTACGATGGACAAACCGGAAAAATCGTCACCCATTACCTTTCTCCCACCGAGTTCTATAAAACCATCAATGCAAAAGGAGAAACAACCATTTATCTGCCGGACGAAAACACTGTTTCCTTCATGCAAAACAGCCATTATTCCAGCAAGACTGAACTTCTCTATTTTTTTGTTAACAACCTCACCCAGGATATGGGGCTGAAACATGAAGGGTTTACACAAATAGATACCCGTCGAGAAGACAACTACATCATCACTACATGGCAGGCTCCCCCAGGGATGCAGGCCGTCAGCAGCGTGGAGCTTGTTTCAGAAAACTTCACACCCATTTATGCGCAATACTTTGACAACAAAGGGGCTGTAAAGAGAAAGATTTATTATTATGATTATTACATTGGGCCACAATTCGTGTTGCCGAAAAAAATAACCGAAATAAGCTACACAACCGACAACGACAGTACCATCAGGCGTACCACTTTTTCAAATATTAAAACAGGATTTGAAGCTGATGACAAATTGTTTGATTTTAAAATCCCGGAAGATGCACAGAAAGTCGATTTCTAAATGGTTTCTTTCTCTGGCTTTCTTCTCGATCTTTCCTGGGCTGTATGCACAGGAGATAAGCACCCTGCAGGACGACTTGATGCGAATCAATACTTCCGAACAGGAAGACCTGAATCAAATACATCAATCTGAAAACAGGAAAAGATCATTTCTCGTAACCAAAGAGGATCCGTTTATCGACAAGATTAATCCTATAAAGCTTACGTTCGGGGGTCTGTTGTATTTTTATCAGACTTCGCTTTCCAAACATTTTTCGGCCGATTGTCTTTACGAACCATCGTGCTCCAATTTCAGCAAAGATGTTATTTCTCATTACGGGCTGATAAAAGGTATTTTTCTTACCTCCGACCGGCTCAGCAGATGCAACAGAATTGCACAGACATCACTGCATCCGCTCACCATAAACCCCCGGACCAGACACTCATCGGACGACTGGTCCAGATATCAGTTCAAGACCTGCAATCATTCAGAACATTTTCATTGATGCGATTCTCATTTTATATTATCCTCACTCTCTATGCGGGAGTTTTTGCCCGGGCACAAAGCAATTCCGAAAGAATAAACTTCTCTGACTACCTGATAACACAAGGCTTGTACGAAGAAGCTGTATATGAAAGCAACCAAATTTTGGAATTGAAACTTACTAAACCCCAAGCCGACTCTGTACTGTATTTTAAAGGATGGGCAAAATACAACCTCAAACAGTTGCTCTCCTCCAGTGAAACGTTGCAACAGGTAAGTCCTCAATCAGATTTTTATGCAAAATCGCGACTCTTTGGGAGCTACAATCTCATTCACCTTGGCAAGTATGATCGTGCCATAACGGTGCTGGATGATTTCCAATCAAAAAATGAGACAGAACGAAATTTCTCCCATTTCCTGCATTCCGGAATCCACCTTCTCAACAGGGATGTAGCGGCCTACAGATCAACTGCCGGGCTACTGCCACAAGAATACTACGGTTTTACCAAAGAGATTGATTTTTTTAATAATCTCGCAACCACACTTGAGGACGAGAAACCCAGGTCATCATTACTGGCAGGAATTCTTTCAGGTATCATTCCTGGAACGGGACAGATTTACGCAGGAAAAACCGGACAGGGGATTGCTGCATTACTGATGACCTCAGGGCTGGCTCTTGTGACACTGGAAAACTATAACAAGCTGGGGGCTGAGAAATTTGAGACCCTGTTTTTTGGCTCCGTTTTTACCATATTCTATGTTGGAAACATTTATGGTGCCGCCTTTTCAGCAAAAATTGCAAACGACGAAAACAATGAACTTATCAACAGACAAATTCTTTTTAATCTTCATATTCCTCTACGTAACGTTTTCGACTAACGCACAAGTCACCGAAAATGCTTATTGGAATAAAACCGACAGTCTGCTGAACTCGGGAAATTCTACGGGAGCCCTGGTTGAGCTGGAACGAGTAGTATTCACCACACCAGACCAAACAATCAGACAAAAAGCCATTTTCAAAAAAGCCATGATTCATAAATCGTTGGCTCGTTACCGGGAAGTGCAAACTGAGCTCAATCGCATCGGTGTTATTCGTGCCCCTGAAGACACTCTTTTCACGATGCGGGCTTACGAACTCGCTCTGGCGCAATACATGACCGAAGATTATCAGGATGCCTTGAACACTTTGGAAAACTGCGTAATAATGCTTTCTGAAGAAAATACCGCCACAGGAAGCCTCCTGACCCTCAAAGCGCTGTGTCACAACCAGCTTTTTCAATTCGACGAAGGCGAGAGAACCCTGATACAATTGCAGCAACTTGTACCTGAAGAGCAAGCAATACTATATGCTAAAGCCATCAAAAAATACGAAGATACCCCAAAATATAAAGACCCGGAGAAAGCAAGGCATCTGTCTCTGCTCCCGGGACTGGGACAGGTTTATACAGGAAAAGTATTTGAGGGAGGCATCAGTTTTCTCTTAAATGCATCAGCACTGGGGTTTGGCGCATGGCAGGTCTATTCTGGTTACTACTTTACAGGATATGTGGTTGGGGTCACCCTTCTGCAAAAATTCCATTCGGGCGGCCAACACAGAGCAGAGTTGCTGGCCGTACAGAAAAACCGGAAAAACATCCTGGAATTTAATACAGAAATTACCACCACCTTACTTGAAGCTGGTGCGGAATAAAAAAGCCGGCTCTCTGGAGAAAGCCGGCAACTTACAGGTTTTAACAAAAATCATAACGCCAATTGCGGCGTAATTTACGGCAACATCAAAAAAACTTCAAGTCACAACTTAAAAAAAACCTTTAAACCAACTGCAACATGAAAAATTTACTTTTAACCTTGATCTTTCTCGGATTGACAATCGCTTCATTTTCTCAAAACAATTTCCGGGATGTTATCCATCTTAAAAACGGAAGTATTATTAAGGGAACTGTTACAGAAGTAATTCCCGACAAGCATATAAAAATCGCCACAGCAGACGGAAGCATCTTTGTTTATCAGATGGCCGAAATAGACAAGATATCAAAAGAGGAGAGATTTAGTTCACCGCAGGCAAGGCAAACCCAAACCACAGATTATTCATCACCAACATCTATGGGGAAAATAATGGTCTCAGGCTCTTCAGAATTGTCCTATTCTTCCTTGCTAAACGAGCAGAAAATATCATATTACGATTTTTTCGGAGAGACAGAATCCATAAGTGAGGAATATGACGAAAGTGGATTTAATTTCAAGTCTTCTGTTGCATATTTCATATATGACGGTTTGGCTTTAGGATTATCCATGAATTACGAAACATTAAAGTATGATTATGAAGATTCGGAAGAGAAAGAATCCACTTTTATGATAGATCCAGGTCTGGTCTATTATTTCGGTTCCACCAACATCAAGCCTTATATTTTTGTAGAATATATGTTTGGAACTTCTAAAACAGAGCAAAAAGAGGGGAGTTCAACCAATGATTTTAAATTGGATATGAATGGATGGGCAATGGGTGCCGGAATCGCATTTTTCCTGAATGAACACCTGTCTCTTGATCTGGGAATGGGGTATTCAATAATCTCTGCAGAACCGGAATCTGACAATATAGATCCGGACATTGGCATTGAAATGATAGCTAAAGGCTTTGTGCTAGACGGAGGCATCTCGGTTTATTTCTAATATTCAGGCAAATAAAAAATATTTCAACCACTGTTCCCCCGACGGAACAGTGGTTTTTCTGTATCCTCTCCTAAGCGATTCAACAACTACCCCAACTATTTGAACAGAGATTATTATCTTTACAGTCAGATAAAAATTAAGTAAACCGTAATTATAGCAACCGCACATATCGGAATCGCGGTTGTAAAACCAAAAAAACGCGAAGATGAAAAAAATGACCGCAGTATTAGTGGCCCTGGTAATAGGTTTTGCAGGTACACTAAAAGCTGATGAAGGAATGTGGCTGTTGCCACTGATCAAAAAACTGAATATCGAAAAGATGCAGGAGAAAGGGTTACAGCTCACTGCAGAAGAAATTTACTCTGTCAACCAGTCAAGTCTGAAAGATGCCATCGTTATCTTTGGGGGCGGATGTACCGGCGAACTCATCTCTGATCAGGGGCTGATTCTAACCAATCACCACTGTGGATATGGGACCATACAGGAACTGAGTTCTGTGGAGGACAACTATCTGGAAGACGGATTCTGGGCAAAAAGTCTGGAAGAAGAAATTCCAGCTCCCGGATTATCCGTCACATTCATGAAACGAATGGAGGATGTTACCGGGAAAATTGAAGCCGGATTGACAGATGAAATGTCAGAGTTACAACGCATGGCTGCCGTTGACAGTATCTCAAAACAAATTGCCGACAGTGTTAAAGGCGACACGCATTACCGCACATTGGTGCGCGATTTCTACGGCGGCAACCAATTTTACCTGATTGTTTACGAAGTATTCAATGATGTCCGTTTCGTAGGTGCTCCCCCGTCATCCATCGGAAAATTTGGTCACGACACCGACAACTGGATGTGGCCCCGTCACACAGGTGACTTTTCCATGTTCCGGGTTTATGCCGATGCAGAAGGAAATCCGGCTGAATATTCGCCTGAAAACAAGCCGCTGAAGCCCGCACATCACCTGCCTATATCTCTTAAAGGTTATGAAAAAGACGATTTCGCCATGACTCTGGGATTTCCCGGAAGCACAGAACGGTATCTTACATCGTGGGGCATTGATGAGCGCATGAATATTTTCAATTATTCACTGATCAACCCCAGAGGGGTAAAGCAGGAGATCTGGCAGGAAGCTATGAACAGCAGTGAAAAAATCAGACTTCAATACGCGTCCAAGTACTCACGCAGTTCTAACTACTGGAAAAACAGTATCGGTATGAACCGGGGACTGAAAAACCTGAATGTCATTGCCAAAAAACAAAAGCTGGAAGAACAGTTCACCAACTGGGTTAACAAAGATGCAGCCCGTAAAGAGAAGTACGGCGATGTACTTACCGAACTGGAATCTGCTTATAGCGAACGTGCCCCGTTCTATCTGGCTCAAAACTTTGTCCGGGAATGCATGTTGCGTGGAACGGAAATCCTGTCTTTCTCACTTTCAGCCCGTGATCTGGAAAAAGCATTGGAAGAAGAAGATGAAGAAAAAATTTCCGCTGCTGTTGAAGCATTAAAAGAGGCAGGAAAGGAGTTTTACAAAGATTATCATGCGGCAACCGATCAAAAAGTAATGGGAGCCCTGTTCAATCTTTACTTTGATGAAATCGATGCCAAATTTTACCCCTCATTCTTTGAAGACATTAAGACCGAAAAAGAGGATGGGTTTGAATCCTTTGCATCCAAGCTTTTTAAAAAATCTTTGTTTGTAAACAGTGAAGACTTCAACAGCTTCCTGGAAAATCCAAAGCTGAAAACACTCCAAAAAGATCCGGCTTACCAGGCAGGAAAATCAACTTTGGATCTTTACTTCTCACTTTGGGAAAAGACCAGAGAATCCAATATGACCATTTCAAAAAATCATCGTCTCTTCATTGCAGGATTACAGGCTATGAATCCCGATAAAGTGTATTACGACGATGCCAACTTCTCTATGCGCCTGAGCTACGGCGAAGTGGGAGATTACGAAGCACGTGATGCAGTAATGTACAAGCATTACACCACCCTTGAGGGAGTTATGGAAAAAGAGAAGCCAGACGATTATGAGTTTGCGGTTTCTGAGAAGCTTAAAGAGCTCTACGAATCCAAAGATTATGGTCGCTATGCCAACGAGGACGGTCGTATGTACGTGAATTTCACTACCGACAACGACATTACAGGAGGAAACAGCGGCAGCCCGGTAATCAATGGCGAAGGACATCTTTTCGGACTGGCTTTCGACGGGAACTGGGAGGCCATGAGTGGTGACATCGCCTTTGAGCAGGAACTGCAAAAATGCATCAATGTGGACATCCGTTATGTACTTTTCATCATTGACAAGTATGCAGGTGCAACCAACCTTATTGATGAGATGACCATCATTGAATAAACAGCATTATTCCGGCTAAATTCCTGACATATTTGACGTTGGGATTTTTGCTTCATTAAAAAAAAGACCACTCTGTTTACGAGTTGGTCTTTTTTTTGCTCCATGACCAAATTGCGAAAAAAGCTTAAATTTGCCTTACAAAATCCAATTCATCACAGGAATTAAAATAGTTTCCAAGCTACAAAAGCTTGTTTAAATCATTGATGTTTATGAGGAAAACAACTTTCCCTCTGATTATTTTATTGCTTCTTTTCACACCTTCTGCCTATGCAGATGAAGGAATGTGGCTGCCCTGGATGATGCCTCAGTCAAAAATCGACAAAATGCAGGAAATGGGTTTTCAACTATCCGGTGAAGATATCTACAGCACCTCCAGGCCATCATTGAAAGACGCCATTGTTTCACTGGACTATGGAAGTTGTACGGGAAGTTTCATCAGTGGCAAAGGGTTGCTGCTGACCAACCATCATTGCGCTAACGGAGACATCCAGAGCCACAGCTCAGCAGAAAAAGATTTGCTAAAAAACGGTTTTTGGGCACAAAAGCAACAGGAAGAATTGCCAATCCCCGGTAAAACAGCCACGTTACTTATCGAAGCCAGAAATCTGACGGACCACTTCACCCCCATTATTCAAAATGCAGATACGCGCCTTGCCCTGGAACAAAAAATTGACAGTCTTTCTCAGATAATTCTGGATACACTTTCACTTAAGCCTTTTCAGGAAGCCACCATTAAAGAATTTAATTTCAGTACCCGTTTTTTTCTTATTATCACCAAAACATTTCAAGATGTAAGGCTGGTGGCAGCACCTCCTGAGGACATTGCCCAATTCGGGGGAGAAAAAGACAACTGGACATGGCCAAGACATTCAGCCGATTTTGCCCTTTACAGGGTTTATTGCTCGCCCGAAGGCAATCCGGCAGAGTATCATGCAGAAAACATCCCATATTCCCCTGTTAAAAGCCTGACAATCTCGACCAGCAAACTTGAGAAAAATGATTTTACCATGACACTTGGCTTTCCGGGACATACCCAAAGGCATCTGACCTCTGCAGGAATCAGAGAGGCCTATGAAATCATAAATCCACTCATCACCGAAACACAGAGGCTTAAGCAGGAAATTTGGGGAAAACATATGGCTCAATCACGCCAAATGGAGATAAAATATGCCGAAAAATATGCCGAACTTGTAAATTTCGCCCAGTACACAGCAGGACAAAATAAAAGTATTCGCGATCTGAACCTCATTGAAAAGAGAAAATCTCTGGAAGAAAACATTCAACAATGGATGGAGTACTCCCCTGGCATAGATACAACTTACGCAACACTGTTTTCATCTATGGAGGCACTCTATCAGGTTCGAAAAGACCTGACACGCATATCGTTTATTACCCTGCAAACCATATTGGGAGGCACCGAAATAAGCCAGTTTGTAATGGAAACTTTTGAGCTCTTCACGCTGCTCAATGAAAAATCTTCATCGGCAGATCAAAAAAAGAAGGTTATTAGGCAAATGAGGACTAAAGCAAATCATTTTTTTAAAGATTTCAACGCACAGGTTGACAGGGAAGTATTCCTGAAAATGATAAATTATTATCGGTCCAATGCAAACGACAGTATAAGAATTAATGACTCTACTCTCCTTGCCGGATGTTCGAACTTTAAACATCTTGCAGATGCTATTTACACTAAATCCCACTTTTCCTCGAGAAAAAAGTTTGAAGAGCTTATGAACAATCCAAGCCTGATCAGTTTCCTAACAGATCCGGCTTTTGCATTTCATTTGCGAATATTACAGGAATTCGGTCCTGTTTATGCCATGTTTAACCGCATGGATCTTCAACTGGATTTTTATATGCATCAATACTTAAAAGTGCTGAAAAACAAAACGCCGGGAGGCACCTTCTACCCCAATGCAAACAGCTCTCTGCGACTTTCTTACGGCAAAATAACAGGTTACTCACCACACGACGGAGTTTGTTACGAACCTTTCACCACACCTATCGGAATTTTTGAAAAAATAGCGTCAGGAGATGCCACTTATCAGTCGGAAACAGACTTCACCAATCTTTTTAACACGGAATGGGAAAACTGGTCCCGCGACAAACAACAACCTGCATTGTGCTTTATTACAAACAACGACATATCTGGAGGAAACAGTGGCAGTCCTGTTCTCAATTCACAGGGACAAATAACCGGACTCGCTTTTGATGGAAATCAGGAAGGGATGGCTTCCGACCTGGCCTATTCATCCTCCCTTCAACGTTGCATCAACGTGGATATTAGATATATACTTTTTCTGATAGAGAAAGCAGGCAAAAGTCCATACCTGATAGAAGAGATGAATATTCAATAAAAATCACACCCTCAATTTTCCATGATTTTTGGCATTCCTGTCAGGCCAAAATTATTCCTACATTTGCGAAAACAATCAGCTACAAAAAACAAATAAACCATTAAAAACCAAACACTATGGAGTTCAACGTTCTGGAAATCGTTTCTGCATTCATTGTACTTTTTGCTGTAATTGACATTCTGGGTTCCATTCCAATCATTGTTGACCTTAGAAATAAAGGCAATAAGATAAAGGCAACCCAGGCATCGGTGGTTTCTTTCAGTATTCTAATCGTATTCCTATTTGTAGGAAAGGCGTTGCTTGGTCTTTTTGGAGTGGACATCTCCTCTTTTGCCATTGCAGGGTCATTGGTGCTGTTTATGTTAGCCATTGAAATGATATTGGGCGTAACCATTTTCAAACACGATTCTCCAAGTGGAGCATCACTTGTTCCCATAGCCTTCCCGCTGGTTGCAGGGGCAGGATCATTCACCACTTTGCTGGCATTACGTGCAGAGTATGCCACCGTCAATATTATCATAGCGCTTTTTCTGAACATTGCTTTTGTATATATCGTCCTGAGAATCACCACAAGGATTGAGAGTCTCATTGGCGAAAGTGGTATTTATGTGTTAAAAAAATTCTTCGGCATCATTTTGTTGGCCATGGCCATTAAGCTATTTTCAAATAATGTGGCTAATATTGCAGGATAAAAACACGCAGTTATGCCAAAAAAAAAATTCTATGTAATCTGGGTAGGGCATGAAACCGGAATAGTAGATAACTGGGAGGAATGCCAGCGTAGAATCAAAGGTTACCCCTCTGCCAAATATAAATCCTTTAAGTCACTGGCAGAAGCTCAGAAAGCCTTCGAAACACCATGGTCCGAGGTCATCAGTTCGGGTAAAAGCAAAAAAGTCACAAAAACAAAGAATAAAAATACAGACCCTAACCACCAACCAGTTCTCAGAAGTCTTGCAGTGGATGCTGCGTGCAGTGGGAACCCCGGCCCCATGGAATACCAGGGAGTTTTCACCGACTCAGGGAAGCGGTGGTTTCATGCAAAATTTCCTATTGGCACCAACAACATCGGAGAGTTTTTGGCGATTGTTCACGGCCTGGCAGAACTCAAACGCAAAAAAATGGACATCCCAATTTATACAGATTCTACGATCGCTCTGGGATGGGTTATGAAAAAAAAATGTGTCACAAAACTTGAAAGATCACAACACACGGAACCCCTTTTTATGATGATCGAAAGGGCAGAGAAATGGCTAAAGACAAATACATGGACAACCACAATTCTAAAGTGGGACACCAAAGGGTGGGGGGAAATTCCTGCTGATTTCGGAAGGAAATAACCATCCCGGCTAACGTACTGCCAGAGGCAACCAATACCTGATTCTTTTTCCGGTAATTGCACCATTTGTTATAAGATCGACCATTTCCATTTCCTTTGGTTTCAGTCCATACTCCTTCCGCAGAGAGTCAATCCTGTCCTTAATCACCCCAAAAGTTGCCTCCGATTGGTGATCTGAAACGCTTACACCCTTATTCTCTATTGTTACCTCAAGTTCCTTTTCCTTTTGTTTATATAGTACTGATATCCCGGGACAGCAACACTCCCTGCTTTTCCCCTTTGCAAAAAAGTCATCAATCAATGGTCTCGATAACATTGGTGGCACCATCAGGTTGCAGGAATCGGAAATAACAGATGTTTGAACACCGCAATCTATTGTCTGATAATATCTACGACATTGTACTTTCAGATACTTTTCAAGCACCTCCTGCTCCTCGGGAAGAGATATCAATTCCACATCAGAATATCCAATCATTTTACGCATTAGAAAAGCTATATCGCTCAAAAAATCAGAGGCCTCACTTTTATTGTCGCTGATGATATAATTTTGTAAGGATGCAAGGGCGTTAAAAATAAAATGAGGATTCATTTGAATTCGAATCATCCGTTGGTGCAACAACTGCTTCTCTTTTTGGTGTTGCACCATTTTATTCCGGCCATACAGAACCCAGATAGCCAATCCGGCAATCAACAAAAGTGCAAGAATAATCAACAACAAGTTTTTCTCACGCATTTCTGCCTTTGCAAGCATCAATTCTTTCTCATTCAACACTCTGTCAATTGCATCGTCACGAAAATCTGCAGGCTGCTCTCCGTTTATGATATACAATGAGTCTGATAACAGTGTATAGGTCTCAAGAATTGTTAATGCACGCTGATATTCCTCTCCCATTTTTAGTGCAAGAAACAATGAATAAAGATTTTTCTGTCGAAGATCATCCCATCCCATATTCCGGGCAATACGTTCAGCTCTCTCATAAAAAACGACCGATAGAGCCGTTCTGTCTTGTTCAAAGTATAAATCGCCAAGAAGGCTGTATATATTTATTAAACGGGATTTGTCATTATTCTCTTTAAAAAATTCAAGCGATTCATCAAGATACAAAGCAGCACGTCCGTATTCCTTTTCATATAGATACAACGCGCCCAAATTACACTTGACCTTGGCAACACCTTCCTCGTTATCCAACAGGGTGTAAGTATCAAGGGCATCATGATACATATCAATTGCACGTTTGTATTGTCCAAGATCAGAAAGGAAGATGGCATAATCGTTAGAAACAGCAGCTGCTGCAGATAAAGAATCCATCTCCATAAAAGACGCTCTGGCATACCTGAAGTATTTCTCTGCCTTAAGGCTATCTCCCGCTTTATCCTGGATTAGAGCAATGTTATGAAGGCATTCCGCAAAACCGAATCTGTTCCCGGCCTCTTCTTCAAAATTTGCAGAATTAATAAAAGCATCAAGCGCTTCATTATACCTGCTATTATAGTAACGGGTAAGTCCAAGGTTATTATAAAAAATGGCTTTTTTTTCAGGAAAATCATAGTTTCTTAAACAATCAATACCTTTTTGATAGTAATCTCCGGAGGTATTAAACTCACCGTTGTAATAGGCAGCTTCAGCCCGGTAATACCATCCCATAGCCTCAAGGGTATCATTCCTCCCTGTTACCTGTTGCAAAAATAATTTGGCCAGTGAATCAGCTTTTGAAGGTTGATCTGAAAGTAATGTTTTAATTTCCGCTTCCAACTGTTCAACAGAAAGCGAGTCATTAGTACCCTTTCCTGTAATGCCAATGCTTACAAGAAAAAAGAAAATGAAAATTAACCGGTTAGTTGAAGGACAAAACATTTACACAAAAAATTAAAACCTCACAAAACTACAGATTTTAATTCATATTGTGATAGTAAACCGGAAGACATTGGTACGAAAATAGGATGAGCCTCCCCTATCCCCTCCAAAGGAGAGGGAGGGCCTCCCCTAACCCCTCCCAGGGAGGGGGAGTGGATTCTATAATTTGGAGAAGATCATATTATTTTGGAAAGAGATTGCCTGGTTTTGTAAACATTGACAGATTTTTGCAATAACCATAAATAGTTGGCCCCCATTTGGGGACCCGGTTCTAGTGGTCCGGCTTTGCTTCTTTCAAAAAATGGTGCGAATTGGAATTCGCACCTCCTTATAACAAAA
>NZ_AJKI01000064.1 GCF_000259075.1 Marinilabilia salmonicolor JCM 21150
CTTCATTTGTAGCCTGCAATATTGAGCCCGGCAAGCACGAAACTTCTGATTCCAAAACCGTATCGCAACTCGATACGGTTTGGAAAGAAGTGGCCCCGTTTAAAAAGAAACACGACATTTTAGATAGCGATACCGTATTGATAGGCACCAGTGATTCTATGATGCAAAAATACACTGCCAGTCTTGAAAAACTGGATGGCATTATTCACAGGATAGCAGGAAAGGTTAAGCACTACGACAAGCAGCCTATTTACTGGGTGGAAGTTGACAGACAGGGCACTCAAATGC
>NZ_AJKI01000065.1 GCF_000259075.1 Marinilabilia salmonicolor JCM 21150
GATGAATGCCTTAAATATCAAGGAGTTTAATGATTGTATAAATATTTTGTCATGTACTTAGATAAATTACACATTTTTAAAACATTATGGTTCTCATTAGATAAATGATCACTTTAGTCTTAAAAGAAATAGCCTTTTGCGATTAGATTTGAAAATCCCTGGACGTTCACTATCCGGTAAAACGTTTACTGTAGATTAAAATGATAAGTAATGGTTCCTTTCTGGTATGCCGGCGCATCTCCATCGCTGTTAAACCGGGCTTTTAAAGCAGCCTGACGTGCCACTCGCCACAGATATGAGTTTTGGGTGGTGGTTCCTTTTAGAATAGGCTCAGCACTCACCACATTTCCATTGCGATCAACGGTAATCTCAACGACCACTATTCCTTCTTCCTGGATATTGTACTCAGGTTTGGGAAGAGATCCACTCAGACTACGTCCGCTCAAATCAAATCCGGTTCCGCTATCTCCTTTTCCGGTTCCGTTGTAAGTTCCGACGCCGGGTTCTCCACCTAATGCTCCCTGATTCCCGGAACCACCTGCTTCTCCCTGTGATGAATTGCTTCCATCCGACTTACTAAATGCATTGGAAACATTGTTGCGGGCTTCCTGCGCCTGACGCTCCTGCTCTTCCCGCTTCCGGCGTTCTTCCTCCAGTTGACGCTGACGCTCTAATTCCTCCTGACGCTGACGTTCCTCTTCAATTCGTTTTTGTCTTTCAATCTCTTCCTGACGCTTTCGCTCCTCTTCCAGTCGTTTTTTCTCAGCTTCCTGTTTGGCCTTCTCCTCTTCGCTAATTGAAGGGGCCTCCTCAAAATCCTGGGTGTTCACCGCTTCATCCGAGGTTTCCTCGGTAGTTGCAGGCGGAGGACTCACCGGTTCGGGCTGACTAACCGGAGGCGGGGTATTTTGTTCTCCCGAGGGATTATTGCGGACAGGTTCTGAGGCCCCCCAGCCTGTATCTGAGTCACCAAAATCGACCAATATCCCCTCTTCCTCTCTTGGAATACTGGAAAGGCCCAGGATCATGAGCAATATCAAAATTACTGCATGAAAAATGGTACTACCTATTACTCCGGCTCGCTTATCTTTTTTTGATCGATTTTCCATTTATACTATTCTTCCTTTTCATTGTATTTAAAACCACCATCGTCATTCAAAACATTCGCTTTAGAACACCCCTTTAACCAGTACTTTGGATCTTTATCTTTTATCTCAACACCCGTCTTTATTATCTCTGCAGCAAAGGGGTTTGAGAAATTAAAATCTCTTTTACCAATTGGATGGGGTTCAATTCGAACATCAAAATTTGCAGGAAGGGTCATCAGTTCAACCTGTAAATTAAAACGGTCTTCATCAGACAATTTATCTAAAACCATTGCCAGATCAATATCACTTTCCAACTTATCATTCCCTATTGCATACGAACCAAAAAGATAGACCTCACATAAATCATCTCTATTTTGTTTGACCAAAGCAATAAAATCTCTTATCCTTTTATTTGTTCCAGAATCCATATCCTTAAATCTTTTATTACCTCAATCCAATCTTCAGTAAACTTTGAGGTCCACGTTTTCTGAAAACTTCTTTTATAGTCGTCGTATAGAGCATTTATGTTGAAGGCAGAAATGGTAACTAACCTATGTTTCAAATCTTCATCTACGCTAATCTCAGCACGTAGAGCCAATCTCAATAGGTTATGAACAAAGGGTGGATGTTCTTCTTTTTTTTCCACATAATAGGCTTTCAACAGTTTTTCAATAACAAGATGACCTATAAACAACGCCCAACTATACCTTCAGGCATCATACATAACAAACATTGTTTCAAAATCATCCTCCGCACAACTCAACCAATAGTTTATTACCTTTTGTTTATTGAAAGTGGGTTCCAAATTTGTCCTCTTTTTTTAAACTATTCACTGCCGTTTACTTTGCGCGGGTAGCCAAAATCAGCTTATACTTATTGCGTTTGGCAATATTCATCACCCTCACCACCTCTTTCATGGGCACATTCTCATCCACATGCAATGAGATATAGGTCTCAGGATTCTGTCCTACTTTTTCCCTCAGCAACGGCTCTATCTGACTAAAACTAACCTGCCGTTCCTCCACAAAAAATTTCAGATCACGGGTAATCGAAACCGTTGTCAGCGGCTTGGCTGCCGTCTGATTCTTACTCTGAGGCAACAGCAATTTTAATGCCGTAGGGTGTACCAATGTGGAGGTGATCATAAAAAAGATCAGCAACAGAAAGACCACATCGGTCATCGACGACATACTGAATGTTGCATTTATTTTACTTCTCGACTTTAAAGCCATGGTTCTTAATTTCTTTCCATTAATCAATTCGGCCAAATCCGGCCTGTTCTTCCTTCACTACCGTACAGGCTCATTGAGCAGGTCCATAAACTCCATGGTGCGGGCTTCCATTTTAAAAACCACCTTCTCCACTCTTGCTACCAGCCAGTTGTAGGCAAAATAGGCGATGATTCCAACAATCAGACCCGTAACAGTGGTCACCAATGCGGTATAGATACCTCCGGCGAGCATATCCACTTCAATGTTGCTTCCGGCATTGGACATTTCCCAGAACGATTTAATCATACCAATAACCGTACCGGTAAACCCTATCATAGGCGCACCCCCTGCCACCGTTGCCAACACAGGCAAACCTTTCTCCAATCGGCTCACCTCCAGGTTCCCCACATTTTCGATGGCGGTATTCACGTCATTGAGTGGCCGTCCGATTCGGGTAATCCCTTTGGCTATCATCCTGGAAACAGGGTTGTCGTTAGACTCACACAGTGCCAGGGCCGATTCAATTTTGCCCTCATGAATGTAATCTTTGATGCGATTCATAAAGCTCTTGTCCTCACGGGAAGCTCTTTTAATGGCAAGATAACGTTCTATGAAAATGTATATGGCAATAAAGGAGAGTAAGAAAAGCGGAATCATAATCCACCCTCCCTGCATTACCAGTTCGATAAGATCAATGGTTACTTTTTCTTCACCTTCGGCAAGTTCAGCCCCTTCAGCAACAGCCTGACCTGCCGCCTGCATCATCATGAAAATGTTCATATCCTTCAGTATCTTAGTTAATCAGTTTACACTATTTTGCAGGCCAAATTAGTGATTTTTTTGCCAACACTGAAAAACAAGAGTGAAGAGTTTTACACTAAAAAACCATTTCTTTCACTTCAACGCCTTCAAGCTTCTTCATCGCCCTAATCAGCAGCTCTGCTTTTTCATTATCAGGTATCAGCTGAAGAATAATGATTCCTCCCTGAGAACAATTGGTCCCGTTGGTATTGTGTAGCCCCAGTCTGGTTTTAATGGAACAGCCATAACGCGTAAGAATTTCCTGAACCTGCTGGGCTTCGTCAAACCGGTCCTCCACATGAATTCCGATAATGTGTTCTTTTGGTGTTGCCATGATGAGTGATTTTTTGGTTATAGGAAAATTATAAATCTGATCTTTTCATAAAAAAGCAGGTTACGGATGATATTGTTTCAATTCGTATTTTTAAATTTAATAATCCTCTCCTACAATGTCAAAAGCCCTTTCCGGCCAATGGCCCGTTTTCTCAATGCTTTCAATCATTCATCCAAATTTTCATGGTTTTAGGAAAAAAGAATAGAAAAGATATGTACACTTTCCCCTGATCATGGCTCTAGTGTCAAGTCAAGTGAAGAATGTCGGGTAAGCCGCCGCTATTTTTCACCTTGTGCAAATCAACAAAAAAGTAAGCATAGCCATAGCTACGTGAGTCTTTTTTTTTGAGAAGCACAAGGTAGAAAGAGCAAGGTTTGGCCCGTCAGACTATGCTTGACTTGACACTAGCCTGCTTTATTCATGAATTATCGTTATGAGATGTTCAAATATCAAGAAATACAATCAACCGCAGATAAAATGGATGCAGGAAATAATGAAACGAGCAAGTTTGCGAGTTCAATACAACCATAAAAAATAATAATAAACCGTATTAATTATTTTCAAATCCATTTTATTGAGGACGGTTGTATTTTGCAGATAGTTAGACATTGGAATAGGTTATTTGTGAATAATGCAGGCTAGCACCCTTACACAGTAGTTCATTTATTTTTTGGATGCTGATTTAGTGAAGCTCAGATATCAATGGCCATTTTTAATCACCTTCTTTTTCCGGGTTTTGTTTATTACTTTTGAGGAAACGAGGAAAGAGAGGGGAGACAACTCCAGCCCCGGGGCATTGTCCGGGCTATTACCCACAGGCTTTCAGTCTGTTTACATCTCACCTGGTATTTGTATAAGGCAGATTAGATGTACTGAAAAAGGCATAACTTGAATAACGATTCTTCTCGAAATGGATATTTAAAGAGAATATGGATAAAAACCAGGTAGATATACAGAACGACTTTGAAAAGTATTTAAAACAGGTTTTTCTAAAAAACCTCACCTACATATTGGTAGCCGGCTCTTTAATCCTGCTTTATTACATGTATTCAGACTTCATTGTAAGAGAAAACCTGCAAGCTGCTGCTACCAGGCTTCTGCCCTTATCCTTAATCATCACCACTCTTGTTATCCATTTAGCAACCCCCAAAAAGCATCACCAACTAAAATCAGTTTTGTACATAGCAAGTTATGTAGCCCTTCTGATTATGATGTTTATCAAAATTCTTATTCATCTACACCAGGAAGCACTGGCTCCAAGTGTTACCGGAACGATATTGGTCATTTTTGTTATTTCACTGGATAATAAGTTTATTACAAAAATCACCGCATTTATATATGCACTACCGGCAGTTCTGTTTTCCATTGTTCTTTTTGTATGGGGGCAGCCAAGCGATAAGGAGTTTTTCACCATCGTTGACATATATCCGATTTTAATCTTGGGTTTCATTATCAACCGGATTCAATACAGACTTCGATTCCGGCTTTTCAAATCAAACCAACTGTTAAAACTGGAAAAAGAAAAAACCAACTGCCTGTATCAGAAAACCTTAGAGATCAACAAAGAGCTGGATAAAAAAGCCAGGGAAGCCATTATCATCAAGGAAGAAATACAAAACAAGAATGAAGACCTGAATAAAAGTAATGCTACCAAGGATCGTTTTCTGGGAATAATTGCACATGATCTGAAAAACCCCATTAGTGCTATTTGGGGGTTATCAGATGTATTATTGTACAAAAGTGAAGAAATAGAAGTGGAAGAGACACAAACATTGCTGTTAACAATCAATAATTCAGTAAAACATACTTTCAGGCTTCTGGAAAGTTTACTGCAATGGGCCAGGGCACAAGACAAAACCATTCCTTTTGAACCTCAGCCAGGCAATGTCAAAAAAATAGTCGACAAGGAATTGGAAACATTGCGCAGCCAGGCTAAAAACAAGTCCATTTGTATCTCCAATACAACTCCAACGAAATTGACAATAAGTGCAGATTTGCAAATGTTGCAGACCATAGTGCGCAACATGGTTTCAAATGCTATCAAGTTTACTTTCCCAAAAGGACAAATTACCATCGATGGACGACAAGTTAATATTGACAACCAAAATTATACGGAAATTACTATTCGCGACAATGGAATTGGAATGACCAAAGAACAGGTTGATCAACTCTTTGTCATCAGGAAATATTCGTCAACCAAAGGGACCAATAACGAGGATGGCACAGGACTGGGATTATTGCTGTGTAAAGAATTTATCGATATGCATAAAGGGAAAATAAAAGTGGAAAGTGAACCTGATAAAGGAAGTTGCTTTTCATGTTTATTCCCTGCACAGGAAAACTAATACTATTTGTAAATTACCATACCATTGAAAAGAGTTTATACTGAATCCTAGTCGTCGCGATACTTTTTGAAAGACAAGGATTATTTGTAAAACGAAATCCGGCAAAGTTCATAATCCGGGCTGAAAAAAGATTCCTGAAAAAGGCAATTTCTATTGAATAGTTAAAGATTTAAGCCAAATTCACACATGTGCTCATTAAAACAAGTCATAACCGACATCACCCCCCTTTCTGATGAAGCTTTCGCTGAACTTAAAAGACTCACCACCACCAAGAGTCTGGAGAAAAACGATTTTGTATTAAAGCAGGATGCCATCTGCAGACACATCTATTTTGTTAATACAGGCATGATACGAATTTACTATCTCAAAAATGGCCGCGATGTCACCGAATGGTTTGCCTGCGACAGACAGTTTTGCTTCTCCATCACGAGTTATTTTCATGAAGTCCCAAGCAAGTTAATAATCCAATGCATTGAAGATTGTGAAATCACTTATCTTCCGAAGTCCGGACTGGAAAAGGCGTCTGATGAAAACCTGGAAATCAGCAGGTTTTACCGTTCCTTATTCGCCGGTTCACTTATTGGCTCCCAGTTGAGAATGGAGTCCATACAATTTGAGACAGCTCTCCAGCGTTACCAGTCTTTGATGAACAACAACCCGGAAATAATACAACGAGCCCCTCTTAAGTATATCGCTTCGTTCCTCGGTATTACCTTTGAAACATTAAGCAGAATTCGTCATCAACTTCATTAATTGACATTTATCAATTGAACCATTTCTGGTTTCTGTTTTTTTTGTAAAACAATACTAAAAATCAGGTTATCATGAAAAAAATTTTTACTATCGCGGCAGTTTTGTTTCTGGTAGGAAACTTATCAGCCCAAAAGTCCAAAGAAAACAGTATCGATAAGATGATTGAAAAATTAACGCTGGAAGAAAAAATAAACATCGTTGTGGGTGTTGGCTTCAATATGCCGGGGGTAACTCCGGAATCAGAAATGGTTGAAGAAAAAGTTCCGGGAGCAGCAGGTCACTCCTTTGAGATTGATCGCATCAACCTGCCAACCACCGTATTGGCTGATGGTCCCGCGGGAGTACGCATCAATCCTGATCGTCCCAATGACGACCACACCTATTATGCAACGGCTTTCCCGATCGCTTCGCTAATGGCCTCCACCTGGGACAAAGAGCTGATGCAGGAGGTTGGTCAGGCCTTCGGAAATGAATCCAAAGAGTACGGAGTGGACATCCTGCTGGCTCCTGCCCTGAACATTCATCGTCATCCGCTTACCGGAAGAAACTTTGAGTACTACTCAGAAGACCCGGTGGTATCCGGAAAAATGGCGGCTGCTTTTGTCAAGGGCGTTCAGAGCGAAGGCGTGGGAACCAGCATCAAACATTTTGTGGCCAATAATCAGGAAACCAACCGGACCACAGTGAATGCCATCATCAGTGAACGAGCATTGCGTGAAATCTACCTGAAAGGCTTTGAAATTGCTGTGAAGGAAGCACAACCATGGACGGTGATGTCGTCTTACAACAAAATAAACGGTGTATATGCATCGCAACGTCATGATCTAATCACCTCCATTTTGAGGGGCGAATGGGGTTATGAAGGATTTGTCATGACCGACTGGTTTGCCGGAGATGATGCCGTAGAACAAATGAAAGCCGGAAATGATCTGCTAATGCCGGGAATAGAAAAACAAAGAGAAGCAATCAAATCAGCCATTGAAGACGGATCGTTATCAATGGAGATCCTCGACCAAAATGTGGGACGCATCCTCAATATCTACACACAAACCCTTTCGTACAAAGGATACAAACCATCCGGTAATCCTGATCTGGAGGGTCATAAAACTCTTGCAAGAAAAGCGGCTGCTCAGGGAATGATTCTGCTTGACAATAAAGACAACACTCTGCCCTTGAAAAAAGAGAATAAAACAGCACTTTTTGGTGTGGCATCTTATGAAACACTTATCGGAGGTACAGGAAGCGGCGATGTGAATAACGCCAGTGAGGTTTCCCTTCTCGAAGGTGCCCAAAGCAACGGAATGAGTATTGACGAAAAACTGGCCAATACTTATCTGGAATACATCAAAGTTGGCATGGAAAATCTCCCTCCAAAAACATTCTTTATGGCTCCCGACCAGCAGGTGAGTGAAAAAGACTGGACACCGGAAGAAATAAAGCGGATTGCTGAAAGAACAGATCTGGCTGTTTACACCATCGGAAGAACATCAGGGGAGTTTCAGGACAGAAAAGTGGAGAATGATTTTCTTCTGAATGAGAACGAACTGAAAACAATAAAATTACTTTCAGACACTTATCACTCCAAAGGTAAGAAGGTGGTTGTGATACTCAACATTGGAGGAGTCATCGAAACGGCTTCGTGGAAAGAGTTGGCCGATGCTGTCCTGCTGGCCTGGCAACCAGGTCAGGAAGCAGGTAATGCCATCACCGATGTACTCACCGGAAAAGTGAATCCATCAGGAAAGCTGACCATGACTTTCCCTGTAAACTATAAAGATCATAAGTCCTCAGAAAATTTCCCTGGCAGAGAATTCGACCTTCCCCCTGTTGGAAACATCAGTTTCATGGAAGCCAGGCCTGCCGAGGTAAAATATGAAGAGGGTATTTTTGTAGGATACCGACATTTTGCAACCAACAACGTAAAGCCGTCTTATCCTTTTGGCTACGGGCTTTCCTACACCAATTTCGATTACAGCAAATTGAAAGTCAAGGAGAAATCCGGGCTATACGAGGTGAGTTGTACCATTAAAAACACCGGATCTACCGCCGGGAAAGAGGTAGTTCAGCTTTACATCTCTGCCCCTCAGAGAGATTTACAAAAACCTGTCAGGGAGTTAAAAGCTTTTAATAAAACCAAACAGCTAAAACCAGGTGAAAAGCAAACCATCACTTTCAGTTTGTCGAAATATGATTTGGCATCCTATCACACCGAAAAATCTACATGGGTTGCTGAAGAAGGGACTTACAAAATACAGATTGGTGCTTCTGTTGAAGAAATAAACCTGGAAGAAACAGTTGCTTTAGAAAAAGATGTGGTGGTTTCGGATATTAAGAACCAGTTTGAAGAGGTTGACCTAAAACTGGAAGAGAAAGAAAAAGAGTATCAAAAGGCTAAAACAACGCTGCACAAATCTAATGAAAACACGGACATTGATTAAATTTTAAATAGTGTTTGTCTATAAAGTCCAATTTGTGCGTTGTTGCTCAAAATCTATATCCTCAAATACACTAGTATTCTGCGGTTTAGATTTCTCACACGCCTTGAATTTGAACTTTCTATCTCAAACACTTGAAAGACGCTTAGTTTCTGAACAGACACAGCTCCAGCCAGAAACTTTCCCGACTTTATAGACGGGCACTAAATAGTGAGGGTTTCACTCGAAGTGAAGCCCTCACTTATTCAATAATCCAAGCCTATTCACTTACGATTGCTTAAAATATGAGAATACTTCTGATCTACTTCCCCCTCAAACTGAGCCCCTTCAAAAATCACATCTCCTGAGTATTTTGTATATTTAAAATCTACCTCTTCGTAGAAATGCGCATTACTGAACATTGCTCCATCAGGAAATTTGGCATATTTAAAACTGGCCTCCTCCACAAATGCTGCTTCATGAAAATTTACAAAACCGGAGAAATCAGCATACTTAAAATTGGCTTCATCCTGAAACCGACATCCCATAAAGCTTGTTTCTTTGCGGAACTTTGAATACTTAAAATTAGCTTCATGAGAGAAAATATTGTTGTTAAACACCACCTCTTCCGGAAATAGCGAATACTTAAATGACGTCTCACCATTGAAAGTACAATCAATAAATGTGACAGGCTTCTCAAAATCTGCCCGGTAGCATCTATCCGAATAGTCCTCGCAATAAAAAGCCAAAACATCGTCGGTGAAAGTGCAATTCACAAAGGTCAGTTCCACCTCCACATTGCTAAAAAAAGAATCTTTGTTGCCCCGCTCCTGCTGCCGGTTTTCCAGATTGGTTAAATCAAGTTCCCCTACCACTTTTACGCCTTTAAAGTTTACGGCATCGCCCCGGTTAATCATAACTATGATCTCGTCTGCGTTTATGGTTCCCTGTGCAGAAAGATTCAGGGTAACAAATATTCCAAAAAGAAAAATCAGTGTCTTCATCATTTCAGAGTATTAAGTTATATTAAGAAATATCACAAAATAGTACGACGGTTTATTCATCTGACTTGTTACAGCAGCATTTTCTTTATTGATTATTCATCCGTTTAGACAAAGAAATATTATCGCTTTTCCTTTGCCCCTGAGTCCTTTTTTGATACTCAATAAAATGAATTCTTCGTTGACTCAAACGCTTCTTCCTTTATTTTCCAAATCATGGAGTTAATCTTGCTAAATATATGTTAAAAGACCATCGTAGATCAAGGTAATTCGGAAAACTATTTCTTATTTCGCAATTAATAAATGAACATTCATTCATTAATTGCACGAATGGCACGTATCACAGATCAGAACAAGATTGAGCGGTTAAAACAGTCCACTATGAAACTGGTGGTGGAGAATGGATTTGGAGGAGCATCAGCAGCCATGATTTCGAAAGACGCAGATGTGGCCACCGGATATTTCTACATGCATTACAAAGGAAAACAGGAAATGGTCAATGCCATCTTTCAGGAAGTTTACCAGGAAGTCATTGTTTATTTTGAAGAATTGGAGGAGGACAAAGCTTCATTTTCGGAAAGTATCGAGAACATTATTCACCGTTTTGTCAAACTGGCCAATGCAGAGCCCATAAAAGCAAAATTTTTATACGTCTTGTCAAATGATTACAGCTTTGCCATTGACCCTATCATAAGGGAAAACAACTTCCAGGTCATTAAAAAGCTGAAAGAATGGGGCCAAAAAACCAATTGTCTGGATCCTCAAATCACCGAAGATGATTTATACCTCATCCTATTCATCAATAGTCTTCAGTACATCAACCAACGATTTAAAAAGAGTCAGGAAGATGTTACTATTTCCAAAGCCGAGGAGAAACACCTTTTCTACCTAATAACCAAGTTTTTAAAATAACGCCTAATGAGATTAGAAAGAGTAGTATCAGAACTTTTTTGCATGCTGTTTCTGTTACCCGCAATAACCCTTGCCCAGGAACCACAACTGCTGACTTTCGAGGATGCGCTACTGATGATGTCGGAAAACAATCCTGCATTGAAACGTCAACGGGAGGAAATCAGGCAACGGGAGTTTGAGATAAAATCCCGTCGTGGACTGAGGTACCCCACAGTTGCCCTAAATGCGCAGGCAGTATCCATGTCTGATCCGTTGCACCTCGACCTCACCCCTGTCAGAGATGCCATCACCCCGCTGTACAACACACTGGGGAATTACGGCGTTTTCAGTGGTGTGCCTAACCCCGATCCGGCTACCAATCAACAGTTTCCAACTCTCCCCGATGCACAAAGTACGGAGGGGGTTCGCCAACAACTACTGGCAGCAGAGGAAGAGATCAAAGCAGCAGAATGGGATAAAATGATCCAGAAGAAAAATTTTGCAGTAGTATCGGCGGGATTTGTATGGCCCCTGTATGCAGGCGGTAAAATCAACGGTGCCAATCATGCAGCCGGTGTGAACCGGGAAATCAGCAAAGAAGAACTGAGACATACCGAAGGCCGGCTTCTGACTGAGCTGACCTCCAGATATTACGGACTGGTGTTGGCCATGGAAATAGTGAAGCTGCGTGAACAGATGCTTGAGAGTATGAATAATCATTACCATGATGCTTCCAAACTTTTCGAGAATGGCATGATTGCAAAAGTGGAATTGTTACATGCAAAAGTATCCAAAAACGAAGCTGAACGGCAACTAAAAGAAGCCCAAAGAAATATAGAGATTATCCGCTCGGGATTAGCAGCCACTCTAGGGAATGATTCATTGCAACAAGTAATGCCTCTAAGCCGGCTCTTCATCAATAAAAACATTGAGAGCCTCAACTACTGGATTGAAACTGCTAAAATCTCCAACCCCCAGCTAAAGCAGATTGATGGGAAAAAAGAGTTGGTCGAAATAAAGCACAAGATTGAACGGAATGCTTATCTGCCCTCCATTGCGGCCATGGGAAATTACAACATTGCAGATATAGATCTTTCCCCTTATACACCGCAATGGCTTGTTGGTGTAGGTCTGAAGTGGACATTATTTGAAGGAATGACACGCAGAAACGATTTAAAAACAAGCGGCACACTTAAAAAGCAGGTGGAATATGCCAGACAAAAAGCCAATAATGACCTGACGGCGTATCTCACAAAACTTTATAATGAACTGCAAATGCAGATGGAACAAAAGAATGACCTGGAAACTACTCTGGAACTGGCCAATGAATACTGCTCCAGCACAGAAAAGGCCTTTAATGAGGGATTGGCCAATTCGACGAAGGTTGTGGAAGCGCATTCCAAAGTAATCCAGGCAAAAGTTATGAGGCTAAAAGTATTATACGATTATGATGTGGCCTTGTCGCTTTTTTTCCAGACTACCGGGACACCACAGCAATTTCTGAATTACAGTCTGGGGGAGAACACCATTCTTGAGTCGCTCTAATTTGATTTATTCATAAATCAGTCTAAAAACGCTATTCCCCGGAACAGTAATATTACAAAACAATAAAATCCAATACGACGAAACGGGCCTACCAATGCAAATATCCAAAAAAAACAGATCAAGGACGTTTCATTCGATCAGCAACAAAATAAATTCTATACTCATGAATAAAAAGACGTTAAGCACCGTCATTGTCGTGGCAACCATAGTTGCTTTCATCGTTTATACCTTCATTACTATTCTCACACCAGAACCATTAATACTTCAGGGTGAGATTGAAGCACAACAATATAACATTGCATCCAAAGTTCCGGGAAGAATCAGTAACGTGGCGGTTGAGAAGGGAGAAAAAGTAGCAAAAGGGGATCTCATATTTTCGATCAGTAGTCCGGAAATAGATGCTAAGCTCGCCGAGGCAAATGCAGCCCGCCTTGCTGCTGATGCACAAAACAGAAAAGCACACAAAGGAGCGCGCGAAGAAGACATTGCAGCTGCCTACAGCGTTTATGTAAAAGCAGAAGCGGCTGCACAGTTTGCGGAAAAAACCTTCTCACGCATCAGCAATCTTTATGAGGATGGTGTTGTACCGGAACAGAAACGCGACGAAGTAGAAACTAAAATGAAAGCCGCCCGGGAAACAGCCAATGCCGCCAAGCTGGTTTGGCAAAAAGCAGAAAAAGGGGCCCGTGAAGAAGATAAAACCGCAGCTGAAGCCCTGGTTAAAAGAGCCGATGCAGCCATTGACCAGGTAAAAGCTTACCTGGATGAAACCACCATCCATGCCATTGCCAACGGAGAAGTCTCCGGTGTGAATGTAGAAAAAGGGGAGCTGGTTTCAACAGGGTTTCCGGTTGTAACACTCATTGATCTCGACGATATCTGGGTCACTTTCTATATTCGTGAAGATCTGATGAGTCACTTTAAAATGGGGAATACCTTTGAAGCTGGTTTACCTGCCTTTGGTGGGGAAAAACACCCATTCAAAGTCACTTATATAAGCCCATCAGGAAGCTTTGCCCGCTGGAATGCGACGAAGACATCAGGAGAATTCGACTTGAAATCGTTTGAAGTGGAAGCTCGTCCCGTCTCACCAATCGAAGGCATGAGGCCCGGAATGACTGCTGTCGTAAATTTTTCTGAAATGGAAAAAGAATGAAACATGTTCTCATTGCCCGGAACATAATATCCCAAAGCATTTAGCCTGAACTATTCATAAATTATCTATTTCAATGTTCAACTACCGGCTAAATACAGGCGTCCTTAATAAAATTGACTTGAAAATAAATTATTATTCCCTTCATCAATTTTCATTGCGGTTGCCCGTATTTATTAGTATTTGAACATTTCATGACGAAAACTTATGAAACGAAGTTCGACGAAGTCAATAGACCAGGTTAGGAATCTTAAAAAATAAATCTCACACGGAAAAAACGTTCATGATTTTTGAATCATTAAAATCACAAAAATGAATGTTTAAAAAATATGCGAGAGCGAAGCGGTTCCAATCACTCTCAAATTTTTAATTATTTTTTTATCAGATAATTACGAAATCTTAAACGATGAAAGACCGGAATAAACATCCCGTAATAAGTGTCATCGGCAGAGAAACTGAACGGATCAGAAAAAATCATGCCTACCGTTTTCTGTTGTTCAGTGGCCCTGCAATCGGCATCCTGTTGCTATTCTTCATGTTCCGGGAAGGGGTTGCCAGGGATTTCTCAATCGCTGTAGTGGATAAAGATCAATCGGTGTTGTCCGTTAAAATAAGTAATGCCCTTAATGCAGCACCTGATGTGAATGTTCATTTTAAACCAACAGACCTTTTTCAGGCCCGCCAACTGTTGGAAAAAGGTTCTGTGGATGCTATTGTTCTGCTTCCTGATAATCTGGAGAAATCAGTTTTTCAGGGACTCCATGCTCCTGTGCCAATTTACATCAACGGGACTAATGTATTAAAAGCCGGAATTATTCAACGGTCGGTGCTTACTACCTTGAAAACCATATCTGGCGGGATTCAACTAAAAAAACTCCTTCTTTCAGGAAAAAATCAACAGGAAGCCATTGCACGGGTTATACCTGTAAGCCTGGACAAGCATGTGTTGTATAACCCCTACTCCAACTACAATTACTTTCTCAATTCGGCCCTTCTGTTTGTGATGCTTTACCTGTTCACGTTTCTGTCGTCGATTTATACCTTTGGCAATGAACTAAAACGGGGAACCGGTCTCGATCTGCTGGAAACAGGCGACCACAGTGTCCGCCTTGCCATGCTTGGAAAAATGCTTCCATACACCGTCATTTTCTCGGGTTTTTCCATATTTATCAATTATTTACTTTATGTCGTGGAAGGATTGCCACTCAATGGCAATTACCCTTTTATCTTTATCAGTCAGCTCATCACCATCATAACCTATCAGTTGATGGGCATGATGCTAGTGGCAGCCACCAGTAACCTAAGGTTGTCCCTGTCTCTTGGGGGAGCCTATGTTATGATGGGCATTACCTTCTCAGGATTAACCTTCCCGGTAGAAGGGATGCCGCTTTTGGCCCGTTATCTCACCTACCTGTTTCCTTTCACCTGGTGGGAGAAAATTATGATCTCACAATCATTCCGTGGCGCAGGGCTTGAAGAAGCATACCCCTACTTATGTTTCATACTGATCTTCACAGTAATTTCCATCGCATTTTTACCACTCTATAAACGCCGGTTAGCAGAGGAAAAACATTGGGGAAAAAAGTAAAAATTCAAAAATGCAAAAGAAAAAAGAAAAAATAAATAGTTTTGAACTTACAGCCCGGCATTTGCTGCAAGAGTTGAAGTCCATCTACTCGGATAGCGGAGCTTTGCTGATTCTTGTCGGAGCCATGATTATATACCCTGTTGTTTACTCCATTGGATATTCCAATGAAGTACTCACCGATTTGCCTGTGGGGGTAGTAGATTTGGATCAAAGCTCTCTGAGCCGGAAATATATCTCAATGCTTGATGGTACCAGAGACGTAGCGGTGACCATGGAACCGGCAAGTCTCAAAGAAGCCGAAGAACTATTCCTTTCCAACAAAATCACAGGAGTAATTCTTATTCCCCAAAACTTTGAAAAAGACATTCTGCAGGAAAGACCAACCAACGTAGCTATATATGCTGACGGCAGCTATTTCCTCAAATACAAGACCCAGTACATGGCAGCCTCCTATGTCAATGCTTATTTTTCGGGAGGGATCTCCATCAAGCGATATATAGGAGAAGGCCAGTCTTTTCGCCAGGCAGGTATTTCAAACAATCCTCTGGATATCCAGACACATCTTCTTTACAACCCATCTTCTTCGTATGGTAGTTTCATCATGCCGGGACTCATCATCCTCATCATTCAACAAACGCTTTTGATTGGCATTGGCATCATGGGGGGCTCTTTCTCTGAATCAAAGAAATCACTTTTCTTTCTTCCCAAAAACAAGCGAATAAAAGAGATCCTTCCACTGGTTTTCGGTAAGGCAGGAGCGTATCTTGCTATTTCGATGATAAATATTGGTCTGGCAGTCGTTCTAATACACGACTGGTTCAGTTTTCCGGACAAAGCAAATATGACAGATATGATGATGTTGTTATTTCCGTTTCTGATGGCGGTAATATTTTTGGGAATAGGATTATCCACCCTCTTCAAACATCGCGAATCGTCCATCGTATTTATGATGTTCCTCTCTCCCATAGCCTTGTTTGTGAGCGGTATATCCTGGCCGGTATCAGCAATGCCCCAATGGCTGGTGGAACTGTCAAAGATATTTCCAGGTACTACGGCCATCCCCGCTTACCTGAGATTGCGCATTATGGGCACAGGCTTAACGGATGTAAAAAATGAATTGCTGTTCCTTTATGGGCAGGCTGCACTCTATGGGGTATTGACCATTGGTTATTATATTTTCAGAATCCGGAAAAATTCTGTAACCAAAAACAATTACCAATTAAGAGAATGAAGACATTACCATGATAATGTTCTTCCTTCTCTCTATTCATTCCTTAGCGCTTCCACAGGATTCCTGATTGCAGCCCACCAGCAATTCCAGCTTACGGTAATAGCTGCCACTGCAAAAACTATCAGACCAGTAGCAGCAAAAATCCACCAACTCACAGATGTATGGTATGCAAAATTCTTCAGCCACTCATGCATGCCCCACAAGGCAAATGGGATCGCCAGAAGAAACGAAACAGCCACCCATTTCAGCAAACCTTTGTTTAGCAGAACGATCACCTGAAAAACAAAGGCACCATTCACCTTTCGGATGCCTATTTCTTTGGTACGGCGCCGAACCGAGTAACTTGAATAAGCAAAAAGTCCGCTTACGGCAATGAGCACGGTAACTATAGAAAACCAACCTGTTACTGCCAGCAACCGTTCCTCAGAGCTATATTGCTCCCTCAACTGATCATTCAGAAAAAGAGGCTCAAAAGCGGGCCCGGGATAAATAGAGGAAAAAGTTTTATCTATGCCGTCCATGACCTCCAATGCCCTGCCTTCTTCGTATTTCACCAATAAAAAACGATGATGATGGTCTTTGGGACTTTGCATAAAAAAGGCAAAGTTGCCAACCTCATCGTAAAGAGAATTATAGTGAAAATCATCCACTACCCCACTAACGAAAAAGTCTATCGTCTCAGGAGAATTGCTTTCTGCACCGGGAAAGTTTCCCGCAACAATGTCTTCATGAGAAAATGATTTCCGAAGCACATTATAAAATGATTCATTAATAAAAATAGAAAACTCCTGATTTTCATTGAATACCTCTTTAACCTCAATATCCAACGTGTTTATGGCATCAGGATCAACCATTGCAAACTTGAAAGGATAACTATGATTGCCCAGTTCAAGATTCAGATCCTGAAGCCGAAACCCGGGATAATGCTGGGCCGTTGCTACATTATTAACGCCAGGCAGTTTAAGTACTTCCTCTTTGAGTACATTTATTTTCTCATTACGTGGCCCCGAAACTCTTACCACAACAATGTTTTCAGGACTGAAACCAAGGTCCTTTTCACGAATAAAATCAAGTTGTTTGTTCAGCAATAATCCAAATGCAATCAAGCCTGCGACTATGGTAAACTGAAACATCAACAAGGGTACTGAGCTTTTCAATCTCCTTCCCGAAAATCCGGATTTCTTAACCACATTTTTTAAATCGCTCAGTCCGGTTACCAGTACAATAACCCCAGACAAACCAATAAGAATACAACAAAAGCCAGAATCACCGAAATCAATTGACCACCCGGCAAACAGGCTGGTTACTAATTCATGCGACAACTTTACAGCTATCACTGCCAGTACCCCTCCAATAAAAACAAGAAAGACTATTCTCCAAAGATGATACAACCAGATCCGGCAATGGGAACTTCCCAAGATTTGCATGATGCGGGACTGTTTCTCATTGGTTTCCCGGATGGTGACATTCATTACCAGAAAATTAAACAAGGCTGTCAGAAACAAAAGAACACCCACTATCAGCAAAATATCCAGATGCGATTGCCTGACTCCCAATGAAATATCCCTGATAAGTCCGGGAGTGAAATGAACTTCACTGAGTGGCTGCAACTTAGACTCAAAAGCCTCAAGTGGAGGTCCGTGAGCACCTCCAATGAGTGGTTCCAGCAAAGAATTTAACCTGCTGGTTAAAACAAGTGCATCTGAGTTGCTGTAAAGCCTCAGATAAACAAAAGCACCATAAACTTTCATCCCATCGATATGGTTCCGTGTTTGTTCATAATGTCCAAACTTCGATAAGATCATATCGTATTTCAGATGAGAATTCTCCTGATGGCTGCGGATGACACCTACCACCCGGCAGCCTCTGTTCTGATCCTGATCCTGTGCATTGTATTTCACCTCCACCATTTTGCCCAAGGGATCAGTATCTCCAAACAAATTCGCAGCAGTCTGTTCGCTCAACAATACCGTATTGGGCTCTTCCAAAGAAGAAACATCACCGGATTTCAGCTCAATTCCAAAGAACTCCATAAAACGACGATCCCCATAAACCGGGTCTTTGATTCTTACTTGACCGTCTCCATTCAGCAGATCGAATTGCTCATCGTTTTTATAGAACGTAGTATAACACTCGATTTCAGGCTGCCCCCTCAACGCCACATCAAAGGCAGAGAAGGTAGAAGCCCAGAAAGTGCCATTGTCAATGCGACTGTTAATACGATAAGTTCGGTCAAAACCTTCCACATGCCGATCGAATGAGTTGTGATACCCGACAAAAGAAATGATCACCAATGCCACAGCCATGGCCACTGTCAGACCTACGAGATTGACCGTTACAAAGAACTTTTCTTTCAGCAAGTGCCGAATGGCTATCTTTAAGTTTATCATTGGTGTGAGGTTAGTTGATGCCTAAACAGTTTCTTCTGTTGACCAGAATTTTATAGTCAGTTTTTGATAAGAATTCCTGAGATGTCAATCATCAGTCTAATAGGTTATACTACTTTCGTTATTAGAATACCAGATGTAAGTCAAAAGACCTGGTGGTGTTTTAGTGGAATGAAGAACCTCTTCGCCCGCCTGGATAATATCCTAATAACACGATAGATACGCTCATGATCGGGCCAAAAGGTGTCAAAACCATTCTCATAATCAATGTAAACAACTATATGTAAAAAGAATAACAACCCTACAGCAAGACCGAGAATATTCAGCAGTGCATGAAATCTATTCTTTCTTAAATGATTAATCGGATATCGGATATAATTAAATTCATATACTTAAAATTTTCTATTCGTATCGTAACGCTTCCACCGGATTGCGATTAGCTGCATGCACACTCTGAAAAATAACAGTCACTATTGCAACAAAAAGAATGAGCAGTCCTGCCAGCATAAATATCCAGATACTCACATCAATACGATAAGCAAATCCCTGCAACCACCTGTTCATTAAAAACCATGACAGAGGAATAGCCACTGCAAACCCTGCAAGTCCGGTAATCAGAAAAGGTTTTATTAAACGGCCTACAATACTCGTGACAGGCTCTCCCATGCACTTGCGGATACCAATTTCTTTAGTCCTCTGCTCTGCCATAAACATGATAACCCCAAGTAATCCCAGAACAAGTACAATGACGGAAAAGACGGAGAAGATCCATACCAATGCCTTCAGGTTTCTTTCAGGTGCCAGAATTCTATTCATCTCCTGATCAAAAAACCCATAATCCATCGGAATGTCGGGTTCAATTTTTCTTCCCACATCCCGGATCTGACTCAATGTTTCCTGAATATCACCTCCGCCTGTTCTAATCACCAGATAATTGATGGACCATTCATCAATGAGTGTTTTAAGTGCAAGTGGTTGAATTTCTTTAGAAAACGAGTTGAAGTGAATATTTTTCATTACCCCTAAAACCCGAAAGGTGGCCCCGTAAGCTTCCAGGGATTTCCCCTCAAAACTATCCCAGCCAATAATATTGGCAAAAGCTTCATTGATTATCACTCCTTCCTGATCTGGTGTTCTGAAGAAAGTTCCTTCTTTCATTTCAACACCAATGGTTGCCATCATATCTTCATCTACGCGCCAATCAGTAACCAAAGGTTTAAACTCCGGATCTTTGCCGGCCCAGTTCCAGCCTTCCCCATTGTTACCTATCCTAAACGGCAGATAGGACATCACAGCAGCCTCTTCAATATTTGTTATTCTCCTGACTTCCTTCTTAAAAACCTTGTATCGATCTTTGAGTCTTCCTTCCAATGGGATGTATAAAACCTGCTCCTTATCAAAACCCAGGTCCATCTTTTGTAAATAGGCCGTTTGTCTCGAAATAATCAGTGTCGAACTAAGCAACATTAGCGAAACGAGAAAAATCACGGTGATTAAAACATTTCGAAAAAGCCCTTTACTCTTTGTTGACTTTTTACCTGATTGCAGTGTGCGTGCAGGTGAGAAAGATGTCAGGAAAAAAGCAGGATAGCTACCTGCTAAAAAAACGGTAGCTAAGTAAATCAATCCTAAAATCAGAAGAGGTTGCCACGAAAAAATCACCAGCGGATCAATGGTTTTTCCAATAAAACTATTAAAAACAGGTAACGCTGCTGCAGTGATGATTACAGCTATTAAGAATGCAGCCAGACAGATAATTGCGATATCAGCATATATCATCCGGATAAGACTTTGACGTGTGGCACCCAGGGTTTTCCTCAATCCTGTTTCCTTAATCTGTTTAAGCGACCGGGCAGTATTCAGATTAATAAAATTCAGAGTGGCAGCCAGAAGCACCATCAGAGCAATGAGAGAAAAAATATGAATGTTACGAATATGGTTTTTTTCATACAGATAGTCATTGGCAAACTGATATGCTCTCAGGTAGTTGGTTGACTCAGGCATCTCTTCCTGAATCCTGTTGGTAATTGAAGATGCAACTTTGTCGAAATCCCCCGGTTCACGCAGAAGCCCATATGTAATAAAGCTGTTATTATACCATGTATTCAGATAGTTTTCGCTATTGAACAAGTTTGATAAGTTACTCATAGGCATTAGTGCAGAAAACTGAATGGATGAGTTCTCCGGAAGATCTTCAATAACACCCACCACGGTTAAATCAATACTGTTGTTGTATTCTATTATCCTGCCTACCGGATTGTCACTGCCAAAAAACTTTTCAGCAGTACTGCGGGTCAATACTACTTTGCTCTTAACATCTTCCTCGCCCCGTCCTCCAGTCACAAAAGGGAAAGACATAATATCAAACAAGGAATAATCGGCAAATGCCACCTTCTCCATATATTTGGCTTCTCCAAACTCCAGAAGGTATTCATTAAACGGTGGCCGGTAACGGCTGATGGCCACGATTTCCGGATATTCATCCCGGATTGAGGGCCCTACAGCCGGGGGACATCCATCGAAGGATACTTTTTCCTGACCTCCCTCCAGAAAGGCATGAACTACAAAAGTCCGGTCTATTTTGTCATGAAAACGATCATAACTCACCTCATCGATAATCCAGAAAAAGATAAACATGACGCATATTAGTCCCACGATAAGTCCCGAAATCCCCAAAAGAGCTGCCGTTTTATTCTTCTTCAGTCGCCTGATTGTTAACAATATATTTTTCATCTTCGAACGTTCTTTTTTAACTCAGAAACTATTGACATAATGAGCTGGCTGAGTCCCTCCTCTCCATGCCCCGCGCCATGCCCTTTAACACCATGCTTACGGCACTACAGCAACATCTCACCCAGCTCTTTCTTAACCTCCTCGGTTATTACCTGACCATCGAAAAGGTTTACTACACGGTGTGCAAATTCAGAGTCGTGCAATGAGTGCGTTACCATCACGATGGTAGTACCTTCGCGATTGAGCTCAGTGAGGAGATTCATAACCTCCAGGCCGTTTTTGGAATCCAGGTTACCAGTGGGCTCATCGGCAAGAATCAGTTTGGGATTGGCAACAACGGCCCGGGCTATGGCAACCCGCTGTTGCTGACCTCCTGAAAGTTGTTGAGGAAAATGCTTCCTCCGATGACCTATTTTCATCCGTTCCAGCACCTGCTCCACCCGCTGTTTTCGTTCTTTAGCTTTCATTTTCAGATAAATAAGCGGCAACTCAACATTTTCGAACACATTGAGTTCATCAATCAGGTTAAAGCTCTGAAATACAAAGCCAATATTTCCTTTTCGCATGCTGGTGCGCTGACGTTCTTTTAAGCCACCCACTTCACTACCGTCGAAAAAATATTCGCCGCCGGTAGGGTTATCGAGCAACCCCAGAATGTTAAGCAATGTAGATTTGCCACATCCCGACGGGCCCATAATGGCCATGAATTCTCCTTTCTGAACATGCAGGTTTACATTGTTCAGCGCACTGGTTTCAATCTCTTCAGTGCGAAATACTTTGGAAAGGTTTTTTGTTTTTAGCATAATTAAAAAATTTGCATGGGGCAAAGGGCCTGGGGCATAGCGTATCTCCCATAGTTTCACTTTCCCTTCATTTTTTGCTCCTGTTTATTACTCAGTTGGTTTCATTAAATAGCATGGGGATTAGGGCATGGGGCAATCACCCATAATACCATTTTTCCTTTATTCATTGCTTCTTTTTATTATTCATAGTTTCTAAAATTCTCTTCCTAAAACAGGATATCTTCCTGCTAAGAATATCCAATTCATTTAGCATTATATTCAGACAATCATCATCTATATGTTTTCGTTGTTTGGCGACAAAAGCGAGATTGGCGGTTTCAAAAACAGACCTTCTGGCGATATTTAAGAAGTTTGCAAAGTCTTTATCTGAAAAAGAACCAGACCCCTCTGCGATGTTATTGGATATACTTAGAGAAGCTGCTCTTAATTGTTCAGCAAACCGATAACTTCTTGCATTCCCTAATTCTTCAGCTAAATCAAAGAACTTATCATTTAGAGCAATAGAATCTTTCCATATCTCTAAATCCATAAACCTGAATTGTGACATAAATAATTGGTTTTAGGTTAAACAGTATATACAAGTTTATGAATTTAATCTCTAAAATCACTGAACACCAATCTATATCAAGTCACTCCATGCACTCTGCCCCATGCTCTTTGCTCTCTGCCTTTTCATTCGTCTCCTCCCCTTAGGGGAGGTTGGGTGGGGCCTCCTCCTATCTCAGCTCCAACCGCTCATTCTCCCCAAACATTTCATAACCCGAGGTGATGACCTGCTCTCCAGGCTCAAGCCCCTCGATCACTTCATAATAACGGGGATTTTGCTTGCCAATTTTGATGTTGCGGCGCACAGCTTCAGTACCCGACTCGTTGAGCACAAACACCCACTGTCCTCCTGTACTCTGGAAAAATCCGCCTCTTGGAATCATAACAGCTTGGGTGGATTGTCCGAGCTGAAGCTTCAAATGATAGGTCTGACCGGTGCGGATATACTCAGGTTTTAAATCATCAAAAACCAGATCAATCTCAAACTGACCGTCCCGAACTTCAGGGTAAACCTTTTTCACGTGCAGATTATAATCCTGGCCGTTTCGCTCAATGGAAGCCGGCAAATCCCTTCTTACTTTATCGATGTAATGTTCATCCAAATTGGCTTCTACCTTATAGTCCGACAAAACATGCACCATACCGATGCGTTGTCCCTGAGAGACAGACTGGCCGATCTCGGCATCCAGCATTCCCAGCTGACCGTCAACAGGAGATTTAACCTCAAGATTATCCAGCCTTTCGCGCACCAGCCCCAACATCTGACGCATCTTTTGCAGGTCTGTATCCAGTGTTTTCATATTGGTCATCAGCATGATGGAGTCGTTCCGTGCTTTCAGACGGTTTATTTCCAGCAAACCCTCTTCATATTCATAATCCTCTTTGGCTTGCAAATATTCCTCCCGTGAAATCAGCTTTTCTTCATACAACATTTGTGATTGCTCGAAATTCCTTTTTTTGCGCTTCAATCGAAAACGATTATCCAGCAGACTCTTCTTTGACTGAATCATCTCAGCTTCAAAACTGATGCGGGTATTTCGCAGGTAATTTTCTTTTTCTGCCAAAGATGCTTCGCTATTGAGTATGGTCTGATACAGTTGCCGATTCTCCAGCTTTAGAATGACATCCCCCTTTTCTACCATCGCTCCCTCTTCAATAATTTTCTCCACAATCCGTCCCCCTTCAATGGCATCCAGATAGATTGTGGAAATGGGCTCCACCTGACCGATAATCGTGATGTAATCATTAAACATTTCCTTTTCCACCATTCCAAGGGAAATTTTCTCTCTATCCACACGCATTACAGAACTGTGATCGGCCCATATTATCTGATACAACAGAAACAGAAAAACCACTGATCCCAAAGCAATGTAGATATGCTTCTTCTTAAATCCTTTTTTCTTTTCTATAACTCTGTCCATTGACATATTTTCAATTTTAAATTAGCTGATGAGTGGATGAACTGGTGAGTGAAGAACCATTCCACCTTTATACCACGCTCTATGCACTTTTTTCATCCACAACCATACCAAAAGAATTTAGCCCCTTATTATCAGACAACTACAACTACCACACAAGCCGAGGGTGTAAAAAAAACATACGTTCACCTGTAAAATATTTTGACACATCTTTGCATTCGGTTAATTTACCCGATACATTTGATCTATCAGAAGAGCTAAAATTAAGAGGCTGAAGTTTCACAGGCAGAAGGAAGAAGTGATGAATCCTTATTTTTTGGCTTATCATCCAAAGTCAAGCCCCAACAAACCCGACAACGCTATTAAAATATTCTTTTAAAAGGAATACATAATGTTGTTGCGTTTTTAGAAGACCGAAGGTCTTTAAGCAATAGCCTGGGGCAACGCCCTGGGCTATTGCTCTCAGGCTTTCAGCCTGTTTATACTTTACCTGTCTTATGTATAAGGTAGATTCGGACAAGGTTACAATTTTTGACTAATAAATAATATGGCTAAAGGAAACATACTGATCGTTGATGATAACAAAAGTGTGCTAACTGCCCTGGAGTTTCTACTTTCGTCGGATTTCGATAAGGTTGTGTGCATCTCCAATCCCAATCAAATCAACGCTGAACTGGAGAAAACAAATTACCACCTGGTATTGCTGGACATGAATTTTAAAACCGGGGCAAATACCGGAAATGAGGGGATTTACTGGCTTCGGCAAATAAAAACCCAAAAGCCGGAGATATCAGTGGTGATGATTACTGCTTATGGCGATGTGGAACTGGCCGTGAATGCACTGAAAACCGGTGCCACAGATTTTGTTCTGAAGCCCTGGGACAACACCAAACTACTGGCGACGGTCAATGCAGCCGTTCAACTCAGCCAGTCGCGTGGAGAGGTTAACACCTTAAAGCAAAGAGAAAAAGACCTGAAAATCAGTTTCCAAAACAACCGAAAACACATCATCGGCTCTTCCCCGCAATTGATGAAAGTACTCAATCTGGTACGCAAAGTGGCAAAGACCGATACCAATGTGTTGATTACCGGAGAAAACGGAACAGGCAAAGAACTAATTGCCCGGGAAATACACCATCTCTCCTCACGAAACGATGAAATACTTGTAAATGTGGACATGGGAGCCATCAGCGAATCACTTTTCGAAAGTGAACTGTTTGGACATGTCAAAGGAGCCTTTACCGATGCCAAGGAAAACAGGGCCGGCAAATTCGAGGTAGCCCATCGGGGAACCCTATTCCTTGATGAGATCGGAAACCTCCCCTTGCATCTTCAGTCCAAACTGCTGGCAATTCTTCAAAACAGGGAGGTCACCCGACTGGGCTCCAATCAGCCAATTCCCGTTGACATCCGCCTTGTTTGCGCCACCAACCGGAATCTGCCGGAACTGGTCAGAGAAGGCCTTTTCAGAGAAGATCTCCTCTACCGGATTAACACCATACACATTGAAGTTCCTCCGTTGCGGGAACGAGGTGAAGATTTGCTGGTTCTGGCCGATTTTTTCCTGAAAAAGTATGCTTCCAAATACGACAAATCTCAACTGAAAATCAACAAACAGGCACAAGAGAAACTCCTGAAATACAACTGGCCGGGAAACATCCGGGAACTGGAACATGCCATTGAAAAAGCAGTAATTTTAAGCGATAGTAACATCCTGAAACCCGACGATTTTTTCCTGAGACCTGTCACCGGTAACACTTCCGGGAATCTGGACACCACACTAAGTCTTGAAGAGATGGAAAAACAATTGATTTCAGCAGCCCTGGACAAAAACCCCGGGAACATTACAGCCGCAGCGGCCCAATTGGGCATTACACGCCAGACATTGTACAACAAAATGAAAAAACTAAATCTGTAATGAGAATGTCATTTCTGACACGTTCGGTCATCCTGATCCTTCTGGTTGCTTTTTCAGCCATCACAGCTGCCTGGGGTTTTTACTACCTGAAAACAGAGGCAATTGGAATAGCAGCGACCCTGCTTTTCATTGTATTCACCTGGCATCTGATTTCCTATCAAACCCGGTTCTTTAGTAAAATCAGTTATTTTTTCGACGCCGTCCGAAATGAAGATTCTGCGCTTTCATTCCCCAAAAGCAAAAATGACCCTTTTCTGAACGAACTCAGTTCTAACCTTAACAGAATCAATGAACAAATTAAAAAAATCAAGACCGAAAGCCGGCAACAGGAACAGTACTTTCAGACCCTGACAGACCATGTCGCCACAGGTATCCTGTCGTTCGATGATACAGGTTTCATCTTCAATGCCAATAAAAACCTGAAGCAGATGCTTGGTCTGGAGCAATTGACCCACCTTCGCCAACTTCACAAAGTGGACAATCAACTGGCACACGTTCTGAAAAACCTGCCACCGGGTAATCAGCGAATGCACACCATTAAATCAACATCAGGAAAAAGCATAAATCTGCTTCTGAAATCCACCTCATTCAAAAACAAAGACCGGACACTGAGACTTGTATCCTTGCAGGATATCAATGATCAACTCAGCGAAAAAGAAATGGAATCGTGGCTGAAACTCATCCGTGTGCTCACCCATGAGATCATGAACTCCATTGCCCCGGTTACTTCTCTTTCCGAAAACCTGAAGAACCTTTACATTCGTGATGGAGAAGTAATCAGCCCTGAAATGGTATCGGAAACAACTATTGCCAAAACAGCCAAGGGGCTTGAGGTTATTGAACAACAGGGAGTTGGGCTCATCAACTTCGTAGAATCGTACCGCAAACTCACCCGCCTACCCAATCCGGAACTAAAGCCGGTAAATGTCAAAAATCTTATAGAAAACACAGTTCTTCTGAATAAGTCACTTTGGCCTGACATTCAAATATCGTTACAAATAAATGATCCTGATTTGAAAATTAGTGCCGACGAAAAGCTCTTCTCGCAGGTGCTGATTAATCTGTTAAAAAACGCGACCGAATCGCTGTATGACCAGCAAAACGGGAGAATCCATATCCAGGCAAGTTGTAATCAGGAGAGAAAAATCGAAATATGCATCAAAGACAACGGCCCCGGAATACCTCCGGAGTTGCTGGAAGAGATATTTGTACCATTTTTTACTACCCGTGAATCCGGCAGTGGCATTGGTCTTAGTCTTTCCCGTCAAATCATCCGTTTACATGGAGGAAAACTTACCGCCACCTCCCAACCGGGAAAAGAAACAACCTTTTGTATTGAAGTTCGCCCGACAGACTGATGTTTCAGGAAACTTTCTGCAAAGTTGTCCGTAATAGCAAGGTCTTAAAAAACCAGAAAAACCAATTTAGTGTATGTTTCAGACTATAAACAGATATATAGGTGCCTCCCTTTTCCTTTTTCTTTTAGGCTTCATCGCTATAATTCCCTTCCCTGTTCTTTATGGCATTTCTAACTTTTTTTCATGGTTATTAGGCAGCGTTTTCAAATACCGCCGAAAAGTCATTGAAGACAACCTGAAAAAATCGGATTTGTCATTGTCAGACGATGAGAGAGAACAAACAATCAATGCTTATTACCGAAATTTATCCGACATTATTCTGGAAGGACTAAAAAGCTTTTCCATGTCGCGCAAAACTGTAATTAAGCGCCATAAAGTACTTAATCCGGAAGTACTCAATCAATTTCATGAACAAGGTAAAAGCGTTATTGTGGTTACCGGACATATTGGCAACTGGGAATGGGGAAGCCTGTCAGCCGGTATCTTTACCAACTACAACGTCGTGGCTTTTTACAGTCCCATGCGAAACAAGCCCATCGACAAGATGATGCGGTGGTCGCGCTCCAGATTCGGTACGATCCTCTCACCCACCAAAAGAACCACTAATACTTTTGCAGAAAACAAGAGCAAACCCACACTTTATCTCATGGCTGCTGATCAGAGTCCCTCAAAAGTCAAGACTGCTCACTGGATCAATTTTCTGGGACGGACGACTGGTTTCCTTCACGGGCCGGAAAAACATGCGCGTAACAACAACTACCCCGTGGTTTTTGCCGATATTGAGAGAAAAAAAAGAGGGTATTATGAGCTAAACCTCTCTGTGCTTACAGAGAAACCACAGGAAACTGACCATGGTGAAATCACTAGACAATACGCAACGGTTTTGGAGAACTACATCCGGAAGCATCCAGATAACTGGCTGTGGTCGCATAGGCGGTGGAAACGAAAACCGCCGCAACAGTTACAATCGTAAAACAAATAAGGTCCGAAAGAAAAGGGAATACAACAAATAATAACCAATAGATGTCTTTCCAGAAATTATAGATTAGATGGTTGTCCCATACAACCCATCTATCACTCCCTTATATTTCTCTTCAATCTTCCGCCTTTTCAGCTTCAAAGTGTTGGTCATTGTGCCATTTTCCATGGTGAAAGGTTCTTCCAACAAAGCCACTTTCTTCACTTTCTCATAAGGTGCAAGGTTTTGTTGCACTTCATGAATATGATCTTCAAAAGCCTGCAACACATGGGGATGATACAGTAAATCATCCCCCTCAGGAACCTCAATATTTCGTAGCAAGGCCAGCTCTTTCAGTTTACTCAACAGTGGTACAATCAGGGCAGTTACATAAGGGCGGTTATCACCCACCACTACAATCTGTTCCACCAGTTCCTGCTGCTGAAGCAGTGTTTCTATTTTCTGAGGCGACACATACTTTCCTACAGAGGTCTTCATAAGATCTTTGATACGATCGGTCATAATCAGGTCGCCGTTTTCATCCAGCATCCCTTCATCGCCGGTATGAAACCATCCATCTGTCATTACCTCCTGAGTTTCTTTTTCCTTTTTGTAGTAACCACTGAAAACACTGGCTCCCCTGACCAGTATTTCACTATTGTCGCCAATTTTGACCTCTACTCCCGGCATCACCGAACCACATGTTCCGTAAGAATAAACATCATCACGAAAACAGGAAACGGTAGCTGAAGTTTCCGTCAGACCGTAACCATAGGTCACAAACAATCCAAAAGCGTGAAAAAACTTAAGAATTTCGGTACTCAGAGCAGCTCCTGCACACGGCATAAACCTTATATTTCCACCAAAAACACCACGCAGTTTTCGAAAAACCAATTTCTCCGAAAAAGCCAGTTTCCACTGCAACGTCCGAGGCAATTCGGCATGGCGACTTCTGTATTTATTGGCCTTAAGCCCTGTGGTAATAGCCCAATTAAATATTTTTTGTTTTATCGGTGACCACCGCAGCATCTCCTCCTGGATACCCTGGTAGGTTTTATCAAAGAAACGGGGGACAACACACATCATGGTAGGTTTCACCTGACGCAAGGCATTCACCACATCACGCGGATCATCAAGAAAAACATTGATTACCCGGCTAAAAAGCATTAAATGTGTCCATAAACGCTCGAAAACATGACTTAAAGGAAGAAAACTCAGGGAAACATCTTCTGATGAGACTTCCAGCCGTTCCTGATGTATTTTCCAGGCATTTACAAAGTGAGAATGCTTCAGCATCACTCCTTTAGGCTCTCCGGTGGTTCCTGATGAATAAATAATCGTAGCCAGATCATCAGAATGATAATCAGAGACATTATCTGAAATGGAAATATGAAGACCTTTCTTTTGAGACAATTCAAGAAATGAGGAAAACGAAAGAATCCGGTCATCCACTGTATTACATTCATCAAATACCACCATCTGCTCCAGCGTATTATCTTCATCCAGAAGGCATTTCAACATTTCTTTTTGCTCACAGGTACCAACAAAAAGAATTCTGATTTCTGTCTCGTTCAGAATGTAGCGAATCTGATCCATGGAAGAGGTAGCATACAGCGGTACCGTCACCCCCCGGTTGGCCATAATGCCCAAATCGGTTAATAGCCATTCGGCCCGGTTTTGACTGATAATTCCGACATTATCGCCTGGTCTGCTCCCCAAAACATGAAGCCCGGACAATGCCTGCTCCACTTTTTCACCAAGCTGATTCCAACTCCATGATTTTTTTGTTTTTTCTCTGAAACGAATAATCTCTTCATCCCCAAACTCCTCAATCCGATTGAGAAGCATCCTGATCACATGGTTCTCCATAAATATGTATTTCCCGCTGTTTTAAGTCCCCCAACAATCTGATTTGCACCTCATAAACACCGACTCCTTTTTCCCGGAACCAATTATTTTGAGGATCCATCAGATTACAATTCATTTTTTAAACGGAGAAAACTCCTTTGGGTTACATGGGTGAGTTAGATAGAACAAGAAGCAGACTTTTTTGTAAAAAAATCCTTAGTACATGACAAAACAGTTAAATAATTGAAAATCAATAAAATAACAGTCTAAAAATTTGG
>NZ_AJKI01000066.1 GCF_000259075.1 Marinilabilia salmonicolor JCM 21150
AAAAGAAGCCCGTACGTCAGCCGTTACCAGATCACCTTCGACGAGTAGTAGAAGTCATAGAGCCAGAGGGCATACAGGACAACTGGGTGCGTATCGGCGAAGAGGTGACTGAAATTCTTGAACACAAGCCAGGTGAGACCTATGTTCGTCGAATAGAACGTATCAAGTATGCCATAAAGCCAATTGTAGCAGAAGAGAATGCCGGGAATGAGCAGAACGAAGAAGAAGCACCTGCTATCCGTATTGCTCCAATGCCACTTTTGCCGCTG
>NZ_AJKI01000067.1 GCF_000259075.1 Marinilabilia salmonicolor JCM 21150
ATGAATGCCTTAAATATCAAGGAGTTTAATGATTGTATAAATATTTTGTCATGTACTTAGAAATTTTGTACACCATAATATCCATCATAAGTAATGGTTGGTTTAGACTCAAATTTTCCGGATTTAGTTGTAACCAAAACAACCCCATTGGCAGAACGTGACCCGTAAATGGCAGCCGAAGCAGCATCTTTCAATACATCAATTGACTCAATATCAGAAGGATTGAGAAAATCAATATCCCCGACAGGTATTCCATCAACTATAAATAAAGGAGAAGCATCTCCTGTGGTACCTAATCCCCGAATATTAATTCTGTAGCCAGAGCCCGGCTGACCCGAAGTTTTAACAATCTGCATCCCTGCAGTGTTTGATTTGAGGGCATCTATTGCAGAAACTGTATTCTGTCGAGTCAGTTCTTCTGTATTAACCTGGGAGGTTGCTCCGGTAATTAATTTCTTTTTCTGAGTTCCGTAACCTACAACTACCACTTCATCCAAACCCATAATTTCTTCTTCCATGGTTACTTCCAACCTAGTCTGGTTGCCCAACACAACTTCCTGGCTTTTCATTCCAATAAATGAGAAAACAAGAACGTCTGAATCGACAGGAATGGAAAGTTCAAAAACCCCGGACATATCGGTAATGGTACCAGTTGTAGAACCCTTTACGGTAACGGTTACTCCTGGAATGGACTCTCCTTCAGCATCAACTACAACCCCACTTATGACTTTCTGCTTATCGTCTTGAATCCCGGGCAGTTGAGTCGATTTAACAGGGCTTATAGCTATATACTTATCAAAAACTTTATAAGAAAGATCAACTTCAGATAAAACGATGTTCAATATCTGGAAAATGGTACCTCTTTCAACATTTATATCAAAAGTCTTGTCAAACGTCAAATCTTCACTCCTATAAAAGAAATGAAAATCACTCTCATTCTCTATTTTCTTAAAGATGGTCTCTAATGAAGAATCTTCAATTTTCAGGGATAACTTCTTCTCCTGACCATAAATTGAACTAGCAAACACCTGGGTAACGCCAATAATCATCAGTATAACAACAACTTTCATAATCTTAAATAACCTTTGTAACTCAAAACAGTTACTACAATTCTCTGTTTTTTTCATACATTTGTAATGTTTTGGATTAATGCAATTCGTTTGCTGATGTAAAATTCAAAATGCAAGAAACTCATTGTTTCGTGAGGGAGTTGGGAAATACTGGTACTATTTTCCACTCCCTTTTTAAATTTTTGTTTTTTACCATAGGCAATTATTTTATGAATACTACACTTGGTTCTGTATCATTTATTTTCATCGAATAATCGATGTCGGTAGTGTATTTAAGTATTTCAAAAATCTGATCGATGGGCTTGTTTTTTAAAATAGCCCCGGTGTATCGGACTTCTTTTAAAGTGGGATCCTGAAATACGATATTAAGATTGAACCAATGCTCCAGTTTTTTAGCAATATCTCGCAATTGCTGGTTTTCGAAATATATTATGCCATCTTTCCAGGATGTAAGCATTTTTGTATCAACTTTCTTCTCAATTTTCAATATTTTGCTTTCCCTATCAAATGCTGCATTCTCATTTGGATTTAAATCTGCCAGAATACCTCCGGCACTGTCTTCAATATTTACTTTTCCTTCAACAAGGGTTACATTGATGGTTTCTGCGCCTTCAAATGCTTCTACATTAAAGCTAGTACCCAACACATTGACATTAAGGTGAGAAGTAGAAACAATAAATGGTTTTTTTTCATTTTTCTGAACCTTAAAATAAGCTTCTCCCTCAAGTTCAACTCTGCGATTCCTATTGTCAAAAGCGGTAGGATATTTCAACTTTGACCCCGAGTTTAACCATACATGAGTGTGGTCACTAAGAATCACTTCGGCAGTTTCTCCATACGGAACTACAATTTCATTAAGGGATGAGGCATTTGAAGGAATATTGAGCCAATACAAAAAAAATGATGCCCCACCGGCCATAAATGCAAGAATAATTAAGGCCGCATACCTAACAAAAGTCGAAAGAATAAAACGCCTTGTGTGTTTATTTCTATTCTGGATTTGGAGAATCGTGTTAAAATTTTTGAAACCCAAATACGACCAAGTATTTTTGAGACGGTTGTATTCTTCACGGTTTTTCTCATCCAATTCAATCCAATTAATCACTTCCTCAATCTCCCCACTGTCTGTAAGTGAGTTATCAACAAATTTCTGTAGTTTTTCTCGATCCATTTACTATCCGGTTTTATATAGTAGTACGCTGGGAAAAGAAATACCCTATGATTTTTTTACCTTTTTTTTTAAAAAAAACACCACTTCAAGAAGAAAACAAGAAAAAAAATGAATTCATAAAATATAAATCCAACCACCAACAAGCTAATCAAATTAGCATAATCCAACACATTAACCCACGATAAGGAAAGCTAATCTAATTAAAAAGTCCGGTAAAACACCACAAAAACACTCGTCATACAACATATCTGTTGTATGACACATTTATTGAAGCCAAAAAAAAACTAAGAGTGAAAGATAACCTTTCAGAGCTTCTCTAAATATTTTTAAGCATTTGGAAATGTGTGCCTCCACAGTTTTGAGTGAGACATCCAACTCGACAGCAATTTCTTTGTTCTTCTTATTCTCAAAGCGGCTAAGTTCAAATATTCTTCTGCTGTGAGAAGGTAAAGATTTTAAAGTAGCCTGAATGATTCCACTTATCTCATCAAAAATCATCGGAGAGGTATCAAGTTCATTCAACGAATTCTGATTAACACAAAGTTCACGGTATTTAAGATAATCTGAATGCTTCCTAACCACCTTCAAATGATCCATTTTTTTCAGACAAAGATTCTTCGCAATGGAGTAAAGCCAGGCAGATAAATTCTCAATGTTTTCAAGTTTTTCTTTTTTTTCCCATACTACTGAAAACAAATCCTGCACTACATCTTTCGAGGCCTCATTGTTGTTAAGATAATGTAGTGAAAAATAATACAGGCGCTCATAATAGGACGAAAACAGCAAACCGAAGGCCCTCTCATCACCACAGCTTAATCTTTTCAACAGCTCTTTTTCGCTAAACATATACATCAAACAAGCTTAAAACTCTCAAACATTCAAGTTCTATCAAAAATTTTAAATCCCATCTTAGAACACCTCTAGTCCAAAAATCCTTTTTTATAAATCTGTGTCGCCTCATCCACCAAATAAACAATCGATTTATAGGAAATTCCGCTGTGCAGGGATAAACCTATTTCACAGGTACGACTGGTGCTGTATCCACACTCCACATCATCGGGCAGTTGACGCCTCAGAGGTTTAAGCGCTGATGCATTCAGTTCGGGATGTGTAAACCCACGATCGCCCGCCCAACCACAACAACCAACTTCATCCGGAACAATCACCTCTTCTGCACACATCTGTGCTACCTGAAGCAATTTACTTTCCAACCCCATTTTTGTACTACTGCAGGTAGTGTGTATGGCAATTTTTTTATTTAGTTTTTTAAAATGAAGCCTGTCCGGAAAGTATTTCAAGATAAACTCCACCGGTTCATAAAGATCCAACTCGGAAGAAAGCGTCTCCTTCATCCTCAATAAACAGGGACTCATATCGCAATAAACCGGATATTTCCCGTTTTGGGAAGCTTTAAGCAATGCCTGGTCAAGTTCTCTGGCTTTTCGCAATCCCTGTTCTTTAAAACCTTTACTATCGAAAGCCATTCCGCAGCAAAGATTCTTCAAACCCTCAGGAAAAACTACATTAAACCCGGCTTTCTCCAGTAATTGACGAGTCTTCTCCACCACCGTCATCTCTTTGCCATAATCGACCGACTTACCCATGGTACGATTGATACAGGTGGGAAAATAAACCACTGTATCCTCCGTTAAGTCATGCCCATTAGACTCATAGACTGAAAAAGAGGGTCCTCCATGGGGCATATGCGGGTTCCATAAAGGAATGCGATGCCCCGACACTTTAAACAAAAAACTGGAGACACCAGACATAACCTTAGTCCCCAAAACCCTATGAGCACCACCAACAACTCCCAGAACAAATCTTCCTGACAAAGTAACCGAACTCATATGATTTGCAATCCAGGAGGCAACCTTGTTGCCCGTAGAAGAATTGCCATCAAACCGGAGATCTTTAATTAATTTCCCGGTGTTTATATCCACAGGACATGCCAACTCACAAAGGCCATCGGTAGCACACGTGGCATCGCCATCGTAGTTGTATCTCTTTTTAAGCTCCGAAAGTCTGTCTTTGTCCTTGCCCTCCAAGGACAATCGATGCATTTCGCGATAGGCCACAATGCGTTGTCTGGGCGTAAGTGTGATCCCACGGGAGGGACAATTGATTTCACAAAATCCACACTCTATGCAATTGTCTATTAAATCATGAGCAACAGGAAGAGGTTTCAGATTTTTTAGATGAATCTCCGGATCGTCATTTATTATGACTCCGGGATTAAGTATTCCACGAGGATCAACCACTTCCTTAATCTTTTTCATCAGATCATAAATGTCCTCCCCCCATTCCTCTCTTACAAAAGGAGCCATATTACGTCCGGTACCGTGCTCGGCTTTCAAACTTCCGTCATATTTGTGAACCACCAACTTCACCAAAGCCTCCATAAATTGGCGGTACCTTTCCACACCAGACCGGTTGTTAAAATCGGGCATCATGACAAAATGGATATTGCCATCCAACAAATGCCCCCAAATCACATACCCCTCATACCCGAACTCTTCTATAAGTTTTTTAAGATCTACCAAAGCATCCCCCAGAACATCAGCCCTGAAAGCCAAATCTTCAATAATACAGGCCGTACCTTTGGGACGGGACGCCGCGGCAGAAGTAAAAAGCCCCTTGCGAACTTTCCAGAGCCTGTTATACTCATCCTTATCAGTAGTAAATTCCACCGGGTAAACCGTATCAAAAAAGCTCAGTGCCTTTTCAATTTCCTTCATCCGGATGTTTAGCAAATCCTCCTCTTCCGCAGATGTTTCAACCAACAAGGCAACAACCTCTTCATCCAGCGTTTTGAGCACCGGAGGCATCCCAGACTTATTTTCAACAGAGCGCAAAGCATTACGATCCATCAGTTCGGCAGCACTTACACTACAGCCCCGCAATGGCAGAATAGCCTCACAAGCCGATTTGATATTTTTAAAAAACACCATGGAAGTAGCTTTTAAGCCATATTCTCTGACTGTTTTAAAGCTTACTTCAGAAATAAAGCCCAAAGTCCCCTCCGACCCAACCATCAGATGCTGAAGAACATCAATGGGATCTTCAAAGTCAATGAGTGAATTAACGCCATATCCACAAGTATTTTTTAATTCAAACTTATGCTGGATTTTCTGCCTGACTGCTTCATTTGATTTAGCAGATTTACTAAGAGCCGTTAACTGACTCAACATGTCGGAGTGAGTTTCTTCGAAGCATCTCCGCGATTCAAGATCACCGGTATCAAGCACTGTGCCATCAGCCAAAACCATACGCATGCTTTCAACCGTATTATAACTATTGTACCGTATTCCATAACTGGCTCCACTGGCATTATTGGAAACAATACCCCCGATGCGGGCCGAATTGATTGAAGCCGGACTTGGCCCCAGCTTATGGCCATAGGGTGCTAAACGAGCATTTGCAAGCCCTCCGGAAATTCCGCTTTGAAAACTGGCATATTTTCCGTCCGGGGAAATTTTAAAATCCGAAAAGCCGTCACCAGTATCAATAAGTACTGAGTTGGTTATGGTTTGTCCACTTAAACTGGTGCCCCCTGATTTAAAGGTGACGGGGATATTATACAGAGAACAAAGTTGAAGTACGCCCACCATCTCATATTCTGATTCAACTTTTATTACCATATCCGGAATCAGCCTGTAGAAGCCGGCATCGGTCCCTTTGGTAAGGGTATATAAAGCGTCGGTATAGACTCTGGATGCCGGTAGAATACCGTTTAACTGTTGCCGGAACCTCTGCAAAGTAGTCTTATTATTTCCCATATATTCAAATAGTTAACTAATGCCTTACAGCAAACACATTATTGTTCGAGCTTATTTTGGCCACAAAACAAGGCAGTCAAAACCCCGAAAGAATTACTTTCAATAAATCATTATTGGATTGTCACTAAAAGTTAATCACTTGAACAAAGTTATAATACTTATTATATATTACATCTGTATAAGTTTGTTTTTTTGACCTTAAAGAAAAAAGAGCTGCCTTAAAAAGACAGCTCTCTGTAATCAAACCTTGTTTCAAACTTACTCAGCCCACCATAGCTTGGTGTCTTGTACATCCGGTCCCTGTCGACCAATAGCAACCTCCAGATTGTCTAAATTTCGGGAATACGCATTGGTTCCGTATCGCATACGCTGCGGGTAATGTCCCGAGATATCCCCAAAACCAAATATATCGGAATCTGAGACTCCGTCAGCCAAACTGGCAGGATAGCCCAAATCTCTGACCACTGCCCAGGCATGGAAGCCTTCGGTATAGTAAGCCAGCCATCGTTGAATCGCTATTTTCTCCAGATCATTGGTCCCATCCAGGGTTGCCATGGATGAATTGGCCATGAAATCATCAATCTCAGCAGGATCAACACCCCACAAAAGCATGGCCTGGCGCAGTCCCATCTGGTAGTGAGCATTGGCATCACCAGAGCCCACTCCACGAACAATAGCTTCTGCCTGAAGAAGATGAGATTCTGCCGTTGTGACAACAATCTCAGGCGCAATTGGCTCTTCTTCGCCTTTATTTTGAATAATATATTGGGCAGGTTTACTAAATAAATCATACCGGGCATAGTTGCCCATTTCTCCCCTCAATCGCACAGGCTGCCCAACATAAAAAGTATCAGGATCCATCGAAATTACCGATTCTCCGTTTTCATTGCTGGCTTCGGTATAAACGGCTCCGGCAGCATCAAGAGCTGATAAAATAAAGTTTTTCCGCTTCAAATACAAAGCTTCGTCGTCACTATCTGGCCAAGGAATGGTTATTTCGCCCCCAACCGCCGGTTGGGCATATTTCGACAGCCTGGGGTCATCATAGTTCTGCAAATAATTTATCACTTCCTGGCTAACTGTCCAATCCGACCCTGCACCGAAATTATACCAAACATCTCCATAGGCAGCACTGTTCCACTGACTTATTTCAATATCCTTTGACATAAGCGCATTGTCCCCTTCATCAGCAAGCAAAGGGGCAGATAATGCTTCATTAATTGCAGGTTGAGCAAAGTCAGCACCGGGAGCGCCAAGTGCCTTAAGCGCAATACGTAGTTTAATAGTATTGGCCAGACTTTTCCATTTTTGCAGGTCACCACCATAAAACAAATCATTCTCGCCCAGATCTTCATCGGTCTCCCCCGTACTTGTTGCATCACCAATAGCATTCATCGCAGCATCCAGGTCATTGATTATTCCCTGATAGATGGCCTGATGTGTGTCAAATTTTGGCAATAGAATATCCAATTGCCCCGTTTCGGAATAGGGAATTTCTCCAAAAGTATCGGAAAAATATTCATAGAAAAGACTTTTTAAAACCAAAGCCGTAGCATGCGCCAATGGGTTTTCACGATCGCCTCCGTCACCTGTTACCTGAAGAAAAGTAACAATAGTTCCGGTATAACCCTCGAAATAATCCCAGGCTGCATCGGTATATCCTCCACTGTAGCTATAACCCAACTCACCGGACCACCATGAAGAGGAGTGTCCAAAACAAAAATGACCTGCATATCTGTCGGCATGAATCAAGTGCGCTCTCCAGTAGGGGTACCGATCCGGAGCCATCAACTTAACCTGACTCTTGGTAATAAAATACCGGGCTGAGATATCATCTCCACTAATGGCAGATGGATTTTGGTTAATTTCAGTAAAATCATCTGTACACCGAGGAAGTGTTACACAGGCCAAAATCCCGATTAATATGAACTTATATATTTTCATAATTAATTATTTTAAGCACGATTAAAACTTAAGATTAACATTGAACCCCAAACTTCTGCTTGATGGCAGCGGATTATAAAGGATACCCTGAGAGAAACTACTGGTACTGTAACTCAACTCGGGATCAAAGTTGTCAACCTCTTTGTAAAGGAAGAATAGATTCCGGGCGACGACGCCAACGGAAGCAGACTTAACAAAGCCATTTCCTAACAGAGTGTTTGGCACATTCCAAACCAGAGAGGCCTCTCTCAGTCTTATATTTGTCTGATCATAAACATACTCCGAGCCAATGCCAGCAACACTGCCCCAGTACTGCTGTGCAGTAATTCTGGAATCATTAGCTACATAACTGCCATCTTCCTGTTCAACAACAGCATCTAAAACAACCCCATCTTCACGATACTTCAGGGTGCGCTCGCCAGCACCGCTTGCATCAAGTGAAGCATCGGTTCCTGAATAAACCTCGCCACCTATGCGGGCATCAATTAAAAACCTGAGCGTAATATTTCTGTATTTCAAAGTATTTGTCAATCCACCAACCCAATCAGGCTGATAATTTCCAAGTTTCACTTTTTCGGTAGTGGCTCTTGGACGGCCGATTTCGTCAACAACAAGTTCACCATCATCATTTCTCAGCCAATCGGTTCCGTAAATATCACCAAATCCACCACCAACTGTTCCCTGAACGATAATATTTCCACTATTGGTTTCACCGAAAGGATAAGTTTCTGTCCCTGGAATCAACTCATTAAGTTCATTTTTATTTGTGGAAAAATTAACCGATAGGTCCCACGACAAATCAGGAAGATCCAACGGTGTGCCCCCCAACAAAATCTCAAAACCTCTGTTTTCAATTTCACCTACATTGCTAACACGGGAAGAGTATCCTGTTGATGCTGAAATAGGAACAGCGAAAATCAAATCCTGGGATTTGATATTATAAAAACTAAAATCGGTATAAAGTCTGTTATAGAAAAACCTGAATTCGCCTCCAAATTCAAGAGAGGTAACTTCTTCCGGCCGAAGGTCAGCATTATTTTTTTGACTGCTTCGGCTCATAGTTGTAAGCCCAAGATAAGAACCAGAAGCATCATCAATATAGTAAATATCATTCAGCATATAAGGATCCGTGTCGTTACCTACCTGCGCCCAGCTTAAACGAAGCTTCGAATAGGTAAGTGCAGGTGTTTCTATATCCAGAAGTTCATTTAATAATACAGAGGTACTAAGTGATGGATAAGAATAAGAACGACTGTCCTCAGGTAAGCTGGATGACCAATCATTTCGAAGTGATCCCTCGAGATAAAACCAGTTGTCAAAACCCAAACTGGCAGTACCATAAAGCGAATTAATCTTCTTCTTGCTTAATGGAGAATATCCATAAAAGACCAGCTCAGAAATAGAAACAGGAGGTCCCTCAGGAATCCGGAAATCTTCCCCGTTAATCCGCATACTCCTGTTATCTGTGTACATATGGTTTCCACCAAAAGTAGCATTCAGGTTAATATGTTCAGTAACATCATGTTCGAACATAAATAAAAAGTCGGCATTGGTTTCACTGGTTTGGTATTGATTATAACTAAAGCGTCCCCGATCATAATACCAGTGTCCGTATGCCTCAAGGTTTTCAATATTTTGTTTTACGAAATCGGATCCAACTCTGACGAAGGCAGAGAGCCAATCCGTAAATTCATATTGAACCTTTACAAATCCTGTAAAACGATTCCGCCAGTCCTCTCTGCGGTCGTTGAACATCATCCAGTATGGATTGGCCCCCAAAGAAGAATGAGAAACAGCCCGCAATGTTTCCGGATTCTGATAATCGCGATAGTCGTCAATTGCAGCATTCCGTGGAATGGAATACACATAAGCCATCACCCCTTCGGTACCAAGTTTAGGGCGGTTTTCTCCATGTTGATGAAAATAAGTAGCTTTAGCATCGATGGTCAATTTATCACCCATTTTGGCAAACCCCCTAAGATTGAAATTATGCCGGTCAATGCCGGAGTTAGGCAAAATTGAAGTGGAATGCGTGTTGGTATAAGAAAACCTGACATTTGCGTTTTCCACTCCCCCTTCGAGGGCCAGGTTGGTAATCAAAGTCTGCCCAGTTTCAAAAAAATCTTCAACATTAGACGGCTGTGCAGTATAAGGTTGAGCTTCTCCGGTCCAGTAGAGCTTTTGAGAACCATCCATCATTGGCCCCCAACTGCCTCCGGCCTCTTTCAAGTCCAGAAGATTATCTGGTACATATCCCTGTGTCCCCTGTCCATATTTATTTTGGTATTCAGGCAACACCAATGGACGCTCAAATGTCAGGCTTGAAGAAACTGAAACCCCTAATCCCTTCTGAGCAGAGCCTTTTTTGGTAGTAATCAAGATTACCCCGTTAGCGGCACGGCTACCATAAAGGGCTGCAGCATTTGGCCCCTTCAATACAGAAATGGATGCCACATCGTCCGGGTTAATATCAGAAATCCCGGTACCATAATCTGTTTTCGAATAAGATCCCACATCATTGGAATTAGCTGTCCCATAACCAGAATTGTCAATGGGAACCCCATCCACTACGTAAAGAGGTTGGTTGTTCTGGGAAAGTGAGTTATTCCCACGAATAACTACACGGGAACCTCCTCCCGGGCCAAACGCCCCCTGAGTAATAGTAACACCAGCAACTTTACCAGCCAGGGAATTCATTACGTTTGTTTCTTTTACTGTCGACACTTCATCGCTTTGAACTTCAGTCACAGTATAACCAAGAGATTTTTTTTCACGCGAAAGCCCCAATGCAGTGACAACCACCTCATCCACATCAAAGACAGTGGATTCCATCTGAATATTGTAAGTACCAGGTGTGCCGGGAACAATTTCCTGCTTGGCAAACCCAATAAACGAAAAAACAACGGTTGCTTCTTCGGAAATACTTAATGAATACCTGCCATCCAGATCGGTAATGGTTCCATTGGTGGTACCTTTCTCAACTACCGAAACCCCGGGAATAGGTTCACCGTTGGAACTCTCGGTTACTACTCCTGAAATCTCAATTTGCTGAGCAGCAATAAATCCGGCATACAACAACAAAAGCGTTGTAATGAACCATTTTTTCAAAAAAAGCTTCTTTTTCATAAACCTGATTTTTTAAATTAAGAAAAATCCAGTAGTCAATTTAAGCCTTTTATCAGATACATGTCTTTTTTATTTAACTTTTTTTGTTTTCAGAGTGCTTTTTTTAACATTTTCAATTAATTTGGTCCAAACTCAAGGTCCTACCCTTACAAAACCCCATAACTTCCTCTAGAGCAAGAGTAAATAGGAAAGAAATTTAATATCCGGAGAAAAAAGGAAATAAGAAGATTCACAAAACTTTTCAAATGCACCACTTCTGCAAATGGCACAGAATGTTAATTTGCCTCCTCCAGGACATCATATAATATTTGCTGAATTGCAGTGCGAACATTGAGATCGTAAAGCGCAACATTCTCTCTGGTGGGAAAAACTCTGTTTGAAAGAAATATATACAACACCCGGTAAGCAGGATCCATCCATACAAAAGTGCCTGTAAAACCGCTGTGCCCAAAACTGGCAGCAGAGGCACTTCGGGCTGGATAGGCTTCATCTATTTCCTTTGAATCATTATTCAGCAGAGGTTTATCAAATCCAAGCCCCCGTCGATTTTCATTTTCCGGAAATTGAACACAGGTAAACTCATTCACTACTTGCTCAGGGAGAAGCTGCTGACCACCATAACTGCCTTTATTGAGATACATTTGCATCAACTTTCCCAGATCATTGGCATTGCCAAACAATCCGGCGTTGCCACTTACTCCGCCAAATACAGCAGCCGCTTCATCGTGGACTCGCCCGTGAACCTGACTTTCGCGATAAAACAGATCCATTTCGGTGGGAGGAATCTCACCTTTGGAAAAACCCTTCTCCAGAGGATTGTAAACGAGTCTGGAAGCCCCCAATGGTTTGAAAACCTCAGAGTAAAGAAGTTTTTCGTACGACGTCCCTGTAATTTGAGAGATCATTTCAGGATAGACCAAAAAAGAGAGTCCCGAATAACGGTATTCAACATAAGGAAGGAGTCTTGAACGACGAATCATCCGAAAGATCTTTTCTTGAAACCTTTCTTTTAAATAAAGATGCTCATCGACTTGGTAAGGAAACCCTGGAGAAGCTTCCAACCGATAAAAGCGCCGTTTGAAACGTCCCTCCCGTTTCGTTTCCCGCCAAAAACCAAGATAAGGGACTAATCTGGCCTGATGGGCTAGTATTTGCCGCAATGTAAGTGTATCTTTATTGGAGCGGTGGAAAAGCCTGTTCTTCCAATCTTCCCAATAATTGGAGAACGGCCGGTCAAGATCAAGCACTCCGGTACCAGTCAACTGCATCAGGAGTGGCAGGGGGCCGCTAATTTTGGTAACCGAAGCAAGGTCATACAAATCGGTATCCTGCACTTTTACCCGTTTATTATAGGTGTGATAACCATACGACTTACGGTGGATAACCTTTCCATCAACTGCCATCAGAATCTGGCACCCGGGAAAAGCTTTCAGGGCCATAGCATGCATTACCACACTGTCAATTCGCTCATTCAAACGCTTTCCGTCCAGGCCTAAAGAATCGGGATGCGCATATTCAAAACGGAGGCCACCTCTTTTGTCTATCCCATGCCCTTTAGGATACTTTCCCGCGAGCTCCGTTTGTAATTTTCCATGAATGCCTATGCCCCCAAAAAGTGCCTGGGCAGCATGGTCCTGGCTTATGGAATCGTTCTCTTCACTCAGCAACAGGACTTCAGCGGAAGACAAGCCGTCCCATTTCTCAAGGGCTTCAGCACTTCCAAAAAAGACGACCACTGTCGGATGCTCTTTAACGAAATCTGCAACAGAGTACCTCACGGTTGCATCATCACAGTCAGAATTAATTCCCAGAACCAACCGTTTCTTTTTATTTTCTGATTCACGAAGTAATCTCTTCTCCAGCATACTGTCCAACGGAAAAGAATCCACGTCCATTTCCTGATAATCCAGCATTCGATCACCGAAATGACTCAGTTCCCCTGCAATAAAGCAGGAAAACCAACTTTCTTCCAACCCTGTAAATGGAATAATTTCATCCTTGTTTTTAAGTAAAACTAATTGATAAATAGATTCAGGTATGGAGTCGTTCTTCTCTTCAATAACGATGGTGTCATTCAATGAGAGCAGATTCACAGTAAAATATAAAAAAACAAATACCAGAAGGAGAAGCCGTTTCATCGCAGAAATATTTTAAAAATAAACCAATACAGGTTGCTATTCCTCATAAAGCAAATAGGATCTTCGCTGCTTTTTAAATTGTTCAACATCATCTTTCCACATCGCCTTAATCTCTTTGGCGGATTTTCCCTGCATAATCATTTGTCGAACGTAATCAACACCTATCAGCTTTTCAAAAAAAGGACGAAAGAAATGGCTGCCCATATTCAGATTATTGTAAGCATCAATAACATACGACAAATCTATGCCTTTCTTAAATATTTCCTCATTGGATAAATCCGAAAGATCCACCCCATAGCATTTTTTATCCAACTGGGGAGGATTTTTAGCCCCCGGCACACTTCTGGGGGTGAAGCTAAAATCATATCCTTTCATGTTTGGATGTCCGTAAACCTGGAAAGGTTTGGAAGTCCCGCGTCCGAGGCTGACGGGAGTCGCTTCAAAATAGCAAGTTGAAGGATAAAGATAAATAGATCTCATGTTGGGAAGATTGGGTGATGGCGCAACAGGCAATTCATAGAGCGTTTGGTGGGTATAGTTATCGCAGGCAATGACTTCCAGTTCGCATTCCCGATTTTCAGGCAACCACTTTTCTCCATTTACCATACGCGCAATTTCCCCTAAGGTCATACCATGCACAACAGGAATGGGCAACCAACCGACTCCCGACTTATGTTTCATATCCAGAATTGGTCCATCCACATAATGACCGTTCGGATTTGGCCGGTCAAGAACAATCATTTTCTTTTCATTCCTGGCACACACATCCATTAGCTTTACCATAGTAACATAGTAGGTATAAAATCTAAGCCCTACATCCTGAATGTCAACCAGCAAAACATCGAATCCACCCAAAATCTCCTGATCAATTTCTCCCTTATTCCCTCCATATAAAGAGAAAATGGGGAGTCCGGTTTTTTTATCCACCGAATTGGCCACATGTTCTCCTGCATCAGCTGTTCCTCTGAAACCGTGTTCGGGAGCAAAAATGCCTTTCACATCAAACTCATTTTTCAGTAAAAAATCAACCAGGTGCTCATCTCCGACCAATCCGGTGTGATTGGAAAATACTGCAATGCGCTGATTCTCTAAAAGCGGAAAATACTCAGACGATCGCTCCGCACCTACAACCACCTGACCTATAACAGAGTGATTAGCACAAAGCATAACGAACAACCCCAACAAAATAAAACCTAGTCGTTTCATATAATTTCTTTAAAAACAATCTACCAACAAAAATAAATTAAGGCAGAATCCTGAACTACAGGATTCCACCTTAATAATAATCAATTCATGCTTTTACCAACCTGGATTCTGCTCTAGTGTTACTCCGTTTTCTTTATATAAAGCAATCTCATCAGTAGGCAATGGATATAAATAATCTCGTTCATCATAAGCTCTCACTGCTGAAGGATCATCAGTAGGAATAATATATCCGGCAGTACCTTCCCTGTCAAGATTGACACCATCCAGATCACTTAAATCAATCTGAGTATCCGCATCAGCGACATTTTCATTAAACCACAAAACAAAGGCTTCCTTATCAAGCCATGCTCCCATGTTCAATTTTGTGTTCAGCGTCATGTCGGCATATTCCAGCTTTTTCCAGCGTCGTAAATCATCATAACGTTTTCCTTCCCAGACCATCTCAACTCTCCGTTCGCGTCTGATTTCCCAAAGCAAAGAAGACACATCAGCATCCCTGTTAGGATCATTGATTACCATACCATTCACAGACAAATTATTTCCGTCAAAAGTAACCAAAGGCATATCCACACTTTCTCTCTTTCTCAGCTCATTAAATGAGATGTCAAAGTCATTTTGATTAAGTGAGTATTCACCCAAATCATGCAACTCGGCAGAAGCTTCGATATAATTTAGTAATACTTCACCATACCTCATCACCGGAGCATCGGTTATTGAAAGCTGTCCGGAATACTCTGTTAAATTATAATTTATAAATCTATGAGAATAATAACCTGAGGACGCAAATAGGACATCTACTCCATCCAGGTATTTGCGTGACGAATCAATATTTGCATAAAGTCTTGGATCACGATTGGCCATTTCCAATGAGAAGGTCTTATCTGATTCGAATAAATCATTCTCAGCCTGTTCAATGGGCAAACCATTAGACGAAAGATAACTATCAATCAAATCCTTGGAAGGAGCATTGCGTTGCCCATCCTGAAGCTGAAACCCCATCACAGAATGAGTTACCTCACCGGGCTCATATGCACGATAAAGAATAATTTCCGGATTTCCATCAAGGGTCTCAGATGTTGTGAGGGATAAGTAATCAGGGGCAATGGAATACCTGCCACTTTCAATTAATTCCAGGGCGGCAGTCCGGGCTGCAGAAAGGTACTTTGTAGCTGCAGCATTGTTCTGACCATGATATTTCTGCCAAGTTCCCTCGAACAGCATAATCTGTGAGGTAAAAGCTTTTACCACATCCTGGTTTACTTTCAAGCCGGGCATGCCATCAGATACACGAACATGCTCCATGGCAAACTCCAGGTCTGCCAGAACATTATCCATTACCGTGGTACGAGCATCTCTTTGACGATAAAGTAAATCTTTCTCAGTATCATCAACCACCTGTTCAAACCAAGGTACATCGCCGAATCGTTTAACCAAACGATGATATTCCATCGCCCGGAAGAATCGTGCAACTCCAAGCCAGTGATTCTTTGATTCCTCAAGCATATCAGCATTATCTAATCTATCAATGATTAAATTGATCTGTCTGACATAGCTAAATGACCATCCTGCAGATGACGCAGTAGAAGGGGCATTGTTAATAAAATAAGTTGCAGCTTTTTGAGCCGCATCATCTGTCCATGATGTTTCAGGGGCATCGGCAAGTGTCCAGAAATTAGAGCGGGTCCAGCCACTCTCATAACCCGGAAAAAAATGAGTATAAAAAGCAAACATCCGATTACCTACATTACCTTCATCGTTCCAAAACTCCGGATTATCCACCAGAGTGTCGTTTGGCAGTCGTTCCAGATAATCATCGGAACAGGCGGCAAACAATGAAAGAATAATTCCAAATATTAATATTCTTGTCTTCATAATCTATATCGTTTTAGAAGCTTATTTGTACACCACATGAAATAGTTCGAGAGTAGGGATAACTACGACCGAAAGAAAATCCGGTTGTATTTCCGTTTTTGTTTTCAGTTGATTCCGGATCGACAGGAAGATGCGCATCAGTAAATTCAAATAAGTTTTCACCACTCACATACACTCTTACCTGTTCAAAGGAAGCTCTGGATACCAGCTGACGTGGCAAAGTATATCCAAGAGTCATATTTTTACATCGAAGATATGACAAATCCAAAAGATATCTGCTTTGACGTAAAAAGTTCCTGCCGTTGCTCACCCATGAATGACTCGCAGGCCTGGGATAAAAAGCATTTGTATTTTCAGGTGTCCAGTAATCCATGAAGTGGTCATAATATGCTTCATTGTCGATAAACGACGGAATAGCAATACTCCCAATGGCCCAAATATCTCTTTGTCCCACTCCCTGGAAAAAAGTGCTAAAGTCAAAGCCTTTCCATGCCAGGTCGAGACCAAAACTATATTCATACCGTGGTCGGGTATTACCGATCACTCTCAAATCACCATGGTCGTCCAATGTATTACTTCCATAATTTATTTCTCCATCACCATTAAGATCCTGGTACTTGACATCCCCAGGTCCATACTGAAAGGCTCCTGATTCAAATAAACTTTGTGAAGCAATACCCTCTCTCATTTCGCCATTAACAAAATCGGTTTCCTGGAACAAACGATCGGTTTCATATCCCCAAATCTCTCCAAGTTCTTTGCCTTCATAATTTGAATAAATATTCTCGATACTGTTACTATACTTAACAATCTCTTCCTTAACATCTGAGAATCCGGCTCTCAAACTCATCTGTAAACCGTTAGAAAATTGGTGATTGAAATCAAGCATGATTTCATAGCCTTTTCCTTCAAGTTCTCCATAATTTCTCAATGGCGAGCTTGCGCCAAATGAAGCAGGAAGAGTTTCCCCGGGTGAATGCATATCGGTTGTGGTACGTTTATACCAATCAAAGACAACACCCATTTTATTTCTAAAGAATCGAGCATCAAGTCCAATATCTAATGTTGAAACACGTTCCCAGGTAAGACTGGGGGAAATAATTGTAGGACTTGTAATATATGGAATCTGTCCTCCATCCATAACCCACCCGGAAGATGGACTGTTTGACATTGTGGAAAGGAAAGAATTCGCGGCTACATCCTGGTTCCCAATAGTTCCCCATGAACCTCGTATTTTGAGATCAGACAAGACCGGATCAGTAAAATCCATAAAAGGTTCTTCTGTAACCCTCCATCCCACAGAAGCCGATGGGAAGAAAGCCCACTTATCACCTTCAGGAAATCTGGAAGAACCATCATAACGACCATTTACTTCAATAAGGTATTTTTGTTGGTAATCATAGTTGATCCTTGCAAATGCCCCGGCAGATGCAAACTCATAATCATAAGCATAAGTTGAATTTCTTGCATACTCATCTCCTGTTGTAAGTTGTATGGCAGGAGTTGTTGGATCAATCAATCCGCGAGCTTCAGAATAATGACTAAAATTTCTGCGATCTTCAGCATCCATACCGGCCATTACCTTAAAATTGTGCTGATCATTCAGGTCAAATTCATAGGTTCCATAAGCTTTAAAAACATTACTAACAGTATAACGGCTGGATTCAATTACCCTGTCATGTGTTTGTCCGTAAATGTCACCATAATTCTCGGTAGGGTTGGCTGTAAACATATTATAGGCCATAATGGTACCACCATTTCTTCTCAGGTTTTTATTCAACAAAGAGAAAGTGTAGTCTACATTGATTGCCATTCCATCAATAGGAGTAAAAATACTTCCAAGGTTTAACCTTCCATAATTTTGGGTATCTGATTCATCATTGGCATATTTCATATCTGTAACAGCAGACCTGAAAGGTTTGTCTTCATAGTCGGCATAGGGATACCATCTGGGCCAGCGCAAAAGATAATACCAGGCATCGTACAAACCAGACGTAAAACGATACGGTTGAGTTTCCGTAGACCGTGTAAGCAAAACTCCTGTTTTTACCTCCCACCAATCTCTGACCTGGGTGGTGACATTGGTACTAAAATTATAACGCTCATAAGTATCGGTATTTTCTTTCATCACTCCGGATTGCTCCAGATAACCAAAACTCACATTAAAAGTAGATTTGTCAGAGCCCCCGCTTACAGAGAAGTTATGAGATTGCTGAGGCGTCCATTTTCTGGTAAACTCTTTAAAGGGATCAAAAGAACGATAAAAATAAGTTTTTCCTCCTCTGATCTCAAAATCACGTCCCATCTGCATTTCTCCTAATTCATTCTGAGACATATGGCCATACTGTTCTTCCCAGTCCTTTATTTTGCCTAATGCCTCCTGATCCACATTATAACCGATACTGGAGATACTATTTGCACCACTTGTTCGTTCGGCGATGTCCAGTAAAACCTTAGCATTCTCGTATGCAGAAGTTTGTTCGGGCATCATAGTGGGCGTATTCCACGCAATATTGTTTCTATAAGTAACCCTAACTTTGTCATCCTTACTTCCTTTTTTAGTGGTAATCAGAATAACACCCCATGTTGCTCTGGTACCATATATGGCTGCTGATGCAGCATCTTTAAGAACTGATATTTCTGCAATATCATCAGGATTAACAAGATTCAAACTTGGGATTTCAACGTTATCTACAAGAATAAGCGGTGATGTACCTCCCGAAGCATTGAGCGAACCGGTTGAACCACGTAAGCGAATTGTGGACTCGGTACCAACACCACCTTGTTGATTCGTAATTGTCAGACCCGGAGAAATTCCCTGCAATGCTTTACCAACATCAGTAACGGGACGACTGCTAATAGCCTTCTCCACATCAATACTTGAAACAGCACCGGTCAGGTTCTCTTTCCGTTGTGAACCATAACCAACCACCACCACATCATCCAACATCATATCGCTGGGAACAAGATTAATGGTGTAATTTTCTCCTGCCTGGGCTTCAAGAATAAAATTATCATAGCCAATGAACGAAAACCGAACATTAGCAGATTCCTGACCAAGGTCAAGCTCAAATTCTCCTTCCATATTGGTAATGGTACCGCTACCGGAGCCCACAACCACTATGTTTACACCGGGAATTGGATCACTGTTTTCAGAATCCAGAACTGTCCCCGTAATGCTTTGCCCTATTGCATGGCCTGTTAACACACAGAACAGAGCTAAGAGTAACGAGATTTTTTTTGTCATCATAATCGTTGAATTAACTGATTTAAAAATTAATGAACTGTTTCTATTTATTTACTCATGGGATGTTTAATCTTTAATAATCTACCTTCCATCAATGATACCCAGAGGTGCCCCTGGCTGTCAGTGACAATTTTATTAATCGATGAATTTCCCGGCTTATGTTTCCACAGAACTTTATTTCCATTAGCAGAAACGGCAGTAATAAGACCGTTTTTAGTAGCAGCAGCAACCCACGCGTCTTTAGAAACGACAGGACAAGGATTGTGGTCGTACTCAATACCGGCATCAATAGCCCAAAGCGTTTTGGGAAAAAATGTACGGGAGGATATGGCGATTATGGAATCGTTCATCAACTTGGCATATACCTGCATCCCATCCGGACTAATGCCCATGGACTCACGTACCTGGTGTTTTTGGGTTCGCCAAACTTCTTTTCCGGTTTTCAGTTCAATAGCAGTCATAAACCTGTCTGGGGCAACGATAAATACTTTTCCTTGAGAAATCACAGGCTTTACGTTTCCGGGAGAGAAAAGCTGAACACTATTACCGTTATTCCATGTCCATTGAACCGCTCCGGTATCTTTGTCAAGACAATAAAGATGTCTGTCCCAGGCACCAAAGACCACTTCTTTGTCTGCGAGCACTGGTTTTCCCTGAACAAGACCATCGATGCCATCATATCTCCAGATGACACTGCCATCAGACATATCGATCTTGTAGAAGGCTGTTTGTCCGCCTCCTATATACAAAGCATTGTCTTCAACAATCCCTTCGGCAAGCACGGGTGTTCCCACATTAACCTTCCACACTTCCCTTCCATTTTTGGCATCCAGGCCGATTATCTCTCCTCGCACATTCCCAAAAGCAACCACTTTCTTATTTGTCACCGGAGTGGAAAAAAGGGCTCCTTCATAACGGCGTTCCCAGAGAATTGATTTATCAGAAGTTCTCACTCCTTTAACATACCCCAGCGAATTACCGTAAACCAGAAGAGAATCATGGACCAGACAAGGCCCCGTAAAAATGGAAGCCGTATCTCTCAATTCAAACACCACTTCAACCCCCGGATACTGTGAATTGACCGAGTAATTCGGTCTCGAAGAAATCGGTAATGTTTTAATCGTATCCGGAGAAAATAAACTCAGAGAAATAATCGGGTCACCTATATCCTCCGAGGGTTGTTTATTAAAAATCAATGCACTGTCGTTTCGAAGTTCCAATAGGGTATAGCCCGGTGCATCAAATTGAGGGCTGGAAAGAGATCGTCCCATGACCCCGGGAATTCCGTCAAAATTTAACAACTTAATTCTGTGACCATGGCCGCACAAAGTGAGTCGGCAATCATGCTCTTTAAGTAAACCTACTACATGGGTCCAATTGTCCAATCCTTCAGCCAATGGATAATGAGCCATAATTACCAATGTTTTATCCTTATTTTCAAGGTTATTCAAGACACGCTTCAGCCATTTCAGATCTTCCTGTTTCACATGCCCGTCCCCCATTTTCATATACGGACCGGTATTGAAACCAACAAAAAGAAAATCGTCCGTGGTGAAGATAAATCTGTCATTTCCCCATAGTTCATTAAACTTAAGACCTGCCGATTCAGACCAATTGGTTTCGTGATTCCCGGGAATCGCATAATATGGAACATTCAACCGATCCAGAACTTTCTTAACAGCCATCAATTCAGCATTTGATCCCGTATTGGTTAAATCGCCCGTTACTACAACAAAATCAGGTTTAGCAGCATTGATATCATCTATTACTTCAATAAGATTCGCTTCTGCTTCCGAACCGGGAGAAACGTGAATGTCCGTCAGGTGAGCAATGCTCAAACTCTCAGAAGCAGGCTTGCAGGCAGAAAAAGCTACTACTGAAACGAAAACAAAGAACAAAACTCTCATAAAATCTACTTTAAATAATTAAATCACAGAAAAAATTGTACTACTCCCTTCAACACCCTAGCACCCCTATTCCGGGTCTTTCAGGCAATACCAAGCGACCATCCTCTATTATCAGTCCATCAAACACATCATTGGTGATAAGCAAGTTCCCATCCAGGTCAGCCCAGTCAGCCATGGGAGATAATTGTGCGGCAGCAGTAACTGCACAGGATGTTTCAGTCATACATCCAAACATCACTTTCATACCCAGGCCTTTTGCGGCTAGCGCCATCTGTCGTGCTGCACGCATTCCGCCGCATTTCATCAGTTTAATATTCACACCACTGTAAACACCAAATACGTTTTTGATATCGTCAACAGTTTGTAGCGCTTCATCGGCGATAATGGGTAGCGGACTATTCTGAGTGAGCCAGGCAATATCTTCAACCGAAGTCTTGGGCATGGGCTGTTCCACAAAAACAATTCCCTGATCTTTGAGCCAGTGTATCATCTCCAGTGCTTCGTTGCGGTCTTTCCAACCCTGATTCACATCCACGCAAAGGGGCTTGTCTGTAACCGATCGCACACTATTGATCATCTCCCGGTCGTTACCTCCGCCCATTTTTACTTTCAGAATATTGTAAGGCGCTGCTTCGCGGGTTTTTTCTTTGACAAGATCAGGCTTGTCAATACCTATGGTGTAAGAAGTATCCGGCGTATCTTCGGGGTTAAATCCCCAAATGCGGTACCAGGGTTGCTCCATGAGTTTCCCGACCAAATCATGCAGCGCAATATCTACAGATGCTTTAGCAGCATAGTTTCCCGGGGCAATTTGATCCACATAATCCAGAATGTCTTCCATCAAAAAAGGATCGTTAAAACAAGACAGATCAACCTTTGAGAGGAACTTCCGCACAGACTCATGACTTTCTCCAAGGTAAGGCGGCATGGAAGCCTCCCCATATCCTACCGTACCGTCCAATTCTATTTCGGTCAACATAACCGGGGTGGTGGTTCTGCTACCTGATGCCAGCGTAAACGCATGTTTCAGCTGCAATTCATAGGGGGTAAATTTCAAATTCATAGTATTACTCACCATCGATCTGCTTCGGTTGTTTATATTGACACACCCTTTTGTTCCCATTGATATAAATGCCGACCCGGCAATAATTCCGGCTGTTTTCAGAAAATCCCTTCTGTTATTGAATCTGTTATTTCTCATAAATCCTCAATTAATTGCAAACATACCACGGGTGTTCCGGCAGGTAAACGATTCCTTTATCAGTAAGCTGCCCTTCAATCCTACGAGCTTTTACAAGAGTCTTCTCCCGGAAACGACTGTAGTTAACGCGAGTACTGTCCAGACTATTTATCTTAACTTTTCCTGCTTCATGAATGAATTCTGAACTTTCCAGATATATTCCTACGTGCGTTATGCGATCACTTTTTTCATCGGGAGAGAAGAAAAGCAGATCTCCCGTTTTAAATACTTCCCATCCCTTATCAACCGGCAGGTCTTTCCCATATTCTGCCTGAAGAGATGCATCCCTGGCCAACACAATTCCGTGTTGTCGGAAAACCGTTTTTGTGAAACCACTACAATCAAGAGCCCCCATTGAAGTTCCTCCCCACAAGTACGGCGTTCGAATAAGCTCCAGGGCAGTTGCCGCCAGATCATGACAATCCAACATCTCAGGGAAATGATTTCGATCAAATGACTTAATATCGTTGACATTTACAAGCCCTTCAATCCCACCAGGGGTTTTTACTTTTATTTGAATTTTGTCCATTCCTGTTTTCTCCAAAAGACATCCGGCAACTAAATCGCCAAGAATCTTCCCGGTTTCAGAATCCCTAATTTCTGAAAAACGTCTGGTCACAAAAACCCTGGGACTTTGTTTCCATTCCTCCCATTCTCCATCTGAAATAAAACAGAGTGCCGAAACATCACACCATCCCAGATAATGGTCAGGGGTTTGAATAAAAGCCCAACCTCCCTTTTGTTTTAGCACCCTCACAGGCATCCCCATCAAAGCCTGACTGACAATAGGAGCTAAATGAGATGGAGATGAGCGCATGGTAGCAACACTTAAATCAATCAAAGCACGGGTGGAAGGCACTCCATATGGTAAGACTCTTACACTATCATGAACATGCAACCCTTCAGCTTTGAGCGAATCCAATAACATGTTTTTCAGATCCGGATCATCTACTTCGCCCCTAACTATATAGGTACTTCTGGCAACACGCTCGCATGAAATGTCAAAAACATTCTCTCTTAGATCTCCTGCTTTTTGGTCTTGAAAAAAACCAACAACTTTTTCAATTTTCTGATTATTTACGCACCCGGTGAGAAACACTGACAGGAAAATAAAAAAGGAATAAAAAACTGTTCTCATTCGTTTAAAACTTTTTAGTCATCTGATAAAAAAGAAGATTTAAAACCCAAAAGCAGATGGAACTGCTTTTCACTAATTTAAAGAACAAAAAACCCACCTGTTTTTTTGTATTACATCTTACCGAGTTCAAAATTAATGTTAATATTTATATGTGCAAACATTTTTTAAATTTTTTATACCATATAACATGTATTACATCTTATAGTGTAAAAAAAATGGTCCTTTTTATAAGAAAAACAGATCGCCACAAATGCCTAACCCTCTAACCTAAAGTGCCATTCACCCCAAAATAAGATGTCAGACGTTTTACCACCCAAATCAACCAGACCTGTTTCTTCCAATCAAATTCTAAACATTTGGTACAGATTAGGTAACCCGGAAAATCTTCCCCGGGTAAAGACACAAAAAAGGAGGCTACCAAAAGCAGCCTCCTCAATTAAAAATTCAGATTAAACGGTTAGTTCGATCCTGAATATCCGTCGTTTTGCTCAATCTCGCCGGTAGTCACATCAATCTCGGCCTGGGGCACAGGCCAATACTTGCGCGACTCGCTCCATCCGGTTAGTTTATCAGCTTTATTCAATCTGATCAGATCGTGATATCGGTCGTTCTCCCCTGCAAGTTCAAGTCTTCGTTCTGCATAGATAGCTTCTAACAGAGCCTGACCGGTAGCTGTAACATCTTCCAGACCAGCTCTGTCACGCACCCAATTCAATTTTTCCCGGGCTTCATCTTCCGCATTTGTATGGGCACAAGCCTCAGCATAAATCAAAAGCACATCAGCATATCTCATCAAACGAATATTATTTGCATTGTTACGAATTTGGGAGGATCTGTTCTCAGGTGAAACATACATCTTTTCATTATAGAAACCAGTTCGATTAAAGGTCAGTCGATCCTTTCCCTCTTCCAGATCTGCTTCTGCATCAGCAATAGCTTCTGGATCACCTGACTCTTCTGCAGTCTCAAGTGCAGCATAAAGATCCGCAAGTTCTATTTCAAACACCTCATCGGTAGTCAGCAGAGTGGCATCCCGTCTTATCTCATCTCCCTGCGATTCAAAAGCCTCAAACAAATCCTGAGTGGGTTGATTAATCCCATAACCATAAGTTATATTCCTGGGCAACATAAACAATGTCTGAAAGTTTCCATTATTCGTAAAAGCCCCCGATTCAGTCTCTGAATCATGGTAAACGATCTCAAAAATCGATTCTACTCCATGTTCTCCCTCAAAAGAGAAGATGTGAGCAAAATCAGGATCCAAGTCATACTCATCGGACTTAATTACTTCCATGGCCCAATCACGCGCAGCCTCCCAGTTTTCCACATACATATTTGCCTTTGCCAGATAAGCATGAGCCGTCCCACGAGTAACGCGGCCCAAATCTGCGTCGGCATATTCACTTTTAAGCGGAAGGTCTTCCGCTGCCATGGTCAACTCATCAATGATAAAAGCATATACATCATCTATCTCAGATTGTCCAATCTTCTCACTGGCGCTCTGCACCCAATGATCCACCACCGGCACCCGTCCAAAAGCTCTTACCAGCTCATAATGAAAGAAAGCGCGAAGAAAACGGGCTTCTGCAATCAGCCGATTCTTGAATCCAACTGAGGAGAATAAGTCATCATCCATCGAGGCAATCCCTTCAATCGCCTGAGAGGCCTTATTAATTCCCCGATAACACAACCTCCACTTATTAGTTACATAGTGCATGTCGGGTGTCCCGTTAAAATTCTTCAACAACTCGAAACCAGCATTATCTGCATCACTTCCACTATAAACAGCATTGTCACTTAATGTTTCTCCAAAGGCCCAAAGTGTCCATCCAAACCGATAGTCTTTCACATCTGAATAGGCTGCAGTAACACTATGGACAGCTTTCTCCTCACTATTAAAATAAACATCGAAAGTTTCTTCCCCCAATTTTTCCCTTTCCAGAAAGTCCTCGCAGGAAATAACCAACGGAAGAAGCATCACTATGACTATATATTTTATTTTTTTCATAACTCTATTCTATAAAAGGTTCCCTAAATTAAAACTGAATCTTTACACCAACAGTATATACCTGCGCCTGGGGATAGGTTCCAATATCAACCCCCCGGCTGAGATAATTGGTAGTAGAAACCTGACCGATTTCAGGATCAGCACCACTATAATCCGTTTTGGTCCATAAATTCTGCCCCGATACATAAAACTTTAAGGACTCAATACCAACCCGTTCAGTGAAACGACCCGGGACATTGTATCCCAAAGTGAGATTTTTCAACCTGACATAACTACCATCTTCCACGAATCGATCTGAAGTTCTATTGGTATTATTATCATCGCTCCCATTTAAACGAGGCATGCTTGTATTCGTATTTTGTGGAGTCCAGGAATTCAGCATATCTTTATGCTTATTCGTCTCATCAAAAGCATAAAGGTGTGTCTTCATGGCATTGAAAACATCATTTCCCTGCGATCCCTGAAAGAATGCATCTATTTGAAAACCCTTGAATGTCAAACCTGCATTAATGCCATAAGTAAAATCAGGAATCGGATTTCCAATTCGTGTACGGTCTTCATCATTAATAACACCATCCTCATTGGTATCTACGAACTTTAAGTCTCCCGGCTCCAATTCTGAATTGTCATCTCCCAATTGGGCGGCATGATTATCTATTTCAGCCTGAGACTGAAAAACGCCATCAGTTTTGTAACCATAGAAGTAACCAATAGGCTCTCCTTCTTCGGTCCGGGTTGCTGAACCACCATAATAAGATCCTCCTGTAATAGGCTGACCAGTCCCAAGAGACAACACCTCGTTGTTGTAGGTAGATATGTTAAAGCCAACATTATATTGAAAATCATTCGTTACCCGATCCCGATAATTTACAGACCACTCAATTCCACTGTTCCGGACAGATCCAACATTGGCTACAGGTCCGCCTTCATATCCAAAATAAATTGGAATGGGAACACTTACCAACATATCTTTAGTGTCTTTCTGGTACCAGTCCAAAGTTGTTTCAATCCTCCCGTCAAACAGCAAAGCATCGATCCCCACATTAAATGATTCCACAGTCTCCCATTTAATATTCTGATCTCTCATATTCACAACCGCATACCCCTGATCAATACTTTCATCAGGACCAAACAGATAACGGTACTGGGCATTTCCACTCATGGTTGTCTGGTAAGGATAATAACCAATATTATTATTCCCTATCTGCCCCCAACCTGCGCGTAATTTAAAAGAGGTGAGCCAGTCAAGATTACTCATAAAATTTTCCTCTGAAACTTTCCACCCAAGGGCAACGGACGGGAAATTACCCCATTTCTTACCATCAGGAAAACGGGAAGAGCCATCGGCCCTAAAGTTTATCGTGGCCAGATATTTATTATCGAAGCTATAATTCAAACGGCCCAATCCGGACGTCAATGCAACTTCTGAAGCATTTCCGGAAACATTATCCGCATCCGCAGCAGCATCAAAATACCATAAAGCTTCATCTTCATTAGGAATATTCTTTTTAGAAGCATTGATCCATTCATAAGTTCCTTCCTCCATGGTATAACCGACCATCACTCCAACTGAGTGCTTTTCACCAAAAGTTTTCTGAAAGTTCAGAACATTTTCCCATGTCCAGTAATCTCCCTTATTATACCCCCGACTCACCTCATTTTCCACATTTTGCTGATTGACATTTACAAAGTAAACCGGCTCAAAATCATATGTATCGTTTCGATAGCTATTCTGACTGTAAGAAGTTTTAAAAGTCAGCCCGGGTATAAATTCATACTGCGCATAAACATTCCCCAACAGGTTAAGTTTCTCATTCCTGGAGTTTTCATATTCAATTTGTGCTACAGGATTAGGATAGTCAGTAAACCTCGAATAATCATACTCTCCTGCAGCCTCATCTCTCCATACCGGAATCAATGGCTCAATTTTAATGGCAGTATTAATTACGCCGGTATGATAAGACCCTTCAAGAATGGATTCCTGTTCACTGGTTTGAACATTTATATTGGATCCAATAGAAAACTTTTCGGAAACATTGTAATCTGTATTCACCTTAAGGGTCCTTCGCTGAAATTCACTCCCTTTCACAGTACCTTCTTGTCCAAACCCACCCACGCTCAAAGAATAAGTGAGTTTTTCAGATCCACCCGCAACATTTAAGTTCATATCATAAATAGGAGCAACCTGTGTAATTTCGTCAAACCAATCGGTATTTTGATTTGGGTCAACTACGGAAAGATCTAACGGAGAAGTACGTGTTGCATTCATCTGCTCCTGAATGCCATACCATTCCGGACCACTGGTCGTCTCCCACTGATTAATCACTCGCTGGGTTCCATAATAAGCATTAAAAGAAACCCTGGCCTCCTGGTTTAGCTCTCCCTTTTTAGTAGAAACCAGCACCACACCATTGGCTCCCCGGGAGCCATAAATAGCTGAAGCTGATGCATCCTTCAACACTTCTATGGATTTAATATCATTGGCATTAAGAAAATCAATGTTCGGGACAGGCATTCCGTCCACTACATACAAGGGGTCGGAATTGTTAATGGTTCCAATACCGCGAACACGAACAGCCAATGATCCACCAGGCGCACCGCTATTCGAAACAATTTGTACTCCTGCAACTCTTCCCTGAAGTGCCTGATCCAAATTTGAGACAGGTTGGTCTTCAAGTTTAGAAAAATCCACCGAAGCCACTGAACCTGTTACATCACTTTTTCGCTGAACACCATATCCAACTGCAACCACCTCATCCAGATTTACAAATGCTTCTTCCATCACAACATTTATTCTCGTCTGCCCATCCACTGGAACCTCTGTCGATTTCATCCCGATGAATTGAAATACCAAAACATCATTTTCTTCAACGCTAAGCTGGAAAGAACCTTCGGAATCAGTAATTGTCCCAACAGTTTGATCAGCTTTTAAATAGACATTTACACCTGGAATCGGAACACCCTGGGGGTCATTCACTACCCCTGAGACATTTATCTGCTGGGCAAACCCCAATTGACCAAAAAGGAAGGTCAATAAAGAATACAAAAATAATTTTCTCATAAATACTTGGATTTTAATGATTAACAATGTACTACCTAAAAAACAGAATTAGTCTTACCAACGGAGTGAGTTGGCTTAACAGTCCGTTTTCAAACATTCATTTTTATTTTAAAGCAGGAATTCCATTAGCCTGAAACACCTTCTTAATCTTAAAAAGTAAAAACAAGTGTATTCTTATATTACATATTACAAAAATATAAAACTAATGTTAATTATTCAAAGCACAAATAGTTTTAAAGACTTTATGAAAAAAAACACAGTTATTGAGATAGTATTCTACAAAAGCCCTTTAGACTGCAAAACAAGCCCAAGAACAAACAAGAACTTCCGGCTCGATATCCTTAATAATTAGAGAATAGTAATTTCCACCAAGACCCAAAGCACTCCATCGCAGCCTATTTCACACCATTCATGAAGATTAATACATCAGGAATGGAGCATCCATCCACCTTGCCAGCATGTGGAAATGCCTTTCTGACGGACTGTGACGATGAATATTATTTTCGAGCGTGCTCCCCATATTAAACAAGACAGCTTATTAACACTGCCCGATTTTAAGTAATGGGTTTCTCAAACACAGAAATTTATCTTTCCAATTCGGCAAAACTGCAATCCCTTAATAATTAATCAACTTCACCTGGAAGTGTTGCATTCACCTTACTATCAACCCATGGCATCAAGATCAACATTAACAATTGGATTATCCTTTTTTATGCTTACTATCAACATTACGTATGAGATATAAGTTTCTTAAAAATCTTATTACATTTACAACTTGTATTATATGTTACAAACACACGGTTCGTTTTTTAAGAAAACAACAACAAAATTAACGCAGAAGGACTTTAACAATCGCATAAAAAGAATGAATACATGAAAAAATTAGTATTTATCCTGCTTGCATCACTGGTTACAACCGCGCAGGCCCAGGTAAAACCCGGAATTGAAGTTTTAAAAGAGCAAAACTTTGAGATACTGAAAGGGAAAAGAGTGGGACTTATCACAAATCCGACAGGGATTGATGCCCAACTGAATTCTACCATCGATATTTTATTTGAGGCCCCCAAGGTGAACCTTGTTGCACTCTATGGCCCTGAACATGGTGTAAGAGGGAATATCGCAGCAGGAGAAAAAGTTAAAAATGCCACCGACAGTGCTACCGGAATCCCTGTTTACAGTCTATATGGAAAAACACGAAAACCTACACCTGAGATGCTCGAAGGAATCGACGTTCTGGTTTACGACATTCAGGATATCGGCTCCAGATCATACACCTACATCAGCACGCTTACTTTAGCCATGGAGGCTGCTGCAGAAAATGACATTGAATTCGTGGTATTAGACAGACCGAATCCCCTTGGAGGAAATAAATTTGAGGGACCAATGACAGAACAGGATTTTATCTCTTTTGTTAGTCAGCTGCCAATAACCTATGTGCATGGTTTTACTGTTGGGGAACTGGCAATACACATCAATAACAACAATCTTCTTCACGGAGGCATAACAAGCAACCTCACCGTAATAGAAATGGAGGGTTGGAAACGCAACATGAACTTCGAAGAAACAGGACTTCCATGGGTTCCATCCTCTCCCCACATCCCCCACGCACATTCTGCCTATTATTATCCGGCATCTGGCATTTTGGGCGAATTATATGTTTACAATATTGGCGTGGGCTACACTTTGCCCTTTCAGTTATTTGGAGCCAACTGGCTGGATGCTAACCAACTTGCCAAAAAGCTACAGGCCCTGGAATTACCAGGGGTTATGTTTCGCCCGGTCTACTTCAAACCTTACTACAGTACTTATAAAGGCGAAGAAATTGAAGGTGTTCAGGTTCATCTCACCGATATTGAAAAAGCCCCTCTGTCGCTTATTCAGTTTTATGTGCTTCAGGAAGCCTACAAGATGAACCCCGGAAAAAATGTTTTCAAAATGTGTGATCCATCGCGCCTGGGTATGTTCGACAAGGTTTGTGGAACCGATAAAGTACGAAAGGCATTCTCCAAAAACTTCAAAGTAGAAGATATGATTGAAATATGGAATAAAGATATAGATCATTTCAGGAAATTAGCGGAAAAGAGCTTTTTATATTAAACAAAAGTCATAAAGACCTTCCTATTAGCAACTATTAGAAAGAGGGGCAGTTTTCGATAAATACGAAAACTACCCCTCTTTTTCTATCCTATTTAACTTTAAACCCAACAAGCCAGTCAATGACCCCTGCTATAATACAAAATTTCATCGTACCAGGTCTCCCACCACTCTAAGCCAAACTTTCGACATCAGACTTTAATAAAAATCTTCCTTTTGTAAAGTACGTAACCGATCAGCCAGAAGAAAAATATGTGTGTAAGTGCATACAACAACGATCCGTTCATATTACCGGCAATGGGCACAAAAATATTCTGATAGAGCCATGCACTTCCCCTAACAACTGAGCCGTCAGCGGTTTCAACTTTTATTAGTATGCCCAGCGTTCGTGCCCATAAGCCAGACAGGGCATAAATAAACAAAGGATTCACACCAAATACCACAAAAAATGATGTCCATTTTTTATATCCCTTAATATCGATGATGAAAACCAAAAGCGCCAAAAACAAAGCGGCCAACCCGGCAGTATAGAGCACATATGAACTTGTCCACAATGGCTTGTTGATGGGAAAAATGACTCCCCAAAAACGGCCAATAACGGTTGTTATCAAACCATACAATGCCAGGCGACCAGGAACCTTTGCGCGCTCGGTATTTTTTATAATCACCCCTGTCAGATATCCCAACAAAACGGTAACAATGGCAGGAACGGTACTCAGCAAACCTTCAGGGTCAAAAGGAATTCCAAACCCGGTATAAAGATGTTGCTCACCTAATATCGCCTTATCAAAAGGAATTACTGCATTGCCTTCCAGGCTGTAAGGTTCAGCTCCGCCAAACCAGGCCAGGATACCCCAATAAATCAGCAATATTCCCCCTCCGATGAAGGGGATATATTTGCGGGGAGCAGACAAGACTATCAGAGAGCCGATGCCATAGGCCAGAGCAATCCTCTGCAACACCCCCATTATACGCAAAGTGCTGAAATCGTGCGACCATTGTGGAAAGGAGTTAAGAAATAATCCGATGACAAAAATCAGGAGGGTTCTTCGCCCCAGTCGTTTTAATGATTCGGAGTTTAAAGCCCCTCCATATTTCCCGAACGAAAAAAACATGGAAACACCTGCAACAAAAAGAAAAAACGGGAATACAAGGTCGGTGGGAGTACACCCATGCCAACTGGCATGACGCAAAGGCGCGTAAATATACTGCCAGCTTCCTGGTGTATTTACGGTAATCATTAATGCGATGGTCATCCCCCTCAATACATCAAGGGCCAAATATCTTTGTGATTGTTTCATTCGTTTAAAATTTTGTAATTAACTGACAAAAACCTAATTATAAATCTGAGAACGAATGGAATCGCTTCGCTCTCCCATAATATTTTTTAAACAGATTCTTGGACCTCCCATCGGCCGCCAAAGGCTTGTCGACGGCCCGGCGCTAAAGCTTCAGCGACACGTGGTTTGTGAAATTTATGCTTAAAAAATATCATGCTCGTTTCATCAATAATTATTTTGATAACGATTTATTTTTAAAAGCTCAATATCAGTAAGATTTTATCACAACTAATAAAAGAGCAGAAAATAAACCATCCTACTTTCTTATTAATTTATTCCTTCTCAACAAAAAAATCATGTTCGTCCTGCCATGGAACCAAAGGAGATTGATAAAAGTCAATCCCAAGTGCTTTGAAACGATTTTCATGGCGACCCAGTCGTTCTTTATATTCATCCCAGGATCTCTTTGAAGGATCTGTCCACGCAACCTCGGCATAACCTGGCAATCTTGGAAAAATCAAAAACTCCACGTCATCCAGGTCCTCTACTGTTTCAGACCACAAAGGTGCTTCAACTCCTAAAATATCCTTTGAATTAATATCGTCGATAAGTGTATCCGGAGACCAGATATAGGCATCATCCACTTCTGTAAATCCGGCCCAGGTCAAACCTAGTACAGTGGTAGAATCGTACTTCATATCCATATAGGCATGTTTTGAAGGCGACATTATGATGCTAGCCCCTTTTTTAACACCCATCGAAGCATTCTTTTCCCTGGCCCAAAACTGAACCACATCTTCTGAGTTAATGTCGGCGTGAGCTACCTCATCCCATCCAATCATTTGCTTACCATAGGATTTAACAATCTCTCTGGCACGATTTACAAAATAAACATAATCGTCTTGTTTCGTGGAATGAGATTCATCACCTCCGATATGAAAATAGCGTCCGGGGGTAATTTCTGAAATTTCACGAACCACATCATCTACAAATTCATAAACCACTTCTTTATCGGTACACAGGGTACTGAATCCTACCTTTATGCCTGTATAAAGCTCTGTCACTTTTCCATCACAATTCAATTCAGGATAAGAGGCTAAAGCTGCATTAGTATGACCAGGCATATCTACTTCCGGTACAATCATAATATAGTGCTCTTCAGCATACCGGACAATCTCCTTATAATCCTCTTTTGAAAAATAACCTCCTTCGCCACCTCCCACTTCCGTGCTGCCTCCATGACTGGTAAGATTCGGCCATGATTCTATTTCAATACGCCAACCCTGATCATCAGTAAGGTGAAGATGCAAAACATTCATTTTATACAAAGCCAGATAATCAACAACACGCTTAACCGACTCAACATCAAAAAAGTGACGAGCAACATCAAGCATTGCACCTCTATAACCGTATTGAGGCGAATCTATAATGGTTCCAGTGGGTAAAAGCAGCGGTTCCTCAAATATTCCTTCAGTCTCAATGTTTGAGGGCAACAATTGACGAAGGGTCTGAATTCCATAAAAGTTTCCCTCTTCTCCAGAGGAGGCAATGGTCACTAACTTTTCTGTGATACTAAGTTCGTAAAACTCATTCGAAGGGTTGTTTTCTTTTTCTTCCACTATGGTCAAAAAAATATTGCCCTCCCGGGGTTTACGATTTGTTTCATTTATTTCTATTTCAAACCCTGTAGCATTTCTCAGCATTTCGGCCAGAAAAATGGCATTTTTCATTAACCTCTCGTTTCCACTCTGAACGTAAATGGAGGTGCCATCGTCCAAAACAAATGTACCACTTGTTGCAGCCACCGAGTCGGGTCTGGGAATCACACTGTTTATTGACATATCCGTAGTAGGATATGCCTTCTTGCAGGAAGGCGCAAATAATAACACCCCGCCCAAAGTCAAGATTGCAAAAAATAAAAACTTCATTTTCATCCGTTTAAAATTTGTTTATTAAGGTCGGATGGAACTCGCATGCAAGAACTTATAAATGCTCTCTCATAGCAATCGTTGCCATGCTCGTTTCAGCCGATTAAAAATATATACTACTCCCGGATCTAACAGTCTGCCTCCGACACACTGAAAAAACCACTGTTAGAACACTAGTGTCAAGTCAAGCATAGTCTGACGGGCCAAACCTTGCTCTTTCTACCTTGTGCTTCTCAAAAAAAAGACTCACGTAGCTATGGCTATGCTTACTTTTTTGTTGATTTGCATAAGGTGAAAAATAGCGGCGGCTTACCCGATATTCTTCACTTGACTTGGCACTAGTACTAAATAAATTGAAAACCTGACAAATCAAGATTCACTATCTTTTCGTCTTGAAAACATCAGCAGTCCTAAAAACACCAAAAGTCCATTAAGCATCAACAGTTCGAAACCAAATTTATAGCCTCCGAGCCATTGTTCCGAATTGGAACTGATAATGTAACACAATATGGGAGAGAGCACGCTAATAAAAGGGACAAACCGGTCTCTGGTGCTGCGCTTTGTCAGAATACCAAATGTAAACAACCCAAGCAGAGGCCCATAAGTATATCCGGCAGCTGTAAAAACTGAGTTCACAACACTCTCATCGTTAATAATCCGGAAAGCCACAATTACCAGAAACATAATGAAGGAGAAAGCTATATGCACTTTGATCCTCATTTTTTCGGTGGAAGGTAATTTGGGATCAACTTTAAGAAAATCTATGCAAAACGCAGTGGTCAATGCTGTAAGGGCCGAATCGGCACTGGAATAAGCTGCAGCTGTTATCCCCAACAGGAAGAACACTCCCACGACCGTTCCAAAATATTTTATGGCCAGAAGCGGAAAAACATCATCCGTTCGTTGAGGCAATTCAATGCCCATATCTGCGGCATAATGATAAAGCATTACCCCGAGACCCAGAAACATCAGGTTGGTTAAGACAAATGCCAGACTGAACCAAAAAAGGTTCTTCTGAGCCTCTTTCTGGTTTTTACAGGTTAGGTTTTTCTGCATCATATTCTGATCCAGGCCGGTCATCACAATGGTAATACCTATTCCTGCAATAAACTGCTTAAAAAAGTTTGTGCCCGAACGCCAGTCCCAGTCAAAAATTTCACTATGGGGATGATGGTCAATAGCCTGAACCATCTCTCCAAAACTCATATTCAGTTGCTGAAGAATAACGACTATGGTCACAATCACCGACAGCAAAATAAAAAAAGTCTGCAGAGTATCGGTCCAGACAACGGTTTTAATACCTGCCTTGAAGGTGTAAAGCCAGATGAGTGTTATGGTGGTAAGCACTGTTACCCAAAAGGGAACCCCAAGCGCATCGAAAAAGGAAATCTGCAAAACCCCGGCAACCAGGTAAAGCCTAAAAGAAGCTCCAATCGTCTGGGATACAATGAAAAAGAAAGACCCTGTTTTGTAGGATCTCAGTCCAAACCGTTGATCGAGATAAGTATAAATCGAAACCAAATTACGCTTATAGTAAAGTGGCAAAAGCACCAGAGCAATAATCCAGTAACCCACAAAATTACCCAGGATAAACTGGAAATAGCTCCAGCCACTGTTGCCAACTTCACCCGGAACAGATATAAAGGTGACGCCCGAAATGGTGGCTCCAATCATTCCAAAAGCCACAAGATACCAGGGCGATTTTCGATTCCCTGTAAAAAAGGTCTCGCTATCACTGTTGCGTGAAGAAAACCAGGATATTAGAAACAAGGCTGTAAAAAAGCCCAGAATGACCAGTAAAACAAGTGATGTGCTCATAGTTTTTAGTAATGAGATTGAGAATGAGATTGAGGCTGTGGTTAAGATTAAAAAAGGAAGCTGTCTCAAAAGTACAAAACATTAATGGCTTGTCATGTTGATCGTAAGCGAAACATCTGTATATCAAACAAAAAGATTCTTCGACAAGCTCAGAATGACATCAAATTTGGACTCTGGTGGCTGCCTCTTGCCAAACACCGCAGAGACTGTGTCTCACTTCTCAACCTTAACCTAAGATTTATTTCTTTAGACTTACATCTTTAAAAAACTCCGTAACCGACTCTAAATTGGTATGACTCATGGCCGAAATCACAAAATAATACTTTCGGGGATGTGTTTTACAAGACACTTCAAACGTCATTTCATTGCCACCGGTAACGGCAAAAATATTCTCAGGATTCCCGGTATTGGCCTGTTTCCTTCGCTTAAACTTATAGACAACAAAAGTTTCATTATTGGATCCCGGTTCCCAGGTCATCTGAATAGAATCACCCACCAACTTGATTTCCGGATTTTGTGGGACCTCAGGAGTCACTTGTGCTACTCTGGGGTTAACAGGAGGTAAAGCTTCATAACGAAAAGCTCTTCTCAGCAATTTCTCCTTTAATCTGCGGGGATTATTGCGCAGCGATTTCGCACTGAAAAACATACTCCCATCGATATTGGGATAAGTACGATTCAGGTTAATTTGCTTAAGAATCTGCCGGGAAGAGCGCCATTCCCGATCTTTTGAATCCCTATTGATGCGGTAAAAAGCCTGTCCGATGTAAAGCCGGCACCCGAGGGCATTTTTACTCCACCAATCGGCAATTATGGCATAATCGGCCACCTCTTTCCCAATGTGCCAGTATATCTGTGGTGTAATATAATCAATCCATCCTTCCTCTTGCCAGCGCAGGATATTGGCATACAAATCATCATAATTGGTTTGTCCGGCTCTGGTGGCAGACCCTTTTGGATCCACCGATTGGTTGCGCCAAACCCCGAAAGGACTGATTCCAAAGGCTACAGATGGGTTTACATGTTCTATGGTGTCATGCAATTGCTCAATAATCAGGTCCACATTGTCCCGACGCCAATCATCCTTTTGGTCGGTTGTAAAACCGCGGGGATACATTTCAAATGCTTTCTGATCAGGGAACTCTTCCCCGGAAATACGATATGGATAGAAATAATCATCAAAATGAAGGGCATCCACATCATATCTTTTCAGGACGTCAGCCACCACCGTTGCCACATGATTGCGGGTCTCAGGCAAACCGGGATTGAAATACCTTGCTTTACCATAAGTTACAAAACACCCGGGATGTTGATTAACGGGATGATCCACAGCAATGGAAGCTTTTGCTGTATCAACCACGGCCCGGTAAGGGTTTAACCAGAGATGTATCTCAAGTCCCCTCTTTCTCCCCTCTTCGATGGCAAACTCCAGCGGATCGTAATATGGTTCAGGAGCCTGCCCCTGCTCTCCGGTAAGCCACTGCGACCATGGCTCCAGATCGGATGGATAAAAAGCATCGGTGGATGGACGAACCTGAAATATTATTGTATTGAGATTGTATTCCTTGGCCAGATCAAACAGCTCCAGCATTTCGTCTTGTTGAATATCAACAGAAAGCCCGGATTTCGAAGGCCAGTCTATATTTGCCACTGTGGCAATCCAGATGGCGCGCATCTCGCGCTTTGGATATTCTCTGGCTTGCAGTGAAGCAACAAAAAGCGACAGGATGAAAAGAAGTGTTAGTTTACGTAACATAGTATTATGGATATTGGCCCCCTATAAACAAGCCCCCTAAATCCCCCCAAGGGAGACTTCAAAAAGGGTCTGAAAGCTTAGAAGGCCTGTTTTGAGATTTTATTTAGGACAAATCCTCAGAAATTTATTTTTCACATATGATAATTTAACCTCATCCCCACAGTCCCCCTCCAGGGGGATTTAGGGGGCTATTCTCCCTTTGGGGGATTTAGGGGGCTCTTCTTAATACCAAAAGTGGGATCAATTTTCAGGAACTTAAGAACAATAAAACCGGGGATGGTACATATCACAACCCAGATAAAGAAATTCTCATAGCCCACAATTTCCTGGATCCAACCAGAAATCATTCCCGGAATCATCATGCCAAGAGCCATGAGTCCTGTACAAATAGCATAATGGGCAGTTTTATGATTACCGGCCGCAAAATAGATCATGTACAGCATATACGCAGTAAAACCAAATCCATATCCAAATTGCTCAACAGCTACAGATGCAGAGATGAGCCACATGCTCTGTGGAGTAGTATATGAGAGATACACAAATACAAGGTTGGGCAAATTCATTGCAAAAGCCATTGGCCAAAGCCAGAATTTGAGTCCGTGCTTAGAGGCAACCAAACCACCCAGAATACCACCCAGGGTAAGGGCAAGGATTCCGATTGTACCGTATATGAGGCCTACATCTCCGGTGGTTAGTCCTAAACCACCCACTTCGCGTGCATCCAGCATAAACGGAGAAGCAAGCTTTACAATTTGAGACTCTCCCAGACGGAACAACAAGAGGAATGCCAGTGCAGGACCTATATTCTCTTTGGTAAAAAAAGATTTGAAAGTGGCAAAAAATTCAGAAAACAGGTTTTCACCTTCTGCATGAACAGTGGCATTGTCTGATGCAGGACGTGGCAAGATAAACCGATGATAAAGAAAAAATACCAAAAACATACCAGCCAGAATCACAAAAGTAATGGTCCAGGCCAAAGGAATATTACCCGAACGCCCCTCGTAAAAAGCAGTCGTTGCCTCGTCCAGTTTGGAATCCAGCTGAACCACTACCCAGGCCGTCTCCTGCCAGTTAGAGGGATTTACCTCAATGCGTTCTCCTTCTATTAACTTAATACTCTCATCGCCTCTGCGAATACCGGTATTCAGGACAACTGTTTCACCTGTTTCAGGTTTTTTGGTTAACCGCACACCCACAATTCCAATATTCCCGGGATTTAATGTAGATTCTACCACCTCATCCCTCCCAAAAGCAGACTTCAGCTTCTCCTTTAGAGGACCGGACACATAGGTGGCAAACAATCCATCGTCTTGCTTCACCTCTTTTGACTTTTCTGGCAATACAAAACCATTGGCAAGGTTTTCGCTTTCTGTCCATTGAATGAGACTATCAATGGTCGCTCTTTCTGCTTTCTTGGTAGGAATCTGAAAATCATCAGAAGTCAGCACAAATGCCATTTCATCACTTTTGACTTCCTTCCCGAATTCAGGAACCCTAATTTCAGCCGGTTGATCGGGCCTGGCATGCACGGTAAACTCGATGGGATCCAGTCCTGTATGAGTTTCAAAAAACCCGGCCAGGATAATGAGTAATCCTTGTCCGGTAATCATCGCAACGCGGTAAAAGGTACTGCGAATTCCGATAAAATAGGCCTGTTTGTGTTCATCCAGCGCCAGCATATAAAACCCGTCAGCAGCAATATCATGCGTAGCCGAACTGAATGCCAACAGCCAGAAAAATGCCAGCGTATATTGGAAAAAATCAGGCACAGGAATGGTAAAGGCCACACCAGCCAATCCTGCACCCACCAGTATCTGCATGATCACAATCCACCAACGTTTGGTCTTCAGCAGATCCACCACCGGACTCCACAGCGGTTTAATGACCCATGGCAGATAAAGCCAACTGGTGTACAAAGCAATATCGGCATTAGATATCCCCAGGCGCTTATACATAATGACCGAAACGGTCATCACAATTACATAAGGAATACCTTGCGCAAAGTAAAGAGTAGGCACCCAACTCCAGGGTGAACGGTTTTTTGAACCCATAGTACCAAAAGTTTATCTGTCACGCCCGATACGACCGTGATCGCACATTTATAATTTCTCAAATCGATAGCCACGACTTCGAAGCTCATCTATAATATCTCCAATATAATTGTAAAATTTATCCTCCCTGTCGACATGCACCCCAGGGTGCATCAATAACAAGGTCCCATTCAGACCATTCTCTTCTTCAAAACTCCAGAGCCTTTCAAGCAATTCCCGGCTGCTTTTGTAATTCGGCATATCTGGAGTTGTGTAATCGGCATTGGTGCCAATACCCGGAGTAAACGACACTACCTGCATTCCATAATTTCTGCTCCAGGCAACAATGTCCCTGTTGTACCATTCATAAGGCGGCATAAACCACCGGACAACTTTTCTGGAAACCCCTTTTTCTTCGATGGCTTTAAGATTCTCCTCCAAATCGTTTTTAAATTGCTCGTAAGAAACCAGTAAAGAATCTCTTTTCTCCCAATCTGCATATAATAAGTGATCATTGGAATGAGGTCCAAGATAGTGGTTTGAGCCAATAATACGAGCGATTACCTCTGAGTTTCCCGGCTTTTTTAAACAATTACCGGTAAGAAAGAAAGAGCCCTTCACATCCCTTTGCTCCAAAACACCCAAAATATGAGAAGCCCCTTCGAAATACTCATCCGCAGGAAATACAAGATAGACCAAAGGTTGGGTCGCATCCAAACGGACAACCGCACCTTGTGAATCTCTATCTAATTCAGGTGTATTGTAAGTTTCCATCGACGACAGGTAATAAACCAAAGATGCGGTGCCGTCCATAGTTGGTTCATTCGTGGAGTAATCGCCAATATCATCGTGATAAACTGCTTTCCCGTTTTGGAAAGGTGCATATTCGTCCTCTTCCAATAAACCAACCCCTCTCAGACCCTCAAATATGGTTTTATAAACAGGTCCGTCAACCAAACCGCCAACGGTATTTTCCTGCAGCAACAAAGGAAAAGCAGAATGCGGCTGAGTTGGAGCGTCCGCAACCCCTGGAAATTCGCAAATCATCGCCGTGCCCCAGGGATTACAACCAAACAGCCAGTCACGCAAAGCAGCCTCCATTTCCAAAAACTGCTGATCCCCGGATACTTCGTGATACAATCTGGCCTGGGTCAAAGCGGCCGTCACCAAATTGTTGGAACACCAAATAAAGGGAATGCCAATCCTGAACGGATCGGAGGCTGCTTCTTTTTCCAAAGCCAACAACCCTTTCCTCATAAAGTCTGTATATTTCTTTTGTAAATGCTCATTGCCCTGGCTGGCCATCATGTAATGCCCCACATTCACAAATGGATAAAACTGATAGTGGCGAGCCCCGTGAAATTCAATCCAGGGCGTAACGGGCTCCACCTCTCCCCAGAAATCACCGACTTCCAGCCATTTTTCCAGGCTGTCATTCTCGGCAAAAGCTAACGCAGAAGCTCCCAGCTCCATGTCATCCACATAGTTCTGCTCTTCATAAAAATAAGGCGAAACATAACAGGCGGTCTGTACAGCTCCGGGAAACTGTTCCCCAAAAGATAAAGCCTCTTTTGCTTTTTGCAGCATCTCGGCAGCCCAACCAGGATGTTCCTCCTTAAAAACTTTAGCAGCCAGTGCAAAGGCAGAAGCAAATTTACCAGCCGTAGAAGCAACTCCGGTGGTACGATTCAGGTGCGGGCCCAACCCCTGTCGCTTGCCTGTAACATAATAAACAGGTCTTCCTATCGGGACATCATAGTCCACTGAGTCCATATTTGGCAACCGGTAACCTGCATGATCCCGGTCATCTGCAATCTGATTGTACATCTCCCCGGGTGCAGGATTCATGCGCATGAGCCACTCCAATCCCCAAACGGTTTCATCCAACACATCGGGCCGACCATTGGGGCCTTTATGTCCATTGGCATCGTATACATCCTTAAAGACTCCGGGATTCTTTTCATATGCAAACAACATTTGAAAAACCGCGTTGGCCGAAGTGTTGGTGTATTGCAGATAGTCAGAAGCATCGTGCCAGCCACCATGCACATCAATATATTCACCGCTTTTTTCGGGATGATCCACAATGGTGCCATCGTGCACATGACAACTGTCTTTCAAAAACGGATTGTATCCACATCGCTGCTGTCGCATATAGTTCAGTAGAAAATCAGCCGCCCCTTCATAAACGTCATATCCGATGCGGAATTCAGGTGAACGAAATTCTGAAGATTCGATAAAATAATTTCCCGGTTGAGTCACCTCTGAAAAACTGAGTCTAAAAGCCGTTTTCATGCCCCACACAGAACCGTCTTCAATTCGTGGGGTTCCACTAAAAACAACCTCCCCCGATCCCGAGGCCTTTACCTGGAAACTTTCCGGCGAAACTGCTTCATCTGAAATCATTACTGCCACTTTAGGCGTATTGGGAATATACCCAAGCTGATTTACACGAATCCACCCTTCTGCAAGCAGGGTACCTGTAGAAAGACAATAAATCGCAACCGGAAGTAAAATTCGTTTCAGACTCATAATGACTGATTGTTAATTAGTTTATGGCTAACATATGATGCACTTTTCGTTTCTCCTCGCTGGTGCGAAACTGATTTCAACTACAATCTACCACCTCGCTGGTGCGGATTTCTTTGCTTAACAAAGCGTCAGAGCCGAGCGGTAATTCGCACCTTCTCTTAAAAGTGGATATGCAATCCACTTTTGGGTAAAAATTTAGATTTTTGATTTCTTTTAAACAGGAATACAAATCCTGAACTATTAAGACGCGGATTGCAAATCCGCGTCAGCGAAGGGATCTGACATCCGCATCAGCTTCGACCTACAAATAAGGAAATCAATAACGCTTTTCCAACGCAGCCCCTCTGAAATAATGAGTCAAAATCTCCTGATAGGAATAACCTTTAGCTCCCATCACCGCAGCTCCAATCTGACACAAACCAACACCATGGCCCCAACCTGCACCAATCAGAGTAAAAGACTTTGGAAGGCCCCCTTCTCCCGCTTCTTTCTCAACCACAAAAGCAGAGCTGTAAAGGTGAGATTCTGATAGCGCTTTACGGATTTCCAATTCTTTTCCAATGGTCAATTCTCCTTTGGTTCCAACAATTTTAAGGCGAATCAGGCGACCAGATTCACCCCGCTCTACCGGAATCAGATCCATAACATCTCCCAGGTCCAAATCAATTTTCTTCTTTAAAAGCCGCTTCACATCTTCCTGACTCAGAGTTACTCTCCAACGGTAAAAATCGGCGGTTTCCTGATCGTAATCGTTAAGCACCTGCGACAGCACTTCTTTATTCTGAGTATTACAGAAAGCCGGGGGATTACCGGTAATCCACTCCTGAGCAGCATCTTCCTGCTTTAAATCCAACTTGAAGCCCTCGGGTGTAAAATCATTGTCAATCACCTTGGTGAGGTATGGGTGATTGACAGGCTCCCAAACATTCTCAAAAACTTCGGCAATACCTCCGCAAGCTTTAGAGAACCGGGCATCGCAGATTGCATTATCGTAGATTAATACTTCTCCGAAAGTATCAGCAATGGACGCCTCCACTTCTTTAGTAGAAGCCCTGGTTATTCCCTGATATCGCTGACAGTGATCATCGGCACAAACGTCAAAGTTGATGTGATCCTCCCGGTCGTACCATTTGATCTTTTCGCCTTCTCTTTCGATAACCGTTTCGTAGGTTCCGGTCTCTTTCAGCTTTTGCTCTTTTTCCTTCTGTGCCATCAACCAACTGCGCGAAATTACAGCATGGGCCCGCAACAGCTGCGGTGAAGATGTAGCACTCATCTCGGAAGATATAACACTTACCAGGTAATCCTCCATCGGAAGCCGGTTAACCGCGGTTAAATGCCCATCCTCACTAATGATGCGCAATGTCCCCTTAAACCGCTGGTCTTCTTTTCGTTCCCAGTGAAAATTAATTCCAATCACCACATCTTTCAGTTCAAAGCTGGCCTCCTCATAATTCACAGGTTCAAATTCTACCGGCAAGTCGGATGAAATGGCCTCTCCATTGATCATTATGGTAATGGTTCCATCCTCCAGGAAAGCTTCACCTTTACCCTCAACCACTTCACCGGTGGCCTTCAACTTATAATCCCCATCCAACAAAAATGAAAATTCAGGCGCAAAAAGCACCCCTACTTCTATATTAGGTTGCATAATCTTCAGATTTTATTCTTGAAATATCTTCTTTACCAATTCCCAGTCGTTTTTATTCAAGGTTACCTGCTTAAAGATATCCTCTACAAGATCGGTGTTTAATTTTTCAAAATCTTCCTCTCTTGGCGTAATGAGGACTCCCCCAAAATCAACAGAAGCCGGGCTCAACACAATTTGCTCCCCGCCTTCAGCATAAAACTGACGCGGACGGTGTCCCTGACGGGGAAACACAACCAAACGCCAGGTGCCTTTATCCCACGAACACAGAATATTAAGCATAGGTTCCTCCTCATTTCGTTGAATTGTATCCAGAAAACGGTAAACCCGGTTAAACCAACATTCTATCTCATCGGGTTGCTCTCCTTCAAAAACCAACGTCTTACGCAAATAGTTATCCACGCAGAATACACGTACATCCCTGCGATCAATCAACAATGACTTTCGTGGATGAAGCTGAAACTCTTCCTCAATGGGCATAAAGCCTTTATTGCCCGCCTGAAAGTGAAAATGATCAGGAGCACTGGCACCACATCTGGGGCCATTATAGAAAAGAACGAATCCAGGGAGTTCCCGGGCCAGCATCATCATATCCGACAACCTTCCTTTGATACGCTGGTCGGTATGCCTCACATGAGGAATGGTAAGATGCCTTGGAAAGATGGGAAAGGGATTCACCAAAATGAGGTAATCATCCCGAAAAGCCACTTTATTTTGTTCCGGAGGTAAATTGTCCTCGCAAAGAAAACATTTCCGTTCCTGAATAGATTTGGCATCCACTTTGGCAGCTGAAGACCTGATGCGTGCTGGATTGAACTGCACTCTCATCTCTGTCGCAGAACCAAATTCAAGAGAACGAATTTTTACTTCACTCAACCCTTCATAATTCCCTTTGGCCATTGGCCAGTTGACCATCTGTTCATCAATCAGTTGATCAACTTTTTCCTGCAAAGAGGCATTCATGGAAACATCTTTCGACATATCTACTTTCTGTTTTTAGCAATCCGGGCCCACAATTCCATGGTTCTCACCCTGTCTTTGTACAAATTATGGTTGTTCATTTTAACAATATCCAAAGAAGCATCTGAGTTATCTTCCCAGCGGCGACACATATAAAGTGACCTGTATATGCGTCCGATTTGATAATCACGTGAAATCGCCAATCCTACTGCGTAGTCTTCTCCGTAGCTCACATTAGGCACCCGGATTTCTCTCAACGCAGGCGTATAAAAAGCACGGGGAGCACCCAGTCCGTTGATGCGCAAAGCATTGTTCCGCCCATTATCGGGGGTCCATTCTTTGTGGTCGATCAATCCGGGAGGTATCTCTTCCAGTTTAAAATTCACCATCTGATAGGAACCGATTACCATAGCGCAGTTTTGTTCATAAAATGCATCAACAACAGTTTGCATAACGGAGTCATCAGCATATAAGTCATCACTATCAAGCTGGATGGCGAACTTACCACAAGACTCATGCATAATGGCCATATTCCAGCAGCCTCCAATGCCAAGGTCTTTGCGATCGGGAATAACATGAATCAAACGATCGTCTTCATCCGCCAGTTTTTTCAATATGTCGGTTGTCCCATCATCCGAATGGTTGTCGACAATAATTAAATTGAATTTAAACGAAGTGTTTTGGCTGAAAACAGATCTTACCGCATCTTCGATGGTTTTGGCGCGATTACGCACCGGAACAATCACTGAGGCCTCCACCGGGAAATCCGATTCATCAAACTTTACTTCTTCGAATTCCGGCTTAAGATATCCGCCTATAGCTTTTAGATGTTCGGTACAGGCAACTTCCATTTCAATCTGAACGTCCCGGTTTTTAGGATCCACATAGTCGAAAATCTTTTCCCCTGATTTACGTGTATCCGTTTCCATTTCGGTATATAGAAATTCCGGCAAACGGAAGAGCTTATGATTCTGAGACACTTTGAGTCGAAGGTCATACAGTCCCGCAAATTTATAGTCGGCTTTCATTTTGTCTGCGGCTTCTTTTACCACTGCCGACGGGAAAAGCAGCAACGAACCAAAGTTAAAGTCGTCTCTTAAACTTCCGTCCTGATAATCAATTACCGGATTTTGCATCCTATTACCTTCCTTCAATGCAAAGTAATCGGAGTAGATCATTCCCGCCCCGGTATATTCAGCAGCCTGAATCATGCGTTCCAGGGACAAAGCACCCAATTTCAAAGGAAGCGATTTGGCATACAGCAAAACATGTGAAGAAGCCTCAGCTCTTTTTGCTATTTCTTTCACCATATGAGTGGAATTAAGAACCGGCACTTCAAACGAGTCAACGCCTTCCGGCAACTCTGCTCCCTTACTTTCAGGGGTGATCATTACATAAATTCCGTCAACCAGACCAACTGCTTTCAGTTCATCAATGGTTTGCTTAAGATCGGCCGGTTCGGCCACCGGCAAAAAACATGAAATCTTGTTATGCATATCTTGATTTTTTTCGTTTTTAATTATTCTCATTCTGAAAAAACTGTAAGATCTGTTTCATCAATTCAGCCCTCTTCTTTTCTGATGGAATGGCTTCAAAGGGAAACCCAAGGATAACACTCTGATAATCGCCTGAAAAGCCTACTCCTGCACAGACATTGTTACCATCGTACCTGAAAATTCTGAAAGCATCGTCTCCCACGGGCTCAATGCCGTCGGGCGATTCAACTTTATAAATATCGGGATGATATTCTACATTATAGCTGAGCGATGGCAGGAACAGAGAAGAAGCTTTATCTGTCACTTTCAGATTTCCCACATTGTCAGCATGATTGGTCATCCAACGAAAGTGCAAAACTTCTTTTAAAAATTCGATGGTGGTTGAATCATTGTTTTCCACAGCGTCAGTGCCTATGTATGCTCCGGAGATCAGGACATTTCCTCCGGACAAGAGGTATTTTTTCAATACCTCCCTTGTTCCCTGGCAAAAAAGCCTGTATTGTTTTTCATCTGAGTTGAATAGAGATTCGGTCCCTCTCTCTTCGCCATAGAGCAAATCAACAGCTTTGTAAGGTTCAACCTCAAAACCATCAGAAGCAAACACTTCATCACTTACCGAAACAAAGGAATAACCGGCATCGCGGATCGCTTTTCCGTGTGTAAATACAAAGTCGAAGTTATTACCGGGAATTATTTTCCCTTCCATGTCGGCATGACTGGCTCCATGCCCCGGACTGTCATCATCAAGCCACGGAGAGGAGCGGTCATAATCGTATTGTTTGCCTGTGTGGCTCATATCTCTGTTCCTGGGTACACCTTCATCCTCCCACCATGCTACTCCGGCAGTTTCTCCATCCACAAATGCGGGTGGCCCCACTCGGTCAAATCCGTTGACTACCAAGACCAAATCATCAGAAGAGGAGTTCAGTGATACAGACAATGTTTCGCACGGAAAACTCTCTCCTCCCTCGTTTAAAGCAGTAACCTTAAAGCTATAAATAGTATCCCAATCAGGTAATTCAAGAACCATCGATGTATCTGAAGTAAACACCCCATTGGAAAAACCATTGCCTTCAATTCTTTGGTAAACCTTGTAGCCGGAAGGAACTGCACTCTCTTCCAGAGGATCCATTACAGGTCTCCAGCTTAATCTTACACTTTTTCCTCCTGGGTGTGTCAGAGAAAGATGATCGGGAGCCAGAGGCTTTATGATCGCCAGGCTCCCCTCTCGCACTGACAGGAAGCGCACCATCCCTTTATATATAGCTCTGGCAACGGTAAATTGAAACCGGGGATCAAGCCCGTATTTCATATCAGCCAGGTTTTGGTGAGACAACAACTCCAGCAACATGGTGGGCACATTAGGCCGATAAGCTTCGGAATACTGTTTGTCCCACATGGCCCGGCGCGTCCATTCATCGTTAAAGGTTAATCTGATATCAGACACAATTTGAGATTGAACCAAATCTGTCAAGTCGCGACTGGCCAGTTTTGATTTTCCATCCGGAAACCGGCCTTCATTCGTAACTGAACTGTAAATTCCAAGCGTTCCGACAACGGAATCTCCCGGGGTAGTTCCGGCATCTGTATGAAAAGCAAAGGCCAGATCAATCGGAATATTCAACCCCTGGCATTCAGTCGCTTTGGTAGGCCCGTTGGGATTGCCCATCAGGTAATTCACCCATTCACCTCGCGACTGATAATCATCGTTGTAGTCATTCTTTTGCTCATTTAGGCTGTAAACAATTGAATCAGGCACTCCTGCATATTGTAACCAATACCTTCCGGCTTCCATCCACCGTGGCTTGCCACTTAGCTTATAAACGTAGGATACCGAATCGTTTATCTCCACCTCTGAATTTTCCGCATGATTATCATCCAGTGACCATTTTCTTTTGGTATAAGACTCTTCGGGACGCCTGGCAACATTGCCCATCCCTCCGCCAAAGCGAATGGCATCAGTTGTCACCACCCCGATGGAATTGGATGGAACTTCTATCACGACAGATCCCGATTGTATATTTTTCCCTTTGGAAAAGTGGAAAGTTCCAAGGTAAACCCAAGTCCCGTAACCCATTTGCTGATTAAGTAAAAACCGGGTACTCCCTCCAGAATGATTAACACGATATGAAACATTGTCAAGTGCGCTCTCTATTTTCCCATACGAAACATAAACAGCATACTCCCCTGCTTCAGGAATATTGGGTAAATAGGTGATGCTTGAAGAATTTTCATCCGAAGCTTGAACTTGCATCCAGGTTCCCATTTTAAAAGGATTATCTCCATTAAATAAAGTATCCTTAATGGCAAAACCTTTTTCGCCAGAGCTCTCTATTTGACGGATTCCCTTGCCTATGATTATCTCACTTCCTCCAGATGCCCCATCATTATCTACAATGACTTCATGAATTTGAGTATCTCTTTCCCTGGGCACAAAAACGTTCGCCCCGGCATCCTCCAACATAGGCACAAGATAATTGCGCGTAAAAGCAAATGGGTAAATGTCCTCCACGGTTCCAAACAACCTGGCTCTTTGCCATTCCCACCGATCCAGTTCTGACTCATAATAATAACCATGACTCGCCCACAAAGCAATATTGTGATTGGTCAATCCAGAGTTAAAAACTCCCTGATTTACCCTTTTTACCAGGGGATCTCTTAATCCTATATCTTTCATCCGGAAGGAGTCCACCGAAATATGTTCCCTGAAGTACAACGGAACATATTTTTCAAGAGTCTCCCCCTTACAAAACAATTGAATTTCATAATCTTTGAACCTCCTGCCTGTAAGATTTCTAAGAGCGTATTTCAAAGAAGTTATCCATGCCTCTCTTACCGGAATCATTGCAACATTGGGAGAAAGAAAAACATCCAGTTCTTCATCGGATGCATTTACTTCAACTGAATCAACATGCATTGGCCCCATGTACTGATACGGATGTAAAAGATCAAATCTTTCATTGATTCTTTTCATCGCTTTATTTTCCAGCCGGTGTTCTTTTCTTTCCGACTGAGAAATCAATTCAAATGGAAAAACCATTAATAATATAAGAATTAACACACTCTTAAGTATCAAAAAATTCTTCATCTTTTCATCCTTATAAAATTTACTTCTTAAAGTCAGATGGATCTCGAAATCCTTTTAAAAATTGCACTTTTGTGGCATCTTTAAAGAATCAAAGTTCCATGCTCGTTTCATTGTGTTTAAAATCATCGGTTCTGTTATTTTGTCCAACATCCGATTTCAGAACGTCTATTCAAACAAACTGACTTCTGCTGAAGTCCAGACTACCTTATAGGAAATTGAATAAATACATCTAAATTCACCCGCCTCAGGAAAAAACGACCAGCTCCTGAATCAAAATCAACCCTCAACAAGCCACTAAAAACATAACTATAAACGATTTATCAAGCTCAAGAGACTCACTCAACATAAAAGACTGTCAATTTTTGTTTTCAAATGTAGAAACATTTTTTCAAGAAACAAAAATTTGTAATACATCTTATATAATATCAAAAACCAAACTTTTTTTATATATTTGCGTTTAACAAAAACAACAACAAACAGGGATCTTAAACCAATGGAATTATATAAGAGAATCCATAATCCATCAAGAACAAAAACTCAAAAACACAACCTATAATACATCATTCTATTATGATATTAGTGGCCGACAGCGGATCAACCAAAACAACATGGTGCCTCCTGGACAAAAAAACAGGAAAGAAAGAACTAATTCAAACACCAGGAATAAACCCTTTCTACCAGGATGAAGATACTATTATAAAGGCGCTCGAAAAGGATTTTACATCCTCACAAAGAAATTTCGAAGCTATCTATTTTTATAGTGCCGGATGCAGCAATCCGGTTATCAGCAAAGTTGCATACGGAGCGCTCAACAATTTCTTCTGTGCATCAACCATAGAGGTGGCAAGCGACCTCATGGCCGCCGCCCACGCACTGTGTGGGACTACCGAAGGAATTGCGTGCATTTTAGGAACCGGCTCCAACTCATGTCATTACAATGGTAAAGAGGTCATCGAAAACACACCTCCCCTGGGATTTATTCTTGGAGATGAAGGCAGCGGTGCAGTTATTGGCAAAAAGCTACTTTCAGACATCCTGAAAAAACAACTCCCTGAACATGTTTGTAACAAATTCTTTAACAAATATAAAACAGACAGCATTGATATTCTGAATAACATCTACAAAAAACCCTTTCCAAACCGATACGCAGCAGGTTTTACAAGATTTATCGCTGAACACATCAGTGAACCTTCCCTACAAAAACTGGTACTTGCATCCTTTGAAGAATTCATAACCAGAAACATATTACAATACCAGATGGCCACAAAACTACCAGTGCATTTTACCGGCAGCATAGCCTACTACTTCAAAGATCTGTTGTATGAAATTCTTGAAAAGCACCAATTAAAACGAGGAACAATTATTAAAGATCCAATAGACGGATTAATTGATTTCCATCTCAAATAACCTCATCATACAAGTAAAGAACCTCAAAAAGAACAAAAGAAATGTCGGATAATAAATATACCCTGAGCATTACAGAATCACCTTCCAGATTTCAAAATCTTGAAAAAATGGAAGTCGCCGACCTGATTCAAAACATCAACCGGGAAGACGCAAAAGTACATGAAGCGGTAAAAAAAGCATTGCCACAAATTGAAAAATTAATCGTTCGAATTGTGGAAAGAATGAAAAAAGGAGGAAGAGTATTTTACCTTGGAGCAGGGACAAGCGGCCGCCTGGGCGTACTGGATGCATCTGAACTCCCCCCCACCTTTGGTGTCCCTGACACATTGGTAATCGGATTAATTGCAGGAGGCGATATTGCACTAAGGAATGCCGTGGAAGATGCAGAGGATGATCCCAAAATGGCCTGGCAGGAACTCAACAAACATAACATAACCCAGCTAGACACAGTTATTGGGATCGCAGCTTCAGGAACCACCCCCTATGTCATAGGTGGCATCATGGAAGCAAGAAAAAGCGGAATACTCACAGGCTGCATCACCTGCAATCCGAATTCTGAGATTGCCAAAGCTGCAGAATTTCCTATTGAAGCAATTGTAGGACCTGAATTCATTACTGGCAGCACCCGTCTTAAAGCAGGAACCGCTCAGAAGATGATTCTCAACATGATAACAACCACCCTGATGATAAAGCTGGGTAAAGTAAAGGGAAACAAAATGATTAATATGCAGTTGACCAACAAAAAATTAATTCAGAGAGGAACCATAATGCTAATGGAAGAACTTGGTCTGAAAAAAGAAGATGCTCAGGCACTCCTGATTAAAAATGGTTCCGTAAAAAAGGCCATTGATGCACACAACAAAACCAAAAAATAAAATCATTGGCCGCCACATTTATTTCCATACTTCCTGTTATCAACTGCTACTATCTGTGGAGTCAATGAAAGCGATGAATCAAACTTGCCTGGTCATCAGGCAAGTTTTAAAGTATCAGGAAAAATAATTTCCAGTAGTGAAGCCACGGTGGTTATTTAAAAACTTTTTTAAGATAACGCTCATATACTTCATGATTCCTAATCACAAGCTTTTCTGTTTCAGCAAAAGCATCATCTTCATCCCTCTCCTTAACCGCCTCCAGAATTTTTTTCTGGGCCTCAATAGTAAATTCTTTTTCTCCTTCAACATTCGCATAAATAAAATTACGCATACGGGGTAAAAGAGAATAAATGGGCTCCAGACTAATTATAATAATTGGATTCCCGGTTGATTTGGCCAGGCTCATGTGGAAACGGTTGATGATATCCACTTCCTGCTGAGTGTTGTCGGGATCACAACTTACGAGCTCTTCAATTATCTGTTCCAGAATTTTTATATCCTCATCTGTCCTATTCCTCGCAGCCAGTCGTGAAATTTGCGGCTCAAAAATACGACGAACATCAATAATCTGAGAAATAAGATCGGAATCGAAACTCAGGTCATAGTATAGATTAAGAGATTTAATTGCATCCTCTATCTTTATCTCAGACACATACATCCCACTTCCTTTTCTAATCTCTATCAAACCACGGGCACTTAAACGCCTCAATGCCTCCCTAAGTGCCGTTCTACTAACTCCAAAGAGTTCGCAAAGTTCCTTTTCAGAAGGCAACTTGGCTCCCGAAAGCAGTTTCTTCTGCCGGATAGCCTCTTCAACTTTTCTTTCGATCTTCTGACTTAAGGTTTGCGTAGTACCTATCTTGCTAAAAATATCGTCCATTTAAACCATTTAATATTATATACAACTATATGCTAAACCCTTATGCTTAAACATTACTAAACCTTGCAGCACACAAAATGCCAATCAAAACAAATCAACCAGTGAAAATTTAAGTAAACCTTTCCAAAAAGAAAAAGTCACAAATCACCTATAAAAACATCAAACCATCTGCAAAATCAAAGTGTCCTCACCAAATTCGACCTGCATGAACACCTCACTACGATAATTTAAGAATAAAACCCGGTAAAAACAAAAAAAAGAGAAAGACACTAATCTCACTAAAGAACATACAAATATAGGTCTTTTCTTTCGTTTTTGTAGTGAATAAAGTGAACTTTTACTTTTAACCGACATAGGATGTATGATCACACCGCATTTTCGCAACTTTCTCAACTCGGTTGAAAAAGCGAGCCATAATCTTCGTTAATTCCAATATTAACACATCATTATGACTAACTCCTTCCTTCTAACAAATTATCTCATAAAACAACATTGATAAATATTGTTAAAAAAAAGGATGAAGACTCCAGGAAAATCTTATCTCAACTATAAAAATCATCCCCAAAAAGGATCCTATAGAAAAATTCCAGATTCAACCATACAATAAAGGCCACAGCAAATTAAATCATTTTGCTGTGGCCTTTCTGTGATCCCGGGAGGACTTATTTTGTGAAACAAAGATGTTTTTTGCAAGTGCTTAAATCATCGAAAAACACCATAGGATGCAACAATATAGAGGCATTTGATAATATTCTGTTTTTTCGCTTGGTTTCTTTACTTTTCATTTTGTGAATGCAAATAGGGTGCAAATATTGTAAAGTTGCACCCTATTTCATATCTTTGTTTGTGTAAATTCTAAACTGCTTAAAGGATGGCTTCATTAAAATTTTTTATTCGCACACAACTAAGCGACACTTCCAAAAAACCTGTTAATATACGGGTAAGGCTTCGGGATAGTCAAAAGGACATCTATTCAAAAACTCATCTAAGCATCCCCCCAAAATTTTGGAACCAGAAAGCACGGACAACCCGTGCAAAGATTTCCAATTCCGGAGACTTCAAAGAAAGAGACTTCTATAAAAACCAGCTGGAAGCATTGGAGAGGCACATCCTAAAAGATTACCAGGGAGGCGGGCAATTTTCCAAAGAATGGCTTTCTGAATGTATTGAGAAATTCAGGAACCCGGAGAACTTTGAGAAAAAGCCCGTCACTTTGTTTGATTACATTGCCCACTTTATAGAACAATCAGAACACAGCTTAAACCCCAAAACTGGCCAGCCATTACACTACCGTATAAAGCGCGATTACATACGGACGTTTGAACTACTCAAAGAATTTGCCGGTGGTCGGAAAATAGACTTTCAGGATATTGATTTGGATTTTTACAACGACTGGATAACTTTTTTACAGACAAAAGATATCGGATCCAAAAAAGAGCCGAAATACTATGCCGGAAATACAGTTGGGAAATTTATTAAAAACCTGAAAGTATTTCTTAACAAAGCAACGGAGGACGGAATTAATACAAATCTGCGGTACAAATCACACCGCTTTGTTAAAATTCAGGTAGAGACAGACAGCATCTATCTAAATGAAGCCGAATTGAGCCGCATTCAACAAATTGACCTTTCAAATAGGCCATATTTGGAACGGGTAAGAGATTTGTTTTTGGTCGGTTGCTGGACTGGCTTAAGATTTGGCGACCTTTCACGAGTGAGGCCGGAAAATATTCAGGACGGGTTTATCCGTGTTATACAATCCAAAACAGGTGACAGGGTTGTAATTCCATTACACCCGGTTGTTACTTCCATTCTGGAAAAATATGAAGGTCAACTTCCAGCGGCCATAAGCAACCAAAAAACAAACGACTTTCTTAAAGAAATTGTAAAACTGGCAGAACTAAATGATGAGCTTCATATCTCAGAGACCCGCGGAGGCATCAAAAGAACTGTAAAACGGCAAAAGTGGGAATTAGTATCCAGCCACACGGCCCGGCGGTCATTTGCCACTAATTTATACAAATCGGGCTTTCCTTCTCAGTCAATTATGCGGATCACTGGTCACAAAAGCGAATCAGCTTTTCTTAAATATCTGAAAGTATCTGAAGAGGAACACGCTAAACTATTACAGCAGCACTGGACAAAGAACGCTAATCATTTGAAAATTGTAGGATAATGGACAAAATACCTTCTCAATTAATATACCACCTTAGGCAAAAGTTTGGAACCTCTAATATGTTTAATTTCCTTTTATCTGTTGATCTTATGGAAAATGATGAAGAGTTAAAAGAACTCATTAGAGAAGAAATTCAGAACACAAAAAAAGAAATTCAGAAACTGCCTGTTGCGATCCGATGGGCTATTGCAGAAGTTAATGCAAAAAGGAAAAACGACCCCAAAGCCAGATCTGTATTGTTTGATGAAGTTATTGGCAGAAATTTGGGCAATGACATTACCAAACAATACAAAGATATTTTTAAGCGAAGTTTGCTAACGGGAAAAACCCACGTATTACACATAGAAAGCAGATTAAGGGAGCCGGAAGAAACCAAAGAAGAGCCCAGCAACTTAATTCATGAATTGGAAAACCTTCCTTTCTCCAAGGAAATAGGGGAAGCATCTGAGTTACTTAATTATTTAGACTTTCTATATGAAAAGACTTTCAAAAAAGATCATTCTATTTTAATGCTAAAATTGGCAGATAGCAAATATATCTCCAATGAAAACCCGGAACGATTTAACAATGCAATTAACAAAGGATCGATACCAGAGAAGGAGGAAAACAAAATTGTATGGACAGGTCCACCTGCAGAGGCAATAAGATTTTGCGATCATTTAGGAATGATTGACAATGGGCATGGCAAATATAGGACGTGGAATAACTACTTTATGCTTCCTGATGGGAAAAGACTTTATGATAATTCTCGAACTAAGGATAACCCGGGCGGTGACATCATAGATATTCTTGAAAATCTTGGTTACAGTGAAGGCTATTTTATTAACAAAAAATCAGGAATCAGAAATTAACGAAAAACTCATCTAAAATATAAGTAATTGAAGGCCATTAATTTGGCCTTTTTTTATGCCATAAATCTAAATTCATCTAAAACAGTTTAGATATAATACTGTCTTTCAATTTGTTACGATAATATTTCATTTCTAATTTTGTTGTGTTCAACAATAAATAACTGAAAAACTGGAAAACATGGAAACTATTCAAACACTAATTAACGAACGAAATTTAAATGTAAGTATTCCCGTAACTCCAAAAGACCTTCAGGAATTTGCTACCAGCGTAGCCAAGTCTGTATTGGCTAATTATCAGCCGAAAGATAAAGATGAAGAAGAGTTATTAACGGTTGACGAAGCAATGGCCTTGCTCAAAATAAGCCGGACAGCTCTTTGGCGCTGGGAGCAAAAAGAATTCCTTAAGCCTGTAAAGCTGGGACGCTTTGTCCGTTACCGGAAATCGGACATTGATAACTTAATAAGGAAAAAGGAGGTTAACCATGCTTAAGGATAACACCTACGGCGTAGCAGTTGACCCCGACACCGGGAAAATTAAAATAATTGAAAGGATATTTCAACCAATAACAGGTTATTGATAATGAAAGACGGGTTTCTCTTATACAAGGGCTTTTGGGAGCCTATAAAAGACCTTTCAGATGAACAGCTGGGAAGACTTTTTCGAGCTATTTACGAATATCAAGTCAAAGGAGCAACCGAAACCGACCCAGACATTAAAATGGCCTTCATGTTCTTTTTAAATCAATTTCATTTAGATGAAAAAAAGTATCAAGCCATAGTTGAAAGGAACAGAGGCAACGGAACCAAGGGAGGAAGACCAAAGAAAAACCCAAGCGAACCCAAAAAACCCACTGGGTTAATTGAAAACCCAAAAAACCCAAGCGAACCCAAAAAAGCCGATAAAGAGAAGGAGAAAGATAAAGATAAGGATAAGGGAAAAGATATCTGCGATAATGATTTAAGTTTTGTTAATGATGGTT
>NZ_AJKI01000068.1 GCF_000259075.1 Marinilabilia salmonicolor JCM 21150
ACCTCTTGAACTGCCCTTCCAGCCTGCATGAAAAATAATACATCCGCTTATTTCAAGATCAACTGCACTGGAGGAACTTCCCAATCCATTACTATATACATTATAAATAGTAGAATTGATTAATTTAACCCCTTCACCTCCGATTGCTATCCCATTTTCAGTATTTACATCATCAGGCCAGCTATCATTGGTTGCTGAAACTCTTTTTCGTTCAGTTTGCGTAATAATTAGATCACGAATAATTGTGAAATCACCCATCACCTCAAGAGTATTATTTCCTTCACCATTTCCAATCATTCTGACCACTTCATTATTATAAGGCATCAC
>NZ_AJKI01000069.1 GCF_000259075.1 Marinilabilia salmonicolor JCM 21150
ATCTACATCGAAACGTTAATTGATAGCTCAACTGGTTAGAGCGTCCCGATCTAAATCGGGAAGGTCGGCGGTTCAAGCCCGCCTCTCGCTACGAAGGGTTAGAACTTAACAGTTTTAATCCTTTTTTCATTAAACCCTTCTCCTTATGCCACACTACGTTTACATTCTTTACAGCACTTCTCGTGACCACTATTATATCGGAAGCGCCTCGGATATTCAAGAGCGCTTAAATCGTCACAATGCCGGAGCCACTCCATCAACCAAGTCTGGTCGCCCATGGAA
>NZ_AJKI01000070.1 GCF_000259075.1 Marinilabilia salmonicolor JCM 21150
TTTACTACTGGAGAAACAAATTAGAAGAGACATCGCAACATCAGCCTTCGAGTTTTGTCCCCTTGGTGTTTGATTCTAACCAACAAGCTACTGAGAGGCGGACAATCCAAGCTCCCATAAAAAGTTCTCACGCCCCAGGGAATAATGCCCCCATTGAGTTTGTGTTTCCTAACGGCACAAAGATGGTGTTAAGAGACAATATCGATATGGAGTTACTAAAAGCGATTGTTCACTTATTCGATTGAGGCCGATGTTTCATTTACATAGTAAGCTAAAGTACTTTCTTTATCCTGCGCCGGTAGATATGCGCAAAAGTTTTTACACCCTTAGCGGTATCATAAAGTCGGAGATGAAGCGCGACGTTCAAAACGGAGAAGTTTTCATTTTTGTCAACCGGAGGCTGACCACCATGAAGATTCTTCATCTGGAACACGGAGGACTGGTAATCTACCACAAGAAGTTAGACGGTGGTGTTTTTAAATTGCCCAGCTTCGATGAAAGCCTCCTATCTCATGCCATCGGGTGGCACGATCTGATGATGATTGTAAAGAATGTGAAGCCCAGAAAACGTGTCTTGAAAAGGCGACAAAAAGAAGCATCTTTTCAGGTTTTTTAGATAGAAAAAATTGGCTGTAAGCCTTGATTTTGCTATCTTTAAGCTCGTAATCAGACAGTGATAGATGAGCGATTTTGCAACCGATAAGGATATGTTAATACAGGAGCTTCTGCAGGAACGTGATGAGCTCTTTCAAGAGCTTTCCCGGTTGCGAAAAGTTGACAATGGGACCTTGGATACCCTGGAAGCAAAAAACCAGGAATTGACGTCTGTCGTGGCTAAAAAGGATCAACAAATCCATAAGCTAACCGATCAACTTGCCTGGTTTCGCCATAAGT
>NZ_AJKI01000071.1 GCF_000259075.1 Marinilabilia salmonicolor JCM 21150
GGCGGTCATTTGCCACTAATTTATACAAATCGGGCTTTCCTTCTCAGTCAATTATGCGGATCACAGGCCATAAAAGCGAATCTGCTTTTCTTAAGTACCTGAAAGTATCTGAAGAGGAACACGCTAAACTATTGCAGCAGCATTGGACAAAGAACGCTAATCATTTGAAAATTGTAGGATAATGGACAAAATACCTTCTCAATTAAT
>NZ_AJKI01000072.1 GCF_000259075.1 Marinilabilia salmonicolor JCM 21150
CAAATTTTTAGACTGTTATTTTATTGATTTTCAATTATTTAACTGTTTTGTCATGTACTAAGATAAAATTCAAATATTTCAATACTAGTATTTAATAGGATTATTAATAAGAAGCGATGTCCATGATTACTTATTGGTTTCTTATTTTATTGGCAATAATAAAGTAAGCCCTCGGCCTCCCACGTAATGTAAAAGTAAGAAATTTTCCCAGCCCGGGGGTACCGG